>CAHJWL010000029.1 GCA_903642235.1 Acidobacteriaceae bacterium | reverse complement strand
CTGATCACCGCCATGCCAGCGTTTGACGTTCCGGCAAACGGTTTGGACGATGGAGTGATCAAGGTCAAGTATTTTTCCTTTCGCGGACAATTATTATTCCTTTTTTTTTGAGAGAGAATACCCGTGGCAGAGGCGGTGGGAATGTGGGAAACGCGGAGCGTTTTCCAAGGTCTGTGGGAAGCGGGTTTTGCTTTCCACAGACCGCCATTTCCACCGCCTTCTTGAGTTGTCTATGCCTCTTCTTTTGCCTTTTTGGCTTGTTCCACCCGATAGCTCGGGATGTTGAGCTCGAGAATGACGCAGTGATGGACTAGGCGGTCTATCGCTGCCGCCGTGGTCATAGGATCCTTGAATACCCCTTCCCATTTCGAAAACGGCAGGTTGCTGGAGATGAATACGCTGCCACGTTCGTACCGTTCCGCCAGCAACGTAAAGAGTACTTCCATCTCTTCCCGGCTTTGTTGCACATACCCGAGATCGTCGATGATAAGACCCTCGAAGTGAGCCAGCTTCTTGATGAACCGGCTCAGCTTCAGGTCTCGTTTCGCTACCAGCAGATCCTGCACCAAAAGGGCCGAGGTCGTGAAGTACATGCGCCGGCCGCGAGCTATCAGTTCTTGCCCAATCGCACACAGAAGATGCGTCTTGCCGCTCCCAGGATTTCCGAAAGCCAGCACGTTTTCACGCCGGTCCAGCACCTCTCCTTCGATGAGCGCCTTGGTTAAGAGCGCCACCTTCGGCGGTATCCGTTTCAAGTTGAAGTTGACCAGCGCTTTTTCTGCCGGAATGCGCGAGGCACGCAGCAACCGTTCGATCCGCTTCTGCTGGCGATCCTGACTTTCACGAGTGACCAGATCTAAGAGGTAGCGTTCATAACTGAGCGTGTCACGCTCCGCGAAACGCGCCGATTCTTCATAGATCCGCTTTACCGTGGGCAAGCGCAGTTCCGTCAGGCCCTCGGTGAGCGCTGCTTTCACGTCTACGATATCGGTCGTCATGCCGCCGTCTCTTCCCTCGTCAGAAGGTCATCGAACACCGTGAGCGAGACAGGGTCAATCGCGATGGTAGTTACGGGGACGGGAGCATTGTCCTCGGTCAATCGAGATGCTTCCTCAGCGTTCAGAGCTTGCTGACTGCCGAGCAAAAAACGAATGGCTCCTTCTACCCTTGCTTCCCCGCGGCGGGCCGCTAATAACAGGAGCGCCAGATATTCTTGAGCACCCCGCTTCGGGCCTTGCTCCTCACGCAACGCATCGTAGGCTACACGGAACCAGCTAGTCGGAAACAAATCGCTCCGGTAGCGATAGTTTTCAAAGGCTCCCGGCTTGCGAACCAGCCAATCGATGATGTGTCTGTAATCGATCCGGTGCTTGCTTCGGCCTCGTAAGCGCGGCAGTTCTTCCACTTTCCGATCGGCGTACCAGATCTCGACCGTGCTGGGATAAGTCCGCGCTTCGACCATCTCCCCGATCAATCGGCTATGCACCGAATACCAGTTGCGATGAACCGTCACCAGACTTCCCGGACTGACTCGCACCCGTTCCCGCCTCACCGAATCGAGTCGGTGTTCGGGCAGCGACCGCAGCTGCGCCACCTCGTCCAGATATCGTTCCCGCCGTCCGGCATTTAACCGCCCGAACAACTGGTCTATGAACAGTTGATAGGCATCCACCGCCGAAAAGTCGCGGCTGCCCCGCATCATCAATGCTTGACTTGCGGCCTGCTTGAAACGATAGTGCCGCTGTTCCACATCACCGTTTTCATTCGCCTGGCCAGCTTGGATCTTCTGACCGTTGATCCGGTAATGCCTCAACAGACCTTCATAAGGTCGTGTGAACTCTTTGGCGTCGCTGAGGTTGTTCACGGCTGCGCTCAGCCGGTCGGTTCGATGTTCCAGCGGAACGCCGCCCAGTTGCCAAAATGCATTCTGCAGTCCCTCGCTGAGGCTCTCGAATGTCTCCGAGTAGCAGACGCTTCCTGTCTCCCAGTTGGAATAAGTCAGGACGAAGTGATAGATCAAATGCGGAAACGCCTGGCCATTGATGGTCACGCCTAGTTCCCGGCAGTGCGTAAAGTCCGACTCGCACAACGCCCCTGGACGATGTTCCTGCGCGAAATACACTTCTCTTGGCGGCCCTTCGGTCGCTCGCCAATAACTGATCCGGCGCCGCAAGGTCCGAACCTGTCCATCACTGAACCGGCCAGGATGCACTTGCTGCAGATGCTCAAAGATCGTTTTCGCCTGCAGGCCTGGCTCGATGGCGAGCAGTTGCCGAATCTCTTCCCACTTATCGGCGAATGGATCCGGTCGCGTTCGCCACGTGTGTTTTTGGTGCATCTCGCTGGGAAGACGCCGGTCCAACAGGAACTTTCGCGCTGTCTTCGGGTCCATGCCCGCCTTCGCTGACATTCTCTCTAACGACAATCTCTGCCCTGCCAGCCGCCAGAGTCGCTTTACCTGCTGATCGTTCACCATACAAGCCGTCTCCGACTTGTATCGCTTTCGCCTTCCAGCCAATCGGGAATTCTA
>CAHJWL010000028.1 GCA_903642235.1 Acidobacteriaceae bacterium | reverse complement strand
GGGTGCATGGAGCGGGTGGCGGGTGCATGGAGCGGTGGCGGGTGCATGGAGCGGCGGCGGGTGGCGAGGAGCAGGCATGAGGTGCTGCGCGACAGGGAGTGACGGGCATGGGTGCAGGAGCGAAGGCAAACGGAGCGGCGGGATGAGAGATCGAGGAGGCGGGAGCGTATGCGGAGCAGAAGGGAACTCAGATGGATAGGAGTGGTTCCGGTCATTGCCGGCGCGGCCGTTGCGCGGGCATGCACGGTGTGTGACTCGGCAGCGGGGCATGCGGTGCGGAGCGGGATATTCGACGGCCATTTTCTTTGGCTGGCGGCGAGACTGCTGGCACCGTTTCCGGTGTTTGCCGCGGCTGCGGCGGGGCTGTATTTCGGCCTGCCAGTCCCCGCTGCGGCGGCGACAAAATCCGGTGCGTGATGAGGGCGGCCTGAAGTGGCGCGGGGACGGAGTGGTGGATGGGAAGCAGGGTGGATGTGATGGGGGATGCGGGCGGTTTGCGCGCGGCTGTGACGGCCGGGGTACTGCTGGGGATCGGCATGGGTGGGTTCGTGGACGGCATTTTGTTCCACCAGATCCTGCAGCTCCATAACATGCTGTCGAATACGGTGCCGCGGGACAGCCTGGTGAACGAGCAGGTGAATATGTTCTGGGACGGGCTCTTCCATGCGTTTACATGGATGGTGACGGCGGCAGGGATCGGGCTGCTGTGGCACACGGCGCGACACCGCAATACGGTGCCCACGGGACCGCTGCTGACCGGGTCTTTGCTGGGAGGGTGGGGCCTGTTCAACGTGGTCGAAGGGACGCTCGACCACCAGATCCTGCAGGTGCACCACGTGGTCCAGAATGGCAATCACGCGTTGTGGGATGGTGTGTTTCTGGGGGCGGGAGCGCTGCTGCTGACCGTGGGTGCAACGATGGTGTGGGCCGAGGTGCGGCGACCGCTGTACGCGTAGATTCTCTCCGCACGTGTGTTGGCAGGATGCGCGATGAAGACGAGTGCCGCTGCCAACAGAGGCTAACTGATGGTGTCGTCGTCTTCCAGAAGGGCGCGAGCGGCTTCGAGATCGAGGGATTCGCCATCAACGATGAAGATCCAGTTCCCGGCATTTTCGGAGACGGCTTCGACGTGCTCGACGGTGTAGCCCTTGGCGCGGAGCTGCTGGGTGATGAGACCGGTGTCAACCATGCCGCTACTGTACAGGAGGCCGCTGTGGGCGTCGCTGTGTTGACGATAAAGGGCGGTGTGCCGCTCCAGTCATCCAGACGGCAGGCGCACTTATTTGCCGGGGAGGAGGCCGAAGACGGCGACGCTGTTGGGGGTGCCGACGAAGACCTGGCCGTTGACGATGACAGGGGTGATGAACTTGTTGCCTGTGCCGAAGGCGTCGCGGTGGTTGGGGGCCTGGTTGCTGTTGTAGAGCTCGTGGGCGAGGTTGGAGGCGTCGTAGGCGTGGAGGACGGCGGGGGCGGAGGTCGAGCTTTCGAGGGCCCAGACGATGCCATTGGTGATGCCATTGGCGGAGACGGCGGGGGTGGCGCCGGGGTAGGGGAAGGGGGTAGCGGACTGGCTGGGGGGGGCGGTCGAAAGCCTGGCGTTGGTGATGGTGAAGGCACGGAGGACGTCATTCTGACCGCCGTAGAAGACGGTGTTGTTGAAGAAGGCGGGGCCGGACCAGGCACCGTTGGGGAGGGCGTTGGCGAGCTCCTGGTAGAGGTTGGTGTTGCCGGAGGCGTTGAACCTGCCGAGATTGTCGCGGTCGGCGACATAGATGTTGCGGTCTTTGCCGGCACCGACGAGAAGATGGCGGACGGTCCCGGAGGCGTCGGTGAGGTCAGGGAGGAGCATGGCGCCGCCGGAGCCTAGATCGACGTCGGCGTCGGACTCGGCGTTGGTGTTGAAGGGCTCCCAGAAGTCGGCGACGGCGAGGCCGGAGGTGGTGGAGAGCTTGAGGATGGCGTTGCCGAAGTCGTTCTGGCTGGGGAAGCCGGCGGGGGTGAAGCCGGGGTCGAGGGACCCGTTGGCGTCGAGCAGGTAGAGAGCGCCGGCGGAGTCGGCGGCAAGGCCGTAGCCGCTCATCCAGACCGCGCCTTCGCTGCCGTTGGGGGTGAGATTGAGGACGGTGGACTGGGCGAGGGTGGTTTCGTTGAAGCCGATGACCCAGCCGGTGTAAGGCTGGATGTCGCAGTGGCTGGTCCAGGCGGTGTAGATGGTGCCGTTGCTGAGGGTGAGGCCGACGCGCTCGGCATACTGCGCGGGATCGAAGACGACGTGGCCGTTGGAGCTGTTTTCGCCGGTGCCGGGGAAGGTGGCGGTGATCTCGGTGGGGCTGCCGGGGAGCTCGGCGCCGGAGAGGAGATCGAGGGCGTGCAGGCGCTGATGGTAGTGGCTGGCGGCGTCTTTGCTCATGCCGACGACGAAGATGGCGCCGTGGGTGCCGGCTGCACGATCGATGACGGGGGTGGAGGTGATGCCGATCTCGGGAGTGATCTGGTCGCAGCTGCGAGGGTCGGAGGTAGTTTCACCGGCAGCGAGGACGGAGGACTTCCAGAGCTGGGCGCCGGTGGCGGCATTCAGGGCATAGACGGTGTCGTGCTCGGTGGCGACGAAGAGCGCGTTGACGGCGCCGGAGGCGAGGGGCAGGTTGGCGGCGAAGAGAGGCTGGGCGTCGACTTTTCCGTCGACGGGGTAGGTGCCGAGCAGGCCGAAGGTGGCGCTGGCGACGTTGGCGAGGGTGAGAGTGGTCTCCTGCGCGTTGAGGCCCTGCCGGGTGTTGTCGTAGTGGTAGGTGGTGACGTCGGGGGTGGTAGCGGCGGGGGCGGGGGTAGGTGTTGGGACGACCGGAGGTGGGGTGGTGGAGACAGGAGGTGTGGAGGTGGAGGATGAGCAGCCGGAGAGGAGGAGGGCGGCAGAGATGACGAGGGTTGGAGCGAGGGTGGTGCGGGGCATGGGGAGGGCTCCTGAGGGAGGAGTATATGGCGGAGAGCGCAGGTCGATCACCTGGGCAGACGCACGGAAGTACCCTGGGAGGCGGGAGGAGGGCTTAGAAGGGGGGGGGGGGG
>CAHJWL010000027.1 GCA_903642235.1 Acidobacteriaceae bacterium | reverse complement strand
CATCCCGCCCGACCCCGCCGCCGCCTGCGTGTCCGTACACTGCAGCGGCTCCCGCGCCCCGCCCATCAGCCGCTCACACTGCCCCGCCGTCGGCGTCAGCGTCGTATCCACCAGCCCCAGCGGCACCGCCGTCCGCTCCCGGAAAAGCTGTGCGTACGATTTTCCGCTCACCCCGCTCATCGCATCTCCCAGCAGGTCGAATCCCACGTTCGAGTAGTGCGCCGCCATCCCCGGCGATGTCCGCAGCCGAAACTTCGGCAGCCACTGCCACCGGAACGCCTCATCCGGAAATGTGAAATGCGCCATCCCCATCGGCGGATACGCAATTTCCCGGGGCAGCCCCGCCGTATGCGTCGCCAGGTCGCCCAGCGTCACCGCCCGCTCCGCCGGTCCCCGAATCGTCAACACCGGCACCTTCACCGGCTCTCCATTCGGCCCCACCGGCGCAAACTTCTGCAACGGGTCCGTAAAGCTCACGGCATGGTCCACCGCCAGCTTCACCAGCAAATCCGTCGCCAGAATCTTCGACAGGCTGCACAATCGCACCAGTGAGTTCGCCGCCGGCTTCTGCCCAGATCCCGGCGCAGTCTGCCCATAGCTCCCCATCCACACCTCGTCGCCCCGCACCACCACCATCACCAGCCCGGTCGATCCCGTCCGCTGGAACATCTGCTCCGCCGCCGCATCGGCAGACGCCAACGGCGGCTCAGCAGCGTGCGCCGTCTGGGCACACCCCGTCGCTACAAAGCCGATCCCGCACGCAACCACAGCGATCGATCCAGCAACCCGCCACACACACAACGTCGCACCACCTGAAAGGAACGCCGTCCATGCAGCGCACCAGCCTCTAACCTACGGCAAACATCGCACTCCCGGCGCCTCCGGAACCACACACGGAACCCTCTCCAAAACGCAAAAAGGCGCACCCGCGAAAGGTGCGCCCTGCCACAAAGCTGCCCTGATTAAAACCGGATGCCCGCCACAATCGGAATGTACTCCGTATTTCTCCGGTTGTACTGAAACACATCCTGGTTATTTGAATTGCTGATACTGATCCAGTTATACCGTGCTTCCACAAACAGCCGCTCGCTTGAAAATTCAGATACCTTGTAGGTCAACCCCAATCCGCCATTTACACCGAACCCGCCCGCCGACGCGCTGTCGACATTGTAGTTACTCGCATAGGTGTAGCAGAAGTAGTCACACACCGTGCCATAACTCGGCAAAGTAAAATTCGTCGACTTATGGTAATACCCCACACCCGCCGTTGCATAGGCTCCAAACCGGCTGCGATCCCCGGTGTACGTCACCACCGGGTTCACCGTGATCGCGTAAATATGTGCGTTCGCATCGAATCCCGCCAGATCGTCGGTTGTCGCTCCCAGTGCCAGCAGGTTGTTGTACTCGGCATTGATCGCACCACCAGTAACTCCCAGGTGGTCGTAATGGAACTCAGCAAGCACACCGAACATCTTGTTGAAGTTATAGCCGCCACCCGCAATTACGTCATAACTCGGCGTGTAAAACTTGCCCGTATTTGCCACCGGTGTATTCAATCCCGCGCCCGCCACAAAGGCATACCGCGTCGAACCATCCGAGTTATGCAGCCGGTCCTCATACCGCGACCGACCATAACTCCGCCTCCGGCCCGACGGCGCAGTTCCTGCACCCGCGCCTGCCCCCTCGCCACTCAGCGCCTCCCGCTCGTCCGCAATCGCATCGTCCGCGCTGCTGCTCACACCCACCGTCTGGTACCGGAACGCATCCGTCGATACCGCAGCCGTATCCAGCCGGAACGGCGAGCTCGCAAACGCATCAGGCTCTGCAGGCATCGCCGCATGCAGCAACGGCGCCGCAACTCCCAGCGCAGCCAAAGCAACGCCGCTCCACACGGCACGAGAAAACGAAAACAAAGTCGAAACCTTCATCAGAAACAAACCTCATCACAACAGCGGCGTGCGTTATCGTTGCAGACCCCACCCGCCGTTCTAAGTTGTGGGACGAGTGCCGCGCCATTTCAGACGACACCCAACGGCATCGGGCGCGAAATTTCGTTGCTGAAAGGCAGCCGCACGATCTGCAGCTGCCGTCCACAATTCCTAGTGGATGTCGAACTGCTCCGGACTGATCGCCGGATCGCTCTTCACCAGGATCGTCTTCCGCGTCATCTCTTCCAGCTCCTGCAGCCGCTTGCCGCCATTCGCCTTCAGCGTCTTCACCACCTCGGGGTTCACGCGCAGCAACACATCCGGCTTCTCAAAATGCCGCTGCATCTTCCGCATCTCGATGTAGATCTCGTTCGCCACCGTAATCGGCGACTTGATCATCCCCGTTCCATCGGTAATCGGATCGGGAATACACAACGTCCGCTCCAGGCTCTGCTTCACCCGCTTCCGCGTCATAATTACCAGCCCAAAATCGTTGAACGGCAGCACCTTCGACGGAGCCCGGTCGCTCTTCAGCTCCTCTTCCAGCACCTGCATCACCCTCGCCCGGTTGCGCCGGTCATCCATATCGATAAAGTCGATCACGATGATTCCGCCCAGGTCCCGCAGCCGGATCTGCCGCACAATCTCCGGAATCGCATCCAGGTTCGTCTTCAAAATCGTGTCTTCCAGCCGCGCCGTCTTCCCCACGTACTTGCCCGTGTTGATGTCGATCGCCACCAGCGCCTCCGTCTGGTCGATCACGATGGACCCACCGGACTTCAGCCACACCTTACTCTTCAGCGCTTTATCGATCTCCGGCGTCACGCCAAAATGCTCGAACAGCGGCGTCTCTTTCGTGTACAGCTTCACCCGGCGCACCAGCGACGGCTGGAACCGCTGCAGGAACCGCAGCACCCGCTCGTATTCCGCTTCCGTATCCACCCAGATCGCCGAAAAGTTGTCCGTCACCTGGTCCCGCAGAATCCGCTCGATCAAGCTCAAATCGTGATAGATCAGTGCCGGCGCCTTCGACGATTCCGACCGCGCCTTGATGTCCTGCCACAACTGGATCAGGAATCGCAGGTCATTCCGCAACTCCTCCTCGCTCGCCCCGTCCGCGGCCGTCCGCACAATGAATCCACCCTGCGCATCCCCCTTCTCCGACAGCAGGATCGTCTTCAACCGCCGACGCTCCTCATCCGAAGAAATCTTCCGCGACACACCCGTATGGTTCACAGTCGGCATAAACACCAGGAACCGCCCCGGCAGCGCAATGTGCGACGTCACCCGCGCACCCTTCTTCGCGATCGGCTCCTTTGCAATCTGCAGCAACACCTCCTGCCCCGGCTTCAGCAGCTCGTTGATCGCCGGCAGGTCCATCGTCTGCACACTCTGCCGCCCGCGCCCACGCCCCCGGTCGCGATCGCCAGACGCAGCCGCACTCGCGCCACCCCGGAAACCACCACCCGGCCGCCGTTCCCGGTCGCGCCCGCCGCGCCGCCCATCCCGGCCACCCTCGCGCCGCGGTCGCCGCTCACCCGTACCTGCGGTCGATTCCGCAACCTCCGCCGGCTCCCCGCCGAAATCCTCCACGGTAAACCCACCCGCAGCCGATTCCGCCTGGTACGCCGGCTCCTCCTCAAAGGCCTCGCCGGCCTCTTCCTCTCCGTCCTCGCCGCCGTCGTTCTCCAGCGACATCTCCTCCATCACCGCGTCGAGCCCGTCCGTGCCGTCCAGCGTCTCCTCTTCGTAGTCCTCGAACTCATCCTCTTCCACCGACGCCACGGCAAGGTCAAACTCAAACTCATCCCCGTCGACCTCTTCCTCCTCCAGGTCGCCATCGCCATACGCATGCACCTGCGGCACCGGCGTCTCCCCCGTTTCGGGGAGCGGCCCGGCGAGCGGCCCGGCGAACGGCTCAGCTACCAGCGCGCCGTCGTGCATCGGCTCCTCGTCCTCCGGCGTCAGCACATCCTTCGGCTCCTCTAACCCCGCATCAAAGCCTGCATCGAACCGGATCGGCCGTACCTCGTGATGCTCCAGCAGCACCCCCGACTGCATCGCCGCTTCCGCAGCCACAGGTTCTATCTCCACATCCACAGGCTCGTCCGCGTCCTGCGCAGCCGGCAAATGGACCTCGTCGTTCACCAACACCGTCTCCGAGACCATCGCGCCGTCACCGGAAACCACCGTGAACTCATGCCCGGCCTCGCCCTCCACTGCGAACTCTGACGCATCTCCGGCGGCACGTTCAGCCTCCAGCGTCGCCGGCTCCGTCCCCAGATCCAGCGGCACCGCGTTCGGAAACGTTTCATCCGGCAGCACCGTCGACCCCTGCACTTCGGCGCCGCGCGACTGTAAATCGTACGTCGTCGCGTCCGGCTCCGCAGCCAGCGTCTCCGTATCGGCCGCGGGCGCAACCTCCTCCGGCTTCCGCTCCAGCCGCCGATACTCCCGCCGCCCCGCATCGCCCAGCGACGCCGCATCCCCCTCCGCGGGCTCATACTCAGCCGGCACTGCGGAAACGACGGGCTTCGTAGCAACGACAGACTCTGCGGCAACAGCAGACGCCGCCGCAATCTCCGGTTCCGCCGCACCGGCAGCACTCATCTCCACCACCGGCCCCACCGCCGCACCCTCATCCGCATGCGCTGGGTGCTGCGTCAGCCCACCCGTTTCTTCTGGCACCGCTGCCGCCGCAATCTCTTCCACATCCGGGATCGGCGTCGGCGCAACATTCTCGTCCACCCCCGCCAGTTCCTGAACCACCACCGGCGTCAGCGCCGCACCCGTCGCATACACCTTCAAATCCATCGGCTGCAGCGAAGCCGACCGTGAATCCCCGCGACGTCCCCGGCCACCATCGCGCTGGCCATCGGTTGCACTGGCATTCCGGCCTCCATCCCGCCGGCCATCGGCGGCACTGGCACTCCGGCCACCATCGCGCCGGCTTTCCTGCGCTCCCGCCTCCCGTCCGCGATGCCGCGACAGCGTCTCGCCCGGCAACACCGCGCCGCCGTCCCAGCCCACAATCTCCACTGCCGGCACACTCGCCGCCGCAGTCTCGAATACCGGCATCGTCTGCCGCCGGACCGCGTCCTCCGCGGCTACCTCCGCCGGATCACGGTACTTCCGGATCCGCTCACCCGGCAGTACGACCGCCTCAACCTCCGGCACCGCCTCGACCTCGTCCGTGCTCAACGCGTTCTGGCCGGCAGAATAGACCTCGACAGAGCCGGTTCCCGCATCCTGCGTCCCGTATTCCGAAGCACCATCCCGTCGCGGCCCGCGTCCGCGATCTTCCCGCCCGCCGCGCTCGTTCCGTCCGCGCCCGCCACGGCTGTCCCGCCCACGGCCTCCGCGCCCAAGAACACCGCCTCGTCCCCGCCCTCCCCGCCGTCTTCCTCCTGCCCATCGGCCTCTTCCTCTTCGCCTGGCTCTC
>CAHJWL010000026.1 GCA_903642235.1 Acidobacteriaceae bacterium | reverse complement strand
AAGGGCAAGGCAGAAAGGTAAAGACACGGCAGAGAACGCAAAGCAGAGAAGCAGATCCCTACGGGATGACAACAAAAAGGGTGGATGGAGTAAAGGGTGGATGAGCAAAGGGTGGATGAGCAAAGGTAGACGGGTGAAGGCGTGCCGAGGGGGGGGGGGGCGAAGGTGCTAACGCGTCCTCTTTAGGTAAGGGTGACGCGGGTGGTTGGGAAGCGGGTGTCGGCGGTTTTGCGGAGGGCGTCCGGGCTGGGGGATGGAGTGGGCCGGCGGCCTGGTCGGGGGCTGGCGGAGGCGATGGGCCGCTCGGTGCGGGTGCGGCGACGGCGGGCGGCCAGCTCATGAGCGGGGAGGGTGGCGGCGGGACGGGTGTGGTGGATTCGGATAGATGTGCGCATGGTGTGGCTCCTTTGGGTGTGGAGGTTAACGAAGAAAGCCCGGCGTGGTGCGCCGGGCTTCCCTGCTTGCTTCTGGATTGAGTGTAGAGGATGGGCGCGAGTGACTACGCCAAACGAGAGGCCTGTTTTGGTAGGCTGATTTTCACAGAGATGTGTCCCGCGGAGACTGGACCGATGATCAAAACAGAGGAAGAGCTTCTGGAGTCGGGCCTCGAGGTGGTGGACCTGGCCGATCTCTCGAGGCTGGCGAACCGGCCGCGACGAGAGCGGGACGACACGGCGCAGATGCGGGGGATGGACCGGCTGGCGCGATGCTTTGTGGAGACGCCGGAGACGATTCTGCAGGAGCTGGCGAACGCGGCGGTGGCGATGTGCGGGGCGGACAGCGCGGGCATCAGCATGGAGCGCGACGAGAGGACGGAGGAGCTCTACTATCAGTGGGTAGCCACGGCGGGGGTGTACACGACGTTTTTGGATGCGATGCTGCCGCGCGAGCCGAGCGCCTGCACG
Organism: Acidobacteriaceae bacterium; assembly: GCA_903642235.1. Lineage (GTDB taxonomy): Bacteria > Acidobacteriota > Terriglobia > Terriglobales > Acidobacteriaceae > Edaphobacter. Next base: position 5,296 of record CAHJWL010000026.1, on the reverse strand, counting down.
GTGTGCCTGCACCGGAGGGCGCCGCAGCACTTCCGGGTGGGAAAGCGGTTCTTCGACATCCTGGGGGTGGAGGCGGCGGAGGTGATGGACGGGATCCTGCTGCCTTGGGAGATAGATGAAATGCGCGGGACGATCTTTGTGATCGCGCATGGGCGGACGGAGGCGTTCGACATCGAGGACCTGCGGCTCATGCAGGTGCTGGCGAGCATTGCAGCGGCGGGGATCCGGCAGCAGCGGCAGCAGGCGAGGTTGGTCGAGCAGGCGCGGGCGACGGCGACAGCGACGATGGCGAATGAGCTGGCACACCAGATCAACAATCCGCTGCAGAGCCTGACGAACCTGCTGTTCTTGGCGGAGCAGCGGGAGGGTGTGGGGGATGAGCGGTCGCTCGCGGTGAAGATGAAGGATGACTTCGGGCGGCTGTCGGGGGTGGTGAAGGAGTTGCTGGAGCTACCGCGGCGGGGGATGGCGCGGTAGCCCGGGGGTTTGGATCTTCGGTGGATGGGTCGGCCTGGCGGCCGATGGCCCACCCATGACGGGGTCATGGATGGGCACCCGGCCTTCGGGGTGGCGGGGAGGCGAGTGTTGGTGGTCAGGGTTTGGAGGTTGCCGAGTTGGGAGACCAACATCGCAGAGGCGAGATCTGGTGCACCCGGCGAAGCGGAAGGAGACAGGCAAGGGCGAGGGCGGCGGCGAGGAGGTGCGGGAGGTGAGACGGGGTGGGGACGGTGAGGGGGCACGGGGCTCTCCGGACGGGAGGGATGGCGCGGCGCTCCGGGGCCCGGTGATGCGCGAGCTGTCCATGAGGGTACGCGGAACGTAGTGTTGCGACTATGGAGAATGGATGGGGAGGGGGGGTGCACCCGGCTATCTCTTGTCTTACGTCCCACCCTTCGCGGTGGGGCTGCGAAGGATGGGGCACCGAGGGTTTGGGGTTGGTGGACGGTGGGCCACCAGCCACCAAGGGGTTTGTATTGATGAAGGGTGGTCCACCAGCCCACCAGCCCGAAGGGATGGTGGGCAGCCTGTCTCGTGTCCTCACGTCCCACACTTGGTATTGGAGTTGCGAAGGATGGGGTACTGAGGAGTTTGTGGTTGGTGAAGGCTGGGCCACCAGCCTTTAAAGGCTTGTGAAAGGTGCGTCAGCAGCCTAGGTATGATCCAGACGTGGAGGCCTTAATGAAAGTTCGAGTCTGGCTTAATCAGATTACTTTTTCTGGAGGAACGGCCGTAACGTTGGGTCCTAAGGATGTAGTCATCATTGTAGGTCCGAATAATAGCGGTAAGAGTGCCACACTTCGTTCGATAGATGAACGGTTTAAAAATCCGGACACATCCAGCGCCGTAGTAAAAACCATTGAGATCGCTAAAGAGGGTTCAGTTGACGATCTGAAGGCATGGCTTGCTGATAATATCCCCGTCAAAGAAAATTACCCAGGCAACTACATCTACCAAATGCTTAACAATGGTATTCGCCTTGAAGATGTCACCTTTCCTTGGAGTCAGGGCACCTCTTCTTTACGCACACTAGGCGGTTTCTTCTGCAACCTGTTGTCGACAGAGGACCGGCTGAGAGCGGCTAATGCACAAAGCAGCGTCTCATTTACTAAGGAGAATCCACGTCACCCGATACACCTACTGCAGCGAAATGATGAACTTGAACATGAAGTAAGTGCCGAATTCAGAAAAGCATTTGGCGTAGATGTAGTTGTACACAGAAATGCCGGAAGCACGGTCCCTCTTCTCATAGGCTCTCGGCCAATACCACGGGCAGGCGAAGATCGCGTAAGTCATCGGTACATACTTGAGCTCGAGAAGCTTGCAAACGTAGAAACACAAGGCGACGGAATGCGTAGCTTCTTAGGTATTCTCCTCTTCGCGTTGACAGGGCGCGAAAGTCTGCTCCTTGTTGATGAACCCGAGGCGTTTTTGCACCCACCTCAGGCTCGACATCTTGGAGCCATTCTGACGAAAGATCGAGGCCGCGAACGACAACTGATCCTCGCAACCCATAGTGCCGACATCCTTCGGGGGGCACTCGACTCGAAGAACCCGCATATCAGGGTTATCCGGCTTCGTCGATCTGGAGATGACACCCTAGTTAAAGAACTAAATAGTGCAGAGATAACAAACGTGTGGAGCGATCCCCTGCTCCGTTACTCAAACATCTTCGACGGACTGTTTCACGAGAAGGTGGTCCTGTGCGAATCCGACGCTGACTGCAGATTCTACTCGGCTGTAACAGATTCAATCACTGAAGCCGCTGGTCCCGAACAGCGCAGAACCGACATTCTTTTTACACATTGCGGAGGTAAAGGCAGACTGCCTGTAGTTATCCGAGCATTGAGAAGCCTAGATGTTCCGTTGTCTGTCGTTGCTGATTTTGACATCATAAATGCCGAGCAACCTCTACGCAATATCGTCGAGGCCGCCGGTGGAGAGTGGAATGTATTGGAAGCTGACTGGCTCCAGGTCAAGACCTCTATCGATAAGAAAAAAGCTGAACTCAGCACTGAGGAGGTTCGAAAAGAAATCGAATTGATTCTTAGTCAGTCTGCGGGAGCACTGTTTCCCCCGACAGCAAAAAGGAAGATCCAGGAGGTTCTAAGGAGATCTTCCCCATGGTCTCTTGCGAAGACTGCGGGACTGGCCTATGTTCCGAATGGACAGCCCACTCAAGCTTGTCTGAAGCTGTTCAACAAACTTGAGACACTTGGCATCTTCATAGTTCCTGTAGGAGAACTCGAGAGTTTTGTGCGCTGCATCGGGGATCACGGGCCAGGATGGGCTTCAGAAGTAATCAAACTTGATCTTGCAAGAGACGAACGGCTGTCGGATGCAAGAAAGTTCACCTCCCGGATCTTAGGCAATCTGTTCGTCCCTCCTGTTTTAGCCAGCTCGGATTGAACCTTCCACGTCACAAGCTGCAGTTGATGGATTCGGCGCCTAGGAATTCGGCGGCTTGGCCTAGTTCTTCTTCGATGCGGAGGAGCTGGTTGTATTTGGCGATGCGGTCGGTGCGGGAGGCGCTGCCGGTTTTGATTTGTCCGGCGCCGGTGGCTACGGCGAGGTCGGCGATGAAGGTGTCTTCGGTTTCTCCGGACCGGTGCGAGATGATCGAGGTGTAGCCGAAGCGGCGGGCGAGCTGGATGGCCTCGAGGGTTTCGGTGACGGTGCCGATCTGGTTGACCTTGATGAGGATGGAGTTGGCGACTTTCTCTTCGATTCCCTTCTGGAGGCGGGCGGTGTTGGTGACGAAGAGGTCGTCGCCGACGAGCTGGATTTTTTCGCCGACGAGCTCGGTGAGCTTGCGCCAACCGGCCCAGTCGTCTTCGGCGAGGCCGTCTTCGATCGAGACGATGGGATACTTCTGGGCCCAGTCGGCCCAATAGGCGGCCATTTCGTCCGAGGTGAGTTCGCGCTTGTCGGACTTCCGGAAGGTGTAGCGGCCGGTGTCTTTGGAGAAGAACTCGGAGACGGCGGGATCGAGGGCGAGGGCGATGTCTTCGAGGGGCTTGTAGCCGGCGCGCTCGATGGACTCGAGGATGAGGTCGACGGCTTCTTCGTTGGATTTGAGCGAGGGGGCGAAGCCGCCTTCATCGCCGACGGAGGTGGAGTAGCCGCGCTTCTTGAGGACTCCTTTGAGGGTGTGGAAGACCTCGGTGCCCATGCGGAGGGCGTCGGAGAAGGTCTCGGCGCCGACGGGCATGATCATGAACTCCTGGAAGTCGACGTTGTTGTCGGCGTGGGAGCCGCCGTTGAGGATGTTCATCATGGGGGTGGGGAGGATGCAGGCGTTGACGCCGCCGAGGTAGCGGTAGAGCGGGAGACGGAGGGCGAGGGCGGCGGCGCGGGCGGCGGCCATGGAGACAGCGAGGATGCTGTTGGCGCCGAGGGAGGACTTGTTGTCGGTGTTGTCGAGCTGGAGCATGGTGGCGTCGAGGAGGCGCTGGTTGGAGGCGTCCATGCCGGTGAGCTCGGGGGCGATGATGCTCTCGATGTTATCGACGGCCTTGAGGACGCCTTTGCCGAGGTAGTGAGATTTGTCGTCGTCGCGGAGTTCGACGGCCTCGTGCTCGCCGGTGGAGGCGCCGGAGGGGACGGCGGCGCGGCCGCGGATGTTGCCTTCGAGGATAACGTCGGCTTCGACGGTGGGATTGCCGCGGGAGTCGAGGATTTCGCGGGCGGAGATGGAGACGATGTCGGTCAGGTTGCTGGCGGCGGGCATGGGGCTCCTTGAGGCGGTGGGCGAGGATGAGGTCGAGGCGATGCGATGGGCGAGGCGGTCGTTGAGTTTCGGCCGGCGGTCGACGGGGATGGGGTCGCCCTTGAAGGTGGTGATGGTGTCGATGAAGGTGGTGCGGAAACGATCAGGCACGAGGGGAATTTTAGCAGGGGGCGATGACAGCGGGATGGAGTGCGGGCGCGGTGACTGAGCGGATTCCCTGCCGGCGATTGGGCGGCGGAGGAAGGATGGCGGGCTCTAGTGTGGAGGATGACGACCGGGGTCCGGATGTGTGGCGGATGCGGTCCGTGAAGGAAATGAGGCATGACGCTATGAAGACGACGACTCTCTCCGGTTTGGCTCTGGCTGCGGTTACGGTGTTTCCTGTGGGGCTTTCGGCGGCGGCGCAGGAGGCGCGGATGGGTGTGTCGCATCCGGATGAGGCGGTGATTGCGGCGACGCCGGAGGAAGCACCGCGGCCGGTGAAGCCTTCGGCGGCTGTGGCGGTGATGCCGAAGAGTGCGGCTCCCGAGGCGGAGACGTACGGGCCGTATGTGCCGTACACGGGGCCCAAGGGGACGCCGGCGACGCACGGCGGACGCGAGATGACGGAGGCGCAGGCGGATGCGGCGGTGGTGACGGCGGAGGTGGATCGGCCGGGTGAGCTGCGGGAGGGCACGCTGCTGCGGGCACGGCTGACGGGGCAGCTCTCGACGACGTCGACGGTGCCGGGGACGCGCTTTACGGCGTTGCTGACGGAGCCGGTGGAGAAGGATGGGCGGGTGGTGATGCCGGTGGGATCGGTGATTGAGGGACGGGTGACGACGGTGCATGGAGGACGGCGGATCTCGGGTGTGGCGCTGATTCACCTGGAGGCAGAGACGATTGCGCTGCCGGACGGGGTGCGGTACAGCGCGCATCTGCAGCTGATCGACACGGACCAGACGGGGCACACGAAGGTGGACGGGGAGGGATCGCTGATCCGGCGGGATCACCCGAGGGAGACGCTGGCGGCGGTGGGGCTGGCGACGGGCGGCGGAGCGGCGGCGGGCGCGGTGCTGGGCGGCAGCG
>CAHJWL010000025.1 GCA_903642235.1 Acidobacteriaceae bacterium | reverse complement strand
CCCCCGTCGGGGCGGCCGGATTTGTGGGCAGGAGGCAGGATGGGGAAGAGACAAGCCAAGGAAGATACCAGTTCGACAATCGGACAGATTTCAACAATCGGACAGAGGAGGATGTGTCGTTCAACCGGCGATCAGACTGCCGGATGTTCTTTCAGAAAGTCGGCATACTGCCGTTCAAGGTTATCGAGGAACGAGCTGAGGAGAAGGAGGCGGAACTGCACCATGCCGATCTGCTGCTTCATAACTTCGATCTGCGCGGCGGTTGGCTGCTCATCCGGCTTCTCTGTAATGACAAAGGAGCCGACACGCATGAGATCCGTGACGATCTCACGCTGCTCACGATCGACTTCAGCCTGGGTGCTGTAGATGGTGGAGTAGCTGTTGGCGTCGGCGTAGGGCATCAGGGCAAAGGCACCGGTGGTCTGCGCGGTCTTCCAGGTCACGTCGTCGAAGCTCTGCATGCGAAAAGTGACGGAAAACTTGTCGTGCCTGGCGGCCGGTGCGTCTTTGATCGCTTGCAGAACGGCGAGATTGGCCTCGAGCTCTTTGCGTTCGCTGCTGACCTGCTGGCGAAGGGCCGGCATGCCTTTGGCGTTTCCGGCGATCTCTCGCTGCATACCGGTCTCGGCTTCATGCACGAGATGCCGGTGGTGGAGGCGCTCGACGCAGCCCTCAAGGCCTAACGCAATCAGCAGCCCGACCGTGATGGTGAATAGATGCAACAGGAAATCCCTAAGGCCGTGCAGCTTGCCATGGGGAAGATGTACGTCGAGCATGGGCTCTCCCGAGATCCGTCTCAGCATACCAATGCGACGGTTTGGCGGGTCAGGATGGGGACTGGAAGTTGCTATGCTGCATCTGGCTGGGAGGAGGCGAGATGGCTCAGATGGGTGGCGTGCACGGGGTTCAGATGGTGTTCCTGCTGCTGCTGGTTCTGGTGGCCGGATTTGCGGTCATGGCGGAGCGGGTGAAGCTGCCGTATCCGATTGTGCTGGTGGTCGCCGGGCTGGGGATCAGCTTTGTGCCGCATATGCCGCAGATTCCGCTCAATCCGCAGCTGGTGTTTGTCGTATTTTTGCCGCCGCTGCTGTACTTCTCGGCGTGGAATACGAGCTGGCGGGAGTTCCAGAACAATCTGATTGCAATCACGATGCTGGCGCTCGGGCTGGTGGCATTTACGGTGATCGGCGTGGCACTGGTGAGCGACCACTTCATTACGGCGCTCGATTTTAAGAGCGGGTTTGTGCTGGGCGCGGTGGTGGCGACGACGGATGCGATTGCGGCAGCATCAATTGCGGCACGGATTGGGTTGCCAACGCGGGTGGTAGAGATCCTCGAAGGCGAGAGTCTGCTGAATGATGCAACGGGGCTGCTGGCTCTGGAGTTTGGTGTGCAGATGCTCGAAACGGGAGAGACTCCGACGGTGGGCGCGGGACTGCTGCGGTTGCTTTGGCTGATGGCGGGTGGACTCGGGGTGGGGCTGGCGGTGGGCTGGGTGATCGCGCAGATATGGCGATGGATCGATGACGGCCCGGTCGAGATGCTGTTGAGCGTGGTGGTGCCGTATGTGGCGTACCTGGCGGGCGAGGAGCTGCGGGCCTCGGGGGTGCTCGCGGTGGTGGCGTGCGGACTGTATATGGGAAGGCGAAGTGCGGAGTTCTCGTCTCCGGAGTCGCGGATTCAGGTTACGAACGGGTGGGAGAGTCTGAACTTCATGCTGAACGGGCTGGTCTTTCTGCTCATCGGGTTGCAGCTGCCCTATGTCCTGGCGGGCATTCGCGGGTACAGCAGATGGACGCTGGTGGAGTATGGGGCGGTCTTCAGCGTGGTGCTGATCGCGCTGCGGATGGTGTGGATGTTTCCGGCGGCGCGTCTTGCGAACTGGCTGCGGCGTGTCATCCCGGGCGTCCAAGAGGAGCCGATGCCGGGAGCGAAGAGCGTGTTTGTGATTGGCTGGACGGGGATGCGGGGGGTGATTGCGCTGGCGGCGGCGTTCAGTCTGCCGGAGGTACTGTCAGGCGGCCGGCCGTTTACGCAGCGGAACCTGATTCTCTTTCTGACGTTTGCGGTGATTCTGGTGACGCTGGTGGTGCAGGGGCTGAGTCTGCCGTGGCTGATCCGGCGGCTGGGGCTGGCGCGGCCGGAGAGCCGGGAGGAGGAGATGGAGGCGCGACGGACGGTGCTCGAGACGGCGATCGACTACCTTGAGGCGAAACAGATCGAGGGTGGGGAGATGCTGGCGCATGGATTTGAGGATCTGCTGCACCGGTATCGGCATCGCCTGGACGCGGTGAAGTCTGTGCTTGCGGCCGAGGAGGCGGAGGAGACTCACGCGAAGACCTACCTGCGGGTCCGGGACCTGGCACGGGAGGCGCTGCAGGTGGAGCGGCGGACGGCGGTGCAGCTACGGGATGATGGAAAGATCGGCGACGTGGTGATGCATCGGCTGATGAAGGAGCTGGATTTAACGGAGGTGCGGCAGAAGGTGGAGGGGTGAGCAGGGCGTCAAGCACGTGTTCCCGGCGGGCGAGGGTTCCCGGTAGAGAAGGAGCTTCCTTGCTGTGGTTCTCGTTGTGGCTCGGAACGAACGAAGAGGCTGTGGGCGGTCAGGGTGCGGAGGGTGGGTTCAGCAGGGCCGGGTTGGGTGAAGCCGGACCTGGGCTGGGTGAAAAGGGTGTGGGGTCGGGGGCGTTGGCGGCGGGGGATGGACCGGACCAGTAGCTCCTGCGGGCGCGGATGATGGCGTCGGGGTAGTCGGGGACGGTGACGTGGAGGGGGTGGAAGCCGGGTTCGGTGGCGTTGGCGGATGGCTGGAAGCTGAGGTTATAGAAGTTGTGGATGCGGTTGGCGAGGCGGTTGAGGGACTGGTCGAAGCCTTTCTGCGAGGTGAAGTTGCTGTACTCGCCGCCGGAGAGGATGGCGAGCTCGTGGGCGGCGTTCTTCCGGAGGGAGTTGATGGCGAGGAGAAAGATCTCGAGGATGCCGCCACCGCCGCCGTGTTTGAGCTCTTCTACGACTTCATCGCGACCTGGGGAGAAGGCGACGGCGTCCACTACCGTGTTAGACCGGCCGAGGGTGGCGATGAGCTGCTTGGCGTCGGTATGGCTGCCGTGGTCGCGGGTCTCCGAGAGAAGGAGGATGGCATGGCGCATGCTGGCGGGGCGGCGGTCGAGGAGGCTGTTGGCGAAGGCGACGGCGTCGAACGTGCGGACGTGGGTTTCGTCGCAGGGCTTGATCTCGGCGAGGCCGGTCGAGAGGACGTTGGGGTCGGCGGTGAAGTCGCCGACGAGGGTAGGGTCGTCGCCGTAGGTGACGACGGCGATCTCATGGGGCGCGCCGCCGGTGAGGGCGTCGAGCATGGTGGGGAGGCCGCGAAGCTTCGCGAGCTCTTCGGCGGCGGCGCCGCTGCACTGGGCGACGACGACGAGCGAGAGGCCGTCGTTGCCAAGGTCTTCTTCGAGGTGGAGGCGTTGCGGCTTGCCGGCGTCGTCGACGACGAACTTGTCCGCGGTTAGGCCAAAGATGAGATCGCCCTTCCTGGTGCGGACCTCGGTGGGAACAAAGACGAGGTTGGACTGCGTGGAGAGGCTATAGAGGGTGTCGGGCTGTTGGGATGCGGTGGGTGGCGTCTGAGCCGCGGGCGGCTGTACGGGAATCTGGGCGAGGGCGGGAGGGGTGAGCAACGCGAGGAGCAGGGAGAGTCGCCGCATGGGGAAGAGTTTAGGACAGGAGAGCGTCATGTGAGTCATAGCAGGCGAAGACACGTGGACGACAGCCGTACCCTCGGCTGCTTTTGATCTCAAGATATTCAATCAAGGGCGGTTAGGTCTGGACCGGAGTTGACGTTTGAGGGACAGGGTCAGACGATCATCGGTGCTTGGCGCACGACTGCTTCCAGATTAGCGGAACAGAGACAGATGTTGCGCCGACCTGTTTGCTGAGGGGGTGCACTTGAGGATCCACGACTCGGACGCAGATCATGGCTGAGAGAGACGAGGTGCGGTCACGGACTACTCCCGATCGAGGCTGGGTGCGTGGGAGCCGGGGAGAGGCCAGCCGGTGTGGCGGAGGGTGAGGACGATGACGATGGTGATGAGGAGGATGACGGGAAGGACGTAGAGGCTGCCCTCCGGACCGGTCAGACCGCCGGACAGAAGGGGTCTGCCCTGGGGGCGCGCGGCGAGGAGATGGAAGGCGACCATGTGGCCGGAGTCGGCGACGCCGTAGACGAAGGACTGCGCCCAGTCCCAGGCGGCGTGGAAGCCGACGGCCCACCAGAGCGAGCCGGTACGCCAGAGGGAGAGGCAGAAGACGAGGCCGATGAGACCGGCGGAGACGAGGCCGATGGGGCTTTCGCCTGCGTTGGATTTATGGCCGAAGCCGAAGAGAAACGAGGAGAAGGTGGCGGCGAGCCAGAAACCGATGCCACGGGCGTGAGCGGAGCCGGTAGCCGCGCGGATGGCACCTGCGAGCCCGCGGGCGAGGGTGAAGAGCAGAAAGCCGCGGAGGAGGTATTCCTCCATCAGCCCGACGCAAAGAAAGGCGAGTGCCCAAAGGGCACCCTTGCTAACGATGGCTGCGCCGGAGAGTTGGAGACCGCCGAAGGTGAGCAGATGCGTCACGACGAGGATGCCGATCAGGAGTGAGAGCAGGAGGGCTCCCCAGGCTAGACCAGCGACGAAGTGTGGCAAAGCGCGAGGTGTGACCCCGATGCCATAGGAGCGCAACGGACGGTGTTCCAGGCGTGCAATCAAGAAGACGACGAAGAGGATTGCGAGAAAGGGGACACCATCGCCGAAGATGACCAGCTCTGGGGAACGGAGGCCGCGCATAGCCTGATCGGGGTCGAGGCGATGGAAGTAGTGGAAGAGACCGCGAACGCTATCGGCGACCAGCGTGATGAGGACGAAGTAGAGCAGGATGCTCCAGCCGGCACGGAGATCATCGGCACCGAAGAAGACGCGGCGAAGTGGGTGCGGGCGGAGCGGTGGCGTATCTGTGTCTGCGGAGAGGAACGAGGGGTTTGTAGGCATGTTAGAGCTGTCGCTCATCGCTGCAGATCCTGTCTGGTGTGAGTTGCTCGCTAGTGTAGCGCGGCGCTTGACAGGAGGGTCGAGGGCACTATGCTTGGAGACTCGGGCTGCGCTCTTTCAAAGGGGGTGCGAGCCGGTGAGGGATCTGTGGCTGCGATGGTGAAGGTTCTGCATCATGACCGATGTTTTGACGGAGCGTGTTCGGCGTCGCTGTTTACGCGGTTCTATCGCGAGTGTGTGGATGCGGGGGCGGCGTTTACGTACTGCGGGCTGATGCACACGGCAGGTGGAGCGTTCGACGCGGGGGAGTTCACGGGCGACGAGAATGCGGTGGTGGACTTCAAGTACTCGGACTCGCCGAAGGTGACGTGGTGGTTCGATCATCATCTGAGTGCATTTCTGACGCCGGCGGATGAGGCGGAGTTTGAGCGGTACGAGGAGCAGAAGCGGCTGAGCGGGGAGAGGCAGCAGAAGTTCTTTGATCCGAACTTTATTTCGTGCACGGGCTTTATTGCGAAGGTGGCGAGCGAGCGGTTCGGGATGGATGCCGCGCCGCTTGCGGAGCTGATTCACTGGGCCAATATCGTGGACGGGGCGAAGTACGAGAGCGCGGAGGCGGCGGTGGGGATGGGGCAGCCGGCGATGCAGCTGACGCTGGCGATCGAGAGCTCGGAGGACCGGACGCTGATTCCGCTGCTGATTCCGCTGCTGACGGAGATGCCGCTCGGAGAGATTGTGCGGCAGGAGTTTGTGAAGGCACAGCTCCGACCGCTGCTGGAGCGGCATCGCGCGCAGATAGAGCTGCTGCGAGAGCGGGCCCGGGTGGAGGCGGGGGTGTTGCGGTTCGACATCACGGACCAGCCGACGGAGGGGACCAACAAGTTCATCCCGTACTATCTGCACCCCGAGGCGACGTACACGGTGGGGCTCTCGAAGTCGAGCTACCGGGTGAAGATCAGTGTGGGGACGAATCCGTGGACGACGGTGCCGGCGGAGGATCTGGCAAATATTTCAGCGATCTGCGAGCGCTATGGCGGCGGCGGGCACGCACGGGTGGGAGCGGTGAGCTTTAAGCCGGATGATGAAGCCGCGGCACGGACGGCGGCGGGGGAGATCATCGCGGAGCTGCGGGGCGGCGGGGAAGCGGGCGGATGACGACAGGTGACTGTGACGGGAGGCTGGTGCGGTGAAGGAGCATCGTGTTCAGGCGAGGAGTGGCTCTGCCGGAGCGATGCGGGGCGTGAGGTAGTCTCAACGCATGCCCCGGCTCTCTTCCTTTCGCGACTTTGACTGGATGCTTCTCGGCTTCGTTCTTCTGCTCTCGGTGGTGAGCGTCTTCGAGATCAAGTCTGCGACCGCGCATACGAAGTTTCACGGGTTTGATGCCAAGCAGATCGAGTTCCTGCTGGTTGGCATCTGCCTTATGTTTCTGATTTCATTTATCGACTACCACCGGCTGCTCGATGCCGCAGCTCCCGCGTATATTGTCTCAATTGCGTCGCTGGTTGCGGTCAAGCTGGTGGGCACCAAGGTTCTTGGCGGTCAGCGCTGGATCAATCTTGGCGGCGGGGTCCGCTTTCAGCCGTCCGAGTGGGTGAAGCTCGTCCTCATTGTTGCCATGGCGCGCTACTTCTGGAATTTGGCCGGCAAGCCGTTGACCTGGAAGGATATTGGCAAGGCTTTCGCGCTGGTCGGGGTGCCGATGCTGTTTGTGCTGAAGCAGCCTGATCTGGGAACAGCGCTGACCTACCTGCCGATCCTGCTGTGCGGGCTGTTCCTGGGCGGACTTCAGGTACGGCAGGCGGGACTCCTGCTGCTTGGTTTTCTGCTGATCGGGGGTATTGGATGGAGCACCGGCAAGCTGCTGAAGCCCTATCAAAAGGCGAGACTTACCAGTTTTCTCGACCCTGACTCCGATCCCAAGGGCTCCGGCTACCAGATCCGTCAGTCGCTGATTGCGGTCGGCTCCGGCGGGATCTGGGGAAAGGGCGCCAACAAGGGGACGCAGACGCAGGGCGACTTTCTTCCGATCCCCTACACGGACTTCATCTTTGCCGCGTTTTGCGAGGAGCATGGCTTTGTTGGCGCGATCGGCATTCTGGTGCTGTATTTTCTCATCCTGATGCGCCTGATCCAGAACGCGCAGACGGCCTCCGACATGCCGGGAAGCTTTCTGATTATGGGCGTGGTGGCGGTTATTTTGTTTCAGATTGCGGTGAATATCGGGATGGTGGTCGGGCTGATGCCGGTGACCGGCATTCCGCTGCCGCTGATGAGCTATGGCGGCAGTTCGATCCTGTTCACCTTTCTGGCATTGGGGATAGTGATGAACGTCCGCATGCGCCGCTTTGTGAATTGAGCCGCGGCTGCAGCCCGGAGGCGGGCGCGGACGGATCCGGATCAAAGGCGATACGTGCGGGATCTCTGGTCCGAAACGCGCGATCGTGCCATACTGAACGCAATGGGGACCGGCTGTAGATGCCACCCTGTATACCGCTCCCTTTGGCGCCAGGCGCAGCGAGCGGCACTGAATTTAGCAAAAAGGCCGGCCAGCCAGAGATGTGTTCGAACCCCGTTGGCCGGGCAGGTTTCAGGCGAATGATCGTATCCGGATGGCAAACGGCCCCGCCTCGCACGAGCGAGATTGTTTTGGCCACATCCGCATGCTCGCCAGCGTCTTCCGCGTTTTCTCGTTCTGTTGATTCGTCCGCTATCGCCGCGCACACCCTCGCTGAGGGTCTCTGCGCGGACGCTCCTCTGTTATTTCCGATATCGGCCGCAGTCTCACGAACCACCGCTGACCGCTCCTGCCCGACCGTTCGAGGTGTCGTCTAAGCCCAGTGGGCTCAGTCGCTTTGAACGTCTCTTTGACTCGTCTGCCGTCCGCGACCCGAACCGGGCCGGGCAGAAAGAGCAGAACCACATGTCGAAAGAGATCTATATTTCTTCTACGCCGCATGAGACGCGGCTTGCCATCGTCGAGAACGACGAGCTCACCGAGATCTACTACGAACGCGAGAATGAGTACACGCTCGCGGGATCGATCTACAACGGGAAGGTCACGCGCGTGCTTCCGGGCATGCAGTCGTCCTTCGTTGATGTCGGGCTGGAGCGCGACGCCTTTCTCTACATCACGGATTTTATGGAAGAGGCGGCCGATTCTGCCGATTTCGATACCAGCGAGACGCGCGGACGCTCGAGCGGGCGCCGGAATGATCGTGGGCGCGACGGCCAGGGAAGTGAGGGGGCAGCCGCTGACGGACAGGAGCAACCGCTGCTCCAGGCCGGCGATGGCGGGCTGGCACAGGCGTCGCAGCCGGAAGGCCGCGGGCCTGAGCGAACGGAACGCGGCGATCGAAATGAGCGGGGCGACCGTGGCCGTCGCCGCGGACGGGGTGGTCGCGATGCGCAGCCGCGCGAGACGCGGCCGGCCTCGGAGACGGCACCGGGTTTTGACACCCGGGAGGATGCTGACGACCGTACGCCGGCGCCTGCGACTCCGATCCAGGTCAGCGCACCTGAACCGGGCAATGAGGCGGAGCTTGGCGAAGGTGCGCCGGGCGCGGACGGAAGCCGTCGCTGGCGCGGCCGTCGCGGCCGGCGTCGCGGCCGCAGCGG
>CAHJWL010000024.1 GCA_903642235.1 Acidobacteriaceae bacterium | reverse complement strand
CGCCTCCGCAACCGGCGGCTGTGTCTGCGCGCGCGGCGCAGGTGCAGGAGCCGCCGGCTGTGCCGCCGGGGGCTGCGGCTCAGGCGTCTTGGGCAGCGGCGTGGCCGCTCCAGGCGCTCCCGCCTTCCGCATCGCCTGCAGCTGGTCGAGCGTCTTCGGGCTCAGCGACGGCCGCGCCGTCTGCTGCATACGATCCTGATCGCTCAGGGTGTTCGTCGGCTTGCGCGGCAGTTTCTTCGCAAGATCCTTCGGCAAATCCAGGTACGTCAGCTCGCGGTCCCGCTGCTTCAGCACATCCGCCGGATTGATCAGGCGCCCCTGATGAAACAGCACCTGCGGACCATAGAAAATGAACCAGCCCACCGCCAGCCACACGATGACAGAGATATAGATCGCCTCGCGAAAGCGTGCGCGGGCCCGGTCATCATTGACCTCGTCGAGCAGGTAGATCAGCTCGTGTGTGTCAAGATCGGCGTATCGTCCGCTGCGGATCTTCTCCGTCGGGGGAGGCGGCGCCGGGTTCGGTGGTGGTGTCTCCAGAATCGGCATTTCGTCCCATACTTCGGATGTCGCCAGGCCATTGCTGCGCCTGTCCGGGTTCGGTAGCAGACCACGCTCAGGTCGCGCTCTGGCGGCAACCCGCGCGTCATTCGCCTGTTTCCATCTTCTCATCTCTCAGGGTGAAACCCTACTGTCGGCAACCTGTTGTGCAACCCTCGTCTCTTCCCGGCCGTCATCCCCGCGCTCAGCCCACGTACACTTGGGCGCAATGAGCTTGGATCAAACACACGTGTGGGTGCTGACGGTCAGCGATCGCTGCAGCCGGGGCGAGCAGGCGGACCTCTCCGGTCCCGCTGTCGAAGCCATGCTGCGCGGCGCGGGTGTCACCGACATACAGCGGCAAACCCTGCCGGACGAACGAGACCTCATCGCCGACGCGCTCCGTAGGGGTGCAGCGGCAGGTGCCGGCCTCATCCTCACCACCGGCGGCACCGGCCTCGCGCCGCGAGACGTAACCCCCGAAGCAACCCTCGAGGTCGCGGAGCGCATGGTCGATGGCCTGGCAGAACGCATGCGCGCGGCCAGTCTGGAAGCAACGCCGCTCGCCGCCCTCAGCCGCGCCGTCGCCGGCACGCTCGGCCGAACCCTGATCGTCAATCTTCCCGGCAGCCCGAACGGCGCAACCGTCTCGCTCGCCGCCGTGTTGCCGCTGCTGGGCCACGCCGTCGATCTGCTGGCCGGCCGCGCCGCCCATCACAGCGCTTCCATCGCAACGCCCGCGGTGCCCGCGGCAGATGCAACATCCGTGGCAGAGAAGGCCCCCGCCGCCGACTTGTAGACTTGCACCCGAGGCTGTTTTGAAACTTCATCCCGTCGTCTGGTTCCACAAGGCAAGTGCTCTCACCTTCGCGCTGCTCAAACCCCTCGGGGTGTGGGGGTTGGGCGGCCTGGCCTTTGTCGATAGCGGCTTCTTTCCCGTGCCGCCCACCATGGACCTGGTGCTGGTCGGCTATGTGTCTGCCGCGCCCGACAAACTTCTGCTCTACTCCTTCGCCGCCGCCCTCGGCTCGGCGCTCGGAAGCCTCATCCCCTTCTACATCGGTCGTGCCGGCGGCGAGCTCTTCCTGCTCAAGCGCATCAATCGCGAGCGCTATGAGAAGCTGCGCAATCGCTTCGAGAAGCAGGAGTTCCTCGTCATCATGATCCCCGCCATGGTGCCGCCGCCCATGCCGCTCAAGCTCTTCGAGCTGGCCGCCGGCGTCTTTGAGATGAAGCCGCTGCTCTTTGCCTCCGCGATCTTCGCCGGCAAGTTCCTCCGCTTTCTCGCCTTCGCGCTCATAACGCGATGGTACGGTCCAGCCATCGTGCGCACCGTCGGTGAGGCCTTCCATGAGCACCTCGGCCTCGTCATCTCCGGCATCGGCCTCGTCCTCCTGCTGATCGCCTTCGTCGTCGTCCGCCGCGTCTTCGACCGTCGCCGCGGCACGTCGCTCCCCATCGAAGAAGAGGTCTAAGCGCCTACGCGCCCTTCGCCAGCAACTGCAGCAGCCCCGCCTCATCCAGCACCGCCACCCCCAGCGCCTGCGCCTTCTCAAGCTTCGAGCCCGCCTCCTCCCCCGCCACCACATAGCTCGTCTTCTTGCTGACCGATCCCGACACCCGTCCCCCGGCAGCCTCAATCTGCTCCTTGGCCGACTCCCGCGTCAGCGTCGGCAGCGATCCCGTCAGCACAAACAGCAGCCCCGCCAGCGTGTCAGACGTGACCCGCTTCTCCGCCGTCATGGTCAGCCCCGCCGCCTTCAGCCGCTCCACCAGCTCGCGGTTCCGATCCACTGCAAAGAAGTCCGCAATCGCCTCCGCCACCTTCGGCCCGACCTCATTCACCGCCTCGAGCTCCTCCCGCGTCGCCTCCATGAGCGCATCGATGCCTCCAAACTGCGACGCCAGCAGTTGCGCCGTGCGCTCGCCCACAAACCGTATGCCGAATCCCAACAGCACGCGGTTCAACGGCGCCGCCTTGCTCTTCTCGATCTCCGCAACCAGCGCCGCAGCCGTCTTCTCCCCAATCCGTTCCAGCCCCATCAGGTCGGCCTTTGTCAGCTTATAAAGATCCGAAATCGTCCGCACCAGCGGCTGCTTCGTATCTGTAACACCATCAGTTCCACCCTCCTCCGCTGCCGCAGACAACGACCGCACCATCGCTCCACTGCTCTCTATTTTGTTGTCATCCCGCAGGGATCTGCTTTTCTTCCCCTCGAGCGCATCGCCCTTTCGTCCCTCGCCCTTCCTGTCTTCGCCTTTTTGCTTGTCATCCCGTAGGGATCTGCTTCTCTCTTCCTGCGGCACACTCCCGCCCTCGGCAGCAGCCATCGTCTTCGCTTCAAGTACCGCCTCCACCTCTTCGCTCACGTCAGCGTTCTCGGGAGCCTCCGCCGCCTGCCCCAGCAGCTGCCGCACGATCGCATCGCCCATCCCATCGATGTTCATCACCCCGCGCGACGCAAAGTGCAGCAGCTCCTCGCGCAGCCGCGCCGGGCAGCTCGCATTCACGCACCGCCAGTCCACCTCGCCCTCCACCTTCACCAGCTCGCTCGCACACACCGGGCATGTCGCTGGAAACACGATCTCCCGCCCCTCGCCGCGTTTCCTTCCCGCCTTCTGCGCCGCACTCGAGAACGTTGCGCCTTCCGGTAGCACGCTCTCCTCCGTCACCACCTGCACAATCTTCGGGATCACGTCGCCGCCGCGCTCCACCTGCACCAGATCGCCGATGCGCACGCCGAGCCGCGCAACCTCGTCCGCATTGTGCAGCGTCGCCCGCATCACCGTAATGCCGCCGATACCCACCGGAGCCAGCGCCGCCACCGGCGTCACCTTGCCCGTGCGCCCCACCTGGAACAGCACGTCCTCAAGCACCGTCACCGCCGCCCGCGCCGCAAACTTGTACGCGATCGCCCATCGCGGCGCCTTACCCGTAAACCCTAGTCGCCGCTGCTGTGCC
Organism: Acidobacteriaceae bacterium; assembly: GCA_903642235.1. Lineage (GTDB taxonomy): Bacteria > Acidobacteriota > Terriglobia > Terriglobales > Acidobacteriaceae > Edaphobacter. Next base: position 5,513 of record CAHJWL010000024.1, on the reverse strand, counting down.
ACGGCATCGACCTTCACCACCACACCATCGATCTCGTACGGCAGCGTCTCCCGCAGACCCTCCGCCTGCTGGATGAACGCCCACACCGCCTCAATATCCTTCGCCGGCCGGCCGTGCTGGTTCACCTTCAGGCCACACGCCGTCAGCGCGCCGAGCGCCTCCGTCTGTGTCGGCAAGAGCGGCTCGCCCTCCGCATTCAGCAGGAAGTATGCAAAGAACTCCAGCCGCCGCTGCGCCACAACGTTCGGTCCAATCGTGCGGATCGTTCCCGCTGCCGCGTTCCTCGGGTTCGCCGCCGCCGCCTGCCCCGCTGCCTCGCGCTCCGCGTTCATCTTCAGGAACGCCGCCTGCGGCAGCACCACCTCGCCCCGCACCTCAAACCCCTCGGCCAGGGCGCTCGTCGGCAACTTTGCCGCGGCCAGCTTCGCCGCGCTCACAGCGAGCGGCACCGACCGGATCGTCCGCACATTCGAGGTCACATCCTCGCCCGTCGTTCCATCCCCGCGCGTCAACCCGCGCCGCAGCACCGCACCGGCTTTTCCAACTCCTTGCCCCCCGTCGCCCGGACCGTAGTGCAGCGCCAGCGAGAGCCCATCGAGCTTCAGCTCGCACACATACGCCACGCGCTCGCTTGCCGGCAGCGTCTCGCGCACACGCTGCTCCCACGCCCGCAGCTCGCCCTCGTCATACGCGTTATCAAGCGACAGCAGCGGCCGCGAGTGCCGCACCTTCGCGAAGCCGTCCTTCGGCTTGCCGCCCACCCGCTGCGTCGGTGAGTCCGCCGTCACCAGCTCCGGCTGCTCTGCCTCCAGCCGCTTCAGCTCGTTCATCAGCGCGTCATACTGCGCGTCCGTAATCTCCGGCGCATCCATCACGTAGTACAGGTGCTCGTGCCGCCGAAGCTCCTCCCGCAACGTCTCCGCACGCTCTTCGGGCGACGCCTGCTCTGCACCCGCCTTTGCCTTTGCCGCCATGTCAGGAACGCCTCCGGCTCACATCTGCCCACCCGATTATAGAGAGAGAATCTGAGCGTCTACGCGCCGCGGAGGGGCGCAGCAAGGGCGAGCGGTTCACACTCGCCTCGTGCTCCTCCAATTACCGCGTCGCTGCCGGAAGCTGCAGCATCATTGCACCTCCCGTTCCGCTCTCAACCGTCGGCAGCTGGCCATTCCAGCGCTCGATCTCTGCCCGCTGATTCTCCAGCTTCCGGAGCTCCAGCAGCTGCGGCGTAATGCTTGTCTGCCGGATCCGGTTCGCCTCCGCCTCGCCCTGTGCCCGGGTCACGCTTGCTTTGGCCTCGCCGTCAGCCGCGGCAATCTGCTTGGCTGCCTCGGCCTGCGTCTTGGCCAGTTCATTGCGGGCCCGCTCGGCATCCTGGATCGCCTGCGCCTTCGATGTGATCGCACTCGCAATCACCTCCGGCACACGGGGCGCGCCAATGAATCCAAACTGCTGAATGCCGACACCGACTGCGTCGAGCTTGCCCTGGATCACATGCTGCGCCTTATCGAGAAACTCCGTCTTCTGCTCGCCATAGATCTGTTCCACGGTGTAGGTTGACGCAACCTCATTCAACGCATTCCGAACAATGTCGCGCAGAATGCCATGCGTAAACTGATCGAGCTCCGTAACCCGGTACTTCACATAGAAATCCGGCACGCGGCGCGGTTCGATCGCATAGCTCAAGCTCACGTCCGAGTAAATCTCCATTCCTTCCTTGCTGTTAAAGCTCATCTCCTCATTCGCCGCGCGTCCCTCGTTCAGGTCGCGCGTCCACTTCACCGTCTGCACATACGTTGGAAATTCCACAATCTGCGATCGAATCGGCGAGTAGAAGACCCAACCGGTGCGGATCGGAATCTCCGACGCGCCTCGCTGCGATCCGCTCAGCACCACCTCCACGCCCACATGCCCTGCACCAATCCGCGTTATGGAAAGAACGTAGTTGAAGAACAACGACGTCCCTAAAATTAAGGCCACGAAGCCCGCGCCGATCTTCAAGCCGGACCGCAACATCCGCGACCCGTCCTCGCCCAAGTTCTTTCTGTTCCCATCACTGCGCACCACATCTCCAAAGAGCGTCATCACATGCTCCTCCTCCAGAGGAGTCGAATCAGGATCACAAAACCTACCACCGTCAGCACCAGCAACGTCGCGCCTCCAAAGAGGGCCGCATCACTTGGTTTGTTCATGAGGGGTAACGCGATCACCATCAACTTGTATCCAAGGACGGTAATCAGAAGCGTCAGCAGAAGCCTTCGAGACCGCATCGCACATCGCCTGGCCCTCTATCGTCCGGGCCGACCAACACTCTTAGGCTACCGCTCTCGAAACCCTTTGCCTACTGGTCGGAAGTGCTATGGACAGCCTGCGAAAGAGGAGTAGCATTGTGAGGTCGAACCTGCGCTGCGTCAACCGAATGAATTCACACTGAACGGTGCCGTCCACATGCAGCATAGGATGGGAGCACAAGGGACAGAGAGCAGATCTCCCTGAGCCTACTCACCTATGGAACCCGTCACTCACTTTCTCACCGGCGCCTGCCTCGCCCGCACCGGCTTCAATCGCCGCTCCAGGTACGCCACGTTGACCATGGTGCTCGCCGCGGAGGCGCCTGATCTCGATACACTCTGGTCGCTTCGTGGTCCGATCGCCGGCTTCACCCACCACCGAGGCTGGACCCACACCCTGATCGGTCTACCGGTTGATGCCGCCGTCGTTCTCGGCGCCGTCTGGCTCTGGCACCGCTGGAAGACCCGCCATGAGCGCGTCCCCGGCTACGTACCACCCGGCACTCCGGAGCAGCGCCGCGATCGCAAGCGCCCGGTCCCGCCCGTGCGCTGGGGTCAGCTCTACCTCTTTGCTCTCATTGCCCTTCTCAGCCATCTGCTGCTGGACTGGACCAACAACTACGGTCTGCGCCCCTTCTTTCCCTTCAACCCCCACTGGTATGCCGGCTCCTTCGTCTTCATCGTGGAGCCCGTCATGCTCGCCCTGCTTGTCATCGGGCTCGTGGCCCCCGTCCTCTTCGGCCTCATCGGCTCCGAAATCACGGCCTCGTCCAGCGCCCGGCGCGATCCCTTCCGCGGCCGCGGCTGGGCCGCCTTCGCCCTCGCCGGCATCGGCCTGCTCTGGTGCGTTCGCGGCTATGAGCGTCTCCACGCCGAGGACCTCACACGCGCCGCCGACTATGGCAATGTTGAAATTCGGCGCTCCACCGTGAGCCCCTATCCCGTCAACCCGTTCCGCTGGCACGGCGTCGTTGAAACGCCTGACTTCTTCCAGCTCTCAACGGTCGACAGCCTCTCCGGCCAGGTCGCGACCAGCGAGCAGGAAGATCGCCTGTACAAGCCGCCCGAGACCCACGCCACCCTCGCCGCCAAACGCAGTCCGCTCGGCCATGCCTACCTCGACTGGTCCCCCTTTCCGCTGGTCACCGAAGGCTCCCTGCCCAGCCCGGAGGGCCTCACCATCGTCACCTTCCGCGATCTGCGCTTCTTTTACGACACCCTTGGCATGCACGGCCGGGAGGAAGCCCCCCTGAGCGGAGAGGCCTTCGTCAACGAGGAAGGCGAGGTCGTCCGCATGAGCATGGACGGCCGTAACGGCCGCTGAAGCAAGCCATCGAACGTAGACCTCCTGCGAGCGGCGGCCGACCCGCAAAGATCCCCGGTCCGCAAGCCTAGTCGTTCCGCGCGCGGAGAAAACATTCCGCGCCTCTCCCGCTTCTCTTGCCCAAAGCTCCAGGCCAGCGCGCGTCCCTCGCGGTTTGCGATTAGGCTGAAGCCATGGATGCGTTAGCTGCGGACCGAAAGCGGATGGTGGAGTTGCTGACCGACCTCAACACCAGCGAGGGTCCCCGGCAATCGCGCGTCGACGGCGTTACTCTGCTGCGGGCAACGCGGTCAGTAAAGCCTGTACCGGTCCTCTACGAGCCCTGTCTCGTCATCGTGGCGCAGGGACAGAAGCGCTTCCATCTCCCTGATGAGGTCCTGACCTATGACGCGAGCCGCTATCTTCTGCTCACCGTGCCGGTACCGGCTGACTGCGAAACCTCGGTCAGCCAGGTCGGACCCTTTCTTGGCTTCGCTGTCCGCATCGATCTGACCATCCTCGGCGATCTGCTGCTGCACCTCAACGCAGGCCGGTGGCCGCAGCCCGTATCTCGGCCCTGCGTCTCCGCGACCGGAACGCGCGTGATGGCGCCTGCCATGGAGATCTCGCTCAGCAACGTCACCGTTCGTCTGCTGGAATCGCTCGGCTCTGCTGGTGACGCCGCCGTGCTCGGCCCGCAGCTGGTGCGCGAGCTGCTCTACCGGGCGCTCTGCGGCGAGGGCGGCGCTATGCTGCGCGATCTGCTGCTGCGCAATGAGAGCCGGGCGCAGATTCATCGCATCCTGCAGCGTATGCACGTGGCCTACGCCGATCCGCTCGACGTGGTCCGGCTCGCGCACACCGCGGGGATGAGCCCATCCGCGCTGCACCTTCACTTCAAGGCCGTCACCGGCACCTCGCCCGTGCAGTACCTGAAGACAATTCGCTTGCATAAAGCGCGCATGCTCATGGTGCAGGAGTCAGTCGGAGCCTCGCTCGCCGCCGGGCGTGTCGGCTATGAGAGCCCGTCGCAGTTCAGTCGCGAGTTCAAACGGCTCTTCGGCGCTCCACCCGCCGATGAAGCCCAGCGCGTTCGAGCAGCGTTCGGCTTCATCGATGAGGTCTCGGCAGCCACTGTATAGGACGCGTCCGTGTGGACGAGCCGCCCGATCAGCTCCGGCCCCGCCGCAGCAGCACCGGCGAAAACGTAAGGAGGAACGCCGCCCCAAGCGTGAGCAGAAGAGCCGTCACCGTGTCAAAGAACAGGAAGACCGACCAGGCCGTCAGAATCCAGAAGGCCATGTTCGCCGACGCGGCCAGGTAGACCCAGGAAGAGAACCGGTGCTGGTCCTGAACGAAGTCCATGCGCGCCAGCGTAGGCACCGGGCGCGTTCCCTTGTCGCGCAGCCGCAACAGCACCACCGGCGCAAGATTCAGCAGGAGAAAGAAAACCACCACCAGCAGCGGCGTCGTCAGGAGCATCACCGGCAGCGTTGCAGCGAGAGGGCTTCCCGGCAGCCATCGCTCAAGCAGAAAAACAACCAGGATAGTGAAAAGAATGTTGGCCGTGGCGCCGGCATTCACAAGCACCGGAAAGTGGCCCATATCGCCGAGACGGTCCATACGGTCCAGTGGCTTGTCCGCGCTGCGAACCAGCCGGCTGGTCATCTCAGAGGAAGTCTGCGCGCTGCGGGAGGGATTGCTGCTCGGATTCATGGCTGATAGCTCGGAGTGTCTGTCTGGAGTCTACCGATCTTTGCCTCTTCGAGGCACCCGCAAGCCTCGGGACGTACACGAGTGGGTGCGTCGCTCAGCAATCTTCTGCAGTCCATGGAAGGAGAATGGTGGCCAGAGACGGGATCGAACCGCCGACGCCGGCCTTTTCAGGGCCGCGCTCTACCACTGAGCTATCTGGCCTT
>CAHJWL010000023.1 GCA_903642235.1 Acidobacteriaceae bacterium | reverse complement strand
CTGCGCTTCGCCATCCGCGAAGGCGGCCGCACCGTCGGGGCAGGAACCATCTCCGAGATCCTGAAGTAAAAGGCACGTGTGCTTTGCTTAGCCCTGCTTCGGATTCCATGTCCGAAGCAGGGATGTACAGTCATCCCTCCCGCGCTTTTGGCGTTCCCGGGAAATCAGTTAGGATAAAAAGATGCGAGAAATTATCACTTTGCAGTGTCCCGTTTGCAAGAATCGGAACTACTCGACGACTAAAAATAAGAAGACGACGACCGGCCGTCTGGAGTTTTCGAAGTTCTGCAATACGTGCCGCAAACACACGGATCACAAGGAAACCAAGTAGGTCCTCGAGGTCAGTCGCTATGTTTAAGACTGCTGACATCTCGGCACCGGTAACGCACAGGGGCGTAAGCTCAACGGTTAAACTGTCGGTCTCCAAAACCGAACTTCTCGGTTCGAATCCGAGCGCCCCTGCCATCTTCTATTGATCTTCCGTCGCCGTCAGACGCGCGACCAGGATTGAACGCACGTCACGCCGCACCAGAGGCAGCCTTATGTCCAAGACGATCGTAATCGCCGATCAGACAACGACCGGCATCCAGCAGTGGAAGACGCAGCCGGAGCGTCTCGGCGGCTTTTTGAAAGATGTCCGGAACGAGATGCGCAAGGTGATTGCGCCCACTCGCGAAGAGGTTCAATCGACGACGCTTGTCGTGCTGGCCACTATCTTCATCTTTGCCGCGTACTTCTGGGCTGTAGACGCCGTGGCGAACCAACTCATTGAGCGTGGAATTGGCACACTCACCAGGCACTAGCCCTCCACGTCCGCAGGCGGGAGAAAGTACAAAGAGACACCAATGGTTGAAGAAGGCAAAGGCATGGCGGTAGACGAGACGAATCCGGAGAAGCAGATCGCAGCAGAGCAGGGGCCGCTGTCGGCGGTTGAGCCTGGGACCGACCCCGCTGCAATGGAAGAAGGCGGCGAGCACCTGGCGCCTCCCGTCAACCAGAACTTCAAGTGGTACATCATTCATGCGTACTCCGGCTTCGAGCGCAAGGTGCGCGAGTCTCTGGAGAGCCGCATCCGTGCCTTCGGTCTTGAGAATCGAATCGGCCGTATTATGATCCCAACCGAGCCCGTTACGGAACTGCGAAACGGAAAGAAGTACACCATCGACCGCGTCTTCCTGCCGGGCTATGTCCTGGTCGAGATGGAGCTGGACAACGACCTTTGGCACGTTATCAAGAACACTCCCCGCGTTACAGGGTTTCTCGGAACGGGTGATAATCCTGTGGCTCTCTCAGAGCAGGAGGTCAGCTCTATCCTCTTCCGGTCCGATGCGACGAAGGACAAGCCGGCCCTCAAAATCAAGTTTGTCAAAGGCGAGCAGGTACGGATCAACGAAGGTCCGTTTGCTAACTTCAGCGGCACTGTGGATGACATCAATGAAGATAAGCAGACGCTCAAGGTGATGGTATCGATCTTCGGTCGGCCGACGCCGGTCGAGATTGAGTTCTCGCAGGTCGACAAGATCGAGGCGTAAGTTCCTCGCCAAAGTCGGCACTCAGCAGTTCGCAGTGGCAGTTCATTCAGGGCGCAGCGGGAGTCAGGCTGTCGCAGATTACGAGGAAGCACTATGGCACCGAAGAAGATTAATGGGTACGTCAAGCTGCAGATCATGGCCGGGAAAGCTACACCGGCGCCGCCGGTTGGACCCGCGCTCGGTCAGGCACAGGTCAACATCATGGAGTTCTGCAAGCAGTTCAACGAGCGTACAAAAGGTCCGGACATCGCCGGTCTCACCATTCCAGTTGTGATCACAGTCTTTGGCGACCGTACCTTCTCCTTCATTACAAAGACGCCACCGGCACCCGTGCTGCTGTTGAAGGCGGCGGGGATTGCGAAGGGCTCCGGAACTCCGAACAAGGAGAAGCTGGGAAAGGTAACGGAGAAGCAGATCCTCGAGATCGCAACCCAGAAGATGCCGGACATGAACGCCGCTTCAGTTGAGGCTGCGGCAAAGACGATCCGCGGCACAGCTCGCTCGATGGGAATCGACGTCGTCGCCTAACGCTTCTGGTCAAAGTTCAAGCGCCCGCCCGGCTCCACCGAGCCAGGCGGGCGTTGCTGTATGTGTTCATCCGAAGAGCCGTTGCTGCCCGCCCGCTGAATCCATGGCCTGCTGATCCGTATCTCGAACTCCCGTATCCCGCGTGAGCAACGCGTCGGTGGAACGTTCTGCGATCTGATGGCGATGGCACACCCTGGAGATCATGGCTGACATCGCCTGCCGGTATGGTCCAGCGGCAAAGTCCGCATGTGCAAAGCGCTCGCTGTACTCGGCCTCCAGCGCAGGAAAGTGCTCACGAACAAAGCTCAGGTACGTCGCGCGGGAGCATGACTTTAGAAAGAGCGGCTCCCCCGCGAAGAAGCTTGCGTCCGCCGCCTTGGCGCAGCGTGCGACCTGGTCAACCGATTCCTCATGATCCGTGATGCCGGGAAGAAGCGGAGAGCAGAGAACACCAGTTCGTATGCCTGCTTCCCGCAGTCCACGGACGGCTTTGAAGCGAAGATCCGGGCGAGGCGCGCGGGGTTCCAGCTTGCGGGCAAAATCTGCATCCGTGGTGGTGATTGTGCAGTGAACAACCAGCGTATTCCTCTCCGAGATCGTTCGCAGGAGGTCGCAATCGCGCAGGATGAGATCGGATTTAGTGATGATGCCCAGGCGATAGCCCTGCTTGCGCGCAAAGACCTTCAGCAGACTGCGGGTCACTTCCTCCCGGCGTTCAAGAGGCTGGTACGGGTCGGTCGCTGTTCCAAGGGCGATCTCCTCCCGCGGGTCGATGGCGCGCAGTTCCTGCTCCAGCAGCCAGGCAGCATTCTTCTTCAGGTAAATCTTGCGTTCAAAGGCCCCTGGATCCTGCCGGGCCGCGGCGGCTCCGTCTGCGGTTGAATTTGCCGGCGCCATGAACTCATGCGTGTATCGGGCATAGCAGTAGCGGCAGCCGAACTCGCAGCCCCGATAGGGGTTGATGCTGTAGGCGAGTGAGAGACGCCGCTTGGAGATGGATCGATTGAGGATGCTCTTGGACTCGAGAGCGCGGTACTCGACCAGATGACCGCTGCCGCTCGGTTCAGCCGCTGCGGCAAGGCGTGCCATGCCGGGAGGGGAGACAGACTCCTCGAGAATGGGGAACATGGAGGCAGTCTCCTGTCTGCGAGCGTGCACGCGCGGAGATGTCAAGAAGTTGTTCGCCATTCCTTCGCCTCGCAAAGGAGTCTAAGGAATCGCTTCGACTCACGTCAAGCAGAGCGTAACGCTCCTTTTTTTGACAGCCGCTGCAGATCTCCGGCATACTTAGGCATACACGGTTGCTGCCTGACCGCTTCGAGACCACGCCCATGCGCCTGCTCGCATGTGAGGGTGGCAGAAAAGGATTCCAGTGTCACAGAAGATCTCAAAGAACTTAGCAAAGGCGCGCGCTCTCGTTGAGCCTCGTCCGTATCCCCTTGTGGATGCTGTTCCGCTGCTGCAGAAAGCCAAGTACGCGAAGTTCGACGAGACGGTTGACCTCACGTTACGGCTTGGTGTCGATCCCAAGCATGCAGACCAGATGGTTCGCGGAACAGTTGTACTGCCGCATGGGCTGGGAAAGAGCAAGACGGTTGCCGTAATTGCCTCTGGCGACAAGATTCGCGATGCCGAAGCCGCAGGAGCGGAGTTCTTTGGCGGCGAGGAGTTGGTGGAGCGCATTCAGAAAGAGGGTTGGACGGACTTCGACGCTCTGATTGCGACGCCCGACATGATGAAGTCGGTCGGACGGCTCGGCAAGGTTCTGGGTCCACGCGGCCTCATGCCCAACCCAAAGACCGGCACTGTCACGACGGATGTCGCCGCCGCCATTCGCGAGATCAAGGCCGGTAAGGTCGAGTTTCGAACCGACAAGACAGCGCTGGTCCATGTGCCGGTAGGTAAGCTCTCCTTCGATCCGCAGAAGCTGATTGATAACGCCATGACGGTCATCACGTCCGTGATGAAGGCGAAGCCCTCTGCCGCAAAGGGAAAGTACATCAAGGGGATCACACTGAGCTCGACAATGGGCCCTGGAATCCAGCTTGATGCAGCCGCCGCGGAACTTGCCGGCAAGTCGTAAGGACGGGCTGGAACGGCCTGGAACGATCGCAGATAGAACCCTATCCGTACAGATGATTTGCCCTAGCAGACGGGGCTAAGGATTGAAGACACATGCCACTCACACGATCGAAAAAGACGGAGAACGTCACCTGGCTCGCTTCAGAGCTGTCTGGTTCGACCTCTGCCATCGTCGGAACCTTCAAGGGTCTGACGGCCGCCAAGGATTTTGAGCTTCGCAAAGCGGTCCGAGGGGCTGGCGGGTCCTACCATGTCGTCAAGAACAAGCTGGCAGCGCGGGCGGGCGAGGGAACCAAGGTCGGGGAAGCTCTGCAGGGCCTCAAGGGAGTCTCATCGGTTGCGTACACGGCAGGTGATCCAGTCGCATTGGCCAAGGCGCTCTCAACCTGGGTCAAAGATAACGCGGAGTTTACCTTCAAGCTGGGCATTGTCGACGGCCGTGTGATCACGGTTGAGGAGATTTCGGCCCTGGCCACCCTGCCGGGCAAGGAAGAGCTCTTCTCGAAGCTGCTGTTCCTCATCAACTCACCGGCCCAGCGTCTCGCGACAGTCATCAACGCGACTGGACGCAATCTGGCTGTGGTTGTGAGCCAGGCAGTGGAAAAGGGTAAGTTCGCCGATGCCGGTGCTTCAACGCCTGCCAGCGCAGCGCCGACCGCAAACCTTGTGGCTGAGACGCATGCCGAAGAGGCTCCCGGCACAAGCGACGTCGTGCAGCCGGAGAATGGGACCGGCTCCCAGGCGGGTGAAGCGGCGTCAACGGATCCAGTCGAAAGCTGACAAGAACTGGCTCTGCTTTCTTCAGGGGCGTCATGTCTGGACGCAACGGAACCCTGACAGAAGGTGGTGCAGAGAGCATCTCCGGATGCTTGGTAGCAGGAATCATCAAATTCAGAGTGACCTTGGAGAATGAAATGGCAGACATGCAGCAGTTGGAAGATCAGATCGTAAGCCTTAGCCTGCTTGAGGCTTCAGAGTTGGTAAAGAAGCTTGAAGAGCGTCTCGGCGTCTCGGCAGCGGCGGCCGTGGCTGCGGCACCGGCAGGCGGCGGAGCAGCAGCCGCGGCGCCGGTCGAAGAGAAGACCGAGTTCACCGTTATCCTGAAGGATGCCGGGGCGAACAAAATCAACACCATCAAGGCGGTTCGTGAAGTGACGGCCCTCGGGCTGAAGGAAGCCAAGGACCTGGTTGATGGTGCGCCGAAGCCCCTTAAGGAGAACATCTCCAAAGAGGATGCAGCCGCCATCGCCAAGAAGTTTGACGGCGTCGCGACCGTCGAGATCAAGTAACGGCTTCAAAGTTGCAAAGCAGGACGGAACACGTTATTCTCGGTCTCTGAGAGTAGAGTGTTCCGTTCGGGCTTGTCTGCAGATAGGGATTTCTCTCCAAGGCGTGTGTGCTTCCGGCTCATCCTGTTTCCAGGTTACGGAGCCGGCCATCAGAATCTTCTGCGGCAGAGATCCTGATGTAACCAGGTTTGTTTCGTGCGGCGGCACCTTTGGAGCAAGGCGAGCTCCATCATGGCGACGAGCATCTCTAATACTTGTACTTTCACGATTCCTAAATTAGTTGTTGCGCTCGCGGGAGCTGCTGTCCCTCCGGGCGCTTTGCCGTCTTAACTCGTAGTGACCCGCTCCCTGGCCAGGGAGCTCCTGAGTTGGCTACGCAGAATGCTTCGCGAGCGCCCAGACATTTCAGATGAAAGACATTGCTGCCGGTCACGCTCGGCAGGGTGTCCGCGCATGGGAGTCCGCCGGCTGTCGAGGGCTGGATGGACTCTGGAGGGTCTGGCCTCCGTGCGCACATGTGGTCGAGGGCTTACACCGGGTCCTCTCCTCGCGTAATACGGCTTGGGATGCGCACAGTCGTATTGCGGGAGGCCTCGAAGGTCTAAGTTTCAGGAGAGAGCATGTCCACAGAAATGCGCGCAATCCGCAGTCGTCTTGATTTCTCAAAGATACCCACCAGCATCCAGATTCCTAACCTCATCGAAGTGCAGCGGCGCAGCTACGAGCGCTTTCTGCAGATGGATAAGCTGCCGCAGGAGCGTGAGGACAATGGCCTGCAGTCCGTCTTTACGTCGGTCTTCCCGATCTCGGACTTCCGTAACGTCTCTGAGCTCGAGTTTGTCGATTTCTCGATCGGCAACTGGGAGTGCAAGTGCGGCTACCTCAAGGGGCTGAACCACCTGCGGACGGCCTGTACCAACTGCGGTCACATGGTCATCACCGATCCGTTTCATCCTGGCGACGTGCTGTGTAACTTCTGCGGAACGTACAACAAGAACACGCCTGACTTCTGCACCAAGTGCGGGGACCCGGTGGGTCTGCAGTTGAAGTATGACCAGGCTGAGTGCGAAGAGCGCGGCATGACCTACTCGGCGCCGCTCAAAGTTACCATTCGCCTCAAGATTTATGACAAGGATCCTGAGACTGGCGTCAAGAGCCTGCGCGACATGAAGGAGCAGGAAGTCTTCTTCGGCGACATTCCGCTGATGAGCGCGAACGGCACCTTCATCGTCAACGGCACCGAGCGCGTCATCGTCTCGCAGCTTCATCGCTCCCCTGGCGTCTTCTTTGAGACTGCGAACAACCGCACCTACTTCCTCGGTAAGATCATCCCGTATCGCGGCAGCTGGGTCGAGTTCGAGTACGACCAGAAGAACACCCTCTACGTTCGCATCGATCGCAAGCGCAAGTTTCTCGGCACCATCTTCCTGCGCGCGCTCGGCCTGCGTACCGACGAGGAGATCCTCAAGACCTTCTATACCGTCGACACCATCCACGTTGAGGACGGGAAGCTGCACTGGGCCGTTGCTCCCGAGAACACCCCGACAAACTTGCTCGGCACACGACCCAGCACTGCCATCACCATCCGTGGTGAGGAGATTGCACCGGCAACCCGCAAGGTCTCGCCCAATACCCTGCGCCAACTGCGTGCCGGACAGGTCGAGAAGCTTGAGGTCGAGACCAGCGAGTTTGATGGCGCGATGACCGCCGCCGACGTCGTCGATCTTTCGACCGGCGAGCTGCTCTATGAGGCCAACCAGGAGCTGTCGAACGACAAGCTGAACAAGATCATGCAGTCCGGCGTCACCAGCTTCGAGGTCTTCTTCCCTGAGCGCGATGACGTCGGCAACATCATCGCCAACACGCTGCGGCGCGACTCCGTGCGCAAGCCCGAAGAGGCGCTGATCGAGATCTACCGCAAGCTGCGTCCGGGCGATCCGCCGACGCTTGACACCGCGACCGCGCTCTTTGAGGGCATGTTCTTCGATCCGCGCAAGTACGACTTCTCGCGTGTCGGCCGGCTGAAGTTCAATATCAAGCTCTACGAGAACCAGGAACCCGCCGGTCTCGACAAGCGCACGCTCACCCCTGAGGACTTCTACGGGACCATTCGTTACCTGCTCAAGCTGCGCAAGAACATCGGCGCGGTGGACGATATCGATCACCTTGGCAACCGCCGCGTTCGCGCGGTCGGCGAGCTCATGGAAAACCAGTTCCGCATCGGCCTGGTTCGCATGGAGCGCGCCATCAAGGAGAAGATGTCGGTCTATCAGGAGATGTCGACGGCCATGCCGCACGACCTCATCAACGCCAAGCCCGTCATGGCCGCCATCCGTGAGTTCTTCGGCTCCTCCCAGCTCTCGCAGTTCATGGATCAGACCAACCCGCTGTCGGAGATCACGCACAAGCGTCGCCTCTCCGCCCTTGGGCCCGGTGGTCTCTCGCGCGAGCGCGCCGGCTTCGAGGTTCGCGACGTTCATCCGACGCACTACGGCCGCATCTGCCCGATCGAGACGCCGGAAGGTCCGAACATCGGTCTCATCAGCTCACTCTCCTGCTTCGCGCGCATCAACGAATACGGCTTCATCGAGTCGCCGTACCGCCGCGTTAAGGATGGCCGCGTGCTTGACTACGTCGCCGTTTCGAACGCCGGCGAGTCCGGTCTGCGCCAGGGCGATTACCTCGAGATTGAGGAGTCACGCACCAGGAACGCCGAGCTCAAGAAGGGCAGCAAGCGCGTGATGGAGCTTGAGCCGTTCTCCTTCTATCTCTCCGCGTGGGAAGAGGATCGGCACACCATCGCGCAGGCGAATATCGAGCTCGACGCCGATCTCAACATCGTCGAAGACCTCGTTAACGCGCGTCGCCAGGGCAACTTCGTCCTTGTCAACAAGGCCGAGGTCGATTATGTCGATGTCAGCCCCAAGCAGCTCGTGTCGGTCGCCGCCTCGCTCGTTCCATTCCTCGAGCATGACGACGCCAACCGCGCGCTCATGGGCGCAAACATGCAGCGGCAGTCCGTGCCCCTGCTTGTCGCCGAGGCTCCGTTCGTCGGAACCGGCATGGAAGGCGTCACCGCCCGCGACTCGGGCGCCGTCATCCTGGCCAAGCGCAACGGCATCATTGACTCGGTCGACTCCGAGCGCATCATCGTTCGTGTCGAAGGCGAGCATCACCCGACGCAGCTGTCGCGTGAGGTCGGCTCCGACATCTACCAGCTCACCAAGTTCAAGCGCTCGAACCAGAACACCTGCATCAACCAGAAGCCGATTGTCCGCAAGGGCGACCGTGTGGCCAAGGGGCAGGTGATCGCGGACGGTCCGTGCACGGAACAGGGCGAGCTCGGCCTCGGCCGCAACGTCCTGGTCGCCTTCATGCCATGGCGCGGCTACAACTTCGAGGACGCGATTCTGATCTCGGAAAAGCTGGTCCGCGAGGACTACTACACCTCGATCCACATCGAGGAGTTCGAGATCGAAGCGCGCGACACCAAGCTCGGGCCGGAAGAGATCACGCGCGATATCCCCAACGTCTCCGAGCACGCGCTCAGAGATCTCGACGAGTCGGGCATCATCCGCATCGGCGCCAAGATCGGGCACAACGACATCCTCGTCGGCAAGGTCACGCCGAAGGGCGAGACCCAGCTCACCCCCGAAGAGAAGCTGCTGCGCGCCATCTTCGGCGAAAAGGCCGGCGATGTCCGTGACGCCTCGCTTACCTGCCCTCCGGGTATCGAGGGCACCGTGGTCGACGTCCGCATCTTCTCCCGCAAGGGTCAGGAGAAGGACGAGCGCGCCAAGCAGATCGAGCAGGAGCAGGTTGAGAAGCTCGAGCGCAACCTCGCGGACGAGATCCGCATCTTGACCGACGAGCGTCTCAAACGCCTCGAGGGCATCCTGGGTGCGAAGGAAGTGCAGGCAGATCTGCACGATGAGCGCACCAACAAGAAGCTGCTCACCAAGGGCGACATCCTCGATCGCGACACCATCGAGCTCATCAGCACCCGCAACCTCAAGCGCATACGGTACGCCGATAAGGATCCGCGTGTGAATGAGCAGATCGATGAGATCGAGGAGATGACCTCGCGGCAGATCGACGTACTGCGCAAGATCACCAACGAGAAGATCGGCAAAATGCAGAAGGGTGACGAGCTCAGCCCGGGCGTCATCAAGATGGTCAAGGTCTATATCGCCATGAAGCGCAAGCTGTCGGTCGGCGATAAGATGGCCGGCCGTCACGGCAACAAGGGCGTCATTGCCCGGATCCTGCCTGAGGAAGACATGCCCTACCTTCCCGATGGCACTCCGGTCGAGATCGTTCTCAACCCGCTCGGTGTCCCCTCGCGTATGAACGTTGGTCAGATCCTCGAGACGCATCTCGGTTGGGCAGCGCACGAACTCGGCAAGCAGATTGCCGAGATCGCCGCCACCCACACCGATGCCAACGAGATTCGTGAGCTGTTCAAGGCCCGCTTTGTCGACACCGCCGCGCTCAATCAGCTGCTTGAGCTCGACGATGAACAGACGATGCGCGTCGCTGCCGGCATGAAGCGTGGCATCTGGTTCGGCACCGCCGTCTTTGACGGTGCGCGTGAGACGGAGATCAAGGCACTGCTCGCAGCCGCCGGTCTCCCCAGCTCGGGCAAAAGCCAGCTGCACGATGGCATGACGGGCGACGAGTTCGAACAGCCCGCCACCGTCGGCTACATCTACATGCTCAAGCTCTCGCACCTGGTCGACGACAAGATCCACGCTCGCTCGATCGGACC
>CAHJWL010000022.1 GCA_903642235.1 Acidobacteriaceae bacterium | reverse complement strand
TGGTGGCCAGAGACGGGATCGAACCGCCGACGCCGGCCTTTTCAGGGCCGCGCTCTACCACTGAGCTATCTGGCCTTGGCGGAAACTACCTTCAGCCGGGAGCTGCCAAGCGAGACCCGGGCCTGCCTCTAATGGGCGCCTCACATGCCAGACGCAAGCAGTGCGATCTGGCCGGAAACGAGAGCGGCGGTACAAGCTCCTGCCCGAGTATAGCAATGGTCGCAGGCTTCGCCAACCAGGGCAGTCCGGCAGGCTATGCTCTCAGAAAGCGTCACCCCAGGGAATCGTATGCGTGTGCGTGCCGTCATGTCGCTGTTGCTGCTCTTGCCCGTCTGCCTTCGTGCGCAGCATCAGCCGCTCTCCACCCCCAGGCGTCAGGCGGCCCCGGGGCTCCGCGCCGTGCGCGCCTTTGCAGAGGCAGCCGGAGATCCGGTACGGCTGCGGATGCTGCTCACACGCATGCCGAAGGGAGCTGATCTGCACGTGCACTTCTCCGGCGCCGTCTATGCGGAAACCTTTCTCGACGAGGCGCGCGCCGACCTCCTGTGCGTGGACCCGGCCGCAAAGAGCCTCGCTGTGAACCTGGGCGCCACTCGCTCCATTCCGCCGCAGCCCGTCTGTGGTGAAGGCCGCCGGCGCGTCGACGAAGCCTTCTCGGACCAGGCGCTCTATGACACCCTCATCGATTGGTTCTCGATGCGCGCCTTCATTCCCTCTTCCGGCGTCAGCGGCCACGACCAGTTTTTCGCCACCTTCGATCGCTTCGATCCGACCCACAGCGCCGGCGCACGTCATGGCGGCGAGTGGCTGGACACCATCGTCTCGCTCGCTGCCGCGCAGAATCAGCAATACATCGAGATCATGCACACGCCCGATCTCGGCCGCGCCATCGCCGCCGCACAGTCACTCACCTGGCCGTCCACCCCGCAGACGAGCGCGGCCTTCCATCAGGATGTAACCGGCACCAGCGATAGCGAGCTCGCCGCCGCGCGCAGAGCGCTGCTCGCAAGCCCGGAGTTCGAGAAAGCAGTCGCCGCAGACCGTGCAGAGTTCGCCAGCATTCTTGCGGACCGCCGCGACCGGGAGCACTGCGGCACAGCCAGTGCCTTGCCGGCCTGTTCCGTGCGCGTACGCTTCCTCTTCCAGGTGCTGCGAGCCAACACCCCGGCCGTCACCTTCGCGCAGACTCTGCTCGGCTTCGAGCTCGCACAGCGAGACGCGCAGGCCCGCGGCACAGACCCTCACGCAGAGCCGCAGGTCGTCGGCATCAACTTCGTGCAGCCGGAGGATAACCGCGTCGCCATGGCGGAGTACACGCGCCAGATGCGCATCATCGGCTTTCTGCATACGCTCTACCCGGGTGTGCACATCACTCTCCATGCGGGCGAGCTGGCCGAGGGTCTGGTGCCCCCGGAAGGTCTCCGCTTCCACATCCGCCAGGCAGTCGAGATCGCCCACGCGGAGCGCATCGGCCACGGCGTCGACATCATGGACGAGATCGACGCGGAGTCTCTGCTCCAGACCATGGCCGCCCGCCACATCATGGCGGAGATCAATCTCACCTCAAACGATGTCATCCTGGGCGTCGCCGGCATCGGTCACCCCTTGCCTCTCTATCGTCAGGCCGCTGTTCCCGTCGCTCTCTCCACCGACGACCAGGGTGTAAGCCGCATCGATCTGACCCACGAATACGTCCGCGCGGCCATGGACTTTCATCTCGGCTATCCGGAGCTGAAGCAGATGGCCAGAACCTCGCTCGAACATGCCTTCCTCGAAGGCGCGAGCCTCTGGCGCTCGCCAGACGTCTTCACCGATCCCGTCGCCGCCTGCGGGTCCCGCTCCACCCTCGGTGCGTCCCCGAGCCTTGCCTGCCAGGCCTTTCTGTCAGCGAATCCGCGGGCAGCCGAGCAGTGGGAGATGGAGCGCCGTCTCCGAGCCTTCGAAATCTCCTTGCCGTAAACACGACGTTCTGCGCGGAGCCAAAATTGCCGGCTTGCTCGGCTGCTTCAGCCTCGCCTTTCACACGCCTGTAACTATCCCGCAACAAGCCGGCAACGCGAAGCTGCGACCCTCAAAGAGTTCCCAACATAAGGAGTCTTCTGATGCGGCCTTCACGTCTCAGCGGGCGTTGCGGCACGTTCCTGTGCGCTCTGCTCGCTCTTGTTCTCTGCTCGTCGATCGCCTCGGCGCAGTTTGAGTCTGCTTCGGTCCTTGGCTTTACCCGCGATACCTCGGGCGCCTCCGTTCCTCACGCGACCGTTACCCTCACGAACCTGCAGACCGGCATCACGCAGACCGCAACCACGGACGACTCCGGCCGCTTTGAGTTTTCGAGTGTGCTCATCGGGCGCTACCAGGTCTCATCGGAAGCTCCGGGCTTCGCCCGCTCCGAAACCGAGCCCTTTCAGCTCACCGTCAACGCGCGACAACGGGTCGATGTCGACCTGAAGAACGGCTCCGTCAACGAGGCAGTCACAGTTTCAAGCGCGCCAACCCTGCTTGAAACCGAGACCAGCTCGCGTGGCGGCGTCATCGCCGCGACACAGATCGAGAACCTGCCGCTCAACGGCCGCTCCTATGCCGACCTGGCCCTGCTCCTGCCGGGAGTTCGCCGGTCCGCGCTTGAAAATGGAACGACCCAGGCCCGTGAGGCCTCGTTCAACATCAACGGCCAGCGCTCCGCCTTCAATAACTTCCTCCTCGACGGCCTCGATAACAACAACTACGGCACCTCGAACCAGGGCTTCGCGAACGAAAACATTCCGCCCTCGCCCGACGCCGTCGAAGAGTTCCGGATCGAGACCAGCAACTACTCGGCAGAGTACGGGCGCGCCTCGGGCGGCGTCATCAACGCCTCTGTCCGTCGCGGAACCAACAGCTTCCATGGCCGCGCCTGGGACTACAACCGCAACGCCTCCTTCAATGCCATCGGCCCCTTCCCCGCCTTTCTCGGGATCAAGCCAACTCTCATTCGTAACCAGTTTGGTGGCACGTTCGGCGGCCCCATCTTCAAAGACAAAACCTTCTTCTTCGCAGACTACGAAGGAACCCGGCAGATCGCAAAGAACCTCGCGCAGGTCTCTCTGCCAACCGTCGAGCAGCGCTCCGGAACTTTCCTTCTGCACACCGCGGCCGGTACCGCACTGCCCATTCCGCTCCAGAACCCCGTGACAGGCCGCACCTACGGGAATGGTGTCATTCCCACCGCGGACATGACGCCCCTGGCGCAGGCCGTCCTCGCCGCCCTGCCGAACTCTAACGTTCCGGTCACCGGCGCGCTTGGCTTCAGCAACAACTACCTCTCCACGCCGCGCGGCACGGTCAAGGACGACAAGGGCGACCTCCGGCTGGATCACAAGTGGAACGACCGGCTCTCGCTCTTCTTCCGCTACAGCCAGCACGAAGCCAACATCGTCGACGGCAACTCCATTCCCGGTGCCGCTGGCGGCAGTCAGGTCAACGGCAACGTACACCTCTACAATCAGCAGGTCGCCGCGGGATCGACCTACACCATCACGCCCTCGTCCCTGCTTGACGCCCGCGTCGCCTTCACCTGGAACGAGGGCGGCAAAAGCCCCTTCGGCCAGGGGCAGCCCAGCCTCCTCACCGCAAGCGGCATCACGGATGGCATCCCCACCGATCCGCGCGTCACCCGCTCCCTCAACGGCCAGTCAGTCAGCGGCTTTACCCAGTTCGGAGCCCAGACCTCGAACCCGCAGTTCCAGAACCCGTTCATCGTCGATCCAAAGGTCAACTACACCTTCATCCACGGCAGGCAAAGCGTAAAGGTCGGGTACGAGTTCCTCTCGATCTCTACCGCCATCGATGACTTCAACCCGGTCTACGGATCAGATACCTACGGCGGCGGATTTGCTGCTCTCGGCGCCAACTGCGGGCAGAATCAGGTCTCCACCGCCGCGGCTCCCTGCACGCCGGTCGATAGCGTCGGCAGCTACTCCACGCAGATCACGCAGGCACGCAACCTGGCCGACTTCATGTTCGGCAATCGCTCCGCCTACCAGCTCAACAACTTCGTCATCATCAACCTGAAGCAGACCATGAACTTCATGTACGTTCAGGATGACCTCAAGCTGCTGCCAAACCTCACCGTCAACGCCGGCCTTCGCTACGAGCTCGTCACCCCGCAGTACACCGAGGGCAATCACCAGGCGAACTTCGATCCCTCCACAAACTCGCTCATCCAGGCGAAAGATGGATCGATCTCGAACCGCGCGCTGGTCAACATGCCGCTCACCAATCTCGCGCCGCGGCTTGGTCTCGCCTACAGCCCCGACAGCCGCACCGCCCTCCGCGCCGGCTATGGCATCAGCTACACGCAGTTCAACCGTGAGGGCGGCGAGAACCTGCTGGCCTACAACGGTCCCTACATCGTCGGCGCCACGATCAACCAGAAACCCAGCCAGGGCCTCTGCACCACGGATACCCAGGATCAGACCGCCTGCTTCCGGCTCACGCAGCAGGGCTATTCCACCTCGCTGGTCTCGCCCGCCGCCTTCAACCCGCTCAAGGTCCAGTCCCGCTACATCCCGCGCACGAACCCCACCGGCTACGTCCAGAGCTGGCATGCCTCCGTGCAGCGTCAGCTGCCCGGCCAGATCGTGCTCGATCTCGGCTACGTCGGCTCGAAAGGCACGCACCTGATGGTGCTGGGCGACCAGAACCAGGCCGTCGCGCAGCCCGTCGCCAGCGCAACCTGCGCGATCAACTCGCAGGCAAACGGCACCGCCACCTACGTCTCGAGCGGCTGCCTGGCGCTGCAGAATCGCCGCCCCATCACCAGCTTCGCGGGTATCGAGGTCGCTCCAGGCGTCGGCATCTCAAACTACAACGCCCTGCAGTTCAAGGCGGAAAAGCGCTACGGCAACGGCCTCTATCTCATCAACTCCTTCACCTGGTCGCGCGGCTTTGACTACGCCTCCGGACACCTCGAAACCAGCAACGGCGATAACTCTCGCGTCAACCTGGCCAACCTGCGCGGCGACTACGGTCCTTCCGGCTACGATCAGCCGCTCAACAACACCACCTCCGTCCTCTACGATCTCCCCTTTGGCAAGGGCCGCCGCTTCGGTGCCTCCGCGCCGTACCTCGTCCAGCAGGCCCTCGGCGGCTGGCAGCTCACCGTCATCAACACCAGCACCAGCGGGCCGTCGCTCAACCTGAACTACAGCATCAACTCCGGCTTTACGGTCAGCGATCTGCTGACCTATCGGCCAAATGTAACCGGGCACGTTCTTGCGCCCTCTTCGGCGCACACCAAAACAGCAACAGCCCTGACCGGCTACTTCAACGCTGCCAGTGTTGCTGTGCCGAACGGCGCAAATCCCTTCGGCAACGCGCAACGCAACCTGGTGCGCGGGCCCAACTTCAACCAGCTGGATCTCGGCCTGCACAAAGCCTTCTCCCTCTGGCGCGAGGGCACCGTGCTTGACTTCCGCGGTGAGGCCTTCAACGCCCTCAACCACGTCAACTTTGGCGCTCCTGACACCAACAAATCCAACTCAACCTTCGGCGCCATCACCACCTTCTACCAGCCGCGTCAGCTCCAGGTCGCAGCCAAGCTGATCTTCTAACCGTCCATCAAAGAGGAACGCTGCCGCTCATCTGGCAGCAGCGTTCTCGTCGCACATCAGCTCCATGAAGGCAAAGAATGAAAGCTCGCTGCAGATTCGGATCTTTCTGTGTGCTCGGTGCAGGCCTGCTCGCATCAGCGCAGGCGCCAGAGCAAGCCGCGCAGGATGCCGCCATTCACCTCAATCAGATCCAGGTGATCGGCACTCACAACAGCTATCACGCCGGCTTCGCCCCCAGCGAGGCCAGGCTCATGCAGCAGCGGAATCTCAAAGCCTTTGAGTCCCTCGACTACAGCCATCAGCCGCTCGACCGGCAGTTCGATGCCGGCGTGCGGCAGATCGAGCTCGACATCTACGCCGACAGCAAAGGCGGCCGCTTTGCCCACCCCGCCATCACCACCATGACGGCCCAGGTGCATCTGCCCCCTGACCCGCCGCTCGACCCTGACCACCTGCTCGACCGCCCCGGCTTCAAAGTCATGCACGTGGTCGGCATCGATCAGCGCAGCACCTGCCTCACCTTTGTCGCCTGCCTCACCACCGTTCACGCCTGGTCGCAGGCGCACCCCGGCCATCTTCCCCTCTTCATCCTGGTCGAGACCAAGGAAGACAAGCCGGGCGAGACGCCGAAGCCCTACGCCGTCGCTACCGAACCCTTCACCGCCGCGGTCCTCAACGCGCTCGACACCGAAATCCTCTCCGTCTTCTCCGCCTCTGAAATCATCACGCCCGACGTAGTGCGCGGCTCGCATCGCACGCTTCCGGAAGCACTTACAGACAGCGGCTGGCCCTCACTCGCGCAGGCCCGCGGCAGGGTCCTCTTTCTTCTTGATCAGGCATCTGTAACTCCGGCGTATACACAAGATCATCCCGCCCTGCGCGGCCGCGTTCTCTTCACCAACGCCGTCCCCGGCACACCGGATGCCGCCTTCGTCGAGCAGAACGACGGCACCCCCGCACAGATCGATGCTCTGGTCCGTCAGGGTTACCTGGTGCGCACGCGATCGGATGAACCCACAGCCGCCGCCCGTGCGAACAACACCTCACGCCGCGATCTCGCCCTCTCCTCCGGCGCTCAGATGCTCTCAACCGACTACCCGGCCAGCGAACCCGCGCGCTGGCCGGGCCACTACCAGGTAGCCTTCCCCGGATCTCCCGTCGCGCGCTGCAATCCCGTCAACAAGCCCGCCCTCTGCCGCGACACTCTGCTCGAGAGCCCGGCCAGTTCCCAAGCCGCGCTGAGTACCAGGTAGTCTTCAGCAGCAGGGGGCACAGCTCCTTCACTCAGGACGCGTCTGCTGCTGCAGACCTTCACCTCCGCTCAGACGTCCCGCGACGCACCCATGCTCGCCTCGTCTCGCCTGTCAATCCCTCTCCGGTGTCCTCTCCGGTACCCCTTCGCGCCTTCCAAACTTTCTTCCGTCCTCCTACCCTCCGATACTCTGAGTGCAGTCATTTCACGTCCTCACGGCAACTCGACCTGCACCGCAAAGGATCACACCTCAGTATGAGCCAGCCCGTCCAGACAGCATCTCCGGATCTCTCCCAGCGTTCCATCGCCTACTTCTCCATGGAGATCGCCCTCTCGCCCGCGCTTCCCACCTACTCCGGCGGTCTCGGCGTGCTCGCAGGAGACACCCTGCGCTCCGCGGCGGATACAGCGGCGCCGATGGTCGCGGTAAGCCTTGTGCATCGGCGCGGGTACTTTCGCCAGCACCTGGACGCCGCTGGCCAGCAGACCGAAACAGACGTACCCTGGTCGCCGGAAGAAACGCTTCCAGGTGCAAACCAGACTGTCATCATTCACATGAACGGGCGTGACGTCATTGTGCGCGCCTGGCGCTTTGATGTCGTTGGCGTCACCGGCCACATCATCCCCGTCTTTCTGCTCGATACCGACGTCGACGGCAACGATAGCTGGGACCGTCATCTCACCGACTATCTCTACGGAGGCGACACCTTCTACCGCCTCTGCCAGGAGACTATCCTCGGCCTCGGTGGCATCCACCTTCTCCATGCGCTGGGCTGTCGCCCTGACGTCCATCACATGAACGAGGGCCACGCCGCGCTGCTCTCGATCGGCCTGCTTGAAGAGCGCCTCGGCAACCTCAACGGCCGTCCGGTTTCGACCGCTTCCGACGCCGACTTTGACTTCGTTCGCCAGCAGAGTGTCTTCACCACCCACACACCCGTCCCCGCCGGTCACGATCAGTTCGGCCGCGATCAGATGTATCAGGTGCTGGGCCACGACCGCGCCTCCACCATCGAGCGCTCGGGTGCCCTGCATAACGGTCTCTTCAACATGACCTATCTCGCGCTGCGCTTCTCCCGCTTCGTCAACGGCGTCGCCATGCAGCACGGCAAGGTCTCGCAGCACATGTTCCCCGGCTACGCCGTCCATTCCATCACCAACGGCGTCCACGCGGCGACCTGGCTCTCCACACCCTTTCAGGCCCTCTTCGATCACGAGATTCCCTCCTGGCGCACGGATAACCAGTACCTCCGCTCCGTCTATGGCATCACGCCGCAGCAGATCCAGGAGACCCACCGCATCGGCAAGCAGGCCCTGTTCGATGTCGTCCAGCAACGGACCGGCCAGCAGTTCGACCCCAACATCCTCACCCTCGGCTTCGCCCGCCGCGTCGCAACCTACAAGCGCGCCACGCTCCTCTTCTCCGACCCCGCGCGCCTCACCGCCATCGCCGAAAAGATGGGCGGCCTCCAGATCCTCTTCGCCGGCAAGGCCCACCCCGCCGACCAGGGCGGCAAAGCCCTCATCCGTGAGGTCTTCGAAGCCGCCGCACACCTCAACTCGTCAGCCCTCAAGATCATCTACCTCGAAAACTACGACTGGGCCCTCGGCCAGCAGCTCACCCAGGGCGTCGATGTCTGGATCAACACCCCGCAGCGCCCCTACGAGGCCTCCGGAACCTCCGGCATGAAGGCCGCCCTGAACGGCGTCCCCTCCCTCTCCACCCTCGACGGCTGGTGGATCGAGGGCTGCGCCGAAAACGTCACCGGCTGGGCCATCGACGATCACGAGACCATCGCCGAAGAGGCCGCCAGCCTCTACAGCAAGCTCGAGTCCGCCATCGCCCCGCTCTACAAAGACCAGACCGCCTGGGCCCGCGTGCAGCAGCACTGCATCGCCATGAACGGCACCTTCTTCAACACCCACCGCATGCTCGCGCAATACATCGGCAACGCCTACCTGCCGCCAGCCGAGGTCGGCGATCTCTCCCAACTCGAAGAGTTCACCCAGCAGCCCACAAACCCGACCGTCTCCGAGCCGGCAATGGCCTAACAAACTGGATCCCTTCGCAAAAGCTTCATCTCTCCGCATTGCGCCGCCGCTCGTCTTTTCTTGTCACCCTTCTGTTGTCACCCTTTTGGTGTCACTCTTTTGTTGTCGTTCTTTCGTCGTCATTCTTTTGTCGTCGCTCGTCCTTTTGTTGTCATCCCGTAGGGATCTGCTGTTACCCGCTCGATCTTCCAAGGAAGCAGCCACCGCGACCGAAGCCGTGCAGCCCCATCGCACGGCGCAACATAGAATCCCTGCGAAGACCCCGCAGAGCCCCCGCAGAGCCCACAGAGAACCCCCCACATTTTGTCGTCGTCCGTTTTTTGTTGTCATCCCGTAGGGATCTGCTGTCGTCCTACTCGATCATTCACTGAAGCAGCCATCGCGACCAAAGCCATGCAGCGCCACCGCACGGCGCAGCGGAGAACCCCTCTACTACGCCGTTGCTCGTTCTTAACCGCACACAGGAAGCAGCAATGACCCCAATCCCTCATCCCGCCTCAATCCCATACTTGTCCGCCAGAAACCTCCGCATCCTCCCCGGCGACACCCCGGCCAGCTCCTGCCAGCTCACCATCTGCAGCCGGCTCCGCAGATCGCTGCCCCGCACAGCCCGCAGCACCTCAAACCAGCGCTCAATCAGATCCGTTCGCCGGCCGTCAAGAATCACGGCAAACCGGCAGTCCATGGCGTAGGCCGCCAGCACACCGCGCACCAGTTGGTAGCTCTGGAACTCCCCGGTCGCCGTACGCGGCAGCTCCTCCCTCTCAAAGCAGACATCGAGGTCGCGGTACCGCGCCACCAGCCCCGGTCTGGCTGTCTGAAACCCCGTCTCCGTCAGCTTCGCCTCAACCAGCAGATCTCCCAGCCGCATATCCATCTCCGTGCGGTCCGTCGCTCCCGTGATGAACGGCAACCCCGCGCGCTCGCCAAACCGCGGCACCAGCCCCGCATCAACACCGAGCAGCCGCACCACCCCAGCCCGGCGCAGCAACCCGGGAAAGCAGAACACATTCATCAGCAGCGCATCCGAGCTCGTCGCCGCTTCCAGCTCGCCACGCCACCGGTCTCCCGACCGCGCCACCCGCTTGCCCGCGGTATACGCCTTCTCGAGCCGCCTCCGCCACGGGAGCCGCGCCTGGATCCGCCGCCAGCTCCCCGCCAGAAAATTCCCGTGGCTGCCGTCCTCCTGCCCGGCATGGATCACGCATGGCGACCGCCCATACGTCACCTCATGCGCCAGCCGCTCCGCCCACACCAGGTTGCGCGCGCCCAGATCTCTCCGAAGCTCTGCCGCTGTCATTCGTCCCCGTCCTCGAGCCAAGCGTAGCGCAGACACGAAGAAAGAGCGAATCTCCGCCTCCAACCTGACAAACTCCTTATCGACGCCTTCAGGCCGAACAACCGCCTCCGCAGCAATTCTTCATACCTCTATTGTCGAGAATCCATTATTATCAGCGCATGCCAGCTCTCACCAGCAGCCCCATCCGCCTCACCGCCGACACCCTCGGCATCGCCGCCTCCACTCTCTGCTTTGTGCATTGCCTGCTCACCCCCGTCCTTCTCGCCGCCAGCCCAGCCCTCGCGCATCTGCTCCCCGGTGAGGAGAGCACTCACCGCGCTCTCGCCATTGGCATCGCCGTTCTCGGCGCGGTCGCACTTCTACGCGGCCTCCGCCTCCATCGCCGCCTCCGCATCCTCTGGCTGCTCCTCGCCGGCCTCGCCTGCATCAGCGTCGGAGCCTGGTTCGGAGACCGCCTCCCGTCTCACGCCGCAGAGATCGCCGTCACCCTCGCCGGCAGCGCTCTCCTCATCACCGCGCATCGGCTCAACCACACCTTCTGCCGCGACTGCCGCACCTGCACCCCACCTCGCTAAGTCCTCCAGCGCCGCTCTACCTTCTCCCGCACCGTCCGCCAGTGCGCCGTCAGGCTCTCAGCACCGGCCGTCCCGTATCTTTCCAGCTTCATCAAATGTGCCGACCATCACCCTGAAATCGCCAGCGCATCCGCCATCCCTCATTGCCCCTCGCCCGGCTCCGGATGCTTCGCCGTAAACTCCGAGCAGCACGCCTTCTCGACCGGCTTGAACTCCATAAACTCCACCCGCGACAGGTCCGGATCAAACACATTCAGCTGCCATTTCCCGTCCTTGCCAATCTGCGCCTTTCGCTTCTCCGGATTCGCCAGCCCGTTCGCAATCAGCTGCTTCGTCAAATCCGGCATATGCTCCACGCCCAGGCTCGTATGGTCCAGCACCCCAAGCTCCCGCTGGTCCGGATGCGCCCCGCCCTGCAGCATGTACTCCACCCAGTCCGTTCCCTCCGGAACCTGCAGACTCACCCAGTCCGTCGTCGCCGGGTCCATGCCGCCATACCAGTACGGCCGAAACCCAAGCAACTCCCGGTAAAACCTGTCCTCCGCCTCCCGGCTCCTCACCTTCCATCCCGCATGGATCATCCGCCGCGCCGTCGGCGCACCCGCCTTGCCCGCCGCCACCATCGCCGTCGCCCGCGTCACTCCAGCCTTGCCCGCGGTCTCCGCCGCCGCCCGCCGGTCGCCCACAAACGCCGTCAGGTTTCCCTCCGGATCGCGCACATCAATCTCATCGGCATCCACCGCCTCGACCTTGAGCCCATGCGCCTCCAGATACAGCCGCATGCCGCCCACATCCTTTGTCAGAAACCCCACACTCGCCAGCCGCCCCTCCCCATTCACCGGCTTCGGCGCCACCTCGATCCGCTGCCGCATCCCCACCGCAAAGCTCGCCCCACCTTTGCTGTCGTCCGTCTCATGCAGCCCCAGCCACCCGCCATAGAAGTGCTTCGCCGCCGCCATGTCGCTCTCATAGAACCGCACATACGCCAGCCCCGTAATCGCCGGCCGCGTCACCTCCGCCGACCCGTAGCCCACCCCAAACACCGCCACCGCCAACCCGCTCAGCACACGCCGAACCATCATGCAGCGAACTCTAGCCGATCTCCCCCACACCGGTCAAAACCTCTACGCAGTAAGCCGCCACCCCGAAAGACGGTCGCCCATGCATGACAGTCCCACCGTCATCGTGAGCCATCGGCCGACAGGCCGACCCCGTCACCACCGCAGCACCACCTCCTTCGTCACCCACCCCTTCCCTCCCGCAAACTCCATCACCACCTGATCCCCCTCCAGCCGCGCACCCTCCACCGTCAACCCCTTCGCCGCAGGCCCGTTTCGACGAACGGATAGCCGCTTCTCCGACCCACCCGGTGCCTCCACCCGCAGCCGCATCGCCCGCCCCTCCCCCACCTGTGACAGCACCTTCAACCCCCGCGTCCGCTGCCCCGCCTCCAGCTCCTCCGCCACCAGCCCCACCTCCACCGCCGGCAGCGCCACCGTCATCCGGTGCCGCACCTCCGGCTTGCCCGCGCACGCCGCGCCTCCCGCAAAGAACGAAGCCCCCTCCAGACACAGCACCGTAGGCCCGGCACTCACCGCCACAACCTCCATCACCCCGCCCACCCGCGTCATCCCCACATCAAACACGTCTTTCCCCACAAAAACGTTCTTAACGGAAGCCCGATCCCACGAAGCCGGCAGCTGCGGTGCCGCATGCAGCGCGTGCCGCAACCCATCCGCCTCCAGCCCAAACATCCCCCGCACCGCCGGCGTCACCACCATCGCCGACGACCACAGCTGGTGCGAGCTGCTCCGCCCCAGCGGCTCATAGAACTCGCCTGACAGCAGCTCCGTCACATCCCCCAGGTCCTGCGCCCACGTCAGTTCCGCATTCGCCCGTAGGCTCGCATACCCGTCCAGCGGCCGCCCCGCCCGATACGCCGCCATCGCCGCCCAGCCCGTGTACAGCGGCCACACCGACCCATGGTGGTAGCTGATCGGGTCATAGAAAGGCTGGTCTGTCGCCACCGACCGCGTCCCCCAGTCCGTCGCCATCGTAGGCCCCGACCATCTCGCAAACGTCGCATCCGCATCCGGCAGCGCCATCCGCCCCGTCCACCACGCCACCGCCGGAAACACACTCGCCGTGGTGTCAAACGTCCCATCCCCGTTCCGGCTGAAGGCATACATCCCGTCCGGCCCGCGATACGCCGCCAGCCGCGCCCTGATCACCGCCTCCGCCTTCCCCGCCTTCTCCGCCAGCCCCGACCCCCCTTCGCGCCGCGCCAGTTCGCCCAGCACCTCGTCCCAGCCGATCCCCGCGTCGGCCAGCAGCACCAGCATATGAAAGGTCAAGTCCGCCGCCTCGCTGGTCATCGCTGCATGATCCTGCGCGAGGCTCGCGACGATCAGCTCCACCGCCTCCTCGCCCACCTTGCGCGCGATCGTCGGACGGCCC
>CAHJWL010000021.1 GCA_903642235.1 Acidobacteriaceae bacterium | reverse complement strand
GCCCTGTCCCTGCCCCTACCCGCCCCTACCCCGCACCCTTTTGGTTGTCATCCCGTAGGGATCTGCTTCTCTCCCCCGAACCCTCATCCTCCACGAAGCCGTACTTCCATCGCCCTCCCGAGACGCAGCCGAGGAACTCCCGCCTTCCCCTCAAACAACGAAGCGCAGCGACGTACCTCACCCACCACGTAAACTAGCTCCACATGCTCTCGCAGCTCTACCGCAACTGGATGCTTCGCTGGGAGACCGCCCTCACCACTCGCGACACCAATCGCATCGTCCGCCCCCTCGAATACGGTTTCGATTGGCTCAACGCCAACGCCCCCACCAACCCGGCTGACGATCTTGCCACCATGGTTGCCCTCAACCGCGACATCCTCGCCCGCTCCGCTGACTTCTTCGGCTACCAAACCCCGACTGACTTTCGCCTCGAAACCCGCCACCCTCAGCTCTTCCCCACCAACGTTCGACCCGAAACCCTCGCCTACGATGCCCAGCTGCAACATTTGGCTGACATCGACGAGCTCGAGCCCGCCGAGTTTCTCCGCTTCACCTCTCCCATCTCCACCCCGCACCCCGAAAACGATCAGGCGAACGCCCGCTGGTACCCCACCCATCCATCAAACCAGCGCGGCCGGCGGAAACAGGCCGTCATCGTCATGCCCCAGTGGAACGCCGACGCCTTCTCCCACAACGCCGTCTGCTCCATGGCCAATAGCTTCGGCATCTCCGCCCTCCGCCTCTCCAAGCCCTACCACGACATCCGCCGCCCCGCCGAACTCGAGCGCTCCGACTTCGCCGTCTCCTCAAACCTCGGCCGCACCATTGCCGCCTGCCGGCAGGCCGTCGTCGATATTCGCTCCTGCCTCGATTGGCTCGAGCTTCAGGGCTATACCCAGTTCGGCGTCCTCGGCACCTCCCTCGGCTCCGCCTACGCCTTCATCGCCGCCGCGCATGACCCCCGCCTCGAAGTCTGCTGCTTCAATCACGCCTCCCGCGTCTTTGGCGACGTGGTCTGGACCGGCCAGTCCACCCGCCACATCCGCGCCGCCGTCGAGGCCGCCGGCCTCACCCAGGCCGACCTCCGCGACTGCTTCGCCTCCATCTCCCCCGCTCACTACATGGAGCAGTTCGCCACCATCAGCCCCCGCCGCCAGACCTGCGTCATCCACGCCACCTGGGACCTCACCTTTCTCGAAGAGTTCTCGCAAGAGGTCCTCGCCGACTTCCGCCGCCTCGGCGTCCCCCACGTCGCCCGAACCCTCCCCTGCGGCCACTACACCACCGGCGAGTTCCCCTACAAATACCTCGACGGCTTCTACATGGGCCACTTCCTCCATGCCGCCTTCAAACACCTCGGCACCGGGGGCCTTCCCAAGCCAGCGCCCCACACCCGGACATGAGCCTCCCGAGCGCGCGAATGGGCAGCCAGGGTCGCGATCAGGGCTCTGAACTCCTGTCTTCATGATCTGAGAGCGGGCAGAAAGCGGGCTTAACCACCCCGAAACACTGGATCAAACCACATCAGCATTGCTTGGACGCAGTTTTTTCCCGTCCTGTAGGCTTTCTTGCGCTTCCGCTCTCTCCGCCGAAGCAACCACATGCCCTAGTTGCACCTGTAAGCCGTTGTATCCAACCGATGATCGACCAGGCACGACGCAAAACAGAGCGAGTTCACTTCGCCACGGAGCAGAGTGTGGCAGGACGCACGTCCGCATCCGACAGATACCACCGTTCCTAAGACAGGAGTTGCATTAATGGGTGGACCGACATCGGATCATCAGGAAATTAGAAGTTGGGCAACCGCTCGCAAAGCGCTTCCCGCCGAAGTCCTTCCCCGCAAGTTCGATGGGGAACCTGCCATTCTTCGTTTCGTCTTCGAACATCTGCCGGCTCAGGCTGACATGTTCGAGCAGATCACCTGGGAGAACTTCTTCGCACTTTTTGACCTCATGGGCCTGTCACTGGTCTACGAGGGAGAAAGCAGCTATGAACTGCTGCAGATCGAAGTAAAATCCGTCTACCGTTTCGAAGGCAAGCCGATGTGAAGACGGCGATTCGCCCGCGCACTACTCTATGGGGTCGAAGACATGTCAACGAAGCGACATAGTTGAACTCGTAAAACCAGATGGAGCGGCCAATCCGTCCGGGTCGCCGCTCCACCTTTTCTGCCTCATGCCTGAGATGCAGGACTACAGAAGCGTCCTACCCGCGGCAGTGCTCGTAAACAACCCTCGACTACTTGAACGATGCAGCGATCCGTGAAGCCCCAAACTCCTCCGCAGCTTTGGCCTTCCCGACAACCGCACCCATCCCGAAAAACTCATGAGTCGTTCCCGGGTAGCGCCGGTAGACGACTGAATTTCCTGCAGCCAGCAGCTTGTTGTAATACGCAATGCCATCGCTCTGCAAAGGATCAAGCTCAGCCGCGATGATAGTTGTTGGCGGCAGATCCTTCAGGTTGCCGTTGATGGGTGCTACCTCCGGATCATTGGCGAGTGAAGGGTCAGCAAGGTAGTACTTGAAGAAGTACTCCAGTCCGGCAGTATTGAGCGGGATGGCATTCGCGTAGAGAACATCGGAGGTCTGCTTCACGTTGCTGCTGACAACCGGGTAGACGAGCAGCTCATGGGTGGGTCGGCGCAGATTGTTGTCGCGGATGTACATGGCAAGCGCGGTCGCCAGGTTGCCGCCGGCACTCTCGCCCGCCAGCGCAATCTTGGTGTCGATCCCGTTGTAGTGACCGATGGTGTGCGTCACCCAGTCAAACGAGGCTTCCGCATCACGCAGTGCAGCGGGAAAAGGTGCCTCGGGGGCTTTGCGGTACTCCACCGAGACCACGATGGCCTTCGCGTAATCGCACAGGGCGCGCGCGCTCGAGTCATAGGTATCGATGGTGGCAATCACAAAACCGCCGCCATGGAAGTAAAGAATTACCGGAAATGGACCCGTTCCCGCTGGTGTGTAGATCCGAACCGGAATCTGATTTCCCTCGTAGCCCGGGATCTGAACTCCATCCGTCACCTTTCCAACAGGCATCGGCGCCTCGGCCGCTCCCGTCATCCGCGCCACGATCTTTTCGGCATCCTCGGCGGAAAACTGCTGCCGGGCGTCAGGCGGTGTGAGCGCGGTGATTGGTGTACCCATGATCGTCTTGTAAACGTCGATGACCACCTTCATCTGCGGATCAAGCATGGACTCAAGCTGCGCAGGGGTGTACGGCACAGGCGTGGCGGCCGCGGTCTGCGCTTGCGCGAAAGGAAGAGCGAACAGGAAGGTGGCTGCGGTGAAGAGGGAGATGGGTGCTGGCAGGCGTCTGATCGTGGGCATGGGTATCCTCAGGTCGTAGCTGGGTCGTCCAGGGTGGGTTCAAGTTCATGCTTTGTGATGCCTTCGATGAGGGCCCGCATCAACTTGGCTTTCGGTACGAAAGTACCCATCCTGCGTCCAGCTTCAAGCAGTTTCGCGAAACCAAAAGCCGCCAGACCCCATGGCGCGACACCCGTGATCTCTGAAAGAGCGGTGTCGTTATTGCGCTCAGACACTGGGTGTGGTCACCTGAAAGCGTATGAAGATCCATAAGCTGAGATCAGCTCATCCGCTGCTTGTGCTGGTCGCCGGCCTTCTCAGCGGTTGTGGCAGCGATCTCTCTACCCGGGCCCCCATCACAGGAGCTGGCGGCGGCACAGGTACCACCCCCACGACCGGCCCGGCCTTTGTTGGAATCGTAAAAGCCGCGGGCAAACCTGTCGTCGGCGCATCGGTGCAGGTCTTTGCCGCGGGCGCCGACGGTCCGGCCAAAGGTGCAGCGGCGCTTACAGCCGCACCCCTGACGACCGACGCAACCGGCTCCTTCAGCGTTCCGGCCGGCTTTGTCTGTACGACCCCCGCCACACAGGTGTACCTCATAGCTCGCGGCGGCAGAGGCGATGCCGCGGCAGCCGCGAATCCAGCCCTGGCAGAGATGGCGGTCATGGGGCCGTGTAGCGGCATCACCAGCGGGTCCGCCCTCACCATCAACGAGGCCACAACGGTCGCTGCCGTCTGGGCGCTTCAACAGTTCATGGCCGCGGATGGCATGATCGGCGCAAGCGCAACCAACACGGTCGGGCTTGCCAATGCCATGCTGATGGCCCGTGCTCTCGTCAACGGAAGCACCGGCGCTGCACCAGGGACCGGTTTTCCCGCCTCCGTCACGTCGCCGTCTTCCAAGGTCAACACGCTCGCTAATCTGCTCAGCCTGTGCGCGACAGACGCAGCCTCCTCCGGCTGTGCCTCTCTTCTCACAGCTGCGGCCGCCGCCGGCAAGGCAGCACCCGCAGACACGCTGGCCGCCGCGCTCGCTATTGCCCGCGCTCCGGCTGCGAACGTGCCTGCTCTTTACGCAGCTGCGTCTTCGGCCTCCTCGTTTTCACCCGCTCTGCCCTCTGCCCCGCTGGACTGGATGCTGGTTCTCACCTACGCCGGAGGAGGTCTTCAGACTCCTGAAGGGCCGACAGCCCTCGCCATCGACGCGGGCGGCAATGCCTGGGTAGCAAACTTCGGCGGCGTCGTGTCAGCCTTCTCGCCAATCGGTGCGCCGCTCTTTGCTTCCGGTATCACCGGCGGCGGCCTCAACAGCTCCTATGGCCTTGCGATTGATCCGATCGGCAACATCTGGGTAGCAAATGATTCCAGCGACAACGCGGTGAATACCGGCCTTGGCACTGTCACCGAGATCACCGCCGCCGGCCAGTTTCTCTCCGGCGCAACCGGGTTTGGCAACGGCTCAGGCAGCGGCGGCTTCAGCATACCCGTCGCCCTCGCCATCGATCCGAACCGAACCGTCTGGGTCGTCAACACGCAGAACGGCACCGTGACACAGCTGAACAGCTCCGGCCAGACCATCTCGGGCTCGGTTGGATATGGCTCTTCCGCGCTGGCGTTCCCCTCGCCGATCGCCATCGATGCCGATCACAACGCATGGGTCGGCAACATGAATGGCAACAGCATCGTAAAGATCAGTGCCGACGGCAAGACCGTGCTGCCCGTGACCTGCTGCGATGGTGTGCAGGGGCTGGCGATCGATGCGGGTGGGTATGTGTGGGCAGCTAACTACTACGGCAGTTCTGTAAGCCGCATCACTGCATCCGGCAAAGTGGCGAATGGCAGCCCCTACGTCGGACCCACCCTGACCTACCCCTCTGCAGTTGCAATCGATGGCGCGGGCAACGTGTGGGTCAGCAACTTCCGCGAGCACCGCCTCACCGAACTCGCAGGGTCAGACACCCCTACGCCGGGTGCCATCCTCTCTCCAGCTGCGGGTTGGGCAAGCGACGCCGGCCTGAACCAACCCCTCGCGCTCGCCGCTGATGCAAGCGGCAATCTTTGGGTGTCCAACTTCATCGCGGGCACCGTGACAGAATTGATCGGTGTAGCTGCGCCCGTAAAAACACCTCAGCTCGGACCCGTACAGCAGCCCTGAACTCTCGCCGATCAACGCCTCCTTACATGATCCGGAAGCGCTCGCGCATCAGTCGCTGGAAGCGTGGCCGCCAGATCAGATCATAGGCCAGCTCCTTGCCGGGAAACATCGCAAGCGCGGCCTTGCGGCTGTCGGCAATCATCTGCGAGGCCTCATCAATCGACAGCGATCCATCCTGCGCGATCGTCTGCATCACCAGGTTCATCATCATCTGCAGCCGCCGGATGAGCTTTTGCTCTTCCTTGTGCTCCTCGGTCTCCTGCGGCGATAGGGCGTTGGTGTCTGCGGTGGAAGGGTCGGTACCGGGCTGATCAAGCTCCAAGAGGGCCTCCTAAGTGGCGCAGCATTGAGTCAGGGTGCGCCTTCCTCATTAGACGCGCCAGTGATCGCCGAGATGCGTCCGTCGCGCGACAGCAGAAACGTCGTCAGCCCAAACTCGTCTGTGCGGTACGTCAGTGTGTGCCGCGCCGCAAGGCGATTCAGGATCTCCGGACGAGGGTGGCCGAAGTGATTGTTTAGGCCGGTTGAGATCACCGCCGAATGAGGTGCCGCTGCCGCCAGAAACTCCGGCGTCGTCGACGTCAGCGATCCGTGGTGGCCCACCTTCAGCAGGGTCACAGGCTCGATCGCATGGGCCGCCAGCATCGCTCGTTCGCTCGGAGCCTCGGCATCGCCCTCGAGCAGGATCGACGCCTGACCATACTGCACATGAAGCACCAGCGAGTCATCATTCTTCGGTGCTGCCGGATTGTTATAGGCAGGCTCAGGAGAGAGCACGGCTATCTGTTCGTCTCCCCAGGCAACAGTCTGCCCGGCGTGCAGATGACGAACCGTGATGCCCAGCGATCGGGCCTCGGCAAGCAGGGCAGCGAACGCGTCGGCATGCGCGTCCAGTGAGACCCACAGCTCGCGGGGCCGCAGATCGCGCAGGATCGCCGGCATACCGCCCATGTGGTCGGAGTGCGCATGCGAGAGCACAAGCGTGTCGAGCCGCCGGATGCGGCGAGACCAGAGATATGGCGCGACGACCTCTTCCCCCACATCGAAGAAGCTCGTCGCGGTGGCTGCCTCCATGATCGATCCGGTCGGGCCGCCTGCATCGATCAGCATCGTCCTTCCTTCGGCCCCCACCAGCAGCAGGGCATCCCCTTGTCCCACGTCGATCGCGGTCAGCTCCAGCTGGTCTCGCGATCGGAGCGCAGCTTCAGGCCAGAGAATCGCCGCTGTGGTCAGCGGAAGCACGATCGCCGCCACCAGCGCCCATCGTTCCGATCGCCGCGCGGCCCAGCAGCAGAAGCTCCAGGCAAGGAGTGCCCCGGCAATCACCAGCGTGGACGGTCCGGGAACGCGCGCATCCGCAAGCGGCACCCGACTGATATGGCCGATTGCAAACGTGATCGCATGAAGCAGGAGCGCCGTCACCCCCGACGGCGCCACAGCCAGCCAGGGACTCACAAGCGCTGTCAGAAAGGTCAGAATAGCGGCCGGCATCAACACCCCAAGCAGCGGAATGCTGACCATATTGGCCGGCAGCGCGAAGATCGTCGCGCGATGGAAGTAGATCGCCATTGGAAGCGCCATCACAAGCTCTGCAACTAGGCCAATCAGAACAAGCTCCGCGGCGTGAAAGAACAGCCACAGACCCGCCAGCATCATCCGTCCGGCAAACGGTCCGCCGAGAGCACGCAGGCTCTCCTCCCACATGCGCAGGCTGATGCGAAACTGTGCCAGGCGCGGCGGCATGGAGACGTCCAGGCGAAGCTCACGCAGCTTGCGCGTCGCATGCGCCCACGCAAGCAGGGTGCGTTCGCCGAGTGGAAGGGCGATGCCCCCGATGGCGATGATCGCCAGCATGGTCATCTGGAAGCTCGCTTCAACCAGCGCGTGCGGCGACCAGAGCAGCGTAAATAAAGCCGCCGCTCCCAACGCATTCAGGACGGAGCGCTCCCGCGAGAGCAGGCGCGCCAGGAGAAAAATCGACGTAATCGCCAGCGCCCTCTGCACCGGCGCACCAAAGCCCGTCAGCAGCGCAAACCCGGTCAGGGCAGGGAGCGTAAGCAGGGTAGCCGCGGCGTCCGGCAGTCCCAGTCGTCGCAGCAGCCAGAAGAGCAGACCGGCGACCAGCGCTACATGCATTCCCGAAACCACGAACAGGTGGAAGGAGCCCGTCCGTTCAAAGCCGAGTCGCAGCTGATGCGTGAGACTGCTCCGATCGCCAAAGAGCATGGCGGCCAGCATCCCCGTGTCGTTCGTGCTCAGCCGCAGCAGTGCGGGCAGTCGTCGATTGGTCGTACTGGCCGCAAACTGCATCAGCCGCCCGGAAGCCCAGGCCTGCGCCGCAAGCAGACGGCAAGGCATCGTGGCAGCGCCATGGCCCAGCACACGCAGCTTCTCCGCCCGCGCGGTTCCATGCGCGGCGATCCCCTGTTCGAGAAGGTAGTCCGCATACTGCCATGCACCAGGGTCGCGATACCGCTCCGGCGCGCGTAGCCGCAGGGGCACCTCTACCCGATCGCCGCAGCCAAGCACAGGCAGAGTGGGGGCAGCCGCGGTCGTCATCACCGTGGCGCGCACGCCGGCCCTGATCGGTACCAGAGTTGAAACATCGGGCGTCAGATACTCAATCTCCGAGAGCTGCAGATCTACCTGCTCCGCCTGCGGAGCCTCGTCCTCCGGCTCTGCAGGCTGCCAGCTGTGTTCGGAGTCGGCCGTCTCCGCAGCGGGTCGCGGCGGCAAAGCATGAACCCGTACGACCCGGCCCACGACCGCACGGGAGAGGTTGTCAGCGTACGGCATAAGAGCCGATTGCGGGTCGGGCGCCGGTCGCAGATGTGCGGCAAGCGTGCCTGTGACAATCCACACTGCGGCGATCGGTACTGTCGCGGCCCACTGTGCCGAAGAGTGGGCAGCATGGCGCGTTGCGTAGAAAAGTGCCAGTCCCGCAAGGCACACCAGCAGCCCGCCGGCCAGCAGCAGCAGAGAAGTCGGATGCGCGTGCCGGGCCGCCAGAACCTCCCCAAGCGCGAAGCAAACGGCAGCGAACAGCAGGGGAGCACGTCGCAGCCGCAAAGGCTCCACCCGTGCCGGATCATTGGGAAACAGCGCCGGATCCGGCGTTGTCGAGACAGACTTCTTCAGAGCCGAAGCCGGCGGCCCGTCCCCAAAACGCGCGCGTGCGTTGGGTTCAGCAGGCCTCGTAGGGGAAAGCGACGACATCGGCGCA
Source organism: Acidobacteriaceae bacterium (assembly GCA_903642235.1). Classification (GTDB taxonomy): domain Bacteria; phylum Acidobacteriota; class Terriglobia; order Terriglobales; family Acidobacteriaceae; genus Edaphobacter. The sequence goes on along the minus strand of CAHJWL010000021.1, from coordinate 11,972 downwards.
CGCTCATCGAGCGCACCTGCATCGTGGGCCCATGGGAGATCAGCCCCGCCCGGGCTGTGCCTGATCGTCCATGCGATCGAGGATCGCGACTGTCTCCATGTGCGACGTCTGTGGAAACATGTCAACCAGATGCAGCTCAGCAAGGTTGTAGCCGGAGAATAGCATTGCGCCGAGATCGCGCGCGAGAGTCACCGGCTCACACGACACATACACGATCCGCCCGGGGCGAAGCTGCGTCAGCAGTGTCGCGGCCTCCAGTCCCAGCCCGGCGCGCGGCGGATCCAGCAGAACCAGCGACGGCCGGTCGCGGTCAAGTGCGGCAACCCGCAGGAAGTCGAGCACAGTCGCAGTCCGGATCGCAACGTTCGGCACGCGAGCGGCGGCTAGATCAGCCGTCGCGCTGCTCGCGCTTTCCACTGCGACGACGCGTTCGAAATGCGGCGCCAGCGCTCGCGTAAACAGGCCAACCCCGGCGAAGAGATCCCAGGCAAGCGCTCCCTGCGCCGAACTGCCTCTCGTTGTGGCTATCGCAACAAGCTCTTCGAGCAGCCAGCGATTCACCTGAAAAAAAGAGCCGCGGCTTACCCAGAGCTGTTCCGCAACGCCGTTCAGGGTTGCGCCATACAGCAGGCCTGGGCTGCCCCAGGCCGGTGCGGTAAACGCGGCGGCCATGCGGCGGCTCGCCCGCGGCTTCGGCGCGTTGGCACGTGTCGACCGCAACAGATCCGCGCCCGCCCCCGACATCTCCGGAAGCTCACATTGAAGCGCCTCGCAGAATGCAGCAAAGCTACGGGAGAGCTGTCCCGGAGCCACATCGGGTATCGCCTTCAGCAGCAGTGTCAGTTGCAGACGCGACTCATTCCGCGTCGTAAACAGCTCGATCTCATCCGTCACGTCAAGCCACTGGGCGATGCTGCCGTTCGTCTGCGCCAGCCTGCAAAGGCTCTGCGCGGCACGAAGGAGAAGCGGTGCCGAGATCGGGCAGCTACGGATCGGAAGAAACGTGTTCGAAGCGCGCTGGTTGTAACCGATCTGGAAGGTGCCATCCGGTTCAGCAATCACACGCATCCGGATCCGGTTTCGATACTGCCACGGCGCGGCGGAGTGAACCTGAATGGACGGAGGATCAGCAACATCTGCGGCAGCCAGCAGCTCTACGAGCCGTTGCTGCTTCAGAACGAGCTGCCCCTCATACGCGAGATCCTGAATCTGGCAGCCGCCGCATGGGCCGAAATGCGGACACAGAGAAAGAGCCTCGGGCGTCATGTAAGGCTCATATAAAAGAGGCTGAGGCGCGGCAGCGAGTGCAGGTCGAGCAGCCGCTTATGTAAAAACTGCTGCTGGATCTGCCGAATCTGTACGGCCTGCATCTTGCCGCGGTACGGTGCAAGCTCATGGGCAGCCTGTTCGCGCAGACCTGTCAGCACCGCCTCCGGTGTTGCTGTTACAAGTGCCGCAACCAGCCTCTCCTCCAGCACCGACAGAGATCGATCAAGTCCTTCGAGATCCGATGACAGCGCCGCGTCATCGATCTCTGCCGCAAGCGATTCAAGTCGCTGGCTACTCTCTTGCGCAACCGTATCCGCGGGCGCAGGTGGCGTCGCCGCGGCGAGAGCGGCAGCGTTCCGCCGCAGGTACGTCGCGATACGACCTCGTTCAAACCCACTCTCGCGTGTCTCCGCGTGCGCGTCAGAGCTTGCCTGCTGGGGCGCGGCGACCGAAGCATCAGAGGCCCTCTGCGCGGCCTCCAGTACCGCCTGCGAGCACCACGCGAGGCCGTTGATCTTGCGTACGCGCCCCTTCGCCCGGGCGAGCTTCGCGTCGTAGCGGTCGAAAGCTTCATCAAGCCCGCGAAGCACCACATCGAGCGGCAGGCCGGCCTCCCGCCACGTATCAATCAGCGCCCAGTCAAGAGTCGAGAGCATCAGCAGCGAGCCCCGCCTTACCTGAAAGCGCTCCTCAATCTCGGTGAAGTAATTAAAGTAGTTCTGCATCGCTACGCTTAAGTCTATGCGTGTCGCTCAGCGGCGATTTCGCTCGTATAGAAGGCGAAGCCCTGTGAGGGTCAGCAGGTCATCCACCTCCGTGATGTACTTCGACCCATCCGCGATCAGGCGTGCGAGGCCGCCCGTGGCCAGAACCTTCGTCGCAGGATCAAGCGTCGGCAGCATGCGTTCGAGAATCCCGTCCACCAGCCCGATGTAGCCGTAGTACAACCCGATCTGCATGTTATCGACAGTCCCGGTGCCGACGACCTTTGAGGGTTTACGAATGTCGACACGCGGCAGCTTGGCCGCGCGATTGAAGAGCGCGTCCGCGGAGATGCCAAGGCCCGGCGCGATCGCACCTCCAAGGAACTCTCCATTCCTGCTGAGAACATCGAACTTGGTCGCGGTACCGAGATCGACGACGATTGCCGGGCCGTGAACCCGGTCCCACGCACCAACGCAGTTCAGGATCCGATCCGCTCCAACCTCGGACGGGTTATCCGTAAGAATCGGAATGCCAGTCTTGATGCCAGGTTCCACAAACATCGGCTTGAGCGAAAAGAAGCGCTCCGTCATCAGACGCAGAGCAGAGTCAAGCGGCGGAACCACCGAGGCAATCGCAACGCCCGTAACGATGCCGAAATCCAAGCCATGAAGGCCGAAAAGGCTCTTGAGCAGAAGGCCGAACTCATCCGCCGTGTACTCGCGATGGGTCGTAGCGCGCCACGTGGAGAGGGGCTGGCCGCGATTCTCGCGCGAGAGATCGAATAGCGCGGCGACGATATTTGTGTTGCCGACATCCAGTGCCAGGAGCATGGTCTAGATCGCCTCGGCTGCTGCGAGATGAGGTAAGTCTTCGAGTTCCCGCACCCCGCCGGATCGCACAATGCGGGTGCTTCCGTCGCTGGTCAACACCTTCAGAGAGCCACCGGGGGTCAGGCCGGTCGTGACGCCAGTATAGCCGCCGTCGTCAGCGATCCGAACGCGCTTCCCGCGCACCCAGGAGCTGAAGGCCGCCGGATCGCGCACCGGCGCACTCTCGCTAGTCCACTCTGCTATCTCGTGATCGAGCGCGAGCAGAAGAGCGGCAAGCAGGTCCTCTCGAGAGACACGCTGTGTGGTGTCGGGCAACTCTCTGCGAAGAGATGTTGCAAGCGCGTCAAGCTCGGGAGGAAAACTGAGATGGTTACAATTGGTGCCAATTCCAAGAACGACGTAACGCAGTGTGGCATCAGGCGCTGACGCCGCACTCTCAATCAGGATGCCACCGCACTTTCTGGGCCCTCGCGCGGTATTCAACATCAGGTCGTTCGGCCAGCGGATATCGATCATCTCTCTTGGCGCGAAGCCTGTGAGAGCCGCGATGGCTGTTTGCACGGCGACCGCGGTGGCAAATGAGAGAGCGGGACCATTCGAGATCGGGATCGGCGTGGTGATCAGTACGCTGACGTAGAGTCCGTCTCCCGGAGCGGAGTGCCAGGTGTGGCCGCCCCGTCCACGTCCCGCCGTCTGCTCGTCCGCGATCCATACACCCTGTCCTGCGCCCGCGCGCGCGGCGGCCAGGGCGAGGTCGTTCGTTGAGGGAGTGCTCGCGAGATGACGCACGTGCGTTGAGAAGCGGGTCCTCACAATGGCCGCTTCAACAGTGGCAATGCGGAACGGCTGTGGCATCTCGAAGGGTATGGCGCTCGAAGTCAAAATAAGGAGGTATCGGTAGACACCCGAAGATTAATCTCCGGCGCATGCACCGAGTGTGTCAAGGAGCCGATGGTTACAAAGTTGACGCCGGCTGCCGCGAAATCGTGAACGTTCAGAAGATTCATCCCGCCCGCTGCCTCAATCGGCATCTCCGGATGCGTCGCGCGAATCTGTTTGACGGCGCGGCGTACTGCGGCAGGCGTCATGTTATCCAGAAGCAGTGAGTCGGCCCCGCTCGCAAGAGCTTCTGGAAGTTCATCGACAGACCGCACCTCGAGTTGAATCAGCTGCCCGGGCTTGCGGGCGGCAAGCGCCCGGCTGACCGTACCCGCGATACCGCCGCCCAGCGCCAGATGATTGCCTTTAATCAGAATGCCATCCTGGAGGTCGTTGCGATGATTCAGCCCGCCGCCACAGCACACCGCGTACCGGTCGAGCGCCCGCAGTCCGGGGATGGTCTTGCGCGTATCAAGAACCTGCGCACCGGTGCCGGCAATCGCTTTTACAAAGGCGTTGGTGAGTGTAGCAATGCCGCACATGCGGCCGAGCAGGTTCAGAATGGCGCGTTCTGTCGACAGAATTGCCGCGGCATTTCCGCGGATCACGGCAAGCGGCTGTCCTTTGCGCACACGCACGCCATCGAAGATCTCCGGATGGCTGACAACTTCAAAACGGCTAAGCGGCGCATTGTGCAGCTTCGTGAAGAGCTCAAGGAAGATCGGAATAGCGCCTAGACCCGCGATCACACAGGGCTCCATCGCGATCACCGTGCCCGTGGCGCGGGTGCGAGAATCAACCGTAAGCGCTGTCGTGATGTCGTTCGCGGCTTTATCCTCGAGCAGGGCGGCTTCGAGCACGGTGCGGATGCGCTTGCTTTTCCAGTCCATCAGTCTCGATCCTATTGGCTGCGGGAGGATGCGGTCGAGTAAAGGATCGTCCCGCGGCCAAGAGCATCTTACTGCAGTACGTCCCCATCGGAGGCACGAAGACAATGGGACCGGTGCCCTACCTGATGTCGATGACGCTCTCCCGCCAGCTGGCATACCTGACTCTCCTCGCACTGCCGATCGCTTGCGCGACTTGGACAGTGACGCATGAAGAGGTCTTCCGCGAGCCGCGCGATTTCTGCCGGGACAAGAGCCAGAACTGCAAGCCGCTGGTCATGCGCAAGTTCTTCTATCTCTTTACGTGCGAGTACTGCTTTAGCCACTACGTCACAGCCTTCTTTCTGCTGCTGACCCGCTTTCAAATGCTCTACGACGGCTGGCGTGGCTTTGTAATCGCCTGGTTTGCGCTGGTGTGGGTTGCCAACTTCTACATGAGCCTTTACAACCGGCTGCGACTGGACATCAAGCACGAGAATGTCGCCATCGCCGTCGATCAGGTCGAGGTGGAGGAGAAGAAGGCCGCGATCGGAGGCTAACTCGCAACCGGGCGCGGCCATCCTAGAAGCTGAGGATGATCTGATGGCAGAGCAAGAGAAAACAAGGGAAAAGGTTCCTGAGCCCCGCGGCTTCGGAGAGCACGCCCGCGGCCTCGCAGGGGAGTACGCGCACGAGCAGGGATGGGGCCTCAACGAGGCCGAGCGAACCGCACTGCCCAAAGAGCGCCAACCCACGTATGGCGGCAAGGAATATAACTACGGCGCCCGGGACTTTGGGGACGAGCCGACGGATAGGAGCGGCAGCGACGGGAGCAGCGCTGACGGCCTCGAAAAAGGCGTCGAAAAGGCGCTGGAAGGCTCAACCCAGGGAGGCGGTACAGCACCGCAGCCCGAAAAACCAGCCAGTCACGACTAAGGGCAACCAGTTCAGAGTCAATCCGGCTACGAGTCACCATTGGGCCGAGAACAAGAAGGAGCAAAGCATGGCAGAGAAGCACGAAGATCACGCGAGTAAGGCGAGCGAGCAGGCGATGCACGAAAACGACGCGCATCTTCCCACGGGAAAGAGCCACGATGCAGTACCCGGCGACAACACGGCACACGCGCACTCCCACGCAGCACACTTGGGCGAAGCTCATGAGAAGACGAAAGCCGAAGGCAACCAGCCGGGCGGATCCAAGGTCGGAGAACTGCGTGAGCCGCCGCAGGAGGTTGGACGTGTAGGCAAGGACAACCGACGTCAGTGAAGGTTCGCGATGGTCGTCTCAAGAGCGCTCCTTGGGGAGCGCTCTTGGCGTTACAGAAGCCTTTTCCCGTCTTCGTTGAGATCTGTCTCCGCAACTCCAGCCTGCGCACTCCCGAGAAGTATCGGCTACCTGTGTGAGACACGCTTGAGATGAACGAACTGGAGAAAGTCCGGGAGGAACTCGGTAATTTCATCGCCGATCGCGGCTCCCCCAAGACCGGTGCCCCACGTACGCAGGACGTCATTGGCGCTTTGATCGCGGCCGGGGTAGTAGGTCTGAGCGAGGGCGGCAGCCCCGAGATAGCCGCCGATCGTGGCGAGGTTAGGTGTGGTGCGGCCGGCGTCCGTGCGGGCGATGGCGGGCCGGGTTCCGGCATAGAGGACGCGCTTGAAGAAGTTCTGCTTGGACCCGAGTTGGTAGTAGCGCACATCTTCATGGAGGACGGCCGCTAAAATCCCTTCTGAAAAGATCTTCTGGCTGGTGCCGCGAGCGATCGAGGCGCCGACGCGCTGGCCAAAGGCACCCACATCCCGGCCATAGTGGGGGCTGCTGTCAATGCCCTGGGAGTAGCCGGCAGAGATGATCTCACCGGCGATGCTGAAGGGTGAGGCGGAGTCGCGAAGGCTGGAGAGGAGCTTGTCGCCGGCAGTCTGGCGAGGACCGACCTGGCCGGGAGCGATGGTGATGTCGGACGAGGTAGGGACGAGGGGATGGGCAAGCCGCTGGAGCGGGTTAAGGCTGGGCTGGCTGCCCTCTTTCTGGTTGGCGATCTGGCCGGAGGGCTCGGGCTTGGCGGCGGAGCTGGAGACGCCGGGGGCGTCGGGCAAGGCGGCGAGCTCGAGGCTCGCGCGGTCGTAGCTGGCACGGTCGCCTTCAGAGAAGGGAAGCGTGGTGCTTACGAGCCGCGAGGTCGCTAGGTCCACCGTGGCGCCAGGGTTGATCTGCTGGCCCGACGCGGGCGCAAGAGCGAAGGCGAGCGCGGCGGCGGGGAGAACACGGCAAAGCTGGGTTGACCGGGGAGGAAAAGCGATTCTACGGTGCAAAGAATGCCTCAATCTGAAGGAATGGGTTGAGCGCCTGAATCACAAACAGGATGCGACGTCTCAGGATAGCGTTTGGGAAGGCGCTGCGGCGGACTATTGATTGGACGATCGTGTTAGAGCACCCGTTATCGAAAGAAGGATTGCTGGCGATGCGGGGGTATCGACCGCGATACAGTGCCGTGGATCGGCGGGCGTGGTGCCGTGGATGCGAAGTTTTCCGGGTTCTGATAGTACAAGGGCGAGGTGCGCGCGATGGATGAGGCAAAAGCGGGATGGGAGCGGGTGCTTGAGGACTCGGCGGCAAAGGCAGAGGCCGAGGTGCGGCGGGTCATTGCGGCGCTGAACGACGAGGTGGTGCCGGAGGTGCGGCGGCATGGGTCGCGGGCGCTGCGGGCGGCGGCGGAGGAGCTGACGCGGTTGGCGGAGCGGATCGAGGGGCGGCCCGAGCCGGGGGACTCCGGGGAGCGCGAGCGGCGGTGAGCCGAGGCGGCGAGATGCGCTGGACGGCTGCGACGACGCTGTGGCTGGGATGTGTGCTGGCGATGGCGGGGCTGGCTGGTTGCCACAAGAGGCCGCGCCCGCGTGCCGGTGTTCCGGCGCCGCCGCCCCCAACGCGGCGATCGGCAGGGGATGAGGATGCTACTGGCCGGGTTGTCGGCAATCGTGGACCAGCCCCGGTAGTGCGGGTGCCGCCGGCACCAGCAGCTGGTGCCAGGCTGCCGCCGATGGAGATCCACGGGCTGCCGTTTGCTACCGAGATGGGCATAGCCAGCTGGTACGGGCCGCCCTATGCCGGACGCAAGGGCGCGGACGGAACCGTGTACGACCAGAATGCGATGACGGCGGCGCATCTGACGCTGGCGCTGGGGACGGTGGTGCGAGTCACGAATCTGGGGACCGGGCAGAGTGCGGTGGTGCGGATTACAGATCGAGGGCCGTTTGTGCGAGGGCGGATTATTGATCTGAGTCTCCGGGCGGCTAAAGAGATTGGCGTCTACCGGGAGGGAACAGCCAGAGTGCGGGTAGAGGCCTTCAATGCGCCGCCGCTCAAGCCCAATGTATTACAGGGAGGCCGGTGGTGCGTGCAGATTGGCGCGTTTCCGACCGAGGAGGATGCGCTGCAGGAGAAAGCGGATCTGCTGGGGAGATATCCGGGAGCGAAGGTGATGGAGTTTGCCGGGCCGACCGGGCACTGGGTGCGCATCAATCCGAAGGTGGCGGACCGGCAGCATGCGACAGAAATCGCGAACGGAATTCATCTGCCGGATGCGGCGCAGCCGTATATGGTGCGGACGGATTAGGTGCCACTCTCAATTGTTCGTTGTTGCGAGGCGCTCAGGTGCTGAGTTGTTTGCCGGAGAGGCGGGCAAGATTGGTCCGGAAATCAGCCGATGCGGCGTGGTTGAAGGTGTGGGTGATGGCGATGCGGTTGGCGCCGAGGATGCGGGTGACGGAGCCGCTGCGGGAGGCAGAGATGCCGAGGATCTCGGAGTAGGGAATGCTCTTTGAGGCGCGCAGCCAGAAGCGCTGGGTGACGGCGGCGGGCGTGAGCATGATGGTGCCGGGCAGCTGAAAGAGGGCGAAGAGGGTAACGACGAAGATCAGGAGCAGCAGCCAGGCGGGAATGGACTGGCGCGAGATCCAGAGTGGGTAGGCGAAGAGCAGAAAGTAGAGCGGAAGCGCGATAGCGCGGGAGAGTACGACCAGGGGTTTGAGCGGATAGGCAATCCCGTCGGGTGTCTGACGGGATGCGCCCTTTGTGGCGCGCGCGACATAGATGAGGGCGAAGACCACGACCATGGCAGCGATTTGTAACGTGTGGAGATCGAGGTGCATGGCTTCCTGGGGCGAAGGGCCAGAGCGTGTTCGAGGTACGACTTACCGTTCAGATGCGGGTGGCGGCGGGTAATAGGGAAGCTTTTGCTGCTCGTCGTTGGCGCGCTTGACGCCGATGTCGTCGAAGAGGAGCTCGGGGGCGATGGTGGTCTGGGGGATGGGGCCCAGGGTGTTGGCGACGTACGGCGTTCCGCCTGCGGCGACGATGGAAGAGCGAAGGCTGCGATTATCGAGCTCGTCAAAGACGGCGCCGCGTACGAGCTGGCGGGTGCCGTCCGGGTGGGTGAGGAAGAGCAGGCGCGGGGCAAGGTCGGCGAGAGTTTCGACGGAATAGACGTCCCGCTTCTGCTCGCGGGCGAGGGCAAGGAGACGGGCGTTCATGTCGGCGTCGGAGAGGCCTTTGAGCTCGGTGCGGACGGCGCGGGGCGCGGTGGTGTCCAGCGTCGTGCCCGAGGTAGTCGAGGCGGCGACGGGCGGAACGATGGGCTGGAAGACCATGACGCCGGAGTGGGAGTGCGCGGGCTGGCCGGCGGCGGCCCGGCCGTGGCCGTTTGAGATGGTGAAGTCGCGGATGGGCTCGCGGCCGATGAGGAAGTTCTGCAGCTTGCCATCAACAGCAACCTCGGTGGAGACGGCGGGCACGGCCTCATCGTCGACCTCGTACGCGCCGACGAGATGCTTGCCCGCGAAGGTGGAGAGCAACGGATTGTCCGTGGCATCGAGGAAGGCGGGAAGGACGCGGGCGTGGAGCGATGAACTGTAGGAGCCCTGGGTACGGGCGGCAGTGCCGAGATCGGGCCGGTCGCCTTCGACGTTGGGAACGAAGAGGCGGTTCAGGATGTCGGCGCTGGCGTCGCCCGAGAAGAGGACAGGGCCATGGTAGTCCTCGGCGGAGACGAGGGGCGCAGAGCGTAGGTCGTGGAAGCTCTTGAGATCGTCGATGATGCGCTGATGGAAGGCGGCGGCCGACTCGAGATCGGCGGCAGTGGCGCCGACGGTGCCGTTGTCACGGCCGAGGCGCATGCCGTCGTCGGCCTGGCCTCCGACCGAGACGTTGGCGGCGTAGCCGGTCGAGCCGGTGAGGAGGTGGGTGCCTTCGGAGTTGACGAGATAGCGATTGAGAGCGACGGCGCGGAGGTTGGCGGTCGAGTACTGAACGGTGTCGGAGAAGCTGCTGACGGCAGGGTCGGTCCGGTAGGCGCCGCTGGCCTCAACGATGCGCCGCTTCCACTCGGCACGGTCGATGTCGATGGTGCGGATCGGCTCTATGTGGGTGACGGGTCTGGCGTCGGCAAAATCGTGGATCGAGCTTTGCTGCTCGAAGCGCTTGAGGGCCGCCTGCTTGGCGGAGAGCTCGCGGAGGGCGCTCTTGTAGGCCTCATCGGTGGCGACCCAAAGGGCGTAGCGGAGGGCTTGCGGATTGTCGTCAGTGGGGGCGAGACCGAGCGAGCCGTCGCCGCGCGCGGAGGAGTTATCGGCGGCGTAAGAGCCGATCCGGATGGTGACGCGGACGATGCGCTGGCGGGTAGTTTCTTCGCGGGTGAGCGCGCCGAAGTTGGCGAGGGCCTCGTAGCTGGCAATGTCGTCGAGGCGGTACTCGATGAAGTAGGGCTTTTCCATGCCGGGCAGCTGGAGGCCGGCCTGTTCGCGGGTTAGCTCGGCCTGCATGGCGGCAAGGGTTGGATCAGAGGCAGGAGCCTGTGCATATGTAACAGCAGAAGATACAGACAGTCCCAGGATGAAAGCCAGACGCCCGATCATCAGCGGACCTCCTTGCTGGTGGAGCCTGAAGTCAAATCGGCAGGCGGAGGCGGCAGAATAGGCGGGCGGGTGTTGCCCTGGGCGAGGCGCTGGGTTTCAATCTCCGAGACGAGCATAGCGGGGGCGACGGCGGAGACAGGAATCTGGCCGGATTCGGCGCCGCAGATGCCGTTGAAGATGTCCTGGTGATCGTCGGTGGCGAGAATGCGATTGAGCGCGGCCTGCGGTGTGCCGACGATGGAGACGCCGCGCACCAGCTCATCCGGACGGCCATCGACGAAGACACGATAGACGACCAGCGGCATGACGGAGAAGGCCTGCGGACTGCGGCGATTGGTGACGGCGAAGCCGGAGGAGATGTCTTCGAAGAAGAGGCCGTAGGGCTTGCCCTGTTTCCTGGCTTCGTCGATCAGTAACTGCCGCAGTTGCTTATCCGAAACGGTCTTGGTACTGGTGACGATGAGGTTGCCCTGGCGGCCGGTCGGCATGTGACCGGACTCCGCGCGGCCGTGGCCATTTGAGCTCGAGACGGAGGCGATGGGCTGGCGCGACATGAGAAAGGTTTCGAGCACGCCATCCTTGATGAGATCGACGCGATGCGCGGGCTGGCCTTCATCGTCGAAGCTGTAGTGGCCGCTGAGCGGGTGGCCCTCAAAGGTGGAGAGCGTGGGGTCGTCGGCGACGGAAAGAAAGGTAGGGAGGATGGGTTTGCCGAGCAGCTTGGTGAAGGTCTGACCTTCTTCATCGCCGCGCTGCCGCTGCCCTTCGAGGCGATGGCCCAGCACTTCGTGGAAGAAGACGGCGGAGGCACGGCCGGAGAGGATGGCGGGACCGTTGAAGGGCTCGGTGATGGGCGCGGTGCGGAGGGCCTCGAGGTTCTTCGCCATGGCGACGGTCTTGTCGGTGACGGTCTTTTGGTCGGGCAGATGGGCGAGGGTGTCGGCCTCAAAGGTCTCGGCGCGGAAGAGGTCCATGCCGTCGGCGGCGCGGGTGCGGGCGACGACGACAAGCCGTGCCACGTGCGAGGGGGTGGCGACGCGCGCGCCTTCTGACGAGACGAAGTAGTCGGTCTCGGTCGAGGCCTCGAGCGCGACGTTCGAGAAGAGGACATCAGGGTACTGCTTGAAGATGCCGGAGAGCTCCCGCAGACGATCGGCCCAGGCGGAGCGAACCTTGTCGGTGACGTCGAGCGGAGGGCTGGGCGGAAGCACGGTCGTGGCGGGCGTTTCTTTTGAAAAGTCGGCCGAGACATCTTCCTCGCGGGCGCGGACCTGCTGCTCGGTCTTGACCTTGAGATACGCGTCGAGAGCGCGGGCGTAGCCGCGGTTGGTGGCGAACCAGAGCGAGCGGGCGATGGCGGCGCGATCGTCGGTCAACGGCATGGGGATGGTGGAGAGGGCGGAGTTGCGGTGGTCGCCGTGGGTGTTGTCTTCGGCGGGGGAGCCGAGGCGGACTTCGACGTCGGCGTTGCGGACGCGGCCGGAGCGACCGCCGGTGATGGCACCGAAGGAGGCGG
>CAHJWL010000020.1 GCA_903642235.1 Acidobacteriaceae bacterium | reverse complement strand
CTGCGCTTCGCCATCCGCGAAGGCGGCCGCACCGTCGGGGCAGGAACCATCTCCGAGATCCTGAAGTAAAAGGCACGCTCCGCTTGGGCTGCCGGTGGGTCAAGAGATCACCCGGCAGCATGCTCCAAAACGATCTTTGTGTAGAGAGAAAAGAGACTCAGCATGGCAGGACAGCGCATTCGCATCAGGCTCAAGGCATACGACTACCGGGTGCTCGATACATCGACGGGCGAGATCGTCGAGACAGCAAAGCGGACCGGGGCTCAGGTAGCGGGTCCGATTCCGCTGCCGACTATGAAGAATAAGTATTGCGTGCTTCGCTCGCCCCACGTGGATAAGAAGTCGCGCGAGGCCTTCGAGATCCGCACCCATAAACGACTCATTGACATCCTCGAGCCTACGCAGCAGACAGTGGATGCCTTGATGAAGCTCGATCTTCCAGCAGGTGTGGACGTCGAGATTAAGACGGTCCAGAAATAAGTTGGTAAGACGGAGGGCGGGTTCGCTCTCCAGATAGGCCGGCAGTGCTCGGCAAGAGCATGATGAGGAAAGGAAAGCAGCATGAGCGTTACAGGTATTCTTGGAAAAAAGGTCGGCATGACCCAGCTCTTTGATGAGCGGGGCGATGTGCATCCGGTTACGGTGCTGAAGGCTGGCCCGTGTGTTATCACGCAGCTGAAGACGCTGGCGCGTGATGGCTACGATGCCGCACAGATCGGCTACGTGGACTTTATCAAGGCCTCGAAGGTGAATAAGGCGATGACCGGTCACTTCGCGAAGTCCGATGTCCCCCCGGTGCGTGTGCTTAAGGAGGTTGCTATCGAAGCACGCACGGCGACAGAGACGGGTGAAGAGCAGGGCGTCAAGGCTGGCGATCGCATCCTGGTTGATATTTTCCAATCTGAAAAGTTTGTGGATGTGATCGGTACCTCGAAGGGGCGTGGCTTCGCCGGTGTGATTCGACGCCATCACTTTGGTGGCGGACCGAAGGCTCACGGCCACATGTTCCAGGTGCAGGGCTCGATCGGTGCCTCTTCGTTTCCATCCCGCGTCTTTCCCGGTCAGCGCATGCCGGGACATATGGGTGACGACCAGGTCACGGTTCGGAACCTGCGGATCCGTGGAATCGATCTTGAAGATAATCTGCTCCTGGTGGAAGGCGCCGTGCCGGGACCGCGCGACGGCTACGTGCTGATCTCGAAGGCCAAGGCGCCACCACGAGAGCGCCGCGGCTTTGCCGGCGCAACGACGCTCGATCCGTTGAAGGCGTCAAAGAAGGCTGCTCCTGCGAAGAAGAAGTAGCGGCAAAGCCCAGGGCGTGATCTGACAGGAAGTGTGTAGAAGTACAACCTTTTGACGTGACCGCTGCAGAGTCTGCAAGCGGGATGTACATGAGAGAAGAAGCGATGGCAAGCATCAACGTAGTGAATCTGGGTGGAGAGAAGGTCGGCGAGTTCCCTCTCGCAGAGGCTGTCTTCACCGGCGAGGTCAATGAGAGTCTTCTTTGGGAGGCGGTGAAGCACTACCGCGCGGCTCTCCGACAGGGAACGGCCGCAACCAAGAACCGTAAACTGGTATCGGGTGCCGGCAAGAAGCTTTGGAAGCAGAAGGGCACTGGCCGGGCCCGTGTGGGCTCGATCCGGACACCGCTCTGGCGCGGCGGTGGAACGGTCCACGGACCGCAGCCCCGAAGCTATGACTACGCGTTCCCGCGAAAGAAGCTCTTGGGAGCTCTGCGTTCGGCGCTGCAATCAAAGATTGCTGCCGGAAAATTGACGATTGTCGACAGCTTCGAGACTGCTGAGATGAAGACCAAGCACTTCCGCAAGGCGCTGACAACACTCGAGGCGACAAAGACCACGTTGCTGGTCGAGACGAGCCGGCGGCTGGATGAGAAGCTGTACCTCGGTTCACGGAATCTCGAGGGTGTGGAGCTGGTGCTCAGCTCGGAGGTCCATCCCTATGACCTGCTCCGGTACGAGCATGCGATCTTCTCGCGCGAGGCGATGCAGACGCTTCAGGAAACCTTGATTAAGAACGCTCCGCGTGGTCACGCAAGCAGCCAGAAGGAGGTTGCATAATGTCGACCCTTTATAACGTTCTTCGGCGGCCGCTTATTACGGAAAAAGGCATGGGTGTTAAGGAGATCGAGAACACCCTAGTCTTCGAGGTGCAGCTGCACGCGACAAAGACCGAGGTCAAGCAGGCCGTTGAGACTCTCTTCAAGGTGAAGGTGGTCGGAGTTCGGACCTCGGTTGTAGAGGGCAAGGAACGCCGACGTGGAAAGTTTACCGGCTACCGGCCCGACTGGAAGAAGGCCTATGTCCGCCTCCAGCAAGGGGAAAAGATGCCGGAGTATCTCGACAGTATGTAGGTCGAAGGATGCTTCCCTGAAAACTCGAGTGTCGCAGGCTCGATCCACATGAACGATCTTTGATTGAACTAGCTGCTGCAAGTGACTGGCAGCTAGGAGAGATACCAACGATGCCAATTCAATCCTTTCGCCCGATTACCCCCTCGCTGCGGTTTTCGACCAAGCTGGTCAACAGCGACATCACGACCGATACGCCGCACAAGCCCCTGCTGTCGGTAAAGCCGCGAACGGGCGGCCGCAACTCAACCGGCGCTATGACGATACGCCACCAGGGTGGCGGTCATAAACAGAAGCTGCGCCTTATTGACTTCAAAAGAGAGAAGTTCGGCATTCCGGCCACGGTTGCGACCATCGAATACGACCCGAATCGCAGCTCTCGGATTGCTTTGGTGACCTATGCGGATGGAGAGAAGCGCTACATTATCCAGCCGATCGGACTGAAGGTCGGTCAGCAGATCATGAGCGGTCCGGATGCGGACATTCTTGTAGGCAATGCTCTCCCGCTGAAGAACATACCGGCGGGTACGACAGTCCACAATATTGAGCTGCGTCCTGGAAAGGGCGCGCAGATGGCCCGGTCGGCCGGAGCCCAGGTCCAGCTTGTGGCCAAGGAGGGCGACTATGCGCTGCTGAAGCTGCCATCCGGGGAGACCCGGCGAGTGCTTGTGGAGTGCATGGCTACGATCGGCCAGGTCGGAAACACGGATCACGAGAATGTGACAATCGGCAAGGCCGGCCGGAATCGCTGGAAGGGAATCCGTCCTGCGAACCGCGGTGTTTCAATGAACCCCGTCGATCACCCGCATGGCGGCGGCGAGGGCAAGACCTCGGGCGGCCGTCACCCTGTTACTCCGTGGGGTCAGCCGACACGCGGCTATAAGACGAGAAACAACAAGCGGACTGACACCTTCATCGTAAGTCGACGCAGCAAGTAGATGTGCGGGGGCGCCTCGGGAAGAAAAGGCGCATGACCAAGTCTCGCGCCCGGGCGGGATTCGTAGCAGCAAGTACAGCAGTGAGAGTGAGACAGCATGACACGATCAGCCAAAAAGGGTCCGTTTATAGACGGCCACCTCATGACCAAGATAACGGTCATGAACCAGACGAACGACAAGAAGGTTCTGCGAACCTGGTCGCGGAGATCGACAATCCATCCGGATATGGTCGGCCACACCATCGCGGTCCATAACGGACGCAAGTTTATTCCGGTTTACGTGACGGAGAACATGGTCGGACACAAACTTGGTGAGTTTTCGGCAACGCGGACCTTCAAGGGTCATTCAGCGCGGGCTACGGAGACCTCGGCAAAGCCGAAGTAGACTCCGCCGCAGACGATTGCTAGCAGACAGATAGATTGACTCTGAAGGACAAAGACATGGCACAGACAGTGAAAGAACAACGTGAGTTTAGGGCTGAGGCAAAGTTTCAGCGGACCAGCCCGCAGAAGGCAAAGCTTGTTCTCGATCTCATCAAGGGTCTCCGCGTGGAGCAGGCACTGAACACCGTGCACTTTTCGACCAAACGCATTGCACCAACCGTCGAAAAAGTTTTGCGCTCTGCGATTCAGAATGCGAGCTACGTGTCGCAGGAGCGCGGACTCGATGTGGACGTTGACAACCTTTATGTCAAGACCGCAATTGCGAACGAAGGTCCTCGTATGAAGCGGATCCGCCCAGCTCCGATGGGACGCGCCTTCCGCTATCAGCGCAGGTTAGCTCACATCATCGTGACGGTCGCTGAAAAGCAGGCCGTAGTTCAGGGTGCATCTGACACAACAAGCCAGCCGACCGGCGCGGCAAAAGCAAGTAAGGCGAAGAAAAGCGCGAAGTAGGCTCACAAGTCAAGTAAGATCAAAGTTTCGGGGTTTCCGCCGCCGGTCGAGCCGGGGCAGAGGAAGAGGAAGTTATGGGACAAAAAGTCCATCCATATGGGTTTCGCCTAGGGGTCAACAAGCCCTGGAAGTCGCGCTGGTTTACAGAGCGTGGATACGACAAGCTCCTGGTCGAAGACGTGAAGCTGAAGGCAGAGTTGAGAGAGAAGCTGAAGGCTGCTGGCGTGAGCTCGGTGGAGGTGGAGCGTCCTGGAAACAAGCTGCGGCTCATCATCCGGACGGCGCGGCCTGGCATTGTGATCGGGCGCAAAGGCGCAGAGATCGACAAGCTGAAAGCCGACATCCAGAAGCGGACTAATCGGGAGGTCTTCATTGACATCCTCGAGGTGAACAAGCCAGAACTTGATGCACAACTTGTCTCTGAAAATATTGCGCTTCAGTTAGAGAAGCGCGTGAGCTTCAGGCGCGCTATGCGTAAGTCGGTCGATTCTGCCCTTCGGTTCGGGTGCAAGGGAATCAAGGTTCGTGTCTCTGGTCGGTTGAACGGCAACGAGATTGCGCGGTCGGAGTGGTACCTGCAGGGACGGCTTCCGCTTCATACACTGCGGGCGGACATCGATTACGGCTTCTCTGAAGCGCACACCACCTACGGCATTATTGGGGTCAAGACCTGGGTGTACCGGGGTGATATCTATGAGCAGAAGAAGCGCCGCGAGCAGCCGGTTCCGGGTGCCCTCACAGGTGCCTTTCAATCGTAGTGTGATGTAACCAGGCGTAAACGCCAAAGGGTTGAGGATCAGTTATGTTGATGCCGAAGAAGGTGAAGTACCGCAAGCAGCAGCGCGGCCGGATGTGTGGAAAGGCCTGGCGTGGCTCCGATCTATCCTTCGGAGACTTCGGCCTGAAGGTTCTGGAGTGTGGGTATATTTCGGATCGGCAGATCGAAGCCAGCCGCATCGCGATGACCCGCTTTATCAAGCGCGGCGGCAAGGTGTGGCTGCGCATCTTCCCGGATAAGCCGATCACAAAAAAGCCAGCTGAAACCAGAATGGGTAAAGGCAAGGGCGCTCCTGACCACTGGGTTGCTGTTGTGCGTCCAGGCAAGATCCTGTTTGAGATGGAGGGCGTCAATATCGATCTCGCGAAGGAAGCTATGCGGCTTGCGGCTCACAAGCTGCCGCTGAAGACGACCTTTGTGCAGCGACATGATGCCAAGGTCATAGCCGCCGCCAAGTAGGGCGGACGAAAGGAGAACGGATCGAATGACAGTACAAGCATTACGCGAGCTTTCTCAGGACGAGCTAACAGAACGATTGCGACAGGCTGGGGAACAGCTCTTTCGCATCCGGTTTCAGAAGAGCATGGGCAATCTTGACGGACTGAAGCAGATGAAGGCCCACAGGCTTGATATTGCTCGCGCCAAGACTGTCCAGCGTGAACGCGAACTGGCTTCTGAGGACTCCTCGAGCACAGCGTCAACAGCACAGCCCCGAGCGAGAAGCGCGCGCCGGGCTAAGCGGAAAGCATAAAGGTATAGCTATGACAGATGTCGTGAGCACTCCTGGTGCGGAGCAGCCAGTATCCCGGAGAAACGAAAAGGTTGGACTGGTTGTCTCCACCAAGATGCAGAAGACGATCGTGGTTGAGATCGAGATGCGGAAGGCGCACCCCAAGTACAAGCGCGTGATGAAGTCGAACAAGAAGTTTTACGCACACGACGAGCAGAACTCCGCAAGGATCGGGGACATCGTTCGCATTCGCGAGGCGAGGCCACTCTCGAAGCTCAAGCGCTGGTCTCTCGAAGAGATCGTTCGCCGCAGTTCACTGGGACAGATCGCGAGCGATCGCGCGGAAGGCGCAACGCTTTAGGTTCTTCTCCTGCCGGCTCAGGCCGCAGAGAAGCTTCCGGGTGTTGTGAGATGAAGGAGACTAATCATGGCTGTACAGATGAGAACCATCCTTGAGGTGGCAGATAACTCGGGGGCCCGCAAGCTGCAGGTGATTCTTCCCCTCGGCGGTGGTCTGGGCAAGATTGCAGGTCTGGGCGATGTGGTGACGGCTGCTGTTAAGGAAGCTTCGCCCGACGGCACGGTCAAGAAGGGGAAGGTAGTGAAGGCGGTCATCGTGCGCACCCGCAAGGAGTACCGCCGGCGCGATGGAACATACATTCGCTTTGACCAGAATGCAGCTGTGGTCATCAACGACGCTTTGGAGCCTGTCGGTACACGCGTCTTTGGCCCTGTAGCCCGCGAACTTCGAGAGAAGAAGTTTCTCAAGATCGTCTCTCTCGCCCCTGAGGTCATCTAGTTTTACTGACGCTGTAACGCCGGGATCCGGCCCCGTACTGCCGAGGAGCTAAAGAGCATGAGTAGAAACATCAAGCGGAACGATCGTGTAGAGGTTATTGCCGGAAAAGATAAGGGCAAACAGGCTCGTGTGCTCAGGGTCATCACGGAGCGACAGCGCGTGCTGGTTGAGGGTGTCGGCATGATGAAAAAGCACGTCAAGCCGAATCCTCAGCGCAACATTAAGGGCGGCATCGCGGAGCAGGAGTCACCGATTCACCTTTCGAACGTCATGCTGATCGACGGAGAAGGAAAGCGAACCCGGGTCGGCGCGAAGATTGAGGACGGCAAGAAGGTCAGGGTTGCGAAGACAACCGGTGCCGTTCTCGCGAAGCCGGCCCGCTAGGACCGTTGTTGCTGAAGTTCTAAGTTGCGCAGTTGCTTGATTTTCGAAAGAAGCGTCGTCTTAAGAGCGGAACACCCCACGAAACGAAGAATTTGTCTTCGAGACCGTGGAGAAGGCAGAGTGGAAGATGGCATCGCGATTCAAAGAGAAGTATGACAGCGAGATTCGTCAGAGTCTTATGAAGGAGCTGGGAATTGAGAACGTCATGGCAATTCCCAAGCTGGACAAGATCGTGATCAACATGGGTCTTGGCGAAGCGACGCAGAATGTGAAGATCATGGATCCGTTGGTCGCGGACCTTGCTTCGATTGCCGGACAGAAGCCGGTTATTACAAAGGCGAAGAAGTCCATTGCAGCCTTCAAGTTGCGTGAGGGGATGCCGATTGGTGCAATGGTGACCCTGCGCGGAGATGCCATGTACGAGTTTCTGGATCGTCTGATCTCGATTGCTCTTCCCCGCGTCCGTGACTTTCGCGGGGTTTCGGGAAAGAGTTTCGATGGTCGAGGGAACTACACCCTTGGCCTGCGCGATCAGTTGATCTTCGCCGAGATCGATTATGCGAAGGTTGACAAGACCAAGGGTATGAACGTCACGATTGTGACCACGGCAGCTGATGATGCAGGGGCGCGTGCGCTCCTCAAGTCGTTCGGCATGCCCTTTCGGCAAGGTGCTTAGACCTGCCGATTTGTTCTGAAAAGCTTCCGATCTTAGCTACTATAGAAAGAAGACATTATGGCAACAACAGCAAAGCGCGTCAAAGATGCAAGAAAGCCGAAGTTCAAGTCTCGTCAGCATAATCGCTGCCAGTTGTGCGGCCGCCCGCGCGCATTTCTGCGGAAGTTTGGAGTCTGCCGACTTTGCTTCCGCGGCCTCGCTTTAAAGGGTGAGATTCCAGGCGTGGTCAAGTCCAGCTGGTAGTTAAGAGCAAGGGAACTTTTCACAAGGCAATGAGTTAGGAGATCTCGTCTCAGGCTTGTTGCTGTTACAGAGCATCGCTGCTGGTTCCTCTCAGAGGAGAGGCGAACGGGCGATGCAGGAGAACTGATGAACCTCACAGATCCAGTCGCTGACTTCCTTACTCGTATTCGCAATTCCATTCGCGCCCGTCACCAGAAGTTGGATGTACCTGCCTCCCGTTTGAAGGCGGAGATCGCCCGCATCCTGAAAGACGAAGGTTACATCGCGAACTTCAAGGCGACCGAAGAGGATGGACAGAAGGTAATTCGCGTCTACCTCAAGTACGGCCCGAACAATGAGGCTGTGATCCGCGATCTGCAAAGGGTTTCGCGGCCAGGGTGCCGCGTGTATTTAGGTCGTGATGAGATCCGTCGCGTGCAGGGCGGCCTTGGAATCTCTATTATGACGACGCCAAAGGGAGTGATGACGGGGCGGCAGGCGCGGCGCGAAGGCGTTGGCGGCGAGATTCTCTGCGAAGTCTGGTAAGGGCGTACGTCAGCTGCTGTACGGAAGAAGAGCATCAGGCTGCAGTGGAACGTGGTCGTACGATCGCGGGACTCGCAAGCATAGAAGGAAAAAGAATGTCGCGTATTGGAAAAAAGCCGATTCCACTCCCGAAGGGAGTGACGTACTCGCTGGCCGGCAGCACCGTTGTGGTCAATGGACCGAAGGGGACGGTAAGTGCCCTGCTGCCGACGGGCATTACCATCGTCGAGAACCCCGGTGAACTGCTTGCGCAGCGGCAGAACGACTCGCAGGCCGCGGTTCATGGCCTCGCTCGCGCGCTGCTGTTCAACGCGGTTGAGGGCGTAACGAATGGGTGGAAGAAAGAACTGGATGTTGTTGGCATCGGCTACAGGGTGGAGTTGAAGGGCAAGGGTATGGTCGTCTTCACGCTTGGCTACTCGCACCCGATCGAGTTTCCCCTGCCAACCGGGATCGATGTTGTGATTGATCCAAAGCAAACGCATGTAACAGTGTCGGGTATCGATCGGCAGAAGGTGGGCCAGGTTGCAGCCGATATGCGATCTCTTCGCAAGCCTGACCCTTACAAAAACAAGGGTGTGCGCTACTCCAATGAGAAGTTGAAGAAGAAGGTCGGAAAGACCGGCGCCAAGTAAGCGGACCATTAGCCTTCAGCGGGAAACGTACGTAGAAATGAAAGTAGTTCAACCGAACGTCCGGAGCATTCTCCGGACGCCCTTAGGAGAGAAAGAGTCATGATCAATCCGAGACAGCGAAATGTCATCCGCAAGCGAGTTCACAGCCGTATCCGAGAGAAGGTGGCAGGAACGGCAACTCGTCCCCGGCTCAACGTTTACCGGTCGGTGAATCACATCTACACACAGCTTATTGACGATGCCAGCGGTGTCACGATCGCGTCAGCGTCGACGGTCCAATTGAAGGATACCGAGAAGCGGTCCGGGGGTAATATTGCCGCGGCGAGAGCCATCGGTCTCGAGATTGCGGAGCGTGCCAAAGAGAAGGGGATCAAGAAAGTGGTCTTTGACCGGGGCGGTTATCTGTATCACGGCCGCGTCAAGGCGATTGCCGATGCTGCTCGTGAAGGTGGTCTGGACTTTTAGTCTCGTCTTCCCCGCATGCGGGGAGAAAGTGAAGCGAATACGATGGCAGTGATGAAGAAGAAGATCGATGCAAACCGGCTCAATCTGAAAGACCAGGTCGTTTCGATCAACCGGGTGACCAAGGTCGTCAAGGGCGGAAAAAATATGTCGTTCGCGGCCCTCGTCGTCATTGGAGATGCTGCGGAGGGAGTCGTTGGGTATGGTTCCGGCAAAGCAAAAGAGGTTCCGCAGGCCATTCGCAAGGGCATAGAAGCTGCGAAGAAGAACCTGTTCCGGATCAATCTGACGCAGACCACGATTCCGCATCAGGTTCTGGGCCACTACGGTGCAGGACAGGTTATGTTGAAGCCAGCCCCGGAGGGAACAGGTGTGATCGCCGGTGGGACCGTTCGCGCGGTCATGACGTCCGTCGGGGTGCAGAACGTTCTGACAAAGTCGATCGGGTCGGCGAATCCGCATAACGTCGTTAAGGCGACATTCGATGCGTTAGCACAACTCCGAGACCGGAGCGAGGTTGCCAGTCTTCGTGGGAAGTCGGAAGAGGAGTTCTAAGATGAGTGATACCGAAGCGCGTTCGATGATTAAGATCCAATATTTCCGGTCAAAGATCTGCACCCCGATGAAGCATAAGCTGGTTGTCAAGGGGCTCGGGTTTACGAGACTGAACCAGATTGTCGAGAGGGAAGATACACCCTCCACGCGAGGGATGATTAAGAAGATCCCGCATCTCGTACGGGTCCTTAGCTAATCTCCGGGACTGACCTGGGCGCGTTTCGTGGCGCTCCAGAATGTAGCTTCAAATAAGCGAGT
The DNA here is from genome assembly GCA_903642235.1 of Acidobacteriaceae bacterium. GTDB lineage: Bacteria > Acidobacteriota > Terriglobia > Terriglobales > Acidobacteriaceae > Edaphobacter. Next base: position 11,044 of record CAHJWL010000020.1, on the reverse strand, counting down.
CGGCAGTTGGCCGGCGTTATAGCGAGGACTGTATGGCACTGAACCTTAGCAATCTGAGAGCACCAAAGAAGGCGAATGAGAACAAGAAACGCGTCGGGCGCGGTATGGGCTCGGGCATGGGTAAGACCTCTACACGAGGTCATAAGGGTCAGGGAAGCCGGTCGGGTTCGAGCCTTATGCGCGGGTTTGAGGGCGGACAGATGCCTCTTCATCGCCGCCTGCCGAAGCGCGGCTTCACAAACATCTTTCGCGTGGAGTACACGGTGCTTGGACTGGACCGGGTTGCGGAGATACATGCGGCAACAGGTGTGTCGGACTTCACGCTTGAGACGATCATCGCGCATAATCTGCTGCGCCGAAAGAATGGCCTGATTAAGGTTTTGAAGAATGGAGAACTGAACGCTGCCATCACACTTCACGCTCATAAATTTTCAAAGTCCGCCAAGGAAGCAATCGAGAAGGCTGGTGGGCAGGCAATCGTTCTTGGAAGCGCACCGTCCGCAGATCAAGCGTCAGTTTGACGATCTCTATCCACACTGGTTCATTCCTTCGGTAGTCGTAGTTTCCGAGCCCCTCGATGAGGGGCTTTGGTCCTTGAGGTAGCTCTCTCGCATGCTTGAGAAATTTTCGAATATCTTTAGAATTCCGGACCTTCGCAGACGCGTCCTGTTTACGCTTGGTCTGCTTGCTGTCTACCGACTCGGATCGCATATACCGACACCGGGTATCAATGCGGACATGCTCGCTCAGTTTTTTAACCAGAACTCCGGGTCAGCTCTCGGGCTGGTCGATCTGTTCTCCGGCGGAAACCTCCGGCGTTTGACGATCTTCGCTCTGGGCATCATGCCTTACATCACGGCGTCCATCATCTTCCAACTCTTGACCGTGATTTATGAACCCCTTGCCAAGCTGCAGAAGGAGGGGGAACTGGGACGGCGAAAGATTACGCAGTGGACGCGTTACGTTACAGTTGTGCTCGCTATTGTTCAATCATTTGCCATCGGCCTGACGCTGACAGGGTCGTCGACCGGTTCCCCGATGGTGACTATTCCGAAGTATGCCTTTCTACCCATGTGTGTGCTGACTCTGACAACCGGGACTGCCTTCATCATGTGGCTCGGAGAGCAGATTACGGAGCGCGGCATTGGAAATGGGATGAGTTTGTTGATCTTCACAGGGATCGTGGTCGGTCTCCCGCGCGGCATAGCGGAACTCTACGAGAAGGCGCGCACTAACGCCTGGGGCGCATTCACGCCGATAGCTGTGCTTCTGCTGGTGCTCGGGATGATTGCCGTCGTGGCATTCATTGTGTATGTGGAGCGCTCAGAGCGAAGGATTCCCGTGCAATCCGCCAAGCGCACAGTTGGCCGCCGCATGGTGGCCGCTCAGACATCCCATCTTCCGCTGAAGGTGAATTCGGGCAGCGTAATGCCGGTTATCTTTGCGAACTCCATTCTGTCGGCGCCTCTGCTGTTTGCAAATGCGACTCTGTTCGGCATGGTCCTCAAAGATAATCGCTGGCTCTCGCCCGTCTTCAGCAGTCTCTCTCCTGGAGAGCCGCTCTATGTGCTGCTGTTTATGGCGGCTATCATCTTCTTCGCTTACTTCTATATCTCGATTGTTTTCCGACCGGATGACATTGCCGACAATATGAGGAAGCATGGGAGCTTCATTCCGGGTATTCGGCCGGGGAAGAGGACAGCTGACTTCATCAATGATGTTCTTAGCCGGCTGACGCTGGTAGGCGCGATCTATCTGATCATTATCTCTATCGTGCCGATGTTTCTCATCAGCGGCATCCATTTCAATCATCTTCCCTGGATTGGTTCTTTCTTTGATCGACTCCCAACCTGGACGACGAACGGGCTGGGTGTGAACTTCTATTTTGGCGGAACGAGCTTGCTGATTGTGGTCGGTGTCGCAATGGATACTGTTCAGCAGGTCGAGTCGCAACTTGTGATGCGGCACTATGAGGGGTTTTCTCCGAAGTCAGGACGTATCCGTGGAAGACGAAGCTGGTAGCGACCTTCTCCATATCGGCCGGAGAGAGCGGGCGATCCTGAACTTCAACCTGAAGAAAGGAATGATGACGAACGCAGAACAACCAGGAAGAGCTGAGTGGGTGCCAGGACCGGTTCTTCTTCTTGGAGCGCCTGGTGTTGGTAAAGGAACCCAGGCGCAACGTCTCGTCACACGATTCGGTGTACCGCAGATCTCAACCGGCGACCTTTTGCGAGAGCATGTTCGGTTGGCGACTTCACTCGGCGTCGAAGCAAAACGACTGATGGATGCGGGGAAGCTGGTCTCGGATGATGTGGTGAACGGCATGGTAGCGGCGCGACTGGCTCAGCCCGATACGGCCGGTGGGTACATCCTCGATGGATTTCCGAGAACAGAAGCGCAGTCTGCCTGGCTGGATGATGAACTGGGCCGCTCGAACTCTGAAGTGCCGCTTGTCGCTGTTCAGATTCTGGTGCCTGAGGCGGAGCTGCTCCAACGCATCACTGGACGACGCATCTGCAAGGCATGTCAGCATATCTACAACGTCTTTTCTCATCCGGCTAGAGTTGAAGGCTTGTGTGATCTGGATGGATCGGTGCTGGAGCAAAGGTCAGACGACACCGAAGCCGCGTTCTACAGGCGGATGGCAGAGTACGAGGCCAAGACCGCAGCAGTTATCGAGCATTATCGGCGCCAGAAGCGCTTCGCTGGAGTAGATGGAAGCGGCAGTATGGACGATGTTCAAGACTGCATCCTGCGTGCGCTGCATGTATTCCGAGACGAGAGACGGCAGAAAAGCTGAGATGGCAATTCAGATTAAGACAGAGAACGAGATCGCCAAGATGCGGGTCTCCGGCCAGATGCTGCGGCAGGTTCATGATGTAGTGGCACGCCTTGTTCGGCCTGGAGCGTCGACGATGGATCTTGAAGAAGCCGCGTTGGCAAAGATCAATGACCTGGGAGTCGTCTCCGCCTTCAAGGGGTACCATGGCTATCCTGCGGTCCTTTGTACCTCAGTGAATGATGAAGTCGTCCATGGCATTCCGAGTCGAGGCAGAATCCTGAGTGAAGGTGACATTGTCTCGGTGGATTGTGGAGTTATTGTCGATGGGTACTACTCCGACGCGGCTGAGACATATGCGGTGGGATCTGTGAGCGTGGAGACGGATCGTCTGCTGCGAACGACCAAGGCGTCACTTATGGCAGCCATTGAGGCAGCAAAGGTTGGCGGACGTCTTGGAGATATCTCTTCGGTGGTGCAGACCCTGTGCGAGGCAGAGGGGTTCGGCATCGTGCGCGATTTTGTTGGGCATGGCATTGGGCGGGCGATGCATGAAGATCCACAGGTGCCAAACTTCGGGGCCGCAGGGAAGGGACCGCGGTTGAAAGCTGGTATGGTTTTTGCTATTGAGCCGATGATCAATGCGGGCACAGCCGAAGTAAAAGTCCTGCAGGATGGATGGACGGCTGTGACCCTGGATCGCGGGTACTCCGCCCACTTTGAACATACAGTTGCTCTTACAAAAAGTGGACCTCAGGTGCTGACTCTCTAACGAGCTGTTACGGGTAAGCTGATGAACTGAGACCCAGGTTTGCGCTGCCAAGAGCGGGTTCAGCACATTTCCGGCGTTCTCTGATTCAGGAAAGTCTTTATGGTCGAGACCTCGTCAGGCGGGGATGCAAGCGGTACTTTGCAGATCGAACGAGACTCCAGAGCAGCGCACACTCCGCATTCTTCTCGCAATAGAATCCTCGCCGCTATCTTTTGTGCGGCTCTGATCCGACTGGTAGTGGTGCTTGCCCGCTATAGGTACCTGGCTGCGGCTACTCCTGAGAATGGCGACTTCGGTGGCGAGATGGGGTGGGTGGCGCGCAGCCTTACCCTACACCTTGGATTTTCATCGCCCTTCTATCCTCAATCTGGCCCGACAGCGCTTGTGCCTCCGCTCTTTCCTTTTATCCTGTCGCTTATCTTTCGCGTGAGCGGACTGTACACCCCAAAGGCCGCCCTTGTTGTACTCGCACTCCAGACCGCATGCTCGGCGTTGACATGCATTCCGGTGTACCTGATCGGCAAGCGGTTCCGCAGCCAGAGGACGGGCGAGTTGGCCGCATGGATCTGGGTGTTCTATCCCTATTCGATCTACTACAGCGCAGGAGAGATCTGGGACTATGCTCTCACTGTCCTCTTGTTTACGGGGCTACTCGCGCTCCTGCTGAGCTTTACGAGCGACTCACCTACGAGTATCTGGCTCTTAGCCGGTCTGCTTCTTGGCATCGCCGGTCTGGTGAATCCTTCCATTCTTCCGGTTGGCCTAATTCTTGCACTTGTTCAAGCAGGCACCCGAGGCGGCAATTGGCGACGAGCTCTTCTGCGTGCAAGTGCTTTGGTCTTCATGACTGCTGCGGTTCTACTTCCGTGGTCCTTGCGGAACGAACAACTCCTGGGTTCCTGGGTGCCCGTTCGGGACGGTTTCTGGCTTGAAGCCTGGGCGGGTAATCATGGAGACACCTCTGTAACGAATCCCGCATCCGCTCACCCGGCGAGTAACCCAACTGAGATGTCTCTCTTTTTACAGCAGGGAGAGCTGCCTTATCTGGCGACGAAGAAGATACTCACAGAGGAATGGGTCCGTCATCACCCACAAGCTTTTGCGCAGATAAGCCTGCGCAGAGCTCTTCGTTTCTGGACGGGCTTCTGGAGCGTAGAGCCGGCTTACTTAGAGAAAGAACCATTCGACATTCCGTCATGCTTTCTTTGCAGTTCGATCTCGCTCCTGATGTTCAGGGGGTTGTGGTCCATGCGGAGAAGGGACATGGCTGCCTTCTGGAAGGCAGCTTTCGTCCTGTTGCTGTTTCCGTGTCCCTACTACGTGACGCATGCGTCCATGGATTACAGGCAGCCGATCGAACCTCTTGTCGTAATTCTGATCAGTGTCGGGCTGACTGGTCGACAATTTAAGCGTGTGTCCTCAAGCTGATTCAACGCAGGCCGGACGAAACTTTGCGCCTTGTTCAAGGGCAGATTTATCGGAGGATCCTCGGCGGAGTATCTTTGGCGGCGCAAAGGTTCTCGGGTGGTCCTGATCTCCGTATAGGTGCCGGATGAAAGAGTGTTGACGGATCGTAAGTCGGAGGCTGGGGCAGGGAATCACAACTTCCTCCGTTCACGTCTAAACAGGTGAGGTATTCCAATGCTGTTTCACTCACCTGGAAGAGTTCTGTTTGTCGCCGCAGGTCTAACATTTCTGCCCGCTGTCGCGTTTGCACAGAGCTCCACCTACACTGCCGTCGTCGTCGATTCAAAGCAGCCAGCCACGGTAGCGCCTGCGGATGTTGTGCTCGATCTGGATGGCCACGCGACGCCATTACAGAGCTTTGCGCCCCTCGCGCCTGAAGATACCCAGGTTGCTCTTCTGATCGACGATGGTCTGCGAACCTCAGTAGGACGGCAGTTCACCGATATTCAGAGCTTCCTCACAGGTCTGAAGCCCGGCGTCGAGGTGATGCTGGGTTATATGCAGAACGGGCGTGTTCTGACCGTTCAGCCATTTACGACGAATCATGCAGACGCCGCACAGAAGCTGCGTTTGCCCTTCGGTACTCCCGGTCTGAGCGCAAGCCCTTACATTTGTCTTTCAGACTTTTCGAAGAGCTGGCCGCGCGAGTCTGAGGGGTACGGCCGGCCAGCTGCCAGTCCCACTCACAAGACGCGAGTCGTGCTGATGATTACAAACGGCGTCGATCCGTACAACGGAAGCGTTTCGCCGCTGAACCAGAACAGCCCGTATGTCGACAACGCTACGAATGATGCCCAGCGCGCTGGCATTAGTGTGTATTCGATCTACTATACCGATGCAGGCATCCGTGGCGGTGCTGCTGCTTTCAGTGGGCAGAGTTACCTCAGCGAAATCTCGGAGGGAACAGGAGGGCTCGCGCTCAACGATCTGCGTGGTCCATTGCCCTCTATCGCACCTTTCTTCAACCAGTTTCTAGGTGCCTTGGATCACACCTACGTCGCCAGTTTTAGTGCGCCCGAGAGAAAGGACTTAGCGTCCATGCGCTTCAAGACTAAAGAGCATGGTGTGAAGCTTCGAGCTGCGACGCAGATCAAGCTGACCGGCGGTGAGCCGACGCAGTAAGCATTTCAGCTCCAGGCAAAAGAAAAGACCCCGGATCGCTCCGGGGTCTTGCTCTGTGCCTGGCAGCCGCGACTGCGTCGGCTTTAGTACATGCCGTCCATGCCGCCGCCGCCACCGTGCTGGTGACCGCCGCCCGCTTCCTTCTTCTCCGGAATCTCGGAGATCATGGCCTCGGTGGTGAGCATCAGGCCTGCGATCGACGCTGCATTCTGCAGTGCCGTGCGCGTGACCTTGGTGGGATCGATGACGCCGGCAGAGACCAGGTCCTCGTAGGCACCCGTTCCGGCGTTGTAGCCGTAGTTGGATTCCTTCGACTCGTGGATCTTGCCGATGACGACCGCACCTTCTTCGCCGGCGTTCGAGACGATCATGCGAAGCGGCTCTTCGATGGCGCGACGGATGATGTTGGCGCCGATCTTCTCATCGCCCTCAAGCGTCTTTACCAGCGCGTCTACAGCAGAGGCGCAGCGAACCAGAGCAACACCACCGCCCGGGACAATGCCTTCTTCGACGGCCGCGCGGGTTGCGTGCATCGCATCCTCGACACGAGCCTTCTTTTCCTTCATCTCGGTCTCGGTTGCGGCACCAACCTTGATGACTGCAACGCCGCCGACCAGCTTGGCCAAGCGCTCCTGCAGCTTCTCGCGATCGTAGTCCGAGGTGGTCTTATCGACCTGCGCGCGAATCTCTTTCACGCGGCCCTCGATCTTGCCGTCCTCTCCGCCGCCGTCGACGATGGTGGTGTTGTCCTTGTCGATGGTGACGCGCTTGGCGGTGCCGAGATCCTCGATCTTGACGCCCTCAAGCTTGATGCCGAGGTCTTCCGTGATGGCCTTGCCGCCGGTCAGGGTTGCGATGTCTTCGAGCATTGCCTTGCGACGATCGCCGAAGCCGGGAGCCTTGACAGCTGCGACGTTCAGGGTGCCACGCAGCTTGTTGACGACCAGGGTTGCGAGCGCTTCGCCGTCGACATCTTCCGCGATGATCACGAGCGGCTTCGCCGTGCGGGCGATCTGCTCGAGCAGCGGGAGCAGGTCCTTCATGGACGAGATCTTCTTCTCGTAGATGAGGATGTAGGGGTTCTCGAGAGCAGACTCCATGCGCTCAGCGTCTGTTACGAAGTACGGCGAGAGGTAGCCGCGATCGAACTGCATGCCCTCGACGACTTCGAGCTGCGTCTCCATGGTGCGGGACTCTTCAACCGTGATCACGCCATCCTTACCGACCTTGTTCATGGCGGCGGCGATGATGGTGCCGATCTGCTCATCCGAGTTGGCCGAGATGGTGCCGACCTGCGCGATCATGTCACCGGAGACAGGCTTCGAGAGCTTCGAGAGCTCACCACCCTGAACGATGCCGTGCTCATCGCGCTTGCCGATGATGGCCTCGACGGCCTTGTCGATGCCGCGCTTGAGGGCCATCGGGTTGGCACCGGCGGCAACGGTCTTGACGCCTTCGCGATAGATTGCCTGGGCGAGCACGGTTGCGGTCGTGGTGCCGTCGCCGGCAACGTCCGAGGTCTTGGAGGCGACTTCACGCACCATCTGTGCGCCCATGTTTTCAAGCGCATCCTTGAGTTCAATCTCCTTGGCAACAGTCACGCCGTCCTTGGTGATCGTCGGGGAACCAAACTTCTTTTCGATAACGACGTTGCGGCCCTTGGGACCGAGGGTGACCTTGACCGCGTCGGCGAGGATGTTTACGCCGCGCAGGATTGCCTGCCGCGAATCTTCTCCATGCAGAATCTGCTTTGCCATGTGTTGCTCCTGTTAGTTACTCGGCCTGAGCCGTTGCTGTTCGTGCCGGCACACAGTGTGCCGCTGTCTTTCAATCTTCTGCGGCAGAGCCGCGGCTGCGGTGCGCAGCACTACTACTTCTTGAGGATGCCGAGAACTTCTTCTTCGCGCATGATGAGGAACTCATCGCCATCAAGCTTGATCTCCGTGCCGGAGTATTTGCCGAAGAGGATGCTGTCGCCGGCCTTCACATCGAGCGGGAAGACCTTTCCTTCGTCGTTGGACTTGCCCTTACCGACGGAGATCACTTCGCCCTGCTGCGGCTTTTCTTTTGCGGAGTCCGGGATAATAATGCCACCACGCTGCGTCTCGCCCTCTTCAACACGGCGGACAAGGATACGGTCGTGCAGGGGAGTAAATGAGGTTGTTGCCATTGCTACATCTCCTTCGCAAGGGTTCTGGCGAGCACGCATGCGCATGATCGCGGTTAGGACCTGGGCGCAGCCACAACAGAGACTGACGCATTCTTAGAAACCGGGGATTTCGCCATGCGAGTGGATCCGAGCGATGGCCGGTGCGCTTAGCAGTCTCGCACCACGACTGCTAACATAGGCCACAGCTTCTGCTCCTGTCAACTTCGGCAGGTGAAATGTGAGTGAATCGCACGCAGACCTTGCGCCGTAACGGAGAGCGGAGAGGTGCTGTAGCAGTCGCATACCCCTCGTGCTGATTTGCACCGGACGGGTAAAATACCGATCATGCGCTCCCGCAGTCTCTTTCCACGTCACGTTGTTATAGGCCTTCTCATCGCTGCAAGCCTTCACCTTGGGGCGCAGGACGAAACATCGCGGCGCCATGGGCGCAAGTACAAGGCACCGCCTCCCACCTCGCACATTGAGGTTTATGTCACAAAGAAGGCAACCGGAAAGCCGGTATCAAATGCCGCGGTGATCTTCCGTGCGCTTCGCGACGGCAAGGATGACGGCAATCTTGAGGTTAAGACTGATCCGGAGGGAAAGGCTACCATCGACGTCATTTCGTCCGGCAGTCAGGTTCAGGTGCAGGTTATCGCAAACGGACTTGCTACCTATGCGGACTCATACCAGGTGGACGAGCCTAGCCGCGAGATCCATATCGCTCTGGTCAAACCGCAGGAGCAGGTCTCTGCCTATGAAGACAACAGCGGCAAAGAGTCCAGTCGCAAAAGGGGTGTGCAGGAGCCAAAACCTGTTGTGAAACCCGCTCCGCAGCAGAGCCCAAAGCCGCCTGCTCCAGACTCCCCTGCGCCGTCCTCTGATGCTGCTCCGAAGTCATGAGTGATCCCAGAAAGCCGCTCAGCGGCAAGACGGCACTGGTGACAGGTGCGGCGAAGCGGATCGGCCGCGACATCGCCATCGTTCTGGCGGATCTTGGCGCCGATGTGTGCCTTACGTACCGCGACTCGGAGCAGGATGCCCAGGCCACGGTTCAGGATCTACAGGGAAGGAAAGTGCGCGCTTCGTCCGTACGCTGTGATCTCACACGGTTTGAGGACATTGAGTCGGGGGTGAAGCAGGCGCTTGCTTTGACCGGAAGGCTGGATCTGCTCGTCAACAACGCTGGGATGTTCTCCTCGAAGACGATGGAGGAGATCTCACTTTCGGAGTGGGATGCGATGTTCGCCGTCAACACACGTGCTCCTTTTCTGGTCGCTCAAGCTGCCCTTCCAGCCTTGCGCGCGGCTTCCGGCCGGATCATCAACATCGGCTCACTCGGCGGCATTCACCCATGGGCGACCCACGCTCACTACTGCACGTCAAAGGCTGCGCTCCATATGTTGTCGCAGACGATGGCAAAGGCCTGGGCGCCCCAGGTGAGTGTGAACTGCGTCGCCCCTGGGATGATTGTGCAGGGCGAAGTCGGAGCCATGTACGAGCAGTTTGCGGAGAAAACGCCCATGCTGCGGAACGGCAGAGCGGCCGACGTTGCGGAGGCTGTCGGTTTTTTTGCAACCTGTTCGGCTTTTGTTACGGGGCAGTTGCTCTGCGTTGATGGTGGCCTGGGGCTCTAGTCAGCGCCCCACCAGACGTCGCCACCAGCTTCTGCCGGTAGTGTCGGTCTCCTCGGCGCCTTGGAGGTCGATACGCTCCGGAATGGGTCGTCCCTCAAATGCGCAGAGCGGATTGGACTTGCACAGAATATCGGCATACTCCGTGCCATAGCGCTTTGCCAGCAGATCGTAGGTCTCACGTAATTTCGGGGGCCGGGATGTGGTGTTATGCGCGTCCGTAGCAATGAAATGGACCTGTTTCTTCTCCAGGAGTTCAAAAGACATACGCTGTGCCTTCTTCCCCATATGTCCCAAGATCGAAGTGGCCGTGACTTGAATGAGAACCCCTAAGTCGATCCAATCGTACAGTTTGACTCGACTATCCTGAAGTGTTGGATTGCGTTCCGGATGGGTTAGTACCGGAGTCATTCCGGCCAAGCGGAGTTCGTAATAGGTCTCATCGAAGCTGCTGAAAGAACCGTACTCAGGCAGTTCGGTCATGATGTAGCCGCGGCCAGAAATCGAGAAGCGTGCAGGATCAGCCAGCGCCTCCTGGATGTTCTCGTAGGTGAGATGAAAATCAGCCCCGCGGGCGAGTTGCACGGCGATGCCAGTCTCAGCCAGACGCGCCCGAACGCGTGCGATCAGGTCCTCAACTCGAAAGGGGTCATAAGGGTACCGATGGTTGGCATGGGGGGTGCAAACGATGTGGGTGACGCCATCTGCCGCTGCCATACGTGCCATCGCGAGGGTGGTCTCCATATCTGGCGAGCCGTCATCCAGGCCCGGAAGCAGATGATTATGGATGTCTATCATGCATTCATAGGACGCGTTTCGCCGCAAATAGACGCGTCGTTCTTGCATTTGGGAGGGGCGTTCCGCAGAGTACCGGGTGTGTTCTATAGGGTGCGGGTGTGATCGATGCCTGCACGTAAGAAGAGACGACGGACGGAGAGGGCAGCGGCGACCCGGCGGTTTCATCGATTGCGGCACTCTGCTGGAAGACTTGGATCTCCATGCGACCTGACAGTGCGCCGAGATCTGTCGTCCGAAGACGTATGCCGACCCTGATGGCTGGTGGTTTACCTACACGTGTGGGGCAAGTGGAAGTTACTTTCCGTGCGGTTTGGGGGTAC
>CAHJWL010000019.1 GCA_903642235.1 Acidobacteriaceae bacterium | reverse complement strand
TGGGGCCGCCAAGGGGGTTGTTGGCGGGTTCGGGGTGGGCGTAGGGGCTGGTTTTGTTGGAGAAGATACGGGTGATGAAGTTGCCGGGGCTCTCGTTCATGCTGGAGCAGGTGTTTTGGGGGACGGTGCCGTCGAGGAAGGCGGCGGTGTAGGTGTCGGGGCAGGAGGCGTCGGCGAGGAGGTTCGAGGTTTTGTCGAGGCGGACGACCTGGACGCCGGCGGGAGCGACGAAGCTCTTCATGTCGGAGTACTGCGGGAGCTTCTGGGCGCGCTTCATGAACTCGCCCCAGATGGGGGCGGCGGCGGTGGCGCCCTGCATTTTGACGTCGGTGTAGTCGTCGTTGCCGATCCAGATGACGCAGAGGAGGTTGGACGAGTAGGCGGCGAACCAGACGTCGTGCGAGGTGCCGGTTTTGCCGGCGGCGGGGTAGGGGAAGCCGCGGGAGCGGGCGGCGGCGCCGGTGCCGAAGGCCATGACGTTCTCGAGCAGGGACTGGGTGAGGAAGGCGGCGCGGGGGTCCATGACCTGCTGGGCCTGCGGGGTGAAGTCGGTGACGATGTCGCCGTTGGTGTTGCGGACGCTCGAGAGCATCCAGGGTTTGAGATGGACGCCGCCGTTGGCGAAGACGGTGTAGGCGCCGGCCATGTCGAGCGGGGTGGCGTCGTAGGAACCGAGGGCGACGGACGGGGTGCCCTGGGCGGCGGTGATGCCGGAGGCGCGGGCGAGGGCGGCTACGTTCTCAAAGCCGACCTGCTGGCCGAGGGAGACGGTGGCGGCATTGAGGGAGTGGGCGAGGGCGTAGACGGCGGTGACTTCGCCTTTGAAGCCGGAGAGTTTGTTCTGGGGGTTGTAGGACTTGCGGCCGTTGTCGTAGGTGAAGGTGGTGGACTCGTCGTTGAGCTGCGTGATGGCGGTGAAGGGGTTGCCGTCGCCGAGGGCGGTGCCGTTGAGCGAGGAGTTGTAGGCGGCGGCGTAGACGAAGGGCTTGAAGATGGAGCCGGTGGGGCGTTTGGCGACGGCGTGGTCGTACTGGGAGCTGTTGTAGTTGCGGCCGCCGACGAGGGCGAGGACCTGGCCGGTGTGGGGGTTGAGGGCGACGAGCGCGACCTGCGGGGGGGCGGAGGAGTCGCCGTTGCCGCGCTTGCGTTTCTCGATGATGCTGTCGACGTTGCGCATGCCGATCTCGACGGCCTCGGAGGCGACGCGCTGGAGTTCGGGGTCAAGCGAGGTGTAGATGCGGAGGGAGTCGTGGGCCTGCTCCTGCTCGCCGAGGCGCCCGTTGAGCTGATCGTGGACGAGGTCGACGAAGTAAGGAGCTTCGCTGGCGTCGACGTTCTGGGGGGCGAGGTGGAGGGGCTCGGCGGAGGCGGTGCGGGCCTGGGCGGGGGTGATGTCGCCGGTCTCGACCATGGCGTTGAGGACGACGTTGCGGCGCTCGAGGGCACGCTCGGCATGGCGGTAGGGGTTGAGGCGGCTGGGGCTCTGGACCATGCCGGCGAGCAGGGCGAACTGGGAGAGATCGAGCTGGCGGAGGTCTTTGCCGAAGTAGGCCTGGGCGGCCTCGCCGAAGCCGTTGACGGCGAAGGAGCCACGCTGGCCGAGGCTGATCTGGTTGGCGTACATCTCGAAGATCTGCTGCTTGGTGAAGCGGCTCTCGAGATGGAAGGTGATGAGGATCTCGATGAGCTTGCGCTTGAGGCGGCGCTCGGGCGAGAGAAAGATGCCGCGCGAGAGCTGCATGGTGAGGGTGGAGCCGCCGCCCGAGAAGCGGCGGTCGCCGCGGAGATCGTGCCAGGCCCAGCCGAGCATGGAGTGGAAGTCGACGCCGCCGTGCTCGAAGAAGCGGCGGTCTTCGATGGAGGTGACGGCTTGCACGAGCTGGTTGGGGATCTCGTTGAAGGTGACGAGGCGGCGCTTGGTGCGGTTCTTGTCTTCGGAGAGGGCGGTGATGAGCTGGGGCTCGAGCTGGTAGGCGGCGAGCTGGGCGCCGTTTTCGGCGGTGATGGACTGGACTTTGCCGTCCGCGGTGGTGATGGTGGCGCCGTCGGTGGAGTGGTAGGACTGCGGGCCGGGCTTGATGAAGATGGTTTCGGCGCCGCGAAGCTCGTAGGTGCCGAGCTGGGAGTTGGCGGCGTAGCCGGCGCGGCGGAGATCGACGGCGATCTCGTCGGCGGTGAGGACCTGGCCGGTGCGGACTTCGCGGGAGGCGGCGTAGATCTGGGCGACGGGCGCGAAGAGCGGGCCGGCGGCGAGGCGATCGTCGACGACGGTCTTGTAGTGCCGGTAGGAGTAGACGGCGAAGACGCCGATGAGGACAAGAGCGGCGACGATGAGGATCAGGAAGAGACGGACGAGGGGATGTCCGAAGAGGGAGGTGCGCCTGCCGCGCCTGGATGCGTTGGCGGCTGTATCTGCGGAGGGGCGCTGCTCGTTGCGGCCCCGATATTTGAGTGTAACGGCCATGACTTACTCCCGATGAGACGACTGCTGCGCGGCGATGGGGAGGTCGGCGGCGGTGCTGGGGTCGTTAGAGGCTGAGATGCGGGCGGTCAAGAGGGTGGCGATGTCCGACGAGGGTACATCGGTGGATTGGTTGCGGAGGCGGTCGGTGAACTCGACGAAGCCCTCGGGGAAGCGCTTGCCGACTGTGACGCGGAAGGGGATGCCGATGATGTCGGCATCTTTGAACTTGACGCCGGCGCGCTCGTCGCGGTCGTCGAGGAGGACGTCGTGTCCGGCGGACTCGAGGGCGTGGGCGATCTGTTCGCCGCCGGCGCGGAGGGCTTCTTCGCGGACGTTCGTGACGGTGACGACGACGGCGAAGGGAGCGATGGAGGGTGGAAGGGCGTAGGTGGGGTTGGTGCGATCTGTGGCGTTTGCGGCGCTTTGCTCGATGGCGGCGGTGAGGATGCGTTCGACGCCGATGCCGTAGGAGCCCATGATGGGGGTGACTTCCTTGCCTGCGGCGTTGAGGACGCGGGCGCCCATGGATTCGGAGTACTTATAGCCGAGCTTGAAGATATGGCCGATTTCAACGGCCTTGCCGAGGTGGAGGGGGCTGCCGTCGATGGGATCGGGCTCGCCTTCCTGGACGTTGCGGATGTCTTCGGTGAGGGTGGCGGCGATGTCGCGAGCGACCGAGACGTTGCGGAGGTGGTAGTCGAGCTGGTTGGCGCCGCAGATCATATTCTCGCGGCCGGTGAGAGCGGTGTCGAGGACCACGGTGGCGGCGTGGGGGTTGAGAAGCTGGGCCTGCTTGTCGGCATTCAAGCCGCCGGCGCTGTTCAGGCCCTTGCCGGCGGCGAGGGAGGCGGCGGTGTAGAAGCCGTGATCGTATTTCATGGCCCAGGCAGGAAGGACTGTGAGACCGACGGGACCGAGGAAGCCGGCGGGGGCGTTTAGAAACCGGGTGAGCTCTTCTGCGGTCATGGGGCGGAGGGCGTCGGACTGCGAGGCTTTTTGGAGTTTGGTCTCGTTGACCTGGTGATCGCCGCGAAGGAAGGCGACGACAGCCTTTTCTCTTGTCTCAGAAGCCCCGGGGGTGCCGGTAGGGAAGGTGCGCTCCCCCATGAAGGCGACGCACTTGATGTCGTGGACGGGGGAGATGCCGAGGAAGGCGCAGATGTCGGCGATGGCGCCCATGCCGGGGGTGGCGATGAGCTCCGGGGTGCCATCGCCGGTGGGGGGCAGGTTTTCGACGGGGGCGAGGCGGGAGGTGGCGCGTTCGAGGTTGGCGGCGTAGCCGGAGCTGGAGGAGGCGATGAGGTCTTCGCCGGCCTCGGTGTAGACCATGAACTCCTGCGACTGGGAGCCGCCCATGGAGCCGGAGTCGGCTTCGACGGCGAGGAAGCGGAGGCCGCAGCGGGTGAAGATGCGGCGGTAGACCTGGTCGTGCTTGCTGTAGGAGGCGTCGAGGCCAGCGGCATCGAGGTCGAAGGAGTAGCTGTCCTTCATGAGGAACTGGCGGACGCGGAGGAGGCCGGACTTGGGGCGGGGTTCATCGCGGAACTTGGTCTGGATCTGGTACCAGATCTGGGGCAGCTGCTTGTAGGAGCGAAGTTCGGCGCGGGCGATGGCGGTCATGGCCTCTTCGTGGGTCATGCCGAGGCAGAGGTCGGCGCCTTTGCGGTCCTTGAGGCGGAACATGTTGTCGCCCATGCCGGCCCAGCGGCCGGACTCTTCCCAGAGCTCGCGCGGCATGAGGGCGGGGAGGAAGAACTCCTGGCCGATGGTGTTCATCTCTTCGCGAATGATGGCGACGATCTTGTTGACGGACCGGTTGCCGAGAAAGAGGTAGCTGTAGAGACCGGCGCCGAGCTGGCGGACGTAGCCGCCGCGCAGGAGGAGCTTATGGCTGGCGACTTCGGCATCGGCGGGAAACTCGCGGAGGGTGGGGATGAAGAGCTGGGACCAGCGATGCATGCGGTTCTGTCGTGCCTCTCTTGCGCGGGGCGGTCACGCGCCTGGATGTACCTCCCTGATTGTCGGTGATGGGCGGGGAAAGGTCTAGCGGCAGGGAGGCGCCGGGCGGGGGCTGATGGCCGCCGCGGCGTGGCAGGACGATCAGTTCGGGATGGGGACGAGGACGAACTGGCAGACGGTGCCGAAGCAGTTGACGATGCCGTTGCGGATGAGATGGGCGTTGCTGCCTGGTGGCAGAAGCTTGTGGAGGCCGGCGGCTTTGAGCAGAGCGGGGCCGTCGGTGAGGCCGGGCTTGTAGGCGGTGTCGGACCTGGTGAGATCGGTGGAGAAAGGGCCGGTGTCTGCGACGCTGCCGTTGGCGACGAGCACGTGCAGCTCGGCGGTGCCGTGGCGGCCTTTGGAGGGGCCGAGGGGAAGCGTCCGCAGCTTCGCCTGCTCGGCGTGCGCGAGGGCGGGGGTATGCAGGACGGTTGCGAGCGCGGCGAGGTGATCGCGGACGTCCGGGTGATCGAGCACGCGGGCCGCTGGCTCAATGTAGGCAAGAGCTTCGGGGTATTTGCCTTGTTGGTAGAGGATCCAGCCGAGCGTGTCCCAAGCGGCGGCGATGGTGGTTTGCTGGCGATTGACGAGGGCGGGCGCTTCCGTCAGAGTCCAGCTGGCGGTTTGCGCTTCCAAGGAGGCAATGGCTCTGCGTTGTGCGACTTCGGCGGCGGGCAGGTGGAGCTTGCCTTCGGCAAGGGCGTAGGTGATGGAGTTGACCTGGTTGGGATCGGTGACGGTGTCGAGCAGGGGAGCGACGATGGCGGCCGCTTTCGCTTTGTCGCCGGCTCGTGCCTGGACATTCGCGGCGGCGAGGCGGAGAGGAATGAGATCGGTGGTGCTCTTGCTGAGCCGCGTGAGGGCGTCGTCTGCGGCGCGGGTCGCTTCGGCGAACTGCTTGTGCGCCGAGAGCTCATAGATGAGGGCGACGGCGGCTTCCGGGCTGTCTGGCGCAGCCGTAACCCACTTTCGGTAGGTGGCGAGAGCTGCATCGTGGTCACCGCGACGCAGCTGTTCCTGGCCGATGAAGTTGTAGAGGCGAACCTGCTCGGGATGGTAGGTGAGTTCGCGCTGCAGGTCCTCGATCACTTCGGTTGCGGCACCGAACTGACCGGCGATGGCCGCGTAGCCCATCCAGAGACCGCGTTCGGTAGGATTGAGGGCTTTCGCCTGATCGAGCAGGGTGCGCGCCGCGTCAGGATCCATGGTGCGGATCTTTTCTCCGGCGCTGGCGACGAGCTCTGCGGCACGGGGATTGGACGGCCTGGCGGCGACGTCAGATGGCGGCGGTTCGGACGTGGTGTGGGCGGAGACTTTGGCGGGGTCGACAGGTGGGATGAGCTGAATGAAGGGGTATCCGCTGGCGCCCGTGGCCTCATACCAGGTCTGGTATTGCTTGAAGTCGGCGACGGGGACCTCTTTTTTGAGGACGACGAGCTTGCGTTCTTCGAGGAGCTTGCCTTTCTCGCGACGAAAGGTGACGTCGACGGTGGCGAAAGGGGTGTGGGCGTGCACGGGCTCCGGCAGTTCGACCTGCCAGTTGGATGGGAGAGCGACTTCAACGGTGCTGGTCTCGGAGCGGGGCGTGCCGAGCTCGATGGCGACGACGGGCGGCTTGTCTGGTGAAAAGGCGGGCAGGCCGATGGGTTGAAAGGTGGCGGTGATGCGATTGTCGCCCCAGGAGGCGTCGCGGGTGCGGTGGTAGTGGAAGCGGATGGCGAGGGGCTGCGAGGGATCGGTGAGGTGATCGATGGCGGCCTCGCTGGTGGTGCCGCCGAAGCCGAGGCTGGCCATGAGGTTCTGGGTGAAGGTGCCGTAGTCGGCGGCGGAGATGGAGCGCAGAACGGCGCGAAGGCCGATCTCGTTGTCGTCGTGGAAGGTGAGGACGATGGTGGAGTCGGAGTTGAGCGAGGCGTCGAGGGTGCCGGTGACGACAGAGGTGCTGAAGGGGGCATACGGAAGGTCAGCGGGTGTGCGGAGGATGGCGGGTTTGTCAGAGGGCGGAATGACCAGTGCCTGATGGTCGCGGATGACGGGAACGAGCGCGCGCCAAGGAGCGACCTCGGCGGTGGGATCGAGCCAGACCTCGTGACCGTCGAGGGTGAGGTGGACGATGAGGTGATTGAACGCGGAGGGAGAGGGAACTGCAGGGTTGAAGCGGATGCCGGCGCCGATGAGGGCGGGGTCGCTGTGAAGACCCGCAGCCGAGAACATGGCCGCGAGCAGGGTGTACTTGTCTTTGCAGTCGCCGTATTGGTTGCTGAAGATCTCCGCCGCGGTGTGGGGCTGGAAGCGGCCGATTCCGAAGGCGACGCCGATGTAGCGGATCTGCGAGGAGACATAGGCGTAGAGTGCCTGGGCTTTGTCGAGGTCGGAGGACTTGCCGGCGATGAGGTCGGCGACTTTGGCTTTGAGGGCGGCATCCGGGGTGGCGCGGCCGGCGCTGAGGTCGCGGTACCAGGCGCCGACGGCGGCCCAGTCGGGGAAGGTGGTCCAGGCAAAGGCGGGGAGCTTGCCTTCGGTGAGGTCGAGCTGTTCTTCGGGCGTGCGGACGCGTTTCTCTTCGGCGAGCTTGGCGGCTTCGGCAGCGGCGCCGACGGTGGGGTGGAGATCGCTGTGGGACCAGCGGTCAACGCTCTCGGCACCTTCGGTGGTTTCGGTGAAGGTGACTTTGCCGCGGGGGTTGGTCCAGACCGTTGGGTGGAGGGAGAGCGGGGTGCGGAGCTCGAAGGTCTCGTTGCGCGACACGACGCCGTCTGTGACAGTCTCCTGCCCCCAGAACTGGCCGGGTACTTCGGGATGGAGGATGGTGGTGCGTGCCTGCCACTCGAGGGTGTCACCGATGGAGAGGTTTTTGATGGGGAGTTGTTTGACCTGGATGTCGCTGTAAAAGGGGGCTTCGCGGGTGACGGGGGCGGGCTGCTCCAGGGTGTCAGCGGTGGACGTTGGCTGGATGGTGCCGTCGGGATGGCGGACGCGGGCGTAGACGAACTCGGCCGCCTCCGAGCTGCGCGGATAGGCGATGGAGACTATACCGAAGGAGCGGAGCGCCGAGTCTGACTGAATATGGACGGCGAAGGTCTGGACGCGGGTGCTGGTGCCATCGGCGTGCATGCTGACGATGGTCGCGCTGTTCTCAAGGATGTACGGCTCGGCGGAGAACGGAGACGATGCAGCGGCGGAGGAGTTGCCGGCAGAGACCTGCGCGGACGCGAGGGTCCCGAGGAGAACGGATGGGAGAAGGGCAGAAAGGTACAAGCGAAGACGGCAGAGAAGCATGGTGACCGAACGATACCTTAGGGCTCGGCTTTTGGAATAGCACTTTCGATGAAGCGGTTATTGCTGTTCGCAGGAAGGGCACTCGACACAGCGCGAGTGATGACGAGCGGACTACGCGCTTTCGCATCATGATCCGGACGACCTTGTGGTCGCTGCCGGGCTTCAGGGCTTAGCTAATGTGCGATCAGCGGAGGAGGCGGCGAATGGCTTCGGTGGTGGCGCCGTAGACGACGTTGCCGGCGAGGCCGCCGAGGTGCTGCACGGGTGTGCGTTCGCTGGGCGGATTGATCCAGCCGAGGGCGGGGATGACGATCTCGCTGGCGCCGGTGAAGAGGGTGGCGCCGAAGACCGTGCCGAAGCCGCCGGTGACCTCGGGGATGACTTCAGCGAGGGCGCCGTAGATGCCACCGCAGAGAGTGCCGAAGGCGTACTCGACGATCTGTGGCGAGTTGCGACGCTGTTTGCGGGAGAGACTGATGCCGGCGGCTCCGGCGACCTGGACGGCGGCGATGGTGTGGGCTCGCTCGTAGCCTTTGAGCAGCCCTTCCTGCTCTCGGGTGTACTTGCCGCCGTTGCCGATCTGCTCTTCGGCGACCTGTGTGCCTTTGAGCGAGGCTGTCTGGAAGAGGTTGAGGACGAGGGTGCCAACGGCACCACCGAGGAGGCCGGCGAGCAGGCCCTTCGAGAGGGAGGTGGGGGTGTGGGTCATAGCGATCTCGCGGTATAGATGTGAGCGCTGCCGGCGGGGATGTTTTTTGGTCAGGATGGAACGTCAGCGCAGGTCGATGACGATGGGGGTGTGGTCGGAAGGGCGCTCCTGGGTGCGCGGGGTGCGGTCGACGGTGCAGGACTCGAGGCGGCTGGCGAGGTCGGGTGAGAGGAGAAAGTGGTCGATGCGGATGCCGCGGTTGTGCTCGAAGGACTGGCGGAAGTAGTCCCAGAAGGTGAACTGGCCGGTTTCGTCGGGGTGGAGCTGGCGGAAGGCATCGGTGTAGCCGAGGGCGAGAAGGGCGCGGTAGGCGGCGCGGGTTTCTGGCTGGAAGAGGGCGTCACGGAGCCACGATGCGGGCTTGTGGCAGTCGATGTCTTCGGGGATGACGTTGAAGTCGCCGCCGATAACGGTGGGGATGGAGGTGGCGAGCCAGCCGGCCATCTGAGCCTCAAGGCGAGCCATCCAGGCGAGCTTATAGGTGAACTTGTCGGTGCCGATGGGGTTGCCGTTGGGAAGGTAGATGTTGACGACGCGGACGCCTTTGATGATGGCTTCGAGGAAGCGAGCGTGGCTGTCCTGCTCGTCGCCGGCGAGGGTGGTGGTGATGGTCTCGATGGGATGCAGGGAGAGGACGGCGACGCCGTTATAGGACTTCTGGGTGACGGCGGCGGACTGGTAGCCGACGGACTCGAAGACGTCGGCGGGGAAGTCAGTGCCTTTGAGCTCCTGGAGGAGGAGGACGTCGGGCTGGTTGAGTTCAAGCCAGGAGAGGACGAGGGGGAGACGGGCGCGGACGGAGTTGACGTTCCAGCTGGCGATTCGGATGGCGGCTCCTTCTCTAGAAGAGTACGGGACGTTACTTCCTGGGGAGTGTGCGGTAGAGAAGCAGATCCCTACGGGATGACAAACAAAAAGAACATGGTAGAGCGGGAGAAGCAGATCCCTACGGGATGACAACTAAAAAGAACATGCTGAGCGGGAGAAGCAGATCCCTACGGGATGACAACTAAAAAGAACATGCTGAGCGGGGAGAAGCAGGTCCCTACGGGATGACAACCAAAAAGAACATGCTGGAGAAAAACTCAAGCGGGCACTGAGGTCTGGGGAAGGTTGAGCTTCCAGAGGTCGTGAAGATGGAGGACGCCTTCGATCTGGTTCGCCGGGTTGATGACAAGAAGGGCGGTGATGTGGCGGGATTCCATAAGGGTGAGAGCAGCCGAGGCGAAGGTGTCTGCCGAGACGGTGACGGGGGACGTGTTCATGATATCGCCGGCGGTGAGGGAGAGGGAGCGGGCACCGGCGCTTTCGAGCATGCGGCGGAGATCTCCGTCGGAGATGATGCCTTGAAGGTAGCTGTTGTCGAGGACGGTGGTGAGGCCGAGCTTTTTGCGGGACATCTCGTAGATGACATCGGGCATGAGGGTGGCGGGAGCGACGGCGGGGATGGCATCGCCGGTGTGCATGAGGTCCTGAACACGGGTGAGTTTGAGGCCGAGATGACCTCCGGGGTGGATATCCGCGAAGTCCCCGGGGGCGAAGCCACGGCGCTGACTGAGGGTAAGGGCAAGAGCGTCGCCGAGGGCGAGCATAACGGTGGTCGAGGTCGTAGGGGCGAGTTTATGCGGACAGGCTTCTTCGGAGATGGAGAGATCGATCGCGAGGTGGGCGGCGCGGGCAAGGGTGGAGGCGGGGGCGCAGCAGAGCGCGACGAGTTTCAGATCGAGGCGTTGGGCGATGGGAAGGAGGGCGAGGACTTCAGGGGTTTCGCCGCTCGCCGAGAGCGCAAGGAGAGTGTCGCCGGGCGCGAGCATGCCGAGATCGCCATGGAGGGCTTCTGTGGGATGGAGGAAGTGCGCAGGGGTTCCGGTGGAGCGGAAGGTGGCAGCGATCTTCCGGGCGATGAGGCCGCTCTTGCCGACACCGGTGAGGATGAGAGGGCGGGTGGCTTGCTCGAGGAGGTCCAGCGCGGTCTGGACGGTGGGGATGAGGTCGGAGTCGAGGCGGGTGGCGAGGGCGGCGAGAGCAGCGGCTTCAGCGGAGACGACCTGCGCGGGGGTGATGTTGGTGCGGTCGCTGGCAGTGTCACGAAGCATCGAGGGTGATGCTAGCAGAGCGTAAACTTAGAGGTGGCGAGCCTGAGGCGATGAGACCGGGCGACGCGGGAGTGTTGCGATGAAGCGCATGGCGTTGATGGTTTCGATGATGGTGGTGGGCATAGCGATCATGCTGTGGGCGGGATGGCATAATCTTGCGGATCGCCGGCGCGCGATGCAGCAGGCGGCAGCTAACCATGTGACGCTGACGCCGGATGGGCAGGCGCCGAAGGATGGGGACGCGACGGCTCCGGGTGGAGATGGCGGCGCGAAGCTGGTGGGGAAGACCGCACCGGCATTTACGCTGAAGACGCTTGAGGGCAAGAAGGTGTCGCTGGCGGATTACAAAGGGCGGCCGGTGCTGGTGAACTTCTGGGCGACCTGGTGTGCGCCATGCAAGCTGGAGATGCCGTGGCTGGAGGCGTTCCGGAAGCAATATCAGGCGCAGGGCTTTGAGATTCTGGCGATCAATGAGGACCCTGAGGTAGGCAAGGACAAGATTGCCAGCACGGCGCAGAAGACGGGTGTGAGCTTTCCGATTCTGCTGTCGGACGACAAGGTTTCGCCGGCGTACGGCGGCGTAGATTACCTGCCCATGTCGTTCTATGTGGATCGCGGTGGCGTAGTGCGCGAGGAGACGGCGGGGCTCGCGAGCAAGGACGAGGTCGAGGCGGACATCAAGAAAATCGTGGGGACGAGGACAGCGATGCAGGGAGAGCCGCCGGCTCTGAGCGCTCGATGACGGCGTGGCTGCTTGCGGGTCTGCTGTCTGGAGCAGGACCAGCCGGGCAGCAGATGGGCGAGCTGCAAGGCGGCTTGTCGCGTGCAGAAAGGACGCACGCGACCGTGAGCTATGTACCGGAACCGACGATCGTACCTGCGGGGAGGCGGTCGGTGGTGGAGATCCATTTACGGGTGGAGCCGGGGTATCACGTGAACTCCCATGTGCCTCGGTCGGAGCTTCTGATTCCAACGACGTTTGCTCTGGACGCTGAGGAGACCGGGGCGAAGGCCGGTGCGGTGGAGTATCCGGCGGGAAAGAGCTACCGCTTTGCGAGTGATGCGGCGGAGGCGGGGAGCGCCGGCGAGATGCTCGATGTCTATACGGGCGCGGTGGTTTTGCGGGTTTCTGTGACGGCGGAGGCGGGGGAACATGTGTTAAGGGGCGTTCTGCGGTACCAGGCCTGCGATCAGAGGGCGTGCTACCCGCCCCAGAAGCTTGCGCTGCTGGTTCCATTTACGGCGCGATAGAGCTTTTGGGAGACACGCTACGCAGCTCAGCACGCTGCTGACCGGCCGCATGATGGATCGTACGGCCACCTTGTCTGACGGGCGAGGTTGTGTGTGAAGACCTGAGAGACGCGGGGTCTTCTGACCGAACCTCGGCGAGCCGTTTATGCAAGAGAAGGATGTCGGGTGGAGCAGCCGCCGCAGCGAGTGGCTCCGTGGCTACGAGCAACCGACACGTCGCTTCCTTCCATATGCCTTCGCTTTCATTCAGACCGCAACGTTTTAAGTTGACACCTTCCGGGATCACCCCTACGCTCGTATCACTTTAGCCACCCTAGTGTCACAAATTCACGATCAGCGGAGGTATCCGTGGACGTTGCGGGTCGAACTGGCTTTGTTGTGCGACTGGTTGTTTCCCTGCTTCTCGTCTTCCTGATGATGGGAAGGATGGCGCCGGCTCAAGCGGGACGGGGCAGCATCAGCGGAACTGTTACGGATCCCACGGGCGCCGTGGTTCCCAAGGTGAAGGTGATCGTGGCCAACCGTGCTACGGGCTTTACCCAGCAGAGCGCCGCAACCGCAGCGGGCTTGTACTCCTTTGTTGCTCTCAACCCTGGGACGTATGAGGTCACTGCAAGTCTGCCGGGGTTCGAGACGGTGACACAGCAGAACGTGGTTGTAAGTGTCGACCAGGTCAGCGTGGTCAATATCGCTCTTCCGGTTGGCAGCTCTCAGGATGTTGTGACTGTGACATCGTCCAGCGACCTGATGGACACGAGCAGTTCGACGGTAGGGCAGCTCATTTCGGCGGCGACGATCGACCGAGTTCCGCTGCTGACGAGGAATGTGTACGACCTGGTGCAGCTGAGTGCCGGAGTGACGCCGGCCAACGGCTCACCGAACTCTTCCAGTTCGTTTGCCATCACCAATATCTCGAGCGGCCGCCCGGGGGTTGATGTCTCCTCGTACACGATTAATGGAGCGATTGTAGGGTCTGTGTATTACATGGTGGATGGAAGTCCGCTGGGCGTCGCTGAGAACAATATTGCTGCAATTATTCCGGCTTTGGAGATTCCGGAAGATGCCGTGGACGAGTTTCGTGTGGAGACGCAGAACACGCCGGCGTCTTACCAGAGCGGCGGCGCGGGTGTAATCAGTCTGGCGACAAAGGCCGGCACTAACAACTTCCACGGGGATGGTTTTGTTTATATACGTCCGGATATTCTTGCCGCGAATGACTACTTTAATAAACAGAACCAACTGGCAAGTGGAGCGAAGAACGAGTCGCCGTCGTTTCATCGCTATCAAGAGGGCGGGTCGATTGGCGGACCCATCCTGCATAACAAGCTTTTCATCTTTGGCGATTACGAAGCGACGCAGCAGCAGCAGTTTGATGGATCAAATCTCTTTACTGTTCCGACCAGCGCGGAGAGAAAGGGTGATTTCTCGGCGGATAACTTCACCATTTACAACCCTCTGGTTCCCGATAACCCGGACGGAACACGCCAGCCATTCCCGGGAAATCGTATTCCGAATCCGAACCCGATTGCACTCAAGTTCTTGTCGGAGTTTCCGAAGTGCAATCAGCCGAATCCAGCGACCTGCGATGCGGATCCAAGCGGCGCCATCGATAATTTGTATGTGCCCGGCCTCGATCCGACCACGGCGCAACGCTTTGATATCCGGACTGATTACACGGTCAGCGACAGGCAACGGATCTTTGGCCGCTTCTCCTTTGCCCGGCTCTTTACCTCGGTTGTGAATGCGTTCGGCAACGAATGGGATTTGAACTATGCGCAGAACATCACCAATGGACGGAATATTCTTCTCGGGGACGATTACACACTGAGTCCGAAGACCGTGCTGCAGCTGAGGTATTCGTTCACGCGACACTTCGAGAACCAAGGTGGCGACCCGCGACAGGTCGGCTACGACATCACAACGCTGGGCTTTCCATCGTCACTGGCAGCGGCAGAGGTGTACAAGACACTTCCGTATGTCACGTTCAATGATGTCGGCGGAGGCATCGGCGGAACGGCGAACTACAACACCTTTATCTATGCCAGTGAGAACAGCGACGTGAACGGCACGCTGACAACAGTTCTGGGCAAGCACGAGATCAGCTTTGGCGCGGAGTACATGAAGCGGTTTCTGAATGTGGGCCAGCCAGGCGCTCCTTCCGGGAACTACCAATTCGATATTTCCGCGACGGATCAGCAGACGAGCACGGGTATCGGCGGAAGTGATTTTGCTTCGTTTCTGGTCGGTATGGCAGCTTCGCCGGGAGCGGAGGACACAAACTTCACGCGGGACGTTTTCGTTGCGGAGGCGAGCCCGTACTATGCGGGTTTCCTTCAGGACACCTACCACATCACACCTGCACTCACGCTTACGGCGGGGGTTCGATGGGACATCTTTGGCAGCCGGACGGAGCGGCACAATCGGCTGGAGCACTTCGATCTGGGGGCTGCGGCGACCGAGGACGGTGTCGCCTACACGGGCACCGAGATCTATGCGAGCGGCGGCAATCGATCGCCCTTTGCAACGAACCTGACGAACTTCGGGCCGCGACTTGGAGGGTCATGGCAGCCTATCCCCCATCTCGTCCTCCGCGGAGGAGCCGGTTTCTATTACGGACCGAGTGTGCAGACTGTTGGCGGGGTGGGGCAGGCGAGTGACGGCTACTCGTCTGTTACAAACTGGAACGGCACCTGCTACAACGCAAACGGCAACACGACGCTGAACGGATCGAGCCTCTGCGCGGATGCCGACCCGGGGAGCCCGGCGCCGAGCACAACGGGAGACTACTCCCTCAGCAATCCGTTTCCGTCAGGGACGGTGCCGCTTCTGTCTTCACCGACAGGCCTGGGGAACAATCTAGGGACGACGCTGAATACCGTGCTGCACACACAGCGAACGCAGACCGTGTACAACTACAACTTCGGTCTGGAGTACGAGCTGCCGCAGCAGTATGTGCTGAGCGTGGGCTACGTCGGAAGCCGGGGATTGTTTCTTCCGTTTGGCAGCGTTGACCTCAACCAGCTGGATCTGGGCACGATCGCGCGCTACAACTCGGCTCTTATGAACTCAACAGCGCCGAATCAGTGGGCGAATATTCAGCCGGCTACGAATGCAAACTTCGGCTCAGCCACGGTTCCTTTGTTTGTGGCGCTCCAGCAGTTTCCGCAGTTTGGCAATGGAAGCTATGGTGCGGGGAATGGCGTGAACGTCCATGGATATCCCGCGGGCGATTCCGAGTACAGTTCGTTGCAGACGAAGGTGCAAAAGCGTCTGACGCACCATGTGACTGCGCTGGCTTCGTTTACATGGGCGAAGCTTATGACGGATGATGGCAATCCTCCGCTTGGCTTTGTGGGATCCCATCAGGGTTCGCCGCAGGACTGGAAGAACCTGCGGCTGGAGCACGCGGTGAGTCCGCAGGATGTGAAGTATCAGTTCACCGGACAGGCGTCGTACGACCTTCCTGTAGGTAAGGACAGGGCTTTGCCTCTTCATGGCGCAGGGGATGCCATTCTGGGCGGATGGACGGTGAACGGGATTGTGTACCTCAGCACAGGTGTTCCGATCGCGTCCCCGCTCTCGGGGGTAACGCCTTCCTACTTCAACCAGCGCGCCGATCTGACCTGCGATGCCGGCAAAGGCGCGCCGCACACGGCGGCACAGTGGTTCAGCCCCACGTGTTTCGCTCTTCCCGGCATTCCCTACCTGCCGGGTACGTCGCCTGCGTACCTGGACCACGTGCGGACGATGGGCGCGCGGGATCTGGATCTTACGATATTCAAGAACATCAAGCTGCCTCGCGAGACAAATCTGCGGCTTGAGGTTTCCTCGTTCAACGTGACCAACAAAGCACAGTTTGCGGCACCCGGGGTGCCTTCTCTCTTCAACCTGGTGAGCAATCCTGAGACATATGCCGCACAGTTTGGAAAGATTACCGCGGATGTGAATACGCCCCGGCAGTTTCAGTTCGCGTCACGCTTTGTCTTCTGAGGAGCTGGTTTCCGCAAGGGCAAAGCGCTCTTGTGAAAGAGACAGGATTAGCGCGAGCCGACGGCCCAGGCGAGGCCATCCACTCCATCTCCGGCGGCGATGTGCTGCGTGATGCTGAGCGAGCTGGTGTCGATGGCGACAATGGTTTTGCTGTGTATGCAGGAGACGTAGGCAATGCGGCCGTCCGGGCGGAGAAGGATGGCTTGCGGGCCGGGAGGCGTAGGGATGGTGCGGGCGAGGGTAAGGGTGCGCAGATCGATGACGGCGACCTGATCCACGAAGGGGAGCGCAAGCAGAAGGAGGCGGCCGTCGGCGGTCGCGGCGGCCCCGTAGCCGTCTGACGGAAGGGGGATGCGGGTCTTGACGGAGCTGGTGGCGGTATCGATGACGGCGAGCTCGGGCTTGTCGGTGGCGGAGGTGAAGACGAGGCTGCCGTCATTCGAGATGGCGATACGCTGGACACCTTTTGAGACGGGAATGATGGTGAGGACCTTGCGTGCCAGCAGGTCGAGGACGGAGACGGTGCCGGTGGAGACGTTCGCGGTGTAGGCGCGGCGGCCGTCAGGCGAGAGGACGAACATGTGGGATTCGGGCGCGCCGGTGGGAACGGAGCCGACGATCCTGAACGACTTCGGATCGAGGATAGTGATTGCGTTATCGAGTTCGGCGGAGACGTAGAGATGTCCGTCGGCGGCGTTGTAGGCGGCTTTGTGGGGGCGGACGCCGTGTCCGAGATCGATAACGTGGGCGATGCGGCGGGAGGCGATATCGACGACGAGGACCTGATGGCCGTCGGTGCCGGGCTTGCCGACGCCGGAGTTGCCATAGATGGGAATAAAGACCAACCGGCCGTCGGGCGAGGTGGCGAGTTCGTGTCCGGTGATGTGCTCTTCAGGGATGACGGCGAGCTCTTTGCCGGCGACGGGGTCGATGAGGCTGAGGGTGTTGGCGAACTGATTGGTGGCGAGGAGCAGACCGGTTGGCGAGGTGGTCATAGGGGATGGTCCGAGGAGGGCTGAAGCGAGGAGAAGGGCGGCGGCGCGAACGAGAAGCGACATACGGGGCGAAGGTATCACGTTGCGGGTTAGCTGGGCCTGGGGACGGATTGGATGGGGTACTGAGGCGCTCTCGACAGAGAAGCAGATCCCTACGGGATGACAACCAAAAAACAGACGGCGAAAGGAACGGATTCGCGTGCAGTCCTGGCGTGCAGTCCTGTTCGAGGGAGTTGCTCTGCTTAGTTTTTGCGGTCGACGAGGTATTGGGCGATGGCTTTGAGATCGTCGGCGGCGGTGCCAAAGGGCTCAACGGCGGCAAAGGCGTCGGCGATGAGCTGCTGGGCGTCGGCGAGCGAGCGGGCGACGCCGTCGGGGAGACCATAGACAGCGGGCCATGTGGCCTTGGTGACGGCGGTGTCCTTGCCGGCGGTTTTGCCGAGCTGTGCGGACTCCTCTGTGATGTCGAGGACGTCGTCGACGATCTGGAAGGCGAGGCCGGCGTTCCCGCCGAAGATGCGGAGGCGATCGAGGGTGTCGTGCGAGGCGCCGGCGATGTGGCCGCCGGCGACGATCGAGACGGTGATGAGGGCGCCGGTCTTGGCGCGGTGGATCTGCTCGACGAGGGCGGCGGTGGGTGGTTGCCCTTCGGATTCGAGGTCGACGACCTGACCGCCGATCATGCCGGGCGCCTGACCGGCGGGGAAGTCGAAGTCGACCTCGGCGGGTGCCGGGCCGACACCGGTGCCGACGGCGCTGGCGATCTCCTTGAGGATGTCGATGGTGGTGATGGCGGGGCAGTCGAGGCGGGCGATGGTGTGGAAGGCGAGGGTCTGGAGGGCGTCGCCGGCGAGGATGGCGATGGCGTCGCCGAAGACTTTGTGGCAGGTGGGCTGGCCGCGGCGGAGGTCGTCGTTGTCGAGGGCGGGGAGGTCGTCGTGGATAAGAGAGTAGGTGTGGAGCATCTCGATGGCGGCGCCGAGCTCGATGGCGGCCTGCTCGGCAGGGATGGCAGACGGGGCGAACCGGCTGGCGAGGCGCCAGGCCTCAAAGCAGAGGACGGGACGGAGGCGCTTGCCGCCGGCAAAGACGCTGTGGCGCATGGCGCGATGGATGGAGTGCGGGGCGGTATCCGGCGAGGGCAGAAGCCGCTCGAGGGCGCGATCGGTGCGCTCGGCACCGGTGCGGATGAGCTCTTGTACATGGGATGCCATGGAGCCTTGATGATACGCGAGGGTGCGAGGGCTCAGGCCATTGACGGTTCCATGCGGCGACGGACGGTGGGTCTCAGGCTGGGGCGTGCCGTCGCCGGCGCAGCATGAGCAGAGCCGTGAGAGGGATGGCGCTGAGGGAGAGGCCGTCGGCAAAGAGCTCAGCCGCTGGTGTGTGCTGCGAGAGGACGATCTGCTGGTGTCCTGCGGGAAGCGAGAGGGTGAGAAGGCCATCGGCGCGGGGATCGCGCTCGGGATCGAGCCTGCCGTTTACGGTGACGCGCCAGGTCGGATAGCTGCGGAGGTTGAGGATAAGAAGGCTGGGCTGGGAGAGATCGAGGGTGAGTGAGAGCGGGGCAGGGCCGGGACGGGCGGCGGCGGGTGGCGGTGTGTCGTCGTTTGCCCCGGCAGGGAGAAGACGGAAGGGCGGATTGTTGTCTTTGAGGGAGTCGTTGTCGGCCAGGGCGGGGGTGTACTCATCGGTGGGCTCATCGCCGGCTGCGGAGTGGAAAAGAGTGAAGCGAGCCTGGGGGGTGTCTTCGGGGTCGCAGGCCTGGTGGAAGTCGTGGAAGCAGACAGAGCCGAGGACAGCTGGAAGTGCAAGGCTGACGAGGGCGAAGGGGAGAGGACGGAGCGCGAGGCGGCGGAGAGAGAGCGCAACGGCGAGGACAGTGATGGGAGCCAGCAGCGCAAGTAGACGCCAGGGGAACTGCAGAAAGGCGAGTTGGGGCAGATGGTGCCAGAGCGGGAGGCTGAGGGGAGTCAGGAGGAAGGCGATAACGATGGTGAGGGCAGCCAAGAGGGCAATGGGGGTGGGACTGATGGACGCTTCGGATCGCCGACGTGCGAGGGCGGCGACGATGCAGGCAAGGAGCGTGCAGGCGAGCAGGCCTAGAGCGAGAAGGCTGGCGGTGTGGAGGACGGCATCGTGGAAGGCGTCCGCGGTGTGATGGAAGAGGGTGTTGTCGTCAGGGCGGAGGCCGGGGAGGATCGCCATGGCGATCTGGACCCATCGGCGCTCGAGGAGAACGGGGACCAGATAGAAGGCGGCGAGGGCGAAGGCGAGCAGGCTCGCGGCGACTGCGCGGCGTGTGAAGGCGAATGCGGACGCTCGCTTTGTAGGATCCCGGAGGGCGGGAGCCAGGCGAAGAAGGACGAGGAGCAGGACGGTGTAGGAGCCGATGACGGCGGCGGGGGCGTTGGTGAGCCAGAGCAGGGCGAGCGGGATGGCGAGGGATGGGATGCGGGGCGTTTGCGAGAACTCGGGTGCGCTGGGCAGAAGCGCGGCGAGAAGCAGCGGAAGGAGGGCGGCGGCGAGGAGTTCTGCGAAGGCGGAGCGCTCAAAGGCGGTGAAGAGCGTGTAGGGATTCGCCAGATAGACGACGCCGGCAAGAAGAGCGAGGGGCGGAGCGACGAAGCGGCGGGCGAGATGGGCCATGGAGAAGCTGGCCGCGGTGAGGGCGATCCAGAGATAGAAGAAGGGAACGGCGGCAAAGCTTTGCTGGGGGTCGAGGTGTGCCTGTGTGGCAAGGGCTGAGAGGGCGAGGGTGAGCAGACCTCCGATCGTCCAGGAGAGTGGCGGATAGAAGACGAAGCGGGGCTCGCCGGCGCCATAAGCCGGGGAGAAGGCCCAGCGCGGATGCGGATCGCCGTGCGCGAACTGGCGCGCGGCCTCCTGCCAGCTCAGCAGATGGAAGCTAAGGTCGTGGCCGCAGGTGGTGCCTTGAAGGTGGAGGGGAAGGAGGGCGAGCAGAGCGGCCAGGGGAATCAGCAGGAGAGACAGCCGGTCGCGCGTCATCGGATGAGGGTAGCGCATGCCTGGCTCCGGTCGACCTCCGTCACCGCGGCTGGTGCCTCTCAGATCGCGCGAAGCGGATGGTGTGATGCTTGAGGAAGTTCCACGGTAATGCAGTCCGCTGGGCAGACGACACCTATTTGCAGCACAACGGCCATAACACCGGCGCGGGGCCGGCGCGTGCCCGGGACAAACGATGCCTTCATGAGGCCGGGGCGGAGTGCATCGAGCTGTTTACAGGGCGTTCGGAGGCCGGTGAGCTCGACGACGGCGTGCTGGCCGAGATGGAGCCTGGTTCCCGCGGGAAGGGCGAGGAGGTCAAGGGAGCGCGTGGTGATGTTTTCGCCGAGGTCGCCGGCCTCGAGCGGCTCTCGCCCTGCGATAGCGAGTTCGGTCGCGAGGGTGTCGAGAAACTCGGCTTCGAGGAGATGGACCTGCGATCGATTGGGCGCGGCAGGGTTGCGGCGTACCAGATAGCGGTGACGGACGGTTGCGCCGCAGTGCGCGTCGCCCTCTACGCCAAGCCCGGCGAGCAGATGAATGGAGGGCTGTCGGCGTTTGGAGAAGGTGTGTTCCAGGTTGAGGCTGACGGCGATGACGGTGCTGGTGGACATAGGGATCTCCGCGGCTGCTGGGGGACGGCCGACGCACTTCTCAGTGGCTTGGTGGCTGTTGTCTCAGTTGTACGTTGCAAGCGCGCTAGCAAATTTAGGTGACAGCCGATCCCTGCTCAGGGTGGACAGCAGATCCCTGCGGGATGACAACCAAGGGTGCTGGATCGCAACCGAGGGGTGCCGGGATCTGCTGCCGCTTCAGTCTTGCTGCTCAATCAACGGAGCTGGGCGGTCTCCCTGCCGGCGGGCATGTTCCTGGCGAACCAGTCGAGGGTGCGTTTGTTGCGATCGGCGATGTGGGCGGGGTCGCGGAAGCCGTGGCCTTCGTTTGGGTAGATGACGAGCTGTGTTTTCACGCCTTCGGCGCGAAGGGCGTGCCAGAACTCGAAGCTCTGCGGAGCGGGGCACTCTCCATCACGGTCGCCGACGATGACGAGCGTGGGGGTGGAGACCTGCTTGATGAACTCGATGGCGGAGGACTTGGCGTAGACGGCCGGATCGTCGTAGACGCTGGCGCCGAAGAAGGGTGTCATCCACTGGTCGATGGAGTTTTCGCCGTAGTAGCTCTTCCAGTCGGAGATGCCGGCACCGGCGACGGCGGCGTGAAAGCGATGAGTCTGGGTGACGGCGAACATGGTCATGAAGCCGCCGTAGCTCCAGCCGGTAAGGCCCTCACGACTTTTATCGATCGAGACCTTCTTCTCGACCGCGTCCACGCCGGCGAGGATATCGCGCAGATCGCCGTAGCCGAAGTCCTTGATGTTGGCCTGGGTGAACTTTTCGCCCTGCCCAAAGGAGCCGCGCGGGTTGGGCTGGAAGACGAAGTAGCCGGCCTCGGCATAGCTGGACTCAGCACCGTAGCGGGCGCCGATCGAGGCTGAGGGGCCACCGTGGACGCTAACGATCAGAGGATAGGTACGGTGGCTGTCGTAGTTGACGGGGTAGGTAAGCCAGCCCTGGACGTGGAAGCCTTCGTTGGTCCACTCGATGGACTCGGTTTTGGCGGCCGTTTTCGCGAGAGTGTCGTTGAGGTGAGTGACCTGTTTGAGCGCATTGACGGGGCCGGCCCAGACCTCGGGAGGTGCGTCGAAGGAGGAGCGAACGACGGCGATCTCGCCGGTACGCGCTGTGGAGACTGTGTCCTTGATGCCGCCTGACGAGAGTGAGCCGAGATAGCGGAGATCACTGCCTTTCTCTTCGGTGAGGGTGTCGGTGTTGTAGAGGAAGAGGTGCGTGTAGCCGCGGGCATCTTCCGAGATCTCAACGGTTTGGTCGCCGGTCCAGCGGAACCAGGCGGGGCTGGCGGGGCGATCGGGCGTGAGGTCTTTGAGGTCGCTGCCAGTCGCCGAGATGGTGTAGAGGTCACCGCCGGTCGAGCCCTGGTCGCTCATCAGGCCGCCGATGAAGGCGATCTGTTTGCCGTCGGGCGCCCAGCGGGGAACGGCGATCTGGAGGCTGTGAAGCGGGCCGGAGATCTTGTTTGTGTCGAGAAGGGAGCGGGGCTGGGCTCCTGCGCTGGCGGGCTGGGTGTAGAGCTGCGCGATCCACCAGGTATTTTCGCCGGGCGGGTTGGCGGCGATATAAGCGACCTGCCTGGAGTCCGGCGCCCAGTCGAACTCGTAGACGTGCAGGCCCGCGGGCGTGATGGTCTGGGACTTGCCGGTGGAGAGGTCTGACGTGGCGACGCGTTGAATTTCGACACCGTCTTCGCCTATGACGCCCGCCCAGGGTTTCATGGCGTCAAGAGCACCTGCGGAGCGGGTGGCGTTTTCGACGAAGAGGAAGCCGATCCGTTTGCCGTCCGGCGACCAGGTGAGCTGCTGCAGATTGCCTGCAAGATGCGTGAGTTGCCGCGTTTGGGCAGTGGCCGGGTTGTAGAGGAAGATCTGCTGCTGATGGGACGCGCCGGTGCCGCAGCTGGAGAGGAAGGCGAGTTGGGCGGCATCCGGCGACCAGACCGGAGCCGAACTGGCGCAGGCGCCCTTCGGCGAGATGACCTTTGCGGAGGCTGCGCCGGGGAGTGCGGCGACTGAAATCTGTGACGTGTCCTGTGGACCTGCGGTCCAGGCAACGAGCTTGGCGTCTGGCGAGATGGCAGCAGAGGCTGGCGTCTGGACGGATGAGGGGGTCTGTGCCGGACCGAGAGCGGAGGTGCACAGGACAGCGGCAAGCAGCGGCAGGCGGGGCAAACGCAAAGGCATGGCTGAGGCTAGCATGGCGGGAAGGCCCCGGAGCAACTGGGAAGGAGCCGCGGTGAGAGGGCGGGTAGTTCGGATCGTCGGCTGACACCTGCGCACCAGGAGAAGAGCGCCTGCTGGTTGTGAGCAGCAGAGAGTGAGAGGCAGCGCATGCGGTTCTTGACCGATCTCCAGCTCTCTTGATATCCTACTGCTGTCTCCGGAGACTTTCTCTGTCCGAGAGGCTAACTTCAGACTGTTTCAGCTTTGCATGTACGGCAAATGAGATAGTCTTGAACTTGAAGCATAACCACAGAGCCGTTCGTTCGGAAGTTCTCTTACTGAAACGTAACGGCAGCATGTATCTGTGGCCTTTCGCATCGAGCACTGCGACACTTGCCTCCAGGGCGAGCTATGCGGGCCGAAACAGCGAAACGGAGCCGGTTAGGATACGTCCTGCACTCGGCCACCGTCGACTGTTCCCAACGGAAGCGGCTATTCAGAAGATTGGTTCGGACAGGGATGATGTGTTCCTGACCCGTATTGGAGCGCGTGATCGCCTCTAGCCTCGGTGCAGCGTGCCGAAGTGGAAGGATTGGGCTCCGCAAGATTTGTCAGGTGATGCTGCGTTTCAGCCAGCATGCGTTAACCGCAGTGTGAGGAGTCAGAGTGCCTACGTTCCATCAGCTTGTGAAACAGGGTCGCACGCCCACTCGCTACAAGACCGCGAGCCCGGCCCTACAGGGTTCCCCGCAGCGGCGCGGTGTTTGTACGCGCGTTTACACGCAGACGCCCAAAAAGCCCAACTCGGCCCTGCGAAAGGTAGCCCGTGTGCGCCTGACGAACGGCATCGAGGTGACGACGTACATCCCCGGCATTGGCCATAATCTTCAGGAGCACTCCATCGTGCTGATCCGTGGCGGCCGTGTAAAGGATCTGCCGGGTGTTCGCTACCACGTTGTTCGAGGCACTCTGGACTCCGTGGGTGTTGCAAACCGCAAGCAGAGCCGGTCGAAGTACGGCGCGAAGCGACCCAAGGCAGCAGCAAGCAAGTAAACCATAGCGATTAGAAGATCCAGGTTCAGGCGCTTGAGAGGTCAACGGCCCTGAAGGAAGACGAGAAGGAAGAGATGCCAAGAAAAGGGTACATCGCAAAGCGTGAGGTTGCAGCCGATCCGGTTTACAGCTCAACCCTGGTAACGAAATTTGTAAACTCCATGATGTGGGGCGGCAAGAAGTCGACCGCGCAGGGCATCTTCTACGAGGCTATGACGAACCTCGAACAGAAGGGCGGCGACGAGGCTCTAAAGCTCTTCAAGAAGGCAATCGAGAACGTGAAGCCGCTGCTTGAGGTGAAGAGCAGGCGAGTCGGTGGTGCGAACTACCAAGTGCCGATCGAAGTTCTGCCGGAGCGCCGGACCTCTCTCGCGATTCGCTGGCTGGTGAACTACGGCCGGGCGCGCGGTGAGAAGGGCATGGTCGACAAGCTGACGGCGGAGTTGCTCGATGCGGCAAACGGCCGTGGCGCTGCGATGAAGAAGAAAGAAGACGTCCATCGTATGGCCGAGGCGAACAAGGCCTTCGCACACTATCGCTGGTAGCAACTGCGGTTGCGGATCCGGAATAGACGTACAAGTTCGAAAACTGTAGTTGAACCTTGAGTAACAGCGGATGACATCCGCAGAAGAGACAGAAGACTGTGGCACGCACTACACCTCTTAATCGCTGCCGAAATATTGGAATCATGGCGCACATCGACGCCGGGAAGACGACGACGACTGAGCGCATTCTGTTCTATACGGGGATCACCCACCGTATCGGAGAGGTGCACGAAGGCACGGCGACGATGGACTGGATGGAGCAGGAGCAGGAGCGCGGGATCACAATTACCTCCGCGGCAACAACCTGCACCTGGAACGGGATCCGCGTCAATATTATCGACACGCCGGGCCACGTTGACTTTACCGCCGAGGTTGAGCGATCGCTGCGCGTGCTCGATGGCGCCGTCGCGTGTTTTGACTCAGTGCAGGGCGTGCAGCCGCAGTCGGAGACAGTGTGGCGGCAGGCGAACAAGTATAAGGTTCCTCGGATCTGCTTCATCAACAAGATGGACAAGGCGGGCGCGAACTTTGAGTACGCGACGTCGACCATTGTGCAGCGTCTGGGCGCCCGCGCGGTGCCGATTCAACTGCCGATCGGGGAAGAGGCGAAGTTTGCCGGCGTGATTGATCTGGTGGAGATGCGGGCGATCCTGTGGCACGACGAAACTATGGGCGCGAAGTACTCGGTGGAAGAGATCCCGGCTGGGATGAAGGAGAAGGCCACCGACTTTCGTAACCAGCTCATTGAGGCCGTTGCGGACTCCGATGATGATGTGATGAATGCGTTCCTTGAAGGCGAGGAGATCCCGGCTGCACAGTTGAAGAAAGCGCTGCGCAAGGCGACCATCGCCATGAATGTTTTCCCGGTTCTGGCGGGATCCTCATTCAAGAACAAGGGCGTGCAGACGCTGCTGGATGCCGTGGTGGAGTACCTGCCAAGTCCGCTTGATGTGCCGCCGATCGAAGGATCGAATCCGGACAACATGGAGGAGAAAAAGCCCCGTCCGGCAGAGGATAGTGCGCCGTTCGCAGCGTTAGGCTTCAAGATCATGACGGATCCGTTTGTGGGTCAGTTGATCTTCATCCGGGTATACTCCGGGGTCCTGAAGACGGGTGACTCTGTGCTCAACCCGCGAACCGGAAAGACGGAACGCATCGGCCGGCTGCTCAAGATGCATGCCAACAAGCGCGAGGAGATTACTGAGATCCTGGCGGGAGACATCTGCGCGGCGGTTGGACTCAAGAACCTGATCACCGGCGACACGATCTGCACGGACAAGGACCCGGTTGTGCTCGAGTCGATTGACTTCCCGAAGCCCGTCATTGCCGTTGCTGTCGAGCCCAAGACGAAGGTCGATCAGGAGAAGATGGGCATGGCGCTGGCCAAGCTGGCGCAGGAAGATCCTACCTTCAAGGTGCACACCGACCCAGACTCCGCGCAGACCATCATCTCGGGCATGGGTGAATTGCATCTCGAGATCATCGTCGACCGCATGATGCGCGAGTACAAGGTCGAGGCGAACGTCGGTAAGCCGCAGGTCGCGTACCGGGAGACGATCCGGTCAAATGCCGAAGCAGAAGGCAAATACATTCGGCAGACAGGCGGATCGGGAAACTACGGTCATGCCAAGATCCGGATCGAGCCGAATGAGCCGGGAAAGGGATACGAGTTCTCGAACGACACCAAGGGCGGAACAATCCCCAAGGAGTACATCAAGCCGATCGATCAGGGCATTCAGGACGCGATGCTCCGCGGCATTCTAGCAGGCTACGAGATGGTCGACATCAAGGTGTCGCTCTACGACGGCAGCTACCATGATGTGGACTCAAATGAGATGGCCTTCAAGATCGCCGGTTCGATGGCGTTCAAGGAGGCTGCGCGCAAGGCCAAGCCGGTCCTGCTCGAGCCAGTGATGGCGGTTGAGGTCACGGTGCCCGAGGAGTATATGGGAACGATTATCGGCGATCTGAACTCGCGCCGAGGACGCATCGAGGGTATGGAGATGATCGGCGGGGTACAGGCCGTGAAGGCAACCGTGCCGCTCTCGAACATGTTTGGGTATGCGACGGCAATGCGTGGATCGACTCAGGGCCGCGCGAACTTCTCGATGGAGTTCAAGCAGTATGAAGAGGCACCACGGTCGGTATCAGAAGAGATCATCGCCAAGGTTCAGGGCAAGGACGACAAGTAGCTTCGGATTTTGAGACAGAACTGACCGACACGGTCACCAGCACGGATTCAGGAGAGGGCAATCATGGGTAAGGAGAAGTTTGATCGATCGAAGCCGCACGTGAACATTGGGACGATTGGCCACATTG
>CAHJWL010000018.1 GCA_903642235.1 Acidobacteriaceae bacterium | reverse complement strand
CTCGATCGGACCGTACTCCCTCATCACCCAGCAGCCGCTCGGTGGCAAGGCGCAGTTCGGCGGTCAGCGCTTCGGCGAGATGGAGGTCTGGGCGCTCGAAGCTTATGGCGCCGCCTACATCCTGCAGGAGCTGCTCACCGCGAAGTCCGACGATGTCTTTGGCCGAACCAAGATCTACGAGGCCATCGTCAAGGGCGAGGCGGCGATCGAACCCGGCGTGCCGGAGTCGTTCAACGTTCTCATCCGTGAGCTGCAGTCGCTGTGCCTCGACGTCGAGCTCATCAAGCAGTCCGACCAGAACAAGCCGCTGCCGGCCATCGCCGCGGCGGACTAAGCAGGGAAGCGGTGACGGTCTTCTCCTCCCCGTCTTTTGAGACAAAAGAGACCGTCATCACTCGCATCACCACAACTGAAATCGAGCTTCAGCACCAGACATACCGGCATCACGATGCGCCCAAAGTCATCGTGGAACAGATTGACCAACAGCGGCCCGCCCGGCCGCACCCGGAGACACAGAGACTATGTTTCGCTCCAGCCCTTTTGAACTGACCGGCCCCATCGCCGACTTCGACGCCATTAAGATTCAGCTCGCCAGCCCCGAGAAGATCCGCTCGTGGTCGCACGGCGAGGTCACCAAGCCCGAAACCATCAACTACCGCACCTTCAAGCCCGAGCGCGACGGCCTCTTCTGCGCTCGCATCTTTGGCCCGATCACCGACTGGGAGTGCCTCTGCGGCAAGTACAAGCGCATGAAGCATCGCGGCGTCATCTGCGACAAGTGCGGCGTGGAAGTCACGCTCTCGAAGGTCCGTCGTGAGCGCCTCGGCCACATCGAGCTTGCCAGCCCCTGCTCGCATGTGTGGTTCTTCAAGGGCCTGCCGTCCCGCATCGGCCACCTGCTCGACATCTCGCTGCGCGAGCTCGAGGCCGTCCTCTACTTCGAGTCCTACGTGGTCGTCGATCCAGGCGACGCGCCGGTCAAAGAGCGCGAGGTCATCAAGGACGAGACCCGCTTCCGCGAGCTCGACCAGCAGTACCGCCCCTCCGGCTTCAAGGCGATGATGGGTGCCGAGGCCATCAAGGAACTGCTTCGCCGCGTTGAGATTCAGGAGCTCTCGATCGAACTGCGCGAGCGCATGAAGACCGAGACCTCGCTGCAGAAGAAGCTCAAATACTCCAAGCGCCTCAAGATCGTCGAGGCCTTCCGCAAGTCCGACAATAAGCCGGAGTGGATGATCCTCGACGTGATCCCGGTCATCCCGCCCGAGCTTCGCCCGCTCGTTCCGCTCGACGGCGGCCGCTTCGCCACGTCCGATCTCAACGATCTCTACCGTCGCGTGATCAACCGCAACAACCGCCTCAAGAAGCTCATGGACCTCCATGCGCCTGAGGTCATCGTCCGCAACGAAAAGCGCATGCTGCAGGAGGCCGTCGACGCTCTGTTCGACAACGGCCGCCGTGGCCGCGTTCTCCGTGGCGCGAACAACCGCCCCCTGAAGTCGCTGTCCGACACTCTCAAGGGCAAGCAGGGCCGCTTCCGGCAGAACCTGCTCGGCAA
This sequence comes from Acidobacteriaceae bacterium, assembly GCA_903642235.1. Lineage (GTDB taxonomy): Bacteria > Acidobacteriota > Terriglobia > Terriglobales > Acidobacteriaceae > Edaphobacter. Next base: position 37,795 of record CAHJWL010000018.1, on the reverse strand, counting down.
GCGCGTCGATTACTCCGGCCGTTCTGTCATCGTGGTTGGTCCTGAGCTGAAGCTGCACCAGTGTGGTCTCCCGAAGAAGATGGCGCTCGAGCTCTTCAAGCCCTTCATCTATCACCGTCTGGAGCAGACCGGCCACTGCACCACCATCAAGCAGGCCAAGGAACTCGTCGAGATGCAGGAGCCCATCGTCTGGGACATCCTCGAAGAGGTCATCAAGGATCACCCGGTCCTGCTCAACCGCGCTCCGACCCTCCATCGCCTCGGCATCCAGGCGTTTGAGCCGGTGCTCGTCGAGGGCAAGGCGATCAAAATCCATCCGCTCGTCTGCACCGCCTTCAACGCGGACTTCGACGGCGATCAGATGGCCGTGCACATCCCGCTCAGCCCTGAGGCCCAGATCGAAGCCTCGGTCCTGATGCTGGCGTCGCACAATATCCTCTCGCCCGCCTCCGGTCAGCCCATCACCGTCCCCACGCAGGATCTCGTCCTCGGTCTCTACTACCTGACCAAGGCGAAAGTCGGCGCCAAGGGTGAAGGACGCGTCTTCGCCAACATCGAGGAAGTCCTCATGGCGCTCGAAGCCAAGCAGGTCGAAACCCTCACCCCGATCCGTCTGCGCTACACCGGTCCTGTCCTTGACATGACCACGGCGTACGACGATCAGGACCTCACCCACACCGAGCCGGTCGAGTTCAACAAGCAGTTCATCTCGACCACCGTCGGCCGCGCCATCCTCAACGACGCTCTCCCCGAAGGCATGCCGTTCGTCAACGGTCTGCTCAAGAAGAAGGGCATCGGTCAGCTGGTCAACTACTGCTACCTCAACCTCGGCCTTGAAGTGACGGTCAAAACACTGGACCGCATTAAAGACCTCGGCTTCAACTACGCCACGAAGTCCGGCCTCTCAGTCGGCCTCGATGACATGGTGATCCCGGCCTCGAAGTACACCGTCGTCGCCGACGCCGAGAAGCAGGTCATCAACGTCCAGCAGCAGTATCTCGACGGCGCCATCACCAACGGCGAGCGCAACAACAAGGTCATCCAGATGTGGTCAGGCGTCACTGAGCGCGTCGCCGATGAGATGTTCAACAACATGAAGCGCGCCGACAAGGAAGGAGCCATGAACCCGATCTACATCATGGCCGACTCCGGTGCGCGCGGATCCAAGCAGCAGATCCGTCAGCTCTCCGGTATGCGTGGTCTCATGGCGAAGCCGAGTGGCGAAATCATCGAGTCGCCCATCAAGGCGAACTTCCGTGAAGGCCTCACCGTGCTCGAGTACTTCATCTCGACCCACGGCGCCCGCAAAGGTCTCGCGGATACGGCGCTCAAGACGGCTGACTCTGGCTATCTCACCCGTCGTCTCGTCGACGTCGCGCAGGATGTCATCATCTCGCAGCTGGATTGCGGCACCAACGAAGGCATCTACGTCATGCCGATCATCGAAGCCGGTGAGACCATCGAGCCCCTGCGCGACCGCATCATCGGCCGCGTCTCGCTCGAAAAGCTCAAGGACTTCGAAGGCAAGACCATCGTCGAGATCAACCAGGAGATCGATGAAGATCGCGCCTCGGCCGTCCAGGCCGCCGGCATCGAGAAGGTGAAGATCCGTTCCGTTCTCACCTGCGAGTCCAAGCGCGGCTGCTGCATCCTCTGCTACGGCCGAAACCTCGGCTCCGGCAAGATGGTCGAAATGGGCGAGGCCGTCGGCGTCATTGCGGCGCAGTCCATCGGCGAGCCCGGCACCCAGCTCACCATGCGTACCTTCCACGTCGGCGGCACCGCCTCCCGCGTGCAGGATGCCTCGCATCTTGAAGCCAAGAACGCCGGCACCGTCCGCTTCATCAACCTCGTCACCGTCCGCTCGAAGGAAGGTGGCCTAGTCGCCTTCAACCGCAACGGCTCGATCGCCATCATCGACGAGAAGGGCCGTGAGAAGGAGCGCTACGCCATCGTCTACGGCGCCAAGCTCCGGGTCGAAGACGGCGTGCAGGTCAAACTCGGCGACACCCTCGGCGAGTGGGATCCGTACACCTTCTCCATCCTCACCGAGGTCGCCGGCACCGTGCAGTTCAAGGACCTGCAGGAAGGCGTCACCCTCAACGAAGAAGTCGATGAGGTCACCGGCCTCTCCCGTCTCGTCGTTGCGGATTCGTCCGACGAAAAGCGGCAGCCGACCATCCTCATCAAGTCGGGCACCGGCAACAAGCGGTACCTCATGCCCTCACGCGCCCATCTCATGATCGCCGATGGCGACGAGGTTCACCCCGGCGACATCCTTGCCAAGATCCCGCGCGAAACCACGCGCACCAAGGACATCACCGGCGGTCTGCCGCGCGTCGTCGAGCTCTTCGAGGCACGCAAGCCCCGCGATCCGGCAATCATCAGCAAAATCGATGGCGTCGTTCGCTTCGGCGATGTCGCCAAGGGCCAGCGCAAGGTCTACGTCACCGCGGATAACGGTCAGGAAGAGGAGTACACCGTGCCGCGTGGCGTCTACATCAACGTTCAGGAAGGCGAGCGTCTACGAGCGGGCGATGCATTGATTGATGGACCGCGCAACCCGCACGATATCCTCGAAGTTCTCGGCGAGCGCGCTCTCCAGCAGTATCTCGTCAACGAAATCCAGGAGGTCTACCGCCTCCAGGGTGTGGCCATCTCGGATAAGCACATCGAGACCATCGTTCGGCAGATGCTGCGCTGGGTCAAGGTCGAAGAGGTCGGCGACACGTCCTTCCTCATCGATCAGCAGACCGATCGCTTCCGCTTCAACGCCGAGAACCAGCGCGTCCTCATGACGGGTGGCAAGCCCGCCATCGGCCGCTCGCTTCTGCTCGGCATCACCAAGGCCTCGCTCTCGACCGACAGCTTCATCTCGGCCGCCAGCTTCCAGGAGACCACCCGCGTGCTCACCGAAGCCTCGATCAACGGCTCCATTGACACGCTCCGTGGGCTCAAGGAAAACGTCATCGTCGGTCGCCTCATCCCCGCCGGTACGGGCATGGAGTACTACCGCAACGTCGAACTCTCCGAAGAGCTCGAGGAAGCGGCAGCCGCCGTGCAGCAAGAGGTCCAGGACGCCCACGACGCCGAAGAGCGCGAGCTCGAGCAGATGCGCATGGAAGGCGAGCAGGAAGAACTCGCTGCCAGCGAGTAAGCATTGCATGCAGCCACCGCGCTGCGCGCAACACCCTGAACAATAGCAGCAATAAACGGGCGGACTCCTCAAGGGTCCGCCCGTCGTTCTTACCTCACCAAGGAATAAGACGCAGATGAGTGTTGTTTACCTGAACGACCGCGTGACGAAGAACCGAGACGAATACAAACGATTCTTCTCATCGCAGAGAAGTCTTATTTACCTAGACGTAGAACCCACCCTCGATCCCGCAAGAACTACTTTGGATCTTCACGTAGGAGACGAGTGGTTCGATTGTAGAGAGAACTGCTTCTATGCAATGGGCGAAGATGGATTGGTTCTTAAACCGGGGTGGACTCTCGTCATCCAGGTTAAGGAAGAATTAGCGCTGCCTTCAAACGTTTTTGGTCTTGTCATGGGTAAAGGGAAGCTGATCTTCCAAGGCGTTTTTATTTCCTCCGGGAAAATAGACCCATCTTTTCAGGACAAGCTCCGAATCGGCGTCTATAACGGTGGACCGAGAGAACTCAACCTAAAGCCAGGTGATCCATTGTGTGGTTGTAGCTTCTTTTCCACGGAATCACACAACAATCTGCTCTCCGCTCAGAAGAGTATCAAGCCAAACGTCGCTGCAAAGACCCCTAACCGTCTGCAGCGATTGGAGATGTGGAATGCAAGAAACTGGCGAGTTTGGGTTCCGATCGCAATCGCATCCATCGCTGCACTTGGAACCGTGGCAAATGCAGTCGTGAACTATGTAAAGTTCAGTCAAGGACGTTGATTCAGCGAGGTTCTATGGTCGTAGTAGGAGAAAACCTAAAGGCCTCATCGACCAATTTTCGATTGTTGATGTAGCCGAGAGATTTGACGAACAGTCCATCAGTTTGACTCTCCATAGAGAGATCATCCGGCCGCGAGCTCTGCCCTCACCACAATCCATCACCTATGGGCAAGACTATCCGGAAGAACTTTTCGAAAAGGAACGTTTAGAAGGAGCAGGTCTTCGATTGGAGCCACACGAATGCGTACTGGCGTGCTCCGCCGAACGAGTCAAAATTCCACTTGGCTTCTTCGGGTTTATCCAGACTAAAGGTTCGTTGGCAAGGTTGTTCGTCAGCGTGCAGGCATCGGATGGGCAAATAGAAGGAGGCTTTCAAGGTCGCATCACGTACGAGCTAATGAACCATTCGCCAAACATAGTGAAGATCCCTATCGGCGCTGCCGTTGCACAACTGTTCATCTTCACAACCTCAACTCGAAGCTGCAAGCCGTATGCCGGACGATATAACAAGGCGAATGGACCAACAGTGTCGACACCAGGCCACTAGATCCTCGTTCAACGACCTGAGCTTCCCGCCTCCACCGCTCATTAACTACTCCGCGCCGCCACTATCATCTCCGAATGCCCCACCACCCACACCGCCCGCGGATGCATACCCGGCGCCCTCGATGTCAACCGGAAGCTCAGCGGATACCGGCTTCGGATAGTTTCGCCAGCGTCCCGAGATCCGCCTCCAGCTCGCCCCGATTCCCAAACCCGCTCGCCTCCCCGCCTGAGAGCGTCGCCACCTCCACCGCCAGACTCTTCTTCATAGCGCAGAGCTTCGGCCCCGGCGTTCTTCCTCCCATCAACCCCACCTTGCGTCGCAAAGAGCTGGGTTAACCCCTCTTTGCGCCTTCAGCCTGTATGCTGGGATCGCACGCGTGCCCCATGATCGCCTTTTGGCAGCACAGAGAACGATCATGTCTCGTGGGAAGCACGCTCCAGCAAACTGGCAGACCCATGCGACCATCTCCGGCTCCGAGGGTCTCCCATGCGTGTGCATCTTGTTAATCCCAGCGACAACTCCTTTGGTACTGCCGTCATTACTCCGCGCTGGCTCTTTGTTCTCGCCGCCGCGACGCCGTCCTTCTTCGGCGATCCCGTCCTCGTCGATGAGTCGCTCGAGCCGCTCGATCCCGAGACCATCCAGCCCGGAGACATCGTCGGCATCAGCGTCCACACCGGCAACGCCCTCCGCGGCTACCAAGTCGGCCGTCTCGTCTCCGCTCGCGGCGCAACCGTCGTTTATGGCGGCATTCATGCCACCCTCTTTCCAGAAGAGCCCTTCGAGCTCGGCGCCGCCACCGCCGTAGTCAAGGGCGACGGCGACCTCGCCTGGGGACAGGTCCTCTGGGATCTCCACGGCAATCGTGCCCACCGCATCTATGAAGGCGGCCGCATCGAGGGCGATCAGTTCCTCGCCGCACGCTGGGATCTCATGCGCACTGACAAGTACATGTGGGCCTCTGTACAAACCATCCGCGGCTGCCCCAAGCACTGCTCCTTCTGCTCCGTCTGGCGCACCGACGGCCAGAAGCCTCGCCAGCGCTCCTTCGAGCGCGTCATCGACGAGATCATCGACCTCCGCCGCAAAGGCATCCGCTTCATCGCCCTCGCCGACGACAACTTCTACCCCGTCACCCTTACCGACTTGCGCCTCGCCCGCGAGCAGGGCAACACTGAAAAGCTCGAGTCCCTCCTCGCCGTGCGCCAGGAACGCTTCTCGCTGATGGCAGAGCTCGCCAGGCTGCCCAGGGACATGGTCTTCTTTACCCAGATCACCATGGAGTCCGCCGAAGACACCGAGTTCCTCGACGCCATGCGCCTCGCCAACATCAAGGGCGCCCTTGTCGGCGTGGAGGCCGTCACCCCGGAAGGACTCAAGGCCGTCTACAAGGACTTCAACTTCTCCGGCGATCGCCTCGTCGAGCAGCTGCAGACCTTCCGCAGGCACGGCGTCCATGTGCTCGGCTCCTTTATCTTCGGCCTCCCTACAGATCGCCCCGCCACCTTTACCGCCACCGTCGATCTCGCCCTCAAAGCTGGCATCACCTTCGCCCAGTTCGTCATGATGACGCCCTTTCCCGGCACCGTCGATTTCAACCGCTGGGAGAAAGAGCAGTCCCTCAACCCCACCCTCGTCGATGGCATCCCCGTCACTCGATACTGGCTCATCCCCACGGCCATCCGTCCCAAGATGTTCACTCCGCACCCCACCATGAGCTCAGAAGAGATCAAGGAGCGCACCCAAGGCGTCTGGGACCGCTTTTACGCCTTTGGTGATATCTGGCAGCGCTCCGCCTGCGTCAAGAGCCTCAAATCCCGCATCGCCTTCATGCTGCTCTCCCGGCTCTACCGTCAGATGTATGCCGGCACCGGCATCTCCACGGACAGCGCGCGCCGCCGCAAGGCCAAGTCCTCCGCCCGCTGGATCGCTCAGCAGGTCCGCAAGATCTTCCAGGCCAAACCGATGCCGGAGCTCCTCTATCCCACCTGGGAGCCTCGCCCCCAAACCCGCCTCCAGCCCCGCCCCTTGCACCAGCTCATCCAGCTCACCAACGACACTCCCTCCACCCCCGGCCGCTAGCGCAAGAGGGCGTCACGCTGGCGCCCTTGTCCAGTCCATTCGGATGCCACGCTGAAGGCGTGTGCTCATCTCTGGCCGCCCTTGCCTTCGACAGTAGCCCAGACCTGCATGGCCTAGTCACTCTCCACACCGGTGTAGCATCAGTCATCGCAGGCTTTCTCCCCAGAGCGGGAGGAAGCGTCTCCTCAGCCGGTCTGATCCAAAGCTAAAATCCATCTCTTGAAGATTTTAGGATCGAATGGTAGCCGGGAGGAGGGGTAAGCCGATCGGCGCAGAATCTGTACCTGCCTACCGGCGCAGCTCGTGCCCTTTGCTCCTTCAGAGAGCTCGTACCCTCGCCTGCGCTTTCCTCCGCGCGGTCAGCCATCGCCGCACCGGCTCGTCGTACAGGACCAGTACCAGCCAGCCAAACCCAGCCATCACCATCACCCCCAACACCACGATCAGGGCGAGGTGCACTGTATCCGGCTTTCGCGTTGCATAGTAGTCCCCAAAGATCCAGATGACCGCGTAATGCGTCATGTAGAGCGGGTAGGACAGAGTGCCCGCAAATGTGCACAGCTTCTCGGTTCGAGGGGTCAGTGTGGCACCCGCGCCGAGCGCCACCAGGAGCGGGAAGTAGATCAGCACCACCAGCGCCTCTCGCACCCAGCCGCCCTGCGTATAGGGCATCAGGAAGGCAAGCAATAACAGAAGGGAGAGCGCCCCAAACCCCAGCTTCGATCGAAGAATCCAGTTGGAGCGGTATACCAGCAGACCGGCAACGAAGGAGTACGCGACGCGTGCCCCACCGTGCCAGAATGTCCCGCCGCTCCAACCGCCGGAGAGAGCTCCTGCTTGATATCCGACCAGACACAGCATGACCGCAGCCGCCACCATACAGATCCACAGCCATCGTCGACTGAACCGGAATAGGGCGACCGCGTAGAGGATGTTCGCCACATACTCCCAGAACAGGGACCACGATGGAGCGTTCAGGCTGAACAGGTTGAAGCTGCGCTCGGACATAGCGGGGTACGGAATGAGAAGAACAGAGGCAAGAAAGATCAGGGCGATCCGCCTGGCCGAGTAGACCAGAGCATGCGGCGCGAAGGGGCCAACAAGCAGAGCAAGAAGCCCAAGAAGCGATCCGAAGAGCACCAGAGGATGTAACCGGATGAGGCGAGACTTCAGGAACTCCCAGAGCCCCATGCTCCCAACCCGGTCGTCGTAGGCATACCCGATCACGAATCCTGACAGGCAGAAGAAGAAGTCAACCGCCAGAAAGCCATGCCCGATGAAGCGCCTGCTGTAGTCGTAGATCGCCATCTCCATGAAGTGGAAGGTTACGACTGCCAGGGCTGCGACGCCGCGGAGGCCATCCAAGATGAGGAAGTGCTGCCTGGTGTGCACCGGGGCGGTTTCCTGTCTGCGTGTCTGATCCGGTATCACAGGGGATCGTCCTTCCCTCGAGGCAACGCCCTGACTTCGAGCCTTCCTGACTGCGTGGCAGCCGGTGGAACCGCTCCGTCCGGGGCAAGGCCTTTCGTGCATCCTAGCGGATATGGCACTTCCTACAGCTCCTGAAGACCGCGATCTTCCCAAAGGTCCGAATTTCCTCGCGATTGTGATCGGCTTTGCGGTTGCCATCCTGCTCATTCTGCTCGGGACATGGGTCTTCCTTGGCCGGCACAAGACGGTGATCCCGGTGGATACAAAGGCCACACCCTCGCAGACAAACAATCGGCCGCTGCGAGCTCCCGGCCTCCCAGCTGACGGCGGAGTCGCAGCGTAGATCGTCAACCTTCAGTGCCATGCCGTCAGGAAACGTTTATGCTCAATCAACTCAACCCTGAGGCATCAAGATCGTATGAAGGTTCTTGTCATCGACATCGGCGGCACGCACGTTAAGGTAGCTTCGTCGGACCATCTTGTTCCGCTCAAGATCGTCTCTGGCCCGACGCTCACGGCCGGTCAGATGGCATCGCAGGTGCTCGAACTGGTTGCGGACTGGCAGTTTGACGCAATCACTATCGGCTTTCCCGGTCCAGTCGTGAACGACCGGCCGAGCGCCGAGCCGCACAATCTCGGCCATGGCTGGGTCGACTTCGATTACAAAAAGACCTTTCCCAAGCCTGTCCGGTTTCTGAACGACGCGGCTATGCAGGCGCTTGGCGGCTACACCGGTAGGAAGATGCTGTTTCTGGGAACAGGAACGGGCCTGGGTTCCGCTTTGATCGATGATGGGCACATCATTCCGCTCGAGCTCGCGCACCTGCCCTACAAGAAGAATCGCACCTATGAGGACTACATAGGCCTTGTGGGTCTGGAGCGGCGAGGGAAGCGGCGCTGGCGAAGGTCCGTCACTGATATTGTGGATCGGCTTCGAGCGGCGTTTGTCGCAGACAGCGTTCTGCTCGGCGGTGGAAATGCAAAGCTGATGAAGCAGCTTCCAAAGGCAACAGTGCTTGGTGCAAACTCAAACGCCATCTCGGGAGGCATCGCGCTCTGGCATCAGGAGGTGCGCCGGGAGCCGGTCTCTCCGGCCGTCAAGGGAGCGGAGAAGCGACACGTCTCGCCGGCGAAGAAGAGATCCGGCAAGAAAAAGTAGTAGTAGACAGGCTTACCTGCCAGCATGCAGTCTGATCGTGAGCCATGCTGTAGTCGTACTCTTCGCGGAGGATCTTCCATGTTTCACCTGATTGGCGTCGCAGTTATCGGCCTTGTAGTTGGCGCACTGGCCAAGCTCATCATGCCGGGCAAGGATCCTGGTGGCATCTTCATCACAATGGCGCTGGGGATAGCCGGGGCGTTTCTCGGAACCTACATCGGGCGGGCTGTTGGCCACTATGGACCGGATCAGTCCGCAGGCTTTCTTATGTCCCTGCTGGGGGCGCTCATCCTGCTTGCTATCTACCACTTCATCCGTCGCCGATCCGCAACCACCTAGCCTTTTTGCGGACGTTTTCACCTTACGCGAAGCACGGTGACGCTTCGCATTCTCGGGTCTAGGCGGAGCGGAGTGCCGCAACGGCTCCGCAGGCGCGTACCGCGGCCGCGAAATCGCCTGCCGGGATCGGTCGAGAGATAAAGTAGCCCTGCGCCTCGTCGCATCGCTTTCGTACCAGAAAGCGAAACTGCTCTTCTGTCTCTACACCCTCTGCCACAACACGGATGTTGAGCCCGTGCGACATCGCGATGATGGATCGAACGACAGCAGCTGCATTTGGGTCGATAGCCGCCTGCCGGACGAACTGCTGATCGATCTTCAGCCGATCGACCTGGTAATCCAGAAGGTATTTGAAGTTGCAGAAGCCCGTGCCGAAGTCATCGATGGCAATGCGGACTCCCAGTTCGCGAAGTCTCTGCAGCTTTTCGAGTGTGGCTGCGGAGTTGACCATCAGTGTGTTTTCGGTGATCTCAACTTCCAGTCTCTGCGGCGGCAGACCGCTCTCCCTGATCGCACGCTCGATCGTCTCGGTAAGATCTTTCTGCTGAAACTGTTGAGGGGACAGGTTCACCGATAGTGTGAGATCGAGGCCGAGTTCGTCGCACAGCTGCTTGCCCTCCCGGCACGCCCGCTGCACGGCCCACTCGCCAAGCGGCAGGATGAGGCCTGTCTCTTCTGCCAAGGCGATGAAGTGAACCGGCATCAGAAGGCCAAGCTCGGGGTGCATCCACCGCACCAGAGCTTCCATGCCGATGACGGCGCCGGTGCTTAAGGAGACATGGGGCTGGTAGTGCAAGACCAGCTCGTCATTGTCGATGGCGTGCCGCAAGCCGCGTTCCAGCGCGAGCCGGTCTTCGCTGTTCTTCAGCATCTCCGACCGGAACATCTGAAACTGATTCCGCCCGTTCTCCTTTGCGCTGTACATCGCGGCGTCAGCCCACTTGAGCAGATGCTGCACATCGGAGCCGATGTCCGGATAGACACAGACGCCGATGCTGGCCGTGACGTGCATCTGATGCTGGTCGATCGACATCTCGGGCGCCAGCCGCTTCATTACGTTGTGAGCGCAATGTTCCACATCGTGCAGGTTGGTCAGGTCCTCAAGCATGAGCACAAATTCGTCTCCGCCCATGCGCGCGACGGTATCTGAACTGCGGACAGCAAGCCGCAGGCGCGCCGCTGTCTCGAGCAAAACCTGATCACCCGCCCAATGGCCGAGGGAGTCATTAATGCGTTTAAAGTGATCGAGATCGAGCACAAACAGGGCCACCTTGGTGCCGTAACGGCGAGCGCGTTCGACCGCCTGACGGATTCTGTCCTGGAGAACAGCCCGCCCCACCAAGCCCGTGAGCTGGTCGTGTGTCGCCAGATGGGTTACGTACTCCATCATGGCGCGATGCTCTGTTACGTCGAAGGCGATGCCTACGAAGCCTGTCACATCGCCGCTCTCGCGCTTGAGCGCCCGCACAGCAAGGTGAATCGGCACACGCATACCGCCGGCGCGCAGCAGCGTCCACTCCTGTTCGTCCAGGCCGCCCTGCATCGCCTTTGCCGTGAGGACGTCGAAGCCTTCGAGTGAGGGGTCTGTGCGCAGCTTCTGCTCTCTGGCTCGCACGGCCAGCTCTTTACGATCATGCAGCAGGGTCAGCGGAGCTTTGCCGACCAGGTCGGTACGGTTGTACCCGCAGAGCTCCTCGGCCGCCCGGTTCATGGCCGTGATCATGCCGTCCGGGTCTGTCGCAAAGATGCTGAAGGGTGCGCTCTCAAAGATGGACTCGGTGAACTCGCCGAGTTCCTTGTATCGCTGCTCCGAGGCCTTCATCTCGCTGATGTTGCCGAGCGTCATAGCCAGACCGTCGCCGAGCCGGACGACCTGATACCGCAGCCATGTTGCCTGCACGCGCGGGTCACGGACCTCCGCTTCGCCCAGCAGGGGTTCTCCTGTATTGACGACGCGGCAGAGCTGGTCGAAGAAACCACTCGCCAGGATCTGTGGGCCGACATCGAGCAGGGTGTGACCCGTGAGTTCGCCGTCAAAGCCGTCAAGCAGGCCGGCTGCGTGACGGTTTGAGAAGCTGACCCGCAGGTCGGTAATGGCGCCGCTTTCATCGCGCTGCGCATCCAGCAGAAGAAAGGCATCAAGGCTGGTCTCGGCAGAGGCAAGGATGCGAAGCCGCTCCTGGGCAGGGTGTTCCAAGGCCTGTCGACGCCGCTGGTTGCCATGCCAGGGAAACAGGAGCAGGGAACTCGTTGCGGCCAGACCCATCCCCGCGACGTCGCTCGAGCTGCATCCGCCGAGATGCCTGCAAACATGCCAGGCGGCAGCGCCCATCAGAACCGCGGAGATCGCGCTTCGTTCGGCAGGCATTCTCAATGGCAGATCCGCAAAGCGGCGAGTCAAGCAGCACCTCAGAGACAACATTCCAGGAACGGCAGGCTGTCGAGGCGTTGTTCGCCAGGCGCCAGCGGTCATTCTCCTGTGGTCACGCTAGCACCAGAGGCGGTTCAAAGAAAGCGTCTTCCGTGATCCCAGCGGTTCTGGACCGGTAACAGGATTGAGTCTTGCAACGGATCGCGCCATCCCCTGTTCGGGGCATCAGAGGTGGTCGGGCCTGTCTTCCATCCAGCCATGGGTCTGCATCCAGTTCTCGACCAGCACTGTCAATTCGCTGAGTTCAGGCACATGCTGCAGCCCCAGACCGAGACCGACTCCGTGGGCACCGCGCTCGAAGATATGGAGTTCGGCCGGCAGGTTCAGCCGCTTCAAGGCATCGTAGTAGGCGGTTGCGGTCCGTGAGTTGACGGTTTCGTCGGCCGAGGTGGAGAAGATGAAGCTGGGCGAGGTTCCCTGATTGACGTGACGATCAATCGAGATCATCTCCATCGTCTGCTGGGAGGGGTGCTCGCCGATCAGCGCCTCCAGGTTCGTGGGACGGGGAATCGTAGGATCCATGCTCAACCGGGCGTACGACAGGATGGCGAAGTCCGGGCGGTCGCTGACACGCTCGATCGGATCCTGGGATCGCGGATTGCCATCATCATGTATGGTCGCCAGCCAGCCCGCCAGATGCCCGCCTGCCGAGAAGCCCCACACGCCGACCTTGTTGGGGGCCACCCCCAACTCCGCCGCATGGCTGCGCACATACCGGACGGCCCGGGCACCATCGAGCATCGGCGTCGGAAAATGGTACCTCGGACCGAGCCGGTACTGCAGCACAAAGGCGTCCACGCCCCGCTGACTCAGCCAGTGCGCGACTGCAGCCCCTTCCTTATCCATCATGAGTGTCCGGTAGGCACCGCCCGGCAGCACGATCACTCCGGTGCGTGGACTGCGCAGGGCAGTTCTCTCCGTAGCCGAAACCCGCGCGGGGTACACAAAAAGTCGGGGCTCATCGACATCTGCCTTTCCCAAAGCACCCGGTGCGCCCTCCGGCCATAACATCACCACACGCTCGTGTCCGGGTGGAAGCTTCGGCTGCTTGGGCGTCAAAACCGGCGGCTCGGATGTCTGCGCCAGCGCGCCGAGTGACAGGAGCGAGGCAGCAGCCAACCAAAGAAGACGAAGTCTCATCGTCGTCAGCATACGACACGTCTCCTGAACTCCATGTATCTCGCATGTAACCTATGAAAAGGCGCAAAGATTCTGTGCCCCTTGCGGCTGCTTTGCATCCATACAGGCGGCAGCTGTTCCGGGCCATCCCGCATGCTTGCGAAGAGGACGCGTACAAACCCTATGCAACGATCTCATCTGTTCTTGCCTCTCCGACTTACTCTTGCCGCGCTCACGCTCTCTGTGACGAGCTACTCCGCTGCCGCACAGATCGCTCCACCGGCGGTTCCCGCGGTGCACAAGCACATCTACCCGGAGATTTCCGAGGCACAGACCGACGTCAATGCTGCGCTTCAACAGGCCGCGAAGGAGCATAAACGTGTTCTGCTTATCTTCGGCGGCGACTGGTGTGGCGACTGCCAGGTCCTCGACATCAATCTGCATGATCCCTCCAATACAGACCTTCTAACGAGTCACTTCGTCGTCGTGCACGTCAACATCGGGCACATGGATCAGAATGTAGAACTTGCTGCAAAGTATGGCGTGCCGCTGAAGAAGGGCGTTCCGGCGGTCTCTGTGATCGACGCAAAGGGCAAGGTCATTCATGCTCAGGCGACCGGTGAGTTTGCGGATATGCGCCATATGGACCCGCGCTCGGTGAATGAGTTTCTGACTCAGTGGAAGGCGTGATTCGACATCGCTCCTGACGGTTTCGGCGTCGCTGTGGAAGCAGGAGCGAGCCCGAAGCACGGGGTGCAGACCTTGGCTGACACGATACCCTGTCAGACATGCACAGGCTCCTGCGTCATCCTGCCCACCTGCAGCGAGCGCTGGCGCACGCCCTTGAGGATGATGCGCTGAATATTGCGCAATCGGCGGCGTATTCGGCGATCGTCGCCCTCTTTCCGGCGCTGATCGTGTTCGCCGCCGTTTTACCGCTGCTGCCGGATACGGCTCCAATCCGCTATGAACTCGCCGATGTTGTGCAGCGTATTCTGCCGACGGATGTGACCCCGATTCTTGAGAGCTACTTCAGTCCTGCGCAGGAACGGTTCACTTCCACTCGCGCGCTGATTCTTGGTGTTGTGGTCTCAGTGGCCGGAGCTTCGGGCGTGATCGCCACCTTCATGGAGGGGCTTCGCCGCGCGTATCGGCTCCCACCGGACTGCTGGAGCTTTTCACGCCGTCGGCTTCGGGCTTTGCTGCTGGTTGCAGTATCGCTGGCTCCGCTGGCGGTCTCCAGTTTGCTGGTGTTGTTCGGGCACTTTCTCGCCACCTGGTTTGCCGGTCGCGGAAGCTCGCAACAGAGTGGCGCCATTTACGTCTTTATCCTCACGCTTCGCTGGGTGGTGGCTGTTGGCGGTTCGATCTGCCTGATCGCTCTGCTGTACAGGCTGGGCACGCCCCTGCGGCTTCCCTGGCGCGATATCCTTCCCGGCGCCCTGCTGGCTACGGCGCTCTGGTTCGCGTCCACCTTGGTCTTCGGCTGGTATGTCACACGTTTCGCGAACTACTCGCGTGTGTACGGCTCGCTGGGCGCGGGCATCGCCCTGCTGTTCTGGTTGTACATCACGGCACTCAGCGTGCTGTGTGGAGCGGAGTATAACGGGCAGCTCCGAGCTGCGCGTGGATCGCTCCCCGAACCTGTAGATCAACGGCAAAGCTAGGATCAGCATGATCACACCTCTGGCGCGCTTCCTGGGCCAGAGATCCGGTGCTTTGCGTAGAATGACCTTCGGCGCATCGGTCCGACGCGATCGCCACATTCCGACGCACCTTTGAAGAGACTGGCTGAATCAATGACACCCTTAAGCGCACCGCCTGAAGATGCCTCCGTGAAGCCCGCCGCCACAAGCTCACAGCCCGTGCCGCCGTCGCGTGACCGGGTTCGCCGTGCGAAGATCGTCGCCACACTCGGCCCTACGTCGAGCTCGCCAGAGATCTTCCGTCAACTGGTGCGGGCCGGTCTCGATGTTGCGCGGCTGAACTTCTCGCATGGCTCGCACGAGCAGAAGGCCGAATTGATTCGCATGGTGCGTGCTGTCGCGGAGGAGTTCGGAAAGCCGATCTGTATCCTCGCCGACCTGCAAGGGCCCAAGATTCGTACAGGCCGCCTGAAGGACGGTGTTCCTGTGCAACTTGTCGCCGGCAACCACATCACCATTACGCCGCACGACATTGAAGGCACTGCTGAGCGTGTGGGTACCGTCTTCACTACGCTGGCAGAAAACCTCGAACCCGGCTCCCGCATCCTGCTCTCCGATGGTCTGATCGAACTGCACGTGGTGGAGGTCCAGGGCGAAGACGTTGTCTGCAAGATCATCAATGGCGGCATGCTGGGCGAGAAGAAGGGGATCAATCTTCCGGGGATCGCTGTGAACGTTCCTTCGCTTACGGAAAAGGACGAGATTGATCTGGAGTTTGCCGTCGCTCACGGCTGCGACACGATTGCTGTCTCTTTTGTGCGTACAGCTGACGATGTGCGCCATGTGAAGACGCGGCTCGCCGCCCTCAATTCTGATGCCTGGATCATCGCCAAGCTTGAGAAGCCGCAGGCGATTGAGCACCTTGATTCAATTCTTGAGGTCGCTGACGGCATTATGGTCGCGCGCGGCGATCTCGGTGTGGAGGTACCCCCCGAAAAGGTTCCGGCGATACAGAAGCACATCATTCGCCGGGCTGCGGACTTCCGCAAACCTGTTATTACGGCGACCCAGATGCTGGAGTCGATGGTTGAGAATCCGCGACCGACGCGCGCCGAGGCATCGGACGTTGCGAATGCCATCTACGACGGCACGGATTCGGTGATGCTCTCGGCCGAATCAGCCTCCGGGCGCTACCCTGTCGCGGCCGTGGCGATGATGGCGACGATTGTGAGCGAGACCGAGCTCCAGATTCGCATGGACCCGCCACCTCGCGCGCAGCGTGCACGCGGCACTCGCCTGTCGGTTGCGGAGACGATCTGCGAGTGCATGGCGCACTCCACACAGGATCTTGATCTTGCGGCGATTGCGATCTTCACGGAGTCCGGCGCGACGGCGCGTCTGCTCTCGAAGTATCGCCCGGAGCCGCCCATCTACGCGCTCAGTCCTTATCAGGCTGTCGTTAATCGGGCGATGCTGCTCTGGGGGACCTACCCTGTTCTCTGCGCCCGTCAGTATGAGACGGACAAGCTGGTCAGTATGGCGGAAGATCTGCTGGAGCGGGAGGCGGGGGTGCAAAGGCGGCAGGTTGTCGGGATCGTCGCCGGGACAAGCACGCGCTCCGGAGCCACAAACTTCATGCGGCTGCATATGGTCGGGGATCTCGATCAGGTCTCAGCCGGCTGAACAGCGCTACATACGCGAGATCAGCCAGGCACCAGAGATCATCAGACCGCACCCGAGAAGGCGCATCGGCGATACCGAGCGTTGTGCGAACCCGACCAATCCGAACTGGTCGAGCAGCACGGACATGACCAGCGACGCGGTCAGAGTTACCCCGGTGAAGACGCCTGATCCGAGCCTGTGCGCCAGCATCAGTCCAGCCATTGTGGAGACAATGCTGATCGCCCCACCAAGCCAGGCCCATGACCGAACCGAGATGATGGCGTGGGCGGCGGGCAGGGGCTGCCTGATAAAAAGCTGCATCAGTACCATGCCCAGCAGACCGGTCGCATAGACAGCAATGCCAGCCCACACTGGCTGCGCCAGCTGCCGGTTGAGCTGGGCATTCGCACCGGACTGGAGCGGGTTTGCCGCGCCCGCCGCAAGCGCGATCAGCACAAACAGAATTGTCATCGAACCCTCTGCCGCGATTGGATGCAGAGCATGCCGATTCACACAGAGACGATGTTCCATCTCAGGCACGAGGTGACTGCCGTCTCAAAGGCGGTCACCTCGGCTGAGGTGCTTTCCACGGAGTTCGGAAGGGCGTTATGCCAGGCGTCGGCGGCTCACTCCAACGGCCGCAAGTGCGCCAGTACCAAGCAGCGCCAGAGAGCCGGGTTCCGGCACCGGAGAGCCGGCCGGGGTAATCCTGATCGCCGCTACCTGCTGCTCGCTCACCAAGGAGCCCGCAAAGCCGAAGAGCTGCTCCTGGTCGAGGCCGAAGGCGTTCAGGAAGATGTTGGTGAAGACCCCGTTGGCGAGCTTGTAGGAGATGCCAGAGCCATCGAGCGTGGCCGACGCCGCACCCTTCGAGAAGAAGAGAAGGTTGTCGTTGAAGCCGAAGCCGCCCACGGGAACAAGAGACGCGATCATCTCGCCCGCTGTTGTTCCCGTGATGCCAGTAACCCTGTATGCATCTGTTTTGCCGATCTCCGTTGCGATCAGAGTGCCGGATCCAGAGAAGGGAAGGCCCGGGATGCCGGTCGCGGTGGCGTTGCCCTTGAAGTTGAAGTTGAAGGTATCAGCAAAGAGAGGAGAAGCGCAGACTGCTCCGAAGAGCAGACCAGAGAGAAGGCGGGGGAAGTGTGTCATAAAGACCTCAGAAGGAACGAAGATACAACTGGAACAGCTGAGAAAGAGCAGGTTCGCGGCCATCAGTGATGGAGAGATTTTCCTGCAAAAATGATGGTTTCGGGGGGAGAGCATCGCAGAGTCGCAGAGACTTGCATAGCTCGCCGGAAAAGAAACTCTTCTGGTTACGTTCCAGAAAAGCGCTTCCTGCGGAGATCACGCATTCTCTTTGATGTCGTTCCGCGCGGCGTGAGCGTAGGTGGAGCTTGTTGCTGCTGCAATCGGCCGCGAAATCACCTGCCCCACTACAATCGACAGATGGGCCGTATCCACATTCTTTCCGACCAGGTTGCGAACCAGATCGCCGCCGGCGAGGTGGTTGAACGTCCCGCATCGGTCGTCAAGGAGCTGCTCGAGAACTCGATCGATGCCGGGGCAACACGGATCCGCATTGAGGTTGAAGCTGGTGGCCGCAAGCTTATCCGCATAGCCGACAATGGGCATGGCATGGTGCGCGATGACGCTCTGCTGGCCTTTGAACGGCATGCTACCTCCAAGCTTCGAACGAGTGATGATCTGCTCTCTATCGCGACTCTCGGTTTTCGCGGAGAGGCCCTGCCGTCGATCGCCTCCGTGGCCCGGTTGACGCTTGAGACCCGCGCGACGGCGGATGACGGGACGCCTGCTGAAGACGTTGGGACTCTGGTCGAGATCGCCGGGGGCAACATTCTCCGGGCTGATCCGGCTGGTGTGCCGGTCGGTACGACGATTACTATTCGCGATCTGTTCTTCAACACACCCGCGCGCCGCAAGTTTCTCAAGTCCGAGCAGACGGAGCTTGCCCACATTGCCGCTCTCGTCACGCATTATGCTCTGGCACATCCCACGCGTCACTTTGAGCTCCACACCAGCACGCAGGCTCTGCTGATCGCGCCAGCAGTCAGCAGCTCGTCCGATCGCCTCTTTCAGATCTTCGGCCGCGAGACCTCGGCGCTGATGCTCCCGCTTGCCGCAGAGATGGATTTTCGTCGCGCGGGCCTGCCTGACGTTCCACCCTGGAAGCGCGACGAAGACTACCAACCGCCCGATCCAGGGTTCCTGCGCATCTCCGGTTTTGTCTCAAAGCCCGAGCTCCAGAAGCTGAACCGGAACTCGGTCTATGTTTTTGTGAATCGCCGCCTGATCCGCGACCGGCTTGTTCTGCACGCGCTGACTGAGGCGTACCGGAATATTCTGCCGCCGACCAGCTTTCCGGTTGTGCTTCTCTTTCTCGAGATGCCGCCCGAGGAGGTCGACGTGAACGTTCATCCTGCCAAGACCGAGGTCCGCTTCCGCCAGCCTGCCTTTGTGCACGACTTTCTTCGTGACACGGTGCGCGCCTCACTCATTCAGGCTCGCCCGGCGGCCAGCTTTGCCTCGGCTCTTGCAGGCGGTCCGCACGACCTGAACTCTTCGCTAATGATCGATGTAAGCCCGCTGCCAGGCGAGCCGAGTCCCAACGGGCACTCTGACGGGGGGACCGACGGCAGTCTGACACGCCCACTCAGCCCCGCCTCGCAGACGCTCCATCGAGGCGACCCGGGCCTGTACGCTCCTGGCTCCGCGCCGCTCACGGGCATCGCGGATCCGTTCTATCTGCCTGGCCGAGCCCCTGCCGGCTTCAACGGAGCACAGTCTGATCCTGACCCGCTCGCCGTCGATGCCGCGCCGTTCTCGCTTGCGGCCCCGTCGCTTCCGCCAGTGCCCGGCCGGCTGAGCTTCGGCACCACGGCTATCCCGGTCGGCTACCCCGACCCGGACGCGCCGATGGGCTCCGCGACTCATGCGGTTCCAGGTAGCCCGCATGTAGCTGACACGCTTAATGCTCTTTCCACGCTGAAGCCGCTCGGGCAGCTGCGCGACTCCTTCATTCTGGCCACAAACGACGAGGGCCTGTGGATTATCGATCAGCATGTGGCGCATGAGCGCGTGCTCTTTGAAAAGGTGCTGCGCGAGCGGCACACGGAAGGCACGCAGCGCCAGCGATTGCTGATGCCGCTGCTGATCGATCTTCTCCCGGAACAGATGATCCGCTTTGCCGATCTCGCCGGGGAGCTGGAACGAAACGGCTTCGAAGCGGAGCCGTTCGGCCCTCGCACCCTCGCGATTAAAGCGGCTCCGACCGGGCTTGAAGGAAGAGAGCTTGAGCTTACGCTTGAGGACATCCTTTCGGCTCCGACACCGGACGATCAGATCGAGAACGCCGGAACCCGTGCACGCCGCATCGCCGCCTCGATCGCCTGCCATGCCGCGATCAAGATCAACACGCCGCTTGAACCGACAAAGCTCGCCTGGCTGCTTGAAGCTCTTGCGCGGACCGAGCACCCTACCAGCTGCCCTCACGGCCGGCCGATCGCTTTGCGGTACTCCCACCGCGATATCGCGCGGGCTTTTCAGCGCACCTGAGGCTCGCTCCGTCCCGACTGAACCGGTCTCCGTCCCGCAGGGCTCACTCTGTCCTGTTATGGTTAAAGCAGCGTTCGTGACCGGTATGGCACCGCGGCCGATGTGACGAGTGTGCGATGCGCACCACGCAGCAGCAGTAGAGCTCGGAGCCGCTCGAAACACAAAGCAACTGATCCCGGGCAAGACCCTGCAGCACATTTGGAAGGACGGCCAGACGGCACGTGCCGGGCGTTCATTGCACAGCACTCCCCAGATTGACTTTCGCCCTCAGCGGGCACCTTGAAAGGCACCACACCTTGAGCACCCCGCAGATACCCTCGGCCGCGCAGATCGCCGCCGCACGTTCCGCCCTCTGGCACCAGAACACCCCGAAACCGGCGGCCGCTCCCAAAGTGTCTGACGCGGGGGATGCGCAGGACGCAGTGATCGCCAGTTCTATCAGCCCCACCGAGCAGGAGGGCAGTCAGGGGAACGAGCCATCCGGCGCAGATGTTGGATCAGAGCAGTCCGGAGAGGGCAAAGGGGAGAGTGCGGAAGACGGTGCAGAACACGTACCTGCAAGTGCGGTGGCCGAGCGACCTGAGGTCGTCGCGCCTTCTGGCATCGATGTCTCTGATACTGATGTTCAGGAAAAGGCCGCGCCGGACCAGGCAGCCAGCGTCGCCATCCTTACCCAATCGGGTGCCCGTGAGTTTTTGAACCGCGCCGGCCTTCTGCTGTTTGCGGCCAAGCCGCAGTTCGCCGGCGTGCCCGCTCCGACCTTTGTCGAAGCTACTCTGGGTGCCGCGAACGCGAACCCCTCGCTCTCAGCATCGGGGGCCGCTCGTACGCTGCTCGCGCGGCTGGTGGCGGATGGGTCCGCAGTGCCGCTGAACCTGCTCGGTCTGCCTGCCACAACGGCCGAGTCGCCCGACTTCATCGTATCCGCAGCCGCGTTTCCATTCATCTTCACGCTGCGCGGCGACAAGGCATGGAAGCAGCCGCCGTCCACGTCAGGTGCGGCCAAGGTCTCGCCGCTCGCCGCCAACACTTACTCCCTGCTGGTTGAAAATGGTCCAAAGACCGCGTATGCGCTCACCGGGGACCTTGGCAAGGAAGTGACTGAAGCTGCAGTGCTGCGCGCCCTCTCTGAGCTTTGGCAGCAGCTTCGCGTCGTTCCGGTTCCACAGTCTGGAGGCAAACCAACACTGTGGGAGCCTATTACAACGCGCTTTACCAAGCAGCTCAAAACCGGGGCCAACGCGGGCCAGCCTACCGCACTGTCGACCTTCGTATCTTTGTTTCTGGGGCAGGCCATCCTTGCCACCGAGGATGAGATTGAGACCTTTCTTTCTCCCCTCGCTCCGCGCTCGCGCATTCGTGATGTGGTTCACGCGCTCTCGGGTGCGCGGCAGCTGGAGACGATCACTATTGAGGGCAAGCACCATCTTCATGTCTCGGGTGATCTGCCGCTGTTTGCATCCGCCGCGCCTGCACGCGATGTCGACGAGGTAGCAATCTTTTCGGAGGATGGGTCTCGCATTAAGAAGCTGGTTCCTAAACCGCGCAAGCTCGGAACCGGCTCGGCCGACCGCCCGAAGCCTTTCCAATCTCCGGCGGATCGAGGCCGGCTAGAGGCGCGTCCGAGCCGCGGCTCCGGGCGCGGCCAATTCGCCGGGGGCGCGGGCCGGCCAGCGTTCAACAAGCCGTGGGAGGAGGAAAAGCAGGCTCGCGTTGATCGTGCCGCTTCAGAGACTGCGGCCAGCAGCCCATCTGCATACCAGGACATTGATCTTGATGCTGGAAGCCGCCCGGAGCCCCCCCGACGTGCGCCTGCGGCCGCCGGCGGACGTCCGGCCTTCGGCAGTAAACCGGCATTCGGCAGCAAACCCGCCTTTGGCCGCAAGCCGGGCTTCAGTAATCGTCCTCGCAGCGGGGGAGGAGATCGCCCTGCGTTCCAGAGGGATCGGCCCGCCGGTGATCGCCCGGCGTTCACTCGCGATCGCCCGGAAGGTGGCCGGCCAGCTTTTAGCCGCGATCGCAATAGCTCGAATCGGCCTCCCTTCAGTCGCGACCGCTCTGGCAGTAGCGATCGCCCGAGCTCTGCGCGTGCACCGCGCGAAGGAGGGGGCGACCGCTTTCAGCCGCGGGATGCCCGCCGTTCCTTTACGCCGCGTGACGAAACGTCCGGGCAGTCTCGTCCGGCACGTCCGTTCGGCAGCAAGCCAGGATTTGGCGGCAAGCCCGCGTTTGGGTCGAAGCCCAGCTTCCCTCGCAAACCCTTTGACCCGGAGCGCTCTGCCGGCGACCGGGAGCGCCGCCCTTTCCGCCGCGAAGACGGAGATGCAGGCAGCCGTCCACCACGTCACACCTTTGACCCTGAAGGCCGCCCGGGTGGCTCGGAGGGTCGTTCGGCATCCGCTGGAAGACCTTCCTTTCCTCGGGATCGTGAGACTGAAGGCGGTAAACGTCCGCCGTTTCGCAAGTTTGACGCACCCCGAACACCGCGACCACCTCGGGACGGCGACGAGAGCCGTCCGGCGTACAGACCGGAGAGCGGTCGGCCCGCTCCTCGCGGCGGCGGCTTCGCCGGCTCGAAACCCTTTGGCAGCAAGCCACCCGGCGAGAGGCCCTTTCCGCGACGCGATGGGGCCGAGTCTGCTCCTCGTCGCGCTGGGTTCACTCCTCGTGAAGGAGGTTTTGCGCCGCGCCGCGAAGGCGGAGCTACAGGAAGCGGCTCTTCCGGCCGGCGGGAGGGCGGGTTTAGCGGTAAAAAGCCGTTCAGCGCACGACCCGCATCCGGGAGCACGGGAAGGCCGTTCAAGCCCTCCCGCTCCGCACCCGACGCACCCGGGGCCAGTACATTTGACAAGTTCAAGGGCAACGCCAAGCCCTGGGGCAAGCGTCCACCCGCGCGCAAATACAAGCCGAAGGAAGATGAGGCATAATGCCCCTCGTGCCTCCATCCGAGTCGTCAGATGTGCCGCGGCGCACCCGTCCTATCGTTGCAATCGATGGTCCGGCAGGTGCGGGTAAATCCACTCTCGCGGCGCATCTTGCGCGTCGTTTCGGTCTGCTCAATCTGGAGACCGGCGCGATGTACCGTGCGCTCGCCCTCAAAGCTATTGAGAATGATCTGGACTTCGATGAGGAAGCTCCGCTCCTTGCGCTGACCCGATACACCACAATTACGCTTGAATCCAGCCGCGAAGGCAATCGCGTCCTCCTGGATCGGTCTGACGTCACCCGCCGAGTCCGAGAGCCCGATGTGACCGCCGGAGCCTCACGCATCTCGGTTCATCCTGGTGTTCGCGCCTGGATGGTTGCGCGGCAGCGTGTTCTGGGTGGCGCTGGCGGTGTGGTGATGGAGGGTCGCGATATTGGAACCGCCGTGTTCCCCGATGCGGAGGTGAAGATCTTTCTCGATGCGGACCCGAGTGTCCGGGGTAGCCGGCGGTATCAGCAGTTTCCTGGGAACTCCCCGGCCGCCCCCACGTCGGAGGCCGTTCTCCAGGAGCTCAAGGAACGCGACACACGGGATCGCACCCGGGCGGATTCTCCTTTGAAGCCGGCTGTGGATGCTGTCCTGATTGACTCGACGGCGCTTACTCTTGAGGAGGTTCTGGAACGCGCGGAGACGCTTGTCGAGGCGCATCTGCCGTCGCCACTCGGTCCGTCAAGGTAAGCCAGGTTCGATCTGCACAAGGTTATGTGCACTGTTAGCAGAGGATGAACTTTTCCGATAGAAATATTTTGGAGCTGTGCTAACCTCTGCTCATCGTAAGAAACAGATTGGCCATCTGCAAGCTTGCACCGTTGCAACACCGATTTGAATCAAGCGGCAAATTCAAAGGTTTAAGGAATCTTCAACATGGAACAGGGAACGGTGAAGTGGTTCAACGATGCGAAGGGTTTCGGCTTCATCAGCCGCCAGAATGGTGAGGACGTGTTCGTTCACTACTCCGCCATCAACTCCAATGGTTTTAAGAGCCTTCAGGAAGGCCAAGCCGTTCAGTTCAACGTGGTCAAGGGACCCAAGGGCTGGCAGGCGTCCGACGTTCAGCCTCTCTAGTCCGCTGCGCTGATCGAGAGTTCAACCATGTACTGAAATAGGGTTCGCAAGAGGGGGGGTGGCCCACGCTGCTCCCCTTTGCCGTTATAGTCGGCAATATGTCCAGACTCGGCCCTCAACTCAGTTCCAGGTTCGACGCCGTTGACTCTACACTTCTTGCTGAACTGCAGGCTGATGCCCGTCTGCCGTTTGCCGAACTAGGGCGCCGTGTGTCTCTCTCCACGCCCGCCGTTATCGAACGTATTCGCAAGCTGGAAGATGCGGGTGCCATCCGCGGCTATCACGCGCAGGTGGATCCGACCGCAGTCGGCTTACCCCTGCGGGCCTTTATCAAGGTGACTATTGCGGGCGACAAGCTGGAACGCTTTGCGGCCGTGGCTCGCCGGGTCTCTGAGGTGCGGGAGTGCCACCGGGTGACGGGCGCGGAAAGCTTTATCGTCCAGGTTGCAGTCCGCGATGTGGCTCACCTGGAACATGTAATTGATTCGCTTGCCCCGTATGTGGCCACGCAGACCTCCATCGTGCTTGCCTCCATCATCGATTGGAACCCGGTCGTGCCCGCCGGCACGTGAAGAACATAATCTGTTTTCTCTTAACTCACATAGCATGTAGAAAAGGAACAGACCTAATAAGTTCAAGTTAAGCAGGGTAGGCACCTTACACTGCTCCTTTCACCCCGTCCTTCTTCTGTCTATCGTAGAGATGTGCCCGATGCTGCTAGTTGTCTCGATCCCGCCATTTCCGCCCGACTCGACGCTCTGACTCACGTCATTGGCAATACCCCTCTGCTTGCTGTTGACTTCATCTTTCGCGGCCGATCGCGCACCCTGTATGCAAAGTGCGAGCAGATGAATCTCACGGGTTCGATTAAGGACCGCATGGTTCTTGAAGTTTTGCGCGACGGCTACACTAGGGGGGCGCTTCAGCCCGGAGATACGATCGCTGAGGCGACCAGCGGCAACGCCGGAATCTCCTGCGCTGCTCTCGGCCGCGCGCTTGGGCATCCCGTCACCATCTTCATGCCGGACTGGATGAGCTCCGAACGAGCGCAACTGCTGCATGGATACGGAGCTACGGTCGTCTCTGTCAGCCGCGAGCAGGGAGGCTTTCTTGGTGCAATCCGGCGATCGGAAGAGCTCGCTTGCGCGGACAAACGGGTGTTCTTACCCTGTCAGTTCTCGAATAAGGCGAATAGTCAGGCTCATTTTGCGGGGACAGGTCCTGAGATCTGGTCGCAGCTTGCAGCGTGCGGTCTGGTCCCCGACGCCTTTGTTGCCGGGGTGGGTACAGGCGGCACAGTGATGGGAGTCGGCCGTTATCTCCGGAGCCGGAATTTCAAGGTGAAGATTCATCCGGTCGAGCCAGCGGAATCTCCGACGTTGTCAACCGGGTACAAGGTCGGCTCGCATCGCATTCAGGGCATCTCCGACGACTTCATCCCTGCAATCGTACAGCTTTCTGAGCTCGATGCAGTTCTGTCGTCTTCGGACGGAGATTCCATTCTCATGGCGCAGAAACTGGCCGCTCAACTCGGCCTGGGGGTTGGCATCTCCTCCGGCTGTAATTTTCTTGCTGCGCTTCGTGCCCAGGAGACTCTCGGGCGCGACACCACCGTTGTGACGATCTTCTGCGACGATAACAAGAAGTATCTTTCAACAGCGCTGCTGCGGAATGAACCGTTAAAGCCGGGCTATCTCTCGCCCGAGATCACTCTAACCGGCTTCCGAGCACTTCCACGATGCCATTAGAGACGGTCAACCGAAGACGAGCTTGGAGAAAACCCGCCCTTCGAGATAGGATAAAGGTTGCTGCACACACCGCTGCGGCTGGACGGAGTTGCGTCATACCCGACGAGACTCCTCCTAAGGAGAGCGTTTGTCGAAGGAAGATGCAATTGAAGTGATGGCGACAGTTGTCGAAACGCTGCCAAACGCACTGTTTAAGGTTGAGCTCGAGAACAAGCATCAGGCGCTGGCGCACGTCTCCGGGCGTATGCGTAAAAACTTCATCCGTATCTTGCCGGGCGATCGTGTTGCTATTGAGCTCAGTCCATACGACCTGAATCGTGGTCGTATCGTCTACCGCTACAAGTAATGTCAGAGTTCTGAGTAACTCAGGCGTTGGAGACAGAAAGAGAAAGGTTCAGTTCGCCAGATGGTCGGCGTTTGCTGTGCAATTAAGGAGTTGAGATGAAGGTTCGTGCGTCAGTGAAGAAGATCTGCGACAAGTGCAAGGTTATCCATCGTCGAGGCGTGGTTCGCGTCATCTGTGAGAACGCCAAACACAAGCAGCGACAGGGCTAAACGCAGACGTACGCATGGGCGAGGTTCGATACGCCTGTGCGATTTGGAGCTACAGGGCGAGTTAGCTTGCGTTAAGGCTTGCGTTGAACCCTTTAGAGAGCCTCCATCAACCGCAACCACGTTTCAGGCTATGTCTGAAACTTAGAAAGGATGTTTATGGCGCGTATCTCCGGAGTGGACGTTCCGAACAATAAGCAGGTTCGGATCGGGCTCACCTATATTTTCGGAATTGGCAACTCTCGTGCCGCTCGTATTCTGGGCAAGGCTGATATTGACCCGATGGCAAAGGTCGGCACTCTTGACGAAGATCAGCTGAATCGCATTCGTACAGTTATTGAAGGTGAAGGGCAGATTGAAGGCGATCTGCGTAAGGATGTCTCGCTCAACATCAAGCGTCTGATTGAGATCCAGTCCTACCGCGGCCTGCGCCATCGTCGCTCTCTGCCAGTGCGCGGACAGCGAACTCACACAAACGCTCGTACCCGCAAAGGCCCGCGCAAGGGCACTGTCGCCGGTAAGAAGAAAGCGACGAAATAAGCCATGGCAAAGACACAGCAGAAGGCTGGCGCAGCAAAGACGGGTAAGAATAAGAAGTTCAAGAAGCGGGAGCGGAAGAACGTCCCATTTGGGCTCGTCTTTATCCAGGCGAGTTTTAACAACACGATTGTGACGATCACGGATGGTGTCGGAAACACGCTCTCCTGGAAGAGTTCAGGATCACTTGGATTCCGCGGATCTCGGAAGGGGACACCCTTTGCTGCGCAGCAGGCTGCGGTCGGGGCGGCAAATGCCGCACGGGATCATGGACTTCGCTCCGTCGATGTCCGGGTTTCGGGACCTGGCTCCGGGCGTGAGTCGGCCATTCGTGCTCTCGCTTCGGCCGGTATTGAGGTTCGTTCGATCCGCGATGTTACGCCCATGCCTCACAATGGTTGCCGCCCTCCCAAGCGTCGGCGCGTTTAATCCTGCTGTACTCAGTGCCCCTGGGTACAGCTCCCATAGCAGCACTGCTGCCAAGTTAACTGGATCGCGATGAAGCGCCCGGGCGTGTAAAGCGATCGACACTCGAAACAGGAGAAATGTATGGCACGTTATACCGGCCCCGTTTGCCGCCTTTGCCGCCGAGATGGAACCAAGTTGTTCCTGAAGGGCGCGAAATGCTTCACAGAAAAGTGCCCCGTAGAGAAGCGAAACTTTCCTCCAGGCCAGCACGGCCAGTCCAAGAAGCAAAAGAAGGTTGTGGGGTACGGCTTGCAACTGCGCGAGAAACAGAAAGCAAAGCGTATCTATTTCACGCTTGAGACCCAGTTTCGGGCTTACTACCAGAAAGCTTCCAATCGCACCGGTGTGACAGGCGAGTTGCTGTTGCAGCAACTTGAGACGCGACTGGATAACGTTGCGTATCGGCTAGGGTTTGCAACCTCGCGGCGTCAGGCGCGGCAGATCGTTCGTCATGGTCATCTGCAGGTGAATGGACGCAAGGTGAACATTCCTTCTTTCCAGTGCAAGGTAGGGGACGAGATTGCAATCCGTGAGGGCTCAAAGGCGCTTGTCGTTCTTGAGGAGTCGAAAAATTTCGCCAGCGGCCAGCGGTCGGTGCCATGGCTGGATGTTAATCGGGAAAATCTATCAGGCAAGGTAATTGCCATGCCTAATCGTGCAGACGTCAACTTGCCGGTCAATGAACAACTGATCGTCGAACTCTATAGCAAGTAGTCACGGCGTCGTGGAGAACAGCCTCTCCGCGGCGTGTGCGACGCAGTGTAAGAACAATCAACGTACCGGAACCACCTCTATGTCGCAGAATGCTTCGCGGCCGGAGGATGAAAGGACATACCCATGCTTTGGAGAGGTTTCCAGAAGCCCAAGCGTCTCGCGGTTGATGGCGAGAGCCTGACAGAGAAGTACGGTCGATTTTCCGCTCAGCCGTTCGAGCGCGGTTTCGGAACGACCATCGGAAACGCCCTGCGCAGGACGCTACTCTCTTCTATTGAAGGTGCTGCGGTTACGGCAGTCCGCATTGAAGGCGTTCTGCACGAGTTCCAGTCCATCACGGGTGTAGTTGAAGATGCAACGGATATCATCCTTAATCTGAAGCAGGTGCCCTTCAAGTTGAGTGGTGACGGTCCGAAGGCGTTATATCTTCGTTCCGATGCTGCCGGTGTGATCACCTCCAACATGATTGAGGCCGACGGGGACGTTGAGATCCTTGATAAGGACGTGTATATCTGCACCATCTCCGAAGGTGGAAAGATCGACATGGAGATGCGTTTGAAGCGCGGCCGCGGTTACGTCTCTGCGGACAAGAACTTCGACGGGGATCTCGGACTGGGTTTTATACCGGTTGACTCGGTTCACTCTCCTGTACGCAAGGTGAACTATCTGGTGGAAGCAGCGCGTCTTGGTCAGATCACCGACTACGATAAACTCACTCTCGAGATCTGGACAAATGGCACCATTCTTCCCGCGGATGCACTCGGGCTCTCAGCCAAGTTGTTGAAGGATCACATGACGATCTTTATCAACTTCGAGGAGGAGATGGAGTCAGGCGGAATGGATGGCATGGATGGTCCACAGATTCGCAACGAGAATCTGAATCGCTCTGTAGAAGAGTTGGAACTCTCCGTTCGCAGTTACAACTGCCTGAAGAACGCCAACATCGCAACAATTGGCGAGTTGATTCAGAAGACCGAAGCCGAGATGCTGAAGACGAAGAACTTCGGCCGTAAGAGTCTGAATGAGATCAAAGAGATTCTCGCGCAGATGGGGCTTTCCCTCGGCATGAAGATCGACGAACAGGGAAATCCTGTCCCGGGACCGACGTCTGTCTTGCCGGCGGCCACTTTGGCAGCGAGTTACGGGAACTTTGATGATGACGATGAAGACGAGGATGAGGACGAGGATGACGACCTGATCCTTCCAAATAACGAGACAGAAAACTTCTAGCAGCAGGAGCGCGGGGTGATCGTTGCCCCGCGTTTATCACGGGCTCGCCTTTCAGGGCAGTCAACGAGATCACAAAAAAGGAGATTCGGGTTCGGCAGAGATGCTGAATATGTCACAGGTCTACGACGGAACTCGACAAGACTATGCGCCATCGCAATGCAGGATTCAAACTAGGACGAAATACCAGCCACCGCCGCGCCGTGCTGCGGAATCTCGTTACCTCGATTATTTTGATGGACCGGATCGAGACCACCATCACAAAATGCAAGGCTTCGAAGCCGTTGGTAGAGAAGATGATTACTCTCGGAAAACGAGGAGATATTCATGCGAGACGCCAGGCAGCCGCGTATCTGATGACCCCCGAATCGGTCGACCGCCTGTTTGGTACGGTTGCGCCTCGTTATGGCGCGCGGAACGGTGGATATTCGCGCATCGTACGCGTTGGACCTCGCAAAGGAGATGCAGCCGAGATGGCTTTCATCGAGCTCTTGGGAGCTGAGCAGGCCCTTAATGAGAAAGCTCAGAAGCGTGCCGAGGCTCGAACCAAGAAGCAGGAAGAGCTGCAAAGACAGCTTGAGGAGCAAAACCCAGGCGAGCAGCCTGATCCGAACGCGGAACCGTAATTCTTCTTAAGTCGAGCAAAAGGCCGGACACCTTGTGTTCGGCTTTTGCTTCTTAAGGCTGGCAGGTTCGTCCAGAACAGGTTTGCGGAATCTATGCCAGAGCAAGAGATGGCTCTTGGTAAAGGGTTTGCCGATTGTCTTCAGATTGCAGCGATGCCACCGACGAGTTTTGTCGAGATGTTTTCTTTTCAGTACCAGCTCCCTTCTTTGTGAGATAGACAACGCAATTCCGTCCCTGCTGCTTTGCGGCATACAGTGCTCGATCGCTTCGAACCAGAACACACTTCAGATCAGAGTCATCAATCGATACGGTGGAGACGCCGATACTGACTGAGATCGGATGGTGCTCCCACGCTGTACGGCGTAGTTCCAGCAGAATTCGCTGCGCGATAGCGACCGCGATTGCAGGACCACTCTCCGGCAGAAGGATGGTGAACTCTTCGCCTCCGGAGCGCGCCGCCAAGTCCTGCGCACGCGTACAGCGCGCAATGACGGTGGCAATCTGCCTCAAGGCAAGATCTCCATAGGCGTGCCCGTAGGTGTCGTTCACGTGTTTGAAGTGATCAACATCAATAGTCAGGACCGCGATCTCGTGCCCCGGTGTAACAGGTGTGCCTATGGCGGCTTCCAAACCTTCGTCGAGGGCGCGCCGGTTCGCCAATCCTGTTAACGGGTCGGTGTTTGCGCTTCGCTGCAGGCGCGCGTTAGCCTCCTCCAGTTGTGCTTGATAGTCAGACAGTGCAGTTGCATGTTGGCGCTCCGCCGTGACATCCACAGCGATGCCGGCGAGAAGTTGCTCGCCTTTTAAGTTTCTCCAAGGAAACTTGAAGCAACGCCAGTCTGTTCGCTTGCCATTAGATTCTGTTGATTCGTTGACTTCGACAAGCTCGCCAGCCGCAAGAGCCCGTTGGTCGTTGTCCTGCATCGTTCGGGCGACGTGATCGGGCCACAGTTCCGCGTCAGTTCGTCCGATTGCGAAGTTCATATCGATTCCGGCAATCTCGGCCATGCGGCGGTTGTAGAAGACAAATCTGCCTCGTGCGTCTTTGATAAAGCTGGCCATCGGACTGTGGTGCATAAAGGTTTGGAACAGCTGGTTGCTAGCCCCAAGTTCTGCGACAAGCGCTGTCCGCTCCTCTAGAGAGCGTTGCAAGTTCCGGCGTCGAAGTCGAAGTTCAAGGTGCACTCCGACCTGGCGTGCAAGGATTTCGAGCGTTTGCCGCTGATCTGCAGAGAGGTGCCGCGGCTGAACATCAAGCACGCTCAGGGCGCCTACCTGCAAGCCATCACGACCAGTTACGGGTGCACCTGCGTAGAAGCGCAGCCCGTCTCTCGCGGTGACGAGCGGGTTATTTCTGAAGTACGGATCCTGCCTTGCATCCTCTACGACGAAGACCTCGGTCCCGCGGATAGTGTGATCGCAGAAGGCGTGCTCCCGAGGGATTTCGTCTGCTGCGATACCCACTTTGGCTTTCAGCCATTCGCGATTTCTGTCAATTAAGCTGATGGCACTCATGGAGGTGCCACAGACGTTCGCGGCCAGGCAGGCCAGCTCGTCAAATTCGACTTCGGCTTCTGTGTCGAGTAGTTCCAGTTCCCGTACTGCCGCCAACCTAAGCTCTTCCATGGCATCTCCTGTTTGCCGGTATCGGCAAAAGGGGATGAAAGTTTAGCGGTGAGGCATCGCAAACCGGATCCTCATTGTTTTGAGCCACCGTAGACGACCGCACGATTCTTCCCTGCCCGTTTCGCAGCGTAGAGCGCTTCATCCGCCATACTGACTAGCTGAAACCCATTAAGAAGCGAATCGTTGAGTGCAGCCAAGCCAATGCTCACGGTGACAGGTTCGTGGTCCCACGTTTCTGTCGCCATACGATCCATCAGTCTCCGAGAGAAGCCGAGTGCGGCCTCAGAGCCACTCTCCGGCAGGAGCACAACAAACTCCTCGCCTCCATAGCGAGCCACCAAGTCCGGAAGCCGGATTGTCGTACGGAGCACAGCGCCGAGCCGCCGAAGCACTGTGTCTCCCGCACCATGACCCCAGCGATCATTAATCTGTTTGAAATTGTCGACATCGATCAGCAGGACCGCCAGTTCACGATGGCGCCTCCGTGACATGGAGAACTCAAGCACCAGGCGCTCCTCAAAGGCTCTTCGATTGCGAAGACCTGTCAGTTCATCGGTCACGCTCAGTCGTCGGAGCTGCTCATTCGCGGTCTGCATCTCCTCCTGATAGCGCTCAAGTTCCTGCTTTCGCTCTTGCTCCTCAGTAATGTCCATTGCAAGACCGGCGAGCAGCAGGTTTCCGGCGGAGTCAAAGCAGGGGAACTTGTAGGTCTTCCAAACTGTGACCGTTCCGTCGGAAGCACGCAGGCGCTCTTCAGCCTCGACCGTGCGCCCTCCCGCCATAACGTCCAGATCCTGCATACGCATCGGAACCTTCATACTGCGGGACCAGAGCTGTTCATCCGTTCGTCCAAGCCAGGCATACTCACTAATGCCAAAGCGACGCGCGTAGCTTCGGTTATAAAACAGCAGCCGGCCGGCGGCATCCTTGATGTAGCTGAGGAAGGGACTGGCATTCATGAAGGTGCGGAACAGTTCTTCGCTTGCGCGAAGATTGGTCGCGGAGGTTTCACGCTCCTGGCTGACCTGATCAAGCCGTTGGCGCTCTTCCCGCTGGTCGATGCGCGCGGTAAGCTGATGAGCTAAAAGGACGAGAGCTTCCTCCTGCTCCGAGGTGAGCGCGCGGGGAACTCGATCGGTGACGCACAGAATGCCCTCCGTGAGTCGGTCCGTGCTGGCGAAGGACACACCGGCAAAAAAGCGCGTGCGGGGCTCTCCAATAACCTGGGCATCCCCTGCAAAATGGAAGTCGCGAGCCGTATCTTCGACGACCAGTATCTCGCGCTGACGGAGCGTCTGCTCGCAGAAGGTGACCGCAACGGAGACATCTCCGAGTCGCAGAGTACCCGAGGCGCGCACCCACCCGTGGTCCGGCCTTTTCAGCATGACCATAGCCTGGGGCGTACGGCAAAGCGTACACGCAAGCGTAGCGATTTCGTCGAATTCGACTCCGGATGGGGCGTCTATCTGGTGTCCCGCGCCCCGCGCCAAAGCTGTGGTACTCTCCACTGGCATTCTGCTCGACCCGCCAAACCTGACATTCGTGACGAGAATACAGGTCAACCATGGAAAGACACGCGGGAGAACACTTATGGTTCAGAACGCAGGTAACGCGTATGTAGCACGAAGTTTAAGGTTTAGTAACACAGATGCTGCGACCGCTAGATAACAACTAATTGTTGCGCTGTATGGCCTGGCGTACGTGTTGCTCTGCTTCTGCCTTGAAGTGCGTGAGATTGTGGACCTCGGCCGCATGCTGTTCAATGATCGGCAACATGTCGTCTTCGCTCGTGCCTTCAAGCTCCCAGGTACAGTCGTAGCCCACGTCTTTGCAATGAAAATGCTTCCTCTGCTCACTCATAAGGGTTTCCCTTTCAGCAGGATTGGATGCGGGCGTCAGCCGCGAAGCAGACCGGTGTATTTGGGCTGCGGGTTTATCGCTTAATCGCCCACATGATCCAGCTCGCTGCTACCGTTCCGCAGACGAAGAGAGCGAAGCAGAAGGCACCGAAGCGGATCATGAGACGTGGCTCAGAACGCTGCGTGATCCCGAAGACAACCGAGGTGAGGAATGAGAAAAGAAGCATTGCAGTGAAGTGTGTCACGACAGCTTTCTCCCGTTCGCGAGCGAGTGCGCGTCGACCGCTGCGACGATGTTGAGGAGGCCGGCGACGACGATGAACTTTGTTCCATAGTCCGCGGTTGCGAGCTGAACAGAGGGTGCTCCAAGATCGAAGACTCTCGCAATTCCATAGAGGATGCCAGTCCCAAGATCGCCCGCGAAGTTGAGCATATCCAGCAACTCTCCCGTGTTCGGGGTATAGATCTTGCCCTGCAAAGCTACACCGATCGTGAACATGAGGACGATTGAGGCGAAGAGTAAGCCTGCCCGTATCCATTTCTTCAGCAGGAGGTGACCGGCACCGGGAATGAGCCAGCCTGCAAGCAGAATGAGGGTAGGCGAGAGCGTCGAGGCGGGGGACTGGAGGCGCGTCTGCACCTGTGTGTTGGTGGTCATCTCAGGGTGATGATAGCAGTTACACGCAAAGCAACTCGCGCTGCACGCGACCGCTCACGGCTGCGGAGCCGGTTCGCGCGATCATATCAACTTCGCTGCGGATGCCAAACTCGCCGGGAAAGTAAGCGCCAGGTTCGATGGAGAAGCATGTATTTGGCAGCAGCAGGCGTTCGTCGTGGGTCTCAAGATTGTCGAGGTGCGCGCCGCTTCCGTGAAGGACAGTTCCGATATTGTGTCCGGTGCGATGCGCGAATGCGTCACCAAATCCGCGGGCCTGAAGGACCGCACGCGCGGCATCGTCGGCCTGGAAGCCCGCTATCGGCTGGTTGCCAACGAAAGCGCTTCGGACGGCGGCGATGGCTGCATCCCGTGCGTCGCGCACGGCCAGGAAGACGGTCTGCTCGCGCTCGCTTGGCGCGCGTCCGACGACGGCCGTCCATGTGATGTCATAGAAGCAGGTTTGCGGCCGGTCCATGCGGCCCCATACGTCGATGAGGAGGAAGTCGCCCGTTCGAATTGGCTTCGAGCTCGCTAGAGTCGGCTCGTAGTGGGAGTCTGCACTGTTGGCTCCGGCGCTGACGTTCGGGCCGTGGTTCCAGATGATGCCGCAGCGGGCCATGGCCTTCTGAAGCCAGAGCGTCATGGCCCACTCGTCGGTTTCACCATCATTGCGGACGCGACGGCCAATCTCCTGCCAAGCCTCTTCGAGGATGGAGTCGATATGCCGCTGGGCCTCGAAGTGCGAGGCGATCTGGTCCTCGCTCAGAACGGCTTCGAAGTGACTGACGAGATCGGCAGAGCTTACGATCTGCTTGCCCATGGCACGCAGCATCTCAACTGTGCCGGCGTCCACCATGCTGACGTACATGATGGCGTTTCGCGGCGAGTATTGCATGGCAATGGTGCGAGCGTCTAGAAGCAGATGCTCCAACTTCGATTCAAGCTCCTGCCAGGAGGAGTACTCGGCTTTCGATCCGGGTAGGGCGTCCAGCCGCCCGGACTCGATGCGGTGCACCAGCTTCTGCGGCTCTCCGGTTGCCGGGATGAAGAAGTACCAGCGACGGGTGACGTGGGCGGCGGCAGGGAGGCCGAGAATGCTGTAGGCGAGGGGATCGCGGCCATGGTGGTCATAGAAGAGCCAGCCGTCGAGTCTGGCATCGCGAAGGGCAGTCTGAATTGCGTCGAGCTGCATGATCGCTATTGTAGAGGTGGACCCCCCTCCCTGTACTTCGGTGCTAAAGTCCAACATCCAGGCGGTTTAGATTGAGGTACAAGGTCCGGATGCGGCTTTCAGCCGGGACTCCTAACTTTATTGTGACGAAGTTTGCGGGTGGTTGCGCCAGGGATGATGAACAAAGGAGGGGCGACTACTGCAACCATTGGGGGCCGAGTGAGAAGCAGATCCCTACGGGATGACAACCAAAAAAGGCCAAAGCAGATCCCTGCGGAGGATGAGATCAAGAAGCGATGCAGGTGAATAATTGAAGAGGGAGTTCACTGGAGAGACAAAGAAGGGCCGGGAGTAGTCCCGGCCCTTCTTACTGGATTGGTGAGGCGTTTAGGCGGTGACGGGCGTTGCTGCTGCTGCTGCCTCGCGCTCGGCTGCTTTCTTCTCCGCGGCGTTCTGCCCAAGTTCGGCGGCGAGTGTCTCCGTGGTGAAGGATTCAATGATGTCGCCGGCCCGGATCTCCTTGAAGCCATTCAGGTCGATACCGCACTCTACGCCTTGGCGAACCTCGGAGACATCGTCCTTGACGCGCTTGAGGGAACCAATGCGACCCTTCCAGACCTCAGCACCATCACGCAGGATGCGAACCTGGTTTTCGCGTTTGATGAGCCCGTCGATGACACGGCAACCAGCGATCTGGCCAACCTTCGTGATCTTGAAGACCTGCAGAACTTCGGCGCGGCCGGCGTAGTTCTCGCGATAGACAGGCTCAAGCAGCCCAAACATCGCTTTGGTCATCTCGTCCTGCAACTCATAGATGATTGAGTGCAGACGAATCTCGACGTTTTCACGATCGGCAAGCTCCTGCGATTTACGCTCCGGCCGAACGTTGAAGCCGATGACGACCGCGTTTGAGGCGGAGGCCAGAAGGATATCGGACTCGGTGATGGCGCCGACGCCGGAGTGCAGGACGCGAACCCGAACCTTCTCGGTTGACATGCGGACCAGCGAGTCGGCGAGGACCTCGACCGAACCCTGTACGTCGCCCTTAAGGATGAGGTTAAGATCCTTGACACCCGCCATCTTGATCTGCTCGGAGAGGCCTTCGAGCGAGACACGGGAGCTCTTGGCCAGCTGCGCCTCGCGATCTTTGAGCTTGCGGTACTGCGCGATGCCCTTGGCCTTGTCGCGATCGGACATGACCAGGAAGGTGTCGCCGGCGTCCGGCATGCTTTCGAGACCGAGGATCTCGACAGGGGTCGAGGGACCTGCTTCAAGGATTGCGCGGCCGCGATCATCAAACATGGCACGAATCTTGCCGAAGGTATTCCCGACGACGTAGCTGTCTCCGATCTTGAGGGTGCCGTTCTGAACCAGGATGGAGGCGACCGCACCGCGACCGCGATCAAGCTTGGCTTCGATCACCGTGCCGACCGCGGGACGATCGGGCTGAGCCTTCTGCTGGTTGACATCGGCAACCAGGCAGATCATCTCCTCGAGGCCGTCGAGGTTGAGGCGCTGCTTGGCTGAAACTTCAACGAACTCCGTGTCGCCGCCCATCGAAGTGGCCTGAACACCACGCGCAGCAAGCTGCTGGATGACGCGGCTGGAGTTGGCCTCAGGCTTGTCGATCTTGTTGACGGCAACAATCATCGGCACCTTGGCGGCCTTGGCATGATCGATAGCCTCCAGCGTCTGCGGCATAACGCCATCGTCGGCGGCAACCACAACCACGACGATGTCCGTGACCTTGGCGCCACGGGCGCGCATGCGGGTAAAGGCCTCGTGACCAGGGGTATCGAGAAAGACGATCTCGCGGCCGAAAGCTGGGGAGTCCGGCTTCGTAATGCGGACCTTGTAGGCACCGATGTGCTGGGTGATGCCGCCAGCCTCGCCGCCTGCAACGTTGACGATGTCCAGCGTTGTCGACCGGATTGCGTCGAGCAGCGAGGTCTTGCCGTGATCGACGTGACCCATGACGGTGACGACAGGAGAGCGTGTGATCTCCGCCATGCCGGTCGTATCTTCCAGAAAGCCTTCAATGGCTTCGTTCTCTAACTGCTCTTCAACCGAGATCACCTGAGCGTCCGCACCGAACTGGCGCGAGACGTCTTTGACGAGTTCGCCATCGAGCGACTGGTTGACCGTGACGAAGACGCCGCGCATGAGCAGCATGGCGATGAGATCTTTGCCGCGAACATCGAGCTTCTCGGCCAGATCCTTCACGCTGATGCCTTCTGTGACCGTGATGGTCTTGGTGATTGGCAACGGCTCGTTCGAGAACTGGGGCTGACCGCCGAAACGTGGTGGCGGCGTGAAGCCCTTCATCGGGCCTTCTTTGCTCTTCTCGTAGCGCTGTCCGCCACGACGCTGGCCGGGACGTGCTGCCGGGCGTGGACTTCCCGGCGTTTCACCAGGGCCTGACAACATGCTGCCAGGCGCTCCGCCAGGGCGTGGACCGCCGAAGCCGGGCCGAGCCGGAAAGCCGGGGCGCGCGCCGGGAGTGAAGCCGGGCCGTGCACCGGGCGCTCCTCCGGGTCCACCAGTCGGGAAGGTGCGCGTGGGATGCATGGGCCGGCGGGCACCTGGCGGAAGGAAGCCAGGCCGCTGACCGGGGGCAGACCCCGGCGCGCCGGCGCTGCTGCTGCCAG
>CAHJWL010000017.1 GCA_903642235.1 Acidobacteriaceae bacterium | reverse complement strand
CCACCCACTCCCCACCTTCTCGCCCCCACGCCGCGTCCCCCACGGCATCACACTCATCGGCCGCCTCTTCGACGAAGGCACCATCGCCCGCGCCGGCCTAGCCCTAGAACGAGCCTTCAATGTCGCCGCCGAAATGCCACCCAACTTTTAACCGCTCCAACAACAAGCCATCATCTCGACCGAGCAACGCGCGCAGAGAGATCCCTGCATTTCGCTTCAGGGCTGCATCCAAAGCAGCCATCGCCCACACGCCAACTTATAGGACATCTATCGATGCACTCTCCGCGCCTGACCTCCATCCTGCCGCTTCTGCTCGCGGCCACACTCCTCCCGGCGCAGAAGCTTCCTCACGCCACCGGCACCATCCACACCCCTGACGTCGACCTCGGCTTTGAGACCTTCGGCCTGCAGGGAAGCGCTACCCCCGTCATCGCCGTCAATGGCGGTCCCGGCCTCTCCCACGCCTACATGCTCCAGAACAGCGTCTGGCAGCGCATTGCCGCGGATCGTCTCGTCATCTTCTACGACCAGCGTGGCACCGGCGCCTCGAAGCGCCTTTCGCCCGCGGCCCCGCAGACCATGCCCGCGCAGATCGCCGACCTTGAAGCCGTCCGCGAGCACTTCCACCTCGCCCGCGCCGCCTTCGTTGGTGACTCCTTTGGCGGTCTCATTGTCACCGCCTATGCCGCCGCCCACCCGGAGCACGTCGCCAGCCTCGTCCTCTCCGACGCCGCCTCGCCCTCCATTCAGGGCATCGTGCACCTCTTGCCGCAAACCTTTCCTGATGTTGAAGAACAGGATGATCACGAAGAAAAATCCCTCGCTGCTACTCTAGATGCTGCGGCACAGGCTGGTCTCCGCAACCACTTCCGCATGATCTTCTACTCTCCCGCAAAACGCGACGCCTACATGAGCCACATGGGCGATCTCGGCTATGTGCCGGCCGTCGCCGAAGCCGTCTCCAAAGCCACCGACGCGCTTGACCTCTCCTCCGCTCTGCCGACCTTCCGCTTCCCCACCCTCGTCCTCAACGGTCGCTACGATATGAACGTCGCCCCGCTCACCGCTTGGCGCCTCGCCCACGCCATCCCCAATGCAAAGATCGTGTTCTTCGAAGAAAGCGGCCACCTGCCCTCCTATGAGGAACCCGACCGCTACGTCGCCGTCCTCCAGCAGTTCCTTAACGCCCATTAAGGCTTTTCTCCTAACTTCGCCCTTACCGCAGTTGGCGTAACTGCATCATGCAATCCGTTATTGTCAGAAGTGACACAACCAGAGCGCAGCCTCACGGCTGCGCTCTTCCTCTTGTCCTTGACCAAATCTCCGGTCCAGACCTAACCCCAATCAAACGAAGATCTTAGACAACTTCCGCTACCCGGGAGGAGGACACCGCATGCCCGCCATCACCACCCAACCCGAGCGCCAACGCTGCCGCCACATCCACGCCGACGGCCGCCGCTGCGGCTCGCCCTGCCTCCGTGGCGAGCCCTTCTGCTACTTCCACCACACCTCCCGCAAGCCCATCGCAAAGCCCGAGCGCCGGCGCTCCCGCCACTCCGCCTTCGATCTCCCCCTGCCCGAGGACCGCACCGCCATCCAGCTCTCCATCGGCGAGATCCTCCGCCGCATCGCCACCAACGACGTTGACCCGCGCCGCGCCGGCCTCCTCCTCTATGCGCTCCAGATCGCCTCCACCAACCTCGCGCAATCTCGCGAGCAGACGCGCCGCCAGGCAAGCAACGCTCCCGCCGAGTCGCCAGTGGAAGAGCTCACCGTCGACCCCACCCTCGGGCCCGTCGCCCTGCCCGCTCCGTTTGTCCCCGCTGCGGCCGGCAGCAAGCCGTCGCTCATCGAAACCCTCCTCGAAAACCTGCGTACACGACCCAGGCCGGAGGCCAGCCCCGAAGTCGGCAGCCCTGCAAACGGCGTCCCCGGTGAGCCTCGACCCGCCTCGTCCCTCTCTGTGGACCCGGTCACCGTCGCCTCCGTCGTCCTGCCCGTCCTGCAGGCCGCCCTTGCCGAGCAGCACACCGCCGGTCGGGTCTACAGCCCGTCTCCCCGCGCCATCACACCGTCGCCGCGTTCCGCCGTCGCAGACCCCAGTACACCGGCACGCCGGCCGCCACAATCACCAGCCCCGGCCACGTCGTCGCCGGCCGGTACGCAAACAACACCAGCAGCACCACCGCCGCGCCCAGCACATAGAACCCCGGCAGCCACGGATACCCCCAGCACCGGTACGGCCGCGCTGCCTGGGGCCGCGTCACCCGCAGCCGAAACAGCCCACTCACCGTCAGGATGTAAAACAGCAGCTCGGCCGAGATCACATAGTCCAGCAGATTGCTGTACAGGTTGCCGTACTTTCCCGTCGTCGCGTCGTACGTCCGCGGCAGCACCAGCAGCATGCTCCACGCGCACTGCAGCAGGAGCCCCCACCCCGGCACCTGCCGTTGGTTCAACACCCCGGCGCGCCGGAAGAACAGCCCATCCTGCGCCATCGCGTAGCACGCCCGCGCCCCCGCCATCGTCATCGCGTTCACCGTGCCGAACGTCGACACCATGATCAAGAGCCCCATTGCCAGCGCTCCGATCCCGGGCAGCACCGCATTCACCGCCTGCGTCGCCACCCGGTCGCTCGGCGCGTTCTGGATGCCGTGCAACGGCAGCGCCGCCAGGTAGCAAAGATTGCACAGCATATAAAACACCACCACGAGCGATGTCCCGATCCCCAGCGCCAGCGGCAGGTTCCGCTTCGGGTTGCGCACCTCGCCCGCCACAAACGTCACGTTGTGCCACGCATCGGCTGAGAACAGCGAGCCCGTCTGCGACACGCACAGCGCCACAAACATCCCGAACGCCGTCACCGCGCTCGCCCCACGTATCGACACCACATCGACCGGCGTCCACGCATGCGCAAAGTTCCCCCGCAGCACGCCCGGATGCGCCGCAAACGCCCACACGCCCAGAACGAGCAGCAGCGCCATCCCGACCAGCTTCGAGACGGTGAAGACATTCGTGATCAGCTTGCCCCAGTTCACCCCATAGCTGTTCACCAGCGCCGCCAGCACCAGAATCGCCAGCGCCAGCGCCTGCGCCGTCGAGAGCGACACCGCATACCCCGGCAGCACATGTACCGGCGCGACGAGGTAATGCGTCTCACTCACGGCAGGGAAGAGCACCCCCGAAAACCGTGCAAACGCGATCGCCACCGCCGCGATCGTCCCCGTCTGGATCACTGTCAGCATCGTCCAGCCGTACAGAAACCCGAGCATCGGGCTAAACGCCTCGCGCAGGTAGATGTACATCCCGCCTGCCTCCGGCATCATCGCCGCCAGCTCGCCATAGCTCAGCGCGCCCGTCACTGTCAGCACGCCCGTGATCGCCCACGCCACCAGCAGCCACCCGGCCGATCCCACCTGCCGCGAGATCTCCGCCGACACAATGAAAATCCCCGACCCGATCATCACCCCGGCCACAATCATGATCGAGTCAAATAGCCCCAGCGCCTTCCGGAACTCCGTCGGCGGCGCCTCCGCCTCCACTACCGCATGTGTCCCACCCACCATCTGCTCAGCCATACACGCAGTCTACGTCCCGGTAGTACGACCTCTACCCGGCCCACTTTGTTGTCATCCCGCAGGGATCTGCTTCTTTATCGGAAATTGATCAGAAGGTCTATCGCTTCCCACACACTCCCAGAGCCCCGGCGTCATCCCCAGTCAAACGTGATCGGCATCGCAACATCGGGATGCAGACTCTTGTGGACCGGACAGGTATGCACCGCCCGCTCCAGCTTCAGCCGATCCTCCGGGCCGATCGCCTGCGGCACGTGGATTCGCACCGCCAGGCTGGCGATCCGTCGCGGCGCCACGGCCGTCATCTCCTTCGCCACCGTCGCTGTCGCGCCTGTCACGTCCAGGCTCAGCGTCCGCGCCGCAATCCCCATCACCGTCAGCATGCACGTGCCCAGCGCCGTCGCCACCAGGTCGGTCGGCGAAAAGCTCTCACCCCGGCCCTGGTTGTCCTTCGGGGCGTCCGTAGAGAGCACCGTACCCGACGGCCCATGGACCGCCCTGCAGTGCAGATCGCCCTCGTATTCCAATCGCATCGTGACCATCGTTTATTCCCTCGCAGCAGAGATCGTCCGTCGCACGTCCGCGTCCCCTGCGCGGCTCTTCCCACATGCTAGGGTGCGCCCGGCCGCTTGTCCAAGCCGGCCGTCTGCCGGCTCCGGCCACATCCGTCGCGCGCGAGCTGTAAACCTGCAAATTCGGCACTGGAGTGTGCCGGATGGGAAACGGCCGCTCGCTCCTGCATCTCACGGATTGGTACTGCTTGTCACAATCTGCCCGCCAGAACGTCCGGCCACCCCCGCGGACGCGTCTTACCCATGACGCCGTCCGAAAGCGCGCGCACCAAGGGAGTCTCATGCACGCTGGGCCTTATAGTAATGACGCCGCCACCTCTGGCGCGCCAACTGCCTATATCAACCGCATCGCCACAGCCGTCCCCGCCCACGACGTCCACGAGCCCTTCGTTAAATTCGGCGCCAATCTCCTCGACGATGCGCGCACCTCGGACCTCTTCCGCCGCGTCGCCGCCCGCTCCGGCATCACCCACCGTTACTCCGTCCTCTCACTCGATTCCTCGCATCCCGACTACACGCCGCAACTTGACGGCCGCGCTCTCTATCAGCGCGGCAGCTTTCCCGCCACCGCTCACCGCATGCGCCTCTACGAGGCCACCGCCCCCGCACTCGCCCGCCGCGCCCTTGACCGTCTCGCCCTCTCCGCCGCCGAACGCGACGCCGTCACCCACCTCATCGTCACCTCCTGCACCGGCCTCTACGCCCCCGGGCTCGACTTCGCCATCATCGACCACCTCGGCCTCCGCACCTCCGTCGAGCGCACCATGATCGGCTTCATGGGCTGCTACGCCGCCATGAACGCCCTCAAGCTCGCCCGCCACATCGTCCGCTCCGAGCCCGCCGCCAGCGTCCTCATCCTCAACCTCGAGCTCTGCACCCTCCACTTCCAGGAGACCCAGCGCCTCGAAGAAGTCCTCTCCTTCCTCGTCTTTTCGGACGGCTGCGCGGCCTCGCTCATCTCCGCCCAGCCACACGGCCTCGCCATCGACAGCTTCGCCGCCGTCGTCATCCCCGACACCCGCGACCTCATCACCTGGTCCATCCGCGACCTCGGCTTCGATATGCTCCTCTCCGGCCGCGTCCCCACGGAGATCGCCCGCTCCCTCCGAGGCTCCATCTCTGAAATAACCGGCCCCTCCGGAACGGAGGGTATAGCCCATTGGGCCATCCACCCCGGCGGCCGGTCGGTCCTTGACGCTGTCGAAGACGGCCTCGCCCTCAGACCCGGCCGCCTCAAGGAGTCCCGCCACATCCTCAAGTGCTTCGGAAACATGAGCTCCGCCACCGTCATGTTCGTGCTCGACGAGATCCTCCGCCACGCCCACCCCGCCGAAACAGGCTGCGCCATGAGCTTCGGCCCCGGCCTCACCGCCGAAACCATGCGCTTCCACATCGCCTGAGACCCCACCGCCACCCGCTACGCTCTGCAAGCGCAATGCAAAGCTTTCTTCTCCTCATTCCTGTTGTCATTCCGAGCGAAGTCGAGGAATGACCCTTTGCATACGTACGAGGAACTGTACGCCTGGAGCGGCGAACTCGGGTCTGACAGCCTTCCATAAAGCCAAGACTGCCACTGGTCGTACATGTTCCCGGACTGCTTCGGAATCGTTGTACTGCCAGGTATCCACCTCGCATTTCACCTGGTGAGCCGGCATGCACGTCGGGCGCCGCTGGAGCAGTGTCGACTTCTTTGAGCGGCAGTCCCGCTGGATCTAGTTCAACGGCTGCGCCTACATGTCATTCATCTGCTTCTTGTCATTCATAGCCGGGCATGCCCCCAGCAACCAGACCAAGAGACCATCCAGCCGATCAAAGGCCTGCTCACACCGTCGCAGGCTCTCGCAAGCCTGTTCGCCTGCCTGCTGACTCTTTTCGATTGATGCGCAAAGCAGTGGCACTCCTGGCGCAACCGTCCGGCGTACATCATATCCTAAAAGCACGATGCCGGCAGGAAGACTGTCCCTGCGAGGGATGTATCGGTAAAGAGCAAAGGTCCAGACCTTTCCTCTTTGCGCTGAAGATTTTACGCAGAGTTGTGGGGGAGGGAAGGCTAGCCTGCTTCACCGGCAAAATGCGTGCACGAGCGTTACAGACCTACCAGAAAGAGATCCCGTGACTCAATCCGCCGACTTTCGCCATCGCGCCGCGCCCCATACCCTTCCTGAGCTCATGGACGAACCAGCTTCGCTGGACGTTCTCCGCGGCTGCCTCCGCTCTCTCTCCCAGATCAACCGCCTCACTGGCTCCTATCGCCCCACCCTCGCCTTTCTCGCCCGCGCCCGCCGCCGCGCCGCCCGGCAGGGTCTCGTCTTCACCGACGATCGCCCCCTTCGCATCCTCGACGTCGGCTCGGGTGGGGGCGATACCCTCTGCCAGATCCGCCGGTGGGCCGCCATCCGCCGCCTTCCCGTCCATCTCACCGGCGTCGACCTTAATCCTCACTCCGCCGTCCTTGCCCGCGAGACCGAAGCCCGCACCCGCTCTCGCAGCCCCCGCCTCCGTGGTGCTCCCATCACCTGGATCACCGCCGACGCCCTCTCTCTCACCGCTCCCGAGCCACCCGACCTCATCCTCTCCAGCCTCTTCATGCACCACCTTGAAGATGCCGAGATCGTCCGTGTCCTCCGCTGGCAGCACGCGACCGCCGCCCTCGGCTGGTTCGTCAACGACCTCGCTCGCTCCCCCGGTGCCGCTCGTCTCTTCACTCTGCTCGGCACCCTTCTTCGCTGGCATCCCTACTGCTTGTACGACGGTCCGGTCTCTCTTCGCCGCTCCTTCCGGCCGGCCGACTGGCACACCCTCCTCGCCCAGGCCGGCATCGCCACCGCTACACTGATCCCATCCCGTCCCGCCCGTCTCTGCCTCGAATATCTCCGATGACATCCA
Source organism: Acidobacteriaceae bacterium (assembly GCA_903642235.1). Classification (GTDB taxonomy): domain Bacteria; phylum Acidobacteriota; class Terriglobia; order Terriglobales; family Acidobacteriaceae; genus Edaphobacter. The sequence goes on along the minus strand of CAHJWL010000017.1, from coordinate 51,560 downwards.
CCACCCATCAGGACACTCCGTGACGCCTTCTTCCGAACGCGCCTCTTCCGCTCCGCGCGTTGTGGTCGGCGGCGGCCTCGCCGGCTCCGCCCTTGCGATCCTCCTCGCCCGCAGCGGCCGCGCCGTCACCCTCGTCGAGCAGCACACCGGCCCGCGCCACAAAGTCTGCGGCGACTTCCTCTCCGCCGAGGCCCTCATCTACCTCCGCGCTCTCGGTCTTGATCCTCTCGAGCTCGGCGCTCTCCCCATCAGCACCATCCGCCTCGCCGCCGGCGGCCGTCTCGTCGAAGCTCCATTGCCGTTTCCTGCCATGTCTCTCACCCGCTACGCCCTGGATGAAGCGCTGCTCGGCCTTGCCGCCACCCTTGGCGCTAACCTCCTCCGCGGCAGCCGTGCCGAGTCCCTCACCCACCCCGAAGACCTCGCCAACCCCGCTCTCACCCGTCCCGCCACCGATCTCACCCCGACCTTTGGCGACTGGCAACTTCGCCTCGCCTCCGGGGACATCCTCTCCGCGGATACCGTCTTTCTCGCCACCGGCAAACACGATCTTCGCGGGCACTCTCGTCCCAAAGGCCGTCACACCACCCTCGTCGCCTTCAAGCACTACCTACGGCTTGATCCCAGGGAGCACGCCGCCCTCGGCAACGCCATCGAGCTCATCCTCTTTCCCCACGGCTACACCGGCCTGCAGCCTGTGGAGCCCGACCAGTTCGGCCCCCGCGCGAACCTTTGTCTTCTCGTCGACCGCGACCATCTTCGCTCTCTCGGTACCGGCACAGGAGGTGGCACCGGCTCCTGGCGATCCCTCCTCGGCCACCTTCTTCGTCTCTCTCCGCACCTTCGCCGTCGTCTCTCCGGCTCGGAACCCATCCTTGAGCAGCCCCTCGCCCTCTCAAACATTCCCTACGGCCTGCTCCGCCGCTCTCCATCCGCCCCCGGCCTTTGGCCCCTCGGCGACCAGGCCGCCGTTATCCCGTCTCTCACCGGCGATGGTATGTCCATCGCCCTCCACACCGCCCATCTCGCCGCTGCCATGCACTTCGCCGGCCAGACCGCCACCGATTTCACCTCCACCCTTCATCGCACCCTGCGCCGCCAGCTCGCCCTCGCCACCCTCGCCAGCCGCCTCGCCGTCCGTCCCTCCCTGCAGCCCGCCATCGGTGCCCTCGCCCGTCTCAACCCTAACCTCCTGCAACATTTCGCCCGCGCTACCCGCATTCCGAAACTCACCTTTCGCCTCACAGAAGCTGATTCCGCCCCGCTTTGATCCCTTCGCACACCCGTCCGCGCAGTGGGATACTAAAGCAGCACCAGAAGGGAATCGCCGCCATGCCCACAGCAGAGCCCCAGCAAAATCTCGGCCGCAACGTTCTCGGCCAGCCTCTCGCCACCTGCGGCTGCGAGCCGATGACCGGCTTCTACCGCGACGGCTGCTGCAACACCGGCCCCGACGACCTCGGCGTCCACACTGTCTGCGCTATCGTCTCAGCCGAGTTCCTCGCCGCCTCCAAGCGCCTCGGCAACGATCTCTCCACCCCCATGCCGCAGCACGGCTTCGCCGGCCTAAAACCCGGAGACCGCTGGTGCGTCTGTGCCGCCCGTTGGAAGCAGGCCCTCGACGCCGGCGCCCCCTGCCCCGTCGTCCTCGAAGCCACCCACGAAAACACCCTCCGCATCATTCCCTTCGACATCCTCATCCAGCACGCCGTCATCCCCGACCAGATCCAGTAGGGAAGGGCTAGGCGGCGGCAATGCGCTGGACGAGGTTGTTCTGTTCGCGCTGTGTTTCGGCGCCGATGGTCATGGCGTCGAGGACGCCGGTCGAGAGGGCATAGCGGATGGCCTCGGCGGGTTTGTCGCGGAGGTCGCCCTGACCTAGGATCTTCATGCCGACGACGCCGGCGCCGTTTGAGCGCATCTGCCGGATGAGGCCGATAACAGTGGCGGGGTCAGCATCCATGTGGGAGCCGATGGGGTTGAGGCGGACGAGGTTGATGTCGACCCAGGGCTCGGCGGCGGCGAGGCGGAGGGCAGGCAGGGAGTGGCAGGAGACGCCGTGGGCTCGGATGATGCCGCGCTGCTTGGCATCTTCGAGGACGTCCATGACGGGACGGTAGCGGGTGGTCCAGTCTTTCTCGGTGACGCAGTGGATGAGAACCACATCGATTTGCTCTATGCCGAACTCGCGGCGGAAGCGGTCGAGATCGCGGCGGACGCCATCGGGGTTGCGGGTGTCGGTCTTGGTCAGGACGGTGACCTTGTCGCGCGGGAGCTGCTTGACGGCGGCGGCGACGAAGGGGTGCGAGCCATAGGAGTCGGCGGAGTCAAAGAAGCGGAGGCCGTTGCTGTGGTAGCCGTCGAGCAGCAGGCGTGTTAAGGGCGAGTTGCGGGTCTGGTTGGAGCCGCCGCCGAAGCCGACCGTGCCGGTACCCATGGCAAGGCGGCTGGTGCGGATGCCGGTGCGGCCAAGGACGACTTCCTCCTGGGCGGTGTAGCGGGTGGGAAGGGGTTCGGGATCGATGAGGGCGGCGCGGGCGATGGGGGAGGTGGCAACGGCAGCGGCGACGGCGGCGTGACGGAGAAAGTCTCTGCGGAGCATGCGGGGTCTCCTTTACGGAGACTGTACGCCTTTGTGGGCATCGGGATGCGGGGATTGATCAGCCGAGTGGGTGGTATTTGTGCCGGTGAGGGTTCTGGTGGAGTTCACGGAGGAGCAAGCAGGTTCCTGCGAAATGACAACAGAAACAAACAACAGCGGAAGCGGCTTCTTCGCTGCGCTTAGAAGTGCAACAAATCCTTTGCGAGGAAGGCTGCATTCAGAATGATTGCCGAGGAATATGTGACAGAGGTGACAGGTCTGGGATAGGTGTAGAGAATCGGGGTATGGCGATGCGGAAGGTGGCGGTGGTGACAGCGGACGCTCCGGCGGCGATCGGGCCGTATGCGCAGGCGATCAAGGTAGGAGAGTTTGTGTATACGTCGGGGCAGATTCCGCTTGATCCGCGCACGATGGCGCTGGTGGAGGGCGGAATTGCCGAGCAGACGACGCAGGTGCTGGAGAACCTGAAGGCGGTACTGACGGCAGCGGGAACGGACTTCACGCAGGTAGTGAAGACGCTGGTGTTCTTGAAGGATATGGGGGATTTTGCGGCGATGAATGCCGTGTACGAGCGGTACTTCGCGGAGGCCGCGGCGGGAGCGACGACTGAGAGTGTGCCGCCGCCGGCGCGGTCCACGGTAGAGGTCGCGAGACTGCCGAAAGACGCGCTGGTCGAGATCGAGATGGTAGCCGTGGTGGCGGGCTAGCAGGTTCCACGGAGTCTGCGCTGCATCCAATGGTTTAGAGGAATGACGGCATGGCGGAGACAACGGAGAAGGTGCAGAAGACAGAGGCGGAGTGGCGGGCGCTCCTGACGCCGGAGCAGTTTCATGTGATGCGCCAGAAAGGGACGGAGCGGCCGTTCACGAGCCCGTTGAACGATAACCACACGGACGGGATCTACCATTGCGCGGCGTGTGATGCACCCCTGTTTACATCGGATCACAAGTTCGAGTCGGGATCGGGATGGCCGAGCTTTTGGAACCCTGTCTCGCCTGAGGCGATTGTGGCGCATGAAGACACGAGCCACGGGATGCGCCGGGTCGAGGTCATGTGCGCGACCTGCGGGGCGCATCTCGGGCACGTGTTTCCAGATGGGCCGCGGCCGACGGGGCAGCGATACTGCATCAATGGAGCGTCGCTGGGCTTCAACGAGAAGAGTGCGTAGCGGGATTGTTCCGGAGCGGAAAGATGCAGTGCTGGATCTTTCCCTTTCGCTACACTTCGGTTGAGCTGACCGTGGTTCTGCAATGCGAAGTATGGATTAAACAGCGATGGCCCCGGCCGGAAGAGGTGGCTGAGGCCTTTCTGTGTCGCAGGCTGGAAAGTGGGGCGGCGGTAGCTAGGCGGCTTTAACGATCTTGCCGGCTTTGATGCAGGAGGTGCAGACCTTGACGCGCTTGCTGCCGCCGTCGGTCTTGGCTTTCACCTGCTGCAGATTCGGGTTCCAGCGGCGACGCGTGGTGTTATGGGCGTGCGAGATGTTATTGCCGAACTGCGGGCCTTTGCCGCAAAGATCACATTTCTGTGCCATGATGACTCCGATCAGATTGTCTCTGCCGCCGTGGGAGGGAGAGGGATGTTTTGCCGTGTCTGGTGCCGAGACTTACGCTCTGCGATCCTCGAGAGAGGGCAGACCCGAGGCGAGGCCTGTGGCTGAAAAGGCATACGGACAACAGACCTGCGAGCATACGCGTACGGCCGAAGATCTGCACCCAGACGAGTGGCTCACTAGAGTGTACCGGCAAGCTGGATCTGCGGCAACCGGAATGACGGGTCGGCTTGGTCAAGGGATGATCGATGTCGGCTGGGTGTCGACCCCCGCCGTAAGAGGCAAAGACTGTGTGTAACGGCTGTTCGGCTGACTATTAACTCCCCTGTTACACGATTTCCATCGCCGAAGAGCAAGCTCTTCTACGCGCCCCCGTGTCGTACGCCGCCTCTCAAACCCTCGTCGGAACCTTTTCAGGAGATATCTATGACACTCACATTTTGGGAAAGAGCAAGCTGCGCTTCCCTTGTGGCAACAACCCTGCTGACCCAGCCCCTCTCCACGCTTGCGCAGGCGGCTTCCACCGGGCACGAGGCGACGGAGGCTCAGTCTGACGTGAAGCAACTCACGTTATCTCCCGCCTCCAGTGCTGCCGTCACCAGGCGCATGCTGCGGGTCGAGGATGCGCCAAATCTTTCCCACGCGCAGAAGCTGCTGCTGCTCCAGAAGAAGATTAAGTATGTCTTCGTGCTCTTCCAGGAGAACCGCTCGTTTGACTTCTACTTCGGCAGCTACCCAGGCGCGAACAATCTCTATTCGCAGTCGCCTGCGAAGACACCGGGCTTTATCCAGCCGTTCGTGGATACCAAAGGGAACCTCACCACCATCACGCCGTTCAAGATTCCGGCCTCCGTGACGGATGTGAACGGCAAGACCGTGCCGCTTTATCCGGCGGATACGGCTTCGGTCAACCACGGTCATGTGCCGATCGATACCAAGCTCGACTTTGATAAGAACCTCGTGGCGCGCAATGATCGCTACTCGCTGGTGGAAGAGGGCGTGACGCTGGACAAGACGGGCAGGCCCACGAGCGTCCCATCACTTGAGCGGGCGCAGTTTGGTGAGCTGGTGATGGGCCACGTGGATTGCGATACGGTGCCGTTTCTCTGGAACTACGCGGACCGCTTTACGCTGTTCGACAACTTCTTCGACACGGTGATCGGGCCGTCGACGCCGAATGCGATCGCGATGATTGCAGGCCAGTCCGGTGAGACGCAGTGGGTAAAGCATCCGGACCTGGGCGCGAACCATACGACCACGGGTGCGGTGTTGCCGGTGGTTGCGGATCCGCAGCCCTTCTGGGGATCTGCGCTGGATGTGTTTACGCCGCCTTCAGGGCGTCAGCCGGTCGACAACCCCGGCGGTGTGTCGTCAAATCCCGCTTCAAACCTGACGTTTGCAACGCTGCCGCTTTCGTTTATGGGACGCGACATCAAGAACATCACGCAGGACGACCGCAACCCCGCTTTCGATCTTGAAGATGTACAGGAAGACATCAAGCGTATCGCGGGCGACGATAACAAGGCCGTGAATTGGGCGTGGTACCAGGAAGGCTACGATCACGAGCCGACCGATCCGACGGCCGTTGCGTCGAACACGGATTACATCGCGCACCACAATGCACCGCAGTACTTCGGCTACATCGCGAACAATCCGCAGGAGACCAAGGCGCACCTGCGCGGGCTGGGAGATTTCTTCTCGACCATCAAGGCAAAGGAGCTGCCTGCAGCCGGCGGCGTCTTCTATCTCCGGGGCGGGTACGGCAATCTGGACGGCCTGGTACCGCAGGATCCGGATGCGGCAACGCGCGCGGACTACAAGGGCAATGACGACCATCCGGCCTACTCGGACGCGCAGATCTCTGAAGCTTTGCTGGCGGACGAGATCAACGCCATCGCAGCGAGCAAGTACTGGCCGGAGAGCGCCATCATCATCACCTACGATGAGTCGGACGGTCTCTACGACCACACCACGCCGCGTGTGCGGTCATTTGATGCGCTGGGCAACGCGCTCGATCAGGGGCCGCGCATTCCCACAATCGTGATCTCGCCGTATGGCGTGGTGCATGCGGTCTCGCATGAGCGCACGGAGCACAGCTCGATCATCAAGTTCATCGATGAGCTGTTCAAGCTGACGCCGCTGGCGGATCTGCCGGATGAGGCGAAGGCCCGCACGCAGGGAGAGAAGCTGTTCGGTCAGAAGGATCTTGGGCCGGCGGACGCCAAGGTTCCGGGCGTCGGCGATCTCTTCACCGCCTTCGACAATGCGCGTCTCTCGGGTAAGGAAGAGCCAATCCCGGCCGAGTACGCGATGATTCCCCAAGCGCTGGTGACGAGTCTGCCGCACTTCGGCGGCAATGGCTGCCGCGTTCTGCAGATTCAGCCGGATGACTCCACGCTGACCAACCCTGTGCCTGCCGACTTCAATCCTCGGCCGGATATCAACCCGGGCATTCCAACCTCCGGAACCTGGAAGTATTAAAGCTGCTGTACAGGCCGGAGACCGGGTCGGTTGACCTGGTCTCCGGAGCTCTTTAAAGGAAGATTTTCCATGCTGGTTCGATGTGTTGTTTTGGTCTTGTCTGTGCTGTCCATTTCGTCTACGGCGTGGGGACAGGCCACGCTGGCCAAGGTGAAGGCTGCGGGCCGTCTGGCCTGTGGGGTGAATCGGGAGGAGCCGGAGTACTCCAATCTGGATGCGCATGGCAACCGGGTGCTTTTCGACATCGACCTGTGTAAGGCGACGGCGATCGCTGTGCTGGGGCCGAATGCGCGGTTTGATGTGACGCCGTTCCCGGACGAGAACGAAGCATTGAAGGCTCTTGAGACCGGGGCGGTGGACATGGTCGCGAGTGCGACGCCGTCGCTGACCAACGCTGCCGGTCGTCACCTCAGCTTTGGCAGAACGATGCTGTTTGATTTTCAGGGGCTGATGGTGAATACGGCGATGGGCGTTCGTACTCCTGGGGACCTCGCCGGCAAGAAGATCTGCTACCTGGTGGAGACGGCAATCGAGGTAAATCTGGTGCGTGCAATGAGTCAGCGCCGGATCAAGTTCATCCCGTTTCCGTTCCAGGAAGAGGGCGAGATGGAGGCGGCGTTCCTGACGAACAACTGCGCCGCTCTGAGTGCCGATGTGACGCAGCTGGCGTATGAGCGGATCGCGTTCCGGGCGAAGGGCCTGGACTACGAGATCCTGCCGGAGGTTCTGGCGAAGGATCCTCTGGCGACTGCGACGCGCACTGCGGATCCACAATGGTCGGCTGTGGTAAACGCGATTGGAGAGCTGCTGGTGCAGGCGGAAGAGTCAGGTATCACGGCAGCGACGGCGGATGCGATGCGGACGGAAGGCGATCCGATGGTACAGCGGCTGCTGGGGGGTACGCCCGGAATCGGGAAACTAGTCGGACTGGATGACGATTGGGGACGCCGAGCGATCAAGGGAGTGGGAAACTACGGCGAGATCTTCGCGCGGGATCTGGGGCCGGGCACGCCGATGCGGCTGGCCCGTGGGCCGAATCGGCTGTGGACCGATGGCGGCCTGATGATCGCCGGACCTCTGTAGATATTGGGAGGAGAAGGATATGGTAGGCACGTCCGGATTCGAACCGGAGACCTCTACCGTGTCAAGGTAGCGCTCTAACCAGCTGAGCTACGCGCCTGTCTGCGTTTGGTTAGTGTAGCGGCTCGCTGAAGCGAAGGCAACCGCGCTCGAAGATCGGATACGATGAAGGCGAGCGCGGCGGCTGTCGTTCGCAGAGCGCCGTCGCCTGCTTTGCCCACCCTTGCTCAATTTCGTGCGGTGCCGAACCTCTTGACGCTCATGCGGCTGTTTCTTCTGCCGTTTCTTGTCATTCAGATCTTTGATGGTCGATGGGTGGTTGCGGCAGTGCTGTTTGTTCTGGCAGGCATCTCAGACGGGTTGGACGGCTTGCTGGCGCGTCGCTTGGGACAGCATACGAAGCTGGGGCAGTATCTTGACCCTATCGCGGACAAGCTGATGCTGAGTACGCTGTTTCTGGTGCTGACGCATGAGGGATTGATTCCGCGCTATGTGACGGTGCTGGTCTTCAGCCGGGATTTAGGTATTCTGCTGCTCTCGACGCTGCTGTTTGTGACGAGTGTGTTGCGGGATTTCCGGCCAAGCCTGTTTGGCAAGCTGAGCACGGCAACACAGATCGTGGCAGTAATCGCAGTCTTCTGCGGGCAGTTGATCGGCGGGCGGCTCACGCTGTCTGCACGAGATCTGCTGCTGCGGGCGGTTGCGGTGCTGGCGCCGCTCTCGGCAGCGCAGTATGCGTGGATCGTACTGCGCCGGATGCATGGCACGCCGGGAGTCGCAACGGCGGCGGCTCCGGTGCAGCGATAGGGTTCAGGTGGGAGTTCAGACGTCAGCGTCGCGCTCGAGAGCGGCTTCGGCGGCGGCCTTCTCTTCCCGCTCCATGTCTTCGTACTCGATGGAGTCAAAGATCTCGCCGCAGGCCTGGCACTCGACATACTCGGCGTCTTCATCGCGGGAGACGATGCGCACTACGGTGTGTTTGCAGGGGGCAGACATGGGGAGGTGTGTGGATGGCGCGGTCGGGATTGATGTGATTCTGCCGTGCCCATTGTGCGGTGTCAATGACGGAAATGGGATTAAGTGCGTCTTCCGGGCTGAGCCTCGCGTGACAGCACGAAGAGGCGGCGATGCTTACGATGCAACTGAGATGAGTGGTTGCGCCTCGACCCGGGCACGCTCTACACTGAGAGTGTGGAAAACCTTCGTCGTATGTGGCGCGACGGCGACTCCATCCGAGTCCTCTCCCTATGTTGAGACTGACAAAAAAAGCGGACTATGGACTGATGGCGTTGAAGTATCTAGCCGAGCAGGGTCATCGGGGCGCGCAAAGCGCAAAAGATATTGCCGGGGCATACCACATCCCGCCGCCACTGCTGGCCAAGATTCTGCAGACGTTGACACGGTCGGGGCTGCTGCTGTCGCATGCGGGCACGAACGGCGGGTATTCGCTGGCTCGACCAGCGGCGGAGATCAGTGCCTTCGAAGCGATTCGAGCGATTGATGGCCCTCTTTTTATCACCAGCTGCATAACAATTCACGGGGCCTGCGACCTGGCGGGGCACTGCACCATCAAAGAACCATTGCGTAAGGTGAATGACAGCATCAAGGACCTGCTCAGCGCTATCCGGATCGCAGATCTGGCGGAGCAGCCGGACGACACGGCAAAGACCGGGGGCATAGCCGTTGCGGGTGGTCTGGTGACAATCGCCGTCTAGCCGCAATGGGCGTTTTCAACGCTGTCAGAGAACGCGGTTATAAACATGGCGCTGCAGAGGCCGTGGAGAGAGATCAAGGAGCAGGCTATGAGCAATGAGCTGAAGGAAAATGGCATGGAGATGACGGACAACGGCGTGGTGATCGCGGAGAGCCGTGAGCCTTTGCCGGCGGGCGTGAAGCTGCCGATCTACATGGACAACCACGCGACGACGCAGATGGATCCGCGCGTTCTCGAGGCGATGCTGCCGTTCTTCGGCAACGTGTTCGGCAATGCTGCAAGTCGCAACCACGCGTTTGGCTGGGAAGCGGAGAAGGCGGTTGAGACCGCGCGCGAGCAGGTGGCGAAGCTGATCGGGTGTACACCCAAGGAGATCATCTTCACCTCGGGCGCAACCGAGTCCAACAATCTGGCCATCAAGGGAATCGCGGAGATGTATCGCGAGCGCGGAAATCACATCATCACGCAGGTGACTGAGCATAAGGCGGTCTTAGACACATGCAAGAAGCTCGAAAAGGCCGGCTATCGCGTGACCTACCTGCCAGTGCAGGCGAACGGTCTCATCGACATTGAAGACCTGCGACGGGCAATGGATGAAACGACCATTCTGGTTTCAATCATGTATGCCAATAATGAGATCGGCGTGATCCAGCCGGTCCAGGAGATCGGCAAGCTGTGCCATGAGAAGGGTGTGATCTTCCACACGGATGGCGTGCAGGCGGTTGGGAAGGTTCCAGTCAATGTACAGACGGACAATATCGACGTTCTCAGTATGACGGCGCACAAAATCTATGGTCCAAAGGGTGTTGGAGCGCTTTATGTACGGCGGCGTAATCCGCGGGTGCAGATCTCGGAACAGATCAACGGTGGCGGGCATGAGCGCGGAATGCGTTCAGGAACACTGAATGTACCGGGCATTGTCGGTCTGGGCGCGGCGTGCGAGATTGCCGGTACGGAGATGAGTGTCGAAGCAGAGCGACTGCGCAGTCTGCGCGACTACCTGAAGGCGAAGTTTGAAGGTGCGTTGGACTACGTGCACGTAAATGGCGATATGCAGCATCATCTTCCGGGCAATCTGAACGTGAGCTTTGTCTATGTAGAGGGTGAGAGCCTGCTGATGGGCATCAACGATATTGCCGTCAGTTCCGGTTCGGCCTGCACGTCGGCAACTCTTGAACCAAGCTATGTTTTGAAGGCGCTCGGGCTTGGCGACGATGTGGCGCATAGCTCGATTCGTTTCGGTCTGGGCCGCTTCAACAACAAGGCAGAAGTAGATTATGTGAGCGACAAGCTGATCGACGTTGTGAGCAAGCTGCGCGAGTTGAGCCCGCTGTACGAGATGGTAAAGGAAGGTATCGATCTGACAAAGATCGAGTGGGCTGCGCACTAGGCGGACTGTAGAGTACACCTAAGATCTGAGGAGCGTCCGTGAACGACGTCATCATCGATAGGTGTTCCCTTCGTTGCTTTTCTGCTGGATTCTCTTCGGATGGAGCAATACGAAGAATTTACGTGCGGAGATGCATTCCAGGTTTAACGAAGTTGACGATCATTTAAGACGGATCGATGCAGGCCTCCGGCGTTCTATCACCTGACTGGCAAGCTTGAGGCGCGGGTGGATGCGGTTGAGAAGCGTAGCTGGTTAGCGCTGAGGAATAGATTCGCGCATCATCAGATGCCGGCATATCATCTAACTACAGACTGAGGATACGGACATGGCATACAGCGACAAGGTAGTAGATCACTATGAGAACCCGCGGAACGTTGGAACAATGGACAAAGGGTCAGACGCAGTCGGGACCGGTCTGGTCGGTGCGCCGGAGTGCGGTGATGTTATGCGGTTGCAGATTCGCGTTAATCCCGAGACGCAGGTGATTGAGGACGCCAAGTTCAAGACCTTTGGCTGCGGATCGGCCATTGCAAGCTCTTCGCTGGCTACCGAGTGGGTCAAGGGGAAGACGATTGCAGAGGCGCTTACCATCACAAACACTGACATTGTGAAGGAACTTGCGCTTCCGCCGGTCAAGATTCACTGCTCGGTTCTGGCAGAAGATGCCATCCGTGCGGCAATTGGTGACTGGAAGAAGAAGAACAGTGTTCCTGAAGGCGCGGATGCGCCCGTCGCTGTCGCGGCTCTCTAAAGACCAGTATTTATTGAGAATGCGGGCTGGCGGCTTCAGGCCGTCAGCCCTGTTTTGTAGGGATCAGGAAAGGTGGGAGATGGCCATGGTGACGCTACAAACGGGATCGACGCCGCCGCCACTGCCGGAGAAGAGGGATCCGCTTGCGGGCATGATCTTGCTGTCCGCTGAAGGACAGACTCCGCGTGCAAAGCAGGCAATCGAGATCACCAGGAACGCCTTGAAACGAATTCGTGTGGCGATGGCGAAGGAAGGTATTTCACCGCAGCAGGGCGGGCTGCGGGTTGGCATTCAGGGGGGCGGATGTTCGGGTCTAAGTTACTCGATCCGATTTGATTCCAAGGCGCGCGAGCGAGACCGGACGTTTGTGTTTGGGGCGGGTGTTGAGACGCCCAATGATCCGAGTGGGGCTCAGCCAGTGCAGCTCTTTGTGGACCCCAAGAGCTTTCTATACCTTGCAGGCATGGTTCTGGATTTTGAAGAGACGTTGATGCGGCAGGGGTTCAACTTTATCAACCCAAACTCGGCTAAGAGCTGCGGCTGCGGATCAAGCTTTTCTACGTAGAAGTCGCCTGTAGAGTGAAAAAGCCAGCCCTGGGTGGCTGGTTTACAGCCTCAGGGAGCCGGTGTGGTTGCGGGTGGTGACGGGCTGGCAATCTTGTTTGAGACCGTAAGGTGATACATGCGGGTAAGGGTCTGCTTGTAGGCCGCCATCGGCGGGAGCAAGGCGCGGGCGCGGAGGGCGTCGAGGCCGCCAGGGTCCTCGACGGTGATCATGGCCATCTGGCCGTCGACCACCTTGAACTGGGTGCCGTAACGCTGGGGCCGTCCTTCAGCGACGAGTTGCTTGTCAAGAACAATGGCGAGCTGGGCGGGATCAATCTCGCGACGATCGGCATATGTGGTGAGCTGGGGTAGGAGTGACTTGCGCCAGGCCGTGTCAGTGGTGTGGCCGAGGAGTAGGGTAGCGGCCTTCGAGGCGTCAGGTCCAACGAGAGCGACAGTGGGCCATCCGTGCTGGGCGACGATGTCCTTGAGTTGCTGAGTCAGGGCGGTGTCGATCTGGGCAAGGTTTGAGGCGACAGCGGGCCCGGTCGTGGAGGACTGGCCGCCGGCGAGGCCGCGAGCAGTCTGGTCCTGCTGGAGCATGGTGAGGAGCTGCTGGGCGATGCTCGTGTTCGTGCTCGGCGCAGATGAACTGGCCGGGGACGTTGGGGGCGAGGCGGGGGCCAAGGTCTGCGTGACCAGGGTGAAGCGTATTGCAACGGCGAGGAGAATGGCGGAGACGGCGTGCTGCATCAGCCTATTTTACGGGTGAGCAAAGGTGGCGGCGAGAGAGCGGGAATGCGGAGGTGGCATACCGTCCTGAGAAAGACCCTTGGTTTTGCCAGCAGACGGTGCCGACCTTCTCTACGAGCGGTGCATCTGTTGAGAGAGACGGCGAGAGGAGATGGTGTGAGCGAGCGAGTGGATTACTTTGCTGTGTTTGGTCTCCAGCGGCAGCTGCGAGTGGATGTCCCGGCGTTAGAGAGAGAGTTCTATGCGAAGAGCCGGCGGTTGCACCCGGACCGGTTCGCGAGCAGGCCGACGGCGGAGCAGGAGGCGGCACTGGCGGCGAGCTCCGAGCTGAACGATGCATATCGGACGCTGAAGGATCCGATCGCGCGCACGCAGCACCTGCTGACGCTGGAGGGGGTGGAGGTCGAGGAGCAATCCAAGGCGGCGACAGATGCGGCACGGGCTAGTGGCGGTGAGAAGAAACAGGTGGTGCCGCCGGAGCTGCTGGAGGAGGCCTTCGAGCTGAACATGCAGCTGGAGGAGATGCGGGCGAATAAGAGGTTCGGAGAGGACGACCCGCAGCTGCGGAAGGAGCTGGAGTTGGCGAAGGTGAATTTTGAAGGCATGCTGGCCAAGACGCAGGCCGATCTGGAGGTGCTATGGGGCCGGTGGGATGCGGCCCTTGCGGTTGTGGATGATGCGGGCAAGATGACGGCCCGGAATGGGATGGTGGCGCTGTTGAATCGCAGGAGTTATACGCGCAATCTGGTGCGGGATGTAAATGAGGCGTTGGAGTAGGCGGAGCGATGCGCGAGCGGCCGCACTCCGGGAGCCGTGGCGGATGGATATACTGTCGCAGTTGTGGCTTCGACAGGAGAGGTGGATGAGACGCGTTCTTCAGGTGAGCCTGCTCTGCGGGATAAGTGTTGTTGCCGTTGGTTGGCAGGTATCGGCGCAGCAGCGTGACGGGGCAACGTTTATGAATCCACTGCTGGATCATGGGCCGGACCCGTGGGTGATTGCACAGGATGGCTGGTACTACTACCTGAACTCAATGGGCAAGAACGTGACGATCTGGAAGACACGGGACATCACGGACCTGCGGCATGCGGAGAAGAAGGCGGTGTGGACGGCGCCCGAGAGCGGACCGTACTCGCACGATATCTGGGCGCCGGAGCTGCATCGGTTTGATGGCAAGTGGTACCTGTACTTCGCGGCGGACAAGGGCGATAACGAGAGTCACAGGATCTATGTGCTCGAGAACAGTGCGGCTGATCCACTGACGGGCGAGTGGGTGATAAAGGGGAAAGTCGGCGACGCGACGGACAAGTGGGCGATCGATGCGTCGGTCTTTGAGGACAAGGGTCGACGGTACATGGTGTGGTCCGGCTGGGAGGGCGACAGCGATGGGCAGCAGAATATTTACATCGCGCAGCTGCGGAACCCGTGGACGGTGGGATCGAAGCGGGTGATGCTCTCGTATCCGAAGTACCCGTGGGAGCATGTCGGGGATCTGCCGAACCGGCCCATGACGCCGCATGTGGAGGTGAACGAGGGGCCGGAGATTTTGCAGCACGACGGCAGTCTCTTCCTGGTGTACTCGGGATCGGCGTGCTGGACGGACTATTACGAGTTGGGCGTGGTGCGGGCGAGGTCCGGGGCGAATCTGCTGGATCCGGCGAGCTGGTCGAAGTTCGACCACCCGTTCTTCACGCAGAATCGCGAGGGTGGCGTCTTCGGACCGGGGCACAACGGTTTTTTCAAGTCGCCGGATGGCACGCAGGACTGGATTATCTACCATGCAAACCCGAAAACGGGGCAGGGGTGTGGTGACAACCGGTCGCCGCGGGCACAGCCATTTACGTGGAATGTAGATGGATCGCCGAACTTCGGGCGGCCGGTCGCTGTTGGTGTTGCACTGCCGAAGCCTGCGGGGACGAAGTAGGAGTGTCGAACACGAGCTCTCGACTCTGCTTAATCCAGGCAATGCGCTTCAGGAAGGAGAGGGAACGGTGTCGCGATTCTCTTTCCGGGCCAGGCCTTCAAGCAGCTTGATGTGGTGAAGATCGTGGCCGGCGATGGTTTCAAGAATGGTCTGGAGGGTAATGTCGCCGCGCTCGGGATGATGAACGGGCCGGCCCTGGTCATCGGGGGTGACGGTGGTTAGAAGACGAACGTTCCAGGCGCGCAGGGCTTCATAGGTGGTCTGCGCCGAGGCAAAGTCATAGGCGGCGTAACGATCGCCCCAGTGGTCCTGGTCGAAGGGTTGCAGCTGCGGCGTTTCAGTCTTTGACGGAGGGCCGAGGGTCTGGCGGAGACGCCAGCTCCAGGCGATCTCGCAATCAGCGAGGTGGGCCATAAGTTCGCGGAGGCTCCACTTCTTTTCGCCGGGGGAGCGGTCAATCTCTTCGGGCGTGTAGGCGGCGAAGATCTCACGCAGGCGCAGCGCTGTGGCAGCGATGATGTCGATGGCTTCGCGGCCTTCGAGATGGTGGGCGTACGGATTCTCTTCCATGAAGTCGACGCTACCACGGCGGCGCGCGGGGTTGCTGGTGAGGTGTTGACGGTGTCGAAGAGCGGGCAGGTCGAGGTTAGCTGCTCGGTGGAAGAAGGATGAGATCGCCGGAGACGGCGGAGACCTGGACCTTTGCGGTGCCGGTGCCGTGGGTGGTCCAGGTGGAGAGCACATGTCCGTGCGAGTTGCCGCCGGGCCGGCGATCACGAATGCCGCCCACGATGGTGGCGCACTCGAGCGAGGAGAAGTCGGCGTCGGCGAGGTGGAGGGTGGCATTTCCTTTGACGATAGCTATCTGGGAGTCGCCAAGGAGATGGCTGATGTTGAGATCGCCACTGACGAGGGCGAGCTCGGTTGTGGTGCCGAGGGGCAAGGCAAGGCTCACGCGTGGAGACGCACCTTCCGGTGCTTCGATGTCGAGCTCCAGACGAGAGCCGGTGAGGACAAAATGACGGACGAAGGTGGAGACGAGTTGCTCGGAGGAGAGTGGCTTGCCGAGAGAGATGAGAAGGTGAGCGCTGGTATCGGAGGAGGGCGTGATGGTGAGGCTCGCGCGGCAGAGGGTGATATGTGCGGTGGTGTGGGGCGGAGCGGCAAGAGGTGCCTGTGAGAGCGGGCGGGTGGCGGAGAACTGCGTGGTGCTGTCCGTGTCCGCGCGATCGGGGGTGAAGCGCAGGAGGGCGGGCTTGTCTGAGGAGCTCTGGTCCTCAGTCTCCGTGCAGTGTGTGGAGTCTCCATTGGGAGCAGCGTAGGCGATGACAGGAATCGCGAGCAGAAGAGCGAGCATCGGAAGAGAAAGCAGACGGCACAGCATAGAAGACCTCTTGGTGCGGAAGTACGAAGACTGGAGCGGGCGGGTTCCATGCACTCGGGCGGCCGGGTTGCGATGCGACAATGAAGGGATAGCTGTGGGAGGTTTCCCGCGGCGGAATGAGTGTGTGCATGGCAGATGAAAGAGTAGTCGGCATTGACCTCGGGACAACCAATTCGCTGGTGGCGTTTATGCAGGGCGACACGCCGACGGTGATCCCTGGGGAGGACGGCGACCGGCTGGTGCCGAGCGTGGTGGCGTTCGATGACGATGGAGCGGGATTTGCGGTCGGGAATGCGGCACGGATGACGCTGCTTACGAAGCCAGGAAGCGCGGTGTACTCGGCCAAGCGGCTGATGGGGCGCGGGCGGGCGGAGGTGCAGGAGGAGCTCAAGCTGTTTCCGTTTGAATTGGTGAACGAGCCGGTAGCGGATGATGCGAATGGACCGGGTGGCGGGCCGGAGGTGGAAGCGACGGACCAGTCCCAAGCTGGAGCTTCCGACATGATCCGGCTAAAGGTGGGTGGGCTGGTGCTGACGCCGCCCGAGGTATCGGCGTATGTGCTGCAGCAGCTGAAGCGCAATGCGGAGCGGTTTTTTGGTGCGCTGGTGCGGAAGGCGGTGATCACGGTTCCCGCTTACTTCAACGACGCGCAGCGGCAGGCGACAAAGGATGCGGGACGGATTGCGGGGCTCGAGGTGCTGCGGCTGGTGAATGAGCCGACGGCGGCGGCGCTGGCGTATGGGCTGGACAAGAAGCGTGACGGGCTGATCGCGGTGTATGACTTTGGCGGCGGGACGTTTGATATCTCGATTCTGAAGCTGCATGAGGGGATCTTTGAGGTGATCGCGACGGGTGGTGACACGCACCTGGGCGGCGACGATATTGACAATCTGCTGATCGGGATTGCGCTCGAAGATATCCAGGGCGATCTGGGCGAGGATGTACGGTCGCAGCCGGAAGCGGTGCAGGCTCTGCGCAAGGCGGTGATCGAAGCAAAGATTGCATTGTCGAGCGGAGAGACGGCGCGGCTCTCGCTGGATCTTCGGCGGACGGGGGAGAAGCAGATTCCCTTCGGGAATGACAACCAAAAGGTAGAGACGGCGCGGGATGGCGAGGTGCTGCAGTATCGGCGGGAGATCACGCGGGCGCAGTTCGAGGAGCTGATCGCGCCGGTGGTGGCGCGGACGGCGGGGCCGTGCCGGCAGGCGCTCAAAGATGCGGCGCTGACGCCGGAGCAGATTGACGAAGTCGTGCTGGTGGGTGGGTCGACGCGGATACCGGCGGTGGTGCGGCTGGTGGAAGAGACGTTTGGGCTGGCGGCGCGCGGCAAGAAGGCGCACACGGAGCTGAATCCGGACGAGGTGGTGGCGCTCGGGGCGGCGGTGCAGGCGCAGATTCTGAGCGGGCAGGCGAGTGGGGCGACCGAGGACCTGCTGCTGCTCGATGTGACGCCGCTGTCGCTTGGCATTGAGGCGCTGGGCGGTGTGGTGGCGAAGATTATTGATCGGAACTCGACGATCCCGGCGAGTGCGACGGAGCACTTTACGACCGGCGTGGACGGGCAGACAAATGTGGCCATCCATGTGGTGCAGGGCGAGCGGGAGCTGGCGAAGGACAACCGGTCGCTGGCGCGCTTCGACCTGAAAGGGGTACCGCCGATGATGGCCGGGCTGCCGCGCATTGAGGTGAAGTTCTTGATTAATGCGAACGGGATTCTGCAGGTTTCGGCGCGGGAGCAGAGGAGCGGGCAGGCGGCGCAGATCGAAGTGAAACCCACGTACGGACTGACAGACGAGCAGGTGGAGACGATGATTCTGGCGTCGTTCGACAATGCGGAGGCGGACTTAACGGAGCGACAGGTGATTGAAGCGAAGAACGAGGCCGAAACGATTTTGGCGGCGGTGAAGAAGGGCAAGACGCACCAGGCATGGCAGCAGCTGACACCGAATGAGGTGGAGGCGATTGAGGCGGGAGTGCTGGAATTGAACGCGTCGGTGCAGGGGGGCGAGTACAAGATTATCCGACAGGCGATTGAGCGACTAGACAAGGCGACGCGGCGCTTTGCGGAGCTGATGATGGATTCGGCGGTCTCCGGCGCGATGACGGGGAAGACGATGCAGGCTGCGGGTGAGAAGATGGGAGACGGGCCCACGGCGCCGCACCCATTTGCAAAGGCGCAGGTGGTGGAGGCGGAAGCGAACGATCCGGCACAGCGCATGGGCGGGCCGGAGACGGAGTTTTCGCCGGAGAACGCGGACGGAACGCCGCGGACGTGATCGCAACGGTTGAGGAGATTGAGATCGAGAGTATGGCTGAGATGATCAAGACGAGTGAAGCAGTGGACCTGAGTAAGCCGGCAGCGGACGGCATGGTGCGCGTGACGTTCGAGCCCGAGGGGCGGACGGTGGAGTTTGCGTTCGACACGCTGCCGTACGAAGGACACGGGCTGCCGATGTCGTTTCTGGATGTAGCAGAGAACTACGACATCTTTCTCGATCACGCGTGCGGCGGTGTATGCGCGTGTACGACGTGCCATGTGCATGTTAAGCAGGGCGCGCAGGGGCTGAGTGAGGCCGAGGACCTGGAGCTGGACCGGATGGAGACGGCGGCGGGAATTCAGTTGAACTCGCGGCTGGGATGCCAGGCGGTAATCGAGAAGCCGGGGACGTACGTCGTCGAAATTCCAAAATGGAACCGGAACTATGTGCAGGAAGGCAAGCCGGCGCATGGGCCGGGTTCCTAGACCAAGAGAAAAGAGGAGAGAGTATGCCGCGAGAGATCGAGTGGACGGATTCGGAAGAGATCGGGATTCAGCTGCAGGAGAAGTATCCGGAGATTGAGCCGTACAGTGTGCGGTTCACGGATCTGCTGCAGTATGTGGTGGGGCTGCCGGGGTTTGTGGGGGATCCGGCGAAGTCAAATGAAGGGCTGCTCGAGGCGATTCAGACGGCCTGGAATGAGGAGTACGAGGACGCGAAGGCGTAGGGAAGTTTGCGCGTCTGCGCAAGAAGCAGATCCCTACGGGATGACATCGAAGGGTCCGAGAGTCGCTGGGGTTCTATAACCAGGGTAGTTTCAGACGCTGACGGTGGCGGGGAGGATCTCTTCGACATCGACCCACTGGGTGGGGTAATCGCCGGTGTAGCAGGCGGTGCAGAAGCTGGCTGGGGAAAGGCCTTTAGCGGGTTCGCCGGTGGTGCAGGAGTGGGTGAGGCCGACGAGCGAAAGGTAGGCGAGGGAGTCGGCTTCGATGAACCGACGGATGCCCTCGACGGAGTTGTTGGCGGCGATGAGGTCCTTGGTGGAGGGGGTGTCGACGCCGTAGAAGCAGGGGGAGATGGTAGGCGGGCAGGAGATGCGCATGTGGACTTCGGCGGCACCGGCGGCTCTGCACATTCGCACAATCTTTCGGCTCGTCGTCCCGCGGATGATGGAGTCGTCAATGAGGATGACGCGCTTGCCTTCGAGCAGCGAGCGGACGGGGTTGAGCTTCATGCGGACGCCGAAGTCGCGCACACGCTGCTCGGGCTGAATGAAGGTGCGGCCGACGTAGTGGTTGCGAATGAGGCCGAAGTTGAAGGGAATGCCGGACTCGGCGGCGTAGCCAATGGCGGCGGTGACGCCGGAGTCGGGGACGGGGACGACGAGGTCGGCGGGAACAGGTGACTCGCGGGCGAGCTGGCGGCCCATTTCATCTCTGGACTGTTGTACAGGCCGGCCGTAGATGCGGGAGTCCGGGCGGGCGAAGTAGACATGCTCGAAGATGCAGGAGGCGTGGGGTGTGGTCTCGGGCGCGTAGCGGCGGCTGGTGACGCCGTCTTCGGAGACCATGATGAGCTCGCCGGGTTCGACATCGCGCTCGTACTTGGCGTGGAGCAGGTCGAAGGCGCAGGTTTCGGAGGCGAAGACGAAGGTGTCGGGTGCGCCGTTGGTGCCTGCGATGCGGCCCATGGAGAGCGGGCGGAAGCCGTGCGGATCGCGGGCGGCGAAGATGCGATTGCGCGTCATCATCACAATCGAGAAGGCGCCATCAACTTCGGAGAGGGCCTCGGCGATGCAGTCGACCAAGGTGTTGTGTTTTGAGTGCGCGATCAACTGGATGATGATCTCGGAGTCCGAGGTGGTGGAGAAGACGGCGCCGTCGCGCTCGAGCCGTTCTTTGGCAGTGCCGAGATTAACCAGGTTGCCGTTGTGGGCGATCGCGAGCAGGCCCTTGGTGGACTCGACCGAGATGGGCTGCGCGTTGAGCAGCGCCGAATCGCCAGTGGTGGAGTAGCGGGTGTGGCCGATGGCGATGTGGCCGGGCAGGCGGGAGAGGACGGGGTCGGTGAAGATCTCACTGACGAGCCCCATGCCCTTCATGTCGGTGATGTTCTGGCCGTCGGAGGCTGCGATGCCGGCGGATTCCTGACCGCGATGCTGGAGGGCGTAGAGGCCCCAGTAGGTCATGCGGGCGGCGTCCGGGTGGTTGTAGACGGCCATGACGCCGCACTCTTCGCGGAGCTTATCGAAGTGCAGGTCGTCGGAGGTGAGATCGTCGATGTCTGCTTCGAGGATTGGCTTGTCGGAAAGCTCGAGGGTTTGACTCATGCGGTGACGACCTCGACGGCTAGCTGAGAGGGGAGGGTGTTGGTGAAGGCATTCTGAAGATCGGAGGGGCTGGCGTTGATGATGGCTTCTTCGTTGACGCGGATTTCGAAGCCGGTTGCGGTGACTTCGCCGATGGGGAAGGTCCAGACGAGAGGGAAAGCCTGAAGGACGGAGCGGATGGCGCTCAGATGGGCGGGGCGGCAGGTGGCGATGACGGAGGAACCGATTTCGCTGAAGAGGCGCTCCGCCATGGCGAAGGGATTGGGTTCGGTCAGGCGCATGGAGACGCGGGCGCCGAGATGACGGCGGAAGCAGGCGCGGGCAAGGGCGACGGCGGTGCCACCGTCGGAGAGATCTGCGGCGGAGACGAGCAGATTCGCTGCTGCGAGCGCCTGGAGGGCCTGATGGAGGGCGGCTTCCTCTGCGAGCGACAGGGCGGGTGGCGCGCCCCAGAGCGGAAGATTGCGGCTTTGGGCGTAGGCGGTTGCGCCCATGTCCTGTTCGGCGTTGCGGTCTTCGCCGCGAATGGCGGAGAGAAAGAGGATGAGATCGCCCGCGCGCTCAAAGCTGTTTGGAATGGCCTTGGTTACATCGTCGAGGAGGCCGACGACGCCGATGACCGGAGTCGGATAGATGCCTTCGCCGCGGGTCTCGTTGTAGAGGGAGACGTTGCCGCCGGTGATGGGCGTGCCGAGGGCGGTGCAGGCTTCGGCGATACCGTCGATGGCGGCAGAGAGCTGCGCCATGATCTCGGGTTTTTCGGGGTTGCCGAAGTTGAGACAGTTGGTGGCAGCGACCGGGGTGGCGCCGGTGCAGGCAACCTTGCGGGCGGCTTCGGCGACGGCGTGCATGGCACCGAGTTTTGGATCGAGGTAGCACCAGCGGCCGTTGCCGGCGAGGGCCATGGCGAGCCCGCGCTCGTGCTTTGGCGCCGGGGGGGCTCCGTTGAGGCCGTGTGGTGTACCAGCCCACGTCTCAGAGGCGAGACGTGGGGCACCCGGCGTTCGGGGGAGTGCAGAGATGGTTGCGCCGGAAGGGAGCCAGGATGCAGCGGTAGCAGAGGCGGAGATCGCGGATGCGGGTGCCGCGGCGCTGTGCTCCGGTCGGGATGACAGGTCTGAGGGATCAGAGGTGAAGGACTTATGGGTGCGGGCGTCGGGCGCGATAACGGGGTTGGCGGCGTCTTCGTTGCCGGTCTGCGCGGTGGCTTCTGCTTCGGGAGTCGAACCGGTGATGAAGTTGGCGATCTGGCCGAGGACGGTGTGGTCGGCGGCGACGGGATCGAGGCCGAGCGAGGTGGCGACTTTTTCGGCAAGGGTGGTGGGGGCGGATTCTATGTTTACGCCGGCTGCGGTGGAACCCACCCGTGACGGTGAGGCTGTCATGGATGGGGCACCCGCTTCGCGTGCCTGTGCGGAAGTCTCGGGGTTGCCGATAGAGGGCTCGGGTGATGGCCGAAGAGCCGGGGCCGGTCCGGTGCCCTTGATACGGATCACGCCGGCCTCGAAGCCGGGGCCCTGGACGGTGTTGGTCTGGACCATGGAGTCGTACTGCTCGTAGATGTAACGCTTGTCGCAGATGTTGGGCGACGCGAGCAGTTTCAGCAGATCGGCAGTGTAGTCGCGGGGCTTTTGTAGTTCGGCGAGGATGTCGGCGGGCGGGTCCTCGGGAACGGGCGGGGTCCAGGTGCCGACAGGGCGGTGGTAGACGGGGGCGTTGTCGGTGAGGGCCTTGTTGGGGATCTCGGCAATGAGCTCGCCGTGGTGGCGGACGCGCATGACGTCGTCGGCGGTGACGATGCCGACTTCGGCGCAGTCGAGGCCCCACTTGGTGAAGACGTCGAGGACCTCCTGCTCGCGGCCTTTGCTGGCGACGAGGAGCATGCGTTCCTGGGACTCGGAGAGCATGATTTCGTAGCCTGTCATGCCGGTCTCGCGCTGCGGGACGCGGTCGAGCTCGATCGAGACGCCGAGCTCGCCGCGCGCGCCCATCTCGCAGGTAGAGCACGTGAGGCCGGCGGCGCCCATGTCCTGAATGCCGAGGACGGCGCCGGTCTTCATCGCTTCGAGGCAGGCCTCCAGGAGGAGCTTTTCGAGGAAGGGATCGCCCATCTGGACGTTGGGGCGCTTCTGCTCGGAGCCTTCGGTGAACTCTTCGGACGCCATCGTTGCCCCGTGGATGCCGTCGCGGCCGGTCTTGGCGCCGACGTAGAAGACGGGATTGCCGACGCCGGTGGCGGCTGCGTAGAAGATCTCATCTTTGCGAACGAGACCGAGGGCGAAGGCGTTGAGCAGCGGGTTGCCGGAGTAGCAGGCCTCGAAGCGGGTTTCGCCGCCGAGGTTGGGGACCCCGAAGCAGTTGCCATAGCCGGCAACGCCCGCAACGATGCCGTTGGCGACGTGGTGGTTCTTGTTGCGGAGAGCCTCGTCGGGCTCGGCTTCCGCGGTGAGCGGGCCGAAACGGAGGGAGTCCATGACGGCGAGGGGGCGCGCGCCCATGGTGAAGATGTCGCGAAGGATGCCGCCGACGCCGGTGGCCGCGCCCTGGTAGGGCTCGATGTAGCTGGGGTGATTGTGGGATTCGATCTTGAAGGCGCATGCCCAGCCGTCGCCGACATCGATGATGCCGGCGTTCTCGCCGGGGCCCTGGACCACGGCGCCGGGACCGGAGGTGCGGGCGCCCTTGGTGGGGAGGCGGCGGAGATGTACGCGCGAGCTCTTGTAGGAGCAGTGCTCGGACCACATGACGGAGAAGATGCCGAGCTCGGTGAGCGACGGCGTGCGGCCCAGATGCTGCTCGATGGCGGCGTACTCGTCAGGGGTGATGGAGTGCTGCTTGAGCAGGGCCGGGGTGATCGTGCAAGGGGATGGAACGGTGATCGGAGAAGCGGCTGCTGCCGGTGTCTGGGCTTGCGAGTTAGGCATGGCGCGATAGCTCGATTGTCGCATGTATGTGGTGGTGGCAGGATGAGATAGGTGCGTGCCGGAGGCGACCTGAGCGATCTGTGACTTTGGAGGTAATGGAGGGGGAGGTGCGCACCTTTGGGGAATTCGGCCGAGAGGGCTGCCTCCGTAGGATCGAGAGACCTTCTTCGGCTGCACGTTGCGGCGAGCTGATCCGCAGTAGAATTTTTTTCGCCGCAATGCGTAATCGGTTGTGTCGGCCCTTTAAGGGCAACACAACCAATTCACTGAAGGAGGTGCTCTATGGACTCTGGCAGGTCCTGGTGCCGGGTTCGAGTCGATTGGCGACTCTTACTCGCTCTCGGAACCGTGATCAAGCTGTTGCTTCATTCCGGTAGTTCACGGTGCTTCAACAACCCTCGGGCGGTATGCAGCCGCTCGGGGCCATTCATCGAACAGTGGTCCGGTGCGCTTCGCCTATTATATGTATCTCTCTGAGGAAGCTACACACACTTGGGTGTACCCAAAGTGTGTGTAGCTAGTGGCCAGTGGAGCCGAAGCCGGCGGCTCCGCGGGGAGCTTCGGCGAGGGTGTCGGTCTCTTCGAAGGTGGCCTGGAGGCGCTGGACGAGGCGGAGCTGGGCGATGCGGTGACCGGGAGCGATGAGGTGGGGCTCTCGGGCGAGATTGGTAAGGACGATCTTGAGTTCGCCGCGGTATCCGGGATCAATGACGCCGGCAAGGGTAGTAATGCCGCGCAGGGCGAGGCCGCTGCGGTCTTCAACGAGGGCACCGTGGGTGGAGGGAAGTTCGAGGGCGAGGCCGGTGCGGACGGCCTGTGTGGCGCCGGGGTCGCCGATGGGGGCGAGGGTAATAGCCTCGGCGGCAAAGAGGTCGGCGGCGAGATCGCCAAAGGGACCGATGTGGGCGTAGCGGGGAAGCTGGGCGGAGGGCAGGAGCCGTTGCACCTTCACGACGGGACCAATGGCGGCAGAGAGATCAGCGGGCATAGACACTCGCATGAGATAGAGATGTTTGCGGAAACCTTTTCTGTGTGAACGTGTTGCCCTATGATTTTACGATCGGTGAAGGCAGATCGTTGAGACCCGCTGGTCGGTCGCATCGTAGAGGAAGTAGCCCAGAAAGATCTCAAGGAGTTGACTCTGCATGTTGTCCTCCGTAGCTCGAGGCAAAGGTGAGCCTGCGCTGGTAATGATGCCCTTTCTCGGCGGCAGCCGGCGGGAATGGGGCCAGGTGATTGAGAGTGTGCGAGAGCAGGCGGTCTGCCTTGGTGTCGATCTGCCGGGTTTTGGCGCATCTCGCGATGTGCCGGGGTACACAGTGGAAGCCATGGCGGAGAGCCTGATGCAGACGGTAGCAGCGCTCGATCTCAGGCGCTTTGTGCTGGTGGGTCACAGCATGTCTGCAAAGGTGGCCGCCGTGGTGGCGCGGTGCGCAGCCGAGGGCGAGCCACGGGTAGCGGGTCTTGAAGGTCTGGTGCTGGTGGCGCCTTCGCCGCCCGGGCCAGAACCTTTGCCGGACCGGAAGCGGTCGCAGATGATCAGTGCGTTGGGTGATGAGCCGCGCACGGATGAGCGAGGCCGTCGCAAGGATCGGGAGGCTGCGGAGAACTACGTTCGTGAGAACGCAGCGGACGATATTCCAGCAGAGATCTTTGCCGGAGCGGTCGACGATGTGCTAGCGATGAATCGGGCGGCGTGGCGGGCGTGGCTGGAGAGCGGCAGCCGGGAAGACTGGTCGGAGCGGGTCGGCGTATTGCGGCTGCCGGTGCTGCTGGTTGCGGGAGACAAGGACGGAGCCCTGGGACCGGAGGTGCAGCGATCCGTCTCCATGCCCCACTGGCCGAATGGAAGGCTGGCGTCGCTGCACTCCAACCACCTGATCCCGATGGAGAAGCCGGCGGAGTTGGCGCGGTTGATCCTGGGCTTTGTCGAGGAGTTGAATGGAAGCAGTGCGCGAGCGGCTCGGCCGGACTTTAGTGGTGGCGTTCCGGTTGAGCCGGCGTATGTGGATCTGATTCTGTCCAAGAGGGTAAGTGTGGCAACGCGAGCCGCCCTCGAAGCACGCACCGTCGCGGATGATCCGGCGTATGAGCCGCAGGCGCTGAACGTGACCGAACTGGCGCAGATGCGGGCGCTGGTCGATCGCGTGGTGCCGCAACGGGGACCGGTGTGCGTGGATCTGGGCGCACGTATCGACCAACGGCTGGGCAGCGGAACCGGTGATGGATGGCGGTTCGCAGTGCTGCCAGAGGATGCCCTGGCGTATCGCGGCGGCCTGGCAACGCTGGAGTGGCACGCGCAGGACCAGTTTGGAACCGGATGGCTCGCGATTGATGGAGAGCAGCGGGATGAACTGCTGGCCAAAGCCGCAGCGGGAAAGCTTGAGCGCAGCGTACTCGGCAGCGGCCTTCTGGCGCGGCTTGAAGCGGTGGTTGGTGCGGGGAAGGAAGGTGGGCCGGCGCTTGACGGGCAGCAGATGCTGCGCTGGTTCGATGATGTGCGCGCCGAAACGACGAAGTTGTATGTCGCGCATCCATCGACGCTGGCGCGCATGGGCTATAGCGGTATTGCTGATGGGGCAGACAGCGAACATCAGACGGGCTTTGTGCTGATCGGAGAGGGCGAGCGGGAGTCCTGGGAGCCGCGAAGCCGGGAGCCGCGGCCAAAGGCGGCAGGAACCATGGGGACACGATGAAGCTAGAGGGGATGAAGTGCTACGGGACCGACGAAATCGTTGATGCCGTGGTGATCGGAACGGGAGCCGGGGGAGCACCGCTGCTGGCACGTCTGGCAGGCGCGGGACTCTCGGTGGTAGCGCTTGAGTCTGGAAGGAACTGGGATCCGGGCACGGAGTTCGCCACGGATGAGGTTGCGCAGGAAGCCCTCTACTGGACAGGGGAGCGGATCAGCGCGGGCGAGACGCCGGTGGCGTTTGGCGCGAACAACAGCGGCACGGGTGTGGGTGGATCCATGCTGCACTGGGGAGCGTATGTGCCGCGGGTGGACCCGCGGGATTTGAAGATCCGGACAGAGTTTGGGCTCAGCGCGGATTGGCCTCTGGAGTACGAAGAGTTGAAGCCGTACTACGAGGAACTAGAAGACTTTCTGGGTGTCAGCGGGCCAGAGACCTACCCGTGGGAGGAAGGCCGGCGCTATCCGCTGCCGCCGATTGCGCTGAATGCGCCGGCGCAGGCGATGCGGCGAGGATGTGCGGCGTTAGAGGTGCGGACGGCGGAGGCGCCGATTGCGGCGGTCTCACGCGACTACGAGAAGCCGGGGTATCCCCTTCGACATGCGTGCGTAAACCGAGGGTACTGTCACCAGGGATGCCGGAACGGTGCAAAGGCGAGCATGGACGTGACGTATCTGCCGGTCGCCGTGGGAGCGGGTGCGGAGATACGGGCAGAGAGCTTTGTGCATGGGTTTGAGCGGGACAGCTCGGACCGCATTACGGCGGTGATCTACCGCGATAAAGACGGGCAGGATGTACGGCAAAGGTGCCGGGCGGTGTTGCTCTGTGCGGGTGCTGTGGAGTCGCCGCGGCTGCTGCTGCATACAGGGCTTGCGAACTCAAGCGGTCAGGTCGGCAGGAACTTCATGGCGCATGTGGCAACCCAGGTATGGGGCACCTTCGACCATGAGATGCGCATGAACAAGGGATTCCCGGCATCTCTGATTACGGAAGACATGATCCGGGCGAAAGACGCAAACTTCGCGGGCGGCTACGTGGTACAGCCGCTGGGGGTGGTGCCGATTACCTGGGCGGCGCAGGTGGCGCGCGGCCGTGGGCTGTGGGGACAGGCGCTGGTCGACCAGATTGACAGCTACAACTTCATGGCGGGCATCGGGGTAAACGGCGACTGCATGCCGGACGAGAAGAACTACCTCGAGCTCTCCGATGAGAGTGACCCCGCGGCGCGCGGAACGGGGATGCGAAAGCCGCTGGTGCACTACAGCTACGGCAGGAACGAACAGCGGATGAGCACACATGGTGAGAACTTCATGACGGAGGTCTGGAAGGCAGCCGGTGCGCGCGATATCTGGACGTTCCAACGCAACGCACACACGATCGGAACCTGCCGAATGGGATCGGACAGCCAGACGAACGTGGTCGATCGCGTGGGACGGAGCTTTGATATTGGGAACCTCTGGATCTGCGACAACTCGGTCTTTCCGAGTGCGCTGCCGGCAAATCCAGCGCTGACGATTATGGCGCTGAGTCTGCGGACGGCGGACGCGTTTCTGGCGGAGGGCCGAAGGTAGGCTCACAGCCTTTTCTTCGAACGCAAGGTTTACCGGTGTCGGGATCGCCGCATCAGCCCTAGACTGGTGGCGTTTATGCATGGTGCCGCAGTCCAAGCCGTCTTTGCCGGAGGCCCCAGGTCGATCGCGGATGAGCGCGGGACCTGGACCTCCTCCATCTTTCGCGATCGGGTGGATGGGCCCATCTCCGTCTCCCTTCATGGTCTCGCAGGCGACAAGGTGGTACAGCCGTACCATGGCGGCCCCGGCGCGGCGGTTTGTGTTCACTTAGCGGATCACTACGATTTCTGGAACACCCGCTACACGATGGACCTGCACGCCGGATCCGTGGGGGAAAATGTCACGCTCAAAGAGATCACCGAAGATCAGATCTTCGTAGGCGACAGGGTCCGTCTTGGAACGGCGGTGGTTCAGGTCAGCGGCCCGCGAGTTCCATGCGCGAACCTGGCGCGCCGGATCGGACGATCTGATTGGGTAAAACTCACGATCCTCGAAAACCGCACCGGCTTCTATCTACGCGTGTTGAAACCCGGTGTGCTCCAGCAAGGTGACGCGTGGGTTCTAGAAGAGCGCGACAAAGACGCTGCCTCGATCCCGGCTATCAACCGCTGTATGTATCTGGACTTCGATCCCGGCTTCGCCCGCAGGATGCTTGCGATGCAGGGTCTGGAGACATGGTGGAAAGATCAGGCGCGTCAAAAGATGGAGAGGCTTGAGGGACACTGGACCTCAAGCATGAAAACGGGCGGTAGTTAAGGCGTCTATATGGCGGGTGGGGTGATGGCAGATATCTAAGAGGAGTGGCTTCTTCGTCGCGTCGCTCCACACTGAAAGCCAATACGGGGTTTTCGCTCCGCTCAGAATGGCAAGCGGCGTTCCGGAGTGAGTACGCACGTCCACTTGGCAGCGCGTCAGTCTCCGAGGCCTGTTTACGGGCGGCCTAAAATACCCTGTTATGGGTCTTCGGTTCCAACGACTTTTTTCATTCCAGCCGGCGGGTATCTCGGCTCCGTGGCGTGTGTTCTGGGTGGGATTCGCTGTGCGTGTGCTGTACATGACGCTCGCGCACACATGGAAGGTTCGTGTGTTGATGGACCACTTTCAGTTTGGCTGGGAGCTGGGGCGGATCGCGCGGTCGGTGGTGTTGGGGCAGGGGTATGGGAATCCGTTTCTGGGGCATACGGGGCCGACAACGTGGATTCCGCCGTTATATACGCTGCTGGTGGCGGCGGTGTTCAAGATCTTTGGGATCTACACAGCGCAGTCGGCGTGGGTGATCTTTGCAGTGAACTCGGCGTTCTCGGCGGCAACGGCGCTGGTCGTCTATGAGATTGCGGCCAGGTGCTACGGGCGGCGGGTGGCGCTGTGGTCGGGGTGGCTGTGGGCGCTCTATCCTGCGGCGATGCAGTATGCGGTCCACTGGGTCTGGGACATGAGCCTGTCGACGTGGCTCTTCACAGCGGCGATTGTGCTGGCGCTGCGGGCTCGCGGCGTGGACGTCACGCATACCGCTGAGGGCGATGGGCACCGGCTGCGGCGCTGGATGTGGTTTGGGCTGGTATGGGGGTTGATTCTGCTGTCGAATCCGTCGCTGGTGCTGGCACTGCCGGCCATGCTGCTGTGGATGGTGTGGGGCGGGCGAGGGACGGCGTTCACGCTCGAGCATGCGGCGCGCGGAGCTGTGATTGCGGTGGTGGTGATGGGGCTGTGCCTGGGACCGTGGGTGTGGCGGAACTGGCGGATCTTTCATGCGTTCATCCCGACGCGCGGGAACCTGGGTGCGGAGCTGTACCAGTCGACGCTCGAGTCAAACGACGGCTTTCCGTGGGGCGCGACGCTCCCCATGGCAGAGCAGGACCCGCAGATGCGGCGGTACGCGGCTATCGGGGAGGTCGCGTATGTGCGGGAGCAGGGTGCGGCGGCGAAGGCGAGAATGCGCGAGAACCCGCGGCGCATTGCGGGGTGGATGCTGAAGCGGGTGTACTTCTTCTGGGCGGGGGTGCCGCATCCGCTTGACCGGAGGCCGTGGGTCGAGTACACGCGCGAGGTGAACTTCGGCTTTTTGAGCGTCACGGGAGTGCTGGGGCTGGGGCTCTCTCTGAGACGGCGGGTTGCGGGTGCGAATCTGTTTCTGGCGGTCTTCCTGTACGTGCCTCTGATCTACTATGCGATCACGGTGCAGGCACGATTTCGGCACCCGCTGGAGCCGCTGATCTGTGTGCTGACGGTGTACTTGTTTCAGGCCGCAGACCGGTCGCGGGTGTGGAGCTGGTGAGCGAGGAGGACGGGTGGCCGACGAGGGCGTTGTGATCCGGGCCTATGTGAAGGGGAGTGAGGACGCGGCAGCGTTTCGACAGCTGAACGAGAGTTGGATTGCTCAGCATTTCTCGCTTGAAGAAAAGGATAGACGGACGCTCGGCGATCCGGATGGAACGATTCTAGCGAAGGGTGGCCGGATCCTGATGGTAGAGGAGAGTGGGACCGCAATGGGATGCGTGGCGTTGATTCCAATGGGAGACGGCGTAGTCGAGCTCTCGAAGATGACGGTCGTGCCGCAGATGCGCGGGCGTGGTCTAGGGCGACGGCTGTTGCTGCAGGGGATTGCGGAGGCACGCGCGATGGGGATGAGCCGCATCTTCCTGGGCAGTAACAGCAAGCTGGCGGACGCAGTGCACCTGTATGAGTCGACGGGCTTTCAGCATGTACCCATGGACCATCTGCCGGAGATGCCGTATACGCGAGCGAATGTATTTATGGAGATGAAGCTCTAGGCGCCAAAGCGACGGAACGGCGGAATAGGTGGAGACTAGAGGCTGGAGTCTTTTCTGGTGATGACGACGGTTTTGGTGACGGGTGGATCAGGATTTTTCGGTGGCGTGCTGAAGCGGCGGCTGCTAGCTGCGGGACATCGGGTGGTGAACATCGATCTGGTGGCGGACACGGAGACGCACGCGAATCTGCGGAGCGTGCAGGGGGATATCCGAGATGAGGTGCTGATGGAGGCGCTGTGCCGCGAAGAGAGCTTTACGGCGGTGATGCACTGCGCGGCGATGCTGGCGCACGAGCGGATTGCCGAGAGCGAGCTGTGGGACTCAAATGTGGACGGGACGCGGGTGGTGGCGGAGGCGGCGAAGCGGTTCGGGGTGGGGACGCTGGTGTTTACGTCGACCAACTGCCTGTGGGCGGAGAACTTTGGCCGCGCGGTACGGGAGGACGATATTCCGGCGCCGGTCGAGCTGTATGGGCGATCAAAGCTGGCGGCGGAGGAGGTGCTGGCGGAGTACAAGGACGCGATGAACGTGGTGGTGATCCGGTGTCCGACGATCATTGACAGCGGGCGGCTGGGGCTGCTGGCGATTCTGTTTGAGTTTATTGAAGAGGGCAAGCGGGTTTGGGTGGTGGGCGATGGCGGCAACCGCTACCAATTCATCTATGCCGAGGATCTGGCGACGGCATGTCTGCAGGCGATGGAGTATGGGAAGAGCGATGTGTTCAACATCGGGTCGGACGATGTGGTGAGTCTGCGGGCGGTGTACGAGGCGGTGATCCGGGCGGCTGGGACGAAGGCGCGAGTTGCTGAACTACCGAAGGCACCGACGATTGCGGCGATGCAGCTGGCGCACAAGTTAGGGGTGTCGCCGCTGGGGCCGTACCACTACCGGATGATTGCGGAGGACTTTGTGTTCGATACGTCGCGGATCAAGGAGCGGCTGGGGTGGCGGCCGACGGTGACGAACGAGGAGATGATGGTGAAGGCGTACGGATACTACGCGGAGCGGAAGCGGGAGATTCAGGGGCGAAGGAAGGGCGGGGGCGGGGCGGAGGTGAGTGCGCACTCACGGCCGGCGGCGATGGGGGTGATCCGGCTGCTGAAGTGGATCTCGTGAAGTGCGGTGGGGAAGAAGCCAAACAGCAGATCCCTACAGGATGACAACTAAAGAAGCAAGGTAAGCAAGGTAAGCAAGTGAAGAAGCAAGGTAAGCAAGGTTTGACCCTGTAGGTGAGAGACGATACACTTTTTATGTTTGGCGCGGAGCGCGAAAGATGCGGGCCAGGGCTGGATGGTTTCGCGGTGCAGGCTGCGAGCGGGATTGGTTGGCGGAAGCGCCCACACAGGATACTTTTGAGAGAGCGACTGTCGCTTTGAGCGCGTCGCGCGAGGTTTTAGAGCGTATGTATGCAGTGATCCGCACAGGTGGCAAGCAGTACCGGGTAACACCGGGCGACACATTGAAGATTGAGACGACAGCGCATGAGAATGGCTCGCTTGAGTTCGCCGATGTGCTGGCGGTGAGCGGCGAAGCTGGGCAGTTTGAGCAGGAGCTGGGCGGCGCGAAGGTTCTGGCGTCGGTTGTCGGCGAAGGCCGCGGCGAGAAGATTTTGGTGTTCAAGCTGAAGCGCAAGAAGCAGTACAAAAAGATGCAGGGTCACCGGCAGAACTTCGTTGAAGTGAAGATCAACGAGATTCTGGTGAATGGCAAGAGTTTCAAAGAAGAGCAGACGCAGGCGTAGGTTTGCTGAGTACGATCTGAATCGACGCATACGCCTTCGGGCAGCGCGAAAGAGGTAGAGAGTGGCACATAAAAAAGGGCTTGGATCTTCGAAGAACGGCCGCGATTCAAACGCGCAGCGGCTGGGTGTGAAGCGGTTTGGCGGCGAGACCGTAACAGGCGGATCGATCTTGGTCCGGCAGCGTGGGACGCCGTTGAAGCCGGGTCTGAACGTTGGCCGGGGCAAGGATGATACGCTGTTCGCCAAAGTGAGCGGTGTGGTGCGGTTTCAGGATCGCGGGCAGATCGGGCGGTTTGTGTCGGTGGATCCGATCGCTGCCGCTTAGAGCTCTGTAGAAGCAGAAAAGCCCCGCTGTGTGCGGGGCTTTTCTGCGTTTGATGGAGAAGCAGATCCCTACGGGATGACAACAAAGGGAAAGCTTGGGACGCTACCATTGGGCAAGCTACAAATCCTGGCGAACGCGGTGTTCCTCCACGGAGCTGCGCTTCGGTCGAAATAACGGCTGAAAGTCAGGCTTGGGCGAAGGTGAGACGTCGCTGTCGGCTGTTAGACGGTATCGCCGGGCTCGGTTTTGGGGGTAACGGGGTTGGGCTTGGTGGGGTAGGGCGGGCCTTTTTTGAGGGTATCGTCGAGGTCCTTGTCGTAGCTGTAGATGTCGTCGAAGAAGTCGACCTTGCCGTTTTCGTCGATGTGGGCTGTGACGTAGAAGATGACGATCGGAAGCTGGGTTTTGAGCGAGACCTGCTTGTTGTCTTCGCCCTCGTTCATGGCGGCGTTGACGTGGTCGAGATCCCAGTCGTCGCCTTTGTCTTTTTGGCCGTTAAGAACCCAGACGGCGAGCTGGTCGGGGTGCTGGACGCGGACGCAGCCGTGGCTGAAGTCGCGGCGCTGGCGCTGGAACAGGCTGACGGCGGGGGTGGAGTGCAGGTAGATGTCGAACTGATTGGGGAACATGAACTTGATGAGGCCGAGGGAGTTGCCGGGACCGGGTTTTTCGCGCACCAGGTAGCCGCCGTGCTCGATGGCGGAGGCGGTATAGGTGGTCACGGGTTTGCCGGAGCGGCCGAGGACCTCGTAGTTTTTTTCTTCGAGGTAGCCGGGGTTGGCGGCGATGTGGGGAACGAGCTCTTTCTTAATGATGGAGACGGGAACATTCCAGAAGGGGCGGAAGATCAGGTACTTCATCATGTGAGTGAAGACGGGCGTGTCGTGATCGTCTTTGACGGCGCCGACGACGACGCGCATGGTGAAGTCGAGGGCGTGGTCGGGCGTGTAGCCGCGAAGGACGAACTCGGGGAGGTTGACCATGAGGCGCGGGTGCAGGTAGGGCTCGGGGAGCCAGCGCCAACGCTCAAGCGCGTCTGAGAGCTGCTCGACGCGCTTGGACATGGGAACGTTGAGGCTCTTCACGGTGACGGAGCCGAGTTTGCCGTCGGGGGAGATGCCGTGGCGGGACTGGTAGGCCTTGATGGCGTCGGAGTCGGCCGCGGTGAGGGGGCCGGAGGCTTGGGCGGATCTGGTTTGGGGGTTGTCGGCGGGCTGAGGCTGGAAGTCGCCATCGCCTTCGAGGGTGAGGCGCTGCTCGAGCGGGCCGCGGGCGCTGTAGCGATCGCCTACGGAGAGGTTGCGGCCTGGATCGGGAAGAGCGGCAGCACTGCCTTGCTGGCTGGCAAGCTCCTGGTAGTGAGCGAGGGCCTGCTTGGTCTTGCGGTAGTCGTCGGAGTCGGGCTCGAGGGCGGCGAGGTTGCCGGGGACGTCAGAGGTTTCGAGGAGCTTGTCGTTGAGGAACTGTGGGAGATCGAGCTTCTTGGATTGCGCGTCGATCTCGAAGTTGAAGTGCTGCGGGGCGACGCGGCCCATGTGGAGATTGGAGACGAAGCGCATGGTGTCGAGGGTCAGGGCGATGTCGAACTGGGCAACGGCGTTTTTCTCTCCGGTCGCGAGCGACTGGATCCGCTGAGACCAGCGGGAGCTGTCGTAGTCCTCGGCGTCGAGACCACTCTTCCCGGCGTCGGCGAGGGCGGCGATGAGAGCGGTGGCCTGGGCGGTGGGTTTGCCGTCGCGGCTCCAGGCGATTTCGAGGTTGCGATTGGTGTAGAAGGTCTGGAGCAGCGGCTGATAGTCGGCGATATCGGGCCAGCGGAGAAAGTCCAGCTTTCTCGCGGCGATCAGCGGGGTCAGGGTGTCGGCGTATTTGGACGTGTTGGGGGCGGCAACGGGCTTGCCGCTGCTGTTGGTCTGCTTTTGGCGGCAGCCGGTGACAAGAAGCAGGAGGGAGAGGGCGGCGGGAAGTGCCGGTCTGCGATGGAGTTTGAGGGACGGGCGGGCGCGCATGGGGTCAACTTGAGCTTATATGACTGTGTGCTGTTTTTGGATGGGCCATTTGGGGGAGCAACGCTTCGCGTCGCACCGTCGATGAGGTGGAGATGCGGAGACGCGGCTGAATGATTGTTCCTGGTGGTCTTAACGTTCCCAGTCGAGAAGCAGGTTCCTCGCTGCGCTCGGAATGACAACGAAGAAGACGGTGCGCTCGGGCTTCCTAACAGGAGACTGCAAGTGCGCTGGTGGTCAGGGGCGGGCGAGGAGCTTCAAGGTGGGAAGGGTCGCGGTGGCTTCGGTGAGGAGGATGGCGGCAGCGAGGGCGAGGAAGAGCTTGCGGTAGCGGGTCTCGAAGGCGTCAGCAAAGATGCCGCCGACGAAGGTGAGAAGGAAGGGAATGGCCCAGATCCAGGGGGCCATAAAGGTCTGCGTGGGAAGCAGAAAGAGGAGAGGAAGGCCGACGAGGAGCGGGGCCGTGTTGCCAAAGTAGCGGCTGCGGCGAATAGCCGCCCAGAGCAGCAGCGAGAGGGCAAAGGCGAGGGTAACGGGAGCATTGAGGGGGTTGGCAAAGAGCTGGCGGACGCCGAAGGTGGAGAACCAGAAGCGCGAGCTGCCGCCGGTAAAGACATAGATGAACGCGGAAGGGCGAAAGGCGAAGAAGGCAAAGACGATGAGGAGAGCCCCCAACGCGGAATAGATCAGGATCTGCATGACGGCAGAGCGGCGGCGCTCGGCGAGATAGAGCATGACGGCAAAGGAGGCGAGAAAGCCGACCATGGCGGCAAGCAGATGCGCGGCGGCGGTAAGGCCGAGAGCGATGGTGAGGAGAAGAAGACGCGGCCGCCACTTGCTCCGGGGGCCGTGCATAGCGTGAGCGACGCCGATAGCAGTGTAGACAAGGCCGAAGAGGCCCCACATGGCCAGGATGTCGTTGTTGGGCGTGACGGCGGAGGCAATGACCGAAGGAGAAAGGATGTAGAGAGCGAGCGTAAAGGCGCCGCCCTCATTGCCGAAGAGGCGGCGCGCAACCCACCACAGCCCGGTGCCGAGCCAGACAGCGAAGAGGATAAAGGGCAGATGGATCAGGAGCTTGAGCGAGGAGAGCTGGAGGTGGGCCTCCCAGGTAGACCCGTTCAGGCTGGAGCCGGAGTAGAGGCGATCGGCGGGAGAGCGGAACCTGTCGGACGCGAGCAGAAGAAGGCGCTGCGCGGTGAGAGGGAAGCCGGCGAGGCGATAGGCGAAGGTGCCGTCGCCTGAAAGGTTGCCGCAGGTAGTGAAGTAGCCGGCAAGGGGAGAGGGGCGCTCCCACATCTCTCGGCCGCAGCGGGCGTAGCGGAAGTCGGTGGGGGAGAGCTGCTGTTGGCTGACGACGAAGAGGCACTCGCCGAGGAAGACGAGCAGAAGCAGGCCGGCGATCTGCTGGGGGCGGCCCAGTTTAAAACGGGGAAGCTTCATGCGGTGAGGATGAACTCCGTGGCAGGCAGTCGCGGTGAGTGAAGACGCGAGGGCCAGGCCTGTTTTGAAAGTGTATCGTGAGGCCATGGAGTCACTTTCGTTTACCCCGGGACGCGCCTTTCTCTCATCGAATTCGACAACGGTTCCGTGGACGGTGGTGTTTGAGGATGAGGGAGTGGCGGGGTACTTCTATGCCTGTGACCGCTCGCAGGAGACGCAGGAGAACAGCATTCTTGATGCGATGCTGGTGTACAACGTGAGTGCCTTGAGCGAGGCGGAGCGGGAGCGTCTGGCGACGGTGGAGTGGTCGAAGGATGGGTTTCGAGCAGTGCTGTATCTGGATGGGACGGCACAGGCGATGGTGGATTTTGAGCGCCGGGTGAGTACATGCCGGACGGACTTTCCGAACTTCCTTGAAGAGCAGGGAGCGCAGTGGCGGCGGACGACACACGCGTGGGATGAGGCGGCGGTGCAGGGGTTTGAAGCGGCGCTGTACGCGGGGTAGTAGGGCCGTGGTTGCGGTCTGCAGAGACGCAAAAAGCGCAGCAGCAGATCCCTGCGGATGACCATCAGAGACTTGCCGGGTGCCCTTATGGTCACTGCGTGCAGCGTTTGGTAGGGAGCGATGCCTAGAAAGTGACCGTGTTTTAGACTCACGGCATGCGGATGCTGCTTTTTCTGTTTCTTCTTGGGCCGATAATGTCGGTTGCCGAACCATCTTTGCCCAATGCGGGAAGCAGGTCCGCGTCTTCAGCGATCGACCGTGATCTGATAGAGGTGAGTATCGACCGGCTGCATGCGCTGTACCGGGCGCATCGCTATACGGTGACACAGGTGGTCGAGTGGCATCTGGACAGGATTGCGCGATACAA
Source organism: Acidobacteriaceae bacterium (assembly GCA_903642235.1). Classification (GTDB taxonomy): domain Bacteria; phylum Acidobacteriota; class Terriglobia; order Terriglobales; family Acidobacteriaceae; genus Edaphobacter. The sequence continues at coordinate 14,447 of CAHJWL010000017.1, read as the reverse complement.
CGGCGTCTATCGTGCTGTGCAGACGATCGACAGGCAAGGAGCGCTGGCGGAGGCGGCCCGCGAGGATGCGGAGGCAAAGCGGGCGGGCTTCCGCCCAGGGCCACTGTGGGGTGTGCCGGTGGTAGTGAAGGCGAACACCAGCGTCGCGGGCCTGGTGACGACGGATGGCTGGGCCGGCTACATGGTGCCGGGCAAGGAACTGGTAGCGCCGCGGGATGCGACGATCGTGGCGAAGCTGCGCGCGGCGGGGGCGGTCCTGCTGGGCGTGACGAACATGCCTGACTTCGCGGCGAGTGATACGACGCGCTCGACGGCGTTTGGGCGGACGGGCAATGCGTATGACGTGCGGTTTTCGCCGGGTGGGTCGTCGGGCGGCACGGTGACGGCGGTGACCGGCAACATGGCGGTGCTGGGCAATGGAACGGATACGGGCAACTCCATCCGGATGCCGGTAGCGACGAGCAACCTGGTGGGACTCTTTCCGACGCGCGGGCTGGTGAGTACCGCGGGCATTGCGCCGCTCGACTGGCTGCTGGACAACACGGGACCGATCGCGCGCAGCGTGGCGGACGCTGCCGTTGCGTTGACTGTCATGGCAGGTGAAGATGCGCTTGATCCGGCGACTGCCGGCTCTGCGGGGAAGGCGCAGCCCGGGCCCTACACGAACTATCTGAAGGCAGGCGCGCTGAAGGGCAGGCGGTTTGCTGTGCCGGCGTTCATCCTGGATGGTGCATCGACGGCGTTTCAGGGAGTGAGCTCAACTGCGACCGCGGAGCAGTTTGCGAAGGCGGTCAAGGATACAAGACTGCCTCTGAGGCCGGAGACGCGGACGGCGTTTCTGCGAGCTGTAGAGGAGGTGCGGGCGGCGGGCGCGACGGTGCTGATCGACCCGCAGATTCTGCCGGACAGCTTCGCGGCCGAGGCCTCACACATCTGCACGCTGCCCTACATTCGCGAGGGCACGGAGACGTTTCTTCGCGACTTTGGGCCAGCGCAGTACCACTCGGCGGCTGAGTACGAGCGAGTCGTTGGAAAGCCGCTGCCCCCTGTCATCGTTGGCGGCGGCACGCCAGCCGCGGGAGTGCAGCAGGTGACGCTCGGGAGCGATCCGCAGGCGGACGCGAACTTCTTCGGCCCGCGGCGTCATGTGCTGGCGCTGTATGAAGCGGAGTTGGATCGACTGCATCTGGACGGTTTCCTGTATCCCGCGATCCAGATGCCGCCGCTGGATGAGACGATGCCGCAGGATGGAGGTGTGACGGGCGGGCCGCACAGCGATACAGGCTGGGTCAACATGCTGGGTGTACCGGCGATCAGTTTTCCGGCGGGCTTTTACGAGGACGGGCTGCCGTTCGGCATTGAGATGAGCGCGCGGCCATGGCGGGATGGGGATCTGCTTGGGTGGGCCTTTGACTACGAACAACAGACGCACCATCGCCGGCCGCCGGTCTTGGTGGAGAGTGGCTTGCTGCCGGAGGCTGCGAAGCCACTGGAGCCGTGAGCGAGACTAGAGTGCACGCGTGGCAGCGCTCTGTGTGGAAGACAATCGGTCTGCGTTGCGTGAGAAGGCATGCGAGACAACAGCAGATCCCTCCGGGATGACAACCAAAAGAACTTAGGACGTCGCAACACGCGGGCTAGTCGAAACGGTTCAGTCGAGGAAGAGCTTCTCTACGTCGAGCCAGTTGTCCACGCGGCGGTAGCCGGTGACGTGGCGATTGGTGGGTGAGGTGTAGAGGATGCCTTCGCCTTCGAAACGACGCAGCTGGCGGGGGTTGTCGTCAATGAGGAAGTCGGTGCGGAGGACGGATTTGTCGCCGCAGAAGACGATGTGCGAGGGCTGGATGAAGGAAAAATGGCGGCCGAGCCAGGTGAACTTGGCGGTGAAGGAGGTGGGGACCTCCATGGCGGCGGTGGCGATAAAGAGCTCGTAGGTGTGCGAGAGGCGTTCGAGGACGCGCTGGGCGTCAGGAAACACGTCGAGGTCGGAGAAGAAGTCCGGTGTGCGAAGGGTCTCGGCGAGCATATCGTGGCGATCTGCCTGCACGACGTCCCAGATCCATTTGCCGTCGAGGTCCCGCTTGGTGAGGCTCTCGTTAAAGTGCTGGTTGTAGCGGCGGAGATGCTCGGTCACGGCGTCGGCGATGACCTCGTCCATATCGATGGCGATACGCTTCATCGGGGGCTCCGGCGGGCAGTCATGCAGGGTGCCCGGGGGTGTGCGGTAGAGAGCAGATCCCTACGGGAGGTAACGAAAGGCGGACAGAAGGGCGTACTTCAGGAGGACAGGAACAGAGAGTGAACGTTGAACGAGAACGGAAGAGCGAAACATAGAAGCTTGCACAGGCAAACGTCAACTGGCTGGTTCGTCGAAGGTGGCTACAGGCTCCTCACGATGCGGGCGGCGATGCTTTCTTCGCGATCTGCGGGTTTCTTCTGCGGGGCGTCGCGGGCGGGGTCCCAGTAGAGCATGCGCCCGCAGGTATCGCAGGTAAGCATGAGGTCATGGCGGGATCGGTCGCGGAGATCCTGCCATGACTGCGGGCGGATCATCATCTGGCAGGCGGAACACTTGCCGTTGACGCCTTCAGAGAGGGCGGTACCGCGTGTGCGGGCGATACGGTCATAGGAGGTCAGGGCGGTCTCGCTGATGGTGGGGCGGAGGGTGTTGCGGTCCGTGGTGAGGGCCTTTACGCGGGTCTGGGTGGCAGCTGTGTGATCGGCGCCGCGAGTGCGTTCACGCTCAAGATTAGCCTCGGCGGCGGTGAGTGCCTCGCGGGCCTTTGGAAGTTGAGCCTCGAGAAATTCAGAGCGTGCCATGGAGTCGAGTTCGGCGTCCTCAATGCGGGCGATCTCTGCGGTGAGAAAGGTGATCTCGTGATCGAGTGCGGCCGCCTGGACGGTGGTAGTGACGACATCCATCTGCTTGCGGAGTTTGTTGCCGCGCTCTCTGAGAGCCTGGATGTCGGACTCCTGAGAGCGGCGGAGTTTTTCCTCCTTGGCGATGGCATCGTCAAGGGTGATGCGGGCGGCCTGGGCAGCGGCGGATTGAGCGGCGAGGGCCGCGATGCGCGTGGGAACGGCGGCGATCTCCTCGCGAAGCTTCGCGAGCTCGACGTCGAGGCGTTGGAGGGCTATAAGTTTTTCAAGATCGGGGTGCAAACGGGCCTCCGGCCTCGCGGAGGCGGAGCCGCGAAGTTCTTAGTCAGTATGCACTGAGCGGGGCTTGCCCTGCCTGAGATCCGGGGCAGGAGACCGGTGTGCCGGGAGACGAGGAAAGCGCCCTGCGAGTCGTGATCGCAGGGCGCTTGCGGTGTTCCGTGGACGGCTTAGAAGGTAATCTTCGCGCCGAACTGCGTGTTGAAGGCTTCGCCCGCGCCGATGCCGGGCGCGCCGTTGTAGTCACCGATAGTGTCGGCGAGGGTGAAGTCGCCGCCAACGGAGACGAAACCATTGCCCGGAGGCGCGTAGTTGACGCGATTGAAGACGTTGAACACTTCAGCGCGGAGCTGAACATTCAGCCGCTCCACGATGTGAATGTTCTTGAAGGCAGAGAGATCGACGTCCGAGTATCCGGGGCCGTAGTATCCGTTGCGGCGGGTCGTTCCGAAGCTTCCGGCCGGAGCGTCCGCAAAGGCTGCCGCGTTGAGCCAGGCAGCCCCTGGGTGCTGACCGTTCAGGCCCTTATGAGGATCGCCGACCTGCACGGCGCGATCAAAGCCTTCACCGGTGCCGCTGACGTCGCCATCTGCGAAGACGCTGAACGGCTGACCGCCGTGGAAGGAGAGAAGAGCGTTCCCGACCCAGCCGCTGGTGAGACCACGAAGGCGACCGGAGGTTCCTGGGACGGAGTAGGAGACAAACGAGGTGAAAGCATTGCGAGTGTCATAGTCGGCATTGCTGTAGTCGTTCTTGAAGTTGAGGGAGTCCTGAGGAAGCTGTCCGCGGAACTGCGTCACTTCGTCGAGGTTGTGGCTCCAGGTGTAGACGGTCTGCATGGTAACGCCATGAAAGTTCTGCACCCGGAACTGAGCCTGCAGCGAGTTGTAGTTGGAGGTTCCGATGGGCTCCAGCTGGTTGATGTTGGTGTAGTTGACGAAGTTGTAGGGCGCTTGCGCAAAGGGGCGCGTGCTCTGGGTCGTGCCCTGGTTGATGTCGAGCAGGCTCAGCAGATGGCGGCCCTGGCTGCCGACATAGCCGAGCTGGAAGATGACGTTCGGGGAGAACTGCTGCTCGATGTTGAAGGAGTAGTTCTCATTGTAGGAAGGGCGAAACTTCGGGTTTACAGAGAAGATGCCGCACTGCACGGTGCCGGTGACGCCATTGCAGACGCTCGTGACATCCCCGAAGATGTTCTGCCCGGCGACGACGTTGGTCTTGCCGGCGGCGAGAGCCGCACCGTTCTGCATGATGCCGGGAGCGACGATGCCAGAGACCGGGCTCGGACCGACCGGATTGCCTTCAACGCCGTTCGGCGCGGCGTTTCCCGGGCGGTTGTCGAGGAAGGGATTGAGGTTGGGACTGTCAAAGTACCAGCCGTAGCCGGCGCGAAGAACGGTTGTGGGCGAGAGCTGCGCGCTTATGCCAACCCGCGGACTGATGGAGCCGTAGTACTGCTGGAAGAGATTGCTGATCTGAACGCCCTGGAGAGCGAGACCATTGACGGTGCCGGCCAGGCCCGGACGGAAGACGGACATGTCCTTGTTGCTGTTGTGAAGGGGGCCGGTGTAGTCATAACGGACGCCGTAGTTGACGTTGAGACCCTCGTGAATCTTCCAGGAGTCACCGGCGTTGAGGAAGAAGGTGTTGACGAAGACCTGGCGTTCCGGATCGCCGATCTGGATGCTGGCCTTTGAGGTGTAGCCGGCGAGGAAGTCAGCGAGCGGGGCGACGTAGCCATCGGGCGAAAAGCAGTTCGAGCCGGTCTGCGGAGTGACGTCACAGCCGGGGAGCTTGCTGTTGATAAGCGTGGCGGTGCGGGTTCCGTCGAAGGTGAAGGCGCCGGTCGCATGCCGGTGATAGAACTCATCAAGCTGCGCCTGCCGGAACTCACCACCGAAGCGGAACTCGTGCGCCCCCTTCGAAACAGAGAGCTGGTCCGTAAGGTGGCCGGTGATGTCGTTGCGGCCTTCAGGTGGAGTGGGGCCAACACGGTCGAAGTTGCCGATCTGGATGTTGGGTGCGTTGGTGTAGCTCGCTCCGGTGATGAAGCCGAGGCTCTGCACATCGAAGTTTGTCTGGGAGTCGTTGAAGATCTGATTGAAGTAGTTCACGCCAGCTAAGACCTGATTCGTAATGTGCGAGGAGATCTGGCGGTTGTAGACGATGGCGATGTTCTGCACGTGAATGGGAGCGACTTCGTAGTAGGGCAGGAGAGCATAGTGGGTGAGCGGCGCAACCTGATTGCCCTGGCCGACGAACCAGTGAGCACTCAGGTTGTCTTTGCTCGAGAGCCGGTAGTCGACCTTGGCGAGACCATTCCAGCTATAGCCGAACTCAGGATCGTTCGAGTGGTAATTGTTGGTGTTGCCGACGGTGTCGGCTGCAAGGTTTGCATGACCCCAGAGGCTGTTGAGAACGCCGGTCATAGTTGGCGACGGGGCTATGCCGTTTGACGCGAGAAGAGCGAGTGCCTGCGTCTGATAGCCGGTGGAGGGCTCGGTGGCGTTCCCGGACTGCCCGATGACGAAGCGTTGATGCTCAAAGGTGAGAAAGCCGAAGAGCTTGTCTTTGAGGAAGGGACCGCCGACGGAGAAGCCGGTGTTGTAGTTGCGGACCTTCTGCTTGCTGTCGGAGAAGGGGCTCTTTGCGCCGAAGAGCTCATTGCGGTTGAAGTAGTAGACGGTGCCGTGGAGGGAGTTGGTCCCGGCGCGCAGCGTGAGATTGATGGTGCCGCCTGGGTTGCGGCCGCCTTCAGGGCCGGCCTGGGTCTGTGCCGAGAACTGATCGACGGCATCGAGCGGAAGGATAATACCGGCTATGCCGGAGACACCGCCCTGGTTCACGGCCGGAATGTTGTGCCAGAGATCGTTATTGTCGACACCGTCGATCTGCCAGTTCATCTGGTTGTTGCGGGTGCCGTTGAGGGAGCCGCCGCCGTTGCCGCTGTAGCCGCCGTAGCCGGGGGTGAGCTGCAGCATTTGAGTGAAGTCGCGGCCATTCAGAGGAAGGCTGTCGACGGTTTTGCTGTCGAGGACAGTGTTCTGAGTGACGGTTGTGGTGTCGAGGGTGATGGCGGCGGCATCGACTTCAATAATGGCGTTTGTTCCGCCGCTGGCGACGGTGAGCTTGACGGGAAGGGTGTAGATGACGCCCGCTGAGACCGTGATCTTGTCGGTCTTGGTGGTGTCGAAGCCGCTGGCTGAGACGAGGACCGAGTAGTTGCCAAGGGGAAGATCCTGGAAGAGGAACTCGCCTGCCGAGGTGCTGGTGGCAGAGATGGTGGCATGCGTATCGACATTGGTGGCGCTGACGGAGGCGCCTGAGACGTTTGCGCCGGATGCGTCGGTCACGGTGCCGTTGATGCCGCCGCGAAAGGTCTGCGCGAGTGCGAGCGGATGGAGGATCGCAGCAACGAGAAGAGCGAGGACTAGGGTGAGGCTATGGCTTCGATTGGTCTGCACGGGCGCTCCTAAGAGTTTCGGGTCGGAAAGCAATACGGGACTAGAACCACTGCAAGCGTGGTTTTTTCGTTCATGAACGTGCGGGTGCAGCTACAAACTTTGGCGGACGATCTGACGAACTGCGGGTTCTGAGAGAAAGAGCAGTGGTTCAGTGAGCCTGAAGATTGGAAATCAGTTGTAGAGGTGGCTCCACCTTACGGGGAGGCCAGAGAATTCACAACAAAAAAATACAAGGCGGTCAAACAAGTTTCACGCGAGCAGGAAACCGGGTGATTCTGCGCGACGCCGATGGTGCTCCTCGCAGCAGAATGGCCGCCCATAGAGGGCGACCATTTGTGACAACAGAGTTCCTGCAGAGACTTAGGCGCTGACGGTCTCGCGTGTTTTGACCGTGACGGGGGTAAGCCAGTTGTAGCGGTCGGGCTTGGTGCCGTTCACGAGGCCGAAGAACTCATCATGGAGGGCTGTGGTGATGGGGCCCATGGTGCCGTCGCCGACAAGGATCCGATCGACGGAGCGAAGATGGGTGACCTCGGCGGCGGTTCCGGTGAAAAAGGCCTCGTCCGCAATGTAGAGGAGTTCGCGGGGAAGTGCCTGCTCGACGACGGGGATGCCGAAGTCCTTTGCAATGGTGAGGACGGAGGCGCGGGTGATGCCGTTGAGGACGGAGTTGGCGAGCGGTGTGGTGTAAAGAGTGCCGTTGCGAACGAGGAAGAGGTTTTCGCCGGAGCCTTCAGAGAGATAGCCGTTGACGTCGAGCGCGATGCCTTCGGCGTATCCGTTGATCTCAGCTTCCATGCGGATGAGCTGCGAGTTCATGTAGTTGGCGCCGGCTTTCGCGAGCGATGGCATAGTGTTGGGCGCGAGGCGCGACCAGGAGGAGACGCAGACGTCGGCGCCGGTGTTGCCGGGCACGTACTTGCCCCAGGGAAAGTTCGCCACGTACACCTCAACGGGGCTCTTCAACGGGTTGACGCCGATCTCTCCGTAGCCCCGGAAGGCGACAGGGCGGATATAGCAGGGGGCGACACCGTTGGCCTCAACCACATCGACGACCGCGGCGCAGAGCTGGTCGAGGGTGAAGGGAAGGGGCATGCGGTAGATCTTGGCGGAATCAAGAAAGCGGGCCATGTGCTCTCGGAGACGGAAGATTCCATTGCCTCCTTCCTGTGCGTAGCAGCGGATGCCTTCAAAGATGGAGGAACCATAGTGGACGACGTGGCTCATAACGTGGATCTGAGCTTTCTCCCACGGAATAAGGTCGCCGTTGTGCCAGATGTTTTGTGTGGTCTGTAAGGGCATAGGTGTCTCGCTGTTCTCAGCCGATTATAGATGGGGGTCGAGAGACGGAACCAGATGGATGGATCGAGCCTGTAAGCTAAGCCAGCGAAACCCAAGGAAGTCTGAAGCGGCTGCGGACGATGATGCATTGCGCCCGGCCTATCAGGGATAGAGGCATTCGTACGATGTCGGAGCAGAAGCGACCTTGGCCCTTTCAGGCGATCGCGATCCTGTGCTGCCTGTCTCTGGGGCTTGCGATGATCGTGAACAACCAGATGGGAGGAGAGGCGATGTGGTTCTGGTATGCCACAACCTTTCATCATGGCGTGAAGCTTTACTCCGACCTTCATACGGCGTTGCAGCCACTCTTCTTTTTGCTGACAGATGGATGGATGCAGATGTTTGGCCGGCGCCTGGCGGTGACGCAGATCCCGTCGCTGCTGGAGATTGTGGTGATGAGCTGCGGCCTGCTTCTGGTGCTGCGCGAGTCGGAGTGGCCGGACTGGCAGAAGGGCATTGTTCTGCTCGGGACCTTTGCCTTCACTGTGTGTGGCCATTCGTACCGGCTGGACGACTACCATGTGCTGGCAGAGAACCTGATCCTGTACGCGCTGCTGACGCAGCTGGTGATTGCGCGAACAGAGAAGATCAGGCGGCTCCTGGTGCTGGTGGCGGCGCTGGGAGTTCTCTGCGGCCTCGCAATCACAACGCGGTTGACGGACGGCGCGGCGCTCCTGGTCTCCTGCATGCTCTGCTTACCGATTCTGGCGCGCGTTCGGCGGCTGGAGAGTGTGGCGTTGCTGGTTGCGGTTGCCGCAGTGACGATGGTTGGTGTGGTGTCGCTGACCGGAGATTCCTTTTCGGCGTATGTGAGCAGCAGTATCTTTCGCGCGGCCGGGAGCAAGGGAGGCACGGGAACCATCTTTGCCGCGCCCTTCCTTGTTCTGCGAAATACGCTTCCCTTTCTGTGGCAGCAGGGCAAGCGCGCGGTACTGGCGGCGTTGCTGCTTCTGGCACTCGGAGCCGGAATGGCACGAGCACCGTGGGCGAGCCGGCGCGTGATCTTCGCCGCGCAGATCGCCCTGGTGGCGTTGATGTTCGTGACCGGCTTTCCGCTCGGAACAGGACCGCTCCTGTATGGGCTGTTGATCTCGGTTGTGGTTCTGGCCATGATCCCGTTGCTGTACGTCACGGTGGCTGTGGTGTGGACGCGCGTTGGTCTCGAGATCTCGCGCGGCCACCATCCGGATCTTCGGGCTGTGCTGGTGCTGCTGCCGCTGGCAGAGTGGGCGTCGTACTCAGCGGGCGCCGCGGCGGAACCGTTGACGAACTACTACGCGCCGATGGCTTTGCTGCTGCTGCTTCTTCCGGTCCTGCAGCCGTTCCGGCGCTTTGCCCGATGGGCTGATCCTTCGGTTCTGACGTTGATGGCTGCTCTTGCGGTCTCGACTTTCACCTCGAAGGCTTTGGTTCCTTACTCATGGCAGCACTATAAGCTGGGACCGATGTTCCGCGATCGTGTGTGGTTCGACCATCCGGTGTACGGCAGGATGTATATCGATCCGGATCTCCTGAAGCTAAGCACGACGATCTGTTCGGACATCGGTGCGCGGCCGGGGGTGCATCCGGATCTGCTCTCGTTGCCGTATCCGTTTCCGAATTACTTCTGCGACACGCCGCCGTGGCACAACTATGTGCAGACGTTCTTTGACACGTCGACACGCGCGACGATCGAGCAGCTGATGCAAGAGCTGACAACGGCACCGCCGCAGTGGATTGTGTACCAGCGGCAGATGGACATTATGAAGGGCTCGGAGAAGCTGTACAACCATGGAAATCCGTGGCCGCACCGGCAGCTTGATGCCTTGATCGCCGCGAAGATCGCAGACGGGGAATGGACGCTGGTGGACCAGAGCGCATACCTCGGCAACGAACAGGGAAGCGGCTGGTTCATCATTCGGACGAAGCCGTAGCGAGGGCGTTCTTTCCACGCATGGGAGAATGGCGGAGTGAGTGTCGATCTCCATTCCGTTAATCTGGCTGGACTCAGCAACTCCGTGTATGTGCGCTTCTCGCTGCTGGCGCTAAGCTCGATCTTCTTCCTGGTGGATCCGTTCGCTGCGCTGCCGACGTTTCTGGCGGTAACGGCGGGAGCGAACGGACCGAGGCGGAAGAAGATTGCGGGGAAGGCCTCGCTGACGGCGTGGATTGTGCTGACGGTGTTTTCGGTGGCAGGAAAGTATCTGTTTCAGCTGTTCGGGATCTCGCTTGCGGCGTTTGAGATTGCGGGCGGCATTATTCTGCTGCTGATCGGGCTGGATATGCTTGAAGCGAAACGATCGCCGACGCAGGAGTCAAGCGAAGAGGCCGAGGAGGCCACGCACAAGCAGGATGCGGGCATTGTGCCGCTGGGAGTGCCGATGCTCGCCGGGCCGGGATCGATCACGAGTGTGATGGTGCTGGTGGGGCAGGTGCAGGTGTGGTGGCAGATGGCGGCGATCCTGGGATCGATTCTGGTGACGGCGGTGGTGTGCTATCTGGTGCTGGGGAACTCGGACCGTGTCGCAAAGGCCCTTGGAGAGACGGGCATTCGCATTCTGGTGCGTGTCATGGGGCTGCTGCTGGTAGCGCTGGCGGTGCAGTATTTTGTGAATGGGATGGCGGATCTGGGTGTGATTGCAAAACCGGGAAGTTAGAGGCTGGAACAGACCTCGAAGGATCGAGAGAGGATGCGAGTGCGAAGAGTACGAGTAGTGCTTCTGGGTGTTTTGCTGGTAACGGTCGGGTGCGGCAAGCGGGCGTGGGCGCGATTTGAGCCGGTGACCTGCAAGAATTCGTTTACCGAAGATCAGGAGATTGCCGAAGGCAACAAGGTGGCGCGGCAGATCTACGGACAAATGCCGGTCTTGCCGGAGAACGATCCTGTGACGCGGTATGTACAGGCGCTGGGCGCGAAGCTGGTGGCGCAGGCGCCGGTGTTGCCGGGGGTGCAGAGACAGTGGCCATTCAACTTTCATGTTGTGGCAAGCGACGAGATTAACGCCTTTGCGTTGCCGGGCGGATCGATCTTCGTCAACCTGGGAACGATCCAGGCGGCGGAGACAGAGGCGCAGCTGGCGGGCGTGATGGCGCATGAGACGTCGCACGTGGTGATGCGGCACTCTACGTGCAACATGGGAAAGCAGCGAAACAAGAGTATTTTGTACGGACTTGGGGCGATCGGGTCGGCCATTCTGCTGGGAGACAGCGCCGCGGGCTCGCTGGCGCAGGCCGGCATCGGCTACGGGCAGAACCTGGACTTCCTGCACATGTCGCGCGGCGATGAGCAGCAGGCGGATCTGGAGGGCGTGAATATCCTGGATCGGGCAGGGTACGATCCGCGCGGGCTGCCGCAGTTCTTCGAGACGATCCGGGCGAAATATGGCGCGGGCGGGGCGCAGTTCCTGAGCGATCATCCAAACCCGGGAAACCGGACGGAGTATGTGAACGCGGAGATTGCGACGCTGCCGCGGATGGATCATCCGGTGGTGACGACACCGGCGTTCACGGCGATGCATGCGACGGCAATGACGCGCAAGCCGTTGACGGCGAAGGAGGTAAAGGCGGGTGCGTGGAAGCAAAGCGGCCTCTATGCGGCACAGCCGGGCGGCAACGGCGTGGTGATGGCGAGTACACCGGCGGTATCGCCTGTGGGCCCGGCAGGTGGATCGGCGGCGGGATCTCCACAAACGATCGCTCCACTGAGCCGGGCGCAGCTGGGGGTAAGCGAGCGCATGGCGGCAGTGCAGGCCCCGCGGTACACCGTCCAGGCCCCCGCAAGTTGGAAGCGGACCGACGACGCGGACGGCACGGTGACACTTGCACCGGTGGGTGGCGCGGGAGGCTTTGGCGTGGCCTACGGTCTGGTATCGGGGATCGCGAAGCAGGATGGAAACGGGGTGACGGACGCGGCGTCTCTGGCAACAGCGACGGCGGCGCTGGTGCAGGGGTTTGTCCGGCAGGGTTCAGGACTCTCGCAGGCAGGGACAGCAACGGCGATGCAGGTAAGCGGGAGGCCGGCGCAGGCGGTTGTGCTGCGTGGGAGCTCGCCGGTGGTCGATGGTGGAGCGCAGTTGCCGGAACGCGACTGGCTGGTGACGGTTACGCGGCCGGACGGGGACGTGAGCTACTTGGTGTTTGTTTCCCCGGAGCGAGACTTCGGCACGCTGAAGCCGGTGTTTGACGCGATGCTGGGGAGCTTCCGGCCGCAGTAACGGGCGAGTTACGCAGGAGCAGCTGGATCCAGGACGGAAACAGCCATGGGGTCAGGCAGCTCGTTTCGAAGCAGGACGATGGTCGCGACGAACAGGGCTGCGGCCTTGATCGGTCCGTTGAGGCGTAAGCCCAGCCAGTAGACGAAGTTTTCGGACGCGAAGACAAGCGTGAAGCACCAGAAGAGGTGTTTGAGGACGACGGGCGTGGAGCCGCGGCGGAAGGCATCTACGGCGAGGAAGGTGACGAGCGCAAAGGCCGGGTAGAGATGCAGCAAGGTGTAGTCGTAGGACACGGGCGGCAGCGACACCATGGCGATGCTGATCAGGACGAACTGATTGGTGCGAGGGAGATGGCGTGCGCGAAGCAGATAGACCACGACGGCACCGATGCCAAAGAGAAGCAGGTAGGTGCGGCTGAGCCAGCGTACGTCCGGGTTGACATGAAGATGGCGGATGGCAAGGGGAGCCTTGAAGAAGGCGAGATAGGAGTGGTCGAAGCGGAGCTCGTCGCCGCGGGTCTTCATGGCATAGCTCGAGACAAAGCCGCCAATACCGTGTACGGTGCCGAGCGCCGCGACCTCGATGGTGGGACCGACGAACCAGAAGCTAAAGACGAGGGCGGTGGCAAAGGTCGCCAAGCCGAGAAGCGCGGCGGTGCGCTGCCGACGCGTGCAGAGCAGGAGCAGAAGGACGAGTGGGTAGATTTTGAGGCAGGCGGCCAGCCCCCAGAGCACACCCGCAGAGAGAGGGCGTCGCTGCCAGAAAGCGGCAGCTCCGGAGAAGGTGAACAGGATTACGATGCTCTCGAGATTGCCGCGTTCCAGGAGAAAGAGCAGCGGCCAGGAGGTAAGGATCAGAACCGCGATAAAGGTGATGGCAGGGGCGCAGGCGAGCCCTCTGCGGATGAGGGCGCGGCCGAAGAGGACGGCCGGCAGTACGCCGAGACAAAGCGTGAAGGTGAGGAAGGCGGCAAGGCGAAGAGGACCGAGGTGCAGAAGAAGGTCATAGACGACGGCGGCTGGCGCTGGATAGGCAAACCGTTCTGCGCCGTTAAAAAACTGGGCCCGGTGAAGGACGAGGAAGATGCTGTCATAGTGCGTGAGATCGGCAAAACGATCGTCATAGTGCGCCCACATACCACCCTGCTCTGTGCGACCGCTTGCCCAGACGACAAGGGCGACTACCCAGGATGACGCTGTAAGAAGGACTGTGCCGACCAAAAAGGAACGCAGCAGAGGCGGAAGGCTGACAGGGGGCACAGAGTCACTTAAAGTGCCAGCGGATCTTTCAGGAGACACGGGCCAACAGCCTTTCGGAAAGCACGTAGGCAGGACAGGGGCAGTGTAGCAGTGGTCCAGTCAGGCAGGTAGAAGGAGACCTGTGCTGAGGGAGCAAGTCGAAACAGCGTGGGAGAGAACGAGCGGATCATGCCAACTGCGAAGCTGCCCAGTGGCATAGCGAGGAGCGTCGTATGCTGAAACCAAGGTGCTGGGAAGTTATTCACATATTCCACAGCTTGAGGGTTGCATCCGAGCAGCTCCGCTGGTACTCTCAGGAAGTCGCAGTGAGGCGCTGGACAGCAAAAGCGTACAGGCCACGGTGACAGGAAGTAAGATTACGTAAGGCTTGACTCCTAAGGCTTGATCAGGATGTCGAAGCGCAGTCCAAGTGTTTGACCGCGGTGAGGGAAGACCCCCCCGTATCCAAGCCCAAGCTACTGCAGGACCCGGAGCTTAGAGCTCCCCGCTCAACTTGTTGAGTGGCACGATATTTGCAAGCGCAGTCGCGTTGAGATTTCGACCCAAGCTTTTCGGATGATGTTGGCCTTGTCTCATCTCTCTTGAGAGAGAAGCAAGTCAGGAAATACGGTCGAAGTTGACAGCAGCGACAAAGAGCGATACTCTTAGAGAGTTCGCCAAGAGCTGGTCGGGCATGAAATTGCCCGAAGAGAAGCACTAATCTCCCAGACAAACAAGCGCACAAGTTCGAGGACACACACTAGAGCCTAGCTCGGTGGATATCCTTGATCCAAAGCTGATCACTCAGGTGAAGCAGTAAGGATCTTTGACAACATAGTTGAACATGCCAGTCGTGAGACAAGACGAACTTCGGTTCAGTCATTCTCACTAGTTATACGCTGCAGCTCTTTCGAGCAGCTGCAGCCGCTCGGTCGGTCCGGGACCCCTGTCCTTGGACGCGAGCACACCAAGATTAAACGAGAGTTTGATCCTGGCTCAGAATCAACGCTGGCGGCGTGCCTAACACATGCAAGTCGCACGAGAAAGGGGCT
>CAHJWL010000016.1 GCA_903642235.1 Acidobacteriaceae bacterium | reverse complement strand
GGGTGCGGGGGTGGTGGAGACGGCGGTGCTGGCGGGGGATGCGGAGGGAAAAGCAGATCCCTACGGGATGACAACCAAAGGGGGGGCGGCGAGTGCGGGGGTGGAGACGGCGGCGAGTGCGGGGGCAGGCGGTGACGCAGGTGGGGCGGGAGAGGGGCGCGGGCGCCGGCCGATCCTGGCGTTTCTCGAGGACAAGTACGACGGGATGCGGGCGCAGGTGCACTGCGGGGACGCGCTGCAGGCGGGACGGGTGGCGATCTACTCGCGCAACCGGGAGGACATTACGGAGAGCTTTCCGGAGATTGAGGAGGCGTTTGCGCGGGTGGGGGAGACGACGGTGGGCGGCCTGATTCTGGATGGGGAGATCCTGGGTTGGGACTTTGAGCAGGCGCGGGCGCTGCCGTTTGCGGTGCTGGGCCAGCGGATTGGGCGCAAGCGGGTATCGAACGAGGTACGGCGGCAGATTCCGGTGGTCTTTATGGCGTTCGATCTGATGTTTGCGGAGGGGACGCTGCAGTTGGATCAGCCGCTGCGCGACCGGCGCAACAAGCTGGAGGCGCTGGTCGAGGAGCTGCAGGCGGTCGTGTGTTCGCCGATTGAAGGAACGGAGCGGCACCGTGTGAAGGCACAGACGCTCTCCGCCTTCCAAACGGGACAGGGCGCGCTGTTTTTGACCGGGGAGGATACGCCGGAGACGCTGGCGGGCGGGCAGCCGGGCGGGTCGGCGGGAGTGGACCGGCTGATGCTGTCGCCATCGCGGCTGGTGGAGAGCGCGGAGGATATCGACCGGGCGTATGCGGAGGCGCGGGCACGGGCCAACGAGGGTGTGATGCTGAAGGCGGCGGCGTCCCTGTACCAGCCGGGGCGGCGCGGGCTGGCGTGGGTGAAGTTGAAGCGCGAGCTGGCGACGCTGGACGTGGTGATTACGGGAGCGGAGTTTGGCAGCGGCCGGCGATCGCAGTTTCTGAGCGACTACACGTTTGCGGTGCGCGGACCGGAGGGGGAGCTGCTGAACGTAGGCAAGGCGTACTCGGGCGTGACGGATGCGGAGATCGTGGAGCTGACGGCGTGGCTCGAGGCGCACACGCTTGATAATGATGGACACTTCCGGACGGTCGAGCCGGGGATCGTGCTCGAGGTAGCGTTTAACAACATTATGCGATCGGACCGGCATGCGAGCGGGTTTGCGCTGCGGTTTCCGCGGATTCTGCGTATCCGGACGGACAAGCCGGTGGCGGAGATCGACACGGTTGCCGGGGTAGAAGCGGTGTATCAGAGCCAGGTGGATAAGCCGGCGGAGCCGACGGACGCGAACGGTTCGGAGTGACTTGGTGGAGAAGCAGATCCCTACGGAATGACAACAAGGTGGGTGACAGGGTTACTTACATGTCAGTTTGATCAGGGCGGCGCTGCAGGCGGGGATCGTGAGGGTGAAGGCGGCGCTCTCTGCCGGGATCGGCTTCCATTGCGGGGCGTGCCAGGATCCGCTCAGGGAGACGGGGACGCCGCCCAAGGTCACGCCGCGCGTCGCGGAGGGCGAGGGTGCGTCCAGCCGGAGCAGGCTGGCATGCGCTCCCGATGGCTGGGGCACACGGAGTGCGGCGGGGGCGAGCATCTCGCGATTGATGACGATCAGAGTTGTTTCCCCTGAGGCCGACCCGACGGCGTAGGCGGTGAGGTTGAGGGGTGTGGGGCCGAGGGTGACGGGGAGTAGGCGGGCGGTACCGGACTCCAGGCCGATCTGGGCAAAGGCGAGCATGCCGTAGAAGCCGGGGGCGGCGGTGTAGCGGTCGTGCTCGTCGTCGGCAATGGGGGAGTAGGAGCTGATGAAGCCGAGTTGATTGACGCCGGTCTCGATGTTGACGCCGGCGGCGCCAGCCCCGGCGGTGCGCAGCATGAAGTCAAGGAGCCAGAGCGCCTCTGTGAAGGTGTCGCTGACGCCGGGCTTGCCGCCGCCCGAGAAGCTGTTGACCTCGCAGAGACGGAACGGAAGGCCGGAGGTCCGGGAGGCGGCGCGCATTTCAGCGAGCATGGGGGCGAGGGTGGGATCGGTGCTGAGCAGTTGCCGGGCGCTGCTGGTGGGGGAGCTTTGACTGCCGCGGTAGTAGTGGCGGGTGAGCAGACAGAGGTTTTGCTTTTCGTCGGCGGCGAAGCGGGCGACCCAGGCGGTCTCCGCGGCGACGTCGGGACCGGCAAGCGGGAGGTTGGGCAGACGCTTGAGCAGAGCATCGCGGACGACCTCGAACTCGCGCCGGAAGAGATCGTAGCTGTAGGGTTTGGGGCGATGCTCAACGCCGAAGAGGTCGGGCTCGTTGCCGATCTCAACGGCGAGCAGATGGGGACCGGTGAAGCGGGCGACCATTTCTGCTTCGTCGAGGGCGTTGGCGAGGTTTTCGGGGGTGCGATCGCTGCCGAGGTTGAGGCCCCAGATGAGCTGCCAGCCGGTGGCCTGGAGAAAGCCGCCGAGATCGTGGAGGTCAGCGGCGGTGATGGCGGTGGACTTTGGCGAGGAGACGGCCGGGCCGGCGGGTGCGTAGCGGGAGAAGTCCGAGGTGTTGCCGCCGACGCGGATGACGCCGTTTCTGCCGAGCGCGCGGACCATTTCGACGTAGACGGTGTTGTGGGGGTCAATCAGACCTTTGCGCGCGATCGAGGAGATTTCGTAGCCGAGGCCGGTGAAGTTGGCGGGGAGGGTGGGGCCGGGTTGGTCGAAGGCGATCTCGAGGGGGATCGGGACGGAGCCGCTGAGAGTCTGCGCCAACAGCCTGAAAGGGGAACAGGCCTGGAGCAGGCCAGTTCCCGCGACCGCTGCCGATTCGCGAAAGAGGTCTCTGCGCGTCATGGGCATTTCTATCCAGACGCGCCGGAGACGGAAAGGTAGCGGATTGCGGGGACGTTGCGGGTCAGCCGCGGCGTTTGGTGCTGATGATGTCGAGGCAGTTGAGGCAGTGACCGCGCAGGCCGGGTTTGCCTGTGATGCGGCGGTTTCGCCGGATGGCCTGCAGACGTGTGCACTTTTCGGTGGTGTGGAAGATACGGCTGTGTTCGCTCCAGGTGGGCGGAAGATCGGGCTCTTCGCCGAAGGCCGGCTGGGACCGAACAACCGTGGCGGGTTCTTCGCAGAGACCGGCCGGCTCCGGATCGGGAGTTGGGGCGGAGAAGTCGAGCGGTTCAGAGAGGGAGTGTGGCATGGTGCGGTCTCTCTGAGCTTATCGTTTTTGGCGAACGAAGGGTGCGATGCGCGGGCCTTTCTTGATCCTTTGTGATTCTGTTTGACGCGTTCGATTGCTCAGGGGCGGTTGAGGGACGGCTGCCCGGGTGGAGTGCATTGCGCGAGCAAGCGGGAGACAACAGCAGATCCCTACGGGATGACAACTAAAAAGGCGGGATGGCCAAGGCGGCTGGCCGACGAGAGAGATGGAGGACGAGGGACGAGGCGGGTGAGGCGCAGGCGGCCAGTGCATCGGTGCGGCTCTCGATGCCATCTCAGGGGCTATGGACTTCAGACAGCTGGGACGATCGGGATTGAAGGTGCCGGAGCTCTGCTTTGGCGCGGGGACGTTTGGCGCGGGCGATGCGTTCTTCAAGGCGTGGGGCGAGACCACCGAGGAGGAGGCGCGGGGGCTGATCGATATCTGCATGGAAGCGGGGGTGAACTTCTTCGACACGGCCGATATCTACTCTGGCGGCCGGAGCGAGGAGATGCTGGGCCGCGCGGTAGCGCACCTGAAGCGCGAGGACATTCTGATCTCGACCAAGGCGACGTTCCGATCCGGTGCAGGGCCGAACGATGTGGGATCGAGCCGGTACCACCTGGTGCAGTCCTTGGAGCGAAGCCTGAAGCGGCTGGGGACGGACTACGTCGACGTGTACCACCTGCATGCCTTTGACGCGACGACACCGGTTGAGGAGACGCTGAACACGCTGGACAAGATGGTGCGCGAGGGCAAGGTGCGGTATATCGCGGCGTCGAACTTCTCCGGCTGGCAGCTAATGAAGTCGCTGAGCGTGAGTGAGCGGTATGGCTGGTCGCGGTATGTGGGGCACCAGGTGTATTACTCGCTGATCGGGCGGGACTACGAGTGGGAGCTGATGCCGCTGGCGGCGGACCAGGGTGTGGGCGCGCTGGTGTGGTCGCCGCTGGGATGGGGCCGGCTGACGGGCAAGATCCGGCGCGGGCAGCCGCTGCCGGAGGGAAGCCGGCTAAAGAATCAGTCGGTGGTGGAGGCAGGGCCGCAGCCGAACGAGGAGATTCTCTACCGGGTGGTCGATGCGCTGGACGCGGTTGCGGAGGAGACGGGAAAGACGGTGCCGCAGATTGCGCTGAACTGGCTGCTGCGTCGGCCGACGGTCTCAACGCTGATCCTCGGCGCCCGGAATGAGGCCCAGCTGCGGGCGAATCTGGCGTCGACGGGATGGGCGCTGACGGAGGCGCAGGTAGCGGTGCTGGATGCGGCGAGCAGGGTGGATCTGGCGTACCCGTACTGGCATCAGGTGCAGTTTCGGGAGCGCAATCCGTTTCCGGTGCCGCAGGGGTGAGGCGGGGCGACTGCTGTTCGTTTGTTTCGGTGTCCGGTGGGCGAGGGTACTCTTTTTCGAGGAGGGACTTACAGATTTTTACTGTGACGGCTCCTAGTCTCAGCAATGCCGGCTTCAGGACGCCGGGTTTGTGGACGATCCGCAGATCCGAGGCATGTCGCGCGCCGGCAGGAGATGTATGCGACTCACAGGCAGGCGAGAGTATGACTTCGGGCGGCGATCAGAGTCAGGCGGGGCTGGCAGTCAGGCCGGCAGGGCAAACAAGCAAGCGGCACAGCACGAGGCGGCGAGGCGCAGCCAGCGAGCGGGGCTGATGGCGGGAGCCCTGGCACTGGGCATGGCGTTTGAGGGCGTGAGCGCCCTGGGGCAGGAGGCGGCGGCGGGCGGAGCGGGACAGAGCACGCCGACGGCGCAGCAGGGGCAGACGGCGCAGGGACCGATGTCGGAGGAGGAGCGGATCGACCTGCTGCAGAGGCAGCTGGAGTCGATTCAGGCGCAGCTGCTGGAGTTGAAGCGGGGGAGTGCGGCACGGACGGCACAGGCACCTGCGACGACCGCGGCGGAGACGCCCAAGAGCCCGGCCGCGAGTGCACCGGCCGCGGACCAGGGGGCAGCAACCGCGACGACGACCGCAAAGGCATCGGCGCCGCTTTCGCCGGCCGCAGAGGAGACCTCCGAGATGACGCCGCTAACGCCGGCGGAGGTGGAGTATGCGAAGGATCCGAAGAACCCGCACTCCGACCCGTTTGCGTTTGGTGATTTCACGTGGCTGAACGGCAACGCGCGAACGAAGGATACGCCGTACGCGACGCGCTTCTTCAGCCCCGAGGTGCGGGCGGATGTGAACTACAACTATGACTTCCGGCATCCGCAGGATGACACCATCGGCGGATCGAGCGAGGTCTTCCGTTCCAGTGAGGTGCAGGTCACGCAGTTCGGAGTCGGCGGCGACTTCCACTACAACAATGTGCGGGCGCGGGTGCTGACGCAGTTCGGCTTGTACTCGGAGACGACACCGCGCAACGACGCAAGCCCGGCGCGCGGGCAGTGGAACCTGGCGGACGCGTATCGCTACCTCTCGGAGGCGTACGGCGGGTACCACTTCAACGTGCAGCATGGCGTGAATGTGGATGCCGGCATCTTCATGTCGTATGTGGGCCTGTTCTCGTACTACCAGTTCGACAACTGGGCGTACCAGCCGTCGTATGTCTCGTCGAACACGCCGTGGTTCTTCAACGGGGTGCGGGTGCAGTGGTTTCCGACGGCGAAGCTGAAGATCGAGCCGTGGTTTGTGAATGGCTGGCAGTCGTATGGACGGTTCAACAGCCGACCGGGGATTGGCGGCCAGATTCTGTACCGGCCCAACAGCAAGCTGTCTATTCTGGGCAATCAGTACGCGGTCGGGCAGGATGCGCTGAACGTAAAGGGGCGCACGCGGTACCACACGGATGACAGTGTCGAGTACAAGTACTTCGACCGGCCGACATCCGTGGTCAGCAAGGCTGCGCTGACGGTGACGGGCGATCTGGGCTGCGAGTCTGGCGGTGGCGTGAGCTGCTTTGGCAACGGCAAGAGCGGGCCGAAGCAGAGCTTTCTCGGCTACATGATCTACAACCGGCTGTGGTTTGACCGGGACAAGTACGCGTTGACGCTCGGTGGCGGTGGAATTGCGAATCCGGGCCGGTATCTGGTGCTGCTGCCGCCGATCAACGGGGCGACGGCGGCCTCGGGAACACCGTATTTTACGGAGAATCCGGGCGATCCGTATAAGGCGTGGGATGCCTCGGTCACGGCCGACTACATGCCAAGCCAGTACTTCACGTACCGGCTGGAGTACAACCACCGCGCGGCGAACGTACCGTACTTCAGCGGGCCGGGCGGAGTGACGCCGGCGGGTGGCAATACGGGGCCTGCCGGATCTTTTGTTCCGGGCTTTACACCGGATCTGCGAAACAGCGAGAACCGGATGACGGCGGCGTTCCTGGTGAAGTTCTAGGGGGCTGCGGTTGCTCAGGAGGGAGCCCCACGACGTGGGGCTCCTTTTATTGTGTGCGCGTTGCTGCGTGTGTACCGGGGTTGGCTCAGCGTTATGGGGTAGAGATGAACAGCAGACCCCTACGGGAGGACAACAAAAGGACGACTGAGGGATAACAGATCTCTACGGCTGGCAGGGGGGGGGAGGTGCGGCTATGGTTTGATTCGGGTCAGAGCAGCGGGTTGGCTCTCTACAGCGAGGCGAGCAGGCCCTGGTAGAGGCTGAGGATAGGGGTGAAGATGAGGTAGATGAGGCGGAAGCCGAGGAAGAGGAAGCCGATGGTGATGTAGAAGCTGTACTGGTCGTAGAGGCGGGCGGCGTTGTAGGGGAGGTAGTAGCGAAGGATCTTGCCGCCGTCGAGGGTAGGGAGCGGCATGAGGTTGAAGGCGAAGAGGAGGATGTTGACGAGGATGCCGAGGTAGAGAAGAAGGATGATGGGAAAGAACGGCGGGAGATTGCTGGGCGGGATGACGGGCGCGCGCAGGGCGTAGAGGGGGACGATGGCGAGCGAGCCGGCGGCGGCGGGGCTGAGGTGCTTTAGGACGACGAGGATGATGAGGCAGACGGTGGCCGTGAGCATCTGCGCGGCGGGGCCGGAGAGATGGATGAGGTTGACCTGATCGGGGCGGCGCAGGTTGCGGTCGGTGACGGGGACGTCTTTCCCCCAGCCGATGACGAGCGGGCTGCGGAAGAGGAAGAGCAGGGGCCAAAGGACGGTGCCCCAGAGATCGTAGTGGCGGAGGGGATTGAGGGTGATGCGGCCGAGCATGCGGGCGGTGGGATCGCCGAGCCGGTTAGCGGTAAAGGCCTCGGCTGCGTCGTGGATGGAGATCGAGAGGACCATGACCAGGTACTCGAAGAGGGCTAGGACGATCTCCAGGGACATGGGTTTAGCTTACCGGATGGTGGCCGGGTTCTCCGTCTGCGGCGCTACCGGAAGGGCGAGGATGCTGTTAGGGCGACTGGTTGTTCCGGGCTGCGGCCATCTTTGATGGAAGAGCATTGGTTGGGAAAGGGTGTTGTAGAAAAGCAGATCCCTACGGGATGACAACCAAAGGGGGCGATGTGAAAGCTGAAATCCGGGGTGAAAGCTGAAGTCCGGGATGGGAAGCTGAAATCCGGGATGACGACATGTGTTCTTTGCTGCTGCGATCTAAAGGTTGGCGATGGTGACGGCTTTGCGGGAGAAGGTGTCGCGCGGGAGCTCACGGACGAGGAAGGTGGCGAGGTCGCCGCGGGTGAGCTTGTGGGCGGTGTTGCCGTCATCGGCGTCGTAGGTGCGGATGGAGCCGGTGGGTTCGTCATCGGTGAGCAGGGCGGCGCGGACGAGGGTCCAGTCGAGATCGCTCGAGGAGACTTCGGCTTCCATGCCGGCTTTGTCTTTAAGGACGCCGCGGAGGAAGGTGGGCATGAGCAGGCGCTCGTAGACGAGGGAGGTGTTGGCAAGGCTATCGCCCGCGCCCAGGACGGAGACGACAAGGAGGCGGCGGACGTTCTGGCGCGTCATGGCCGCGACGAGGATGCGCGCGGCGTCGGTTTCGAGGGTGGTGGCGGCGTACGGGGTTTTGCCGCCGAGCGTGTCAATGACGGCCTGCTGGCCGACGAGTGCGGCCGTGATCTGCTCGGGGTTGAGGGCGTCGCCTTCGGCTATGCGGACGTCGTTGCGCTGGTAGACGCCGGCGTCATGGACAAAGGCGGTGACATCGTGGCCGGCGGCAACGGCCTGCTCTACGACGGCGGCACCGGTCATGCCGGTGGCTCCGATGACGAGGATCTTCATGGGGGTAGGCTCCTGGAGAGGTTGGATGTCTGGGCGAGGCTCCGCGGTCAACTGGATGCCTTCGGTTGAGGTGTGTTCCTGGTAGAGAAGCAGGGTCCTCCACGGCGCTTCGCTTCGGGTCGGAACGGCAATAAGGGGCCGGCGGCGGTTAGAGCGGCGGCGGCGTGGGTGCGGGGTCTGGAGGAGGCGCGTTGCAGCGGCCGCGGCAGACGATCCAGGCCACCTGGTACCCGTTTTTGTCGCGCGCACCGAAGGGAAGGACTTCGTAGTTGCGGTCGTGGTGAAAGCGCTCGAAGAGCGGGTTGCCGATGCCATCGGGGCGAATGATGCGGACCGGCGGGTCGAGGTGAAGGAGGAAGAAGCGCGGAGTGCGGCGGAGGAAGTCGTCGATGGGCTGGATGGAGCCGGAGAAGTAGCCGACCTCGCGCCAGTTCTCCATGAGGTGGTACTCGGTGACCTCAAGGCGGGGCGCGTTGGGGGAGAGGCTCTGCGGCCAGTCGAGGAGGAAGGTGTAGGGAACACCGGAGCTGTGCTGGCGCCCGATGATCTCGGTAAAGGCCCAGGCGTCTTCGCAGACGACGGGGATGCCTTTGGGGAAGCTGGCGGTGAGGGCGCCGGTGTAGTCCGTCTGCTGAGGGATGGCGGAGCGCTGCACGTGGACGAAGACCCATGCGAGCAGGAGGCAGGCGAAGACGGCGAGGGCGGCGTGGCGGAGGAGCGGTGTGCGGAGGGAGGGACGGAGGAGAGTGTTCCAGCGGATGAGGGTGACGGCCTCCGCGGAAAGCAGGACCTGGGCGACGGCGACCGGCATGAGGTAGCGATTGATGAAGAGCGAGGGACCGAAGAGGCAGCCGACGGTGATCTCCAGGGGAACGACGAGGAAGGCGGCGGCGAGGATCCAGACGGGGCGGCGGGCGGACCAGGCGCTCTGGAGGTCAGAGCGCCTGGCGTATGGACGTTGGCGAAGGCTGAGCAGGAGAGCGAGGGCGAGCAGGAAGAGGACGAGCGAGATCTCCACGCTGAAGCTGGTGTACGCGCCGAGAAAGCGGGAGACCGTGGGCGGTGTGGTCCAGAAGTGCGGTTTGCCGACGCGGGCGGAGGCGGCGAGCGCGGTGTGCTCCGGGATGAGGAGCAGCCAGGGGAGGGCCCCGCTGAGGTAAAGCATGGGCCGAAGGCGGCGGCCGGAGAGGCGGTCAAGAACAACCAGCGCTATGAGGAGGTTGGCGCTGTAGAGAACGCCGAGGGTATGGCTGGTGGTGAGCAGCGCGTGAGCAAGAAAGAAGAGCAGGCAGAGCGACGCGGGGGAACCGGAGATGCGGCCGGCCCGGAGCACCAGAGCGGCGGCGAGCACGGCTCCGAGGACAAGGAGGCCGTAGAAGCGGCCCTCCGCCATGTGGCAGACGAGGATGGGATTGAAGAACCAGGTGTTGACGAGAGCGAAGGCGGTGACGGGAAGGGTGTAGAAGCGGCGGCAGGCGGCCCAGAGCAGGCAGAAGGCGGCGCCGAAGGCAGTGGCGGAGAAGAGGCGGAAGGCGGAGTCCGACGCACCGAAGAGCGCAAACCAGAGCCGGCCGGCGAGGTAGAAGGTGAAGCCGCCGCCGTCGGCACCCTTGCTCCAGGCCCAGATCATGTGGCGCCAGGAGGGGTCGTGCAGCAGCATCCAGCCGAGCATCTCGTCTTCCCAGAAGATCCGGTGATGGCTGAGGACGAGGCTGACGAGCAGGGTGAAGAGGAGACCGGCCGCCATGCAGCCGGCGTCGGTACGGGAGAGGCGGGGGGAGTGTGACGGGGCGGCGGCGGAGGTCACGAGCAGGGCTCTCTCCAGCGGGCCAGGCCGACGGGTGCGGTCAGGCGATCGGGGCTAGGGCATGTGAGGTCCATGTGTGGCGAGGGCCGGGGCTCTCCAAGGAAGGATAGGTGCATGGATGCGAGCGTACCGGATGGAGGTTGGGCGGCGGTGGTGTGCGTGTTGACCGGAGCGCAGGCGGGACGTTAGACGGGGCGTCTACGATGCAGCAAGGGAAGCTGGTACCGGGCGGCTAGCGGAGGAGGACGATGCAACTCCGGAAATTCGCCTATCATCCTGCTGTAGAGGGTGATGGTCCGTTTGAACAGGCGGAGGAGGAAGTTTTGAGCGGCGAGCTGACGTGGTTGCCGAAGCGGTCGGAGTGGGCGGCGGAGCTTCCGGCGGCGAGGCTGCTGGCGCCTGGCGAGGCCATCCGGCATATGCAGGGGCTGGCGCAGACGGCGGTCGACTTCATTCAGACAGCGAAGCTGGATAAGGCCGTCCAGGCGTGCAGGCAGGGGATGACGGCGGAGGAGCAGGCCTGTTGGCCGAGGCTCCGGCTGGCGCTGCTGGGGTCTTCGACAATGCAGCATCTGGTAGCGGGCATTCGCGTGGGTGCGCTGCGGCGCGGCCTGCTGGTAGACGTGTATGTCGGCGAGTACGGACAGTACCGGCAGGAGATCGCGGAGGCGGAGTCCGGCGTGCGGCGGTTCGCACCGGAGGTGCTGTGTCTGTGCCTGGATGCGGAGCATTGCGTGGGTCTGGCGCGGGGGAGCGCGGAGACGGGGATGGCGCAGATTCGGGCGTGCTGGGAGGAGGCACAGAGATCGCTGGGATGCACCGTAGTGCAGCAGACGATTCTGCCGTTGGCGCCGCCGCTGCTGGGGAACAATGAGTTTCGCTGGCGCGCGTCCCCGGCGACGATTGTGCAGCAGATGAACTACCAGATGCGCGAGTATGCGGAAGCGTGCGGTGTGGCGCTGGTGAGCGTGGATGCGTGGGCGGCGAAGGACGGAGTGGATGTCTGGCACGACCGGGCCTTATGGAACCGATCGAAGCAGGAGATACACCCGCGCGTGAGCCCCCTGTTCGGGGACCAGGTGGGTCGTGTGCTGGCGGCGGTGCGCGGACAGAGTAAGAAGTGCCTGGTGCTTGATCTGGATAACACACTGTGGGGCGGTGTGGTTGGAGATGATGGGGTAGATGGTCTGGTCCTGGGCCAGGGCAGCGCGGAGGGAGAGGCCTTTCTGGCGGTCCAGCGGTACGCGCTGCAGCTTGCACAGCGAGGAGTGCTGCTGGCGGTGTGCTCAAAAAACGACGAGGCGAATGCGGTCGCCGCGTTTGAGCAGCATCCGGAGATGGTGCTGCGGCGCGAAGACATTCTCTGTTTCGTGGCGAACTGGACGGATAAGGCGAGCAACCTGCGAGGCATTGCGAAGCAGTTGAACGTCGGGCTCGATAGTCTGGTGTTTCTCGATGACAATCCGGCGGAGCGGGATCTGGTGCGGCGGGAGTTGCCGATGGTTGCCGTGCCGGAGCTGCCTGCGGACCCGGCGGACTATGTCTCCTGCCTGGCCGAGGCGGGCTACTTTGAGTCTCTGTACCTGACGGAGGACGACCGGGTGCGTGCGGAGCAGTATCGGTCCAACACTGCACGTGAGGCACTGCGCGAGACCGCGACTGATCTGTCGGGCTATCTGCAGGCGTTGAAGATGGAGTTGGTGTGGAGCAGGTTTGATGAAGTCAGTCTGCCGAGAATTGTTCAGCTTATTAACAAAACAAATCAGTTCAACCTGACGACGCAGCGCTACACCGGGGCGCAGGTGGCAGATCTGCTTGATGACACAAACATTGTTGCTCTGCAGCTTCGGTTGCTGGATGCGTACGGTGATAATGGAGTGATCGGCGTGGTGATTGGGCGCGTGGTCGATGGGGATGCTCTTGCGATTGACAGCTGGCTGATGAGCTGCCGGGTTTTGGGACGTGGCATTGAAGAGGCTGCTCTCAATCTGCTTGCCGAGACGGCCGTACAGTGCAGGTGCACGGCCTTGATGGGGGTTTACCGGCCAACGGCCAAGAACGGGATGGTCGCGCAGCACTACGCGAGACTCGGGTTTACGCAGATCGACGGGCAGGATGGCGGAGAGTCGACGTGGCGGCTGGCGCTGGCTGATTTTGTTCCACGTGCCGTGGCGATGAGGGTTGTGGAGGGAAGGCAATGGAAAACACAGATGTCTATCGCAAGCTGACTGCGGTCTTTCGCGATGTGTTTGACGATGATGGAATTGTGCTGACTCCGGAGACGACGGCCGGCGATATTGAGGGTTGGGATTCAATGGCGCATGTCGGTTTGATCGTGGCCATTGAGGAGAGATTGAAGATCAAGTTCAAGAGCTCAGAGATGGAGGCGTTGCACAACGTCGGCCATCTGGCGGGCATTGTGGAGTACAAGCTCGAGATGCAGGCGCAAACGGCTTAGAGCGTGCGACGCAGACGGAGTTGATCCGGCCCGTGGACGCCTTCGGGAGGAACGGAGGGCGGAGATGCTTTTCAACTCGTACATGTTTCTGTTCGGCTATCTGCCGGTTGTGCTTCTGGGCTACCAGATCGCCGCGACCTGGCACCGGCGCGCCGTTGTTGCGTGGCTGTCCCTTATGTCGCTGCTGTTTTACGGATGTTGGCGACCGGCTTATCTCTTTTTGCTTTGCGGGTCGATCCTGTTTAACTATCTGGCCGGGTCGCTGCTCAGTGGTGCGATCCCGACGCAGCTACCAAAGCGGCTGCTGTTGTGGGCGGCGATCGTTTGCAACCTAGGCGCGCTGTGTTACTTCAAGTATCTGTTTCCGCTGCTGAACTTTGCGGCGGTCGTGACGGATGTGTCGCACCGGTGGCAGGATGCGGTGCTGCCGCTCGGCATTTCGTTTTTCACGTTCACACAGATTGCCTATCTGGTCGATCTGGAACAGGGTGCGGCGCGACAGCAGGACCTGGCGAGTTACAGCCTGTTTGTGACGTTCTTTCCGCACCTGATTGCCGGGCCGATACTGCACCATGCGGAGATCATGCCGCAGTTTCAGACGCATCGGGATTACCGGTTGAAGGCCCACGATCTTTCGGTGGGGGCGTCATGGTTCATTATGGGGCTGTGCAAGAAGGTGTTGCTGGCGGATAAGATCGCGCCGGCGGCGATCACGGCGTTTGCGGATCCGGGTAGTTTGCATGCTTTCTCCGCATGGGTGGGTTCGCTTGCGTATGCGCTGCAGCTGTACTTCGATTTTTCCGGATACTCCGACATGGCGATCGGCCTGGCGCGCCTGTTCGGCATTGAGTTTCCGCTCAATTTCAGCTCGCCGTACAAGTCCGAGAGCATTATTGATTTCTGGCAGCGCTGGCATATGACGCTGACGCGCTACATCATGAGCTATGTGTACAACCCGATCGCGGTTGCAATTAATCGGCGGCGGGTACGGCAGGGAAAGAAGATCTCGCGGAAGGCGACTGCGACGGCTGAGGGGTTCTTAAGCCTGGTCGCTTTGCCGACGACGATGACGATGTTTCTGGCTGGAGTGTGGCATGGTGCGGGCCTGCAGTTTCTGGTGTTTGGCCTGCTGCACGCTGTCTATCTCTCGATCAACCACGCATGGCGCGTGCGCCGCCAGACGAAGGGCAAGGCGGTCGAGGGCAGGCGAGCGACGGCGATGCTGACGCGGCTGAGCGGCGTGGCGACGACGTTCCTGGCTGTGCTGGTGGCGCAGATCTTTTTCCGTGCGACGGGAGTGCAGGCCGCGCTGGCGATGCTCGGAGGAATGCTGGGACTGCACAGACACGTTCCGCTGGCGCTCCAGGCGTACAAGCCGACGCATGGGACGCTGCTTCTGCTTCTTGCGGGCTACATCATAGTTTGGGGAATGCCGAACACGCAGCAGATCCTCAGCCGATTTGTGCCATCGAGTGAGTTGACGAGCTTTGATCGGGCGGAGGGTGGAGTCCGGATCTTCTGGCAGCCGCGTGCGGCGTGGGGTCTGGTGCTGGGTCTGGTCTTCTTTCTGATTCTGGTCAAGATGCAGGACCCGAGTACGTTTCTCTACTTTCAGTTCTGAGGGGTATGGAGGGAAGTGTGGCAGTGACGCAGGCGGAGAGAGGAGAGCGGACAGGGATCGCCCCGATGGCGCGATCCGCTCCGTTCGGGCGGTTTCTTGCGTGGCTGCTGTTGCCCCCGGCAGGCCTGTACCTGCTGGTCTTCGCGCTGGTGCTGCTGCCTTCGGCCCGCTTTGAACGCTGGGGGCCGACGAAGTGGGGGCCGATCCTGCAGTTCGCATTCGACACAAGGGACGATGCGGATGTGCTGGTGTACGGCGACTCGAGCGCGTTTCTTGGCATGGATCCGCGCGTGGTCAACGCGGCCTTGCACGTGCGCTCGGTCGTGCTGCCGAACACGGTGGGAAGTCTGCCGATTACGGGGCAGATGTCGCTCCGGCGCTACCTGACACAGAACAGGCCGCCGCGCCTGCTGGTGCTGTACTTCACGGCATGGGATCTGAACTACGAGACACCAGCGAGTACGCGCGGTTTCTTTGAGGGCGAGGAGATGCTGCTGCGCAATGGATCCGCGGCGCAGATTGGTGATTTTGCGCGACATCATCCGCTCGAGTTTCTGGCGTTTCCGATTCGCATGAACAGCATGCTGGGAGCGCACCTGGTCGAGACCGTGCTGCGCGGTGAGGATCGTGAACGGCAGACAGCGGAGGCGCTGGGGCATGTGGATTACACGGAGCCGTACCCGCCGCTGACGGCGCCGTGCACGCTGCCGGAGGCTGATGTTCGCGAGCACGCGGAGGACGCGGTCCAGGCGGATGTGCGGCGGTACACGACGGCACAGACGAAGGTTGTGATCTACCTGGCGCCGATGCCGGACTGCAAGGGCGCCGAGACGATCCGGCGAGAGGCGGGCGCGCGGCACATGGCGCCGGCGGTGCTGCCCGCGGAGATGTTCGCGTCTGACGGTCTGTTTGCGCATCCGGAGCCACGGGCGGTGCCAGAGGTATCGGCGCTGTTTATCGATTTTCTGCGCCGGCAGATGAACACGCCTGGAACACCGGCGGAGCCTGTTCAGAGCCGATGATGCTTCGCGAAGCCCGTGATTCGATCTATGCTTGTGTGCAGGACGGGACAGGCCTGTCTGCAAGAAAGAGCAGGAGCCATGCCCTACGAGATGGACACCTCCCCGACCGAACAGATCGCCGCGGAGAAGGATGAAACGATCGATCTGCTGCGGATTGTTGCGCTCTTCGCGGCAGAGTGGCGGACCGGGCTGCTTGCGGCTCTGCTGACATTTGTGATCGCGGCGGTCGCGATTGCGCGGATCCCGGCGCAGTACGAGGCGACGGCGGTGATCCTGCCGAAGGATCAGGGTGGTGGCAGCAGCTCGAATCTGGCTTCGTTCTTTACGGGAGTGAAGCCGAGCAATAACTATGTGAGCCTGCTGGTAAGCCGGACGCTGCGGGACGATGTTGTGCGGCGGGCGGAGCTGTTGAAGTACTTCGACTACCGCAGTGCGGAGGCGGCGCGCGGACGGCTGTACGCGATGACGAAGATCTTCTCCGCGGACACGATCACGATTCTGGTGCGCGACAAGGATGCGGCGATGGCGGCGCGTATCGCGAATGCGTATGTGGGCGCGCTCGAGAGCCTGCAGGAGACGATGGCGAACGCGCAGGCGGACCTGCAGCGCAAATTCTTTGAGCAGCAGCTGCAGAAGGAGAAGGATGCGCTGACGGTGGCGGAGCAGGATCTGGAGCAGACGCAGCTGGGGCTGGGGATTGTGGAGGCGAGCACACAGACGCAGATCGGGCTGGGCGCGATCGCGAATACGCGGGCGGCGATTACAAACATGCAGGTGCAGCTGGCCGCGCTGCTCCAGGGCTCGACCGAGCAGAACCCGGAGGTGCAGCGACTGCGCTCGCAGATCAGCCAGCTGCAGGCGCAGGAGCATCAGCTGGAGAGCAGCGGCGGCGGCGGGTCTGGTGTGGGTGCGGCGTCGCCGGCGGGCAAGATGCCGAGGGTGAATCTGGAGAACGCGCGAAAGCAGCGGGAGGTGCGCTACCACGAGGGTCTGGTGAGCTCGCTGGCAAATCACTATGAGACGCTGCGGCTGGGTGCGGGAACCTCGAACAACACGTTCGATGTGATCGATCCGGCGATTGTGCCGGAGTTTCCGACGTGGCCGCCACGGCGACTGTTTCTGGAGGGAGCGGCGGGCGGAGCATTGCTGGTCGGCGTGCTGGCGATTGCGGTGCAGCTTCTGCTGCGACGTATCCTTGCCGATCCCGTGCAGCGGACGCATCTGTACTCGATCAAGCAGAACGTGCGCTGGAGGCGGTAAGGATGGCACGGAGAGGCGCGCGGAGCGGGCACCGGCTGCTGGCCTCCTTGACGACGCTGCTGGTGATCTTTCTGGTGCTGTTCCCGAAGGGCGGTCTGAAGCTGGGTGGAGCGCCGCTGACCTGGGGGTACATGCTGGTGGCAGTAACGGCGCTGCCGGCGTTGATCTACCGCATGCTGTTTCTGCCGCTGCGCGCGAACACGCTAACAATCGCGGCTCTGGGATCCGTGCTGCCGTACCAGGCGATCTTCGTCTACAGCTACTCCGCAAACGGCTTTGCGACGCTTGAATACCTCATAAGCCTGTTTGTGAACTTCTTTGCCCTGCCCTTTTTATTTCTCTTCGTGTATCCGGCCTTTTTCCCGGCGATGGACCAGGGAAAGTTTGTGCGACTCTTCTGCGGATGTGTGTTCTGGGCCGCGGCATACGGGCTGTTTCTATTTTTCTGGAAGCCGCTGACCGGACACATCGTTGAGATCCCGCTGCTGACGGTGAATCTGGCGGACTATGGGCTGATTGAGCTGACGAAACACAACGCCCGTGGAGCGTTCATCAAGCTGATCTCCACGTATAACAACGGCAACGTGTATGGCGTGGCAACGCTGATTCTGCTGCCGCTCTACAGCCTGCTTGAGCCGAAGCGGTGGCGGCGCATGACGGTTCGGCTGGCGCTGCTGCTGACGCTGTCGCGCACGGTCTGGGCGGGGCTGGTGATTGAACAGCTGCTCTCGCTGGCGCGACCGACGCTGGAGCTTGCGGTTACGTTTCCACGGATGAATCTGCGGCGCGCGATCAAACCGCTCTTGCTGGTGGGGGGGACAGCGGTGGCGATCCTCGCGGCCCTGTTTGCGAGTTCGTACTCGCTCTCGTTTCTGTTCGATCCGACGCTGGGCGGGCGCATCGGCGAGCTGGACACAGTGGCCGCGGCGACGATGCTGCCGAGTGTTCCGCTGAACGGGTTTGCGGAGGTGATGTTTGTCTCGGCCTTGGCGAACTACGGGTATGTGGGCCTGTGCACGCTGCTGCTGCTGTTCTTTTTTCCGCTGCTGCTGGTCATGGCACGGCCTGGGCTGGTGAGGGATCCGGTGCGGAATGCGGCGGCAAAGGGCTTGATCCTGTATGTGATTGTGGCGACGAGCGACGGCGCCACAAACCTGATTCCGGTGATGGCGTTTTACTGGTTTGTATATGCGGTGCTGCTGTGCGGGCTGCCGGGAACGGGAGAGGTGAGCGAGTCGGTGCGGGTGAAAGCGCCAGCGCGAGAGGGTGTGACGCGGGGCTGGGGAGAAGAGGCGGGTGCGACGGGATAGGAGTCCGCTGCGACGTGGAGTGTACTCGTTCGCTGCTGCAGAGAAGGGCGTCCTGGTACACAGCTGATCCCTGCGGGATGACAACAAAGAGCAGCCTGAACACTCAGACTTCTACTCGATGGCGAAGATGGCGCGGACGGTGACGGAGCGCTCGATGCGGCGGGGGCTGATGGCGAGAGGTTCGTTCTCACTCGCGGCCTTGTGCATGGCCATCATGGGCACGGGGCGAATGGTGGAGGATTCGCTTTCGTTCGAGGCGTAGAGCAGGGCGCCGACCTTGCCGCCGAAGCCGGAGACCATCTGGATAGCGACGCGGTGGGCGTGCTGGATAGCACGGGAGGCGGCCGCGGCGGTGGAGGCGGACTCATCCTTGAGCGACCAGTCGATCTGGCCGGACTGGTTGGCGCCGGCGAGGACGGCGGTATCGAGGATCTTGGCGGCGCTGGCGGAGGCGGTGCGAACGAGCCAGGACTGCTGAACCTGGTACTTGCGGTTGGCGGCCTCGGTGGGGGAGAGGCGCTCGACCTGGAAGTTCTGGATGGGCTCGATGGACTGGTTGTCGCTCTCGATCGAATCGGCGGGGACGCCGGAGGCGGTGAGGGCCTGGATGATGCCGTTTGAGAGCTTGGTGGCGTTGGCGTAGGTGGTGTCCCGGTCGCGGCCGTAGGTGATATAGCCGATGTGGACGGTGGCAATGTCGGCGGTGACGATGACGTGCTCGGTGGCGGTAACGGCGACGGTGCGATTGTCCTTGTTGACCTCGATGTTCTGGGCGCGCAGGAGGGGTGCGGCGAGGGCTGTGGCAAGGGCGAGAGCGGCAAGGGCGGAACGGAGGACTGCGATCACCGGGGGTCTCCTTCGAGGATGTCTTCTTCGGTGCTGGAGGTGAGACGCTTCTGAAGCGACGCCTTGGACCGCGTGTTCGCGCGTTTTTTCTTTGGATCAGGCAGGATACGTCCGGGCGGCGGTGTGCCCACGCTGGCGCGGGACAGAGCTTTGACGGCCTGAAGCCTGGAATAGAGCTTCTTCTTTGATTTTGCCATAGCGAAACGGGGCTCCTGCAGGGAGGCACCGGAGTCATGGTAACTCGACTGCAGATGCACTAGTCTTTCCCTTGCAGGCGACAGGCGCGCCCTTGCAGGCGACAGGCACGCCCTTGCAGGTAGCAGGCGCGCACCCGCCGGCAAGGCGGATGGCGGTGCCAAGCCATGGAAGCCGACGGCGAGAGGAGGCAGGAATGGAAGAGCGAGACTTTTTTGAGGAACGGCCGGAACAGCGGAAGCACATGATGACGTGTCCGTACTGCCGGGAACAGAACGAGTATGAGGTGAGCTGGCTGGTTCGCCGCAAGCGCGCCCAACTGCCGCGTGGCGCGGACGAGCGGGACCGCGCGCGGTTTGCCAAGGCGCAGAGCTACATGGTGCGCCGCGACGACATGATGGGTTGCAAGAACATCCGCTGCCGCAAACGTTTTGAGGTTGCAGGAATTCAGTCGGTAGCCTTTCTCTAGAAGCCACGAAAGGCGCGGGCGATCACGAAAGACCGAATGCCTGTGATGTAATACAGAGGCGGGGCACCCGGCGGCGCGGCGCCTCCGCAAGAAGCCCGAAGCGGGCGGAGCGAGAGAAACAGCATGGCAAATACCTTACTTCCGATTGAAGAGCGCACTCTGACTCCGGACCAGGTGGAGAGACTGGACAGCCGGCGGCGGCGCGGGCAGTTGATGCTGGTGATCTGTTTCCAGTTCCTGATTATTTCGTTGCTGCTGACACTGTGGAGTGGTCAGGACATCTTTTTATCTCCGGGCTATGCACACCCGGTGGCGTATCTGAACGCGCTGACATTTATGATCTCCGCGGTGGCGGGCCTGGTGGGGCTGCGTCTGCGACGGGGATCGAACGAGTTCATCAGCTACTAGCGCTGCGCTGCACAGCGGCCCATGCACAGACGGTCGGCGATGCAGCGGTTGTATCGTTGGCGAGCGCTGTGCATCTGATCAGGCAGGAACGTCGTAGCTGAAGCCTCTCCGGAGCGGATTTTCCGCTCCATGGCGCACGACAAGGGAAGAGGGTTCTATGGCGTCGGTCATCCTAGGACCTCCGCAGTTAACATCCATTGCCGCCTTCGGGCAGGGGATGGTGCCGCCGTTGCTGGAGAATGCGGGTCGTCTGCGTGACAGCCATGGCCGGGCAATTACCGACCTGAGGGTGTCGGTAACGGACCGCTGCAACTATCGCTGTGTGTACTGCCGGACGGGGAACGACGGCGCTCAGTTTGCCGAGCTGCCCATTGCTGGTTATCTGCGGATGATCGAGCGCTTTGTGGCGCTTGGCGTCGAGAAGGTGCGATTGACGGGCGGCGAGCCGCTGCTGCGATCGGGTCTGGTGGAGATGGTGGCTGCGCTAAGCCACCTGCGCACGGCGTGGACACCGGCGGGCGAGGCGCTGGCAGAGGGCGACGGGAACCCGCTCGACATTGCTCTGACGACAAACGGACATCTGCTGAGCGGGCTTGCGGAGCCACTGGCGCGCGCCGGTCTGACACGGGTTACGGTCAGCATGGATGCCGTGGAGCCGGAGACGTTTGCGGCGATCACGCGGGTGCCGCGCAGTTATGACAAGGTGCTGACCGGGGTGCGGGCGGCACAGGCGGCAGGTCTGGGACAGGTCAAGGTGAATTGCGTGCTGCTGCGCGGGTTTAATGACGGACAGATCGAGGGCTTTGCGGAGTTCTCTCGGCGCGAGGGTGTGATTGTGCGCTTTATCGAGTGGATGCCGCTTGAGGAAGATCGCAGCTGGTCGCTGGAGAAGGTCGTGACCATGGAGGAGATCCTGACACGGCTGAGGGCGGTGCGGCCGCTGGTAGAGCTGCCGGCGAATGCGGCCAGTGAGACGGCGCGGCGGTTCACATTTGATGACGGGCTGGGTGAGATCGGAATTATCGCGCCGGTAAGCCGGCCATTCTGCGGACACTGCAGCCGGGTACGCCTGACGTCGGATGGAAAAATTCGCACGTGTTTGTTTTCGCAGAGCGACCACAATCTGTATGGTTTGGTGGCGCGAGGAGGAACCAATGACGAAGTTGATGCGTACATACGGAAAGTAATTGCGAGGAAGGAAGCACGCCACCATATCGGTGAGTCGGACTTTGAGAAGCCGTCGCGGAGTATGGTGCATATCGGCGGATAACGCGGTTCCAGGGCGGGAGAGCACGCGGTGAAAGATCGTCGCCAGTACGAGGTAATTGACAGCCGGCAGATGGATCATCTGCGGGTCTTTCACGATGTCGCCCGGGCCGTGACGGCGTCCCTTGAGCTTGAAGAGATTCTCGGCGCGATTATGAACAAGATGGCGGGCTTCTTCGGGCCGGAGCGCTGGTCGATGCTGCTGGTGAGCGATGACGAGAGGGAGCTGTACTACGTTATCGCTGTGGGCGAGGATCAGGAGAGCCTGAAGGGGTTGAAGGTTCCGATGGGCGAGGGCGTCGCGGGCTGGGTGGCGGCGACAGGAAATCCGCTGATTGTGCCGGATGTGGCACTTGACCCGAAATGGCTGGCATTCACACGGGCGCATCCGGAGTTGAACATCCAGTCGATTGCCTGTGTGCCGGTGCGCTCCGCGGGCAAGACGCTGGGGGTCATTCAGCTGCTGAACAGCAAGCTGGATTTATTGAGTGAATACTCGATCTCATTTCTACGGATTTTGTGCGATTACGCGGCGATCGCAATCAAGAACAATCGGTCGGTGACGCTGATTCACGAGCTCACCATTACGGATGATTGCACGGGGCTGTTCAATGCGCGGCATCTGTACTCGATGCTTGAGGAGAGTGTAGACAAGCTCGAGACGTTCAGTCTGCTGTTCCTTGATCTGGACAGGTTCAAGCAGGTCAATGACACGCATGGGCACCTGATCGGCAGCCGACTGCTGGCCGAGGTAGGGGATCTGATGCGACGGGTGATGGGCCCGGGCATGAGCTCGTTCCGGTATGGCGGCGATGAGTTTGTGGTGCTGCTGCCGGGAGTAGGCAAGGATGTGGCGTGTGGCATGACGGCCAGGCTGCATGCCGCGCTGCGGGAGACGTCGTTTCTCGAGGGAGCACAGCTGTCGCTGCGGCTGTCGGGGAGTTTCGGGCTGGCGACGTACCCGGAGGATGGCATGACGGTACAGGCGATGCTGAAGGCTTCGGACACAAAGATGTACGAGGCGAAGGTGCTGCGGGATGCGGTGGTGGTGGCGGGGCAAGGCGTCATTGCGAGCGGTGGTGTGGGTGGAGACGGGGCGGCGGCGTAGGGCGTCTTGCGGCAGCCTTCCAGCTTACTTTCCATTTCGGGGCCAGTCGACAAGGCCGGGCAGCTGCTTTGCTATGCTCTGGGTGAGACTGCGTCGTGAATGCGAAGCAACTGCTCGAGCGTGGACTCGAGGCGGTCGAGCGGGAGGGCATTGGCTCCGTCGGACTTTGCATGCTGCGGGTCATTGTGGACTTCAAGAAAGAGGCCGTCTACCCCGGCTGCTACCGCGGCTCTTGCCAGCACGGGAATGAAGTCGGGCTGGCCGCCGGAGACGCCATTGGCGGCGGACGGGGTCTGGACGGAGTGGGTAGCGTCGAAGATGACCGGGGCGAAGGCGCGCATGGTGGGCAGAGAGCGCATGTCGACGACGAGGTTGTTGTAGCCGAAGGAGGCGCCGCGCTCGGTGAGTGAGACCCGCGCGTTGCCGGAGTCGCGGACCTTGGTGACGGCGAACTGCATGTCCGGTGGAGCGACGAACTGGCCTTTCTTGATGTTGACGGCGCGACCGCTGTGGGCCGCGGCGACGAGCAGATCGGTCTGGCGGCAGAGGAAGGCGGGGATCTGGAGCATGGCGTTGACGTCGGGGCCGAGAGCGTCGGACAGGCGGCCACAGTCGTCGGGAGTGTGGACGTCGGTGAGAACGGGCAGGCCGGTCTCGAGGGCGATGGCGCGGAGGATACGGGCGCCTTCCCCGAGGCCGGGGCCGCGAAAGCTCGAGAGGGAGGTGCGATTGGCCTTGTCGTAGCTGGCCTTGAAGAGGTAGGGGATGCCGAGGCGGGCGGTGCTTGCGGCGATGGCGGCGGCCATGGTGCGGGCGTGCTCTTCGGACTCAATGACGCAGGGGCCGGCGATGAGGAAGAGGTCTGGGCCGCCGATGGTTACGGAGCCTACCTGGAACGGTTGCGACATGCGTTTATTGAAGCACAGGGGAGTGCGCGGGTTAGCCCTCCGCGAGGGGTTCGGAGGGGTCGACGCGGCCCTGGTTGTGTTCGCCGGTGTTGAGGCTGCGGCCGACCTCGGCGAGGACGAGGGTCAGGAGGGAGAGGGCGCGGCGGCTGTCCGCGCTGACGGCGCGGCGGGCGAGGGTGAAGAGGCCGGGCGGATTGTATTCCTGGCTGTGGAGCGAAGAGGCGGAGTCGAAGGCCTGGGTGAGGGCGAGCAGGACGTCGGGGTCGACGACCATGAGCAGTTTGGCGAGGCCCATGAGGTTTCGGATAGCGGCGACGCCCTCGGGGAGACGACCGTACTCGGCGAGCTTGCCGGCGATGGTGTCCTTGGCACCGACGAGGCCGTGGATGAGGTCGAGCAGGCCCTCGTCGTGGGCGGTCTGGAGGAGATCCCAGGCGACCAGCATGGCTTCGCCGTGCTGGATGGGGGCGGCGTCGAGGCGACGCTGGAGCTCGAGCCTGGGGTCGACCGGTTTAGGGGTGAAGGCGAGCGGGTTGGCCATGGTAAAGCTCCTTGGTGTTGGAGACGATATTTGCTTCGTCTTTGGCCTGGCTGCAAGGGTCGAGAAGCAGATCCCTACGGGATGACAACAAAGAGGCAAGGACAGCAAAGAGGCAAGGATAGCAAAGGGGCAAGGATAGCAAAGGGGCAAGGATAGCAAAGAGGCAAGGACAGCAGCCGGTCCTGCCTCTTGCAAGGTTCGGGTTAGACGGTGGTGGATTTGATCTGCACGAGTTTGTCGCCGATGGAGGTGCCAGGCAGGCGATAGCCGGCGCCGGCCCACTTCTTTTCGATCTCGATGCCGGGCAGCGGGGTGCGATTGCCGTAACGGAAGTTGGTGCGCGGAAGAGGATTTTTGCCGTCTTCGAGGACGGTCATGTGGACCGAGGTCTCCTTGTAGGCGGGGGTGTGGGTGCCGCGATCGACGTGGCTGCTGGTGAGCTTATTGACGGGCTCTTCGACCGAGTTCATGGGCATGTAGAGCTGTTTGCCGGAGACACGGTCGGTGACCAGGACCTGGACCTTGACGCGGCCGTAGGGACTGGTGAGCTGGACGTAGCGGCCGCTGGTGAGGCCGCGCGCTTCGGCGAGCTCGTGCGAGACCTCGACGAAGTTTTCGGGCGTGATGGACTTGATGCCGGGTGTGCGATAGGTCATCGAGCCCTGTTCAAAGTGCTCGAGCAGGCGGCCGTTATTGAGGTGAAGGTCGTACTCTTCGCTGACCTCTTCTGAGGGTGGAAGGTACTCGAGCGGGTGGAACTTGGCCTTGCCGTCGGGGAAGGCGAACTTCTCCTTGTAGCACCACGGGGTGTCGGTGCCGTCGGCGGCGACGGGCCATTGCAGGCTCTTGAAGCCTTCGAGCCGCTCGTAGGTGACGCCGGCGAGCGACGGGGTGAGGCGGGCGACCTCGACCATGACATCGGACGGGTGGGCGTAGCTCCATTTGGCGCCGAGCTTGTTGGCGATGAGCTGGATGATCTGCCAGTCAGGAAGCGAGTTGCCGAGCGGATCAAGAGCCTTGTAGATGCGCTGGATGCGGCGTTCGGTATTGACGAAGGTGCCGTCCTTTTCGAGCGACGGGCTGGCGGGAAGGACGAGGTCGGCATAGCGGCAGGTCTCGGAGAAGTTGATGTCCTGCACGATCATGAAGTCGAGCTTGCGGAAGGCGCCGTCGACGTAGTTCGCGTTGGCGTCCGAGGTGATGGTGTCTTCGCCTTTGATGTAGAGCGCCTTGAGTTTGCCCTCGTAGATGGACTCGATCATCTCGTGGTTGTCGAGGCCCTTGGTGACGGGGAGGACGCAGCCCCAGTCGGCTTCGAACTTGGCGCGAACATCGGCATCGTCGACATGTTGATAGCCCGAGTAGATGTTGGGCATGGAACCGAAGTCGCTGGCGCCCTGGACGTTGTTGTGGCCGCGCAGCGGGTAGCCGCCGCAGGAAGGTTTGCCGAAGTTGCCGGTGGCGAGCAGCAGATTGGCGAAGGAGGTGGAGGTATCGGAGCCGCCGCAGTGCTGCGTGACGCCCATGGCCCAGAGAATGCAGACGCCGCCTTTGGCGTTGGCGATCTCGTGGGCGACGGCGATCATGGTTTCCTGGGTGAGGCCGGTGACGCGCTCGGCATGCTCGAGCGTGTAGGGCTCGAGCGAGGCACGGAACTCGTCCCACTTGTTGACGCGGGCGTCGATGAAGGCCTGGTCGTGGAGGTTGTTATCGATGAGGTACTTGGTGACGGCCATGACCCAGACCTCGTCGGTGGAGGGGTAGGGGCGCATGAAGATGTCGGCGCGCTCGGCCATCTCGTGCTTGCGGAGATCGGAGACGATGAGCCGCTGGCCGCGATGCTTGTGCGAGCGCTTGATGCGGGTGGCGAGGACGGGGTGGGATTCCGAGGTGTTGGAGCCGACGATGATGACGAGGTCAGCGGTCTCGATGTCCTGAATCGAGCCCGAATCGGCCCCGTACCCTACCGTCCGCTGCAGACCCATGCTGGCCGGTGTCTGGCAGTAGCGGGAGCAGTTGTCGATGTTGTTGGTGCCGATGACCTGACGGGCGAGCTTCTGCATCAGGTAGCTCTCTTCGTTGGTGCATTTCGAAGAGGCGATGAACGCGAGGGCATCCGGGCCGTGCTCGCGCTTGATGCGGGTGAAGTTGTCGTAGACGAGCTCGAGGGCTTCGTCCCAGCCGATCTCTTCAAAGGTGTCGCCGACGCGCTTGAGCGGGTGGGTGAGGCGATCAGTGGAGTTGATGAAGTCCCAGGCGAACTTGCCCTTGATGCAGGTGGAGATGCCGTTGGCGGGGCCGTGGGCGGGCTCGATCTTGAGGATGTGGCGATCGCGGGTCCAGACCTCGAAGGAGCAGCCGACGCCGCAGTAGACGCAGACGGTCTTGGTGCGCTTGACACGCTCGTTGCGGGCTTCGGCTTCGATCTCGGAGAGGGCGAGGATGGGGCCGTAGCCGCAGTTTGGCTCGACGCCCTTGACGACGTCGATCATGTCGTCGAGGACTTTGGACGGGAGGTTCGTGAGGTAGCCGGCGTGGCCGATCATGGATTTCTCCATGAGCGCGTTGCAGGGGCAGACGGTGACGCAATGGCCGCAGGAGACGCAGGAGGAGCCGGCGATCTCGTGGCCGCCATCCCAGAGGACGCGCGGATGTGGGTCATCCCAGTTGATGGAGAGGGTCTCGTTCACCTGAACGTTCTGGCAGGATTCCACGCAGCGGCCGCAGAGGATGCACTGATCGGGGTCATAGCGGTAGAAGGGGTTGGACTCGTCCTTCTCGTAGGGCTTGACCTTGAACTCGCGGGCCTGGTGCTTGACGTCGAGATCGGCGGTCGCGTTATGCACGGTGCAGTTCTGATTGTTGTTGTCGCAGACCGTGCAGTAGAGCATGTGGTTCTGGAGGATGCGGTCGAAGGCCTCACGCTGGGCGATGTCGACGCGCTCGCCCTCGGTCTGGACGGCCATGTTGGCGGTGACCAGGGTGCTGCAGGAGCGGACGAGCTCGGCTGGTTGCCCTGCCGCGGCGCTGACCTGCACCATGCAGGTGTCGCAGCTCTGGATGGGCCCCATCTGCGGCATGTAGCAGACCTGCGGGAGATGTTTGCCGTGCGTGCGGTCGGCCATGCGGTTCAGGGCGTCTACCAGGAACTCGCCAACGTGCGCGTCGGTCTCCTTCCCGTTCACGGTGATGGTGGTATTTGGGGTCGTGTCAGGCCGGGTGTTCAGGAGAACTTTGGTGGGCATAAAACCTCAGGTGATTTGAGGCTAGCAGATGATGTTTGGCGGCAGAGCGTGCCGGGGACAGGTGGTTTTCAGAAGCCATGCGCGCTGTGCGGCGCATCGAATGTGCCAGGTCCTTCACCGGCGTACGTCAAAACAAATTTCTGCTCGCATAGTCTCTTTGAGGTCCTCTTTCATGTCCCCAACCATGCGTGCCAACCCTGATCCGCGCACGCTCTATCCGCAACCTCCGTTCAAGGATCAGAAGCAGACACATCCGGGTACGGTGCGCTTGCTCGACCCACGGGCGGAGCACGGTGAGCAGGAGTATAGGAGCTATAACCGGCTCGAGGATCGCGTGGCCATTGTGACGGGCGGGGACTCGGGTATCGGCCGCGCGGTGGCGATTGCATTTGCGAAGGAAGGCGCGAATCTGGTGCTCAGCTACCTGCCAGAGGAGCAGAAGGACGCGGAGGAGGTCGCAAGGATTGCTGATGAGGCGGGACGGAAGTGTCTATGCCTTCCAGGAGATATCGGGGACCCGGGGTATGCGCGATCGCTGGTCAAAACTGCGATCGCGCGACTGGGGCGGCTCGATGTTGTGGTGAACAATGCGGGCTTCCAGATGATGCGGGAGAAGATCGAGGATGTAAGCCCGGAGGAGCTGGAGCAGACGTTCCGGACAAATGTGTTCGGTACATTTTTTCTGACGCAAGCGGCGCTGGCGGTGCTGAAGCCGGGGGCGAGCATTATTAACAGCACGTCGATCCAGGGGTTTGATTTCAGTGAGGGATTGTTGGCGTATGCGGCGACGAAGGCGGCGATCGCAAACCTGACGAAGAGCCTGGCGAAGCTCGCGAAGGAGAAGGGAATCCGCGTGAACGGCGTAGCGCCGGGACCGGTGTGGACGCCGCTGATTCCGGCGACGATGGCGGTGGACAAGGTGCGGAGTTTTGGTGAGCAGACGGTCTTCGGGAGGCCGGCACAGCCGGTTGAAGTGGCTCATCTATATGTATTTCTGGCGAGTGAAGAGGCGAGTTATGTTTCGGGGGAGATCTTTGGGGCTACTGGCGGGCGGATGCCGGTTTAGCGACGGCCGCCGAAGAGAAGCAGATCGCTGCGGGATGACACGTAAACAACAACCGCAGGAGCTGTCAGGCCGAGTCTAGAACCTGCCGGGCTGCGCGAAGGCCGCTGCGGAGAGCGCCATGGACGGTGCCCCAATGGCCGGTGGTGTCGGTGTGTTCGCCGGCGATGTAGAGGGTGTTTTCGATGGGCTGGGACATGTGGGCTGAGGCGTCTGCGCCCCCGATGGCGACGTAGCTGTAAGAGCCGAGGGAGCGAGCATCGGCGGACCAGTCGTGAGTGAGGCAGTCCTCAAGGAGGTCCAGAACTTCGGTCTCCGGGCGGGTGAAGATGCGGGCGAGGGCGCGGCAGCCGAGTGTGGCGAGAGCAGCGGACGAGGTGCCGAGGAGCTCATGGGAGAGCGGGCCCCCGACCCAGCCGGTGAGCGATCGTGTGGCGTTGCCGGCTGGGGTGCGCTCGGGATGCGCGGACCACCAGACGGAGGGGAGTTCGCCGAAGTCGAAGAGGAAGCTGAGGTCGTGGGAATCCGGGGCTGTGAGGGGTGGCGAGGGCGGGAGGGTCTGCCAGAAGGGCTCACGGAAGACGAGAGTGAAGCGGCAGACGGGGCCCATCCGCATGAGGGAGGCGGCCTCGAGGAGGGTGCGGGGCTCGGGTACGATGCGGACGGTGCCGGCCTGGAGAACGCCGAGCGGCAGGGTGAGGACGGCCCTGCGCGCGGCGAACTCACCGGCGGTGGTCTCGAGAGCGACGCGGCCAGTGCCCCAATGAATGGCCTGGACTGGCGTGCTGAGACGAAGCTCGCCGCCGGCGGACAGGAAGCGCCCGGCGAGGAAGTGCGGAAGGCGGTCGTAGCCTTCGCGGATGTGGGCGACGCGATCGCCTTCGATCGCCTCTTCGGCGGTCTGCTGGATGCCGAGTGCGCGCGCGCTGATCTGTGTGGCATCCGCGGCGTTGAAGCCTTCAACGTAGGCTGTTGCGGCCTCGCGGAGATCGTTCTGGTGGGCGAACTCGGAGTGGTCGAGGAAGTCCTGGAAGCTGAGGTCCGGGCCGGTGTAGGTGCGGAGCTGCTCGAGCGGCTTGAACATGCCATCTCGCTCGGCTGACGTCTGGCTGCGGGCGCTCGCGCTTGTGAGGCGGCCGTCTTCGAAGCTGAGCTGGGTGCCGGTGCGTTCGGCGATCGTGAGGCCGGCCTCCTCTATGAGGGCAAGGAGCTCGGGTGGACGACCGTGTACGAATTCGGCGCCGAGCTCGATGACCTGGTCGCCGACGCGCTCGGTCAGGATGCGGCCGCCGATGCGGTCGGTGGCTTCAACGAGGCAGACGCGCTGGCCGCTCTCGGCGAGGGTGCGGGCGCAGGCCAGGCCGGCGATGCCGGCACCGACGATGAGGGTGTCAAAGGGAGTGGGGGCTGGGTTCATGGGATTCACTTGTTGCTTGAGGAAAGCAGGTTAGGGGGAGCGAGGTGTGTCGGATAGAAGCAGATCCCTTCGGCATGACAACAAAGATCTTTTCGGATGGCACGCAAAAAGGGCAAGCAGATCCCTGCGGGATGACGACAAAGGGGATGTCAGTCAGGAGGTGCTGAAGCGGTCGCGAATGAGGGCGAGGCCGTCTTCGGTGGAGTGGATGGCGCCTTCAAGCTGGGCGTCTTCCGCGGCTTCGAGGATGGACTTGAAGCGCGGGCCGGGTTTGTAACCGGCGTTGATCAGATCGCGACCAGTGACGAAGAGCTGCGGGCGACGCTCTTCGGCGGGCTCGGCCTCGTAGCGTTCCTTCATGAGTTGCCAGATGCCGAGTTTGCCATGGCAGGAGCTGCAATCAAGCCAATGAAGCTGCAGGTGCTCGTTGAAGTTCGGCAGGCGAAGAAAGCGTTTGATGGTCGACTCTTTCATCTGGGGCACGTCGCCGAAGCGCATGTGGTTCTTGATGAGCGCGAGGATCTGCTCGGTGTCTTCGTTTGAGAAGCGGAGGCGCCTGAGAATGACTTCGGCGATGCGGACACCGACTTCGACGTGGCCGCTGAAGCGGATGCGCGGGAGGATGCCGGAGCGATCGAGCTGGTAGGTGGCGGGCTTGCCGATGTCGTGCAGCAGAGCGCCCCAGGCGAGAGTGGCGGGGCAGCCGGGCTTGAGCTTTTCGAGGAGCAGCATGGTGTGGACCCAGACGTCGCCTTCCGGGTGCCAGTCTGCGGGTTGCTCAACACCATGCATGGTGACGGCTTCGGGAAGGATCTCGACGAGGAGATTGAGTTCATCCAGAAGCTCGAAGGCGCGGCGGGCGTGGCCTTCGGTGAGCATGCGGGAGAGCTCATCGCGCACACGTTCGGCGCTGACCTGATGGATCTCGGGGGCGAGCTCCGTGATGGCTGCGGCGGTATCGGAGTCAATGTCAAAGCCGAGCCGGGCGGCGAAACGCACGGCGCGCAGCATGCGCAGCTTGTCTTCGGCGAAGCGGCGTGCGGGCTCGCCGATGGCGCGGATGATGCCGAGCTTGAGGTCGTCGCGGCCGTTAACGAAGTCGAGGATGGAGCCGTCGAGATCGTCGGTCTGCTCGAAACGGAGCGGGTCGAAGAGCATGCCATTGACGGTGATGTCCCGCCGCAGAACGTCTTCGCGC
Organism: Acidobacteriaceae bacterium; assembly: GCA_903642235.1. GTDB lineage: Bacteria > Acidobacteriota > Terriglobia > Terriglobales > Acidobacteriaceae > Edaphobacter. The sequence goes on along the minus strand of CAHJWL010000016.1, from coordinate 41,307 downwards.
GGATCGGTGGAGAAGCGAACGGCATCGGGCCGGCGGCCATCGGTGTAGGCGCCATCGTTGCGGAAGGTGGCGACCTCGATGGCGTGGCGCTCGTCGCCTCCGTCAGCGATGACAAGGATGACGCCGAAGTGAGCGCCGACGGCTTCGGTGCGAGGGAACAGGCTCTGAACGATGTCCGGCGTGGCGCTGGTGGCGACGTCGAAGTCTTTCGGCTCGATGCCGAGAAGAAGATCGCGAACGCAGCCGCCGGCGAAGAAGGCCTGATGGCCGGCCGAGGTGAGGGCTCGGACAACGCCCAGCGCTGTGCGGTAGGCGATGCTCTCCAGATGCTCGATGGGGGTGTGGACGGCCATGCTGCTCCTCGTACACTAGTCAGATGCCCGATGAACGCACAGGTTCCAGCACGGCTTTCGAGAGACTCGACAGCGACCGAAGTAGTTTGATCGGGGGCTTAATTCTCGGCATTGAGAGCTCGTGCGATGAGACGGCGGCGGCGGTAGTGCGTGGGGGCACGGAGGTGCTTTCGAGCGTGGTGGCGAGCCAGGTGGATCTCCATGCGCTTTATGGGGGTGTGGTGCCGGAGCTGGCGAGCCGCGAGCATCTCCGGAATATTGTGCCGGTGGTGCGGGCGGCGATGGCGCAGGCGGCAGAGCGGGAGCCAGGGCTGACGATGGAGTCGCTTGATGCCGTTGCGGTCACGGAAGGACCAGGGCTGGCTGGAGCGCTGCTGGTTGGAATCACGTATGCCAAGGCGCTGGCGTTCGCGCTCGAGAAGCCGCTGCTTGCGGTGAATCATCTGGAGGGACATATCTACGCTGTCCTGATGCAGCATGGGGCGACGTTGCTCCCGCAGGAGGAGCCTGCGGCCCCGCTGGTGGCGCTGGTGGTTTCCGGTGGGCACACGCACCTGTATCGGGCGGAGCGGGCGGCGGGGGTGTTTCGCTACCGGACGCTGGGGCGCACGGTCGACGATGCGGCGGGCGAGGCGTTTGACAAGGTTGCCAAGCTGCTGGGGCTACCGTATCCCGGGGGGCCGTGGATCGACGCGCTGGCGCCGCTCGGAAACGCGCGGGCGGTGGTGTTCCGGTTTGGAGAGATTCGGCATCGCAGCGCGGAAGAGCCGGACGCCAAGAACGTCGACTTTTCGTTTTCCGGGATCAAGACGGCGGTGCTGCGGCATCTGGAGCAGCACGGGATGCTCTCTGCGGCGGCGGAGCGGCGGACGCGAATCGAGCACACGCAGAAAGCCACGCCGGAGACGATCGCCGCGCTGCGGGCGGCTGGCGTCTTGCCCTGTGAGGTGCTGGATCTTGCGGCGAGCTTCCAGGCCGCCGTTGTGGGAAGGCTGCTGCAGCAGACATTTCGGGCGGCGGAGATGGCCGGTGCGCGGGCGGTGCTGGTGACAGGTGGAGTCTCGGCGAATGCTGAGCTGCGGCGCAGGTTCCAGGCAGAGGCTGATCGGCGTGGGATGCCGATCGGCTTTCCGACGCTGGCGCTCTCAACCGATAATGCTGCGATGATCGCGGCGGCGGCGTGGCCGCGTCTGCAGGCCGGGGAGCGGGCGGGGAGGGGCGTGAGCGCGCAGCCGCAGCTCCGTCTGGACACGGTGGACGCGAACCCGGGGCCGACGAACGCAATCGGCTAGAATCAGGGACGGCAGAGACTATCCCCGAGCAGCGCGTTCGCGGCTGCGGCAAGGCATGTAAAGAGCTACGTGGCAACTCTTGATCTCTTCAACACCCTGAGCGGCACCGTTCAGCCGCTCTCCGCGGTTGGTGCGCCCGAGTTGCGGATGTACTGCTGCGGGCCGACGGTCTATGACTACGGCCACATCGGCAATTTCAGGACATTCCTGCATGTGGATGTTCTGCGGCGCTTTCTGCGGCAGCAGGGCGTGGCGATCCGGTATGTGATGAACATCACGGATGTCGACGACAAGATTATCCGCAATGCTGCAAGCGCGGGACTGCCGATTGCCGAGTATGCGCGGCCGTTTGAGACGGCGTTCTTTGAGGATCTGGAGGCGCTGGGGATCGAACGGCCGGAGATCATCGCACGTGCGACGGAGTGCATTCCGGAGATGGTGGCGTTGGTGGAACAGCTTGCGGCCAAGGAGTTTGCCTATCAGGCAGAGGATGGCTCCTGGTACTTTCGCGTGGCGCGGGACGAGGACTACGGCAAGCTCGCGAAGAAGGATCTGGACCAGATTGAAGATGGCGCCCGAATTGAATCAGGTGAGTTCAACAAGGATGCGGTGCGTGACTTTGCGCTGTGGAAGGCCGTGAAAGCGCTGCCGGATGGATCGAAGGAGGCTTCGTGGCAGACACCGCTGGGGGATGGACGGCCGGGCTGGCATCTGGAGTGCTCAGCGATGGCGAGCAAGTTTCTGGGGGACACCTTTGATCTGCATGCGGGCGGGGAAGACCTGATGTTTCCGCATCATGAGAACGAGATTGCGCAGTCGGAGTCGGCCACGGGAAAGCTCTTCGCGCGGCACTGGATGCATGTGCGCTTTCTGCTTGTAGAAGGCAAGAAGATGTCGAAGTCCGAGGGTAACTTCTACACGCTGCGCGATCTGCTGCTGCGTGGGCATCGCGTGTCGGCCCTTCGCTTTCTGCTGATCTCGGTGCCGTACCGGCATCAGCTGAACTTTACGTTTGAGGATCTGGCGGCTTCGGCGAATGCGATCGATCGGCTGCGAACGTTTCACAAGCGCATGGTGAAGGGTGCGGATCCGAAGAGCATTGCGCCGTTTGCCGAGGGGATCAATCCTGCGATCGAAGAAGGGACGACGCAGGCGGCGGAGCTGTACACGGCGGCTCTGGCGAACGATCTGAACACGGCAGAGGCGCGCGCGGCGATCTTTGATCTGGTACGCGCGGCGAACACGGCGACGGACCAGGGAACGCTGCTGCGGGGCAACGCGGTACAGATTCTGGCGGTGCTGGATCTTTTTGACGGTGTGTTCGCAGTGCTCAAGGACCGGGATGCGGAGCTGACGCGCGCTGCCCTGGTGTGGGCCGAGAAGGAGAATCGCTTGAACGAGGCTGATCCGGCGTTGCTCGAGACCCTGGCGTTTTCAGATGCGGAGATCGATGCGCTGGTGGCGGAGCGGACGCTCGCGAAAAAGCAGCGGAACTTTGCGCGGGCGGATGCGATTCGGAACGATCTATTAGGAAAGGGCATATTGCTCGAGGACGCCAAGGACGGTGTTCGCTGGAAGCGCAAGTAGCATCTATCTGTAACTGCGGAGGATCTGGCGTATGACGAAGAGCTTCGATGCAATCATTGTTGGCGCGGGACAGGCGGGGCCGCCGCTTGCGGGCCGGTTGACCAAGGCCGGTATGACGGTGGCGATGGTTGAGCGGAAGCTCTTCGGCGGCACGTGCGTGAACACCGGCTGCATACCGACGAAGACTCTGGTCGCGAGCGCGCATGCGGCGCATCTGGCGCGACGCGGCGCGGACTTCGGCGTGCAGTTAAGCGGGCCGATCACGGTTGATATGAAGGCGGTCAAAGCGCGCAAGGATGCAGTCTCCGGCAAGTCGCGTGACGGTGTGGAGACGATGCTGCGAACGATGGAGAAGTGCACCGTCTTCCATGAGGCAGCACACTTTGTGTCCGCGAAGGAGCTACAGGTCGGCGACGAGGTGCTGACGGCGGAGAAGATCTTTCTCAACGTGGGTGCGCGCTCTTCCATTCCGGAGATGCCCGGTGTGCATGACGTGCCGCTGCTAACGCACACGACGCTGCTTGAACTGGACACCCTGCCCGAGCACCTGGTGATTGTGGGCGGGAGCTACATCGGGCTTGAGTTTGCGCAGATGTACCGGCGCTTCGGCAGCAAGGTGACGCTCGTCGAACGCGGCAAGCGCCTGGTCGCGCACGAGGATGAGGATGTCTCTGCAGCGGTGAAAGAGATTCTTGAAAAAGAAGGAGTCGCGATCCGCACGGACTCTGAATGCATTCACTTCAAAGCGCATGCGGAGGGCGTTCTGGTTGGAACGAGCTGCACGACCGGCGAGCCGGATGTGCTGGGATCGCATGTGCTGCTGGCGGTAGGCCGGCGGCCGAACACGGATGATCTTGGGCTTGAGGTCGCGGGTGTCGCGACGGACGAGAAGGGCTACATCACGGTTGACGATCAGCTGCGATCGAGCGTGCCGGGGATCTGGGCGATGGGTGATTGCAATGGCCGCGGTGCGTTCACCCACACCTCCTACAATGACTTCGAAATTGTGTCGGCGAACCTGCTTGATAACGAGCCGAGGCGCGTGAGCGATCGCATCCAGGCGCATGCGATGTATATCGATCCGCCGCTGGCACACGTCGGTATGACGGAGACGGAGGTTCGTGCATCCGGCAAGCGTGCATTGATCGGATCTCGTCTTATGAGTAAGGTTGGACGAGCGGTTGAGAAAGGCGAGACGGAAGGATTTATGAAGGTGCTGGTGGATGCAGAGACGAAGAAGATTCTGGGAGCGACGATTCTCGGCACCGGTGGGGATGAGGCCGTTCACTGCATTCTGGATACGATGTACGCCGGTGCACCCTTCACAACGCTGACTCACGCAATGCATATCCATCCGACTGTTTCCGAACTCATTCCTACCGTACTTGAATCACTGCAGCCTCTGGTCTGATTGCTTTGCTGCTCTGTTGCCGCCATCTCCTGTTCCAACGCTTAACCGAACGGATGCCTCCTTCATGACGGTAACTCTGGTTAGACCCAGGTCCAAGCTGTCGTTGCACGTCTCCAGTCTGCTTGAGGATCTGGGCGTGTGGATCGAAACTCATCAGCAGTCCTGCATGCTCTTCATTGCCCTGCTGTACCTGCCCATGGCTCTGGTCGAGGCGCATGCGCATCCGCTGCGCCATGATGAATTGTTTACATGGGGCATCGCGCGTGCGCCCTCGTTTTCCTTGATGCTTGAACGCATTCACGCGGTGGATCTGAATCCGCCGCTGTCGTACCTGCTGGAGCGCTTCTCCCTGATGCTGCCTGGCCCGCGGTGGATGCTGGCGCGCTTACCGTCCATGGTGGCAGGCCTGCTTGCGAGCGAGATGATCTTTCTGCTGTTTGCGCGACGGCTCAGCAATCTGTTCGGCATCTTTGCGCTGGCGGTCTTCTGGGTGAGTACCTACGTGGAGTACTGCTGGCAGAACCGGCCCTACATGCTTTGGCTGGCCGCCTTGAGTGTGCTTCTGTTTGCCTGGCAGGAGCGCGCGGGCTACTCACGGCGCCGTCGCTTTATGCCGGCGCTTATGTTCGTCGCGGCGACGCTTGCTGCCGCAAGCCACTTCCTGGCGGTGCTTTCGCTGCTTCCGTTTCTGGGTGCCGCTTTCTTCTCAAGCCGCCGGCGATCCGTGGACTGGGTCGGGTTTTTCTCGATTGGAGTTCCCGCGGTGTTTGCGCTGGCAATTGATCTGACGGCCAGTTCGCAGGCCAGTTCGATCCGGCGTGTGCTGTACCCACCGGATTTTCTGCCGCGTGTGGACACGGTGGGATGGATGTATGTGGAGATGTTTCTCTACTTCGGCATTGCGGTGTTTGCCTGTGTGGTGCTGCGGGCGTTTCTACCCGTGCGTCATGGACCTCAGGTAGCCTACACGCGTGCGCTCAGGCCTGAACCGCGCGAGATAGCGCTCCTTGCCGGCCTCACGCTGCAGGGATTGCTGGTGGCGATCGTCTTCACTTTTCGGCAGGTGGCTTTCTTTCCGCGGTATGGCATTGCGAGTGTGCTGGGCGTCGCCGGTCTGCTGACCTGGTTTTTCTACAGACGTGTGGCGCGCGCGGCGGAGATTGCGACACTGTTGGCATTCGCTTTAGTTTTGGCAGCGGTTGCGCGCACGGCCGTCGATCTGTTTGTGTTCGACGCAAATGGGAATCCTGGCGCGGATATTACGGCGCCACGGCCTCCGCTCGCTGCCTCGACTGGAAGCCTGCCGATTGTGGCAGCGAGCGGGCTGACGTTTGTTGAGATGAATGATCGGGAGGCGGCGTCGACGCGGGCGCGTACGTACTACCTGACCGATCGCGAGGCAGCTACGCGATTTGCGCATGCAACGCTGTTCGAGAACGAAGCAAAGGTGCAGCGCGCGCTGGGGCTCGAAGGCAACGTTGCTCCGTATAAAGATTTTCTTGCGCAACATCCTCATTTTTACGTCATCGGAACCTACACGTATCCGGAGGACTGGCTGCTGCGCAAGCTTGATGCGGACGGAGCGATCCTGATTTATCGCGGCAAGGTGCGCTCCACGTATAAGGATGACGATCTCTATGAGGTCAATGTCGCGCCGCCGCGCTAGGCCGGTGTGTCCGCCGGTGCGACCTGCTGGTCGCCGGCCGGTGTATCGGGTGCGCGGCGAACGCGCGAAAAGATGACGGTCGCGACGGCGGCGATGATGATGACCATGCCGAGGATCTCGGAGCCATTCAGCCGTTCATGGAGCAGAAATACACCGAGCAGAACAGCGACGATGGGGTTGATGAAGGCATAGGTGGAGACCTTGGTTACGGCGACGTGCTGCAGCAGATAGGTGAGGCAGCTCAGGCCGACGAGGGATCCGAAGATGCTGAGGTAAAGCAGGGAGAGCAGGCCGCCGCGGGTCCACACGGCTCTGTGCAGAGCGCCGCTCCCAAGAGCAAGGGCAACATTGCAGATGCTGGCGCTCGCAATCTGCCAGGTCGTGGCGACGAAGGGGTCGAGACGGAAGTGGAATCTGCGGCTGAGCACGGCGCCGAGTGCAAAGGCGAGCGCGGCCAGGAGTAGCAAGGCATAGGCGAGCAGATGGCGATCCCCGTGACCGGCTCCCGTGCGCAGAGAGGGCCAGACGAGAGCGACCATCCCCGCGGTGCCGAGGAGTGTGCCTGCCCATCCGCGTGGCGTCAGGCCTTCGCCGCGCGGCATTGCTGCCTCGATCACAGCCACCATGATGGGCATGGTGGAGACGAGGAGCGAGGCTACGCCAGAGGCCACCATGGTCTCGGCCCAGGTGAGCAGGATGGCATTGATGGTCATGAAGAGAACGCCGACGACGAAGAGCTTCCAAAGCTCTGCGCGAGCGACCCGCAGAGACCGGCCGGTGCCAAGACAGAATGCGACGAGAAGAAGAGTCGTGAGGAGGGTTCGGCAGGCCGCAACCAGTGCGGGTGCAAGGTGCAGGCCGGCGACGTGAATGGCTGTATAGGTGGAGCCCCAGAAGAAGTACACGCAGGCAAAGGCAGCAAGCGTGCGACGGGGCGGGGCTGCCGCGACGGCTGCGCTCGCTGGAGTTGGTGTGGTTGAGGAACTCAAGATGATATCTCCTATGCTAAACGCCATGTGGTGCCACGGGCGTGGCTGCTAGCATGAGCGGATGGTTGTGGCTGGTACGCAGCGCGCGGGAGTCGACAGCGCTACCTTGCAGCGCATCGTCGTGAAGCTAGGGACGAATGTGATCATGCGCAGCGATGGCCGTGTCGCGCTGGGTCTGCTGTGCGGGCTGGTGGAGTCGATGGCGGCGTTGCGGGAGGCGGGCCACCAGATCCTGGTGGTGAGCTCGGGGTCGATCGGTCTCGGCATGGAGCGATTAGGGATGATGACGCGGCCGACGGATCTGGCGAGTATCCAGGCCTGTGCGGCGACCGGGCAGTCACGGCTGATGAGTATCTATGAGGATGCGTTTGATCGTCTGGGCTGCAGAACGGCGCAGGTGCTGCTGACCGAGGATGACTTCCGTTCACCGGTTCGCCACGCGAACCTGAAACGGACGCTTGAGGCGCTGCTGGCGCTCGGGGTAATTCCGGTCGTCAACGAAAATGATACTGTTTCGGTTGCAGAACTGGATGCGCCAGCACAAGAGAGCGCGCGTCCACGCTTGTTCGGCGATAACGACAAGCTCTCGTCGCTGTTGAGCACGCATGTTGGAGCGGATCTGCTGGTACTGCTCTCGGATGTGGATGGCTTATATGATCGAAGTCCGACGAGTCCCGCGGCGCGCCTGCTGACACAGGTGGAGCGCATCGATGAGGCTGTGCTGGCGCACGCGGAGGGAGGCAACGGCCGCGGGCGCGGTGGCATGCGGTCCAAGCTGGAGGCAGCGCGGATGGCGCAGGAGGCTGGCCTGACGGTCGTCATTGCCAACGGACGAACGGCGCGGGTGCTGGAACGGGTGGTTGCCGGCGAGCGTGTGGGCACACGGTTTCGCGGCCTCACTGTGGACAAGGAGAGACATGCTGCCGCGGCGCACGAGGTGCATCGATGAGACCTGTTTCCTATGAGCCGATCGAGGGGAGCCGCGGCGTCTTCGAAGGGACTGGGACAGAGGAAAGCCCGCGCGGAGTCGGGGAGATGGCGGAGCGTGCGCGAGCGGCGGCACGGGCGCTGGCGCCAATGCCGCTCCAAATGCGCGATGCGGCACTCGAGGCCATAGCCGTGACGCTGATCGTGCAGCAGGAGGTGCTCCTGGCGGCTAATGCCGTGGACCTTGCCCTTGCGGACGCGATGGTTGCGACCGGCGAACTTTCGGCTGCGAACCGCGCCCGGCTGGGGCTTACGGCCGCGAAGCTGGCGGAGATGGCAGCGCAGGTGCGCGCTGTAGGCGAGCTGCCGGATCCGCTCGGGCGTCGGCTGGATGCGATCGAGCTTGATCGCGGGCTGGATCTCGAAAAGCGGTCGGTGCCGCTGGGCGTGCTGGCGGTGATCTTTGAGGCGCGTCCGGATGCAGTGACGCAGATCAGCGCGCTTGCGCTCAAGAGCGGAAATGCGGTGGTGCTGAAGCCGGGCCGGGAGGTGGAGCGGACGGCGGCGGCGCTGGTCGAGCTGATACGGGAGGCGGTGCGGTCCGTGGGTGTTCCGGCCGAGGCAGTGTCGGTGCTCTTCGGGCGGGAGGCGGTGGCGGAGCTGCTGACGCTCTCGTCGCTGGTGGACCTGGTGATCCCGCGCGGATCGCGAGCGCTGGTCGAGCACATCCAGGCGACGACACGGATTCCGGTGCTGGGGCACGCGGACGGTATCTGCCACATTTATGTCGATCGGGAAGTCGAGCAGGAGCTGGCGCTGGCCGTGATCGATGACGCCAAGACGGACTATCCGGCGGTGTGCAACGCGGCTGAGACGGTGCTGGTGCATGAGGCCGTTGCAGGTGACTTTCTGCCGGCGCTGGTCACACGCCTGGGCGTAAAGGGAGTGACGCTGCTGGGGGATTCCGGCGTTCGCGACAGGCTGCCCCGCGCGTTGGCGGAGCAGGTCGGCGAGGTGCAGGACTGGCACACGGAGTACGGCGATCTGACGCTGGCGCTGCGGGTGGTGGCGTCGCTCGATGCGGCGATCGAGCATATACATCGGTTCGGGTCGGCGCATACGGAGAGCATCTGCACGAGTGATCCTGCGGCGGCGGAACGCTTCCTGCAGGAGGTTGATGCGGCGAGCGTGATGGTGAATGCGAGCACGCGATTCGCAGATGGGTTCCGCTATGGGCTGGGCGCGGAGGTGGGAGTGTCGACGTCGCGGATTCATGCCCGCGGGCCGGTGGGGCTTGAAGGGCTGACGACGACGAAGTACCTGCTGCGGGGGCACGGCCATGTGGCGGGCGACTACCGCGGGCCTGGGGCGCGGGCGTTTACGCATCGTCGCGGGTAGATCTGTAGGTTCGCGTGGGGAGTGCGAGGCGGAGTGCACGGAAGGCCGCTGCGTGCGTCTAACGGCTGGGGAGAGACCAGAGTGAACTTCTCTCGAGAGCCTGTCTGGAGGCAAGGGATGCGGCGGAGTGCAATCGGAGACGGCCGGACCCTTGTGGGCGCGGTGCTGCTGGGGCTTCTGACGGTGACGGATGCGACGGTTGTGGCGAGGGCGCAGACGACAGGCTCTACCCAGGCACCGCGGCGGACCCATCTGATCCTGCGGGACGGCTCGTTTCAGCTGGTGCTGGACTACCGGATCGTGGGCAAGAATGTGGTGTACCACAGTGCGGAACGCGGGGGTGCGGAGGAGATCGTGCCGGTGGCGCTGGTCGATCTGGACGCGACGCACACGTGGGAGAAGCGGCATACGATGACGGTGGACGGCCAGCCGGCGGCTGCGCCCGAGATCGATCCGGAGCTGCTGAAGGAAGAGGCAGCGCGGGCGGCACTGACGCCGGAGATTGCGCCGGATCTGCACCTGCCGGAGCAGGACTCGGTGCTGGTGCTGGATACATTTCAGTCGACGCCGGAGCTGGTGCCGCTGGCGCAGAGTGACGGCCAGCTGAACCGGAACACGGCGCACAATGTGCTCCTGGGCATGGTGAACCCGCTGTCGAGTCCGCACACGGTGGTGACGCTGCGGGGAACACGGTCTGCAGTGCAGGTGCATGTGCCGGACCCGGTGCTCTATGTGCGGATCGGCGATGACGCGGATACACCGGCGAGCGGCAGCGCGCTGACAGTGGATACGCACGGGGCGACGGGCACGGCAGCGACGGCGAGCGCGGGTGGCTCGGCAGCCAGCCGGTACGTGATTGTGCGAACGGAGGTGCGGACGGATTCGCGGGTGCTGGCGAGCTTTTCGCTGACGTCGCCCGGGGACGGCCGGAGGCTGCCGGAGGATGTGACGGAGGTGCGGGCAGAGCCGCTGCCAGGCGGGCACTGGCAGAAGCTGACGCCGGTGCGGCCGCTCGACTTCGGCGAGTTTGCGCTGATGGAGGTGTTGGATGCGAAGCGGATCAACCTGGGCGTGTGGGACTTTGGTGTGCACCCCGCGGCGGCGGAGAATCGAGATGCGATGAAACCGGAGGCGAAGCGGCGGCCGGCACTCGATCGGCATCGTGACGAGGATGCGCAGCCGGTACGGTAGAGTCATCGGAGTAACGAAGAGAGCGCGATGCCAATTTCGAAGTACAGCGTGTTGAAGGGCAAACCGACTGCCGGCAAGGTCGTGAAGGGGGCGAGCCGGCACTACCAGATCACGATGGAGGCGGGTACGAAGCCCTTTACAGTCGCGGTGAACATCGAGAGTGTGGATGAGAGCGAGGTGCTGTACGCGATCGAGCAGAGTTTTGCGCCGCTGGACGCACCGGGGCTGAGCGCGCTGGCGGCCGGTGTGACGCCAATGTCGAGAGAGCCGGGCGGGATGGCACTGGACTATGTGCGGGAGCGGATCGCGGGCAAGCCGATGATTACGCGGGCGGCGATGACGCTGCTGCCCAAGGCGGTGAAGCATGGGAGAGCGGGGAACGAGCGAGAGATCGAGGCAAGCCGAGCGCTTGAGAATGCTGTGGCGGCGTTGCTCGATAGGGCGATTGCGGCCGGGGATGCGACGGTGTATGCGTTTGGCAGTGCGTATGCGGATAGCGGCGTGGTGGATGGGATCCACGATATCCACATGAATCAGGGCAATCCGGTAAACAACCACGGGAACGACAATGGCGTGTGGCAGGACGGGGCGCTGTTTCTCGAGATGGGGAAGGTTTGGACGGCTGTGTTTCTTGCGTTCCAGACGGAGAGCTGGACGACGGACGGCAGGGGTGATCCGACGGCAACGCTGAGAGCTTAGTTTCAGGACTCTTGCCGCTTAGAGCAGTTCGAGCAGCACGCCTTCTCCGGCCTCCAGCGTAAACGGACCCTCGCAGAGACCGCCGTCGCCGTCGAGCAGCGTGGTGAGAAGGACGCGCGACGGAGGAACCTGTGTGGTTTCGAGATCGGCGGTGAGATTGGCGAGGATCAACAGGCGCTCGGGGTTGGCATCGTCAGAACTGTGGCGCTCATAGCGAAGAACGCCACCGTCGGCGCGGACCTCCGCAATGGCGCCGGCGTGCAGAGCGGGGTGCCTGCGGCGGAGAGCGAGGAGACGGCGATAGAGCGAGAGGATGGAGCGTGCCTGTGCCGTTTGTGTCGCGACGCTGCTCTGCTCCGGGCTGCCGGAGGTGATGGGCAGCCAGGGTGTGCCGGTGGTAAAGCCGGCGTTTGGCGATGAATCCCAAAGCATGGGAGTGCGCTCGGGATCGCGTCCCTGACCGATGCCGGGCTGTCGCTTTTCGGCGGGATCCTGCACCTCCTCGGGGGCGATGATGCCGTCGAGCATGCCGAGTTCGTCGCCGTAATAGAGAGTCGGCGTTCCGCGCAGGGTGAGCAGTACCAGCGCGGCAACACGGGCCTGCGCTTCGCCCAGGCGTGAGGCGAGACGCGACTGGTCATGGTTGCCGAGCACCCAGTTGGGCCAGGCTCCCGGCGGCAGCAGAGCCTCATACTGCACGATGAGCGCGGCAAGAGTGGCTGCATTCCACGGCGAGAGGATGAGGTGAAAGTTGAAGGGCATATCCGCGCCGTGCAGGCTGTTTGTCGCTTTATCGGTTACATTTTCGTCGGCACGCTGTGCTGTTGCACCGTAGTAGGTGACGAGGCGATCGAGCGGGAGATAGATTTCGCCGATCAGCAGGCGATCGGTGTAGGCGTTCATGACCTCGCGCATCTCGGCGACGATGGCGTGGGTCTCCGGGCGATCGGCGGTGTAGAGCGGCAGGATGCTACCGAAGCTGGAGCTGCCTGGCTGCCACTCGGGGTTGGGCGGGTTGGGGCGGAACTGGTCGTCCTTGATGAGCATCCAGATGACGTCCATGCGGAAGCCGTCGACACCGCGATCGAGCCAGAAGCGCATGGCGTCGTAGATGGCGGCCTTGACCTCGGGATTGCGCCAGTTCAGGTCCGGCTGCTCGGGCAGAAAGGAGTGATAGAAGAACTGGCCGGTCGCCCCATCGAAGGTCCATGCGGGGCCGCCGAAGTTGCTCCTCCAATTGTTCGGCGGGCCGCCGTCCGCGGCGGGATCGCGCCAGAGATACCAATCGCGCTTTGGATTCGTGCGGCTCGCGCGGCTCTCAAGAAACCACGGGTGCTGGTCTGAGCTGTGATTCGGAACGAAATCGAGGATGAACTTGAGGCCGCGAGTGTGCGCGGCGGCGATAAGCGCTTCGATGTCGGGCACCGTGCCGAAGATCGGGTCAACGCCGGTGTAGTCCGCGACGTCGTAGCCGAAGTCAGCCATGGGAGATGGATAAATAGGCGAGAGCCAGACGGCGGCCACACCGAGATCGACGAGGTAATCGAGCCGCGAAAGAATGCCGTTGAGATCACCGACGCCGTCGCCATCGGTGTCCTGAAAGGAGCGCGGATAGATCTGGTAGATGGTTCCGTTCTGCCACCAGAGGCGTTCGGCGGGTGTGCTCATAGCGTCCTGAGATGCAGACGGCGCGCCCCGGTATGCGAGGCGCGCCGACATGTTGCTCGGGAGCGATTATTTCTGCTGGGGTGTGCTGCTGCTCGACGGCGTTGTCTTTGAAGGCGAGCTGAGCGACGGCGCGGTGCGCTGCTGCAGCGGGGCCGAGCTACCGGCTGGCGCCGCACCCGCGGGCTGACTGTTCTTGGCGAAGTTCTGCACGAGTTCGCGCAGTTGGGGCTGCACAGCGGCCATATGGGTCTGAACGATCTGGCTGGACTTCTGTCCGATCTCCGGTCCCTTGTTTAGAAGGGCCTGACCCGCGGGCGACTTGTAAAAGGAGAGGATGCCATCGACCTCGGGCTCGGTGTAGGCGGTGTTGTAGGCAGCGATGAACTCGGGCTGAAGGGTCTTCCAATCCACGGCGGGCGAGATGAGAGTGACCACCTGCTGATGCAGATCGGCGACTTTTTTCTGCTGATCCGGCGTCTCGGTTGCGCCGAACTCGCGATGGCCGAGTGCGTCGGTCTGCTGATTTGCGCCATCGACGATCTGTTTACCGACCTGATCTACCTTCAGGACGCTCAGCAGCTCGACGATTTTGGTGCGCTTGGAGGCGTCGTCGGCGTGCGCGAGAGGCGTAAGCGGAAGCAGAAGGACGAGCGGGAGAAGAGATCTCTTCATAGGGTGCGGCTCCTTGATGCCGTGCGGCGAGCGCCCTGCGGCTCGAGGCCACAGCCGGGGATCGTGACGGCATCCGGATATGGTATCAGTGCAGGGCGGGGATCAACATCACGGCCTCGCTGCCGGACTTCCTCAAATCCCGCTGATTTCGAGCCAGCCGCACATCCAGTGCACGCATACCGGCCGCGCCTGCGGCCTGCAGACCCTCGTCTGAGTCTTCAAGGACGACGCACTCCGCAGCAGGGACGTTCAGCTGCCGCGCGGCCTCGAGAAAGACGTCGGGCGCGGGCTTGCCGTGGGCGACGTCATCTGCACTGACGATGTGGCTAAACAGCGGAAGAAGGCCGGTTGCGCGAAGGCTTGCCTCGACGTTGCGCAGACGACCGTTTGAGGCCACAGCCATGGGCACCTTGCCGTGCCACCCGCGCGCGAGAGAGGCGACGACTTCGACCTCGCGCAGGAGATGGAGGCCAGCGCGAAAATGATCGTTGTAGGTGGCAAAGACGGTGGCGCGATCGAGCGGAGGCACAGCGCCGGCGACGGCCATGGCAGCCTCCTGCGCGTCCAGCAGGGCGTCCGGCGTGAGGCCGGTGCGTGCCATGTACCAGTCACGGTCCATGGTGTGGCCTTGCAGTTTGAGTGCTTCGCTGATGGCGAAGAAGTGGGCGGGCGCGGTATCGACGAGGGTGCCATCGCAGTCGAAGAGGAGGGCTGAGAAGGGTGTCGGGAGCGTAAGTGCCATGCGTGAATGTAGTGTCGCAGATGCTGCTGCCCGGGGTATCGGCAGAGGCAAGAAGGAATGCTGGCAAAGCGGCGCGATCACCGGAGTCGCTGGCCTGCGATGTCTTCCGCGGCGCGTGTGAAGCCGCACCGGCAGACGTCCGAGACTGGAAGGGGTTAGTGCCGGAGCCAGAGCGTTGTGTTCAACAGATTGCCGGGATGCTGTGTGCGCGCCGAATCTGGGGCGAGTTGCGCCTCTTGGACAACGGCTGTGTGCACGGCTGCGACGAACGGGCGCAGCGCGGCCGGGTGCTGGTGCAGGAGGCCAGCCGCGGTAACGCAGGCGACCATGAGGACGGCCTGCCAGGGGAGCAGATCGGGTACGGCGGATGCGGTCGAACGGCGTTCGTCCATCTATAACCTCAATCCTCGGCGCGATACCTTCAGCGCGCACGGAGTGAGGAGCACGTTGGGTGCCATCCTGAGCGGGCGGCTTCTGAGGACGAATGCGGAGGGCAAAGGGTGTTAGAAGCAGGTAAAGAGCGGGCCAGATCCCGGGTGGAGAGAAGAGAAGTTCCCTCGCGAACGGCATTGTTTTGCTTCTCGCGAGGGCCGTTTCAGCTTCGGGTCTTTGCCAGCATGGCGTCGACCGGGCCACTGGTCATCTTCAAACCGAGCGCGGGGGCGAGACGGCCGATCCAGTGGAGGACGTTGCTGAGGCCGGGCCTGATCTCCAGACGATCGCGCGTGAGCCCCTGAATGGTCGCGCGCGCCAGCTTCCCGACGTCCATATTGGCGCTCGCCTTGACGTCGGTCGCATTGAAGCCGTTCTGGAGGGGTGTTTGCGTGGACGGCGGAGCCAGCTCAAAGACACGGATGGAGGTGTTTTTGAGTTGCACGCGCAGTGCCCGCGTAAAGGCGTGCAGACCCGCCTTGGTGGCGCTGTAGACGGGGGAGATGGGGAAGGGAACAAAGGCGAGACCGGAGGTTACGTTGACGATGGCCGCATTTGTCTGCGCGCGCAGGTGCGGCAGGAACTGCTTCACCATGCAGACAGGCCCGATCAGGTTGATGTTAATCTCGCGGGCGAGATCCTCGAGATCGGCGCCTGTGTCCTGCAGATTGATCTTGCGCATGATGCCGGCGTTGTTAATCAGAACATTCAGCCTGGGGAACTGACTGGTGACACGCTCGAAGAGCTGCGCGATTGCTTCCGGATCGGAGGCGTCGCTGCGAAGGGTGGTAAGAGACGGGTTCTCACTTGCGACCTGATCGAGCTTTGCCTGGTCGCGGCCGGTGACGAGCACCGTGTTGTTCAGCGCCGCGAGCTGGCGGGCAAGCTCAAGCCCGATACCCGAGGTGCCGCCGGTGATCAAGATAGTGTTGCCTGACATCTTCATGATGGCCTCTCTAAGCTCGCAGAGCGAACTCTCTCTATGTTACCCCTGAACACATTGTTGTCAATGGACACATAGAAGCCGGCACGCGGAGGCCGACAGTGGGAGACTAGAAGCATGGCATTGAAGATACCGAAGCGGGCGTACCACCATGGCAATCTTCGCGAGGCTGTGCTGCTGCGGGCGGTGCAGGCGCTTGAGAGTGGTGGCATCGGCAGCGTGTCTCTGCGCGAGATCAGCCGCGAGCTTCAGGTAAGTCATACCGCGCCGCGGCGCCATTTTCCGAGCAAACAGGCGCTGCTGAACTCGCTCGCAATTCACGGGTATGCCCAGCTGGGCGGCGTGCTGGCACGTGCGACTGGAGGTCATGAGGCCGAGTTTGAGGCACGGCTCAAGAAGGTTACGCGGGCGCTGGTGCGGTTTGCCTTGAAGCATCCGGCCCTGCTCGGCCATATGTTTGCCGCGAAGCATCAGCCCGGGGCGCCGCCTGAGCTGCTGGAGGCGAGTGAGCGCGCACTCGCCTCGGGCATAGAGATGATTGCAGAGGCGCAGGGGACAGGAGAGGTCGTTGCGGGCGATCCGGAGATGCTGGCGCTGGTGCCGTTCGCCGCGGTGCAGGGGCTGATCTACGTCTCGAATCAGGGATCGTTCAAAGGTGTTTCGCTAGAGCGACTGGTGGAGGACGCGACGCACCACATCCTGGTCGGGCTGCGGCCGCGGGTTTGAGGGGATGCAGAGGGCGAGCACACGGGACTCAGGGGCGAGGATCAGCTCTCGAGCGGCTTGCGGGCGAAGAAGTAAAGGCTGAAGGCAAGGGCGGCGAAGGCGAGGACGCTTACCCAATCATGGTGCAGCGGATTGGTTTCGTGAAAGCGCGGGAAGGTGCGATCAAAGAAGTTCTCATAAAGCTTGACGACGACGCCGAGGAGGCCGACGATGCCGCCAGCGGCGATGAGGCCGGAGGCGTAGAGAGAGCCGGGCGAGATCTCGCTTTCGGCGTCGAGCGCGGGTGTGACGTCGGTGGGAATGGGAAGGCCGGTGGCGGGATCGACGTGGTCGGGATTGGTTGGATCGAAGCCGGGGAAGGGGAGCAGCTCAGGGTGTGCCGCAAGGAACCCGGGCGAGATGAAATGCCTGCCCGACGCTGCTCCTGCCGAAATCCTCTCCAGATCAAGACGGCGTTCGACGGGCAGACCGGTAAGCCACAGAGAGTGCGCCGCCACGAAGCGATCGCGGTATGCCTGATGGATGGCCGCGCGCTCTCGCGCCTTGTGCTGCAGCATGGCGCGGTCGACCATCCAGCGGGCGACACCGCCGACGAAAATGGCGAGTGTGGTGGCGATCGAAAGGTAGGCGCCAACGGCAAAGGTGAGCGAGCGAATGCCGAGGAGCTCAACTGCGATGACCAGGGCTACACCGAGCAGCACGAGCGACCACGGCAGCTTGCGCGTGAGAATGCCATTGATGACGGTGGCCATGAGCCGGCCTTGCGGGGCCGCGGCCTTTTCCGAGCCAATGCCCTGGATCCACTGGACCTCGATGGCGCCGGTGGCGGGGTTGTAGAGGTACTTGCCGTCCTCAAGCGTGCTGGCGCCGATGCTGTTCAGCAGCAGGTAGCTGCTGGCGGAGGACAGCTCCTCCTTGTGGGCTTGGCCCTGGCTGCCGGCCTCCGTGCGGCTGGTGAGCAGCACGTGGTCGCGCGTGAAGTGGCCCTTGTTCTCTACACCGCTCGGCAGGGCGGTAAGGGGGAGGGCGATGGGCCGCGGCAGTCTCTCAAAGATCTCGAGGCCGGTGTTCATCGCATTCAGCGTTGCGCCGATCGAGAAGACGGAGACGATCACGCCGATCATGATGGCCAGCTGCTGCTTCCAGGGGGTTGCGCCGATGAGGTAGCCGGTCTTGAGGTCTTGCGCGGTGTCGCCCGAGTTCGATGCGGCGACACAGACGATGCCGCCGATGGTGATGGCGAGCGCGCCAAAGGCGGGGGCCGTCCAGCCCTTCACCAGAAAGATGGCGGCGGTCGCCATGAGCGTGGCGATGGTCATACCGGAGACAGGGCTGGCGGACGACCCCACGATACCAACGATGCGTGCGCTGACGGTCACAAAGAGGAAGCCGAAGACGACGACGAGCAGGCTGGCGGCCAGATTTGCAAGCGCGCCTACCTGGGCGCCGGGCACGGGATGGAACTCGAGGAAGAACCAGAGCAGCACGATCAGCAGAACGGATCCGCCGACGACGACGGAGGGCGGGAGATCATGGGCAGTGCGGAGCGGAAGGGCTTTCAGGGAGGCGGCGGACGAGCCGGCTCTTCGCCGGGCGAGGGCGGAGCGGATGCCGGTCGCAAGGGCGGCGGCGATCGTGGGCAGGGTGCGGCAGAGTGTGATGAGGCCGGCGGCGGCAACGGCTCCCGCGCCCATGGGGCGCACGTAGGTCTTCCACAGATCGGACGGGCTCATGCCGGCGATGGGGCTGGTGCCGGGGTAGAGCGGGCCGGGCAGATGCGAGCCGAAGAAGTAGATCGCGGGCATGAGCACGAGCCAGGAGAAAGCGCCGCCCGCGAGCAGCACGGCCGCGACGCGAAGGCCGATGATGTAGCCGACGCCGAGGTACTCCGGTGTGACGTCGGCGCGGATGGCTGCGCCCTTGAGCAGATGCTGCGCACCGAGATCGGGCTGGTAGTCGGGGGTGGAGGGGAAGAGGCCGAAGAGGTTCTCATTCTGCAGCAGGGTGTAGAGGCTGCCGAAGCCAAGCCCGAAGAAGACACGGGAGGCGAAGGAGCCGCCGCGCTCGCCGGCTTCGAGCACGTCGGCGCAGGCGGTGCCTTCGGGGTAGGTGAGCGTATCGTGCTCATCGACGATCAGCTGTTTGCGCAGCGGAATCATGAAAAGGACGCCGAGCCATCCGCCGAAGATGGCGAGCGCAAAGATGCGTGTGCTTTCGAGATCGAAGCCGAGGAAGATGAGCGCCGGCAAGGTGAAGATTACGCCCGCGGCGATCGACTGGCCGGCGTTGCCGGTGGTCTGAACGATGTTGTTTTCGAGGATGGAGGCTTTGCCGAAGGCGCGCAGGATGGAGATCGACAGCACCGAGATGGGGATGGAGGCGGCGACAGTAAGGCCGGCGCGCAGACCCACGTAGACGGTGACCGCGCCGAAGAGCACGCCGAAGATGGCGCCCAGCAGAAGGGCGCGCACGGACATCTCGGGCCGGGTTTCGCTGGCGGCGACAAAAGGTTTGAAGGCAGTGCGAGCGGGCGGACTGTGGGTGGGTGCAGAAGCGGGCGTGGGGCTGGGCGCGGGGGCCATGAGGGTCTTGCTCCTGATGCGGCTTCGCGCGTTTTGTGGGGTCGGCGCGGTTGCAGGCGAGTGTACCAGCGCGTGCTCAAACTTCCGCGGGAGTCGCCCTTGCGCTCGCGCTGCTGTACGCATAAACTTCGGCTAATGACGCGGCCATAGGCCTGGAGCGTCATGCGAGTGGGGTGAGTCTTCAGCGAAAGCTTGGAGCACAAGTCGCTCGGACGGTCTGCAGGGGCTCCGCCTGGCGGACTGACTGGAACGAAGGAACAGGGCGCCTGGAGGCGCTCGCCGAAGCATGAGCCGCGCCGCGGGGATTCCCCACAGTTGCAGCGCGCGGTACGAGGGCTGACGCTCGGGCTTCTCGAAGATCTGGCTACAACTTTCTTTCCGGGCGATTGCCGCCTTTGCGCAGTGCCGCTGCTGAAGCTCTCCGCGCTGCCAGTGTGCGAGGCCTGCCTCGCTGCCTTGCGACCGCAGAGTGAAACGCATCCTGGACTGCTGTGCACCGTATGCGGTGAGGCGCTTGGGTGGGAGAGCGAACGTTTTCTCGCCGGCCGGGCTGAGCCGGTCTGTACGCCATGCCGCCGTGTTCCCCCGGCGTTTACGCGCGCGGTTGCCTTTGGTGTGTACACGGGCGAGATGCGGACGCTGATCGGGCTCTTCAAGTTCGAGGGACTGCGGGTTGCTGCCCGGCCGCTTGGCCGTCTGCTTGCCTCGACCTTTGTTGAGCTTGCGCCCGATCTTGATGTGAACCGGGAGACTCTGGTCACTGCTGTGCCGCTCTTCCGCGGGAAGGCGCGCGACCGGGGCTTCAACCAGGCAGAGGTGCTGGCTGCGGAGGCTCTTCGTGCGCTGCACCGCTCGCACCCGGAGCTTCGGCTACGACCGGCGCATGGGGTTCTGGCGCGGATCAAGCAGACGGAGAGTCAGTTCGGTCTGAACCCGCGGCAACGTCGCGATAACCTGCGCGGCGCCTTTGCTGTTCGAGAGCCGGCTCTGGTAGACGGCCGCGATGTGCTGCTGGTAGACGACATTTACACCACGGGGGCGACGGCCAGGGCGTGCGCGGCTGCACTCAAGCGCGCCGGTGCGGCCCGCGTCTTTGTGGTCACGCTCTCCCGCGCGCAGACGGAGAGTGTTGCACTTTGGGAGATGCCGGCCCACAGCTCCTACGAAACGACACACAACCAGGTCGCAGCAGGGGCGTCACGGCGGAGGACATAAGCATGCAGTCGGGAAAGATGCGGAAGGCACGATCGGGCAGCAGGGTAGCATCGGGCGGCAGACACGCCGGTCATCTGAAGGGCGTTGCAGCTCCGGTGGTGACCGAGTTAGAGGTGCGCGCGGGCGTGTTTCGGCAGCCGGCGATGCAGACGCCGGTGCTGGTGCTGAACGCAAGCTATGAGCCAATCAACATCTGCGGCGCGCGACGGGCGCTGGTGCTTGTACTGAAGGGCGTGGCCAGAACTGAAGAAGAGCAGGGAGCGACGCTGCACGCGCAGAGCCTGCAGATCGCCATGCCTTCGGTGATCCGGCTGCTGGAGTACCGGCGGATCCCACATCAGACGCGGGCGCTCTCCCGCAAGAACATCCTTCTGCGCGATCGCAACATGTGCCAGTACTGCCAGATCGTACTCACGGCCGGTGAACTGACGCTTGACCATGTGCTGCCGCGCTCGCGCGGTGGGCTCTCCACCTGGGAGAATCTGGTGGCCTGCTGTCATGACTGCAACCGCCGCAAGGGCAATCAGCTGCTCCACGAACTCAATGACATGAAGCTGCTGCGCGAGCCGCGACCCTTCAGCCTCCATACGTCGCGACACATCATGCGCATGATCGGCTCGGCCGACGCGGCATGGCGAAAGTACCTGTATTTTGAGGCTGAACCAGCGGCCTAGCGACCCAACTTTCCACGCAGTAGTGATTGCGTTGCCGTGGTGCTGGTTTATTGCTGCAGATTTACTTCTTTGGGGGCGTCGCGGATGGAGGCGTCTGCCCGGCTGGTGGCTGCGCCTGCTCCGGTGCCGCTTGGTCGGTAATGTCCTCACCGTTGTAGATGATGCGGCTGGTGGCTCTGAACCGCTTGTAGTCCGTGTACTTGACGATATTTCGCAGATGGATGTCTTCGCTCATCGCACCTTGGCCGCCAGGAAAGTGCAGCGTAGCTTCGGCCTTGGTGTAGGTGGGAAACCAGTACTTGCCATCCACCTGCTCGTAGTAGGTCGTAAATGGAGGCTGTAGATCTTCGTGTCCCGGGCGCTTATTCTGCGGCACTGTCTGGCCGTTGATCAGGACGATCTCCATGTCCTGCTGATCGAGCCAGACTTTACCCTGAAAGTAGTGTTTGCCCTTCTCGAGGACCTTTGGCTTCGCGTCGAAGACATAGGTGTCCAGATCGTCGACCTTCTGCCGGCCGGCGTAGGTGATGTCATACTGCGGCAAATCCTCTGTCGTCAGCACAAAGGGCAGGCGGTGCTCAATCTCCTCGAAGTCCGCTGGTGTCATCAGGACCCGTTCCAGTGTGTTCTGCGGGGCGAAGATTACCCGCTCCTCGCGCTTGTTGTCTTTATTGAAGACGATGTCAGTGACCTGCTGGTACTCGCCGTCTGGCTTCCCGTTGTCGTCGGAGATGGTCTGGACTTTCACGCTCTGGCGGAAGGTGTAGGCTTGGCGGGCGCGGGCGAAGTCTGCCTCGCGCTCGCCCATTTTGGTGATGATCTGCGCCGGCGTGAGATCGCCGGGGAGGGGTGTGGTGTCGAGCTTGCCGAAGCCCGCAGGCTCGCTGCTGGCAGTCTGTGCCGGAGCGGGCTCCGCGGCAGCCGCTAAACTTTCCGCTCCAGCAGCCGATAGGCACGGAATAGCGAGCGCAAGCAGGGCTAGAAGCAGGGTCTGGAAGGACGGCATCGGCGAGGTCTCCTCAAGGGCGACAAACGACGATCACCCCTCTCAGTACCTATAGACGCGGCTCAGGAGAGTTCTGTCATGCCGATCGGTCCCTGGATTGCAACTCACACTCCCGGAGGTCGCCTCATGTTTGCATCTCTTGGCGCGGCGGGTGCCATTACGGGCCTGTCATCGCACTTTGTCTACACTGCCGGACTGGTCGCACTGGGTGGCGCTCTGCTGCATGTTCACCGAAATCAGATGCGCGCGGCGGCGCAGCATCGGCAGGAGCTTGCTCTGCGCAAGGAATTGCTGGCGTATCTGCTGTTCAGCGGGTCGCCGCGCACGATGGTAGCGGCCGAGTTGGGCCGGCAGATCAGCCGCCTGATGGCGGTGCGCAGCTCGTTTGGCCGCGCCGCGCTGCTGCTGCGCGACGATACGGGGACGCTGAGTATTGCAGGAAGTGCCGGCTTCGATGATCTGTCAGTGGAGGCGTTAAATCGCTGGGGCCGGGCGGTTTCGGCGACGGAGATGTCGCTGGTGGAGATTGCGATGGGACATGAACGTGTAGGCACCAGCAGCTTCACGCTCACTCTGGACCGACGCGACTCCGATGGGAACCCACTTTCCACTATGAACTGTAAAAGAGTTCACATTGTGCCGTTGCGAGCGGCCCACGGCATCTTTGGTGCGCTGGTTGTGTGCACGGAGCTGCGACCAGCCGCCAGGGCCACTGATGCCCTGGAGCTGCTCCGAAGCTCCGCTGCCACACCGATTCTGCCCCTTGCTGATCTGTTGCAGCCTGTAGAGGCACTTGGACTGCGGCTCACGATGCAGCTTGCCGCTTCCGAGGATCTCGCAACAATGTGGCCCGTGCGAAGCCTGCCTCGCCAGGACAGCGCCCCGAATTCCTACGCGGAGCGAGGTGCAGGCCGGCTGAAGCACGGCGGTAAGGGACGTAGTCGAAGTACTGGAGGCGTGGAAGCGGCAGGCGAGGCGGCTAGAGGCGCCGAGACGAACAGGCGTCGCCGTCTCGATGAGGCGGCTCTGCCGCTTGATGCTTCCGGTCTTGCAGCTTCTATCGAGAAGGTTCGACGGGTCCTGAACCCGGCGGCGGCTCCGGTTGAGAGGGTGGCCGGGGTTTCTGGCCGGCCACCGGTGCACGTCTGGCGCCAGAGCGGGGGTGAGCTGCCGAGCTGAGCCGGATGCAATCGGACGAGGCACACTCTCCCTTATGAGCCAGAGAGGCTTCTGATCAATGCATGCCGTCGAGCGTGACGGGGCGGTAGACTTGGCGCTGACGGTGGTAGCTCGGCCGGCCCGCTTATGAGTCCTTTTCCCCGCCCCAAATCGCGCGAGCCTCTTACGGAAGAGGGATTGTTTGAGTACGCGGTGGGTTCACTTGGGCGGCGCATGCGTTCCGTTCGCGATCTGCGCCAGCTGATGAAACTTCGGACGGAGCCGGGTGAGGCCGGAGAGCAGGCGATCACTCGCGTGATTCAGCGCCTTGAAGATCTTCGCTACCTCTCGGACGAGCGGTTTGCCGCCGATTTTACGCGCCTCCGCAAGGAGAACCAGAGTCACGGCCGAAGGCGAGTGCAGCAGGATCTCGCTGCAAAGGGAGTTGC
Organism: Acidobacteriaceae bacterium; assembly: GCA_903642235.1. GTDB lineage: Bacteria > Acidobacteriota > Terriglobia > Terriglobales > Acidobacteriaceae > Edaphobacter. Next base: position 17,527 of record CAHJWL010000016.1, on the reverse strand, counting down.
CAAGGATCTGGTTACAACCACCATCGCGCGCGCCTTTGACGATACTGACGAGCCCGCTCTGGCACGTCAGTACGCGGAGCGTAAGCGAATCAAGCCTCCCGTGACAGAGAAAGAGACGGCCCGCATCATGGGCCGGCTGCTGCGCGCAGGTTTCAGCTCGACAGCGATCTGGAAGCTGCTGCGCTCCTGGAAGGTGGATGTCGAGGAGATCGAAGTCCACTCCCCGGAAGTTGCAGAGTAGGTAACCCGTCCGGGTGCAGAAGGTGTTGACCCTGTCATGCGGCTGCCGTAGAGTTCCGGACTGTGCCCAGGTTAAGAGAGCACGCACAGCACTTAGCGAACCTTCAGATCTATCTGCCGTTGTTCTCCTGCGACGATGTGTCGCGCTTCCCGGTCAACACAAGCCAGTACAAGTAATGCAATTTGGCCGAAGTTATAAAACCAAAGTTGCCAACGGCGCGTACTCACGGCACTGGCGGTAATTCGACACACGCTCTATCAACCGTTTTTCTGAGGTCTACCATCGTGGAACAAATCGACAAGCTTATTCAATCCAAGCAGTCACGCCGCCGCTTTCTGGCGGGTGCGGGTGCCATCGGCGCCGTTGGAGCAGCTACTCTGCTGACCGGCTGCAATGACTCCTCCTCTTCCTCCCCAGCTCCGGTCGTGCCGCCGGTCACACCTACCCCGCAGGACATTCCCGATAACGACATTCTGAACTTCGCGTTGAACCTTGAGTATCTTGAGGCCGAGTTCTATCTGTACGCCGCAACCGGATCTGGCCTGCCAACGAGCCTGGTGCCTTCCGGCTCCGGCACGACCAAGGGCGGTGCGATGATTGCGGGGGGAAATATTCCTGCGGCAATCACAAATTACCTCAATGCGATTGCTCAGGACGAAATGAATCACGTCGCGGCAATTCAGGCGACGATCACCAAGAACATGGGAACTCCGGCGCCACGACCGGATATTGACTTCGGTGCCTTTGCCGCGCTGGCCGGGCTGGCGAAGATCACGACTCCCGCCGTCTTCAATCCTTTCGCTGATTACATGAGCTTCCTGGTTGGAGCGTTCGTGTTTGAGGATGTCGGTGTGAGTGCGTATAACGGCGCTGCTCCCGCGATCACCAGTAGCGCGATCCTGGATGCCGCGGCCGGCATTGCCGCAGTTGAGGCCTACCACGCGGCGGAGATTCGTACCCTTATCGCCGGCATGGCGAGTGTCGAAGGCGCGGATCAGACTTTCCTGACGGATGCGAACCTGATCAGCACCTTGCGCGCCGCTGTCGGTGGCGGCATGGAGACGCAGCTCAGCATCAGCAGCATTGTCTCAGCGGACGCGAATGCAATTGGATTCTCTCGCTCCACCTCGCAGGTGCTCAGCATCGTGTACGCCAACAATGCTGCCGGTACCGCCAAGGGCGGCTTCTTCCCCAGCGGCCTTAACGGATCGATCAAGACAGTCTAAGGAATCCAAGGAAACGACATGGCAAACGTAGAGACACAACAACTCGATTCCATTATCGCCAGCCGGCGTGCAATGCTGGCTGTCGGCGGCGCGGCACTCGCCGGTCTGGCCTTTGCACCAAAGGCAAACGCGCAGGTCAGCGGGAGCACCGCGACGATCAGCGACACCGATATCCTCAACTTCGCCCTGAACCTCGAATATCTTGAAGCGCAGTTCTACACTCTGGCTGTCTACGGTGTGACCATCGACAAGCTCCCAACGCCCATCCCGGTTGCCGTAAACGGCGGCACCGCCGGTACGGTAACGGTCAAGGCCAATGCACAGGTTCCTTTCACTGACGCGGCGATCAAGGCCTATGCGGCGGAGACGGCGATCGAAGAAGGAAAGCACGTGCTGTTCCTGCAGAACGCCCTCAACACGAAGGCTGTTTCCATGCCGGACATCGACCTGCTGAACTCCTTCAACACGCTCGCGGTCGCGGCGGGTCTGCCAATCTCCACATTTGATCCTTTTGGGCCGAATGCAGGTGGCGCGATCTCGGCGGATGCAAGCTTCCTGTTAGGCGCCTACATCTTTGAGGACACTGGCGTTTCGGCTTACCATGGCGCGGCTCCGTTGATCACGGACAAGAAGGGTGTCCTTCCGGCTGCGGTTGGTATTCATGCTGTTGAGGCCTACCATGCGGGTCTCGTGCGTACCTCCATCAATCGCCTGGATGCAGGCACGAACAGCCTCAACCCGGTCACAGTCCTGATCTCGAAGGCACGGACCATGCTGGGGACCACCACCGTCTCCGGTGCCGCGTCGAGCTCATTCGATACCGGCATTGCCACGGTGAACGTGATGCTGAACGGGACCGCAAGCCTTCCGGCGACCACGATTGTTGATGCTGACAGCGCCAAAGGATTTTCGATCGCTCAGGGTCGCTCAGCCACCCAGATCCTGCAGATCGTTACCGGCCAGACCACGGCGCCAGCAACCGGTGCGAAGTACAAGGGAGTGTTCTTCCCGAGTGGTCTAAATGGTCTGATCAGCTAGGCTTGATTCAGCACCAACTTCTTCCTGTTAGGGGAATTAGAAGAACGCAAAAAGGCGAGGCTAAGTGAGCCTCGCCTTTTTGTTTCTCATTTCAGGCGCACACTAGACGATGTGAGCGCCTTGCTTGAACCTGACCGGATTGTTGCTCTTGACTGGTCGGGCCGTATTGACCTGCCCGGGCAGCGCCGGCATATATGGGCTGGTGTGTGGACCTCTGCTGCGATCTCACCACGCCGATCGAGGCTGAAGGCCTCGCTCTCCTCCGCCGAGGGTGCGCTTGGTGGGACCATGCTCCTGGAGGCCGGCCGCACGCGGGCGGAGATTGCTCCGTGGCTGATTGAGCTCGCGCGTGAGACGCCCCGCATGGTGGTCGGCTTCGATTTCTGCTTTTCGTACCCGGAGTGGTTTGTTCGCGGTGAACTCGGGCTTCAGTCTGCACCGGAGTTCTGGCGGCTGGTGTCTGAGACGCATGGCGAGCGCTGGCTCAGCCGCCGCGCCGCGGACGATCCAGAGCGCGACCCGCGCTTCTGGGGCAAGCCGCACAAGCGGCCGCCGCAGTTTTCGGGCGAGCATCTCTATCGCATGCTGCGCGCCACCGACATCGACTGCAAGATCCTCAGTCATATTCCCGAGGCCGAGCGTGCGGCTCGGGTGAAGGGAATCACGCCGAAGTCGGTCTTCCAGATCGGCGGATCGGGTTCGGTCGGAACGGCATCCCTGCGCGGCATGCCTACACTGCTGGCGCTGCAGGCAGCCGGCTTTCGGATATGGCCGTTCGACCAGCCCGCTCTTGCCTGCGCCACACCCCGGCCATTGGTTGTAGAGATGTACACGCGCCTGATGACGGGGGCTGTTCACAAGGCGAATCCGGTGGCGCGCGCCGCGTATCTCGCTCGCCGCCGCGACCCGGCCTCCGCGGACTTTGATCCGCGGTACCGCGCACTGCCGCGGCCTGTGCTCAGCCGTGCCCGCGCGAGTGAAGATGCGTTTGATGCCCTGGTCTCCTCTATGGTGATGGCGGCCCGTCGGAGTTCTTTTGCCGCCTTGCCTGTGCCGCGCGATCCGGCCCATCGCATTGAAGGCTGGACCTGGGCGCCGGAGCTCTGAGGGCCGCGGCGGTTGCTGGCATCTGGCGTGACGCATGAGGTCGCACTCTCACGGCGATCGGCTCCATGCTCCGGTACTCGCTGTGTTGCGGATGCAGCGCGCGCTAGGTCCTTGCAGATCGAGTCGCCTGACTCTCCGTTCGCTGGTACCCGGATCCGACAGGTCCGCTGCTATGCTCAAACCGTATGCTCTACCGATCCGGCAGCCAAATCCGCGAAGATTTCCTGCGTTTCTTTGAAACCAAGCAGCACCGCCGTGTGCACTCGTCGTCGCTGATGCCCGCTAACGATCCAACGCTGCTCTTTGCCAATGCCGGCATGAACCAGTTCAAGGACACGTTTCTCGGTGTGGAACAGCGGTCATACGCCCGTGCTGCAACGTCGCAGAAGTGTGTCCGCGCCGGAGGCAAACACAACGATCTTGAGAATGTGGGCTTTACGCGCCGCCACCACACGTTTTTTGAGATGCTCGGTAACTTCTCTTTCGGCGACTACTTCAAAGCCGACGCGATTGCGTTTGCGTGGGAGCTGCTCACCTCGCCGGAGTGGTTCGGCATCCCGCAATCGAAGCTCTACGTTACGGTCTTTGCGGGCGAAGGTGCAGTTCCCAAGGACACGGAGGCTGAACAGATCTGGATCGCCGCCGGTGTTCCACCCGAGCGGATCGTTGCGATGCCCGGCAAGGACAACTTCTGGCAGATGGGCGATACCGGCCCGTGCGGACCGTGCTCGGAGATCTTCTTCGATCTTGGCTTGGATGCCGCTGAACATCGGAACGCCGACGGAACGCCGCAGGACCTGCCGTTCCCGCAAGATGATCAAAGATACGTTGAGATCTGGAACCTTGTTTTTATGCAGTTTGACCGCGCCGGCGACGGCACACTAACGCCGCTGCCGAAGCCGTCGATCGACACCGGCATGGGGCTGGAGCGGATCGCCGCTGTGCTGCAGGGCAAACTCTCAAACTATGAGACGGATCTGTTTACGTCATTGATTGTGAAGGCGGCTGAGCTGACCGGCTTCAGCGGCATGCCAAGCGAGGAAGCCGCGGTCTCTGATGCCAAGGGTGCACCCTCGCTGCGCATTATTGCCGACCATGCGCGCGCGGCGACCTTCCTGATTGCTGACGGCGTTCTGCCCGCAAACGAGGGTCGCGGCTATGTGCTGCGGAAGATTCTTCGACGTGGCATTCGGCACGGGCGGCTGCTTGGCCAGGAACAGCCTTTTATGTTTCAGATGGTGTTTGCGGTTCGTGATGAGATGGCGGTGGCCTACCCCGAACTTGTAACCAATGCTGATCGTGTCAGCAAGATTGTGCTGGCGGAAGAGCAGCAGTTTGAGAGAGTGATGACTTTCGGAGCTGGCAAGCTGGAAAGTGCTTTTCTGCAGAGAACTCGACAGTTTCTAGAGGAAAATGCAAAGGACGTTAGGACTGCGTATGAACATGTCTGCACGGCTTCTGCCATAGGCCGAAATATGCAGGTAATCGAGGAGCTAGACTTCACCAAACCGGAAAATCTAGCTCTCCTTTATAGGACCTATAGGGATACATTTGGATCTAGGTTTCGAGCTCTTCCTTCCATCGACGGTACTGTTGCATTTCACATCTTTGAGACCTACGGTCTGCCAAAAGATTTTATTGAAGACGCGGCCCGTGATGCAGGACTTGGGTTTGACGCTGAAGGCTTCGAGCGTGCCAAAGAAGAAGAGCAGGCCCGTGCCCGCGCTAGTTGGAAGGGCGGTTCACAGAAGTCTGCTGCGCCGGTGTATCGCGATCTGCCGAAGACCGAGTTTGAGGGGTACACGGCGACGCGGCTCGATGGCGCGCGTGTGCTGGCGCTGGTGAGGGAGGGCGTTGGAGTTCCGATGCTTGGGCCCGGCGAGGCAGGCGAGGTTGTGCTCGATGCGACGAGTTTTTACGCGGATTCGGGTGGCCAGGTGGGGGATGTCGGCACGCTTACGGCGGCGGATCACGCATCGGTTGTCGCGGATGTGTCCGGCTGTTCAAAGCCGATTGGGGGCGTGTTTGCACATCGCGTGATTGCGCGCGAGGCGCTGGCCGTCGGCGACACGGTCGACACGGTTGTTGATGCGACGGTTCGGCGCGCTACCATGCGCAACCATACGGGAACGCATCTGCTGCAGGCCGCGCTGCGTGAAGTGCTCGGCACCCATGTGAAGCAGGCCGGCTCGCTCAACGATCGCTCGCGGTTAAGATTTGATTTTTCGCATTTTGCGCAGGTCGCCGAGCCCGAGCTGCAGCAGGTGGAAGACAATATCAACACGCAGATCCTGGCCAACACGCCTGTGCAGACGCTGGTGGACGTGCCGATCGACGAGGCTGTGCACGATCTTGGCGCGACCGCGCTGTTTGGCGAGAAGTACGGGGACCGCGTCCGTGTGGTGCGGATTGGCGATTTCTCGGTCGAACTCTGCGGCGGTACACATACGGAGGCGCTGGGCGAGATCGGCCTGCTGAAGCTGACGGGCGAAAGCGCGGTGTCGTCGGGGGTTCGCCGGATTGAGGCGATCACCGGAACAACGTCGCTGGCGAGCTTCCGGCGCGACGCCGAGGTTGCGCGCATCGCCGCCCAGCTCACCGGCTCCGCGCAGGCTGGCTCTGACGGCCAGAGTGCTGCCGAGGCACTGCAGGCCCGGCTTGCCGCCTCGGATGATGAGTTGAAGCGTCTGCGGCGCGAGCTTGATGAGCTTCGCCTGAAGGCCGCCGCGGCTTCGACTGCCAATGCAGCGCAGGCGGCTGTTGACGTGGCCGGCGTCAGGCTCTTGGCGCAGCGGGTCGATGGAGTGGAGAAGACGCAGCTCCGCACGCTGGTGGACGACCTGCGCCTGAAGCTGGGGTCGGGTGTGGTGGTGCTGGGCACGGCTGCCGAGGGAAAGGTTTCGCTCGTGGTTGGCGTCACGAAGGACCTTGTTGGCCGGATTCAGGCGGGGAAGCTCGTGGCGCAACTGGCTCCGTTGGTCGGAGGCAAAGGCGGGGGTCGTCCTGATCTCGCGGAGGCGGGCGGCAACGATCCCGGATCTCTTGATGCGGCTCTGGCCAGAGCCTCGGAACTCGTTCGAACTCTGTTGACATAGGCCGGCGCAGTAAACAAGGAGCAGATTGCGTGCAAGTCGCGTTCTTGCTTTGGTAAGTCATCGGCGATCCGGATGAGGATCGGAGCTCTTTGTCATCGGACCGATTAGCGGCGGAATGTACGCCAGGGGTATCCGCCGGTATCCCCCACCCCACTCGCGCTCGCAATCCGCCCCGCACCCGCTTACCCTGAGAGTGGTATGGGATCTCCCCGCATAGCCAGCCGGCGCAGACTGGAGCGATCGCTTCGCGGTGCTGTTTCCGCGCTGGCACTGGCGGCTGTGTGCGCGGAGCCCAGGCTGCTGGTCGCGCAGGCGTATGCGGCTGTGTCGCACCCGGTGACGCGTTCGGCAAGAGCGGCTCGGGACGCGGAGAGCCGCGCCCACGCCCTCGCGATCACGCCGTGGGAGGCAGCGGAGCGCTCTCGCGATGCCTTTGAGGCAACGGCTGAGACTGCCCGCACGCGCTCGGATTACACCCGGGTGATGGACCGCTTTCGTGCGGTGTACCACGACAATCCGCGCGATGTGCATGCACCTGAGGCCATCAACGCGGTCGCCGAACTGCTGGCGGAGTCCGGCCGTGACCTTCACGACCGGCGCAGCTTTGAGGCGGCGGTCGGTCAGTATGAGTTTCTGCGAACGCAGTACCCAACCAGTTCACTGCGGGTGGGCGCGCTGCTGGCGGAGGGGCAGATTGCAGAGAACGATCTGCATGACGCCGGGCTTGCCCGCGAGAAGTATCAGTTGCTGCTGAAGAGCTATCCGCAAAGCGCACTGGCGGAGCAGGCGCAGGCCGGCCTGGCGTCGCTGGCCAATCGGCAGCGCACGGCAACGGCGACTCTGGCGGCGAGTGCCGGCCCAGCTAGCGCGCGCGATCCGCGGTCCGCTGCGGCGGGTGCAGGCGGTCCCGCGCAGGGCGGCAGCGGACAGGGGAAGGAAGGGCAGGCTCTGAAGGCGCAGGCGAGCGGCGGAGGCGGGCAGGCTGCAGGCCCCAGCGGAGCGGGCACCGAACAGGTCGCGCAGCCTGCCAACCAGCCGCCCGCACCGGTACTTCGCTCGCAGCATGCGGGCGAGGGGACGGCTGGCGCATTGCGCGCGGGAGCCGAGAGCTCCAGCCGGAGTCTCCAGGCAGGCGACCAGAGCCAGCCGGGTCTTGCACTGCCGCCACCGCGCCAGATTGCGCATCGCTCCGGCCCGCTGGCCAGCGTCTCGGGCATCCGGCACTGGTCGACCTCGACCTACACGCGGGTTGCGATCGATCTCGGCAACGAGGTGGAGTACGAAGCAGCGCGGGTCCCCTCGCCGGACCGCATCTTCTTTGATCTGCACGGCGCTCACCTGGCGCAGGATCTTCTCGGAAAGAGCTTCGCGGTGACGGATGACGGATTTCTCAAGCGCATCCGGGTCTCGCAATCCGCCCCGGATGTGGCCCGTGTGGTGCTGGACGTGAACGATGTGACCGAGTATTCCGCGTTTCTGCTGCCCAACCCGTACCGGCTGATCATTGACATTCACGGGCGATCCAAGGCGGCGGCCCCGCAGCAGGTTGCGACGGTGGACTCCCCTGCGCCGCGGTCGACCTCGGTTCCGAACACGCATGCGATGCATGCCGGCAGCCCCACAGACATCAATAATCTATCCAGTCAACCGGGCAAGATCGAGGCGACCAGTACGCCGACATCCGAGCCTATCTCGGCCAGCGTGCCGGGCCGCGACCGCTCGGCCGAGTTGCTGCCGAGCGGCGCGACTGAACCGGACGGGTCGACCCTGCCAGCGAGTGCACCTTCAAGTCTGGCCGCAACCAGATCCTCGCGCGCACAACCGACGAGCGCGGTGGGAGGGCAGTCCGGGTCGGTACGCTCTGCAGCGGTCTCTGCCGCACCAACCTCCCGGACCGAGAGCAATGCTACGGCGAGTGAGACGGCGAACACTGCAGGGGAGCACGGTGTGGGGGAGCGCCCGGAACGATCCGTAGCGGCGTCGCCGGCCGATGCGCAGGTTGTTGGCGATCGAAACCCGGCGGCTACCGCCCGCGCTGTCGCTTTGGCAAAGAAGTCCGGCAGGAAGGGGAGCAAGACGGCGGCCGCGGCTGACAGCCACCCTGTTGGAGATCCGGCGACACCCGCGCGCGCGGCCGCGCTCAAGACGGCGGATGGGCAGACCTCGCTGGTTCGCGCTCTCGGCCTCAAGATCAACCGGATCGTGATTGATGCAGGTCATGGCGGCCACGACTCCGGCACGCTCGGCGTCAATGGTCTTGAGGAGAAGGATGTGGTGCTCGATGTCGCGCTGCGGCTGGGCGCGCTGTTGCGTGACAAACTCGGCGCGGAGGTGATCTACACACGGTCCGACGACACCTTTATCCCGCTTGAGACGCGTACGGCGATCGCCAACAAGGCACAGGCCGACCTGTTTCTGTCGATCCACGCGAACTCTTCGCCCGATGCTTCGGCCCGGGGCGTCGAGACATACTACCTGAACTTCACGCAGCAGGCGGATGCGCTGGAGGTTGCGGCTCGCGAGAACGCCGTTTCGGGGCAGTCCGTCTCGCAGCTTTCGGATCTGGTGCGCAAGATCACTTTGAAGGACAAGATCGCGGAGTCGCGCGAGTTTGCAACAGATGTGGAAGCCGCCCTCTACGCCGGCCTGGCACGCGCTCCGGAGAACCTTCGCGTCAGCAGTGCCGGCCATGGAGGCATAAGCGGAACCTTCAAGGATCGCGGCGTAAAGAAGGCTCCTTTTGTGGTGCTGATCGGCGCCAATATGCCGTCCATTCTGGCGGAGATCTCTTTTGTGACAAATCCCCGTGATGCTGCCGAGCTGCGCCAGGCGGACTACAAGCAGCGCGTCGCCGAAAGTCTGTACAAGGGAGTTGCGCGCTACGTGGGCTCCCTGTCGAGCACCGCACCGGCACCTGTCCAGACCGAGCGTGCGGCAACTGGGCAGTGAGCGCGACGGAGAGGGAGGCTTACGGACCGAGCAAGCTCAAGAGTGGAATGGTGGCTGTCTGCAGACCGTAGCCCACGCCGTTCGGATGGAAGTTGTCCCCGGAGTTGAGGTTCGCGATCATGAAGTCCGGGTGGTTTGGGTCCGCGAGCACTGCATCGAAGTCGGCGACGGCGACCACGCCCGGAAGCGTCGCACCTGTGGTCCGAACCCAGACATTCAGAGCTCGCCGCTGGGTGGATCCTGAGTTCTCCGGGCCCGGATTAAGATCGCCCGCGTAGGGATCCGCCGCACTCGGTAACGGCGCTTCCGACAGGCAGTATTCACTTGGCGGAACCGTCGCCAGGATCACCCGCACTCCGGCTGCACGGGCCTGCGCCACCATGTTCGTGAGCGAATCCTCCACGGTGGTTGCCGGGAAGCAGTCCGCCCGCAGATCGACACCGCCGAAGAAGATGACGACGGCCTTGATGCCTGGCTGATCGAGGACGTCATGCTTCATGCGATCGACCCCCGCGATGACGCCGGCACCCGGGGTCGGGAGAGAGCGCACATCTTCTCCTGCCGGATCGCCGAGTGTGCCGGCGTTCAGAACGCCGAGGTTGTACCCCGCCGCATTCAAGCGGCGCGCCAGCCAGTCCGACGGCCGATCGTTATCCTGCCCCGCCACCGGCACATTCGAGACCGGATAGGAGTTGGTGTTGCCGTAGTTGGACGCGTGGCCGTCTACCGAGGAGCTGCCAAAGATGGCCACGGTGCCCTTATAGGCGCCGTATACATCGACACCCGTCACGACGAACCACTCTGTCGTCGCAGTGCTGAAGGCCGCTCCGCTGGCGTCCGTAGTTGCATCCCCGGCACCTGCGGGTGTTGCGTAGTTGGTCGTCACCTGCGACTCATGCTGGGTCAGCGCCGGAAACGATCCTGACAGGTAGAACGTGACTGCCATCTTCTGCCCGAACGTGTAGGTTACGTTTACCGGATCGGACAGGATCTCCTGCCCTGCCGGAATGGTGACACCCGGCGCACCGCCGAAGCTGAGCGGGACATCATGCGATGGATCGATGGCTGCAGTCTGGCCGGCGGTTGATCCCGCCACGGCCAGCCGAGCCGAGCCGATCACCAGAGGTGTGGTTCCAAACAGATTCGAGAAGTGCACCCGCTCCTGAGTGCCTGAGACAGTCGGCAGAAAGAACGAGCGAAAGCTCTGTTCGGCGCCGCCTTGATTCTCTCCCGTGGTCAAGGCGTTCTCCGGCGAGGCGCCCCAGGCTACTGCCCAGGTGGGAGCGATTCCGGGGATCGGGGTCGGCGCCGGAGCGGGTGCCGGCGCCACGGCCACCGGCATCGATCCCGAACCGCCCGAGCAGCTAAGGGCGCTCGGCAGCAGACAGAGTGCCAGGGTAGAGACCACGGAGCGAAATGAGACAAGTGGCATGGCTTAACAAACGTTTCGGCGCGATAAAAAGTCGCGAGCAGAGTCGAATTCTTTACGCAAAAGGCCGATTTTCTGCTTTTCAGATGTGTCGCCCTAGCCCATTCTTTGTACCGGGCACATGGGCGTGTACCGTGCCGGGCCGTGTCGTTATGGCCGAGCGAAGAATCCCTTTCTGGCCTGCACCATGAGTTTCCTGTCCCGTGCCTTCAACTCCAGCCGGTGATAGCTGTCCGGCTGCACGTCGGCTGGCGGCGTGTAGCCGACCTCGTACTGCAGATGCAGATCCGCCGCGATCTCTGCGTAGATCTCTCGCAGGCTGAGGGATTGCGAGACGGTAAAGACATGGCCGCCGGTGCTCTCCGCCAGCTTTTCGAGCAGACCCTGTCCGGGATCCGGGCCGCCCGCATGTCCCGCCATCGCCGGATCGCCGCTGAAGCCCTGCCAGGCGCTGTAAAGGATGGCGTAGATCTGCACGTCACCGCGCTGCGCCTGCTCCACCGCTTGTGCCACGGAGGCGCGGCTGCCGTTGTCTCCGCCATCGCTGAGGATCACCATCGCTTTACGGCCGGTCTCCCTGGCAAGAGCGTTCTTCGCTACCGCGACCACGGCATCATTCAGCAGGGTGCCGCCCGCGGTAGCCGGCTGCGAGCCGAGATTCAGCAACGAGAGATGCAGCGCGCCTGCCGAGTTAGTCATCCCGCGCAGCTGCAGGACACGCGTATCGAACTGCACCAGCATGGCGCGGTCTTCCCTGCGCTCGAGCATGGTTTCAAAGAAGACGTCGCTCGCTCGGACTTCGTCGCCGATAAAGCTTCGCTGACTGCCGCTGGTGTCTACCAGCAGCGCCAGGGTAAGCGGCAGCTCGGAGCCCTGCGAGAAGTAGCGGATCGGCTCTTCCTTGCCGTCCTGCTTCAGGACGAAGTCGTCCCTCGTCATGCCCCCGCGCGGTGCGCCGTCCTTGCCCTTTACGACGGCGGCGATCTCTACGACGCGTGTGCCGACCTTCAGGGTGGTGACGGGATCAGCGGAACGACTCGCCTGCCCTGCTGCCTGCCCTCGAGCGGTGGCGGGTCCCAGTCCCCCTCCCACAGCCAGCGCCAGCAGCCATCCCACGGTCCACACAGGTTTTCTCACGAGCGCGACCCTCCCTTGGCAGGAAACAGGCTTGCGCCGTTACGCTACGCCGCAGGGTCTTCGCTCGTCAATCCATGTTGCTGTAGGCCAGTTTCGCTGGCCCTGTCCATGAGCCCGGTAGAAAGACGCGCAGCCGCTCCCTTGTCTAAGAGCAGCTCAGCGGCCCCAAAGAGCGGCTCAGCGACGCCGAAGCACTCGGGTCGGATCGCTCGTTCTGGAAGCGCCGCCGGACGACCCGGACCAGGCCAGTGAGTCCCGTTCCTAGGAGAGCGGTGGCCGCTGGCTCCGGCGTGACGGAGACCTGCGATCGAACGGTAGCGTCACGTACTGGAGGATCGTTCTTCCGTCCTATAGGAGTTTTTGAAGTGAGTCTTTGGTGGGCTGCAAGACGGCCTCCGCGCGGAGCAAACAAGTCGCATCCGAAGAGATCGATGGCGACAGCCGGTCGCTTCGTCAACGAAAACCAAGAAACGAACAGGAGATTTGAATGCCGACGACAAAATTTACAAACACCATCAAAGCGATCCATGAAGGTGCAAAGAGCCTAACCGCGGAAAAGGGTGTGGCGAACATCGAGACATGGGAAGACTATCTTTCCAAGCACGACCATGAGGGCGTGAAGGTCGTTGTGGCCGATCTGGGCAAGCTGAAGAAGCTGCTGCAGACCAAGGAGCTGGACGGCAAGGCGATTCTGACCCTGGTGCACAAGCTGGGCAAGGATACGGTGAATGTTGCCTCTGACGGTGAGAACCCGAACTCCAAGCACATCAAGGAGCTGGGTGAGGCGCTCTCGGCAGCCAAGGAGTAGGTGGCCGTCAGGTTGCACACAGTCGCACAGAGAGAGGCAGCCCAAGCGGCTGCCTCTTTTGCGTCCGGGTGACCTAGGTGTGAGTCCGGTCGTGGGTCTTAGGAGCTGAAGAGAAGCTGGCCTAACAGAACCACATTGAGGGTCAGAATAATTGTGACGATCGCCCAGCCGGCGATCCGTGTGCGGAAGGCGCTTGAGAACTCACGCATCACATCCGGGCGGCTGGTGAGAAGCAGCAGAGGGATGAGTGCGGCGGGAAGTGTGAAGCTGAGGACGACCTGCGAGAGGATGAGGATACGCAGGGGGTCAAGGCCGATCGCGATGACGAGCAGCGCTGGAATGATGGTGATGAGCCGGCGAAGAAAGATGGGGAACTTGATGTCGAGGAAGCCCTCAATGATGACCTGGCCGGCCATTACGCCGACTGTGGATGACGAAAGGCCGGAGCAGAGCAGGGCGACGGCGAAGACGACCGCAGCGCCGCGGCCAAGCAGCGGGCCGAGGGTGTGGTAGGCGTCCTGGATGGAGGGAGCGGCAAGGCCGGATCGGGCGAGGGCAACAGCGGCCATGATGATCATGGCTGAGTTGATAAGCCAGGCTCCGTTCATGGCGACAAAGACGTCAATGAGCTCGAAGCGGAGGTATCGCAGACGGACGCGACGGCCGGGAGCCTTTGGCGGATGGGCGAGCTCTTGCAGACGAGGCTGCACGAGAGCTGAGTGCAGGTAGACGACGTGCGGCATGACGGTCGCGCCAAGCATGCCGACGGCAGCGTAGAGCGAATCCTTAAAGGCGTGCGGATCGAGTGATGGAATGAGGGTGGAGAGTGCGGCGGCCTTCCAGTCGGGGTGCGCGAGAAGGACCTCAAAGCCGTAGCAGAGGCCGATGATGCCGACGAAGACCATGATGCCGCGCTCGAGCCACTGGTAGCCGGCGAGATCGAGTGCGAGGATGCCGAAGACGGCGACGGTAGCGATCAATGCGGCGGTCAAAAGGGACTGTGTGGGCGAGAGGCCGTGGGTCTGCATCCACGGGCCGGCGAGGAGGTCGAGGCCGAGGGCGGCGCCGAGGAACTCGGCGAGATCGGTGGCGATGGCGGCGATCTCAGCAGCGGCCCAGAGCGCCCAGACGGTGGGCCGGTGGAAGTGGTCGCGGCAGCTCTGCGGAAGGGTTCGGCCGGTGACGATGCCGAGCTTGGCCGAGAGGTACTGGATGAGGATGGCCATGGCGTTTGACCAGAGCAGCACCCAGAGCAGGCGATAGCCGAACTGCGAACCGCCGAGGATGTTGGTGGCGAAGTTGCCGGGATCGATGTAAGCGACGGAGGCGACAAAGGCGGGGCCGAAGTAGGTCCAGATCTCGTGGCGGCGGAAGGTGTCGCGGTGCTGACGGGGCGGTTCCGAAAGGGAACTGGAGGAGGCGGCGGCGGCAACCGCGGGGCTGGGAGTGGGGAGCGGCTGGAGATCCTCCATGCATTTTGAGTATAGGGTGCGAGGACGGGTGCCTGGGTGGGGCTTGGGTCGTATTCTGCTGGTTATGGTGAACGAGACGGGCGTACCGGTTCTGGTGATTGGAGGTGGCGGGCGGGAGCATGCGCTGGTGTGGGCGCTGCGGCGGTCGGCGCGGGTGAGTGAGGTGGTGTGCGCGCCGGGGAATGCTGGGATCGCGGCGATGGCGCGATGTGAGCCGCTGGAGGTGACGGACGTAGCGGCGGCGGGGGCGCTGGCGGAGCGGGAGCGGCCGGGGCTGGTGGTGATCGGGCCGGAGGTGCCGCTGGCGCTGGGGGCGACGGACGCGCTTGAGGCGGCGGGGTTCCGGGTGTTTGGGCCGACGCGGGCGGCGGCGCGGCTGGAGTCGAGCAAGGTGTTTGCCAAGGAGTTCATGGAGCGGCACGGGATCCCGACGGCGCGGTCAGCGCGGTGCGTGACGATTGAGGAGGTGGAGGAGGCGGTTCGGGGCTTCAGCGTGCCGGTGGTGGTGAAGGCGGATGGACTGGCCGCGGGCAAGGGGGTGGTTATCGCCGAGACGCACCGGCAAGCGGTGCAGGCGGCGGGCGAGATGTTTACCGGCGCGCTGCTGGGGCAGGCGGAGACGGAGGTGGTGCTCGAAGAGTTCCTGCCAGGCGAGGAGCTGAGCTTCTTTGCGCTGTGTGACGGAAAGACGGCGGTGCCGATCGCGGCGGCGCAGGACCACAAGCGCGTGGGGGAGGGGGATACGGGGCCGAACACCGGCGGGATGGGGGCGTACTCCACGGATACGCTGCTGGGAGGTGGGATGCGCCAGTGGCTGACGACGAAGGTGGCGCAGACCGTGGTGGACGGGATGGCGGCGGAGGGTGTGCCGTTCCGGGGGATCCTGTTCTGCGGGATCATGCTGGTGCCGCGCGCGGATGGGACGGTGAATCCGATGGTACTCGAGTTCAACACGCGCTGGGGCGATCCGGAGACGGAGGCGATCCTGCTGCGGCTAGAGACGGATGTGCTCGACCTGATGGAGGCGGCGGTGAACGGGACGGCGGATCAGTTGGAGGTGCGGATGAAGCCGGGAGCGAGTGCGTGTGTGATCGCGGCGAGTGGAGGCTACCCAGGGAAGTACCGGAGTGGGGAGGTGATCTCGGGGCTTAGGGACGTGCCGGCGACCGAGGAGGTGGTGGTGTTCCATGCCGGGACGGCGCGGCGTGGAGAGGAGGTGGTGACCGCGGGAGGACGGGTGCTGGCGGTGACGGCGGTGAGTGAGCAGGGGTTGAAGGAGGCGCTCGAGAAGGCGTATGCGGCGATGGGGAAGATCTCCTTTGCGGGAATGCAGTACCGGAGGGACATCGGGTGGCGGGCGTTGGCGGCCGGGCGCTAGGCATGGTACCGTCCCCCCCCCCCCCCGGGTACTTCGGGGCTAAAGTCTCTGAAGGATTGAGTTTAGGTCTGGACTATGCACCTGGGTAGCGAAGTGTCGGTTGCCAGCTTCAAGGACCCTTCCCTTGCCATTTCAGTGTAGGCCGCGGACGCTAGCGCTTACGCCACGGCGGACGGAGCATTTTTGCAGGAATCCAACCCGTGCCGTTGCGGTTCAGTCACCGATGAGGTGCAGGACGATCTCGCGGCGGTGGGGGCGGGTGCGGTGTTCGAAGAGGTAGATGCCCTGCCAGGTTCCGAGGGCGAGTTCGCTGCTGACGAGGGGGATTGAAAGCTGCACCTGCGTGAGCGCCGTTTTGAGATGGGCCGGCATGTCGTCTGGACCTTCGGAGTTGTGCCGGTAGGGGCCGGCTTGGGGCGCGAGGCGATCAAAGAAGGCCTCGAGGTCTGTGCGCACGGTGGGATCGGCGTTCTCCTGAATGAGGAGGGATGCGGAGGTGTGGCGGCAGAAGACGGTGAGGAGACCGGTGTGCATACCCTGCTGCCGAACCCATTGGGTGATGGTGGAGGTGCACTCGTAGAGGCGCTGGCCTCGGGTGGTGATCTCGAAGATGTGGGTTGCCTGCTTCAGACTTGCTCTCCCCGCTTATCGAGATGCTACTCGATGGGCGATGTCGGCTGACGGGATTTCACATGCTCAGGTTGGGTCGGTGACGAGAACGGCGTTTGTCGGTAGTAATCCCGAAGTAGGCTCGATACTCTGAGATTCATGATCCGCACGGTCGCCGTTCAGGGATATCGCTCTTTGCGGGAACTCGTGCTTCCGCTTGGACAGTTGAGCGTCATCACAGGCGCGAACGGCAGCGGGAAATCGAGTTTGTACCGCTCTCTACGACTGCTGGCCGATGTAGCACAGAACTCAGTAGTTTCTTCTCTTGCCCGAGAGGGCGGACTCTCCTCTACATTCTGGGCTGGGCCGGAAACGATTGCTCGGAGTGTGCGGCAAGGAACGCATGCGGTGGAGGGTCTCGCAAAGCGAAACGCCGCGAGTTTGAAGTTGGGTTTCGGCAGCGTTGACTATGGGTACAGCATCGACCTAGGGTATCCGCCTCCACCACCACCAGCAACGATGTTCGGTCTCGATCCGCGAATTAAGCGGGAGTGCATATGGCACGGTTCGGTCTATCGGAAATCGTCTGCGATGGTAGATCGCCGGAACAACTTCGTCTGGCTCGCAACGACCCAAGATGAAGAACCGGTCATGCTAACGCAGCATCTGGCGGACACGGATAGCATGCTGGGCAGTGTCGCTGATCCGCAGAGAGCTCCTGAGATGCTTGCCGTACGCGAAGCTGTTAGAGGATGGCGCTTCTACGATCATTTCCGTACTGATAGTGACTCGCTCGCGAGAACGGCTCAGATAGGCACATTTACGCCGGTTCTTCATCACGACGGAAGCAATCCCGCGGCAGCTCTACAAACGATTATGGAGCTACGTCCTGACGAGGCTCTTGCTACGACGATTGAAGATGCGTTTCCAGGCAGCCATCTCTTCATTGAAGATCGGCATGGGCGCTTCGACGTTCAGCTTCAACAGCATGGCCTATTACGACCGCTTGCGGCGGCGGAACTGTCCGATGGAACGCTA
>CAHJWL010000015.1 GCA_903642235.1 Acidobacteriaceae bacterium | reverse complement strand
GTCGGGAAGGTGCGCGTGGGATGCATGGGCCGGCGGGCACCTGGCGGAAGGAAGCCAGGCCGCTGACCGGGGGCAGCCCCCGGCGCGCCGGCGCTGCTGCTGCCAGGGCGCGGTCGCTCAAAGATGGGACGGCTGCGCGCCGGAGCGCCCGGCACCGGCGGCGGCGCCGTATAGATCGGGCGCGGCCCCGTTTGCGGCATGATGACGCGCCGAACAGGAGGGCCGGGTGGCGGCGGCGGCACCGCGGCTACGGGCTCGGCAGCAACGGCCGGGGCAGTAGCCTCTTCGCTCCCAGCAGCAGCAGGAGCAGCGGCAGCCGCTGATGGGACCGCAGCAGGGGTTGATACGGCGGGTGGCACTGCCGGGGCCGGGGCAGGCGGGGCCGCTGCTGCGGGAGGTGGTGCCGGAGGACGCACAACGACCGGAGCAGAGGGGGCCGGAGCGGAGGCGCGGACCTGGTCGGCGGCTGGAGCGGATCCGGCAGGGCGCAGAACGGGGTTCGCACCAGGACCGGCGGCTGGAGCGACGACCGGCCGGGCGATAACAGGACCAACCGGAGGCCGGCTGGCGATCGCGGGGGACGGTGCCGGAACGACGATGTTGGCTCCCTGTCGTGGGAGAGGAACGATCCGGCGCGGCGCGGGCGGTGCAGGAGCCGCGAATCTTTCCGAAGGGGAGGCGCTCTGGGGGCTCTGGGGGACAGGCGCGGGAGCCGCCGGCCGCACAACGGGGGCGGTCACAGGTGGCCGCGCGATCTGCGGGGCTTTGCTGCCCGCGGCTGGAGCCGGTACAGCGACGACGACGGCTGGTTTCTGTTGTGGCGGAGCAGCCCGCAAGGCGGCGTCTGCCTGCTTGCGTTCGAGGATGGCTTTCAGCGCGTCGCCCGGCTTCGCCGCTTTAGAGAGGTCGATACGTGCCGGTTGGTTCGAGCTTGCATAGCGCGAGCCGCCGGATGGCCGACCACCACCGGTCAGATAGCCGCGCACCTTCTCTGCCTCATCCTCTTCAATAGAGGAGGAGTGGGTCTTCTTTTCCGCAACACCGACGGCCGTGAGCGCATCGAGAATCGACTTGCTCTTTACTTCCAGCTCACGTGCCAGATCATTAATTCGAACTTTACTCATCCGTCCCTTTTTTGTTTCTCTCGTGTCTCTAGCTGGTCATAGCAGCCTCGTCATGGAGAGTCTATTGTAGCCAGTTTCTTTGGAATTGCAGCGATTTCTCTCTTTCCGAGCTGAGAAACCGCCACCGTAGGCGCTAGCCACGATCGTGACCGTCGGTATCGATGCCCTCATCCGAGACTTCCTGGGAGTCAGCTACCAATCCATCGATCGTGTCGTTATCGTTTTCGATTGCTTCCTGCCGTGCATCGGCCTCGTCATTTGCATCGCTGGCGCTGTCACGATCTTCCTTTGCGATCAGATCATCAGTGGAAACACCGTTTAACTCCTGTGCTTCGCCGAACTCCGCGGCGTCTGCTGCCAGAAGCTCTTCAGGTGTGCGATCGACGGAGGTTGCATTGGTGTCTATCTTGTCATCAACGATCCGGTCCAGAGTGTCTTCCGATGTCTTTGCCACTGCGTTCTCCTCGGGCGTGCTGTCTGCTGCCGCACCATCCTCTTCAGTAGATGCGTTTCCGATGGTCTCCGCATCAACCGGCAACGCGGGTGCCGGGCGCTCCTCACCCTCCTCGTAGTGGCCGAAGTAGTGGCGAACGGCCGTCGAGATCTTCTCGACCGTCCTCTCGCCGATCCCTGGGACCTCCTCGAGCTGTTCAGGTGTCATGTCGGAGAGCTCCTCGATCGTCGTGATGCCGGCTGCGATGAGCTTCTCGAGGATCTGCTCGCCGAGTTCGGTGACCTGCTCGACCGGCGTGCGCGGACCGCCGGTCATGGCCTGCATCTCCTGCTCGACCTCCTGCCGCTTCTCCTCTTCACTCTTAATGTCAATCTTCCACTGCAGGAGCTTGGCGGCGAGGCGGACGTTCTGACCCTTTTTGCCGATGGCGAGTGAAAGTTGCGTGTCGTCAACGATCACTTCGATCTGTTTTTCCGCAAGATCGCTGATCGAGACACGGCTTACCTTGGCCGGCTGCAGTGCCTTTTCAGCGAAGGTGGTGATCTCCTCCGAGAACTCAATGATGTCGATCTTTTCGCCGCGCAGTTCACGGATGATGGACTGCACGCGCATGCCCTTCATACCGACACAGGCGCCGACAGGATCCACATCCTTGTCGCGGCTCATGACGGCTATTTTGGTACGTTCGCCAGCCTCGCGCGCGATGGCGCGGATGGTGACGGTTCCGTCGTAGATCTCC
This sequence comes from Acidobacteriaceae bacterium, assembly GCA_903642235.1. Classification (GTDB taxonomy): domain Bacteria; phylum Acidobacteriota; class Terriglobia; order Terriglobales; family Acidobacteriaceae; genus Edaphobacter. The sequence continues at coordinate 80,584 of CAHJWL010000015.1, read as the reverse complement.
GGGACTTCGCTCTGGAAGAGGTTCTGCACGAGAGCGGGAGCGGCGCGGCTGACGATGACCTGCGGACCCTTGGCGGCGCGATCCACGCGCAGCAGAACGACGCGGACGCGCTCGCCGACGGCAAACTGCTCCAGCCGCGACTGCTCCCGCTTAGGCATGCGAGCCTCGGCCTTGCCGAGATCGAAGATGGTATCCATCGGCTCGAGGCGCTTGACGGTGGCGTTCAGGACCTCACCCGCGCGATGGTTGTACTCGTTGAAGATGGTGTCGCGCTCGGCTTCGCGGACCTTCTGAAAGATGACCTGTTTGGCCATCTGGGCGGCGATGCGGCCGAGCGGAGAGGTGTCTTTATAAAAGCGCAGCTCGACGCCGGCCTCAACCTCGGGCGCCAGCTCGCGAGCCTGCTCGAGCGTGAGCTGATTAGTCTCGTCTTCGATCTGCTCCGGACCTTCGACGACGGTCTTGTAGACATAGGCGCGGATCTCCCCGGTATCGCGGTCGAGCTCCGCCCGCATAGTCTCGAGCGTCTTGTAGTATTTGCGCGTTGCGAGCGCGATTGCGTCTTCCACGGCGCCTACGACGACCTCGGGATCGATTCCCTTGTCACGGCTCAACGCTTCGATCGATTGATAGAGAACACTTGCCATAGCTTTGTTCGTCCTTGCTTCTGTTCGCGCCTGTTTTGGGGCATGAACCGAAAGTACAGTGCCGGCACTGCCGGAGTATGCGATCGCACAAGCTTCAGAACCGTGCGCCCGGGGGAGATCTAGAACTCGGGAACCAGGTTTGCCTTTTCGATCTGGCTGCGGAGGATTTCGATGTTCTCCTCGGTTGCCGCCTTCTTTGCCCTGCCTTTTTGCTTCACGGCGGAGAGATCGAGTGTGATGCGATCGTCCGCAAAACTCTTCAATCGTCCCTGCCAGTGCCTGTTGCCGTTGATCGGCTCAGACGTTTTCAACTTGATCAGACTTCCCCTGAAGCGCTCGAACTCCTTTGCGGTTGACAGCTTGCGCTCCAGACCCGGAGAGGAGACCTCGAGGGTGTACTCCGAACCGGGAACGACGTCTTCGACGTCCAGCAACGTTCCAAAGTCGGTTGCGAAGCTGGCGCAGTCTTCGTGCGTGACGCCCGAGAGGCTTTCAACCGGCACACCCTTCGGCAGCAGATCGGCCCCTTCCGCTGTTGCGGCGGCGATCAGTTTCGCGCGTTCGGCTTCGGTCTTTTCGAGAAAGATCCGCAATGTGCGGAACTTAGCACTTCCCTGAAATTCAACGTCAACGACCTCCATGCCGTAGGTTGCCGCCACGCGCTCCGCCATCGCCCGAATGTCGTCTGTCTTCAATGCCATAACGCCTGCGGCCTATCGTAGATCAGTCAGCTACTAACAAAGAGAGCTCTCCAGGAAGAGTTGAGAGCAAATAAAAAGTGGGCTCTCGCCCACTCATCGCTTCCGCCACATCTCCGGTATGCTCACGGTACTACTTTGCGGCAGATAGATATCGTCTGCACCCATGACTATAGCTTTGCTGACGAAAATCTTCAAGGGCGCTTCGCGGCGCGGTAGGATTGTCAACGGAGCAGGTGGAGGCAGCATGGCATCGACGATCAAGCCGGATCCGCTGACCGCCTCGGCTGGGGCGCACGACTGAGGCATCACGCAGGAGCGTATTGACGAAGTAGTCCGTCGAATCGTTCACGTAGCAGCTCCTTCCAAGATCATAGCGTTTGGCTCGTGGGCTCGCGGTCAACAACGCGCAGAAAGCGATCTCGATCTGGCGATCCTACTTCCCAACCAGCCACAGGGAATCGCTTTGAAGAAGCCGCGCTACTCGGACCTGCAGGGAGTGCGTATGTCGGTCGATATGATTGTTTCAACTCAGGAGCGACACGAGCGCTTTGCACAATTAGAGAATGGCATCCATCACCAGATTGCACTTGAGGAAGTTGTTCTCTATGAGATCTCCCGGTGAGGCCAGGGAGCAAAGCAAAATTCTGCTGCGAAAAGCGGCAGAGGACAGATCGGCTTTAGAGTTTCCCCTTTCTGCCTCGATTTTTGGCTTCCATGCTCAACAAGCAATCGAGAAGCTTCTGAAGAGTCTTGCGGCCGCCCGGGGTTGCAGTACCCGCTTACGCATGACCTGCGTGCACTATGGGCTGCATGTGCGGATGGAGCGGAGCCTGTGCCCAGACTTTCTCCAATCTTCCTGGACTTGCAGGAGTACGCAGTCGCACTGCGGTACGACGACCTTGACATGCCTTCGGAGATCGACCGGGTTCAGGTACGGGAGCTTGTCGACATCCTGGACCGTTTCGTTCGAAGCCGCTTGGAGCAGATCCAGGCAGGTTGACAGAATCAACTGATCCGTCGATGCAACAATAGAACTTTATGATTGAAACTTCCGTTCCAGAGGCTCTTACCTTCGACGATGTGCTGTTGGTTCCGGCGTACAGCGACGTCGTCCCCTCGCAGGTCAGCACGCAGACTCGCCTTACACGCGCTATTACGTTGAATACGCCGCTGCTCTCCGCCGCGATGGACACAGTGACCGAGTCGCGGCTTGCCATTGCCATGGCGCAGCAGGGAGGTTTGGGCGTTGTGCATCGCAACCTGACCATGGAGCAGCAGGCCGGGGAGATCGACAAGGTGAAGCGCTCCGAGAGCGGCATGATTGTCGATCCGGTGACCATCTCTCCCGAGCAGCCGATCGCCGCCGCGCTTGAGGTGATGCGGCGCTACAAGATCTCCGGCGTTCCTGTGACCAAGAACAAGAAGCTTGTCGGCATTCTGACGAACCGCGATCTTCGTTTCGTCTCGCGGACCGATCTGCCGATTGACGACGTCATGACGAAGAAGAATCTCATCACGGTTCCTGTTGGAACCACACTCGAGCAGGCCGAGGAGATTCTGCATGAGCACAGGGTCGAGAAGCTTCTGGTGGTGAACGGCGACTATGAGCTGAAGGGCCTGATTACCGTCAAGGACATCCAGAAGAAGTTGAAGTATCCGAATGCCAGCAAGGACTCGCAGGGCCGCCTGCGGGTGGCGGGTGCAATCGGCGCCACGGGCGATTTTCTTGAGCGTGCCGCGGAGTTGGTGGCAGCCCGGGTTGACGCGTTGGCGATTGATTCCGCACACGGACACTCCTCGCGGGTTCTGGAGGCTGTGCGCGAGGTGAAGAAGCGGTTCCCGAATGTGGATCTGCTGGCCGGCAATATTGCCACGTACGATGGAGCAATGGCTCTGATTGATGCTGGGGCGGATGCGATCAAGGTCGGCATCGGGCCGGGCTCCATCTGCACGACACGCATGGTGACGGGCGCCGGGATGCCGCAGATCACGGCGATCTCCGAGGCGTTCCGCGCCGCGTCCAAGCGCGACATCGCCGTGATTGCTGATGGCGGCATCAAGTATTCGGGAGACGTGACCAAGGCGATCGCTGCGGGGGCCAGTGCCTGCATGATGGGATCACTCTTTGCCGGCGTGGACGAAAGTCCGGGCGAGACGATTCTGTACCAGGGCCGGTCGTTCAAGGCCTACCGTGGGATGGGCTCGCTCTCGGCTATGGCGCAGGGCTCCGGGGAGCGCTACTTCCAGAGCAAGGACGACATGACCGAGGCGGCGAGTGGCGATCGTCAGTCCCTGACCGCACGCGAGGGCGCGTCGTCGAACAGGCTGGCCAAGTTTGTTCCCGAGGGCATTGAAGGTCGGGTGCCACATCGCGGACCGCTCGAGGCTATGGTCTACCAGCTGGTAGGCGGGCTGCGCTCCGGTATGGGCTATCTCGGCTGTTCTACGATTGAGGAGCTGCAGACAAATGCGCGCTTCATTCGCATCTCGAACGCCGGGCTTAAAGAGAGCCATGTGCACGATGTGATCATCACGCGCGAAGCGCCGAACTACCATGTGGAATAGACCTTGGCGCGTCAGGTAGCTCGCGGGGCGACTAGCCGGCCCGCGATTGCTCACCGCCCAGAACCGCAGCGTCAAAGCGACGACGTGTATGGAATCCGGCGGTTCGGTACAGCTGGACCGCAGCTGTATTTTCCTCGCTTACGGTGAGTGTGATGGCAGCGTACCCGGCCCGCCGCAGCTGGGCTGAGGCATTTGACAGCAGGTAAGCGCCTATACGACGGCCACGGAGGGCCGGAGCGACGCAGAGCTGGGTGACGTGGGCTACCTCATCTGCCACACGCGAGCACAGCAGCACGCCTGCCAGCGCGCCGGTGCGCCGTTCTTCGATGACCCACGAATGGCTTCCTTGGAAGACGCCGCAGCCTGGAAAACGGACGATGTTGTGCAGAAAGCGCTGAGAGCCGTGTAGGGTTCGGTACTGGTCGTTGATGCGGGCATCAACGTGGCCGGTATATGCGAGGTGGATCAGCTCGGCAGCTCCTTGGAAGTCGGCAGCTGTCCAGCGCCGCAGAACCAGGTGCTCGGGGATGACGGCGTCAGGGGGCGGCAGGGATCGCGCCTCAAAGTCCCTGCTCGCTGGATTGGACCGCATGGACAGATCGCATTCCATGAAGAGGCGGGGGAAGACGGTGAACCCCTCGGCCGCGAAGAAGCTCTGCAGGCTGCCGGATGGGAACAGGAGCAGCTGCGCTTCGATCCGATCCACCCCGGGCGTTGCCCGCAGGAGGCTCAGCAGATGGGAGAGCAGCAGCTGCAGCGTGGCGTCCCGTCCTTCATCGCCGGGTGCACGCGAGAAGGCTGTTCGACTGAAGGCGTCGCCGACGACGGCTTTATGCCCCTCGTTGACGCAGAAGGTGAAGCCGCTCACCTCGCCATCCTGCAGGGTGACAAAGCCGGGCAGGATGCGGCCGTTCAGATAGTCCAGCAACAGCTCGGTCGAGCTGCGATAGTCCCAGCGGAGCGCCTGTTGCCAAAGCTGAGCCTCGGCCTCGAGCAAAGGCCGCATCTGGCGCGCTGTGACATGGCGTAGATCCAGGATTTCGGGAGTGAGAGAGCCCGCCATGCTGACAACTTTCTTCTCGCAGCGCTGAATGCTTCGTGAATGTCTATCGTCGTGCTTCTACCCGGTAGACGGCAAGCCCTTGCGTATCGAAGAGGAAGAGCGGCTGATAGATGCGGTTCCGCAGCCATCGGTTCATCTCGGCTGTCTGATTGGCTCGCATCACCAGGATGTGCTGCTCATTGGGGACGCCGTCGTTCTCATAATGGACGATTGGCTGATCCCGGTAGAAGGTGAGGCCATAGTCCATGTCTCGACGCACACCCAGAGAGGCGATGACCTTTACGCCGGGCGCCTTTTCCGCAAGACCTCGCGCCAGAGGCCGGGCGGAGTAGTTCAAGTCCAAGTCTCTGCCGTGAAATCCGAGAAGAAAGATGAGGCTGCCCAGCACTGGAACCAACGTGGCCGTCAGCACCTGCGGAATGCCGCCGCGGCGTACCAGAAGAACGATCAGACCAGCGATGGCGAGCGCAGAAAGACCGGCCGCTACGAGCCAGGCGGCGGACGGAACCAGAGTTTCATACTTCATGTGCTGTGGGGCGAGCACGAGCACAAACACCATGATGGCGGACAGACAGGCATGAAGACCGAGCAGCCATCCTGGCAGACCCTGCCGGCGGACTCGGTTCAGGTAGTCCCCGGTAAGAATCGCCAGTGGTGGAATGGACGGAAGGATGTAGCCCGGCAGCTTTGAGCCTGAGAAGGAGAAGAAAAGGATCGGGATGAGCGTCCAGAGCACCAGAAACTCCGGAAAGGCGTCGCCTGCTCGCATGTGGGCAAGATAGTGCTGGGGGTTACGCCGAGCCCGCCACTCAGCAACCGAGGTGCCGATTGCGTCAAACAGGGCACGGAAGGCCAGCACCGACCAGGGCATCAAGCCAAGGAGCAGGACAGCAGCATAGAACCAAAAAGGTTGGTGATGCTGGTAGCGGTTTGTCGCGAAGCGCTCCAGGTTGTGCTCGAGGAAAAAGGAACGGACAAAGGTCGGATTGCGCCGCTGTACCGCGATGTACCAGGGCAGCACCATCACAAGATACAGCAACACACCTGGAAGCCAGACTGTCCGGCGAAGCAGGCTCCATTCCCGTCGCAGGGCGGTGAAGAAGAAGAGGATGACCAGCGCCAGAAAGGGTGCGACCGGTCCTTTCGCCAGAGTCGCCGCGGCACCGAAGAAGTAGAGGTCGAAGAGCCAGAACTTCTTGCCGGTCTCATACCAGGCATACCAGCCAAGCATGCCGATCGAGAATGGCGCAGCCAGCTGCATGTCGGTCGACGCGCCGCGGGCAAAGGCGACGATACCCAGGCAGGATGCGGTGATGAGCGCGGCGTCAAGATGCCCGCCTGGCCGGAACCGGCGCATGTGGAGGTAGATCAGGACAATCAGAGCCAAGGCGCCGGAGGAAGAGGGAAGCCGGGCCGACCAATCCGACACGCCAAACTCGCGGAAGAAGCCCATGGCACGCCAGTAGTAGAGCGCCGGCTTTTCCAGCCACGGACGGCCGTTCAAGATGGGTGTGACGGTTCCCCCCGAGAGGCAGGCGTATGAGTTTTCGAGGTCAATCCATCGCAGGCCGCGCGGCACAATCGTTGCGTGAACCTGATCGCAGATGCCGTTGTGTTCGGCCAGCATCTCCCGGGCGATCTGCGCGTAGCGAGGCTCGTCCGCGCCGACCAGACCGAGCTGATCTCCGCCAAAGATCGGGACCAAACCATAGAAGAGGACGAAGGCGGTCACGGCCAGCAGAAGGCTCAACTCGCGAACGACCGAGACGCTGGGCGTCTCCCAGCCCATGCGAGAAAGGAGGGTAGCGACGCGGCCGGTCCGGGCGCTCTCAGGAGCGGGTTGTGCCATGTCTGCCATTCTGGATTGCGTCAGGTAAGGCTAACAGAGTCGTGGGCGACCTTTTCCCGGACTCGCTCGATCACGCTTTCGAGCGATCCCCTCATGAGGCATCCACTGGCGGCGCGATGACCGCCGCCGCCGAAGCTTTCAGCGACACGTGCGACGTCGAGGTGGCTCTTGCTGCGCAGACTGAGGCGGTACTCCCCGGGGGTGGGCAGCTCCACAACAAAGAATGCGGCCTCAACTCCGGCGATGCCAACGAGGTAGTTCACCACACCGTCGCAGTCCTCGGTCATGGCCTGGAGACGTTCGAGATCACCCAGGGTGGCCCAGCTCCAGGCGATGGTTCCCTGGCGCTGCATGTTGACCAGGGCCGTGCCAAGCAGCCGAACCTTGCACTCGGGACTTGAGAAACAGAGATCGTTGGCAATTCTTGCCGGATCCGCGCCGAGACGAGCCAGTTCCGCAGCCATGGAGAGGGTCGCGGGTGTGGTCGACCGGGAGGTGAAGCCGCCGGTATCGGCGAGGATGGCGGCGTAGATGCAGCTTGCGGTCTCCGGCTTGACCGGCTGACCCATGGCGACGAGAAGCTCATACACCATGGCGCCAACCGCGCTGGCGTCCGGGTCAATCCAGTTCAGATCGCCATAGTTCCGCCCGCTTGCGTGGTGATCGATGTTGATGAGGTAGCGACCTTCAAGGCTACGGAGCCCGGTGCGCTCCACACTATCGCATTCCAGAATGACGATGGGCCGGAGGCCGTCGGAATCGCCGAAGCTCGGCGAGGTGGCGTGCCGAATGCGTTCCGCCCCGGGCAGCGTTCGATAGACTGCTGGAACGGGATCGGCCAGCACGATCTCTGTCCGGCAGCCACGGTCCTCCAACAGGTCCGAGAGACCAAGCAGGGATCCAACGGCATCGCCGTCCGGGCGGCTATGCGAGGTCAGCACGAAGGATCGCCCTGGCTGAAACTCTGACAAGATCCTTTCAATACTGTTGGTGCGCACCATCATGAGGCTGGCTTCTCACCCTCAGCGCTGAGCGTTTGAACAAATCGCCGTTCACGCTTTCGCATGCGGCCGAGAAGTTCATCCATTCTTCCGGTCATCTTTTCGGAACGATCGATGGCGAAGGTCAACTCCGGCACGTGCCGAACGCCCATGCGATCGCGCAGTTGCGAGCGAATAAAGGCGCGCGCGGTCGTCAGGCCAGCCAGCGTCTCCTCTTCTTCGTGATCCCCGCCATGAACGGCGACAAAGACGCGAGCAGATTTGCCCCCGGGTGCGAGGACTACGTCTGTGATGTAGCTCGGTGCGATCCTCGGATCGGACAGTTCGCCTTCGAGCATTGCTCCGATCTCCTCGGAGAAGGTGTTCGCGACGCGATTGCGGTGATGCGTTCTTGCACGGTGCTCAGGCATCAGAAGGTCGTCCGGTAGAAGCCAAGATTATCAGAGTTTGTCGGGAAAGCCTGAGGAAGTGTCGTCATTGAAGGAAAGGTCACCAGAACGCTCCAAGGCTTCAGCATCCCCCTCGACGAGCAGCTCGGCGAAGCTGTCTGTGATGAGGGCGCCGAAGCGGTTTGCATGCCGGGCTGCGGCCCGCTCCACTGCGGTGATCTGCCCTCGCAGGTAGCCGGTCGACGAGGAGATTGCAACGATCTCGAGCGTCGCTCGGTTCCACACCAGGGCACCGTCTGTCTCCGCAACCGAGATGTTGAAGCTGTGTCTCAGGGCATCTTTAAGCGATCGAACGACCTGCCTGCGGTCTTTGAGGGACTGAGCGTGCGGGATTTCCAGATCGATCGTCAGCTTGGCGACTGGCATAGAGAGACATGCAACAATTGGTCGGGGCGAGAGGATTCGAACCTCCGACCCCCTGGTCCCGAACCAGGTGCGCTACCAGACTGCGCTACGCCCCGAACCTTGTACAACCGGGATCTGCCGGAGTAGCCCTGTGCAGCCTGAACACGAGGCCGCCGACTCGTTCTCGACAGACTCAGTTTAGCAAACAAAGCGGGAGTTTGCCGTGGCGCTTCCGCCGGTTGAGGCTGCCAGCGTCAGCCTTGGGCGTTATGGGTCTTCCGGCGGTCCGGGGCGTTCTGGGAGCGTGTAAGCTCCCGCTGTTCCGGCGTGCAGGGAAGGATACAGAGTCGGACGGTGTGGCTCTCGGCCTTCCGCATCCCTCTTCCTTGTCGCCCTGCTAAGAAAGACCCAGGACGGCAGGGAAGAGCAGGATCGCGAGCGCGGTGAAGACGGCGAGTGTCAGCTGAACGGACGAACGTTTCTCCTGCAGAGAGACCGTGTCTGGAAGGGCATCGTGACGGAGCGATGCCGGCACCGAGTGACGTGCGCCGGAGGACTTCGGGAAAGAGGCGATGCTGCGGGGAAGAGAGAACGACATTGGCAAGCTCCTCAGCGTTGCAAGTGGTGCAAAGTGCCGCTGTATCCGGCGACACTTGAAGACAAAGCACGTGAGAGGCCAATCGAGAGCGAGGCCCAAGAACAAGGATCCCTTAGCACTTCGCAAGAAAATGCAGCACGGATGCTAAAACCTGCAGGGGTCCGGCTCGCGAAAGAGAAAGAGTTTGCTTCCTGTGTGGCTCCGGAGTGGCAAAGATGTTCCGGACCAGGATCCAGGCAGGTGGAGCCTGGAGGCGGTGCAGGGGACAGTTGCTTAGAGTTCATGAAGGATGCGGGCAGGGTTACCGGCGGCGACGACGTTGGGTGGAAGATCGCGAACGACGACGCTGCCGGCCCCGACGACCGTATTCTGCCCGATTGAGACGCCGGGGCAGAGGATCGAACCGCCACCAAGCCAGACGTTGTCGGCGATCGTGATGGGCCGGGCGAGCTCAAGGCCGGAGCGGCGGGTGACAGGATCGAGCGGATGGGTTGCGGTGTAGAGGTGGACGCCGGGGGCGATCTGGACGTCGCTGCCGATGGTGATGCGGTTGCAGTCGAGAAAGACGCAGTCGAAGTTGATGAAGGTCCTCGAGCCGATGGAGATGTTGTAGCCGTAGTCGCAGCGAAAGCGAGGCTGAACGGTCACGGTGTCGTCCACGCGTCCGAGGAGATCACGCAGAAGCACGGCTCGGGTGAGACTGTCAGCCGGCGAGGACTGGTTAAATCGGTGAAGCAGCGTCTGCGCGTAGAGACGCTCCGCCGTGAGTTCCGACACGCCAGCCTGATAGAGCTCCCCGGCCAGCATCTTCTCTTTCTCTGTCTTCACCATGTTCTCCGGGGACGCATTCAGGGAAAGTGCATGGACGTACGATGCCGCGCGCGCGGAACGAAGTCAGACTTACGTCTCCCGCTATCAGGTGGTGAAGACGAGGCACTGTGGGCTGTCGACAGGGTAGGTGTGGAGAGGATCGGAGAGCTGGCCGGTGCGCTGGTCGCGCGCGAGCACGGCTATGCCGTTGGAATCCTGTAGGGCGACAAGAAGGAAACGCCCAGAGGGATCAAGCGTAACGTGGCGCGCAGTCTTTCCGCCATGAGGGGCGAGCTGCGAGAGAAGGAGTTCACCGGAGGCGGGGTTCACGTCGAGAGCGGCGATGGTCTCATTGCGGCGATTGCCTGCGTAGACGAAGCGACCGTCGGGCGAGGTGAGTATCTCCGAGCAGAAGGCAGTCCCGGCCGGGTAGCCGGCGGGCAGCGTGGACACAGGTACGCCATGCGTCGTGAGAGAGCCGCGGATGCTGTTCCAGTACAGAAGATCGACGGTGGAGTCGAGCTCATTTACGTTGTACACCCACCTTCCGTTTGGGTGAAAGACAAGGTGACGTGGGCCGGACTTCAAGCGAGCCTGCCAGAAGGCCGGGGAGTTTGGTGTGAGTTTGCCGGAGCCGGCATCGATTCTGTAGACGAGGATGCGGTCGGAGCCGAGGTCGTTGACGAGGAGAAACCGGCCGTCGGGTGACGGTGTGGCCTGATGCGCGTGTGGCTTGGCGTGAACCGGATCAGCATCGACGGGCGTGTACTGGACATGCGAGACAGGCGCGGAGAGGGCGCCGGACTTCCCGATCTTGTAGGCGGTAATTGAGCCGGAGCCGTAGTTGGCAACAAACGCGCTTCGTCCGTCGGTGTTGACCGAGAGGTGCGCGGGACCCTCGCCCTCGGCAGTCTGAGCGTTGATCTTCTGAAGAGTGAGGCTGCTATTGCGGCGGAGATCGAAGGCGGTGACCCTGCCGACGTTGATCTCTGAGAGTGCGTAGAGTCGTGGAGCGCGGGGGCTGAGCGCGAGCCAGGTGGGACTTTCGAGTTCGGCGACCAGGGTACGTGGACCGAGTTCGCCAGTCTTCAAGTTCCAGTCGGCGAGGTAAATACCCTTGCTGGTGCTGGGTGAGGCTGTGCCCGTGCCAATAAGGAGGCGAACGTGCGGCGTGGCCGCGTGCGCCGCGATCGCGCGGGGCAGAAAGGCTGCTGCGTGCAGAGTCTTCACAAGACGGCGGCGATTAAGCATGAGGGTACGGTAAACCCTGCGAGGCAGCAGATGCGGGTCGATGTGGAAATTGGCAGCCGGCCTGAGAGCCCTGCCGCACTCCGAGCGAGCTTCGGGCCGGCGCGCAGGAAGGAAGGCAAAGCACGCGGCCGAGGGCCTGCTGACGGCCTTTGATCTCGCCGACAGCACGGCAGGTGATCTGGGATTTGGTTCGACGCTGACGTACTATGTTGACTTAACCCTGAACAGAGCAGGAAGCACAGCGGATGCAGGCCTGACTAACACTCCGTACGCGAACACAGATGCTTCGGAGAAGAGAGCGGAGGTTCCTGCTGACGACAGGGAGGCTGCAAGCGGCCATAGTCAAAGGGTATGCGGAGCGTTGCTGACGAGGGTTTGAAGCGAACGACGATGCGACTAGAACGGGAGCGTGGCATGGAGAAGCAGAGCAGACGGACAGTTCTGAAAGGTGCGGTGAAGGCTGCCGTCGTAGCGGGCGGAGCTGCCACACTGGGTGGGAGATCCGCACAGGCGCAGTCGGCAGCAAAGATAGAGAAGAGAGCGCCACTCGCAAAGGTACAGAAGCCCGGAGCCGAGACACCGCTGTTCAACAGTGCAATCTCGTATGGCAACCTGTTGTTTCTGGCAGGTGTGGGCGCACATTTTGAGGGCACGGTGCAGGAGCACACAAAGCATGTGCTCGATGAGCTTGAACAGAACCTAAAAGATGCTGGCTCATCGATGGACAAGGTGCTGAAGGTGAATGTGTATCTCAGTGACATCAAAGATTGGGCGTCGATGAACGAGGCGTACAAGGGTCGATTCGGCAGTATGCCACCCGTCCGCACGACGGTTGCGCCGGGCGGCATCCCGGGAAACTCCCTGGTAGAGATCGACCTGATCGCCTATGTCTAGTTCTGTCCTGGCGCATTCTGTCCTGGCGCGGCTCTCCGCGTTTTTCCTCTAAGCAGAGCAACCAGCAAAGGGTGGGTGATGGTTTTCTTCCGTCGATCAGGTCTCTCGCGTCGTGAGCTTCTCAAGCACTCGGCTCTCAGTGTCACTGCGGCGATTGCGCCTCTGCCGGCCGGGATGGCTGCGATGGCGAAGGCCGATGCCGTTGAAGGCCTGGCGCCTGCGGGCTTTCCGAAGATCACAGGACGGGAGACGACGAATCTCTTCACAAAGATTGGTGTGCGCCCGATTGTGAACGCCCACGGCACCTTCACTATCATTAGCGGATCGCGCTCGCTTCCGGAGGTTAAGCAGGCCATGTACGAGGCCTCCTTCTACTTCGTGCAGCTGGACGAGCTGATGGCCGCGGTTGGCAAGGAGATCGCGCAGCTGCTGGTAGCCCCGAGTGCGATCGTAACGACCGGGTGCGAGGCGGCCATTGCGCTCGCAACGATAGCCTGCACCGTCGGCACAGACGTTGAGGCCTCGCAGGCGTTGCCGTACCTGCGACCGAAGACGCAGGTGGTGATCCCAAAGCACTCACGCAACCCGTATGACTTCGGCGTGCGGATGACGGGTGCGGAGGTCGTGGAGATCGACTCTCCGGAAGAGCTGAGCGCGAAGCTGACTGCCAAGGTTGCGATGATCTATGTGCTGAGCGGGCCGGCGTCGGCGACAGGCCCGCTCTCCATTGCAAACATCTGTTCGATCGCGAAGGAGAAGGGTGTGCCGGTGCTCGTGGATGCGGCGGCGGAGGAGCCGGTGACACCAAACATCCATCTGCAGGCTGGAGCGACGCTGGTGGGGTACTCGGGCGGAAAGTGCATGCGGGGGCCGCAGGCCGCGGGTTTGCTGCTGGGCGATGCGAGTCTGACGCATGCGGCCTTCTTCCAGGCTGCACCGCACCATAACTACGGTCGCGCCTTCAAGGTCGGCAAGGAAGAGATTATGGGCATGCTGGCGGCGGTGCGGCAGTGGGGCAAGCGGGACCACGCGGCCGAGCAGCGCGAATGGCAGAGCTGGCTCGACCACGTTGCGAGCAGGGTCAAGGGTCTGCCGTCCGTGACAACGGAGATTCTGCAGCCGGACGATCTCTCCAACAAGAGTCCGCGTCTGCGCGTTCACTGGGATGCTGCGCAGCTGAAGATCACGGGTACGGAGATGGTGGCACGGCTCGATGCAGGGACGCCACGCATTATGGTCGATGGAGGTACGGGTCGAAGGCCCACAGAGATGGCGAGTTCTCTGACGATCATGCCGTACATGATGGCGGCGGGCGAAGAGGTGATTGTTGCGGATGCACTCTACGACGGGCTGACGAGGCTTGGTGAGTATCGCGATCCTGTCGTCGCGCAAGGCGATGCGGTACAGGTTCATGGAACATGGGCGGTTACGATCCGCTATACGCGCGGAGTGGGCGAGCAGCACTTCACGCTGATGCAGGAGGGCAACACCGTCTCCGGAACGCAGAGGGGCGAGCTCTACCCGGCTTCGCTGGTGGGTGAGGTGCATGGAGACGAGATCAGGCTCCGGAGCACCATGCAGGTGAGTGGACACTCTATCGAATGGAACTTTGCCGGTAGGGCCTCCGCCTCGGCCATGTCGGGAAGGGTCGAGCTTGGGGAGTATGGTGCGGCGGAGTGGAGTGCTCGCAGGGCATAGCTGGCGCTATGCCGTTGCGAGCTCGCGCCGTGCAGGATCGTTGAGCTTTGCCTCGGTCGCCCACAGGCCGGCAGAGGGTGTGCTGATGTAGAAGACCTCTTCGCCGTCGGCCATGGTATTCCAGCCTTCCTGCATGAGGGAGGGATTGTAGCGATGCTGCATCTCGGCCGGGTCGGCGTACTGGTAGCCCACGCCCTCGATCTCCTCGCGGGTGAGATGTCCTGGCGCATAGGTGATCGTAAAGCGGCCTTCGCTCGAGCCGTGGATCAGATGCGCGACGCCATGCGGGATATCCTGCATGTCGGCTTCCGTTTTGTAGAGGGAGAGTGTGCGCTCCGTGCCTCTGTAGCCGTATTTGCGGATGAGCGCATCGACCTCGGGCTGCTCGCCAAAACGCTCCACGCCGGGAGCGAGGATAAGCAGCTCGCCGCCATCGGCCAGAGCCATGCGGGTGCGGTACACGGCCTTGTTGGCAACCCAGGTCGCGCGAAACTCGTCAGCCTGCATGACCGCGACGATCTTCCGGATGGGCTTGTCAAAGGTGATGATGTTCTGCTCGCGTGAGAGCCGCGCGGCTTCGAGGTAGGTCTCAAGATCATCGCCAACGAAGATGCCGCTGGTGACGAGCCGCTGCTGTTCGTCGCGGCGCATCACGATCTGCAGGTAGACGTCTGGCAGGTGTGCGAGGTGCTCGTCCTCGGACCAGTTGTAGCAGGCGCGTAGAGGTGTGACGAGGCAGCCCAGATTGTTCTCGATGCCATAGACAGCAGCTGCGATATGCGAGGCGCAGATAGTGTCTTTGCCGCCGAGACCGATGTAGTAGTTCTTGTTGTGGTTGGCAAAGCCGAGCACCTCATGCGGAACAACGTGGCCGATGTTGATGATGAGGTCCCAAGGCTCGTGCATGAGCTTGGTGTTAAGGTCGACGGGGATCTCCCAATCAGCGACGCCCGCGGTGGTTTCGGCAACGAGCGAAGCCGGGATTACGCCGACTCGGGTGCAGCCATCGCGCCAGTCATGTGCAAAGATGCGCTCTTCTGGAATGGAGCCGAACATCCACCGGTTTTCAGCCTCGGTGTGTGGGATGTGCTGACCGAGGGTCGGGATCACTTCGACATGCGCGTCGGGCAGCTTGTTGTACAGGAGTTCTGTGATGCGTCCGGCGCCGGAGTGGGCACGCGTCAGGTCAGGCGGTAGCAGAAGCACACGTTTCAGATCGTGGTGGATGCGGGTGCGAGCTTCCGCGAGCAGCCGGTCGACTGCGGCTTCGATCTGCAGTTCCGAGACGGTGGGTGCTTGGACGGAGAACCAGGGCATATTCGAGCTCCTCGAAGGAGAGATGCTCTTCTCCTTGCGATGGTGTCATGGATAGAGGATAGCTTACCGCTGGCGATGGCGGCCGGAGGAGGTATGCCGTCCCCCTCCCCTACTTTCGCGGTAAAGTCTTGCTTTCACGGCAGTTCGGTCCAAGGTACTTGCTTTAGAAGAACGGGGCAGCGTCTGTGAGATCTGTCATGCTCCCTCAGTGTACGCAGCGACCCGGGGTCGTTGCGCCACTGAGGCAGGACGTGCCAGCTGTCTGCCGGCGCTCAGGCGAGGGCGGAACGTGGGATTCTCCGCCTAACATCGCTTTGGTCGAAAGGACGGTTCAGGAGGTGCCTGGACGAAGCGGGGGACCCGGGCCCATCCCAGGAGCGTAAGGACAGGCACGGATCATGAGGCGATGGCACGATCGCGCTGGAGAAATGGAAGCTGAGGAGGGTCTGTGGCAAAGCAAAGGCGGCCATCGGCCGCCTTTGCTTCCCCTCTATTTGAAGGATGTTACGCGGGAGAAGGCTGGCCTTCGCCAAAGCCGGGCTTGCGACCGACCTCAGGCTTGATGACCTTGACGCTGTCGCCGCTTCCCGGACCCGGGTCGGCGTGAGCCAGCGGGGATCGTGCGGGTGGCAGTTCCTTGCCCTCGATGATGAGCTTGATCTCGGCGGCGTCCAGGGTTTCGCGCTCGAGCAGAGCGGTTGCCATGCGATGCATGATGTCCTGGTGGGTGTCGAGGATGGTGTAAGCCGACTTGTAGGCGGCGTCCACAAAGCTCTTCACTTCGGCGTCGATCTCCTTGGCAGTGTCGTCCGAGAAATCGCGGTGCTGCGCGATCTCGCGGCCAAGGAAGATCTGTTCTTCCTTCTTGCCGAAGGTAAGAGGACCGAGGCGCGACATACCGAACTCGCAGACCATGCGGCGGGCGAGACCGGTAGAACGCTCGATATCGTTGCCGGCACCGGTGGTCATCTGCTTGAGAAAGATCTCCTCGGCACAGCGGCCGCCCATGAAGATGGCAAGTTCGGTCTCCAGATAGTCCTTGGTGACGGAGTGCTTATCTTCCTGCGGGAGGTGCATGGTGACACCAAGCGCCATACCGCGTGGGATGATCGTAACCTTGTGAAGCGGGTCTGAGTGCTCGCGCATGGCGGCGACCAGAACGTGACCGGCTTCATGGTAGGCCGTGACCTTCTTATCTTCGTCGGTAAGGAGCATGGACTTGCGCTCCGCGCCCATCATGACCTTGTCCTTGGCGACTTCGAAGTCGAACATATGGACAGCCTTGCGGTTGTAGCGGGCGGCGGTGAGAGCGGCCTCGTTGACCATGTTCGCGAGATCGGCGCCGGAGAAGCCCGGTGTGCCGCGCGCGAGGATGTTCAGGTTGACGTCCTCGGCCATCGGAACCTTCTTCGAATGGACCTTGAGAACCTCTTCCCGACCACGGATATCCGGACGATCGACGACGACGCGGCGATCAAAGCGGCCTGGGCGGAGAAGAGCAGGGTCCAGAACATCTGGCCGGTTGGTAGCCGCGACCAAGATGACACCGTCATTCGACTCAAAGCCGTCCATCTCGACCAGAAGCTGGTTCAGGGTCTGCTCACGCTCGTCGTGACCGCCACCGAGACCAGCGCCACGATGCCGGCCAACAGCGTCAATCTCGTCGATGAAGATGATGCAAGGGGCATTCTTCTTACCCTGTTCGAAGAGATCGCGGACGCGCGAGGCACCGACACCGACGAACATCTCAACGAAGTCCGAACCGGAGATGGAGAAGAAGGGAACGTTCGCCTCACCGGCGACGGCGCGAGCAAGCAGGGTCTTTCCGGTTCCCGGAGGTCCGACGAGCAGAACGCCCTTGGGGATGCGGCCGCCAAGGCGCTGGAACTTCTGGGCCTCACGGAGGAACTCAATGATCTCCTTGAGCTCTTCCTTGGCTTCATCAACACCGGCAACGTCCTTAAAGGTGATCTTCTTCTGCTGCATGGACAGCAGGCGTGCGCGCGACTTGCCAAAGCTCATCGCCTTGTTGCCGCCGGACTGCATCTGGCGCAGGAAGAAGAACCACAGGCCGAGCAGCAGGGCGAAGGGAGCAGCCTGGATCAGGATGCTGAGCCATGCGTTCGAGTTCTGGTCCTTGATGCTGATATCGACGCCGTGATCACGCAGGGTCTTGTACATGTCCGGGTAGTTTGCCGGAATGGTGGTGTGGAACTGCGTCTTCGTGTCACCCTCGCGATAGTGGCCGGTGACCTCCGCTCCGTTGACTGTGACATCCTTGATCTTGCCCTGATCGGAGTCAGTGAGGAGCTGGGAGAGCGAGATATTCTTTTCCTGACCCATGCCGGTGCTATGGACGACGAACTGCCATAGCAGGAGCAGGCAGGTGATCATGCATACCCAAATCAGAATCTGTTTGACGGTCGAGTTCAAATCAAGTTCCCCATTTCATCCGCGGCGAGAGGTGAGGGTTGCTGAGGTCGGCTCAGACTCGCGCGGTCATTCCATTTAGACGAGAGCGAACCCGGAAGGATTCTATAGCCCGGGGTGGTGACCCGAGTCAGTTTCGGAGCGAGCTGACCCTCTTTGTCGTCAGATGTTCTGATTCTACTCATTAATATCCGGTAGTATCGCTCGAAACTTGATGCAACGAAAGCGGCAGAGCGGCCCGTTGAGCGGGCTTACGGACGGCTCCGCGGCTGCTTTGAGGGTTGCTGCCAGGTCTGAGCTGACGCCTGCTCCGACGCCTTCGGGGAGCGCGAGAGCCGGAGCTCCCGCACGGAGCGCTCCGCCACGAGGCCATCGGACAGGGTGAGACTGCTGCCGGGCCGGGTGGGAACGGTAGGGAGGGGTGAGGCCAGGCCTGCCAGAGCCAGCAGCCGTGCGGTCTCCGGGAAGGAGAGCTGCACGCCGAGCCGGCGGGCCGTGGCGCGAAGAATGCGCCGCCGCAGAGCGGGCGGAGAGGTTTTCAGGCGTTCGAGATCGATAGCGTAGACAGCAGAGCCGGGCGCGGTCGAGTTGGCGCGGCCGCCGCCGCGAACGGGTTTGCCGGGGAGGACGATCTGGGGGAGGACGCGGTCGAGTTCGCGCTGCCAGAAGATCTCCTCGTCACGAGCGATCTCAGCCAGGTTGCCAAGGGTTGTGTTAAGCGAGGGGTTGAAGGCGCGCAGGGCGGGGAGCAACTGGTGACGGATGCGGTTACGGGTGAAGGCGGGGTCGGCGTTGGTCTCGTCTTCAACCCAGCCCTGGCCGAGGGCGCGGAGATACTGCTCGACGGCGACGCGATCGGTGCCGAGAAGGGGACGGAGGAGGCGGCCGGTTCGGCCATCCGGGAGTTTGATTTCGACGACTGGGAAGATGCCGGCGAGGCCTTCGGTCCAGGCGCCGCGAAGGAGCTTCATCAAAACGGTTTCGGCCTGATCGTCGGCGGTGTGGGCGGTTGCGATGGCATCGGCGTGGCCGGCGGCGATCAGATCGGTGAAGGCGGCGTGGCGGAGATTTCGGGCGGCTTCTTCCAGCGTTTGATGGGTGTTGGCGGCGTGGGCGGGCGTGTCGACGGCGCGGAGATGGAGCGGCACGGCGAGGGCGGCGCAGAGCTGCTCGACCGCGGCCTGGTCGCGATCGGCGGCGAGGCCGCGGATGCCGTGATGAATGTGGATGGCGGAGAGGCCGATGCCGAGGGCCTCGCGGGGGAGGGTATTGGCCGCGTGCAGGAGGCGGAGCAGGGCGGTGGAATCCGCACCGCCGGAGAGGGCGACGGCGACACGGAGACCGGGGATAAAGAGCGTGCGATCAAAGGCGAGGAGGATTTCTGGCGGGGCGGGCACGAGATCCATCGTAGCTCGCGTGCGTGAGAGGAGGCACGACAGCTCGCGGTAGTCTGACGAGGTGAACGAGCTTACAGTGAGGATGGCGACGGAGGCGGACGCTGCGTTGATCGCGGAACAGCGCCGGGCGATGTTTGAGGATGCCGTGCTGCCCGTTCCGACGACGCTGGCGGCGATGCAGGAGCGGTTTGAGCCGTGGGTGCGCGAGCGGCTGGCGAACGGAAGCTACAGGGGATGGATTGCGGAGAGGGAGGGGATGCCGGTTGGTGGCGCCGGGCTCTGGGTGATGGAGTTTCCGCCGCATTTTCTGGATGTGGAGGCGGCGCGTGGATACCTGCTGAACTTCTATGTAAAGCCTGAGTTTCGCGGCGCGGGACTGGCGCGAAGGCTGCTGGGGCTCTGCGTGGAGGAGGGGCGCGGGCTTGGCCTGCGGGTGCTGACGCTGCATGCGTCGAAGTTCGGCCGGCCGCTCTATGAGCAGTACGGCTTCCGCGGCAATAACGAGATGATCCTGCTGAGTGACGGGTCGGCGGACGCGACTGTGTAAGGGGAGGCGGTCAAGCGGGAGGTCCGCGCCGGCTGGACGCGCTTGGTATACTCCGGGTCGATGCGAGTGTTTGTTATTCTTCCGGCGGCTGGGATCGGGACGCGCATGCTGGCGGCCGGTGTTGGCGCGCCGAAGCAGTTTCTGGAGATTGGCGGCGTGCCGATCCTGGTTCATGCGCTGCGTGCGTTTCTGGCGGTGCCGCGGGTGGATGCGATCTGCATTGCCGTGCGATCGACCGAGCGCGAGCGCATGCAGGCGCAGATTGCGGAGTTCACGCTGGGACCGCGGGTGCACCTGGTGGAGGGGGGCGACCATCGGCAGGAGTCCGTACAGAATGCGCTGCAGGCGCTTGAGTGTGATCCGGACGACATCGTTCTGGTACACGACGCGGTGCGGCCGCTGATCGACCCGGCGACGATTGAACGGACGATTGACGCAATTGCACGGCATGGCGCGGCGATTGTGGGACTGCCGGCGGTCGACACGATCAAGCAGGTGGAGCGTACGTCGGACGGTGCGATCGTTACGGCGACGATTCCACGCGAGCGCGTGGTGCAGGCACAGACGCCGCAGGGCGCGCGCGCCGGTCTGCTGCGGCAGGCCTTTGCCGAAGCAGAGGCGGACGAGTTTGCCGGGACGGATGAGGCGAGCCTGCTTGAACGCGCGGGCATTCAGGTGACGGTGGTGGCGGGCTCTTCCCGCAATCTGAAGATCACACAGGCGAGTGATTTAGAGCTCGCAGAGTTTTACCTGCGGACGCCGGTCGCCGCGATGGGGGCACGATGAGCCTGCGTATAGGGTATGGCTTTGACTCGCACGCGTTCAAGCCCGGCGTTCCGCTGATGATCGGCGGCCTGCACATTGAGCATGCGGAGGGGCTGGCGGGGCACTCGGACGGAGATGTGCTGCTGCATGCGCTGACGGATGCGCTGCTGGGCGCGGTCTCGGCGGGAGATATCGGAACGTTCTTCCCACCGAGCGATCCGCGATGGAAGGGGGCGGCTTCCAGTCTGTTTCTGCGGACGGCGATGGAAGAGATCCATACGGCGGGGTACAAGATCGTCAATGTCGATTCCGTGCTGATCCTGGCGCAGCCGAAGATCGTACCGATCGCGAACGAGATGCGGGAGAGTGTGGCCGAGCTGCTGGGCGTGCCGGCAGGGGATGTCGGCATCAAGGCGAAGACGCCCGAGGGATTGAACCTGGAGGGGGTTGCGGTGGCGCACGTTACGGTGCTGCTGGAGAGCCTGGAGCCGAACGGTGGCAAGGCGGTGATGACAGCGGAAGTGGCGGCAGATGAGGACGAACTGAACGAGGTCGTGGAGAGCCTGGTTACAGGGGTAAGGGACACGTCGGCGCTCGGGCGGAAGCGACCTGTGTTTGACACGGATGATCTGACGTAGATCCTGTCGGGTCGAAGTCTCCCGTTACACTCACAGAACCTGATTTCATTCTGTGAGGACGATGGATGCGAAGCTGGCTTGAACGTGGCGTGGTTGCGGCGTGGAGTGTGTGTGGCGCGGCAGGGATGTGGGCACAGGGAACAGCACAGAGCAGCGCGACGGCGGACTTTATTCGCGAGCACTATGCGAAGTTCGAGTACAAGATCCCGATGCGCGATGGTGTGAAGCTCTTCGTCAACGTGTACGAGCCGCGGCCGGGAGAGTTCAAGGACAAGGGGCCATTTCCGTTTCTGATGACGCGCACGCCCTACAGCTGCGCGCCGTACGGCGAAGACATGATTGCGACACGGCTGGGAATCAGCCAGGAGCTGCTGGAGAGCGGCTACAACTTCGTCTGCGCGGATGCGCGGGGACGGTCGAACAGTGAGGGTGTGTTCCAGGAGATGAGTCCGCATCTCTCCGACAAGGGCGCGGCGCCGGGTGAGCGGGCCTCCAACAAGGATGTGGACGAGTCGACCGACACGTACGACACGATTGAATTTCTTCTGAAGCATGTGCCGAACAACAACGGCAACGTGGGCATAACTGGTATCAGCTATCCGGGTTTTTACACCTCGGCGAGCATCATTGATTCGCATCCGGCGATCAAGGCGGCGAGCCCGCAGGCACCGATGACGGACCTGTTTTTCAATGATGATGCCTATCATGGCGGCGGCTTTATGCTGGCGGCGAACTACGGATTCTATGTGAGTTTCAAGCCAGAGAAGAATCCTCTGGTGCCGAAGCACGGTGAGCCGTATGAGTTTCCCATTGTCGATCACTACGAGTTCTATCTCAAAGCTGGTCCGACCGGAAACCTCGACACGGGCAAGGAGTACCTGAACGGATCGAACTTTCTGTTTCACGACCAGCTCGTCCACAACACCTACGACGCGTACTGGCAGAGGCGTGATCTGAGCCGGCACATGCACGGTGTGAAGGCGGCAGTGATGGTGGTGGGCGGGTGGTTTGACGCCGAGGATCTGTCGGGTCCATTCAAGACATTCCAGGCGATCAACACACAGAGTCCGGGTGCGACGAACTCGCTCGTTGTCGGGCCATGGACGCATGGTGGCTGGTCGATCTGGGACGGGGATCATCTGGGCGATGCGACGTTTGGGGAGAAGACGGCTGTCTTCTTTCGCAGAGAGATTCAGTACCCCTTCTTTGAGAAATACCTCAAGGGTAAGCAGGAGGAGGCGCTGCCGAAGGCCTACGTCTTCGAGACCGGGTCGAATGTGTGGAAGAAGTATCCGGCATGGCCGCCGAAGAGCGCGACGGCAAAGACCTTGTACTTTCGCGAGAATGGCGGTTTGAGCTTTGACGCACCGACCGAGAAGGCTGGGGTCGACGCGTATGTGAGCGATCCGGCGCATCCTGTGCCGTACGTGAATTATGTAACTGATACGGTGCCACAGCGCTATATGACAGACGATCAGCGTTTCGCGGCGAAGCGGCCGGACGTACTGACGTACGAGACCGAGCCGCTGACCGAGGATGTGACGGTCGCCGGGCCGGTGCGGCCGAAGCTGCGTATCAGCTCAACGGGAACGGATGCGGACTTTGTCGTGAAGCTGATTGATGTGTATCCGGAGGACTTTCCGGACCCGCCGACCGATACTGTGGGCAAACGGATTCTGGGGGCGGCACCAATTCTGCTGGGCGGCTATCAGCAGTTGGTGCGAGGCGAGCCCATGCGGGCCAAGTTCCGTGACAGCTGGGAGACGCCGACGCCCCTGCCGGTCGGCAAGGTGGTCGAGGTCAACAGCGAGATGCCGGATGTGAACCATACGTTTCGCACGGGCCACCGCATCATGGTGCAGGTACAGAGCTCCTGGTTTCCGCTGGTCGACCGCAACCCGCAGACCTTTGGCGACATTCCGCATATGAAGCCGAGTGACTTCAAGAAGGAGACGGAGAGTGTGTACCGGCAGGGCGGCGCGGCAAGCGGCGTGGAGGTGCTGGTACTGCCGCAGAGTTGATGCACCTGCAGCTGTCGAAGGCAGCAGAGGACCGCGTGCAGAGGAGCACAGGGAAAGAGTGTCGGGAACTCCGGCACTTTTTTGTTTGCCTTACAAAGTTCTTTCAAGGCGAGCACGTTCTGCCAGACGCTGGCTTCTCAGCCATGTTTCAGTCGGCGGCCACTTACGGCAAAGCAGGCAGCAGTGGTCTAAAAAGAGTGAATTTGCTCCGCAATACTCGTTGACAACTCCTAAGCGACCGGACTAGAAACACGCGCATGTTCGAAGGGAGTTCGTCATGACACGTCTTCTTCTTCGTTTCCTCGCGCTTGTTATTGCTGGTCTGGGTGCCTGCTGCGCTCCCGGAACACCGAATATTGGACGGCATATTTAGGACCCCGCAAGCTGCTTCTATGAAGCAGACCTAAGCTGCTCTTCCAGAGCTCCTGCCGCGTTCATGGACAGCATCGCAGTCTCGGTGAAGCTTCGCCTGACAGAAGCACCGAATACGAGATCCATGTGGGGAGACAAGAAGAGACCTCCGCGCTAGGCTTTGGCGAAGGGTGCTTCAAGGGAGGGGGACTGCGGGGTGAAGAAGCGGCCGCCGTCTTCGGTGACGTGCCAATCGTCCTCAAGGCGAATGCCGAACTCGCCCGGCAGATAGATGCCGGGCTCGTCCGAGAAACACATGCCTGCTGCGAGAGCGGTTGTGCTTCCGCCGACGAGATAGGGCCACTCGTGGCCATCCATACCGATGCCGTGACCGAGACGGTGCGTGAGGTACTTGTAGCCGGGGCCATAGCCGGCGTCGGCCAGGATCTTGCGGCCCGCGGCGTCGATAACGGAACATGGCACACCAGGGTGTGCGGCTGCCAGTGCCGCAGCCTGGGCGCGATGCACGATGTCGAAGACCTTCTTCTGCTTGTCGGTGGCACGTCCCAGGACAAGGGACCGTGAGATGTCGGACTGATAGCCCTCGACGGAGCAGCCGTCATCGAGCAGGATGATTTCGCTTTCGCGGATGACCTGAGGCTGCAGTGTTCCATGGGGAACGGCGGAGTTTAGTCCGATTTCGCAGGAGGCTTCGCCTGGGAAGCCAATGTGATCGTAGGCGGCGGCGATCATGGCGGATACCTGATGGTTCGTCATGCCGGTCTGAAGCGATTTGAAGGCGGCCTCGTACACGGAGAGCGTGACGTTGTTGGCGAGCTGCATAAGGGCGAGCTCGGCCTGAGTTTTGAGGCTGCGGCAACCTGCTGTCACGGGCGTGCCGTTGACGACGGAGATTCCGCGGAGCGCCTGCGCAATACCATCGGCGAAGGCGAACTGTGTGCGCTCTTCGAGCCCGACACGGCCGCTTGCAATGCCTGCGTCCTTGAGTGCGCGGCCGAGCAGAAGGAAGGGCGACTCATCTTCATTCCAGGCATAGACCCGGGTCTGGGCGGCCGCGGGCAGCGTGGGCGGCTTGCTTTCCATCCGCTCGCGCACGCGCGGTTCCTCAAAGACGGGGCAGACGACAAAAGGCGCCGACCTGGCAGGGAGGACCCAGGCGAAGAAGCGCTCAGACTGGCCCCACCGCAGACCAGTGAAGTAGCGCAGGGACGTTCCAGTGCAGATGACGAGGGCATGTGTGCCCTGCTGCGTCATAAGGTGCCGCGCACGCTCCAGCCGCTGCTCGCGCTCTGCGAGTAAGATGGGCACGGCCTCGGCGCGACGGCTGGTGAGGGCAGCGAGCGCGGGCGGAAGTTTTTCACCGGCGGCGGAAGGACCGGCTTCCGTGTCATCCTGTGAAAGGGCTGGCATGGCGGCAAAGGAGACAGCGGTCGCGGCAGCGAGCGGGAGAAAGCTTCTTCGTGTCGGCATTGTCGGATTGTAGCTGCAGGCGATGTCTGCTCTTTGTGCACCTGCTCGACGCCTCGTGGCTGCTTCCGGTCAAGGTCTGTAATGCACCCGTTGTGCCGGGACGACAGGCAAGTCGCCAGCTCTATGCGATGCGGCCTGGTGTGACAATCTGCGGGTGGCTGCAGCATGGGGCTTACCCAAAGCGGTTGATGCGGATAGTATCGGTGCCAGGATGTGTGACAGGAGCGTCATGATCGACACGGTACGGCAACGCGAGGCTGAGCTGCGGCGAGACCTTGTTCGCTTCGGCCGTTGGCTGCATCGGCTGGGCTTCATGCCCGGCACGTCCGGCAATCTGTCGGTTCGTCTCACGGAGGACCGGCTTCTGGCGACACCGACCGGCGCCAGCAAATATCTGCTGCAGCCACGCGACATGGTGGTGATCGACCCTGAAGGACGGCAGATCTCCGGGGCAAAGAAGGTAACAAGCGAGATCGGGATGCACCTTGCGATCTATGGACAGAGACCGGATGTGCAGGCGGTCATCCACTCGCATCCTGTGGTGGCAACGGCGTTTGCCTGTGCGGGACGGGCTCTGGACGAGCCGCTGTGTTCTGAGGCTGTGATGGCATTGGGCGCAGTGCCGCTAGCGAGCTATGCAACCACCGGCACGGATGAGGTTGCGGCCAGCCTGACGCATCTGATCCCGCGGCACGAGGCGATCCTGATGGCGAACCACGGGGCGGTCACGTTTGGAAGCAGCCTGCTGGACGCTTTTCTGAAGATGGAGACAGTAGAGCACTACGCGAAGATCTGCCTGGTTGCGCATCAACTTGGAACACCGAGACCGTTGAAAGAGTTTGAGGTGGAGCAGTTGGTACTGGCGAAATCGAAGTACCAGCAGAACGCCATGTAGGCAATCAGGCAAGGGAAAGGGCTTCTTCCTGCTCGAGCGAGCGGGGAAGAAGCCCTTGGTATTTTGGATTTGTTTTTAGCTGTTGGTGGGAGTAGGGGTCGCGGCAGTTCCACTCCTGGTGATTGCACCGTTGACGCCCTTCGGGAAGAAGCCGCCGGCGCCTGCGTTTGCCTTCATGCCGTAGGCCAGGTAGAGCACCTGGGCCGCGGTACGCGTCGAGATAAGACCGTCGCCGACGTTGATGGAGAGATACTGATCCTGTGCGCCGGTGGGCGGTGGAACGATATCGACGCCATCGAGCTTGGGCGAGGGAATATTGAGGCGGGCGATCTGGGTGCGAACGGTAGCGACGTGCTCGGATTCAACGGCAAGAATACGGGCAGCGGTGGTGATGATGGCTGGCGTGGTGAGAAGGCCGGCGGCGCCTGCGTAGGCCGTTACGCCGATGTCCTCAAAGATGCGCGAGAGGGTGAGGAACTCATTCTGGCTGGCGAAGCCAATGCCGAGTGCGTTGAGGTTAATGTTCGGCTGAGCGATGGCTTTGGAGCCGAGGGCTTCGCGCAGGAGCCTGACATGGGCGCGCTCATCCGAGCCGATCTGCGTGATGATCGCCTCCGAGAAGACGAGATTGTTCGAGAAGGTGACCTTCTTACCGCCAACGGCAGGCGCGCCGGAGGTGGGATTGCCGGGGTTGGCGACGCCGTCGATGCCGATGCCGTAGTTCGTGATGGAGGAGCCGGTGAGGCCGTAGGTGTAGAACTCGGCTTCGAGGTACTCGAGGTTGAGGGCGAAGTTGAGGACAGCATCTTCGGTTACGGTCTGCGCGTCAGCAGGAACCGCAGCGCCGACGGACATGGCGCCAAGGGCTGCCGTTGCGGCACCGATCTTCTTGAGGAAGCTGCGACGATTTGGAACCGCCGTGACGAGTTCAGACAGGATGCTCTTGGACATAAGTTCTCCGGGTACAGGTGGGCCGTTGGAAACGCTTTGAGAAGGGAGGAGTTAGTTGAGGTGCTGACGACCGGCAAAGAAGAGAACGCCGACCGCAGGAAGCATCAGCGCCCAGGTAGCCGGCTCAGGAACAGCGGATACGTTGGCGTTGGTGACATTGACGGCATAGCTTCCATTGCGCTGAACGCAGGGAGCTACGTCGGTCTCGAGGAAGGTTCCACCACTTTTGCCGCACGTGGTGCCGGTTGCATGGGGGTCGCTCGCGAAGAGAAAGCCGTCGGAGAGATTGTTGATCGCGACGTTTGGAAATTCAGTCAGCGCGAGAATGTAACTACCGCTGGTCAGAGCGAGGGTGAGAGAGGCGTCGTCGCACATCTTTGTGACGCCATCCTTCTGTGCAAGGCCGCCGCACATGCCGGAGGCACCCTCAGCGCCGACGATTGTGCCATCTGCGTGAAAGAGGCTTAGTACGGGAACGAATCCACCTGCGAGCGAGGTCGTTCCGTCGAGGTTTGCGCCGCCGCCATAGGAGGTGGTGTAGAGAGAGTAGGTGGAAGCCGTCGCGACCTGGAAATTCGTCTCGAAGACCTGGTTATCGGTTGTGAAGGTGCCGGTGTCTGTGAAGGTCGTGGCGGAGGCCTTTTCTCTTACACCGAGACAGAGAAGAAGGAGACAGGCGGAGCGGAAGACGGTGCGAACGGAAGGCATACGAAGGCGATCTCCTGGTTTAGATTGGCCACGAGCAGAGCAAGGAAATTTGACGGGCGGGAATCCTTCGCTGGGATCCTGATAAGAGCTTCTGCAGGCGTTGCGGTCTGAAAGCTGAGTGAGAAAGATCAGTCGTGCTTCTAAGTCATATCGCGCAGGAGAAGGTCCTGTCCGCAGGAGCGGGAGTAATTCGAGAAAACTGTTGCACGTTCGTAAGTTACTTTTGCAGGACCACCATAGATTGACTTCCAGAGCATCTGCCGGCGCTGTTCGTGCCGGCTACCAGGCTGGCGGCGGTCTGCGGAGCTACGAGCCGATGTACCCAGAACGACGATCCGGATGGAGATGTGGTTTCCGGTTTTCAGTCGCGGCGAAGAGCGACGACGGGATCGAGAGCTGCCGCACGCATTGCTGGAATAAGACCGCTCACGATGCCGATGAGGCCGAGGATTGCACTCGCGGTGAGAAGGATCAGGGGCGAGACACGAAGCAGGATGTCGCCCTCGTTGTTTGAGGTCTTGTAGATATCCGAGTAGAGCGGCATGGGCGGGATCAGGTGGGCGACGATGATCGCGACGAACATTCCAAAGACGCCTGCGAGCAGAGTCAGCGTAAGAGATTCGAGGAGGAACTGGCGGCGGATATCGCGAGGGCGGGCTCCAAGGGCTTTGAGCAGACCGATCTCGCGGGTGCGCTCGGTAACCGAGACCAGCATGATGTTCATCACACCGACTCCGCCGACGCCGAGGGTCATCGCGCCGATGATGCCGAGCAGAACCTCGAGGCCGACTGAAAACTGACGGATACCTGCCGAGTCCTCGACGGTGTCCCACGAGCCGATGGCTTTCTGATCGGCGGGATCGAAGTGGTGGCGTTGGGCGAGAACGGTGCGTACGGCCTGAATGGCCTTGATGTGGAGATCGGCACGGGAGGGCTCAAAGACGATGGAGTCCGGATCGCGCTGCTGGGCGAGATCGCGCATGAGCGGAAAGGGGAAGAAGGCGTTTTCATTGTCGGGGCCGTTGTTGGAGGAGTCCTGGATCTTGTTGCGCAGGACACCGATGACGTCGAAGACCTGGCCTTCGATCTCGACGGTCTCGCCGACGGGCGGGAAGCCGTTGAAGAGCTTCTGCGCGGCGTGGGGGCCGAAGATGACGACCTTGCGATGGTCGGTGAAGTCCGAGGCTTCGAAGTAGCGGCCCTGCTCGACGACAAGGTTGCGCATCTCCGCATAGGGCAGGTCGATGGCTTTGGTGGAGATGTTGACGACCTTGGGGCCGTACTGGAAGGAGAAGCCGCTATCGGTTTCGGCTGAGACGCCTTTGAGAAAGGGAATGGAGTCGCGCACGGCGTCGACATCTCCGTCGCGGAACTTGACCTTCTGGCCGGAGCGCTCGCCGCCGGCCTGCATGGAGGTTTGGCCGCCCCAGACCATGATGACGTTGTTGCCGATGCCCATGAAGCCGTTGAGGATCTCGGTGCCGAGGGAGTTGCCGTAGCTGAGCAGAAGCACGACGGTGACGATGCCCCAGACGATGCCGAGCATGGTGAGGCCGGAGCGCAGGCGGTTGCGGTTGAGGGCTTCGAGGCTTTGGGTGAGGACTTCGGCGAGGTTCATGAGCTCTCGTGTGGGATGTTTAATCGACGCGCAGGCACTCGATGGGTGTGAGGCTGGCGGCGCGCAGGGCGGGGTAGCTTCCGGCAGCCAGCGTGATGGCGCCGAGGGTGGTGAGCGAGGCGAAAATAGCGGCCGGAGAGATGGTGGGGACGGGAAGGAAGTCCGGCAGCGGAAGAAGACGCAGGAGCAGGCAGACGCCGACGCCGACAGCGAGGCCGCAGGCGCCGGAGAGCAGCGTGATGATGGCGGACTCGGCGAAGAACTGGCGGCGAATGTCTTTGGCGGTGGCTCCAAGGGCTTTGCGGACGCCGATCTCGCGGGTGCGCTCGGTGACGGCAACGAGCATGATGTTCATGACGCCGATGCCGCCAAGGGCAAGGGTGAGCAGGGCGACGGCGGCGAAGAAGAGCGTCATGGTGGAGAAGATTCGTTCGGTGAACTTGGCGCCCTCGAGGGTGTCCCAGACCCAGACGGCATCTTTGTCGGCTGGCTCGAAGTGGTGGCGATCCGCAAGGACGCGGGTGACCTCGGCGAGGGCTTCCGCATGGAGAGCGGGACTGACGGGCTGGAAGACGATGTTGCTAATCCAGCCGGGGAAGACACCGGGGCGCTCCGTCGGCGGGAAGTCCCGGGCCATGGCGCTGTACGGCGTGAAGAGCTGCGTGTTGTCCGGGCCGGAGCCGTAGGAGCCGTTCTGCTTCTTGTTTTCGAGCACGCCGATGACGATGTAGGGGTAACCCTCGACCATGAGGGTCTCGCCGATCACGCGCTGACCGGGGAAGAGCTGACGGTTAGCCTCTGCGCCGAGAAGGATGACACGACGGCCGGCATCCTCATCGGCCTGGGTAAAGAGCCGGCCTTGATCGACCTTGAGCGAGCGGAAGTTCTGGTACTCCGGCCAGACGCCGCGAACGGCGCGGGAGGCAGCGTTCCAGGCGCTTACCTCGGAGACGGTGCGACGCAGCTCCGGAGAGATGTTCCGGACGAGCGGGGCTTCGCGTTTGATGGCCTGCACGTCACCGATGGTGAGGCGAACATCGCGTCCGGCGGCGTATCCGCCCGAGGGCATGCCGGTTTTGCCGCCGAAGAGGATGGCGATGTCTGTGCCGATGGTCTTGAGCTGCGCGGCCTGCTGCACACGAAAGCCGATGCCGAGACCGACGAGCAGAATGACGGACGTGATGCCCCAGACGATGCCGAACATCGTCAGCAGACTGCGCAGCTTGTTGGCCCAGAGAGCGGCTACGGTTTGCAGGAGGATCTCGCGAATCGGCATGGGTGTTTGCTCTGGTCCTCTCGTAGGTGCAAGCGGTTAAAGCCCTATACGCGCAGATAGACTGTGTGGTTCCCGCTGCTCTTAGCCACGCCGCGCACCCGCTATCATCAGGAGTGTTGAGGACAGCGTAGCTATGGCCATGATCACCACCGTGCAGCAACACATTCTGCAGCAGCAGACCGAGATCACGGGCAAGGAGGCGTCCGGCACCTTTTCCTGGCTGCTGAGCGGCATCACGCTAGCGGCGAAGATGATTGAGGCGAAGATCCGTGCGGCGGGCCTTTCAGACATTGTCGGCGCGTATGGCGCGGAGAACGTGCAGGGCGAGCAGCAGCAGAAGCTGGATGTCTATGCGAACCAGGCGCTGCTGCACTGCCTGGGTTTGCGCGACTCCGTCGCGGCATTGGTGAGCGAAGAGGATGCGGAGCCAGTCACCTTCAATCGCGACCCTGAGACGGGCAAGTACATCATCGTCTTTGATCCGCTGGACGGGTCGTCAAACATTGACGTGAATGTGAATGTGGGTACGATCTTCAGCGTATTGCGGCGGCTGCCGCCGGAGCATGGCACGCTTGAAGAGAGTCTGCTGCAGCCTGGAGTGCGGCAGGTCGCTGCCGGGTACGTGGTGTATGGACCTTCCACTGTGCTGGTGTATTCAAGCGGCAACGGTGTGCACAGTTTTACGCTGGATAGCTCGATTGGCGCATTTGTGCTTTCAGGCGAGCACCTGCGTATGCCTGAGCAAGGCGGCTATTACAGTGCGAACGAGGCGAACGCGGGGAGCTGGCCGGCGGAGTATCGAGCATTTCTTGAGACCGTGCGCAGCGGCGGGTTGGGCAGAGAGTACAGCTCGCGGTACGTCGGCTCGCTGGTCGCGGACTTTCATCGCACACTGCTGAAGGGCGGGATCTTTCTCTATCCGCCGACCGCGAAGGCGCCGCAGGGAAAACTGCGGCTGCTCTACGAGGCAAATCCGCTCGCCTTTCTGGCCGAGCAGGCGGGCGGCCTGGCGACGACCGGCAGCGGCCGGATTCTGGAACTGCGGCCTGAGGGCATCCACCAGCGGACGCCTTTCTGCTTTGGCAGCCGGCATGAGATGGATGCGCTGGCGCGGGCGGTGCGGGCGTGAGCGACCAGGCAACGGGCCTGATCTTTCATGCGGTTGTCGATGATCTTCGCGAGCAGCAGCGCCTGCCCGGCCGGGTGCTGTGGCAGATGGCGCTGAGTGAAAGTGCCTTCCGGCCCGGCGCTACGGGCATGCTGACTGCTACCTCCCGCAAGGGCACGCGCATCGAGATTCCTGTGCTCCGCGTCGAGACGGATCAGGAGGGGCGCTTATGGCATGTGGTTGAAAAGCCGCTTGCCGCGGGCACGGATGTTACCGGTAAGGTCGATCGCAAGAGCGATGTTTGCTGACGGCCGGTCGATTGGACTTCTCTCACGCTGCTGGTACACTTTGGAAGTTGTCGCAACGCCTGCCGGACACACGTTTGTGTGGCGCGCGTCAGGGCGTACATGGTGGGGGGCTGTAGCTCAGCTGGGAGAGCGCCTCGTTCGCAACGAGGAGGTCAGCGGTTCGATCCCGCTCAGCTCCACCAATCGACACACTCCGTCTTTACCGGACGACCGTGCAAATGGGTTGGCCTGCCGATCGGGTTTACCGTTCAGCGCTTTTCCGGGGCTGGCTGTGGCTGAAGCTTTTTGACGGTGTAGTCAAGGCCCTGCACCCAGGTCAGACCTTTGGCGCGTGCCTCCGACATGCAGCGATTGAAGGCTGTGTAGTCTCCGTTCGTCTGTCCGGAGGCCTGCAGCGCGTTGAAGAGAAGGTTGTGTTTGCTCGAAGAGAAGCGGCCCGAGGAGTTCATAGCGTGGACGGTAGCACCGGCGCTCTGGCGGCAGCGATGCCACAAAGGGGGGATCTCCTTTCCCGCAAGGGGAGTGGCCCTCCGGCGAGAGCCTGAGCAAGGCACCTTCCAAAGCTGGTTAGTGACTCACATTTGCCATCGCCGGGCGATTGATCGATTTGCGCGCATATGCTCACGCTCTGCCATTTACGAAGGAAGACGGCCGGCACCGCTGCCACGAAAGATGCATACACGAGGGAGGACAGTGCATTGTGGGGGGTGTTGCTTTGTGAAACCCTCTGGTTACGTTTGAGAGATGAAGTCATCTCCGGTAACCAAACGAATTTCACGAACGCGAGCGCGCACGATCTATGCTCCCATCCGGCCAAACACACGCTGTTCCTTTTCAGATCAACCGCCTGCTGAAACGGGGAATGCAGGGGCTCCGATTTCCTGCCGAGCTTGAGGCACAGTTTGAACGGGAGAGTGGCGCCCCACGATCGCGGCGGCTTTGGCGCGAGGGATTGATTTCTATCTTCGCCTTCAATGCTTTTTACGTTGGAGAGTGGCTGCTGACCCGGCAGATCTCCGGGCGTGAGCTGGCGGTGCAGCTAGGACTGATCACGCCGCTGTGCCTGCTGGTGAATGGGTTGATGCGCTTCAATCCTCCGCGCTGGTTGCGCGAGGGCAGCATATCGGTGATGTCCTGTGTGATTGCGTGTGCCTATCTTGCCTTGCAGAGCGGCAAGGGTCCGGTTGCGATCGCTTTTACGCTGGTGGGGGTCATTGTCACGGCTATGTTTGCTGCCGTGGTGATGCGTCTCCGCTTTCGCTACGCCCTGGCGGCTTCAGGGCTGATCACGATTGCCGGTGCTCTGTTTCTGCTGGTCGACCACTCCTTGAAGACGGACGAGAAGATCACGGGTCTGGCGCTGATGACGATTGCTGTCGGCATCGCGATGATGTCGAACTACAGCCTTGAACGCGAGGAGCGGCTGGGATATCTGCGGTATCTGCAGAGTGAGGCGGATCGGCAGGAGGTTTCGGAGATGAACTCCCGCCTGGCGGAGCTCTCGTCGATGGACAAGCTGACTGCGTTGCCAAACCGCCGGACGTATGAGGAGGTCTTTGAGCGCATGTGGAACGAGGCGCGGCAGGAGGGGTATCCGCTGTCTCTGATCCTGCTCGATGTGGATCACTTCAAGGTGTTGAACGACGTTCGCGGGCACAGTTACGGGGATGATGTGCTTCGCCGGGTGGGATCGCTGCTGCCGCAGGCGCTTCGCTCGACCGCGGACGTCGCTGCCCGGTACGGGGGCGAGGAGTTTGTCGTGCTGCTGCCGCGGACCGATGCGGAGAATGCTGATCGTGTGGCGGAACGGATTCGCGCGCTGGTCGAGATGGCGGGATCGCCACCGCAGACGCCGCTGCCAGAGCGCGAGTGCCTGATGTGGGTGACTGGAAGCTGCGGTGTGTCGACCTGCATACCACCGGCTGTGGGCCGCAAAGAGATGCTGCTCGAGACCGCGGACAAGGCCATGTACCAGGCGAAGGCGGAGGGCAGAAATCGCGTCTGCCATCGATCGCTTGACAGCCAGTCGGGAAGCGACCGACGCGTTCCGATCACCGGGCACGTTGCTTAAGAGGGATGGGAGGTGGAAGTGGTCTGGAGCGGGAGACGGGGATCGAACCCGCAACCAACGGCTTGGGAAGCCGCTACTCTACCATTGAGCTACTCCCGCGTGAGAGTGCATCCAGTATAGCTGGGAGACACTCTGATGGTCGAAGTCGGTATCGCGGATCCCTGCAATCGCTCCTGTGCCTCCGGCCGCTCCCGGGTGCGCATTATGTGTCGACGCTTTCTGCTGCTCGTGGTGTGTCTGCTTGCCGGGCCGAGAGGGGTGAGGGCGAGTCCGCCGGGCGACCTGAGCGCCTGGATCAAGGCGCAGGATGCCAATCTGGGAGCGGCTGCCGGGATCATCGTGATTGACCAGGCGGGCCGGATCGAAGCTCCGGTTACGCTCGGACCGCAGCACTCTCTCGCGGTACGCGCTGCCGTGGATTGGTCAGCGACGGTGCGCCTGGAGGGCGGCAATACCGTGCAGTGCTCAAAAGACGCAGTCATCAGGGCCCACCTGCCAGGCTATGGCTTCGCGCAGACCACGGGCATGCTGCTGCTGATTGAGGGCGGGACGCATATACGGGTTGCGGGGTGCCGGGTTGCGTCCACGACCCCTAGTCTCTTGCTGGCGGGGTATCCGGTGTCGGATCTTGAGATGACGGCGAATGTGCTCGACGGTGTAATGCTGCTTGCCGTGAACGGCGGCCCGGCGTCGAGCCAGCGACTCACGCTGACGAAGAATGTAGTGACGGCGGCGGCTGATGCAGCGGCGAAGTATGCCGGAATGCAGCTGAACAGCGCGCAGACTGTGCAGGTTTCGGGTAATTCGTTCACCAACTTGATGCATGGGGCGATGTGGTGGGGAGGTGATGCCGGTGCACCTGGAGCGAGTGTGTCGCAGGTGACGACGACCGGTGCGATGACGTTTACGGGCAATGTGTGCAAGAACGTTGGGGGCTCCTGCATCTGGGGATCGATGGGCCACGACATCGCGATGCGCGGAAACTCCGCCGAGGGATGCGGCGATGTCTGCTTCGATACGGAAGGCGGCGTTCGAACGCAGATCGTCGAGAACACTGCCAGTGGCTGCAAGAACGGGTGCGCGGGACTCTTCTTCTTCACACGACAGACTACGATTTCCGGCAATCACTTTCGCGGGCAGGCGCCGGGGGGCGGGCTGATCTTCATTAAGAACAGTTCGCGGGATCCACTGGCGCACGACGGCCTGCTAATTCAGAACAACGAACTCCGCTGCGAGCCGTCGCTCTGCCGCGCGGTCTATCAGGAGGCTGCTGGAGGCATCGACTTTGTGGGCAATGAGGTCACCGATGGTGTGTGGCTGCCGCTGGCGTATGCCCGATCTGTGACGATTGCGAAGAATCATTTTGTCTACACGAGAGCGCTGACCGACACTCCGGCGGGGCTGTGGACACCCGGGATCCTGGGCGGGACGGCGCTTGAGGTGACGGGGAACCGGATCGACTCCAATGCCGCGCAGCCGGCGGGGAGCGCATGCATCGCCGCGGGCTGGAGCGACTTCAATGCGACAGATACACACCTGATTGCGGGCAACACCTGCGGCGGGACGAACCCGTTTCCAGTGGGGCTGACGGTGACGTCGGACGGGAAGAACCCGGGCGTTGCGAGCGTGTGGATTGTGAGTGCGAACCAGTTCGGACCGGCGAAGGTGAACAACACGGCCAGAACGCCGAACGAACGGTTTTTTGACCTGGGGCAATGCGGGGCGGCGGGATGTGAGCCGAATCAGGCGGCGATCAGCGCGGTACGCTCGTTGCCGGGATGCGGCGGCAAGCCACCAGCGGCAGCCGCGGGGTCTATGCCGGTGTGTCTTGGCCCGGTGCGCGGATGGGGCTCGGTCCCGCTGCCGCGATAGGAGCTGGCGCAGAGAAGGCGCGGCTGTCCTTAGACTGAAGATGTGCGTGGCTTTGGGATCACCCGGCACGCAGAGAAGAAGAGGCTCTTCCTTCGGGGAGGGCCTTTTATCGTTTGGGAGAAGAGGATGCAGCTCACGACGAAGGAGGGCGCCAGCCGCACGGACATGATTGCGTTCGCGCTTCTGGTGCTGGCAGTGGGAACGGCGATGGCGGCGTTTGCACTGGGAAGGAATGACCCTTCAGTGCGGACGGCGGTGCTGCTGTGCGTGACCAACCTGGTAACGGCGCTGTCCAGCATCGCGGCGACGCTGCTGGTGGGGAAGGCAGGCACAACGCACCAGGTGGAGACGAAGGAGCCGGCGCGACTGACAACCGCAGAGAGCCAGACGACGACCTCCGTACAGCCGCTTGGCAGCGATGCGGCAGTACGGCAGGAAGAGAAAAAGGGAGAGAACGAATGAGTACGACGACGATGAACTTCGACCCAACGCTGCACGCCATGTCGACCGGAACTGGGGTGGCGGCCGTAACCCCGGTGGGCACAACCGGCGTTGCACCGGCAATGGCAGGCGCGGGGACAACGAGTGGCGGTGCGCCAAGGGCAGGGAGCGGGAGAGCGCTCGCGGCGTTCGAGGGCTTTCTGGCGACGGCCGGGCATGTGGCGGGCGTGGTGCTGGCGGAGATCGTGAAGTATGTGGTGCCGGTGGTGCAGGTCGCTGCGGCGGGCGACCCGGCAGCAGCAGCGGCGCTAGCGGCGTTCACAACCTCGCTGCAGCTAGTGGAGACGGCGGTGGTGAGCGCGCAGCAGCGCTGGGCGGCTGAGGGGTCAGCGGCGAACACGCAGAAGCTCTCGGATGTGCTGGTGACGGTGGAGCAGCCGATTGTTCTGCTGTTTGCGCAGGCCGGGCTGGCGGTGGATACGGCGTACGTGACCAACCTGGTGAATGGTGTGGTGGCGATTCTGAATGCACAGCCGGGGGTGGTCCTGCGGACGGCAGGGAAGTAAGGCGGTGGTAGAGCGGAACATGCGGCGCCGAGGCCGCGGCACGTGAGCAGAGGATACTTACCTGCGCAGGAAAGCCCGGCCTTTGGTTAAGGCCGGGCTTGTTTGACTCAGGCTCGATGCAGGACTATCGCTGGGCGACTGTTGTCTTGACGGAGGTGCCGGGTTTCACCATCTGCTCGAGGGCGAGAGCCTCCGGCATAAAGGTCATGGCCTTGGTGATCTGCGGGTCCCACATGGCGCGAACCTTAAGACCTTCCAACTGGCCGAACTGCGTGGTGAAGATCTCAGCCTTGATGCTGGAGGTCAGCCAGTCCTTAACCGGGGCGATCTCCTTGTCGGTGTAGTCGATGTTGCTGGACTTGAGGAAGTCCTTGAACTGCTGCAGGACAGCGTCGTCGACGGTGAAGTCCTCGGTGATCGAACGAGTCGCCAGGTAATGCTTGGCGAAGTTGAAGAAGGCGTAGTGCTGGAGGAGCGAGTTCTGGAAGTTGGTCGCGACGGGGTTGTCGATCTTCTCATCCGGGGTGATGCCGCCGCCGCCGTAGACGGTACGACCGTTGTCGGTCAGCTTGACTTCGCGATTCTTGGCGTCGGCAGGCGCGGTTTTGTTGTCGCGAACGAAGTAGTAGTCGTAGAGCGAGACATGATCGTAGTTGCGCTGGATCAGGCGGCCCGAGGGTGTGTAGTAGTGATAGGTGGTGAGGGCGAGGCCGGTGTCGTCAGTGATCTGGAAGACGGTCTGAACGAGGCCCTTGCCGAAGGTCGTTTCGCCTACGATGAGGGCGCGGTCGTGGTCCTGCAGGGCGCCGGAGACGATCTCGGCGGCGGAGGCGGTGTTGCGATTGACGAGGACGACGATGGGGTATTTGGGTCCCTGCTCGCCGCGGGAGGCGCGGTAGACCTGGTCGGGGAAGGCACGACCCTTCTGCGAGACGACGATCTGGCCGCGCTGGAGGAACTTATCGCTCATGTTGACGGCTTCATTGAGGAGGCCGCCTGGGTTCGCGCGGAGGTCCAGGACAAGACCCTGGAGCGGTGCGGTTTTCTGGAACTTGTCGAGAGCGTCGCCGACCTCGCGGCTGGTGGTCTCCATAAATTGCGTGACGTGCATGTAGCCGATACCGGGTTTGACCATGAAGGCGAGGTCGACGGAGTATCGCGGGATCTCGTCGCGGACCAGATCGAAGACCATGGGCTTGTCGGTGCCTTCACGGCTGATGGTGACCTGCACGTGAGTGTTGCGGGGACCTTTGAGCAGCGATGCGACCGCGGCGGAATCCATGCCCAAGGTGGTCTTGCCGTCGATCGAGAGGATGACGTCGCCGGGGCGGAGGCCGGCTTTGAAGGAGGGGGTACCTTCAAAGGGGGCGAGGACGACGATCTTGGTAGCACCGTTCTTGTCAGGCTGCGGCTGAATGCTCATGCCGACGCCGTAGTATTTGCCGTGCTGATCTTCGCGCATTTGAGCGAAGGCCTTTGGATCATAGAAGTTCGAGTGAGGATCCAAGGTGTGGAGCATGGCGGGAATGGCGCCGTCGTAGATGGCCTTGTCCGGCTTGTCGCCGGTGAGCTTTTCGGCGTAGTTCTGCTCGACGATGGAGTAGACGTCGGTGAAGTTATGGAGCGAGTCGCGCAGGGTGTTCTCGTCGGACGCGGACTGGGCGGCGACGCGCTGGCTGATGAACGAGCCAGCGATGGCACAGGTGCCGAGGAAAACCGTGGCGGAGAGAAGGGCGCGGCGAGTGCGGGGTGCCATATGGCTTTGATGACCTCGGTGTGCTGCTGGGTGCGCGAATGATGCGCGTTCGAGAACGAGAGGTGCGACTCGCCTGGTATTTGGACGGAGTATAGCACCGGGAGGTGAGCCGAGCCGGTGGCGCAAAGGTGGGATGGCGGGCTGAACTCGCTGCGCGCGGCGCGGCGCAGTTAGAATAACGGTAGATCATTGAAGCGTCGGTGAAGGGAATGCGAGCCTCACCGATGGAATGCGGTCGTAATGGACATTGCGACCGGATGTACGAGGGTTGGTGACGATGTCGGCAGGAAGCACGATGCGCAGGGTCTGGGTTGGTGGGTTGGTAGCGGCGGCAACGCTGGCGGTTCCAGTATGGTCGCAGACGCCGCGGTATCAGAGTCCGTACGGCACGGGGCAACAGGCAGCACCTCCTCCACCGCCGGCGGCTTTGCCGACACCGGCGCCGATTACACCGAACGGGCTGGTGGTCGAGGATGTCATTGCGCGGGTAAACGACCAGATCATCTCGCGGAGTGATGTGGAGCGATCGCAGCAGCAGATGCAGCAGGAGATCCAGCAGCAGAACCTGCCACCCTCCGAGGCAGAGCTGCGGCAGCGGGACATGCTGCGCGACATGATTGATCAGCAGCTGCTGCTCAGCAAGGCGAAGGAGTTGGGGTTGAACGCGGACGCTGAAGTGGTGCGGCGGCTGGATGAGATTCGCAAGCAGAATCATCTGGACTCCATGGAAGACCTGGAGAAGTCGGCGCGGCAGCAGGGCGTGAACTATGAGGACTTCAAGGCAAACATCAAGAACGGCGTTCTGACGCAACAGGTGGTGCGGGACGAGGTAGGACGCCGCCTGCAGCCGACGCAAGGAGCGGAGCAGGCCTACTATGCTGCGCATAAGGCGGAGTTTCAGCAGCCGGAGCAGCTTCGGCTGAGCGAGATTCTGATTTCGACGCCTGCGGATGCGACCGACGCCCAGATCGCGCAGGCACAGGCGAAGGCTGAGGCAGTGAATACGAAGCTGAAGGTGGGTGGGGACTTCGCGACACTCGCGAAGGAGAACTCCGGCGGACAGACGGCGGCGGCGGGCGGGGACCTGGGTCTTTATAAGCGCGGCGGCCTGGCGAAGGTTATCGAAGATCAGACCTTTCCGCTGAAGGTGGGGGAGGCGACGGCACCGATTCGGACACGGCAGGGATTTGTGATCCTCAAGGTGACGGAGCGGCAGGAGGCAGGCCAGCAGACGTTGAAGCAGGTGGAGCCGCAGATCCAAGAGGCTTTGTATATGCAGCAGATGCAGCCTGCTTTACGCACCTATCTGACACGGTTGCGGGAAGAGGCGTCTATGGACGTGAAGCCGGGCTTTGTAGACTCCGGGGCAAGTCCGCGGCAGACGAAGTTTGTTTATACGGCGTACTCTGCGCCGGTGCCGAAGAAGAAGAAGGTTGAGCAGAAGGCGCGCTTCGATCGAGCGCATGGGGTTGCGCCGTCCACGGCGTCGGCAAATGGACTGAAACCGTTGCCGGCGGGTGTTGCGCCCTCGGTGGTGGACCCGAAGGTGAGTGGGGCGACTCCTCTGCCGGGAACGACGGCAGCGATTGCGGCAGCGGCGGTAAACGGGACCGGCACAGCTGGAGGAGCAGCGGTGACGACGGCGGCCGTGGATCCAACGTCTGGCTCCAGGAGCAGGGCGCGCCTGGTAACAACAACGAAGAGCGGAAAGCAGAAGAAGATTCGGCGGGAGAAGATCCGCTTCGGGCAAGCGCCGCGAACAGCGCTTCCGGCGGGGCCGGAAGAGGTGGCGAGCGGCGCGGATACCGGGGCAGGCGCGCAGTCTGCCGCAGTGACCCCGGGTGGAACGATGGAAAACCTGGGCAAGCCGAACCAGGCTGGCGACGTGGCTCCTGGTGTGGCGATGGCTCCGACAGAGATAGCAACAGAGATCTCGCCGACGTCTGATCCTGATCCGCTGGCTCCCAAGGCTGTCAGCACCGGGAAGACACGCTTCAGTGCGCGGGACAAGGAGTATCGCGCGGAGAAGGCGGCGGCCAAGCAGGCGAAGACGAAGGAACGGATTGCCGCGACACCAGCAGGACCGGGTGTGGAAGAGGCTGCCACCCAGAACACGCAGGCTGCGCCGCTTGGCCTGAATGGAGATACCAAGAAGAAGATCAAGCTGAAGAAGGCCAAGGGCACTCCGAAGGAGCGGCTGCAGGAGAAGAAGCCAGAGGCAGCGCCGGCGCCGGTTGATCCTACGGTGAGTCCGAATCTCCATGTGGCGCCTGCGGACACAACACCGGCAGCACCTCCAACTGGTGGTGGGACGACGCTGCCGCCGGCGAGTACGCCGCCGGGCGGAGGTCTGCCGAATGGGCAGCCGCTCTCACCGACGGGTGTGCCGGCTCCGCAGTAGGACTTTCTCGGTCTGAAGAGGACATACGACAGCAGCAGATCCCTTCGGGATCACACTAAGAGAAGTGCAAGATTTGCGTCATCGACGCGCCAGAGATGGTTTCTGGCGCGTTTTGTTTACGGCGTAGGAGCTGGGACGATGCCGATGGTGTGCAGCCAGGTCTCGACCAGGGCGGGCCAATGAGTTACGGGCAGAGCGGTCGGACGGAGGCCGTAGCCGTGACCGCCGTCGGCAAAGATGTGGAGTTCGGCCGGGATGTGGGCGGCTTTGAGCTGCAGGAACCAGGTGGTGGCGTTTTCAACGTGAACGGGATCGTCTTCGGCCTGCAGGAGAAAGGTTGGCGGGGTCTCGTGGCCGGGATGGAGGTCCGGGTTGTCGCTGAAGCGTATGCCCGGCTCCTGATTGGGCTCCGCCACGATGGGTGAAAGATAGGCCGGATAGATGAGAACGGCAAAGTCCGGGCGGGAGGAGGCGAGATCATTCGCATCGATGCTGGTGTAGAGCCGCTGGCCGAAGTGGGTGCTGAGAGCGGCGGCGAGATGTCCGCCGGCGGAGAAGCCCAGAACACCGATGCGGTGCGGATCGATGTGGAGATCGGCGCTGTGCGCGCGGACGACGGCAAGGGATCGCTGCGCGTCCTCAAGGGCGATGTTGGACCTGGGGTAGGGTCCGGTATCGGGGACGCGGTACTTGAGCAGAAGACAGGTGATGTGAGCGGAGTTGAGCCATTGGCAGACCTCCGTGCCTTCGAGATCGATTGCGAGAATGCCGTAGCCGCCACCGGGGAAGATGATGACGGCGGTGCCGGTCGGGTTCAGTACGGGCCGGTAGACGGTGAGAGTGGGGGTGGAGACGTGGCCCAGGCGAACGACAGGGCGGCTGGCGACGAGACCTTCTCTGGGCGTCGAGGTGTCAGCTTCCGGGGCAGTGGAAGGAAGGCTGTCCGGTGGAGTGGAGGGCCAGACTGTGATGACAGGGCGCGACGGGCCGGGCGGCCAGGAGAAGTCCTGCGCGGAGAGAAGGGCGGCGGGTAGAAGGAGAGCGAGGAACAGGGCGGACTTCGACATAGGACGCATCCTGTGAGTGAACTGCGGGGATGATTGCAGGTGCATGCGCCCCGAGGCAAGGATTGAGAAAGATTCTGCTTGCACTGCGGGCGCCTCGTTGAAAGGTCCTGTTCCTGCAGATGTGTGTGAGGTCCACACAGGAGCTGCGTAAAGCGGAGGAGCCCTCATCCAAGGTACAGAGTGAAAACGACTGGTCTTTGTCACGTTGGGCGAGTGATGACGCAAGAGCGGTTCGTTTAATTCCCAAGGAGGATGAGATGGCGGCAGCGGATCAGGACGAGCAAAGTCGACAGGAACAACAACTAAGGCAGGGGTACAAGGTGCGGCAGGTGACGCACTATCAACCGTCGTGGCGGGAGCTGCAGCGAGGCGCGCCAGGGAGCTTCTCCATACAACTGATCCTGGATCATGGGGTGGAGGAGTACATTCTGGAGCCGGCAGCAGAGGATGCGGATGTGCTGCTGAAGCTGCTCGCGCAGAACAGCTATATCGGGTTCGACATGGAACGCAAGGTGCTGATGTTTTCGAACCTTTCAGCGACGAAGTAGAGGCGCGCCTGACGGGCGGCGAGGAGCCTTCCACGACGGATAGCTCCTCGCGTGCACCACTGCTGAAGGGACGTTTATCTTGGAGCGATGAAGGAATTCTTTATCGCGGATGCGGCGAAGTTTGAGAATGCACGGGTGGTGTCGTATTTCGCGCTGGTGACGGTCTCTGTGCGGGAGAAGAAGGGCGGCGGTGGGCAGTACCTGGCTCTGGTGCTGGGCGATAAGACCGGGCAGATGGAAGCGCGGATGTGGGAGGAGTTTGCGGACTCGATCGGCACGTGTAACGAAGGGTGCTACGTCAAGGTGCAAGGGCAGGTCTCGAAGTATGCCGGTAAATTTCAGATCACGCTCGAGAAGATGCGGCTGGCCGCAGCGACAGAACTGGAGGTTGCGGACTTTCTGCCGACAACGCGCTTTGACGTGGAGACGATGTGGGCGGAGCTGCGGGGGCTGGTGACCGGGTTTGCCAATGAAGACCTGAAGCGGCTGGTGTTCGCCTTCCTTGATGATGAAGAGCTTGCCGCGGCGTACAAGTCTGCACCGGCGGCAAAGCGGCTGCACCATGCGTGGCTGGGTGGGCTGCTCGAACATGTTCTGGCGCTCGGGCGGGTCTGCCTGGCGATGGCGCCCTTCTATCCGGAGGTGGATGCGGATCTGCTGGTGACCGGGGCGATTCTGCACGATATCGGCAAGGTAAAGGAGCTGAGCTGGGCGAACACTTTCAGTTACACACTTGAAGGACAGCTGGTGGGGCATATCTCGATCGCGCAACGGATGCTTGAAGAGAAGGTGCGGGGGCTGGGTGAGTTTCCGGAGCGTTTGCGTGTATTGGTGGAGCACATGATTCTGAGCCACCATGGACGGTACGAGTTTGGCAGTCCGAAGCTGCCGATGACGCCGGAAGCGATTCTGCTGAGCGCGCTGGATGATCTGGAGGCCAAGTTCGAAGGGATGCGGCGGGAGTTTGAAGGGGCTGCGAATGCGGGAAAAAAGCCGGGCGAGCTGACGGACTGGGTGCGCAGCATGGAACGGCCGCTCTTGAACTCACGGGAGTATTTGAAGGGGTGAGCGCCGGAACGGGAGGACGAGGCGGGCGGGCCGGTAAGACAATACCGCAAGCGAGGGTGCCT
This sequence comes from Acidobacteriaceae bacterium, assembly GCA_903642235.1. GTDB lineage: Bacteria > Acidobacteriota > Terriglobia > Terriglobales > Acidobacteriaceae > Edaphobacter. The sequence continues at coordinate 37,040 of CAHJWL010000015.1, read as the reverse complement.
CTTTCTTCCTAATCCGCAAGAAGGGCGAGGCATTGGGCCGTCGATTTTGAGTTTCAGATCCTGTTGCGGCGCGAAGCGAGGCAGATGTTTGCGGCTGCGCTGCCCTAAGGTGCGCCGATCTGCGGGAGAGAGGCACGAAGCCATGTCGCCCATGGTACGTCGGGTGGCAGGGGAGTGGAGGCAAGGGTGCGGACGCAGATCTTTGCGAGAATAGAGCTTCATGCGAAGACCTCTGTTGGCGCTGGCGGTTGCGGCATTTGGGATTGGAACGTCGGAGTTCATCATTATGGGGCTGCTGCCGGACCTGGCGCGCAGCTTCAGCGTGAGCATACCGAAGGCGGGGCTGCTGGTCTCAGGCTATGCGCTGAGTGTGACGGTGGGATCACCGGTGATGGCGCTGGCTGTGGGGCGATTGAACCGGAAGACGGCGCTGCTGCTGCTGACGGGTATCTTTGTGCTCGGAAATGGGCTGTGCGCGGTGGCGCCGACGTTTGGTCTGCTGATGGCGGCGCGGGTGATGACCGCGTTGTGCCATGGGGCATTCTTTGGGATCGGAAGCATTGTTGCGGCGTCGGTGGTGCCGAAGGAGAAGCGCGCGCAGGCAATCACGCTTATGTTCAGCGGGCTGACTCTGGCGAATGTACTGGGTGTCCCGGCGGGAACGGCACTCGGGCAGGCATTGGGATGGCGTGCGGCGTTTGTTGCCATTGTACCGATCGGGTTGTTAGCGGGTGCCGCGGTGTGGTCGATGGTGCCGCGGCAGGAGCCGGAGGTGGTGCGATTTCGGCACGAGTTAAAGGCCGTGCTGCGGCCGGGGGTGCAGCTGGTGCTGGCGCTCAGCACGCTGAGTTCGATCGTGCTCTTTTCTGTGTTTACCTACATCGCGCCGATGCTGGAGCAGGTGACGCGGCTCTCTGAGCACACGGTGACGTGGGTGCTGGTGGTGTTTGGCGTCGGAATCACGATCGGTACGCTGGCGGGTGGGCGGCTGAGTGACTGGAAGCAGATGCCGACGATTCTGGGCGGATTCGCCCTGCTGATCGCGATGCTGCTGGGGATGCCGCTGGTGATGCATGTGCCGTGGGCGATGGTGGCGATGGTGTTTCTGTGGGGGATGGTGAGCTTTGCGACCGGAGCTCCGATGCAGGCACGGATTGTCGAGCAGGCGAGGGGCGCGCCGAACCTGGCGTCCACGCTGAACCAGGGCGCGTTCAACCTGGGCAATGCCATGGGCGCAAGTCTGGGTGGCTTGGTGCTGACGGCGGGGTACGGGTATGTGCGGCTGCCGCTGGCGGCGGCGCTGGTGGCGATGGCAGGGCTGGGCGCGGCGGGCCTGGCGCGATGGATGGAGGAGCGCGAGGGGAAAGAGATCTCTTCCGGCGCGCGGTTGGTGTCGTAACGCCATTCGCTACAATCAAGTTTGAGTCTTTTGCGTCATATGGCGCGGTGATGGAGAGCAATGCTGCGATTTTCTACGGCCGGTGAGAGCCACGGCGAGGCGCTGGTCGCGCTGGTCAGCGGGTTGCCGGCGGGTGTGCCGGTCGACCAGGAGTTTATCAACCGGGAGCTCTGGCGCCGGCAGCAAGGGTATGGCCGCGGCGGCCGTATGCGGATTGAGAAGGATACGGCGCACATTCTGAGTGGGATACGGCACGGAAAGACGATCGGCTCGCCGGTGGCCATGACGCTGGCAAACAAGGACTGGAAGAACTGGGAGGAGATCCTGCCGGTGGGCGCGGGTGAGGCGGAGAAGCACAAGGCGGTGGCATCTCCGCGGCCGGGGCATGCGGATCTGGCGGGCTCGCTGAAGTATGACTTCAAGGATGCGCGGTATGTGCTCGAACGTGCGAGCGCGCGGGAGAGTGCGGCGCGGGTAGCGTGTGGGGCCGTGGCGAAGCTGCTGCTGCGAGAGTTTGGTGTTCTGGTGGGAAGCCATGTGGTTCGTGTAGGCCGCCAGGAGCTGGGGCGGGATGCACAGTGGAGCGAGATCGCGGAGCTGGCGACCAAGGCGGACGTGGTGCTGGGGTGTGTGGATGCCGAGGCCGAGATGCGGATGAAGGCCGAGGTAGACGGGGCGCTGCGAACGGGCGACACGATCGGCGGCGTCTTCGAGGTGGTGGTCCATGGGCTGCCGCCGGGTGTGGGCACGCATGTGAACTGGGATGAGCGGATGGACGGGCTGCTGGCGCAGGCGGTGATGAGCCTGCAGGCGGTAAAGGCTGTGGAACTGGGGCGCGGGGTCACGGCGGCAGAGTCGCTGGGCTCGGCGGTGCATGATGCGATCGGGTACAGGCAAGAGGATGGCGGGGAGAGGAACGGTGATGGTTTCACCCGATTTTCGCGGGAGAGGAACAATGCCGGTGGGATCGAAGGCGGTATTTCGAACGGGGAAGATGTTGTCGTGCGCGGATACCTGAAGCCTATTTCGACGCTGCGGAGGCCGCTGGGCTCCGTGAGCTTTGAGACGCGGGAGCCGGTAAAGGCGGCGTATGAGCGATCGGATGTGTGTGTTGTGCCGGCCGCGGGCGTAGCGGCCGAGGCGATGGTCGCCCTGACGGTTGCGCGGCTGATGATCGACAAGTTCGGCGGCGACTCGCTGGGAGAGATGCAGCGCAACTTCGAGGGCTACTCGGGGCAGATTCGGGCGTACTAACGGGTGGCGCTCTCCTGCTGCGAGTTGAGGATGTCTGGTTGTGGGAAGGCTTTTGAGTACAAGGAAGGGCAGCAGCAGATCCCTACGGGATGACAACAAAATACGTGTTTGCAAAGCTTGAGATCACAACGGAAGTTCGCGTCAGGTTGCATTCAAGTTTGTGGCCGGAGAGCCGATAGAGGGAGCAGGGCCGTGGCAAAGAGGTCGTTGACGATTCATGAGGTGGTGAAGTACCCGGAGCCGGTGCTGGCAAAGCGGGCGGATGAGGTATCGGCTTTCGACGAGGAACTGGCGACGCTGGTGGAGGAGATGTTTGACTCGATGTATGCGGCACAGGGGATCGGGCTTGCAGCGCCGCAGATCTCGATTGGGAAACGGATCGCAGTGATTGATGTGAGCTTCAAGAAGGATCCGAAGGACAAGATTGCGTTGATCAATCCGGAGATCGTTGCCGAAACGGGCAAGCAGGTGGAGGAGGAGGGCTGTCTGAGTCTGCCGGAGATCCGCGAGAAGGTACAGAGGTCAGCCTGGGTGAAGGTGCGGGCGCAGGATATCCATGGCGACTGGTTTGAGGTGGAAGGCGAGGAGCTGCTGGCACGCGCGCTGCAGCACGAGATTGATCACCTGGACGGTGTGCTGTTCATTGACCGGATCAGCCGGTTGAAGCGCGAGATGGTCTTGCGCAAGATCAAGAAGCTGCAGAAGAACGGTGAATGGTAGGTACTTCGTATCGTTCTGGACCCGCTTCGCGGTGTTTGGGGTGGGTTTCAGACCTTTGTGGAGACGTGAGATCGGTTCAGTGAGTGGTTGGGGTGAGGTGAGCGGTTGAGGATTGTGTTCTGCGGAACGCCGGAGTTTGCTGTGCCGAGCCTGCGCGCGGTGCTGGCAGCAGGGCACGAGGTTCTGCTGGTGGTCACGCAGCCGGACCGTGCTTCGGGTCGCGGTCTGACGGTACAGGCGCCGGCGGTGAAGCTGGCGGCTGTCGAGAAGGGTTTGCGGGTGACACAGCCGGAGAAGATTCGGCGGAATGACGAGTTTCGGGCGAATCTGGAGGCACTGGCACCGGAGGCCATTGTGGTGGTGGCCTATGGCCGGATCATCCCGGACTGGATGCTGGCGCTGCCTCGGTTCGGCAATATCAACGTGCATGGCAGTCTGCTGCCCAAGTACCGCGGCGCGGCGCCGGTACAGTGGGCGGTGGCGCTGGGGGAACGGGTGACGGGCGTGACGACGATGCGGCTTGAGGCTGGGCTTGATACCGGACCGATGCTGCGGGCGCGCGAGGTGGCAGTTCCGCCTGAGGCTATGGCGAGTGAGATGTTTCCGGTACTGGCTGAGCTTGGGGCGGAGTTGCTGGTCGAGACGCTGCACGGACTCGAAGCCGGCACGGTGCATCCGATCGCGCAGGATGCTGCGAAGGCGACGCTGGCAACCATCCTGACACGCGACGACGGACGGATCGATTTCGTGCGAGGAGCGCAAGAGATTTGGAACCGATGGCGTGGCTTTTACCCGTGGCCCGGAGCGCATACGAGCTTTCGCGGCAAGAAGCTGATCGTTCACCGGATGGGGCTGCCAGCGATGGACAAAGTCCATGAGCCGCTGGAGGTGATGCGCGAGGGCGAACTGGTTGCGGCGGAAGAGCGGCTGCTGGTGGTATGCGGGGGGACGAGCGTGCTGGAGTTGGGGGAGGTGCAGATGGAGGGTAAGAGGCGGATGACGGCGGCAGAGTTTCTGCACGGGTATCAGGTGAAGGGCGGCGAGCGGCTTGGATAACCGTCGTGGGCCTGCGCGAAGGCACGGCGGAATGCGGCCGGACGCGCGCGTCGAGACCCGGACGACAGTTCCGTCGCGGAGACCGGAGGTGGTGTCGGCGGCGCGGTCTGCAGCGTTCCGGGTGCTGCTGGAGGTTGGCGCGGGGCGGGCGCACTCGGATGAGCTGCTGCACGCGAGTGGGAGCGGCGCCGCGCTCGAGAGACTAAGCGAGGCAGATCGCGGTCTTGCGATGGCGCTGGTGATGGGTGTGCTGCGATGGCAGATCGCGCTTGACGCACGGATACGGCTGCTGTTTGCGCGGCCGGAGAGCGTGGTGGTCAACGAGGTCATGGTGGCGTTGCGGCTGGGCGCATTTCAGCTGCTGCATATGGATCGTATTCCGGCGCATGCGGCACTGAGCGAGAGCGTGGCGCTGGTGCGCGCGGCCGGGCAGGAGTACGCGACGGGCATGGTGAATGCGGTGCTGCGGAAGATTGCGGCCGGGCCGAAGGCGGCGGCGCCGAAGATCTTCGAGACGATCCCGGCGATGGCGGAGCGTCTGGGGCATCCGGTGTGGCTGGTCGAACGATGGGCAGCTGCCTACGGCCGCGCGGCCGCGCTTGCGATCTGCGAGGCAGGCCAGCGGGAGCCTGAGAGTGCCGGCGTGCTGGCGATGATGGAAGGCGTGCCGATGATGGATGAAGGATCACGGCTGGTAGCAGAGCTGGCGGCTGCGGTGGTCATTGACACGTCGCGTGATGTGCGGGTGTGGGACTGCTGCGCGGCCCCGGGAGGCAAGACGGCGGTGCTGGCAGCACGGCTGCCGGGCGCGGAGGTGCTGGCGACGGATGTAAGTCGTCGTCGGCTGCGCACGATGGAAGAGCGTCTGGGGGCGATGGCGGTCAGCGCCGGTCTAGGCGGGTCTGTACGATGCCTGGCGGCAGACGCGACGGCTCTGCCCGCCGAGGAGGGAGTGTTCGATCTGGTGCTTTGCGATGTGCCATGCAGCGGAACGGGAACGCTGGGGCGGAATCCTGAGATCCGGCTGCGACTGGACGCGGCGGAGCTGCCGCGGCAGGCGGCTCGGCAACGGGAGATCCTGCGGGCGGCGCTCGGGCGTGTGGCGGCGGGAGGACGCGTGGTGTATTCCACGTGCTCGCTCGAGCCCGAGGAATGCGAGCGTGTGGTCGATGCGCTGATCGCGGAGACCGGCAGTGCGTGGCGGCGAGTGGATACGCAGAGTTTGCTGGACGAGTTGAGAGAGCGGGGAGTCCTTCAGGGGGAGCTGAAGGACGCGGTGCGGGATCGAGCGCTGCGGACGTTGCCGGGTGTGCACGCGGTGGATGGGTTCTACGCAGCCGTGCTGGAACGCGAGTAGAAGTATCCGCGTGGGTGATCTGCGGTGCAAAGGGAGATGTGCCGGCAGATCCCTTCGGGATGCGAACCCAACTACCGGAAGTCAGCCTCGGATTGCACCGGTGATGGCGATGGCCGCAACGGCCGCAGTTTCGGCGCGGAGGATTCGAGGTCCAAGGGTGACCGGCTGCCAGGCGTGCATCGTAAAGAAATCGATCTCTTCAGGGGTCCAACCGCCTTCGGGGCCGATGGCCAGAGCCAGGTTCTGGCTCTCCGGCACGACTGCGGTGACGGCCTCTCCCGTGTTCTTGTGAGTCGACGCGCTCGCCTGGGCTGCGGCCGAAATAGCGCCGCCTCGAGGAGGTGCGGTCAGGGCTGCTTTGAGGGGTGTTGCCTGCTCGAGCTCGCTGAGGAGGACGCGGATCGGGGCACGTTCGGCGGCGAGGGTCGAACGCAGCTGCGATGGATCGGCGATCTCCGGGACGGAGGTGCGGCGGGACTGCTTGGAGGCTTCAATGGCGATGCGGCGCCAGCGATCGACACGCTTCGCGGCGGCCTGGGCGAGATGCTTTTCAGTGCGGCGGGCGAGGATTGGGGTAATGCGCGCGACGCCAAGCTCGGTTGCTTTTTCAACGGCCCACTCAAAGTGGTCGAACTTGAAGATGGCCAGCAGGAGATGCAGCGGAAGGGCTGTCTCAGCTTCGAGCTCTTCGTGCAGCGTGAAGGTGACGCGGTCAGGCAGGACAGCGGCGATCTCGGCGCGATGCAGGAAGCCGCCAGCGACGAGATCGTAGGTCTGCCCGGGCTCCGCGCGAAGGACGCGGGCGAGGTGGGCGGCCTGATCACCGGTGAGGGCGGCGGTGTTGTGGTCGCGGTCCCACGTATCGGCGATGAAGCGACGACGCGTCATGGATTCAGTTTAGGGCAGCGCGGGGGTTTGTCTTAGTTCAGGAACAAGCGAGAGCGGGAGCAAAGCCGGCTTGGTATGCAGAGCAGAATTCGTGGAGGCGGAGAAAACGGCCTGCGTCCAGCGGCTTCGGGGAGACATGCGGAGATGGCGGCGAGGGCTGGCCGGAGGGGAGCTTCGGTCCGGCTGGTCGCGTGCACTGTGCCCCGGGACCTTATGATTGCACCACCAACTTGGATGAAATCAAGCGAGAGTGCGGGAGAGCGCGTGAACGCGGCAGATCGCCTGTAGACTTGCGGTGATCCCTCGAACGCGGAGGAACGCGGAGGGCAGATGCCGAAGTATATCGATGGGCTTCAGGAACGCAAGCCGGGTGGAAGACGCCGCTGGCTGTTCGTTGCTGCCGCTGTTCTGTTTTTTTGTTTCATCGCCGCAGAGACTGTGTTGTCGAGCTGGGTGGACCTGCTCTGGTTTGACTCGCTGGGGTACGGGGGCGTGTTCTGGAGGACGCTGGGGCTACAGGCTGGTGTATTCGCTCTGTTTGCCGCTGCCTCGTTCCTGCTGCTCTATGGCGCTTTCCAGGTCGTTCGGCGAACCCATGCGGATGATCTTCCGGGCGCTCATGCCATTGTGATCGGAGGCCAGCAGCTTATGCTGCCGGTTGCACCGGCTCTACGCTGGATCTCGCTCGGCGTGTCGCTGGTAGTTGCCTTCCTGGCCGGTCTGACGATGATGGCGGAATGGCCGACCCTGGCGCTGCTCTGGTATGCGCCGCGTGCAGGCGGCAGCGATCCTATCTTTGGCAGGCCGCTCAGCTTTTTCCTGTTCACGCTGCCGGCGTGGCAGCTGATTGATGGCTGGCTGCTGACACTGGCGATTGCAACCTGCGCGATTGCAGTGCTCTTTCTTGTTATCACCAGCGGCTCCCGAACTATCGAGACGCGACGGTTCAGCACGTCGGTTTCGCCTTGGCGCGGGATCTCGCTGGCGGGCGCTTTTCTTCTGCTGGTACTGGCGGTAACGGTCTACGCTGACCGCTTTGAGAAGGTGCTAGAGCACCAGACACTGTTCGATGGTGTGACTTACACGGACGCGCGTATTACGCTTCCTGGTCTGCTGCTGGTTGCGGCGGCGCTGGCTGTCGGCGCGGTCATTGCGGCAGTGAATGCAACGCGGCGATCTCGGGGCGCAGGTGTGGTGGCTGCGGTTCTGCCGGCGGCGGTCTGCTATGTCGGTCTGAGCCTTGTCGGGTGGTATGTGAGCAGCTTTGTGGTCAAGCCGAATCAGCTGGTGCGCGAGGGCCCGTATATTGCCCACAACATCGAGTTGACTCGGAAGGCGTATGGTCTTGATCGGTTCAGCCGAAGCGAGTTCCCTGCCGAGATGACGGTGGGTGCGACCGATGTCGCTCACAATCAGCCGACGCTCGACAACATTCGGCTGTGGGACTGGCGCGCGCTGCAGGACACGCTGCGCCAGGTGCAGGAGATTCGGACGTACTACGACTTCCCGGAGGTCGATATTGATCGCTACACGCTGAATGGGACGAACCGCGAGGTCATGCTTGCGGCGCGTGAACTCAATGTGGAGAAGCTGCCGGTAAGCAGCCGGAACTGGATTAATGAGAAGTTGATCTACACACACGGCTACGGTCTCACGATGAATCCGGTTAACGGGTTCAATGCCGAGGGGCTGCCGCAGCTGCTGCTGAGCAATATGCCCGTGCAGAGCACGGTGCCAGGTCTCAACGTCACAAGGCCGGAGGTGTACTTCGGCGAACTGACCGACACCGATGTGTACGTCAAGACAAGGCAGCAGGAGTTTAACTACCCGCAGGGCCAGAGCAACAACCTGACGTCGTACCAAGGCGACGGCGGAATCCTAGTCGGCAATTTCGGTCGACGCGTGCTGCTTGCTGCCGCACGCGGAGATCTGGGAACTTTGCCCTTCAGTGACGACGTGAACAGCAGCAGCCGGTTGCTGATGCGCCGAAACATTCGCGAGCGGGTTTCGAGGCTGGCGCCCTTTCTGGTCTTTGATCAGGATCCGTACCTTGTGGTGGGGGAGGACGGCCGGCTCTCCTGGATCCTGGACGCCTATACGACCTCCGACAGCTACCCCTACTCCACGCACTACCGGCAAGGCGACGAGACGGTCAACTACATTCGCAATAGCGTAAAGGCAGTAGTTGATGCCTATAACGGAAGCACATCGTTCTATGTTTTTGACAGTGAGGACCCTGTTCTCGGGGCGTACCGGCGCATTTTCCCGACACTGTTCAAGGACGCCGCCAGGATGCCAACAGATCTGCGCCACCATGTTCGCTACCCTGAGGCGATGTTTGATCTCCAGTCGCAGGTCTATGGGCTGTACCACATGACGAATCCTGAGGTCTTCTTCAACCGGGAGGACCTGTGGACAGTGGCGACCGAGACCAGAACCGGTGCGGACGGTCAGCAGGCCGCGCTGCCCATGCAGCCGAACTTCGTGCTTATGAAGCTGCCGGAGGGGAAAGAGGAGGAGTTTGTCGAGATTCTTCCGTTTACGCCCGCCAACCGGAATAACCTGATTGGCTGGATAGCAGGCCGGAGTGATGGTGAGAATTATGGAACGACGATGGTCTATGACTTTCCGAAGTCAAGGCTGATTGACGGGCCGCAGCAGATTGAGGCACGTATCGATCAGAATGCGCAGCTCTCAGGTCAGCTGACGCTGTGGAATCAGCAGGGATCGCATGTGCTGCGCGGGAGCCTGCTGGTGATTCCGATGGGCCGGGCGCTTTTGTATGCCGAGCCGATCTACCTGCAGGCGCAGCAGAGCCCGATGCCGGAGCTGCGGCTGGTGGTGCTTGCGCTGCAGGATAGATTGGCCTACGGAACGACGTTTGAGGCTGCGCTGCGATCGTTGTACGAGGGCGAGGCGTCCTCCTTGACGCCAACGAGTGCACCGGCGCCCACGTCTGGTCCGGTGTCTGACACGCGGGCGGCGATGGCCTCGCGGCCGGACACAAGCGCCCTGATCAGTGAAGCCAGCCGGAACTTTGACGACTACCAGCGTCTGACAGCGGCCGGGAAGCTCGGGGAGGCTGGGCAGAAGCTCGATGCGCTCAAAGGTGTACTCGGACGACTTAACGAGCGGAAGTAAGCTCGACGCGCTCTTGCTGGTCGGGGAACTACAGGCTTCCCGTTCCGGTTGAGAGCAGATATCGCACGTCAAACTTTGCTTTCACGAGAACTCAGGGGCGGGCGTGCGCGGGGACGTTGGTCTTGTCCTTCGGGATTGTTGCTGTCAGCGATTTCTGATGGTAGAGGTCTAGGGTAAGAACAGCGTCACTGCGGGTGTTCCAGGTGCCGGCGGTAATCGGGAAGTGGAGTATGACGAAGCCTTCCACAGTCTGGTTAGGCTCAATGCGAGACTCGCGCAGAAGAGGTGGCGTGCGCTGGGTGGCGGCCAGCTTGCGCAGCGCCGGAAAGCTGGTGTAGAGATTTTCCAACTGCGCGTGTTCCACGGCGCTTGTCGCAGGGGGAAGCGAGCCGTCGGACGGAAGGAGCGTGGCCGTCACGTCTTTGAGGAAGAGTGGAAGGCGAAGGCGATCGGTGATGCGCACTGTGACGAGAGCATAGAGATCATCCTGCGAGGGATCATCGCCAACGACGATCGAGTCTGATTTGAAGACCGTGTGCGCGGGGTAGACGTCGACATGCGTGATGACGACGTCCGCGGTGGTGCGCGGGGTGAGGCGGAAGAGAAGGAAGCCAACGAGGCCGAGAGCAAGGAGCGCGAGCAGGAGGGGAACGGCGAGGCTTCGGCGCTCGGGCTGGGAGAGGGTGAGATCGGCCACGAGACGAGAATAGCAGCGAGGTCAGCAGCGTGCGCGCCAGCCGCGGGACCTCTGTTCAAGCCTCAGCGACGGCATGAGTCTCCTGATCGTGCTTGACGGCGTATTCATTCAGCAGAACGGTGATGAGAGCGGCGGTGGGAACGGCGACAAGGGCGCCAACTATTCCGGCGAGGGCAGTACCGATGAGCAGGGCGACAAGCACTGTGATGCCCATGAGATCAACGGAGGACTTCATGATGCGTGGGGTGAGAACTACATTTTCGAGGTTGATGTAGATGGCGTAGAAGATGAAGACGCCGGCCATCTTGGGCCAGGAGTCCAGGGCGGCAACACCGCCGGCCAGGATGATGGTCACAACGCCGCCGGCGATGGGGATGATGTTGAGCAGCCCCATTAACACGCCGAGAAGAACAAAGTACCGCACATGCAGGATTCCGAAGACGATGGTGCTGGCCACGCCGAGGATGAGCATCAGCGAGCCCTGGCCGAGGAGCCATTTGCTCATCTTGAGTTCCGCCTTTTGCAGGGCGACGTTGAGCCGGGCGCGGGGCTTCGGGGTGAACAGCGAAAGGAAGTAGGCGTACACCTCGCCGCCTTCAAGCATGAAGTAGATACACAGAAAGGCAGCGGTGAGGATATCGAAGATGTGCGAGAGCCAGTCAGGGATGGAGCTGAAGAGATACCCTGCGGTCGCGGCAAAGGCGTTCTGAGCCCGGGCAGCGGCCTCATCCACGCCAATGTGGTTTGCGAGCGGAAGACGCTTGATGCGGGCTACAAGAAGAGGAGTGCGGGCAGGCACGTCCATGATGAACTGACGGAGATCGCGAAGCACCGGCGGAAGAGCGATCCAGAAGAAGAGAAACAGCACCAGCGCAACGGCTGCAATAAGCACGACGATGGCGACGCCGCGGGAGGGAGACCAGCGGCGGATGCGAAGGGTCTGGATGTGCCTGATGATCGGAGTGAGAACAACGGCGAAGAGCGCGCTGACATATAGAATCTCCAGCTCTTTCAGCAGGCGATAGCCAAGGCCGAGACCCAGCAGGACGACAAAGACGAAGAGTATGTAGCCGTGAACCTGCCGCTTTCGCGGTGAGGTCGTAACGGAGGGCGCGGAGGACTCTTCGGCGGGGGCGAGGGTGTTCATCGGGTGATTGGATGCGTCAGGGACAGGATGTCGTGAGCGCCGAGGGATTTCTTTTGCATCTTCAGCGGTTTCAGGCAGCGCACTTGTTACGTAGCGTCTCTCGTCAGCACTTCAATCAGAGCGGAGGCGGTGGCTTCCGCCGTGAGACTTGAGGTTTCCAGAGTGTGACGAGCGAGACGGCGGTAGATGGGATGGCGGAGGCGGAACCTTGCTTCAGCGGCGACGGGATCGGCCAGATTAGGACGGGCGGTGACGGTGGGATGGAGCGACTGAAGGATGCAGCGGTCAAAGAGGGTAGGGAAGGGAGCGTCGAGAAAGATTGCCACGGTGCCGGGTGTCTGTTCGATAAGAAGGCGGTTGCCCAAGGCTTCGGGAGCGCCGCCGCCGAGCGCGAGAACAGTATGTTGACGGGCGAGAGCGCGGACGAGGGCGCGGGACTCAAGCCGGCGGAGTTGCGGCTCCCCTAAGGTCGCGAAGATCTCAGGTATGGTGAGGCCGGCCAGCTCTTCGATGAGGTCATCAAGATCGAGAAAGGTCCAGCCGAGGCGATCCGCGAGAGCGCGGCCGACTGTTGACTTTCCCGCTCCCATAAAGCCGGTGAGGACGATGCGGGTGAGCGTGGCGGGAAGGTCGGGTGTGGCTTCGGCGGCGGCGAGTGAGAGGGTTTGCATAACGGCTCCGGTTCAAAGGGCGGGACAAAACAAAACCGCGACCCGGGTGGGTCGCGGCTGTGGAGGAGAGGGTCTCTTTTGGAGGTCTAGCTAGAGAGACACGAACCTGCCGCAGCCGCTGGAGTCCACCAGTAGCAGTAGGTAAATCGGCTGGTCCTGTGATTCGTCTTCATCGCTGTGATGACGGTACTCCCGATCGGTGAGGGACGCAAGGGAAAGAAGCAGCGCCGTGTTAGACGGGCTCTTCTCCTACGGCGGCGATCTTCAGTTTGCTTTGAATGTTGTCCCAGACGGCGTCACTGGGTTCGTCCGTAACCGGATCAAGAAGCTGCCGGGCGGCATCGGCGATGTATTCGAGATCGCGAACGAGGGCCTCGCAGGTGGGATTGTCATGGAGGAACTTTGCAAAACGGGGATCCTCGCTGATACGTCCGCTGCCAGCAGCGAAGAGTTCGGGAAGCCGGGCCTGGAAGTCATCTGGAGTCATGCCCTCCAGGTTGAGTTGTGTGCCGGGGTCGGTCATTGGAGCACCTCGGAGAGTGCGGTTAGAGGGAGGGCCTCAGACTGACGAAGAAGTTCGCGCAGCTTGAGACGAGCTTTGTGGAGCTGTGACTTGCTGTTGCCGGTTGAACATTCGAGCATGGTTGCGATCTCGTTGTGCTCGAAGCCTTCGACGTCATGGAGAACGAAGACCATGCGATAGCCGGGAGGAAGGGAGCCAACGGCGCGCTCCAGCGCGACACGATCCACGGAGCCGGCAAGCTGTGGGTCGCGGGCGCCGAAGTCGCGCTTCGGAGCATCTTCCTCGGAGGGATTGATGGTCTCTTCAAGCGAGACCAGCTGCAGGCCCTTCTTACGGAGATGCATCAGCACGAGGTTGACGGTTAGACGGTGCAGCCAGGTGGAAAAGGCTGATTCTCCACGGAAGGAGCCGATCTTGCGAAAGAGGTGAAGAAAGGCCTCCTGCGTCATGTCCTCGGCTTCAGAGACGTTGCCGAGCATGCGGAGACACAGGGTGTAAACGCGTCGTTTGTGCAGAGCGTAGAGCTTCGAAAAAGCCTCAGCGTCGCCATTCTTTGCGGCTTCGATGGCTTCGGCTTCTCCTGCGATGGGAGGATTTCTTTTGAACGAGCCAGGCACAGGCTTTGCTTGATTCATGATTTGACCTTGTGAATACATTTGCCTGACTCCGTCCTGGGAGGTAGTACCGGTACGATCAGGCTTCCCCAAGCCTACCGCAAGCTTGCCGACATCGCTGCTGTGATAGAGGATGAGGCTTTCGGAAAGGTTGCGTCCGCGGCCGTACCCCCTGGGGTACTACGGTGTTCCTTGTACCGGCGATCAGGAGCCGATGAAGCGGGCGTACAGGCTTCGGGCCAGGGTGATGTCAGTCGTGCCGTGAATGAGCGCCCGGCCATCGGCGAAGACGGTAAGGGTATGGGCGCCGCGTCGGAAACGAAGCAGGAGGGAGTTCGACCGTACCTCTGAGAGGTCGGGGTTGGCCGCCAGTTGCCGGTGCATGGCGGCGAGATCGATGGGGCGCTGATGCTCGTGAATCTGAACAGAATCACGGCCGCACAGAGTGATGTGGGGGCGTGCGGAGCCAGCGAGATGGGCAAAGTTGCGGAGGTCGCAGACCTCGCATCCGGGTCTGGGAGCGGCGGCGGAGATCTCCGCGTGGTCGAGACGGGCGGCGGCCGTGGGCTGCCAGAGATCAAAGGAGACGAGGGACCGGCGGAGAAGGTGATGCTGTCCGGTGAGGATCTTCAGGGCTTCTGTGACCTGGAGGGATGCGGCGAGGTTGACTGCCGACGCGAGGATGCCCGCGGTATCGCAGGTCTCGACCGGGCCGGAGGGCGGCTTGGGGAAGATGCAGGCGAGGCAGGCGGTCGGAGCGTAGGGCGCGGGCACCTCTGTCGAGGAAGGTGCGTCGCTTCGCTCCGCTGCGGAAGGCAGATGCGGGGGCTCTTCACATTTGACAGGCTCAGGGGCAGGATGGCAGCCGGCGGGACTGCTCTCGCCAGCCGGTCGGCGGGGCAGGATGGTCATGGTGGCAGCGTAGGCACCCACGGCAGCGGCGTAGATCCAGGGTATGCCCTGCTGCACGGCGAAGTCGTTGAGCAGATAGCGGGTCTCGAAGTTATCGGTGGCGTCGAGGAGCAGACCAGCGGAGCCGAGCAGGTCGTGAATGTTTCCAGGGACCAGATCGGCAATGTGGGCGGTGATGCGGATGGAGGAGTTCGCCGCGAGGAGCTTACGCCGCGCTGCCTCCGCCTTGGGGAGGGCCTCCCCTGCATCCTGCTCGTCAAACAGGATCTGTCTCTGCAGGTTCGAGGGCTCGACGAAGTCGCGGTCAACGAGGATGAGATGGCCGACGCCGGCGCGCGCCAGCAAAGAGGCGGTAGCCGCACCGGTAGCGCCCACGCCAATGATGGCGACGGAGGCGTGAGCAAGCCTCCGTTGACCTGCCTCTCCGATACCCGGAAAGAGGATCTGTCGGGAGTAGCGGGCCTGCAGGTGATCGGGAGACTGGCCGGGAATGGCAGGGTAAGCGGATGGTGGAACGGCAGGATTGATGGGGACGGTCATTGAGCAGGCGGCTACAGGTACGTGAGGAGGAGTTGCGGAGGTGCAGGGTGGCCGCGCTGATTCCTCGAAGGACGAAATCCAAAGCTCTCGTTAGTATAGAAGGGCTGGGCTTGGCCCGCGAGAGGAGCGGCAGGTCGACAGGCGGGCTGAAGGTGTCTTGGAGCAACAGACGCCCTGTTTGTCGTTCGCTTTGGCGAAGAGCAGGACTGTGAGCAGAACGGACGTAAGCCAAAGGTACTGGCGCGTTGATCCTGAAGTGAGTGTGCCGTTTCCCTCGGAGGTGTAGAAGCCCTTGGAAGCGAGTGGAACGAAGGAGAGAAAGTGGGTCGGTTGGGCCAAGCAGAGGTGGCAACAAAGGTCAGCGGCGGCGTCTCCGGGTACCCAAAGGCGGGCCGGGTTACAGACGCGGTCTCGGCCTGTCTTTGGCTGATGCTGGGAGCGGGGAGCGCCCTGTACGCGCAGACACCGGGCGGCTCGCCGGAGAGCACACCTGCGGCCTCCCAGAGCGGCGCACCTGCAACAAACACACTGCCAGCCGTCCAGGGACAAAGCCCGACACCTTCGAATGAGCCCACGAACGCCGCCACGCCGGTGGAGACGACACAGGACAAGGTCATCCAGGGGAAGGCAATCCGGGAACTGACGGTCGGCGAGAAGGGGTCGCTATGGACTTACAAGGACCGAACCGTGTCGAAGATCGTGTTCTCGGGAGTGACGTTCAGCAGCACGGAGACGCTGCCTGCGGAGCTGTCACAGAAGCCGGGGCAGCCGCTTGAGCCGGATCTGGTGCGAGAGAGTACGAGACGGCTGTTTGCGAGTGGACTTTACCGCGATATCGCCGTGCGCGCGGAGACGAACGGCGACGGGGTGACCCTGACGTTTGCGGGAGTGCCGCGATTCTTTGTGGGCCGGGTGGCCGTGCGAAATATCAAGAGCGAACGGCTGACGTCGCTGCTGGAGTTTGCGACAAAGCTGGATCCGGGAACGCCGTTTTCACCGAGCCAGGTGCCGGCCGGAGCACAGGGCATTCAGCAAACGCTTGAGCAGAACGGGTACTACGAGTCCAAAGTGACGTCCGAGACGTTGCGGGAGCGCGACACGAAGCAGGTAAACGTGACGTATACGGTCACGCTTGGGCCGCAGGCGCGGGTTGGTGATGTGATCGTAACGGGGCAGGATCCTGGGCTGACCGAGAAGGAGTTCCGCAAGAAGGGCAAGCTGAAGCTCAAGAGCAAGGTGACGCGCGACACAACGTCAAACGCCCTGAGCGATCTTCGCGGCGTGTACCAGAAGAAGAATCGGCTGGAGGGAACGATCACTCTGACGAAGTCGACCTACGATGCGGCGAAAGATCGCCTGAACTATACCTTTTCGGCAAATCAGGGGCCGGAGGTCAAGGTTCTCATCGAAGGCGTGAAGGTCTCAAACGCACGATTGAAGCTGCTGATTCCGATCTTTGAAGAGGGCACGATTGACAATGACCTGCTGAACGAGGGATCGCATAATATCCGCGAGTTTCTGCAGCAGCAGGGATACTTTGATGCGCGGGTTGAGTACAAGGTCCTCGGTGAAGGGACGAATGCCGAGCGCGTGATCTTTACCGCGGACAAGGGCGCGAAACATAAGGTGCTGGACGTGAGCTTCGCGGGTAATAAGTACTTCAGTGACGATCTGCTGCGCGAGCGGCTGAGAGTGCAGAAGGCGGACAATTATCTGCGCAGCGGCCGGTACAGCCAGGCCCTGGTGCAGAACGATGTGGCGGCGATCCAGGGACTCTACAGGTCGAACGGTTTCAATCAGACCAAGGTCACGCCGACCGTCAGCGATGTGGATGACAAAGACGGCAAGCCGCTGAAGGTAGCGGACGTAAGCGTGAAGTACACGGTCGTTGAAGGGCCACAGCAGACCTTTGGCACGGTTGCACTCGATGGCGTGGACGAGACCCGATCAGACGCGGTACGCAGCATGCTGAACACGCAGATGGGCCAGCCCTTCTCGCTCATTACACTCTCAGGCGACCGGGATGTGGTGCAGAGCTACTTCCTGAGTCAGGGCTTTGAGCAGTCAAAGGTGACGATTCGGCAGGAGGTCGACAAGGCCGACCCGACAAAGACGAATGTGACGCTCGCGGTGGCGGAAGGGCCACACGTCCTGATCGACAAGGTGTTAAAGTCCGGCGAGAACCATGTGCGGGAGGACGTGGTGAACCCGAAGATCCTGGTTCACGCGAAGGATCCACTTGACCAGACGGCGCTGCTCGATACACAGAGAAACCTCTACAATCTGGCGCTCTTCAACCAGGTAACGGCAGTGACCCAGAACCCAAATGGGCAGCTCCCCGAGAAGAATGTGCTGCTGCAGTTGACCGAAGCCAAGCGGTGGGATGTGACCTACGGATTCGGCTTTGAAGCGCAGACGGGCACGCCGAGCCGCGGGATGATCTCGCCGGCATCAGCCATTCTTCTCGGTATCAGCCCGGAGAGTACGACGTCACAGGATGGGCGAGCGAGCGTAAGTCCGCGGGCGTCCCTCGATGTGTCGCGCATCAATCTGCGAGGGACGCAGGAGTCGCTGACGCTGCACACGACGTATGGCCTGCTCGAGCGCATCGCGCAGCTGACGTTCAGCAATCCGGATCTGTTTGGCAATCCGAATCTCACGGCGTCGGCGACGGGCGGGTACTCGAATGTGCAGAACATTACGACCTTTGCTGCCTCGACGCTGCAGGGAGATGTGCGGCTGACACAGCGCATTCCGAAGACGGATACGTTGATCTACGACTTCCAGTACCGGCGCGTGTCGGTGGACCCGAACAGTCTGCAGGTGTCGGCGAATCTGATTCCCTTGTTGAGCCAGCCGGTCCGTGTAGGCGGCCCGGGTGTGACGTGGTACCACGACCGCCGTGCGCCGTCGCAGCTCGATGCGACAAAGGGCTCGTACACGACCGTGACGACCTTCTTCGCGTCTTCGAAGTTCGGATCGCAGACGGATTTCAATCGCTTCGATGGATCGTTTTCGAGCTATTACTCCTTTGGCAAGCGCAAGTATGTCTTTGCGCGGAACACGCGTATCGGAGTCGAGCAGAACTACGGCCCCAACCCAAACGTCGGCGACCAGAACAGCTCAACGAATCCATGCCGCGGCATTCTGTTGACGACGAACGCAAGCTGCACGGCGGTGCCGCTGCCGGAGCGGCTCTATGCGGGTGGAGCGACGTCGCATCGTGGATTCTCGATCAACGGCGCTGGTCCGCGCGACCTCCAGACAGGCTATCCGGTGGGAGGGACGGCGGTGTTCCTGAATCAATTGGAGCTTCGTCTGCCGGCGCCGGTGCTGCCGGTGGTAGGAAGCAGCGTGAACTTCGTGCTCTTCCACGACATGGGAAATGTCTTTCAAAACGCGAGCGAGATGTTTCCGAGCTTTCTTCGTTTTCACCAGCCGGACCAGGACACCTGCCGGGATGTCTCAAGCGTTAAGGTGCAGACGACGCATGTGGGGACGTGTAACTTCAACTACTTCTCGCATGCGATCGGCCTGGGAGCGCGCTATAACACGCCGGTCGGACCTGTTCGTGTCGATCTGAGCTACAACCTCAACCCGCCGGTGTACCCGGTGCTTTACGACTTCAGCAGCAGCGCCGCGCCGCATGTTGGGCAGGCAAGCCATATCAACTTCTTCTTCAGCATTGGACAGAGCTTCTAACGATGCGAGACGTTTCTAAAAAGATCGCGAGAGTCAAAGCAAAGGTGCGGCTGGGGCGGATGCTCGCTCTGGCGCTTCTGGCCGCGTGGACAGGGTTGGTCCGGGCGCAGGCTCCGGGAGCGACACCCACGACTGGCGGCGCCGTGTCCAATCCGGACCAGACGACGAGAGCACAGCAGACGACAAGTGCAGACTCGGCGGCGAAGGCCGAGGAGGCGCAGGAGGCAGCGCCGGCTCCGACCAATGCCGGCGTACTGCTGGACCGCGTGGTGGCTGTGGTGAATGGCGACGTGGTGCTTGAGAGCGATGTGGAAGAAGAGCGGCGGATGGCGGCGTTTCAGCCGATCTCCTCGCCTGAGGGAAGCACCACACGCGAGAAGGCAATTGAACGCCTGGTAGACAGGCGGCTCCTTCTGCAGCAGGCAAAGCTGCAGCCGCAGCACGGAATTACTGAGGCGGAGATCGATACGCAACTGGATCAGTTACGAAAAGAGATCCCGGCGTGCAAGCAGGCGCACTGCGAGAGCGACGCTGACTGGGCCAGATTTCTCGCGGCGCACGGCGTGACCAGCAATGAGGTGCGGTCGTACTGGCGTGAGCGGATGGAGGCCCTGCAGTTTATAGAAGTTCGCTTTCGATCCGGTATCCGGATCTCGCATGCGGAGATCGAGGACTACTACGAGAAGACCATGCTGCCGGCGTATGCCAGGCAGAAGGTGAAAGCTCCCGCGCTGGCTAAGTTGTCGGACCGCATACAGGAGGTTCTGCTGCAGCAGCAGGTAAGCGGCCTGCTTTCAGACTGGCTGCGATCCCTGCGGGCGCAGGGTACGGTACAGATTGTGCAGGATGGAGCGGACCCCGTATGAGTGAGCCGAGCAGCAACGATGGCAGCATGAGGCGATCAGGTGCGCTGCATCTATCCCGGACCATGGCAAAGGTGCTGGCCTGGACGGGGGGTAGTCTGCTTCTGCTGGTCCTGCTTCTCGCTGCCGGTCTGACCTGGTACACGACAACGCCGGACTTCGAGGCGCGCGTGCGGAAGCAGTTGGTCAGCACGCTTGAGGATGCGACCGGTGGGCGGGTTGAGGTCGGCGCCATCAGTCTGCGTCTCTGGCATCTGGCGGTCGAGGCGGACGGTCTGGTGATTCATGGGCTGGAAGGACCGGGGGAGGCGCCCTATCTTGCCGCAGACAAGATTCTGCTGCGGGCGAAGATCAACACCGTGATCTCGCATACGGTCGGCAAGGGGGCGCAGTCGCATATCGGGCTGAGCTTTCTGCGGGTAGAGCAGCCGCATGTGCACCTGATTATCGACAAGGATGGCAAAACAAACCAGCCGGTGCCGAAGAAGCCGAGCACAAGCACAACGCCAGTGCAGGATACGTTGCTGGATCTACAGGCCGGACGGGTGGAGCTTGCGAACGGACTGGTCGTCATCAATGACCGGGCGATTCCGTTCGATGTGGCGGCGAAGGATCTGGATGCGCAGGTGAACTACCTGTCAGCCAGCGATCGTTATGGAATGAACATCGATCTGCACGATCTGCGGACGAAGATGGCGAAAGAGCCGGAGGCACAGTCCAAACTGCACGTTGAGGCGGAGCTTGGCCGGGATGCGGCTGTTCTCAAGGCCTTTGACCTGCATACGGGGGAGCACTCACAGCTGACGGCAACAGGCTCGTTGAACCATTTCGCGAAGCCGGAGTTTGCAGCGGCGGTTGACGGAAATCTCGAGCTGACGCAGATTGCGGTGCTGAGTGGGGTAGACGGCCTGAACGCGGGATCACTTGAGGTGCACGTGAAGGGGCACAACTGCACGACCGCGCCGCAGGAGGCGCAGAAACAGCCGCACTTCTGGCAGCGGCGGCACCCGAAAGATGCGGTCGCACCGAGCACAAAGGCCTTGCCGGCGGATCCTGATTGCGTTAAGGGGTATCTGGTTGTGGGTGAGGTGAAGCTGCATGATGCCGCATACCGCAATGCGAGCGTGCGTGTACATGACATTAACGGAGGCGCACAGCTGCACGTCACACCGACCGAGCTATTATTTACGGCGCTTACAGGGTATCTGCCAGGTGGCGGAAGCGCCACTGGCGAGCTGCGGATCTCGAACTGGCTGGGTGAGGTGCCGGCGAGCGCACCCGCAGCCTCGCCGACCACAGTGGCCGCCGCGCAGACGGCAAACAAGGCAGCAACAGGCGTGGGCGCGAAGGCACCGGTTGAGTCCGTGACACTTACGCCGGTTCAGCGCGCGCATGCTTTGCTGAACGTCTCCCTCAACAGGATCGCGCTGCGCTCGATCCTCGAAATCGTGCAGACGAAGTCCGGCGATTTCGGATTCGACACTGCCTTCAGCGGACCGCTGAAGGCGGAGTGGGGCGGACCCGCGACAGAGATTGCAGACACGGTGAACGTAGACGCGGACGTGAAATTTGCACCGACCGGCGTTCGGGGGCGTGGAGCACTGGCTTCGATTCCACTGAGCGGCGAGGCCGTTGCGCAGTACCGTGGGCAGCAGCAGGTGGTCAACATCGACAGACTGCTCGCGCGGACACCGCAGTCAACGATCGATGCGAGTGGCGTACTGGGAGTGAACAAGGGTGATTCGCTGACGGCCTTGCGGCTGGATGCATCGGTACGGGACCTGGGGGAGTACGACCAGCTGTTGACGAGCCTGGGCGTGCAGTCCAATGGCAGGAAGGGATCGGCCGCACTGCCGATTGTGTTGCATGGATCGCTGGGCTTCCAGGGCACGGCGCGCGGATCTTTGGCAAACGTCGATGTCAAAGGGCATCTGCAGGCAAACGATCTGATTCTGCACGCAGGCACGCAGGCAGACGTGCATATCGACTCTGTCGTTGCAGATGCGGAGTACCAGCCACGCGGACTTTCGGTCGGAAACTCAACGATCCGGCGTGGAAGCGCGGTGCTCACAGCGACAGGAAGCTTTGCACCGCGGCGGATCGTGTCGCGGCGGGGCGCTGTCTCCTATGTGTGGGACGACGGCAGCACAGTGGATGCGAAGGTGACTCTGAACAACGCATTGCTTGACGACGTGCTCGATCTGGCGGGACAGAAAGGCAAGTACCCGGTTACGGGAACACTTTCGGTGAACGGGCAGGCGCAGGGAACGTTGAAGGCACTCAATGGGTCGGGCGAGGTCAACCTGCGGGACGGAATGGCGTACGGCGAGCGGTATGACTCAGTGCTCGTCGATGCTACGGTGCAGGGCAAGCAGATTGAGGCGACCAAGCTTCTCGTGACGCTTCATGGCATGCAGATTGCGGGCAACGGCGGCTACAACATGGCGTCTGAACAGCTGCATGCGCATGTGCAGGGCGACACTCTGCTGCTGTCGAAGTTCGACAGTGTGCAGAAACAGCAGCTGCCGGTGGATGGAGTGTTGAATCTACGTGCGGACGCGCAGGGAACGGTGGCGGAGCCTGGTCTGAGGGCGACGATCGGCTTGACGCAGATCACGTACAGCGGGCAGCAGATTGGGGAGGTCACGGCCGAGGCGCACACGCAGGGCAAGACGGCGTATTTGACGCTGAACTCCACGCTTGCAGGTGCTGAGCTGGCGGCGAACGCGACCACGCAGCTGGTCGGCGACTATGACACACAGGCAAAACTGACCTTGCGCGGGCTCGACATTGCGAAACCGATGGCCTTGCTGGCGTCCAGTCCGGGGCTCAAGGCGAGCTCACGGATCGATGGTGTGATCACGGTCAGCGGCCCATTGAAGACTCCGGCTGCGCTTGCCGGGACGGCGGAGTTGAATCCGCTCGAGGCAACGCTGCAGGGCATCACCCTGAAGTCGGAGGGACCGCTCCGGGCCAGCCTGCGGAACGGAACCGCCACCTTGGAACCGCTCCATGTCACCGGGCAGGATACGGATCTGCGGGCAGACGGATCGGCCGTCGTGCTGGGTGTGACGGATGCGAAGGGCGGCAAGCTGGACGTGCATGCGACCGGCTCCATAAACACCGCGATCGCCCATACGTTTGATCCAGATGTGATCGCGAAGGGCAAGGTCGAGTTCAAGATCGCCGCGGGCGGACGAGTCAAGGATCCGGAGCTGACCGGAACTGTGGACTTTGAGCACGTGGACGCGGCGCTTGACGGTGTCTCAAACGGGCTGACTAACCTGAACGGGCAGCTCATGTTCAATGAGAACCGTTTAGAGGCAAAGTCGCTTACGGCGACAACGGGCGGCGGTCAGCTGACGTTTGGCGGCTTCGTGATGTACAAGGGCGGCGTGTACGCCGATCTTTCGCTAAAGGCACAGAAGGTACGATACCGGCTGAACGGGCTGAGCACGACGGCAGATGCGGACATCCGGCTGCAGGGCGGAGCGGACGGCGCCCGGCTAAGCGGGTCAGTGCTCATCACACGCTTTACGGTCGGCGCGGATGTGGACTTTGCGGCGTTTGCCGGGCCGGGGGGCGTTGCACCACCGCCCGATCCCAACTCTCTGCTGAACAAAATTCTGCTGGACATCAAGGTTACGAGCTCGCCGCAGCTGGATTTTCAGAACTCGTATGCCAAGCTGGCCGGCACGGTTAACCTGGCGGTGCGCGGAACACTGGTGGAACCGACGGTGCTGGGCCGGGTCCAGATCACTGATGGAAGTGCCACCTTTGCCGGAACAAAGTATCAGCTCCAGCGCGGCAACATCTACTTTACGAATCCGGTGCGGATCGATCCGGTCATAGACCTGGACGCCACCGCGCGCGTCGAGAACTATGACGTGACGATCGGCGTCCACGGAACCTCGACCTCCCTGAAACCGACCTACCGATCGGAGCCGCCGCTGACGGAGGCGGATATCTTCAGCCTGCTGGCGCTCGGCAAGACGCAGGAAGAGGCGCAGATCAGCAGCACACAGCAGACCCAGGCTGGTACGGATCCGACCACGAACGCACTTTTGGGAGGCGCGCTGAATGCAACCGTGAGCAACCGTGTGTCCAAGCTGTTTGGCGGCGGGAGCGTGAAGATCGATCCGGCCTTCGTCGGCACGCTGGGGAACTCTGGACCGCGCATCACTGTGCAGCAGCAGCTCACCCAACAGCTTTCGGTTACCTTCGCCACCAGCGTCAATGCGCAGACGCAGCAGTTGATTCAGGTCGCCTACCAGCTCAATGAGAACCAGTCTCTTGTCGCGACACGGGACGAGGTGGGTGTCTTCAGCATCGTGTACAAGCTGCGGCAGCGCTATCGCTAAAGGATCGCCCCGTGCTGTATTGGCGTCCGTCTGCTAGGACTCCTCGGTCGAGGAGCTTGCCTCGATCGGCTTAGCCTGCCGGCCTTGTTTGAGAAGGCTTTCGCCGGTTGCCGGGCGTACCATGTAGGCGTTCCGCGTGTGTGCGCGTCCAATACAGGGATGAAAGGGGCGCGGTCTCAGCTTTTGAGCTGATCGGTGCCGAAAGGAAAGCGACGATGAAGAACGAGAGACGATCGATGTGGCTGGGGGTAGTCTTGGTGCTCACCGGCCCCGCTCTGCTGCATGCGCAGAGCAGTTCGCAGGGTGTTGGAGCGACAGGTGTGCAGACCGGCTCATCGGCTGACACAGCGATCCAGGCCGATGTCATGAAGGCGCTCGACAACAAGCGCTTCCAGGACGTGAAGGTGGCGGTCACGAATGGACTGGTGACGTTGACCGGTTCGGTTGGCGTGTATGCGGAGAAGGAAGATGCGGAGAAAAAGGTTCACCACCGCAAGAACGTCAAGGCTGTCGAGAACGGCATCGAGGTAGCAGGACCGGTTGTCGAAGATGACACGCTGCGCAACAAGCTGGCGGAGAAGCTGGCCTATGACCGCGTCGGCTATGGGACGACGGCCTTCAATGCGTTGACAATCGGAGTGCAGAACGGAGTTGTGACTCTGGGCGGCGTGGCGTATGGCCCCGTCGATAAGTCATCGGCGGTGAGCCTGGTCGAAAACTACCCCGGCGTGAAAGACGTGGTCGATAACATTGATGTCGCGCCCGTTTCGCCGATGGATGACCGCATCCGGCTGGCAACGGCACGGGCTGTGTATGGAGCGCCGCAGCTGAATCGCTACGCACTCGATCCGGCGAAGCCGATTCGCATCACGGTGGTCAACGGCAACGTGACGCTTTCAGGCATTGTCGATACCAAGGCAGACAGAGATGTCGCAAATATCCGTGCGAATGGCGTTCCGGGCGTCTTCAAGGTGACAAATAACCTTGAGGTTGCGAACGCATCGAAGACGTCGAAGTAGGATCAGAGCATGCAGGGACTCTGGAAGAGCACAGCGACGACGCTTGAGATGATCAAGTGGGAGCACTCCATCTTCGCTCTGCCGTTTGCGCTGACCGGAGCCGTTCTTGCCGCAGGCGGACTTCCAACGCTGCGCGTCCTGGGCTGGATCCTGGTATGCATGGTTTCGGCCCGATCTGCGGCGATGGCCTTTAACCGTTTGGCAGACGCGGATCTGGACGCGGCAAATCCGCGTACCGCGACGCGCGCTCTGCCTGCGGGCGCTCTGAACCGCGGATTTGTCCTGTGGTTTGTGCTGGCAGCTTCGGCGATCTTTCTATTAGCGTCTGCCATGCTGAATCGAGAGACGCTGTTGCTGGCACCGATTGCTTTGCTGGTAGTGCTCTCGTATAGCTATGCGAAGCGATTTACACGATGGTCTCACTTGGTGCTGGGGCTTGCTCTCGGAATCGCGCCGGCCGCCGCATGGATCGCTGTTCGAGGATCACTCGATTCCCGCATCCTGGTGCTCACTGCAGCCGTCCTGCTCTGGGTTGGCGGTTTTGATGTTCTCTATGCATGCCAGGATTTCGAGCACGATCGCCGGGTCGGCCTTAACAGCATCCCGCAGGCTTTCGGACTTGAAAGAGCCTTCCTGATTGCGCGTGTCATGCACCTTGCCATGATCGGGCTGCTGTGCTGGCTGATACCGCTCTTTGGGTTAGGTCTGGCAGCGAAGATCGGCGTCGGTGCCGTGGCAGCGCTCCTGTTTTATGAACACACGCTGGTCAGCCCACAAGATCTTCGGCGGATGAACGCAGCCTTTTTCACCCTGAATGGCATTATCTCGATACTCTTTTTCGCCGCCATTGCCGTGGATCGCAGACTTGCGCGTTAACGCAGCAGAACCCGCTCGAGGCGGGTTCTGCTTTAGAGCATAAAAGGTTAGTTGTTGCGGGCCCGAACCTCATCGGTCTTGCCCGTGATCTTATCCTTGAGGGTCTCTGCGGCTGACGTTACCTTGTTTCGTAGGTCATGCGCGTTCGCATCCGCGTCGGTGCGTGTCTCTGTCGCGTGAACATCGGCGTTGGTTTGCGTGTGGGTGCCAACATCGCTTGCAGCATCCTTCACGGTACCCCAGGCCTCTTTCGCATTTCCTTTGACCTGATCCGCCGCGCCCGCGTTCGCAAGCTCCTGATCGCCTGTTGCCTCTCCGATGCCTTGCTTTGCTTTTCCGACTACCTGGTCAACTTTTCCTGTGAATGTGTCCGTGCTCATACTCGCTCCTTACAGTTCCTGCAGTTTGGGTCACTCTCGAATGTTCGGGAACGACGGCGTTCAAAGCGGCTTGGAACAGCAGATTCCGGCTAGAGAGCGCGACGGCCCGAAAGCAGGTTGAAGATCAGAACAACGATGGCAAGAACAAGCAGAATATGAATCCATCCACCCAGGGTGTAGCTGCTCACGAGACCGACGAGCCACAGAATGAAGAGAATGATCGTGATAGTCCAAAGCATTGCCTGATCTCCTAGATCTGCCCGGTCGTGCTATCTGCCGTGCACTTTATGCACAACGTCCCGGTGCACTCGTGGTAAGGTGCGGTGGGCGATTTTGAGGTTGCCAGAATATGAAAATATTGGCCATGCATGGTGATGACAAGAAGGTTGTACAGCACTATTCCACGCAGGAGCCGGGACGAGACACCGCTGGTGCTGACACTTCACCCCTGGATCGTGTGGCCATCCAGGGGGAACTCGGCTCGAACAGCCATCTCGCGGCGTTGACGATCGCCCCGGGTGCGACGATCCTTCCGTCCGCACAGTCGGCCCGGGCCTTGGATGCTGTTCTGCGGGGGGAGGTGGACGGCGTCGTTCTGCCTATCGAGAACAGCTTGCACGGCTCCGTGGTGGACCACTACGACCTGCTGCTGGCAAGTCCCGTGCGCATGGTGCGTGAGTTTAACCTCCGAGTTCGTCATCAGGTGATCGCGCCCCCCGGTGTCCTGCTCGCGGACGTCCGGCGAGTGCTCTCTCATCCAGTCGCGCTCTCGCAGTGCCGCAGATGGCTGGCAGCCCATCCTGCGATTGATGCCGTCACCTTCTACGACACGGCGGGCGCTGTAAAGCATGTGCTTGAGGAACGATCGCGGGACGCGGCAGGTATCGCCCCACGACTGGCGGCAGAGGTCTACGGTGGTATGGTGGTCGCCGCAGAGATCGAAGATCACGCCGAGAACTACACGCGATTTCACCTCATCGTGCCGGAGTCACGGATGGCCGACTGGGAGCAGGAGATGAAGGCCGCGAACAAGATGAGCCTTGCCTTTGCGGTGGAGCATCGGCCGGGAACACTGGTTGCGGCTCTGGATCGCATGGCAAAGGTGGGCGCGGACCTGACGAAGATTGAATCGCGACCAGTCGCCGGTCGCCCGTGGGAGTACATGTTCTACGTTGATCTGCGCTTCGAAGAGGGCAGCGCGAACCGAGACCAGGTCGATGCGCCGGAGAGTGTTCTCCGGGAGCTTCGGCAGTGCTGCAGTCTGGTGCGCGAGCTAGGGCGATACAGGGCGGCTCTATAGTTTGTGCGCGTGAGCCGAAGGCGGACTGCGCGGGGCAGGCTACCGCTGGTGTGTTCAGCATCATCCGCTCTAGAGAGACGGATTTCAGATTGGGTCTCAGGTCGAGCCATCCCGGCAGAAAGACGCACTTGGGCAGCTTGGATGCCGTGCGACCTTTCGGCGAGTGCTACATCTCATAGTAGGAAATCTGATACAAGGACACTCAATGCCTAACGATTTTGTAAGTGTGATTAAGCCGACGGGGAGCAAGTCCAGCCAGGGTGGCGGTGAAGGGGAGCAGGGATCGCGGGCGATTCCGGTGCTTCCGGTGCGGGATACAGTGCTGTTTCCGCATGCGGTGTTGCCGCTGACGGTAGGACGGGAGAGCTCGATCCAGCTGATTCAGTCGCTGGGTGAGGAGAAGACGATTCTGGTGGTGGCACAGCGGGATGCGCGGCAAGATGCGCCTGATCCGGCTGATCTGCATGCAGTTGGGACGCTGGCGACGGTGCATAAGGTGGTGAAGATGCCGAACCAGAGCCTGTTTGTCTTCGCCGAAGGCAACGAGCGGGTGCGACTGCGGGAGTTCGTGCAGCGAACGCCATTTCTGACGGCGGAGTCGGACGGGTTTGGCGACGTAGACCCGGCTAAGTCACCGGAAACAGAGGCCTTGCAGCGCAGTGTGGTGGAGCAGTTTCAGCAGATCGTGGCGGCGTCGCCGACATTGTCGGACGACCTGCAGACGATTGCGCTGAATATCGATGAACCGGGGCGGCTGGCGGACTTTATCGCATCGAATTTGCCCTTCCTGACGACGGCCGACAAGCAGGAGTTGCTCGAAACGGCTGAAGTGCTGGCGCGCCTGGAGAGGTTGAATAAGCATCTGGCGAAGGAACTGGAGGTTCAGCAGCTGCGGAACAAGATCCAGAGTGAGGTGCAGGACTCCGTGCAGTCGTCGCAGCGGGACTACTACCTGCGCGAGCAGATTAAGGCGATCCAAAAGGAGCTGGGTGACCAGGACGACACGCAAAAGGACATTTCCGAGCTGAAGGAGAAGATAGAGAACGCAGGTATGCCGGAGGATGTGAAGAAGGACGCCCTGAAGGAGCTGGGCCGGCTGAGCCGGATGAATGCTATGGCGGCGGACTACTCGCTGACCCGCAATTACGTGGAGTGGCTGGCGGTGCTGCCGTGGTCGAAAACGAGCTCCGCGCAGATCGACATCCGGAAGGCCAAGGAGGTTCTCGATGCGGATCATTATGGGCTGAAGAAGGTCAAGGATCGCATTCTAGACTATCTGTCGGTGCGGCGGTTGAAGCCGGACATGAAGGGACCGATCCTGTGCTTTGTCGGGCCTCCGGGTGTGGGAAAGACTTCGCTGGGGCGATCGATTGCGCGGGCACTGGGACGAAAGTTCAGCCGGATCTCGCTGGGCGGCATGCACGATGAGGCGGAGATTCGCGGGCATCGCCGGACGTACATCGGGGCGCTGCCGGGGCAGATTATTCAGCACCTGAAGCGGGTTGAGGTGAAGGACCCGGTGTTCATGCTGGACGAGATCGACAAGCTGGGGCGCGATTTCCGGGGAGATCCTGCGAGTGCGCTGCTCGAGACGCTTGACCCGGAGCAGAACAATACGTTCCGCGACAACTACCTCGATCAACCGTTTGATTTGAGCAAGGTGCTGTTTATCTGCACGGCCAACCAGCTGGACACGATCCCGGCGCCGCTGCTCGATCGCATGGAGATTATTGAACTCACGGGCTACACCGAGGAGGAGAAGGTCAACATTGCAGAGCGATACCTTATTCCGCGTCAGGCGAAGGAGAATGGCCTGACCAGAGACGTGCCGAAGGTTGATCCGGCGGTGAGCGCTGTCGATCCGGCGGATGAGAATGCCAACGATGTCGTTCCGGCAGCCAAGCCGACGGCCGAGACTGAGACGAGTTTTGCCGATGTCATCGAGTTCCCTACGGAGAGTGTGGGGCTGATTGCCCGGCACTACACGCGGGAGGCGGGCGTGCGGCGGCTAGAGCAGCTGATCGGCACGGTGTGCCGCAAGGTAGCGCGACGCATCGCTGAGGGCGACTCGATGAAGGTGGTGGTCACACCGGAGATCGTGCACGAGTTCCTCGGCGGCATTAAGGTGCGCGTGGACACGGAGATTGCGGAGCGGACGAAGCGGCCGGGCGTGGCAGTCGGCCTGGCGTGGACACCGGCAGGCGGCGACGTGCTGTTCATCGAGGCGAACAAGATGAAGGGCAAAGGCGGCTTTACCATGACGGGCCAGATCGGCGATGTGATGAAGGAGTCGATGCAGGCGGCGCTGACGTGGGTCCGGTCAAACGCGGTCTCGATTGGTCTCGATGAAGATGTGCTGAAGGATACGGATCTGCACATCCACGTGCCGGCGGGAGCGATCCCGAAGGATGGGCCGAGTGCCGGCGTGACGATGGCGACGGCGCTGGTTTCGCTTCTAACCGATACGCCGATCAAGCCGCTGCTGGCGATGACGGGCGAGATCACGCTAAGTGGGAATGTGCTGCCGGTTGGCGGGATCAAGGAGAAGTTTCTGGCGGCAAAGCGGGCCGGGGTGCGAGATGTGATTCTGCCGATCGACGTGAAGACCAACGTTGAAGAGGACTTGTCGAAGGAGCAGGTCGACGGCATCACAATCCACTACGCGACGCGGTTTGAAGATGTGCTGGCTGTGGCGCTGCCGCAGAGCTCGCGAGAGGCGAAGCAGGCGGAGAATGTGCGGGAAGAGCTGTTGCAGGCTGCCAGCTAATACGGGAGGCGTGCTGCGGTAGGGAGGGAGCTACGACATGGGTCGTGACTCCCTTTCCGTTTGCGGGAATGTTTCCGCTACGGAGCGCGGTAGATGGCCGAGCCGGCGGTGAAGTCTGTGAGATAACCGACGGGTGTTCCGGCGACGCCGCCGATGGCGGCGAAGACACCGGCGATGCCACCGCGGAAGGCATTGTCGCCGAAGAAGCTGTCTTTTCTGGTGCCGACCGCGAAGCCGAGGATGGCACCTGTGCCGGCACCGATACCAAGGCCGGTGAGGGTAGAACGGGTGCGATGGGCGAGCTTCACTGAGCGGATACCGGCACGCGGGTAGGTGCGTTCGTGGCTCTCGCGACCGCAGGTGATGGAGTCGGTGTCGGCGCGGAGAAAGGAACAGGTGGTGTGAGGGTGGCCGTTGAGGTGGAGTGCGGTTCCCGGGGGAAGCGCCTGCAGTCTTGACCAGGAGGTGGCACCCGATGCGGTCGGTGAAGATGGCTGCCATGTCTGCGCCTGCGACATCGATCCGATGGCCGATACAAGCAGCGAAGCGAGACAGAGCGTTTGCATCGCGGAAGTATAGGGCAGAAAAAGGTTGCGACGACTGACTTCTTCTGCGAGGCTGCATCGCAGGGAGGGAGTAGCCACGATGACGACGAAACGGACAGTCGCGAAGAAGACGAAGAGCATGCCGAAGGAAGGCAAGGATCCGAAGGGTGGACTAACCGACGTAGGGAGGGAGTTTTTTGCGAAGACGGAAGGAGCGCACCTGAAACCCGGGGTGAAAGGAAAGGCGGACACACCGGAGAAGATGATGCGCAAGGGCTCGTTTCTCCGGCGGCACTATGCGAATCCTCCGGGGCCGGTGGTGGACGACAAGGGTGAGCCGACGCGGCAGGCCCTGCAGGCCGCGGCGTGGGGTGAGCCGGTCCCGAAGACCGAAGCTGATGAGCGGAAGTTGGCGGAGAAGGGATCGAAGCTGCTGGAGGAGTACCACCAGGTAAAGGGGGATGGAAAAGCTTCGGCCAAGAAAGCTCCTGTGAAGAAGGCGGCAGCGAAGAAAGCTCCGGCGAAGAAGGCGGCAGCGAAGAAGACGGTGGCGAGTGAGACGGCGAAGGGGCGAACTGCGACGAAGACCTCCCCGGCGAAGGGGCGGGCAGCGAAAGCGCCTGCAAAGAAGGCGCAGTAGGGAACGGGTAGGGGAAGTGGTAGAGAAGCAGATCCCTACGGGATGACAACAAAAGGCCGCGCTCAGCGTGGGCGGCGTTGTTCCTTGTGGGGAGACGGTCTCCATTTGCGCCAATCTGACTCACGTGATCCGGTTGACTCATGTGATCCGGTTGACTCACGTGACTCATTTGGAGGCATCAATGAGGCAGCGTCCCGAAGCGTATGCTGCTGGCTATGCGGGTTCGGGTGCTTTTTTTTGGAGTGTTGCGCGACAGCATGGGGGTGGCTGAACGAGAGCTCGAATTGGAGACTGGGGCGACCGTTCAGGAGGTGGTGGAGAGGTGCCGGGCGGGCGCGGAGGGTGGCGTCTGGGAGGCGCTGGCGATAGCGGTGAACCAGGAGTATGCCCGGCGGGAGCGGGTGCTGGCGGAAGGCGATGAGGTTGCGTTACTGCCGCCGGTGAGTGGGGGCCGGTCAAGGTCCTCGTCGGCAGGCCTTGACGGCGCCATCGTGTGACGGGGATGGGGGATGCGCTTTAAGGGCCGGTCGCGTCTAATGAGCGGATGTCCAGTGGGTTAGATGCGGCGGAGCTGAGTGCGGCGAAGCGGGTGGCGATCGTGCACGAGCGGATTGACGCGGCGATGGTGACCGACGCGATGAAGGCGGGCGCGGATGGGGCGGTGTGCGTGTTTGACGGCATCGTGCGGGACAATACACGGGGCCGACGGACGCTTTACCTGGACTACGAAGCGTATGAGGCGATGGCGCTTGCGCAGATGCGCGATCTGGCGGCGGAGGCGGTGACGAGGTTCAAGGTGCGGGAGGTGGCAATTCTGCATCGGCTGGGGCGGCTGGTGGTGGGGGAGACGAGTGTGCTGATCGTGGTGGCGAGCGCGCACCGCGGAGCGGCATTCGAGGCGTGCCGATGGGTGATCGACACGCTGAAGAAGACGGTGCCGATCTGGAAGAAGGAGCAGTTTGAGGATGGGGCGGTGTGGGCGGATGGGGAGCCGTTTCCGGAGGAGATCGTGGGATCGGCTGAAGGTGCGGTGCGGTGAGGCGATTGGCGGCGGCACTGGCGGTCTTGATGGGTGGGCTGCTGCTGCGGGCGGAAGGAGCGCAGGCGCCGGTAGTGCGCCGGCCGCCTTCAGGAACGGCCGCGGGGCAGGCGCCGCAGGGCATTGGCGACTCGGAGATTCCGACTATTCAGGTGCAGTCGCGGCTGGTAAACGTGGCGGTGAACGTGGCGGATGAGCATGGGGCGCCGATTGGGGATCTCCAAAAGAGTGACTTCGCGATCAGCGAAGATGGCAAGCCGCAGACGATTGCGGTGTTTGAGAAGGAGTCGGCGACGCCGCTGTCGATTGTGCTGGCGATTGATGGAAGCGAGAGCCTGGTGCGGAACGAGCGGTTGGAGCGCGACGCGGCGAAGCGGTTTGTGCGGGCGCTGCTGCGGGATCAGGATGAGCTGGACCTGATGGAGTTTTCAGACACGGTGCGGGAGATTGTGTCGTTTACAAACGATCGGAAGCGGATCGACGCCGGGCTGGGAGAGCTGGATCGCGGGACGGACACGGCGCTCTATGACGCGGTGTACCTGGGGTCGCAGCGGCTGGCGCAGACGCGGAATGATGCGGGGCGGCGGCGGGTGATGGTGCTGATTTCGGATGGCGGAGACACGAAGAATAGGTCGAGCTACAAGCAGGCCGTGGAGCAGGCGCAGCGGGCAGGGGCGATGCTGTACTCGATCATCATCGTGCCGATCGCGGCGGATGCAGGGCGTAATACGGGCGGAGAGCACGCGCTCATTACGATGAGCGAGGATACGGGGGGGAAGTACTACTACGTGGAGAATCCGAACGATCTCGAGAAGGCGTTTGCGCGGGTGTCGGACGATCTGAGGACGCAGTACGTGATTGGGTATTACGCGCCGCGGGGGAGTCGGGATACAAGCTTTCGGAAGATCAGGGTGACGCTGACGGACGCGGCGCTCGCGGCAAAGGATGGGCTGCGGTACCGTAGTGGGTACTATGCGGACGCTCGCTAAAGTTTAGCGACGCGGAGCCGATAGAGAGAGCGGAGGGGCTTGTGGTGGAGATGGAGCTGGCTGGAAGGGCGTCGGAGATAGCGCGCGAGGCGGGAGGGCTGCTGAAGAGCTACTACGAGAAGGGTGTGACGGCGGAGTACAAGGGCGATGTCGACATTGTGACGGAGGCGGACCGGGCGAGCGAGGCGCTGATCGTCGGGCAGATCAAGGCGAAGTTTCCGGGGCACGGGATTTATGGCGAGGAGGGGACGCGCGAGGGGCTGGATGCGGAGTTCCGGTGGTATGTGGATCCGTTGGATGGGACGACGAACTTCGCGCATGGGTTTCCGGCGTTCTGCGTGGTGCTGGGGTGTGAGCGACGGCCGCGGGGGTTGGCGGCAGACGCGGACGGTGAGATGGTGGCGGGGGTCATCTACGACGCTCTGCGGGACGAGATGTTTGTGACAGAGAAGGGCAAGGGAGCATGGCTGAACGGGCGGCAGGTGCATGTGTCGAAGGTGAAGTCGATGCAGGAGTCGCTGACGGCGACGGGATTTCCGAGCAAGAAGCGGCATGAGTCGCCGAATGTGCATTTTTACCAGGAGATTACGCTGCGGTCGCACGGGGTGCGGCGGGCGGGGTCGGCGGCGCTCGATCTGGCGTACGTGGCGTGCGGACGGCTGGATGGTTTTTGGGAGTTCAAGCTGAACCCGTGGGATACGTCGGCGGGAATGCTGCTGGTGCGCGAAGCGGGCGGGGTAGTGACGCACTTTGATGGAGGGACCTTTACGCTCGACAGCCGGGAGACGCTGGCCAGCAATGGGTTGATCCAGGACGAGCTGGTGCATGTGTTTACCGAGATGTTTGCCGGACGGGAGATGCGACCGATACCGTCGGCAAAGGAGTTTGCAGAGAGGCGTGCAGCGGAAGGGAAATGACGTCGCGTCTGTTGATGGGACGCGCAGTGCGGTTTGCGAGGTCAAGGGCGCGTCCTGCTAAGATTGTGATCTGGACACCAGACGAACTGATCGCGTTTTGGAAGGAGTTTTGAGATGGCGTATGTAATTGCGGAACCCTGCATCGGCACGAAGGACACGGCGTGCGTGGACGCCTGCCCGGTGGATTGCATTCATCCGAAGAAGGATGAGGGCGGCTACGGCGAGGCGCAGCAGCTGTTTATCGATCCAGTGGAGTGCATTGACTGCGGGGCGTGCGTACCGGTATGCCCGGTATCCGCGATCTACGCGGGGGATGATCTGCCGGAGAAGTGGGCGAACTTCCAGGAGAGCAACGCGGCGCACTTCGGGCGGTAGCCGGACGTTTCCGTTCCACAATGTTCGTTCTTCTTTATCTTCTATGACGCGCGGCTCTTCGGGGCTGCGCGTTATGTGTTTGTGGGGTGAGTGCAATGGCCGAAGGGCGGGTAACGGTGCATGTGGGCGAAGCGCTTGTGCTGCGGACCTGGCCGTTCCTCGAGGCGGACCTGCTCATTAGCCTGTTTACGCGGGAGCAGGGGCGGGTAAAGGGGGTGGCGCGGCATGCCATGCGAAGCAGGCGGCGCTTTGGCGGGGCGCTTGAGCCGATGACGATGGTGCGGGCGACGTATGCGGAGCGGCCGAAGCAGGATCTGATGCGGATGGATGCGTTTGAGATCGTTGCGTCGCCGCTGCGCGGGACGGTGGATTGGGAGCGCACGGCCGGGCTGCAGCTTATGGCGGAGGTGCTGGAGGAGGCACTACCCGAGATGGCGGTGGAGGACGCGGTGTTTCGGCTGGCCGTGGCGGTGCTGGGCGAGATGAGGGCGGGGCAGGTGGTCGCGCCGGCGGCGTACTTCTGCCTGTGGATGGCGCGGCTGATGGGGTGGATGCCGGAGCTGGGGCACTGCGTGGTGTGTGGGCTCGCGCTGCATGGCGGCCCTGTATGGTGGTCGCCGACGGCGGATGGCGTGACGTGCGGGGACGACAGACGGGGTGGCAGTGTGCCGCTTCCGGGAGAGGCGGTTGCGGCGATGCTGCGGATGTTTCGGGTGAGTGTGACGGAGTTTGTGGGGGAGGCGACGGAGCGGAGACGGGTCACTGATTTGCTGCGGTTCGGGGTGGGATTGCTGGAGCGGCATCTGGGACGGCGGCTGCGCAGTGCGACGGTGCTAGGACGGTAGGGTACCTCCCCCTCCCCCGTACTTCGGTCCGAAAGTCTTCGGTCGACATGAGTTAGGTTCGGATTCGTCCTGGACCTGGGCTTGTGACGGTAGACCGGCCTTGCGGCCGATGGCGCACTCATGAAGATGAGACCGTCATGAATGGGGCACCCGCCCGTGGGATAGCTGATCGATGTCGGTGGTGGAGCATCGCTTGCTGATTCTGAGTTTAAGGGGTGGAGGGGAGTGGTTGCGCCACTGTTCCGTATATTCAGCGGGGTGCGCCGTGGAGCGTTACGGGCGTGCGGGAGGGCGGGTAGAATCGCCCCTATGGAACCGACAGAAGTTCATGAATTCTCCAAGCAGATGGAAGAGGCCGGCGAGGGTGAGAGCCTGACGCGGATTGCGCTCGCCATTTCGATCCTGGCGGTGCTGGTGGCGCTGGTAACGGTGCTGGGACATGGGCCGGCGAACGATGCGCTGCTGATGCAGTCGCGCGCGAACGACCAGTGGGGCGAGTACCAGGCGAAGAAGATCCGGCAGGACAATCTGATGGTGGTGGTGGACCAGATGACGCTGCAGACGGCTCCCTCGGCGGCAACGCTGGCGAAGGCTGGGGAGTACAAAGCCCACATCCAGAAGTGGAGCAAGGACCTGGAGGAGAGCCAGGCGAAGGCTCGGGAGGATGAGGCGGAGGTGAAGGTGGCCGAGAAGAAGACAGTCCGGTATGACGTGGCGGAGGCGATGCTGCAGATCAGCGTGGTGCTGGCGTCGATCACGCTGCTGACGCGCAAGAAGTCGTTTTTCCTGCTCGGAGTCGGTCTGGGTGTGGTGGGGGTTGCGGCGGCGGTCTCGGCGATGCTGGTTCGTGGGTAAGGAAGGCCGGGCGGACGTAGCGGGAGGGATGGGCTGGAGAGTATGGCCGATCGCGCTTGCGGCATGGGTGGCCGGGTGTGTGGCGGCATTTTCGTGGCGAGCTGGCGATGGCCGCTGGTGGGAGATGCGATCTACCTGCACTATGCCGTGCTGCTGATGCGGAGCGGGATGCGGCCGTACGCGGACATCGTGGAGATGAACCTGCCTGGGGCGTACCTGCTCGAAGCGGGGGTGATGCGGGTGCTGGGGCCGGGATCAGCAGGGTGGCGGGTCTGGGATCTGCTGTTGCTGATGGTTGCGGGCGGGGCGATCGTATTCCTGCTGCGGGCCAAGGGGTGGGCGGCGGGGGTAATAGCGGCGGGGCTGTTTGCGCTGCTGCATGGGCAGGATGGCGTGATCATGGCGGGCGAGCGGGACTTTGCCGTGGCGGTGCTGCTGGTGACGGCGGTGGCGCTGCTGGCTGCCGGCGTACGGGCAGCGAAAGCGGTTCCGTGGGGATGGGTGGGGGCTGGGGCCCTGGCGGGGTGGGCGGTGTCGGTGAAGCCTACGGCGGGGCTGGTGGTGGTGGTTGGCGTGGGGTGGACGGCGTGGGTGCTGCGGCGGCATGGGATGGCGTGGCGGGGGGCTTTGGGGCTGGTGACGGCGGGC
>CAHJWL010000014.1 GCA_903642235.1 Acidobacteriaceae bacterium | reverse complement strand
GGTACTTAGGTGCAAAAGTCTTCGAAGCACACCGTTTAGGTCTGGATTTGCAGGCGGTGCATCCGTTGATTTCCTGTTCTTACATTTTAGGTCGCGGCCATGAGTGATTACGCCATTGCTGCCGCGCGGGGCTCATATGTCGCTTCGCTCCGTGAGGAAGAGGCGAAGCTGAATCCTTCGCTTCGTTCAGGATGACAATTTGAAATGCTGGATCGTTCAGGCTGTTTGATAAGAAGCAGATCCCTACGGAATGACAACAAAGAAGCAAGCCGCTGGCGATGGTCAGGCGATGATTTCAGCGGCAAAGCGTTCCATCTCGGAGTGTTGCGGGCTGGACTGCAGAAGGACGAGGGAGCAGCCGGTGGCTTCGAAGTCGGCGAAGCGCTGGCGGACGGTGGCGGCGGAGCCGATCAGACCGGAGCGGAGGCCGCGATTGGAGACGGAGTAGTCACGCAGGCTGAGCTCGGTTTCGAGCTTCGAGCCGGTGATGAACTGCTGGTAGTTGGCGTAGCCGCGGGCGGATTGTTTGACGTCGGTGATGCGAGCGACCTCGCGGTCGGCTTCGGCGTCGGAGTCGCGGACGATGCAGTAGCCTGTGACGCCGAAGACGAGGGGCGGCAGATGGGGGTGTTCGGCGCGACGGCGGCGCATGTCGCTCACCTTGGCGGCGACGATGTCAGGCGAGTCGCCGTGCATGAGGTAGGCGTCGCACTTGGCAGCGATGAGGTTCTTGGCGGTCTCGGATTCACCGCCGGCGTAGAGAGTGGGCCGGGGTGTCGCAACGGGCTTCGGGGCGAGAAGATTCTCTCTGACGGTGTAGAGCCTGCCGTGATGGGAGAAGTTCCGTTCGCGCCAGCAGCCGTTGACAACGTCGAGCCACTCGGAGGTGCGGGCGTAGCGATCGTCGTGCTCGTCGAAGGGAATGCCGTAGCGGGTGGCCTCGTCTTTCCACCAGGAAGAGACGACGTTGAGGGTGAGGCGGCCGTTCGAGATGCGATCGATGTTAGCGGCCTGCTTGGCGAGCAGGGCGGGGGAGTGGAAGGTAGGGCGAACGGCGACCATGAGCTCGAGCTTGCTGGTTACCGCCGCGAGGGCTGCCGTTGTGGACCAGGCGTCGAGCGAGTCGGCTTCAGGGCCCTTGATGTCGTTCAGGTTGAGCTCGGCGATGAGGGTGAGGTCGAAGCCAAGTTGCTCGGCGCGGACGGCGAGGTCGCGCACGTAGGGCCAGGTGACGGGCATCGATTCGTCGTCGATGTTGCGAAGCCACCCGCCGAAGACGGGTAGCCAGAAGCCATAGCGCATGTTGGTCTCAGTTCCTGATTCTTTCGAGTTGTGGTGGTTTAGGCATCAGCGGGAGGCGGAGGTGACGGCTTGAGCTTTGGCGCGAGTGGCGGCGTGCTCGGAGACCTGGGCCGCTTCAGCTTCGAGCCAGTCGACGAGGCGGGAGAAGGGGTCGAAGCCTACGACGGTCTGGCCGTCGGCGACGAAGTTTGAGAGGGCGTTGATGTCGTAGAAGAGGCGCTGGCCGTCGCGGTCGTCGATCATGTACTCGATGCCGCCGAGCTCGATGCCGGCGGCGCGCATGATGCGTTCGACGTCGGCAATAACGTCGGCTGGCGGGGTAAATGCTTCGACGGTAAGCCTGGCCTTGGCCTGATCTTCGGTGGCCTCGATGGAGCAGGCGGAGCGCTGAAGGTCGACGCCGACGGGGGTGCGGCAGATGTCGGCGGGGCAGAGATCGAAGGTGTCGCCGGTGATGCCGATGCGGATGGCGTAGAGGAACTTTCCGTTGAGGACTTCGACGCGGATGATGGATTTGTCGCGGGCTGGGATGAACTCCTGGACGAGGGCGGTGGTGTCCATGCCGAGGGTGAGGGCGTCCTGACGGCTAGAGGGAATGGCGGCAGCGATCTCAAGCTGGGCGGGGGTGTCGAAGCGCTTGACGCCGGCGCCGGAGCCGCCGATGTTGGGCTTGACGACGACGGGGAAGCGCAGACCCCTGGCGGCTGCGGGCGCGTGTTCGGCGCGATGAATGACGCGGGAGCGCGGGAAGGGCAGGCCGAGGCCATCGAGCAGGGTGAGCTGTGAGGCTTTCGAGAGCTCGGAGCGGAAGGCCGCTGTGCCGTTGAGGACGCGGACACCGCGGGCTTCGAGGTGCTCGAGATAGCCGAGGGTGTAGAAGATCTGGTCGCCGTGGCCGCGATTCCAGGCGCTGGGACTCATTTTGTTGAGGACGAGCGAGAACTGCTCTTCAGGGTGGTCTTCAGGGGACCAGATGTGGTCGACGGCGGAGAGGGCGACGAAGGGGGTGCCGCGGCGGTCGAGTTCGGCGAAGAGAGGTTTGAACCAGTGGGGCTGCTCGTAGTAGATGGCGATGGGAAGGTGGGGCATGAGGGGTGGAGGGCGATCCTTTCGCGTCGGTCTTCCTATTGTCGATGAGGGTGGGTGATCCTGCCAGCATTCGGTACGGTGGGGCGAGACGCAGATCCTGGCTGGACGAAGAATGACATTGGCGCATGAACGCTCTGCTAGCCTCTGGGTGGAGGGGATGGCGAGTGCGCGTGGATCATGCAAAGGTGAGCAGAGGACTGATCGCGGCGGCAATGCTCCTGCCCTGTGTCGGGGCACGGGCGGTCGTGGTGCGAGGCGTCGTCACGGATGGGCAGGGACGTGCAGTGCCGAGTGCACGGGTGCAGCTGATCTTCGGCCGATCCACGGCGAGCTACACGGTAACGCGCGCGGATGGCAGCTTTGAGATACGGGCCGGGGAAGCGGGGCGATTTATGCTGCTGACGTCCGCGGTGACGTTTGCGCCGAATATCGGTGAGGACTTCTACGGCGGAAAGATGGATATCGTGATGCGATCGGTGGTGCTCTCGCCGACGGAGATACGAACAGAGGTGTCGGTGACGGCAACTGGTCTCGCGACGCCGCTGCCACAGCTGACGGCGCCGGTGGAGCTAGTCACGCGCGATGCACTGGCGACGCGGGTGGGAGTGGCGGAGGAACTACGGCAGACGCCAGGGGTGTTTGTGGTGCAGCAGGGGCAGGCCGGCGGTGTGTCCAGTCTATTTGTGCGGGGAGGCGGGTCCGATGCAACAAAGGTGCTGTTTGACGGTGTACCGGCAGAGAGTGTGGGAGGGGGCTTCGATTTTGGGACGGTGAGCTCGACCGGGGTGAGCGGGCCGGGGGCGGGGACGGGGCTTGAAGCGTATCGTGGGGCGAACAGCGCGACGACGGGAACGGATGCGCTGGCGGGCGTTTTGCAGATGACGACGCCACGCGGAAGCACAATGAAGCCGGTGCTGAACTACACGGGAGACGCGGGCAATCTGCACAGCTACCGGAATGAGGTGTTCGTCTCAGGAACGCGCAAGAAGCTGGATTATCTTGCGGGCTTCTCGCGTTTTGAGACGTCGAACGCGCTGCGGAATGATGAGTACCACTCGAGTACGGCGGTTGCGAATGTAGGCTATGCGCTGGGGGCGAGCACGCTGGCGCGGCTGACGATTCGGAACGCGGATAGCGTGGTGGGGCTGCCGGACGCGTATGACTTCCATCTGATTCCGGCGAGCGGTCGGCAAGCAGACCAGGATCTGTATGGTGGGGCGACGATCGAAAATACGACGTTGCGGGGATGGCACAACCTCGTGCGATACGGGATTGCGCGGAAGCGGGAGCAGGCAGCGGCGTTTGCGCCGGTCGGCGTGCCCGTGGTGTCGACGTTTGGCGACGAGAGCTTTACGACCTACTACGGCTTGCCGGCGACGATTCGGGGAGCGAACGGGTACACGGCTACGGGACAGGCAGCGTTCTTTGCGGCGAGCGATCAGCTGGTGTCAAACCGGGACCAGCTGTATTACCAGAGCGACTTCGTGCTGCCGCACCATGTGGCGGTGGTGTTTGGGTTTCGGTATGACAACGAGCGCGGGAGCTTTGCGGGGTTTGGCGCGCCGGAGCAGATCCAGCGGACCAACTTCGGGTACAGCCTCGGTGTGCAGGGCGAGCTACGCGGACGGCTGTTTTACTCTTTCGGCGGCGCGATTGAGAAGAACCACCTGTTTGGGGTGGCGGGAACACCGCGGCTTGGGCTGGCGTACCAGGCGGTGCGGCCGAGCGGCCGGCTGCTGCACGGGACGCGGCTGCGAGCGAATGCGGCGACGGGCGTGCAGGAGCCGTCGCTGGCGCTTGAGTACTCGTCGCTCTATCGGGAGCTGCTCGCCACGGGCGACTTGGCGGCGATCGCGCAATACCATGTGGGACCCGCGACGGCGCTGCGATCGCGGACGCTGGATGTGGGTGTGGATCAGAGCCTGCTTGGGGAAAAGCTGGTGCTCAAGGCGGGATACTTTCACAACCAGTTTTCGCACCAGTTCGACTTCGTGGACGCGGGCACGCTGCAGACGCTGTTCGGCTTGAACGACACACTGACAAGCTCGCTGAGCAACAGCTTTGGAGGTGCGGAGCTGAACAGTCTGGCGTACCGGGCGCAAGGGCTAGAGGCGGAGCTTGAGTTTCAGCCGAGGGCGCGGATCCTGGTTCGCGGCGGGTACACCTATCTGGCGACAGTGGTGGAGCAGAGCTTTGCGAGTGACGCGGCGGCGGCGACCTCCGGCTTCCCGACGGAGAACCCGAATCTGCCCGGGATCGCCATTGGGGCGACGAGCCCGCTGGTGGGGCAACGGGTGTTTCGCCGGCCGCCGCAGACGGGCTTTTTCGCCGCGCAGTACACGGGCAGCCGCTTTGGTGTGGCGTTCAAGGGGTCGCTGGCAAGCAAGTCGGACGATTCGACTTTCTTGAGCTTTGAGGATGTGAATGGACGCAACACGCTGCTGCTGCCAAACCGGAATCTTGATTTCGGCTATGCGAAGCTCGATCTCGGACTGACGTACGTGGCGAACTCGAAGGTGACGGTATTTGCGCAGGCGGAGAATCTTCTGAACGACCAGCATATCGGGCCGATCGGGTATCCCGGACTGCCGTTTACGGTGCGGGGTGGCCTGAAGATTCGGCTGGGTGGGAAGTAGCTAGGTGGCGCTTTCTGGCTGCGTTCGAGAGCAAGAGGAAAGCAGATCCTCCGCTGCGCGAAGGATGACAACAAAGAGCGGAGGCGACGGGCTACTCGGTCGTGACGGCTTTGACGAGGTTGCGCGGTCGGTCAACGTCGAGACCCTTCTGAAGAGACATGAAGTAGGCGAAGAGCTGCAGGGGAATGACCTCGAGCAGAGGGAGGAGGGCCTCTGTGGTGCGGGGAACGAAGACGACGTTTGTGGCGACGGCCTCGATCTCGGTGTCGCCCTCGGTGGCGATGACGAGGGCGTTGATGCGCTGCCTGGCGATCTCTTCAAGGAGCTGGAGGCTCCTGCGGTAGCGCAGCATGGAGGATGGGTCGGCCTCATCGCGGGTGGCGAGAACGACGATCGGCGCGCCTTCACCGAGCAGGGCGTTGGGGCCATGCTTGAGTTCACCCGTTGGATACGCTTCGGCGTGGATGTACGAGACCTCTTTCAGCTTCAGGGCTCCTTCACGGGCGATGGGGTAGTGCAGGGCGCGGCCAAGGAAGAGAAAGGCCTCGGCTGCGGCGAAGCTGGGAACGATCTCTGACATGCGCTGCTCCCAGCCGGGGAGACTGCCGGCGATGATCGAGGGGATGGTGGCGAGCTGCTGGAGGTCTTCGGCGACCTCTGGCGCGGAGAGACGGCCACGCTCGCGGCCGAGCAGAAGACTGAGGAGGTGGAGGAGAACGAGCTGTGTGGTGAAGCTCTTGGTGGCGGCGATGGCGACTTCCTTGCCGGCGCGGGTGAGCAGGGTGGCATCGGCCTCGCGGGCCATGGTCGAACCTTCGACGTTGGTGATGGAGATGGTGCGGGCGCCGCGACTGGTGGCTTCGCGAAGAGCGAGGAGGGTGTCGGCGGTCTCGCCAGACTGCGACAGGACGAGGACGGACGGGGCCTGGAGGGTGTCGTAGCGGCGATAGGGGTACTCGCTGGCGTATTCGACATCGACGGCAACGCCTGAGGCCTCTTCGATCATGATCTCGCCAACCAGACCGGCGTGCCGGCTGGTGCCGGAGGCGGCAACGATGAGGCGGTCTGATCCACGCAGCACGCTGCGGACGCCGGCCCAGGCTTCGGTGTTCAGGATGTTGCCGGAGACGTAGGCGGCGAGGGTGTCGGTAATGGCGCGCGGCTGCTCGTAGATCTCGGACAGGGTGACATGGGTACGCGGGTCGCCGGTAACGGCTGCGGTCGATTCACTCATGACCCTATGATGGCATGTTCGTTGAGGCTTTCGTCGTCGAGAATGTGTGGCAGGGAGAGAGACAGTGACACAGGTTCAGATAAGAACGGTGACGGCGGCGCTGGCGACGGCGGGCGCGCGGGTTCGCCGGGCGGCACGGGGACTGCGACTGCCCTGGGCGATGCTGGAGGCGCTGCTGCTGGCAGTGAGCGCGGCGGTGGTGGCGCTTTGGCTGGAGATCCCTGACCGGACAGTGGCGGAGATGACTGTGTCGTTCTCGGTAGCAACCAGTGGAGTACTGGCATTCTTGTGGGCACAGAGTTACATTCTGCGGCTGGTGCGGCGGCGGGGCGGTGAGCGGGTGGCGCTGTGGAAGGGGGCGCTGCTGCTGGCGGGACTCGTGGTGCTGTACACGGTGGTGACGACGATCTTCGATGTGGGGGAGATGCGGGACGTGAGGCGGGCGGCGTGGTGGTCGCTCGAGCCGCGGGTAAACTCCCTCGTGAGCGAGGATGCCCTGCTGCTGGTGCAGGGTGCGCTGTGGTCGACCCTCCGTGGTCTTGTGCTGACAGCGCTGCTGCCGTTTGCGATGGAAGGTGTGGCGACGGGGATGCGGGGGCGATGGGTACGGCGGGCGGGATGGCTGCTGCTTGAGCCGACGTACTGGGCGGTGGTGCTGGGACGCGCGGCGGCAGGCACGCTGGTCACGCAGGGACTGCTTGCGTTCCGGCCGCATATCGGGATGCTGGCGGAGGTGCTGCTGACGGTGTTCAAGGTACTGATGATCGTGGTGGTCGATGTGGGAGCGCTGTGCTTTGCGCTCTCCTGGACGGGAACGTTTCTGCGGGATGCACAGCTCCTCATGCCGGGAGTTCCACGGGTGACGCGGATGCAGCGGCGTGTGGCAGGGCGAGAAGCGCGCCCCAGTTCAGGCCGGCGCCGAAGGCGGTGATGAGGAGGGGACTGTCGAGGGCCGGGTGGAGCGCGTGCCA
The DNA here is from genome assembly GCA_903642235.1 of Acidobacteriaceae bacterium. GTDB lineage: Bacteria > Acidobacteriota > Terriglobia > Terriglobales > Acidobacteriaceae > Edaphobacter. Next base: position 91,035 of record CAHJWL010000014.1, on the reverse strand, counting down.
CTCGGAGGCAGCGATGAGGATGGAGGCGGAGGAGGTGTTGCCGTAGCGGGCGATGTTGACGAAGAATCGGCCGCGGTCGATGGCGGTGGCGCGGGCCACCTTGTCGATCAGGTTGAGGTTGGCCTGGTGCATGAGCACGTGGCCGATGGCAGCAGGGCTGAGGCTGTGCTGCGCGAGGAGAGCCAGAAGTGTGCGAGGGAGCTTGCGGGAGGCCTGCGCGATGACGGAGAGGCCTTCCATGTGGATGCGGCCATCGGCGATGAAGAGGATCTCTGAGGCGGCGCCGTCGGTGTGGAGGGCATGGCCGGCGATGTGGGCGAAGCCCCGGGTGGGATGGACGAGGGCGGCACCGGCGCCGTCGCCGAAGAGGATGGCGGTGTTCCGGCCGTCGGGGGTGCGATCGACGCGGCGCGACATAATCTCCGAGCCGAGGACGAGGACGGGGCCGAGGGTTGGGGCGAGAGCGTCGGCGAGTACAAGGCCGGTGAGAGAACCGGCGCTGGCGACGGGGATGTCGAGAGCCGGGGTGGAGGTGAGGCCGAGGGCGGCGGCGACGCTGGCGGCGGGGCCGGGGCAGAAGCGCTCGGCAGAGCCGGAGGAGACGATGAGCATGCCGACGTCGGCGGCGGCGAGGCTAGCGTTGGCGAGGCAGTGTTCGGCGGCCTGTGCGGCAAGGGTGGCGGTGGTGTCTTCGGGCGCGGCGTAGCGGCGTTCGTGGATGCCGGAGACGTCGACGATCCAGGCGGGATCGACCGCGCAGGCTGCCGCGAGCTCGTCGTTGGTGACGATGCGCTCGGGGAGGTAGCGGCCGAAGGAGTGAAGGTAGGACATGATCGGATCCTGGTGGTGCCGTGCTGCGCGGAGGGGGACCCCCCGGTACTTCTTGTCTAAAATCTTCGATTGATTGAGCTTAGCTTCGGATCTCAGACTGTCCTATGAGGACCTTTGATCGGAGATGACGGAGGGAAAGCGGGTCGTCCATTTCGCAGCACTTCAGTCGGGACAAGGTCGGGTGAGAACTTCCTGTCGAACGAGTTATTTGTGAAAGCAGATCCCTACGGGATGACAACAAAAAGACTACGGCTCACGGCTGTCGGTCAGGAGAGACATGCCTGTCCGGTACGGCTTCATTTTACAAAGCTGCCGCGGGTGATTGCGCCTGCCTGGCTGAGAGGCTATTTGCCTTTCGCTTCGAGGTAGGTTTCGACCTTTTCGATGGTGTCGAACTTGCGGGCGGAAAGGTCGGAGTCGGGGACGGTGACGGAGAACTCAGCTTCGAGGCCGCTGACGAAGTCGGGAAGGGCGAAGGAGTCGAGGAGGCCGGAGCTGAAGAGGCTCTCGTCGGGGGCGGGGTTGACGTCGGTGCCGGCGACGGCTTGGAGGACTTTGAGGATGCCGGGGCGGGTGTTCATGGGGGTGTTCCTTTCGTAGTTGGTTTCACGGTTGCTGGGCGAGGGTTGAGAAGCGGGTCCTTCGCTGCGCTCAGGATGACAGAGATGTTGAGCGGGCGGTGGAAGATTTGCCGGAGCTAGTGAACGGAGTTGGCTGGGCTCGAGGTTAGGGAATGGCTAGCGCCTGCTGTGGGGCTGGCGACGGCGGGATCCCCGACGGTGGTGAGGGCGAGGTTGTGGGCCTTGCGATAGCCGTCGTAGCCCGAGAGGAGATCGGCCATGAGGGCGTCGGCGAGGGCGCGATAGCCTTCGCCGGTGAGATGGGTGTGGTCGGGCTGGGCCCAGCCGGCGTAGACCCAACGTCCCATGGACCCGAAGCCGCCCATGCGCTGCTGCTGATTCCAGAAGGCGCAGTCGTGGGTGCGGCAGACGGCGCGCTGGGCGTCGAGGATGGGCTCTGTGCCAGGGAAGGGGGCGTAGCCGCGGGAGTGACGGCCGACGCGGGATGCGGTGGCGCGGTCGGTGGGGCCGAGGACGAGGACGGAGGCGTTCGGAAGCTCCGTGTGGATGGTGTCGATGATGCGAGCGAAGGTGGCGGCGTAGGTTTCGGGGTCGGAGCGGGCCGCTGCTTCGTTGGTGCCGTAGGCGAGCACGACGAGGTTGGCGTCGGTCTGGCGGAGGTAGGTGGTGAAGAGGGTCTGATTCCAGCGCAGGATGAGCGGGGCGACGGCGCCGTTGATGCCGATGGACTCCCAGGTGGCGCCGGGCTCGAGGGTGGTGAGGCCGAAGAGGCGGACAGGGGCATTGGACTCGGTCGTCACGACGAAGTGGTGGTCTGGTTCGCCGGCAGTCTCGTCCTCGCTTTCGGGGCAGGTGTAATGGAAGGTGCCGGGGGTGGGGGCGCTCGCGTCGGTGGGGAGATCGGCGATGACGGCGCCGTTATCGGTGATCTTGAGGCCGCCGCCGCCGGGCTGTTTAAGGAAGTCGAGCTGGAGGGAGGTGCAGGGGGCGTCGAGGGTGACGAACTCGCCGGGGCGGCTGGTGGTGATGGCGACGCCGTCCATGCCGAGCAGGGTGTCGCCGAGGTCGGAGAAGTGGGTGCCGAGGGTCTGCCAGCCGCCGGACTGCGACCGCTGCGAGCCGAGGATGCGGTAGCCGGCGAAGGGGTGACCGGCGTAGGAGAAGCCAACGGAGCCGTTGCCGAACTGGCGCTGCAGCACACGGCGGGCTTCGCCGGTGAACATGTCTGCGGCGGTGTGGGAGTCGCCGAACTGGAGGACGCGGACGGTGCTGTCGGAGGGATCCTGTTGGTGCTCGGCAAGGGTGGTGAAGAAGCGGTTGAGGGCGGTGGGGAAGGAGATGGCAGTGTTGCCGCGGGAGAGGGAGGTGGCGATGGTGGAGATGGTGTCGAGGCGGGAGACGGGATCGACGTGGACGAGATGGCGGGTCTGGAAGCGGAATGTGGGGCTGCGGTTGCGGGCGGATTTCTTTGTGACGACAGCAGTGTGGGTGCTGTGGGGGATGAGCCTGCTGGTAGCGTGCGATTTGGTAGCGGCGGCTGACTTTGCGGCGGGTTTCTTCTTTGGTGGGAGAACGCCGGCCCGGGCGCTGAGCGGAGTGAGGGTGAGCAGGAGCGTGAGGAGGCAGAGGGCGTGGCGCGGGATGGCGCGGGATGCGTGGTGCAGGGGCCTGGGTGTCATCGTCCTCCGGTACCAGATGAGTTTGACGGATCTGCGGAGGTTGGGGAAGGTGGAGGTGGTGCTGCGGGGGTGGCGGCGGAGGGTTTTTGGGACTGTGGCGCGGTCCGCTTGGCGGAGTCAGGGGCGCCCTCGACGAAGGCGGGGGTTTCTCCACTTCGCTGCGCTCCGGTCGGGAGGACAGAGTTGTGGGAGGTTGCTCCGTTAGGGATGACCGGTTTGAGATGAACTGCGCCGTTCAGGGCGGCGGGATCTGCGGTGGTGTGGCCGTTGGTTTGCTTCCAGCGGGTGTAGCCGAGGTCGAGGTTGCTGATGAGTTGCTCCGCGACGATGAGGGCGCCTTGCGGGGTGGGGTGGATGAGGTCGGCGGTGACGAGGCGGGGCTTGCTGGCGGTCCAGCGGGACATGGTGCCGTCGCCGCCCATGGCGTTGAAGGTGTCGAAGAAGGCGCAGTGGAGGTCTCCGGCGACGCGCTTCTGGATGCTGATGATCTCGGGGATGGTGCGCATGGTGTGGATCTCGTTGAGGCCGCCGCGCTCGCCGCGATCCATGGGACTCATGATGAGGATGGGGACGTCGGGCAGGGCGGAGCGGAGCTTGCTGATGGCGAGGCGGAGCTCGGGCTCGTACTGCTTCGAGACGAAGCTCGCGAAGGTGCTCTCGTTAGTGCCGTAGTTGATGATGACGAGCGAGGGTGCGGCGTGCTGGAGCTCGGCGGCCCAGGCAGAGGAGGAGAAGGTGCGGGAGAGGACGGTGGTGGAGGCGCCGTTCAGACCGAGCGAGTCGTAGAGGACGCCGGAGTTGCCGCGGCGGAGATCGATGCCGGCGAGCTTGACTGGACCACCGGAGACAGAAAGGCCGAGGCTGCTGGTGCCGGGTGGGAGGGGGATGAGGCGGTCGGCTGGGGTGTCGGCGGGGCCGTCGGTGGAGACGGTGGCGAGCGGGTTGCCGTCGGCGGAGACGGTGACGGAGCCGCCGTTGGGCTCGGTGAGGAACTGGAGGTCGGCGGCGGTGAGGGTGTGGTCGGCGAGCTTGAGGGTGCTGGTGGCGTCAGGGCCGCCGACGAGGGTGGCGCCGCCGAGGCCGTAGGTGCTCTGGCGCATAGAGCCGACGCCGGTGAGGGACTTCCAGCCATGGTCGGAGACCGTGATGCCGCGATGGCCGTACCAGGCCCAGGGCTTGGCGATGAGGTTGAAGCCGGGGCCGGCGTCGCCGAAGCGCTGCTGGAGGAGGGCGCGGGCGTCGCCGGTGATGAGGTCGGCAGTGGTGGGGGAGTCGCCGTAGTGGAGGATGGTGACGACTTCGGGCTTGCGGTGGGTTTCGAGGGTGTAGAGCGAGGCGAAGAAGGGATCGAGGGCGTTCCAGTCGTCGATGAGGACGGGGGAGATGGGGGTGTTGGGTTTCGCCTTGTTTGTTTGAGCTTGCTCAGCGGGCTGCTGGATGCCGTTGAGCGGGGCGGTAGGGCTGACGGGTGCCGGGGCGTGCGGGACGCGGAGGGTGGCGGCCTGGCGGAAGATGTCGGGAGCGAGGCCGGCAGTGGGATCTTTGAGGCGGTGCCAGGCGTAGAGAAGGGCGGTAGCGGTGAGAGCGGCGAGGGCTGCCTTCTGCGGGAAGGCGGAGCCGGGCGGCTTGTTGGGCGCGGGGGTCTGGGTTGAGGTGGCCATGGCGGGCTAGAAGTTGCCGTAGACGAAGGGGGCGGAGCCCTTGCCGGCGAAGGTCTGGATGAGGAGGATGAGGGCGGCGAGGGCGGCTCCCTGGGCCCAGAAGGGGAGGGTAGCGGCGAGTTTTTCGGACCGGGTGAAGGTGACTGGCGGAAGGCAGTGGAAGACGACGGCGAGGGCCATGACGCCGAGGACGGGCAGAGAGAGGTTCTCGGCGCCGATGGTGCCCGAGCGGATCTGGTTCAGGACGGCGAGGGCTTCGGGGACGGTGGCGGCGCGGAAGAAGATCCAGGTGAAGCAGACGAAGTGGAAGGTGAGGACGGTGCCGAGGATTTTGCCGGGGAGAGAGGCGGTGCGGCGGCCTGGAGTTTTACCGCGGGCGCGTTGCCAAAGGAAGACGCCGGAGAGGCCGAGGCCGTGGAGGGCGCCCCAGAGGAGGAAGGTCCAGGCGATGCCGTGCCAAAGGCCGCCGAGCAGGAAGGTGGTGCAGAAGGCGGTGCAGTAGGAGAGGCGAAGCCACTGGCGGCTCTTGGGGATGGGATCGAAGACGTAGTCGGTGAGCCAGGAGGAGAAGGTGATGTGCCAGCGCTTCCAGAAGTCCTGGAGGTTGAGGGCCAGATAGGGACGACGGAAGTTCTCGGGGAGCTCGATGCCGAGCAGAAGGGCGACGCCGAGGGCGAGGTCGGTGTAGCCGGAGAAGTCGAAGAAGAGCTGGAGGGCGTAGCCGTAGACGCCGACGAGGTTTTCGAGGCCGCTGTAGAGGGTGGGGGTGTCGAAGATGCGGTTGACGAGGTTGTCGGCGAGGTAGTCGGCGATGAGGAGCTTTTTGACGAGGCCGGTGGCGATGAGGAGGAGGGCGCGGGCGGCGAGGGCGTTGTCGAGGCGGAAGGGGGCGGCGACCTGGCGGAGGAGCCTGCCCTGGCGCGGGATGGGGCCGGCGAGGATGGAGGGAAAGAAGAGGGCGGAGGCGAGATAGGTGAGGAGGTCGGACGTGGGTTTGAGGTCGCCGCGGAAGACGTCGATGGTGTAGCTGAGGGACTGAAAGCAGTAAAACGACAAGGAAAGGGGGAACAGCCAGGAGAAGCGGTCGCTGACGATAAGAGGAAGGCTCTTGAGGGTGGCGAGGGCGCCGAGGTTGAGCAGGAGTGAGAGCGCCAGGAGGAGGCGGCGATGCGCGGGTGTGGCGGACGGCATGGAGCGGGCGAGGCCGAAGTCGACGGCCGCACTGACGCCGAGAAGGAGGTAGACGGGGCCGAACTTGAGCAGGAAGAAGCAGTTGGCAAGGAGGAGGACGAGCTGCTGCCAGCGGCGGCTGGGCATGGCGACCCAAAAGATGAGGCATACAACCAGAAAGAAGGCGAAGAAGGGCGGCGTGCTGAGCAGCATGGTCTGCGGTCTGCGGAGGATGAAGGTTCCCGCCTCAGGCCAGAGCAGGCAGAGAGGGCTAGTAGCAGATCACCACGAAAGTGAATGCAATGCAACCAGCTGACGGGGTGGAATCGTCCTATTTGTTATCGCGCGAGATTCTTCGGGCGAAGAAAGTGGTTGCGTCTCGGGAGCGGGCTCGGGTTTGCGGGTTCGTGAGTCGATGCGTCGATCGCTAAGGTCTGTCTCCTGGGTGGAGAAAGAGTTGGTGTTTTTGGTTTCCTTGCGCAGAGCTTTTCCCGGTCTGATGGGCTCCCTTCTTTTAGCGGCTGCGAGTACGACAGGTGTGGTGTACGCGGCGAATCATCTCTGGATACAGAGCACATCCGCGGTCGAGGCTCAGCTGACGCCGCCCGCTCCGGGCGTTCCCGCCGTCAGCAAAAGCAAGAAACATCATCCTATGCTGGCCGGGATTGCGTCCTGGTATGGCGAGGTGCTGGACGGACACACGACCGCCAGCGGCGAGATCTTCCACAAGGAGATGCTCACGGCCTGCCATCCAACCCTGCCCTTCGGCACTCTGGTGAGGGTCATTAATCTGCGCAATCGTAAGTCGGTTGTGGTTCGCATCAACGACCGGGGTGTGCTGTTTCCGGAGCGCGTTATTGATTTGTCGTCGGCGGCGGCGATGCAGATCGGCATGCTGCGGACGGGTGTTGCGCCGGTTCGGCTTGAGGTGCTGTCTCCCGCTCGCGGCTGAGATGCGGACGGTTCGACGACAGAGCGAGTCGTGAGTGCCTGGCCGGTTGCTCAGAATACTTCGGCCTCTTGACGTGAGGGCGAGATGACGGAAGGCGTGCTGCGTTACCGCAAGCGCTTCTGCTCAGGTGAGAGGGCGCCCGGGGTGGGCACCGGTGGAGGCGCCCTTTGGTTCTGGAAGGTGGAGGCCCGGCTTCCGTTCGACCGTCCGGTGCCTTCTTTTTGCGTGGTGCAGCGTGCTGCCGCCAACCCGCGTGTTGCGTGCCTGATTTACAACTTATCCACAACACGATCCAGGTTGACGGGGAGCATGCCCCATATATAGTGGTGTCTACGCCAACCCTTCGCTATACTGAAGAGGCAGGGCGGTGACGCTCTCGATGGATAGGGCGACCTGCGGAGATCTTCCATCAAAGACGCATTTGTCTGGTCGGGGGTTATTTCTGACGACCACTGCTGTGTTGCGGGACTTCGGTCGAGGTTGCGGTGCTGTAGTGAGGATGGGCTTGCGTTTCCTGCCTGCGGGCATGGATAAGGGCAGGTTCCGATTGGTGGAAGCTCCGGGATATGAGGAGCACGGGCGGCAGCGGGCTTCTGGTTTGGCGACTGCAGCCGGTACAGACGACAGACGAAGGTGGGGGACCAGAGCGATGGCAACAACAGTGAAGACGCAAAGAGAGCTTTCCGACCTGACGCCGAGCTTTCCGGCGCGGGTGGAAGAGACGCAGACGATGCATGTGCGCAAGCGAAACGGATCGCTTGAGCCGGTCGATGTGAACAAGATTGTGAAGGCGGTCCAGCGGAGCGCGTTCGGGCTGACCCACGTGGATGCAATCCGGATTGCGTCGAAGACGATTGGCGGGCTCTATGACGGGGCGACCAGCCGGGAGCTGGACACGATCTCGATTGATACGGCTGCTTCGCTCATTGCGGAAGAGCCACAGTACTCAAAGCTGGCGGCGCGGCTGCTCTTGCAGACGATCCTGAAGGAAGTAGCGAATCAGAACCTGCACAGCTTTTCGCAGTCGGTGGCGTATGGCCGGGCGGAGGGCGTGGTGAGCCCGGCGACGGCGGAGTTTGTGCAGACGCATCAGCGCAAGCTGAACCATGCGATTGACGAGACGCTGTCGGACCGGTTCGAGTACTTCGGTCTGCGGACGGTGTATGACCGCTACCTGCTGCGGGATCCGATCTCGCGGAACGTGATTGAGACGCCGCAGCACTTCTTTCTGCGGGTCGCATGTGGTCTCGCAGGAACGGCGCACGAGGCGATTGAGTTTTACCGGCTGATTGCGAGCCATGACTACATGCCGAGTTCGCCGACGCTGTTCAACTCGGGGACAAAGCATCCGCAGATGTCGAGCTGCTACCTGCATGACTCGCCGGGTGACTCGCTCGAGTCGATCTACGACGCGTACAAGAATGTGGCGCTGCTTTCGAAGTTTTCGGGCGGGATCGGCCTAGCGTTTCACAGGGTGCGGAGCGAGGGATCGCTGATCCGGGCGACGAATGGATTGTCAAACGGGATTATTCCGTGGCTGCGGACGCTGGACTCAAGCGTCGCGGCGGTTAACCAGGGCGGCAAGCGCAAGGGCGCGTGCTGCGTGTATCTGGAGCCGTGGCATGCGGATGTGGAGTCGTTCCTGGAGCTGCGGGAGAACACAGGGGACGTGAGCCGGCGGACCTACAACCTGAACACGGCGAACTGGATTCCGGACCTGTTTATGAAGCGGGTGAGCGAGGACGGCACGTGGTCGCTGTTCGACCCAAAGGTGGTGCCGCAGCTGCCGGACCTCTACGGCGACGAGTTTGCGGCGGCGTACGAGAAGGCCGAAGCGGAGAAGCTCTATGAGCGGCAGGTGAAGGCACGCGATCTTTACTCGCGGATGATGCGGTCGCTTGCTGAGACGGGCAACGGATGGATGACGTTCAAGGATGCCTGCAACACGAAGAACAACCAGACAGGCAAGAACGGCAATGTGGTGCATCTCTCGAACCTATGCACGGAGATTACGGAGGTGACGAGCAAGGATGAGACGGCGGTCTGCAATCTTGGCTCTGTGAACCTTGGCCGGCATGTGGTCTATGACGAGGCGGGTAAGGCCAGCTTTGACTTTGCGAAGCTCGAGCAGACGGTGAAGACGGCAGTGCCGATGCTCGATCGCGTGATCGACATCAACTTCTACCCGATTCAGCAGGCGTCGAAGTCGAACTCGAAGTGGCGACCGGTGGGTCTTGGCGTGATGGGGCTGCAGGATGTGTTCTTCCAGCTTGGTCTGCCGTTTGACGCGCCGGAGGCACAGGCGCTTTCGACGAAGATCCAGGAAGAGATCTACTTCCATGCGATGACGGCGAGCTGCGAGCTGGCAGAGCGCGAAGGAGCGCACGAGACGTTTGCGGACACGCGGATGGCGGAGGGCAAATTCCAGTTCGATCTTTGGAATGTAACCCCGAGCGATACAGATCGCTGGGATGCGCTGCGGGAGCGGATCCGGAAGAGCGGCACACGGAACAGCCTGCTGATTGCGATTGCGCCGACGGCGACGATTGCGTCGATCGTGGGCTGCTACGAGTGCATCGAGCCGCAGATCTCGAATTTGTTCAAGCGGGAGACGCTTTCAGGCGAGTTCCTGCAGGTGAACCGGTACCTGATCGACGAGCTGAAGCGGCGCAACCTGTGGACAGAAGAGATGCGGATGAAGTTGAAGCTTTCGGAGGGGTCGGTGCAGGGCATCGATGAGCTGCCGGCGGATCTGAAGCTGGTGTACCGGACGGTGTGGGAGGTTCCGATGCGGAGTCTGATTGATATGGCGAAGGCACGCAATGCGTATATCGATCAGTCGCAGTCGCTGAATCTGTTTTCGGAGTCGCCGAACATTGGCCGGCTGAGCTCGATGTATATGTATGCGTGGCAGAGCGGGTTGAAGACGACCTACTACCTGCGCTCGCGGCCGGCGACGCGGATTGCGAAGACGACTGTGCAATCGACCAAGGCAGAGCATACGCTGGCGCGACCGGTGCCGACGATGCCATCGGTTGCGGCGAGTGTGGCGACGGCGGGACCGGTGAGTTCGGCAGATGCGGTGAGTTGCTCGCTCGAGAATCCGGAGAGCTGTGAGGCTTGCCAATAGGTGTGAGTGGCGCAGTGGAGAGTCTACGAATGCGTGGATTTCTCCACTGTGCGCTGCGCTTCGGTCGAGATGACGGCGGGTCAAGGGTAAAGAAGCAGATCCCTACGGGATGACAACAAGAAAAGCAACGACAACGACGAGAGAGCAGCGATAACAACAAGAAAAGCAACGGCAACGACGAGAAAGCAGTGATACCAACAAGAAAAGCAACGACAACGACGAGAAAGGCAACAGCAACGGCGTCGAGGCAGCCAAAGGGCTTCGTAAAGTTTTGAGGAGTGTGAGAGATGGCGACAGCACCAGTAGTTGAGCAGCACACAGCGGCGACGGAACACACACCGGCGTCTTCGGTAGCGGTTCCCCAACAGATTCTGGATCCGGGTCTTTGCCTGACGCTGCGGCCTATGGCGTACCCGGTGTTTTACGACATGTTCCGGGACGGGATCAAGAACACGTGGACGGTGGAGGAGGTTGATTTCTCGACCGATCTCGTGGACCTGAAGCAGCGACTGACGCCGGCGGAGGTTCACCTGATTCAGCGGCTGGTGGCGTTCTTTGCGACCGGCGACTCGATTGTGTCGAATAACCTGGTGCTGAACCTGTACAAGCACATCAACTCGCCGGAGGCGCGGCTGTACCTGTCGCGGCAGCTGTACGAGGAAGCTGTCCATGTGCAGTTCTACCTGACGCTGCTGGACAACTATGTGCCTGATCCGGATGAGCGCGCGGCGGCGTTTGCGGCGGTCGAGAACATCCCATCGATCTCGAAGAAGGCCGACTTCTGCATGAAGTACATGGACTCGATTCAGGAGCTGGACACGCTTGAGACGAAGGAGCATCGTAAGCAGTTTCTGCTGAACCTGATCTGCTTCGCGGCGTCGATTGAGGGCATGTTCTTCTTTGCGGCGTTTGCGTATGTGTACTTCCTGCGGTCGAAGGGTCTGCTGCACGGCCTCGCGAGCGGGACGAACTGGGTGTTCCGCGACGAGAGCTGCCATCTGGAGTTTGCGTTTGAAGTTGTCAATGTTGTTCGGCGGCAGGAGCCGGATCTTTGGGATGCGGGGCTTGAGAAGCAGATTGTGGAGATGCTCGAAGAGGCGATCGATGCCGAGGCGCAGTTTGCCGAGGATCTGCTGAGCGGCGGCGTGGCCGGGCTGAGCGTGCGCGACATGCGGGCGTACCTGGGCTATGTGGCGGACTCACGGCTGGCGCGACTGGGTATGGAGCCGCACTTCAAGACGAAGAATCCGTTCAGCTTTATGGAGCTGCAGGATGTGCAGGAGCTGACGAACTTCTTCGAACGGCGCGTGTCCGCGTACCAGACGGCGGTGGCGGGCGAGGTTGGGTTTGGAGAAGACTTCTAAAAACCTTTGAGAGTTGTTCGTGTTCCGTTGAAAGAAGGGCCGAGACTTTTGTCTCGGCCCTTCTCTTTTTGGGTGTGGGTGGTTGAACAGCAGATCCCAACGGGATGACAACCAAAAAGGCGGCGTCTGTGGGTCAGGGATGACAACCAAGAAGGCTGCGGCTGCGGGTCGGGGGATGACAACCAAGAAGACGGCGGCTGCGGGTCAGGGGATGACAACCAAGAAGGCGGCATCTGTAGGTCACGGGATGACAACCGAGAAGACGGCCTCTGCGGTTAGGCTTTCGCTTGTTTCATCGTCGCGTAGTTGCCGGAGATGCGGTCCCAGTTGAGGACTTTCATGAAGGCGGCGATGTATTCGGGGCGGCGGTTCTGGTATTTGAGGTAGTAGGCGTGCTCCCAGACGTCGAGGCCGAGGATGGGGGTGTGATTGAGAGAAAGGGGGCTGTCCTGGTTGGGTGTGGTCTCAATGGCGAGAGTTCCCGAGGCGTCGCGGGTGAGCCAGGCCCAGCCGCTGCCGAAGATGCCGGCGCCGGCTTTGGCGAAAGCGGCCTCGAAGGCGGAGAGCGAGCCGAACTTTGCGTCGATGTCTTTGGCAAGTTCGGCCTTGGGAGCGGTGCCGCCGGATTTCGAGAGGGTGGGCCACCAGAAGGTGTGGTTCACATCGCCGCCACCCTGGTTGCGGACCGCGGTCCGGATGGAGTCGGGAATGGAGTTCAGGCTGGTAACGAGCTGCTCGGGAGTTTTGGCGGCGAGGTCGGGGTGGCCGGCGACGGCGTCGTTGAGCTTCGCTACGTAGCTGGCGTGATGTTTGTCGTGATGGAGGTGCATGGTTTCGGCGTCGATGTAGGGCTCGAGGGCGTCGTAGGCGTAGGGAAGCGGTGGGAGGGTGAAGGGGCTGGTGGAGGTGGGCGGGGCGGCTGCCGGAGTTTGGGCGGCGAGTTCGGCGAGGCTGGAGGAGGCGAGCGCGCAGCCAAGGGCTCCGGCGGACTTGAGCAGGGAACGACGGTTCATAGGGACGAGCTCCTGAGGGCGTTTCTGTGGGGATGGTACGCCAGCAGAGTGACGGCAGTGGCGGCGGGGGTGAGCGAAACGAAGCCCGCCGGCCCCTGGAGCGCCCTGGGGCGATGCGGGGGAGCGGCGGGCTGAGGATGGTGCGCGTTCAGGCTTTGGGTGCGTGCTTCCTGGGCGAGGGGAGTTTGGGTTTGCCGACCTGTTCCCCATCGAGCGAGGCTGGATCGAGCGAGGCGAGAGCTTCGGCGGCTCGGGCGAGCTCGAGAGCCTGGCGGAAGTTCTGGCTTTCAAAGGCGGAACGTGCCTGATCCAGTGTCTGGCGCAGGATGGTGCCGGGGGTCGACTCCTTTGGGAGATCGTGATCATCGGCATGCTCGAGCAGCTTGCGGAACTCGCGCCGGATGGCCTCTTCGAGATCGGGAGAGAGGTCGGGGACGGATGCCTGCGCTGCGGCCGCGGATGCGAAGCTGAGGTGCTCCGCGGCGCGAAGAAGGTCGGCTGCGGAGCGGGCCTGGCCGGTCGAGATGGTTTGTTGCGCGAGGTGAACGAGGGTGGCGAGGTCGTCGCTGGAGGTGAGAGTTTGGAGAGCCTCGACGCGGCCGAGGTGCTCAAAGGCGCGGCGGAGGTGTTTGGCGGAGGACTTGCTCTCCGGCTTCTCTTCGTGGCCTTTCCCATGCTTTTTGGCGTGCTTCTTGCCGGGTTTCTCGCTGGGGTGCGCTTCGGGGGGCGGCGGACCGTGCTTCTTTTTCTTTGCTGGCGGAAGGCTGGGAGATTTGCTTGGTGCGGTGTGCTTGCTCGTGGGCATTACGGCGTGTCCTTCAGGGGTGGTGGGACATGATCCTCCGTGTTGGAGGCAGGTGGAGACTGGCTTTGACTTTGACGATGCGAGCTTTGCACGCATGCCAGATGCCAGTTCCGGGATGAAGTACCAGACTACTCGCAATGGGCAGCCTTGCAGCCGCGCTTGAAGAGAGGTGAAGGTGATGGCGAGCTCTGAGACGGCCGCGTCCGAGATGCCGACCCTGCACGCGGCGGCCGGTTACGGCCAGTGCCCAAGAGTGGCGGTGCCCCTCCTCCGGGTGTTTGCCTAGCGGCCGGTGAGCAGGCCGGCGAGCAGGCCGGCGGTGTCGAGGAGGGTGAGGAGAAGTCGTCGAAGGGCGGTTTCGCGGCCGGTGGGGTCGTACCACTCAGCGAGAGTATGGATGCCGCCGCCGGTGCCGCCGGTGCCGAGGGCGACGGCGGGGATGCCGAGGGAGAGGGGGAGATTGGCGTCGGTGGAGCCGATGCGGATCTCGGAGCGCAGGCTGAGGTGGCGGTCGACGGCGTGAAGGGTATGGAGGAGGGGCGAGTCCGAGGGGAGGGTGGCGGCGGGGCGATCGCCGACGAGTTCGAAGGCGAGAGTCGCGGGGGGATGCGTGGTGTTGACGAGGTTCGCGGCGCTTAGAACCTGCGTGGCCGTCTGCTGAATGAGAGTGGCGGTGGTATGGAGGGTGGCGGCGTCCGTAGAGCGGAGATCCAGTTGGACGGCAGCGGAGGAGGGGATGGAGTTGATGGAGGTCCCGCCATTTATAGTGCCGGGGTTGAGCGTGGTGCGGGGATCGGACGGAAGCGGCAGATCCCCAAGCGCGGCGAGGATACGGGCGAGCAGAGTGATGGGATTGGGCGCGCTCGAGTCTGTCCAGGAGTGGCCGCCCGGGCCGGAGACGGTGAGGCGAAAGCGTTGGCTGCCGAGCGCACGGGTGACGATGGCGGAGTCGCCGGCACCATCGAGGACGATGGCAGCGGCGAGGCGGCGGGCATAGCGTCCGCGGGTAAAGAGGTGACGCATGCCGCGCAGGTTGCCTTCACCCTCTTCGCCGGTGTTTGCGCAGAAGAGGAGCGTGACAGGCGGGGTGATGGCCGCGAACTGGAGGGCGGCAGCGAGGCCGAGCAGAGCGGAGAGGCCGGCCGCGTTATCGCACGCGCCCGGAGCGAGGATGCGCGGACCATCTTCGGCGGGAGTGCAGGCGGTTCCTGCGGGAAAGACGGTGTCAAGATGAGCCGAGAGGAGGAGAACTGGACCGTCGCTGTGCGAGGAGGAGGCGGGGAGCTCAGCGAGAGCGTTTCCCTCGTCGTCAAGGTGAGGGTTGGAAAGACTGAGCGACTCGAAGAGGGTAAGGACGGCGCGGGCGCGGTCGTCTTCCGCAAACGACGGCGCGGGAATGCTGACCAGGTGGAGCAGCCACTGGCGAAGCTGGGGCTGATGCAGATGCAGCCAGTGGAAGGCGCGATGGACGGGGGTAGTGGCGGCGAGGGTAGCGATGCGGCGCTGCGCGCTGGCGACGGGGTTCGTAGCGGTCGGGATCACGGGTAGTGGACCTCGACGAGGAAGAGGCCGCGGGCCGGTGCTGTAGGGCCAGCGGCGGAGCGATCGCGCGCCCGAAGGATGGCAGGGATTTCGTCAGGCGGAAGGCGGCCGGAGCCGGCGAGGACGAAGGTGCCGACGAGATTGCGCACCATGTGGTGGAGAAAACCACTGCCGGTGATGCGATAGAGGAGAAGGCCGTCTGAGGCATGGGTCCAGGTGGAAGCCAGGATAGTGCGGCAGGGTGTGGGAGGCGTTTCGGGGTAATCGGGGAGGGGATCAGCGGGTTGCGAGAGGGGCCGCGCAGGATCGAGGGCGGAGGAGCGCGCGGCAGCGAAGCTGGTGAAGTCGTGTGTGCCGAGGATGTGGCGTGCGGCCTGCTGGAGGGAGGAAAGGTGAAGTGCACCCGCACAGTCCCAGACGAAAGGGGCGAGCATGGGGGAGCAGATGCGGTCGGAGGCCTCGGGCCGTTGGGAGATTGCTGCGGGGGCAAGGCCGCGCCGCGGGAAGATGCGGTATTCGTATGTCTTCGAAAGGGCGGAGTGACGGGCGTGGAAGCCCGGTGCGGCTGGCTCGACGGAAAGGATGCGAATGGACGGGGGAAGGATGCGGTTGAGGGCGCGATGGAGGTTGGCGGCAGGAATGGGAGTGGCGAGAGTGAAGCTGGCGACCTGACCAAGGGCGTGAACACCGGCGTCTGTGCGGCCGGAGCCCTGTGGAAGGACGTGCTCGCCCGTGAGATGAGCGAGGGCACCGGCGAGGTGGCCCTGCACGGTAGGGAGCGAGGGTTGGATCTGCCAGCCGTGAAGACAGGTGCCGTCGTAGCTAAGGATAGTCTTCCAGAGCGGCATGGGCTTGACGGTACCACGGAGGCTTTGGGGGGCGGCTTTGGGTATACTTTCCCGGACCGCAGAGACTTCCTGCGAGATCTCTGGAACCAAGTGAAGCGAGGACACGTATGTGTCCCCAGCCGCATGTGTGCCTGGCTGGCTGGTCTGAAAGAAACGAGTCCTTGCCTGGGCCAAGTGCGTCTAGTGCTTATCTCAGGATGGCAGAGGTTATGGGCGATTCTGGCTTATGACATGCGTTGTAAAGACAGGGAAAGCCTGCGCCGCAGACGGTACGTGCAGACGGCAGGGCGGGAGCTGGAGAAGGAATAGTGACGATTCGAGAGTTGCAGGCGACGGCAAGCAGCGCCCTTTTAGTGATGAGTCTTACGACGCAGCCGATGCTGGCACAGGCGACAGGGCAGGCGGGAACGGTACCGCAGCAGCAGGGAACCAGCCCACAGACGGGCGCAGGACCGCAGCAGGTAAGCCCGACGGCACCGACGCAGGTAAAACCGGTGCAAGCCCCGCAGGAACCAACGGAGAACGCCGAGACGGGGCGGACCGGCCTGCCGCAGACACCGGAGCCAAAGGCGACGGAGCCGTTTGGTCTGCGCGATACGGCGAAGGATTACACGCAGCCGAAGTCGCATTTTCGCAACCCGATTGCACCGTATACGGCCATCGGCTACCCGCTGCCGAAGCTGACGAACTCGCAGCGGCTGGGAACGTTATTGCGGGACGGCAAGATCTATTTGAGTCTGGCGGATGCGGTCACGCTGGCGGTCGAGAACAACTTCGATATCGAGATCGCACGGATCAACTTAGACATTGCGGATACGGATATTTTGCGAACGAAGGCGGGGTCGACGCTGCGTGGTGTTTCGACCGGACTGGTAACAGGCACGATCGGCGGAACGCAGACGGCGGTAACGGGCGGCGGCGGCCCAGGAGGAACGACGACCGCTACGGGTGGTGGCGGTACTGGTGCGTCGGGACTGGTGCTGAGTACGAATGGTGGCGGGCCACAGCCATATAACTTCGATCCGGCGCTTACGGGGACGATCCAATATGAAAATGCAACCACCCAGCAGTCGACAACGTTTCTGACCGGGACCAACTTTCTGGCGCAGAAGACGGAGACATACAATTTTGGGTATCAGCAGGGGTTCAAAACAGGAACCCTACTGAATGTGAGCTTTGATAATTCCCGGCAGACGACCAACAACCAGAACTCAAACTTTAGCCCCATCCTGCAATCGACATTTCGCGCACAGGCGACACAACACCTGCTGCAGGGGTTCGGAGTTGGCCTGAACACGCGGTTTATTCTGCAGGCCAGGAATGATCGACGGATTACAGATTCAGCTTTTCGTCAGCAGGTGATCTATACCATCTCTCAAATCGAGGACATTTACTGGAGTCTGGTCAGTGCGTACGAAAATGAACAATCGAAGGAACGTGCGCTTCAACAGAGTACGCAACTGTCGGCTGATAATCGCAAACAGCTTGAGATTGGAACTCTCGCGCCGCTTGACGTTGTCAACTCGGATGCCACGGTAGCCAGTGATAAACAGGCTCTCATTACAGCTCAATCGCTTCTCGAGTATCAGCAGCTACTGATGAAGCAGGCGATCGCACGCGATCTGGCAGATCCGCAGCTGGCGAACGCTCCAGTTATTCCGACGGACAGAGTAGGACTCGATCGTCTTCCCGAGGAAGATACCTCTGTCGAAGAGCTAGTCCAACAAGCATTCGTGAATAATCCTCAGATCGAACAGTCCGTTCTTAGCTTGAAGAACAATGAGATCACCATCAAGGCGTTCCGAAATGGACTGCTCCCGGTAGTGGACGCTTATGGGTTTTACGGGGGGTCCGGCCTGGGTGGCGCTCTGAATCCTCACTTCGGCTCCCCGCTGAACGGCAATCAACCGAACTCGGCGTCCCCGTCCGGGTATGGATCTATTCTCCAGAACACCGTAAATAATAACTTTCCGGATTACGGAGTGGGCGTGAACATCAACATTCCGCTGCGGAACCGGCCGGCGCAGGCGGATCAGGCACGGGCGCAGATGGAGTTGCGGCAGACGCAACTGCGGCTGCAGCAGCTTTATATTCAGACGCGTATCAACGTGGTGAACGGGCAGTATGCCTTGACCAATGATCGGGCGAGTGTGCAATCGGCGCAGGCGGCGCGTGACTTTGCGGCGCAGAGTCTGGATGCGGAGCAGAAGAAGTACAAGCTGGGTGCGTCGACGACGGCGAATGTGTTGACGCAGGAGCGGAACCTGGCGACGGCGGAGAACAACCTCATTACGGCGACGGGAACGTACGCGACGGATCGAGTCGCGTTGCAGCAGCTGCTTGCGAACACTCTTGACCGGTATGGGATCAGCCTGGTAGATGCGGCGAGCGGTGTAGTCAGCCAGCAGCCGATGATTCCGGGGCTGACGGCGCCAAAGGCGCCGGAGCCGCCGAAGCCAATATCGGCGACGCCGCCACCGGCGTAGAGAGGATCATTTGGTGAAAGGCTCATCGTAGCTCTCTTAGAGGAGGGCGGTGGGCCTTCTACTGATGATGAAGAAGCAGAAGCAGGTTCTTCGCTGCGCTCAGATTGGCAAACCAAGAAGACTGCGCTGAGAAGGACGAAGGAAGCGGCGCTTAGACGGACGAATCAAGGAAGTGCGCTCAGAAGGACAATGCGAGAGCTGCCGTGCTCTGAAGAACAAACTCTAGAGCAGTTAAGCGTAGGCAGCGCATGGAGTTAAGTAGATCCCTGCGTGAGGACAACGAGGAAAGCAGGTCCCCACGGGATGAGAGCAAGGTAAAGCAGATCCCTACGGGATGAGAGCAAGGTGAAGCAGATCCCTACGTGAGGACAACGAGGAAAGCAGGTCCTTTTGGACCGGCGATAAGGAAGAGCAGTCCCTGCAGGATGAAGACGAAAGACGTCACCGCCCGGGGTGCGTAGACTTGAAGATCTATGAGTCAGCCCCTTTCCTTTCCTGAAAGCAAGCAGAACTCACTTGCGATGGCGTCTTCCGCGTATCTTCGATCTGCGATGAACCAGCCGGTGGACTGGGAGCCGTGGGGTGAGGCGGCGTTTGCACGGGCCAAGGCAGAGGACAAGCCGGTGCTGCTGGACATCGGTGCGGTGTGGTGCCACTGGTGCCATGTGATGGATCGGGAGTCGTATGAGAACGAGCAGACGGCGGAGATCATCAACCAGTATTTTGTCGCGGTGAAGGTGGACCGGGACGAGCGGCCGGATGTGGATACGCGGTACCAGGCGGCGGTGGCGGCGATCAGCGGACAAGGGGGATGGCCGCTGACGGCATTCCTGACGCCGGACGGCAAGCCCTTTTTTGGCGGCACATACTTCCCACCGGATGACCGGCATGGCCGGCCAAGTTTCTCACGGGTGCTGCTGACGATGGCGGAGGCGTTCCGCGACCGGCGCGATGAGGTGAGCGAGACGGCGGGAAGCGTGATGCAGGCGATCGAGCACAATGAGACCTTCTCCGGGCGCGGTGGGAGTCTCGGGCCGGAGCTGGTGTCGAAGATGGTCGCCTCGGCGCTGAAGCAGTTCGACGCGCGTTCGGGCGGTTTTGGATCGCAGCCGAAGTTTCCGCACTCGTCGGCGCTCGACCTGTTGATCGATGCGGCGTCGCGGGAGAGTGTCGGCGACAAGACGGAGCTTGCGGAGGGAGCGGGGCAGGCGGTGCGATTTACGCTTGAGCGGATGGCAAAAGGAGGAGTTTACGATCACTTAGCGGGCGGATTTCACCGCTACTCGGTTGATGAACACTGGATCGTGCCGCATTTTGAGAAGATGGCGTACGACAACAGCGAACTGCTGCGGAACTACGTGCACGGGTACGTGACTTTTGTCGATCCAAGCTTCGCGACAACGGCCAGGGAGATCATCGACTGGATGGACGCCTGGCTGAGCGATCAGGAGCGAGGTGGATTTTACGCCTCGCAGGATGCCGACTTCTCGCTGGACGATGATGGGGACTACTTCACATGGACGCGGGACGAGGCAGCCGATGTCTTAACCCGGGAGGAGCTGCAGTTTGCGGGGGTGTACTTCGACATCGGCGAGGTCGGCGACATGCATCACAATCCCGCAAAGAATGTGCTGCACGTGACGGGAACGCTCGCATCGGCGGCGCGCGCGGCGAGGATTGATGCGGCTGACGCGGCAAGGATGTTGACCATTGTGAAGAATAGGCTCTATGCCGCACGGCTGGAGCGACGGACACCGTTCATTGATCGGACGCTCTACACGGCGTGGAACGCGATGTGTATCTCGGCGTATCTGGAGGCGGGCCGGGCGCTGGAGATGCCGGAGGTTGTCGGGTTTGGCCTCAAGTCACTCAGCAGGGTTTTAGAGGCGGCGTGGGAACGGGATGGCCGGGTAAATCACGTGGTGGCGTATGACGACCAACGGGGGAGGTACGCGCCGGTTGCGGGTGTTCTCGATGACTATGCGTTTCTAGGGCATGCAGCGCTTGATGCATGGGAGGCGACGGGTTCGGGAGAGTTTTACAGGATTGCGGAGAGGATTGCGGCACAGGTGCTGGTGCGCTTTGAGGACAGGGAAGGCGGCGGCTTCTTTGATACGGAGGCGGCGGCTGAAGGCGAGCGGCGACTGGGCGCGCTGAGTGCGCGGCGGAAACCGCTGCAGGACTCTCCTACGCCGGCCGGCAACCCGGTCACAGCCTCCTTGCTGCTGCGGCTCGAGACACTGAATGGGCGCGAGGACTACCTGGTCGCGGCGCAGAGAACGCTTGAGGCGTTTGCGGGAATCGTGGAACACTTTGGGCTGTATGCGGCGACGTATGGTCTGGCGCTGCAGCGGCTGGCACAACGACCGATCCAGATCTGCATTCTGGGCGCGGACACGGAAGCCAGGCGCATGGAGGCTGTGGCGATGGCCCGCTTCGCCGTGAACAAAAGTGTGATCCGTCTGCGCTATGACCAGCTTGCGGAGTTGCCGCCGGCCCTGGCGGAGACGCTGCCGAACCTGCCGGGCGCTGAGAGCCAAAGAACGATGGCCGTGGTGTGCAGCGGCAACACATGCCAGCCGCCCGTGACAACCGTTGGCGAACTGATGGCACTTCTGAATGGGGCCATGTAGCTCCGAGACGGCGCTGTTTCGCACAGCTGTATCGAACATATCGACAGCAGATCAAGTTGCGGGCAGGTGCAGATGTGGTCGGGTGAAGAGACCGGATCAGGATGGGCGAAGGTTGGGGGAGGAGCGCGGAATGAGAACGACGCGAGGGCTGCTGGGTATCGTTGTACTGGCTGCCGTGGGAAGTATGCCGATAGAGGCTGGACAGGCTGGAACGTGGGGAGCGCCGGGCGCGTCGCAGGAGCGGCCGCTTGATCCGAATCACCGCCAGGAGCCGCCGGACCCGGCGCGGGTGCGGCTGCAGGAGGAGCAGGCGAAGAAGGTCAATGACGAACGCCAGAGACGGCTGGAGGGCGATACGGCCAGGCTCTATGAGCTCGCAGGGGAGCTAAAGGAGCAGGTGGCGAAGTCGGATAAGAACACGCTCTCGGTCGATGTGGTGAAGAAGGCCGACGAGATTGAACGGCTGGCGAAGAGTGTGAAGGAAAAGATGCGCGGGTAGAGCCGAGGCCCTACCCGCGAGAGAAAGACACCCCGAAGCATTTAGCTGCGGTGATGGTGGTGATGATGACGGCGATGGTGGTGAGACTGGGCATCGGCGGGCGTGACGGCACCGACGAAAACGAGAAAGGCTACGGCAGCAAGAACAACGTGGCTAAGCTTCATGGCGATCGAGACCCCTGTGAGCCGGCGGAGCTTGGTGAGTCTTTGCGATCCGCATCGGCTATGGTTGCAGCTTACGCGGAAGAGAGACTGCTGGCGGACAATTTTTCGTAACAGCTTTCACCGTGTAACCTCGGCAGGTTCACCGGACTGCAGATCGATCAGCACATCCTCCGCCTCGAGGCGCAGGGGAAATACGTCTACGGTGGCCCGTTCAGGCAGAGCGGCAACACCCGTTTGGAGGTCAAAGGCCCAAGCATGCCATGGGCACAGGACGGCGCCGCCTTCGATCCAACCCTGGCCGAGCGGGCCCTGCCGATGGGGACACCAGTTGTCGAGGGCGGAGAGCGCTCCATTGTGCCGGGCGAGACAGATGCTTCTGCCTTCGGCTTCGGCCTCGACGACCTCACCTTCGGCGGGGGCGTCGCGAAGGCGACAAAGAGGAACCCAGTGCGACATGGAACGATCTCCTTTTCCTGTTGAGCGATCTGGCGCGAGTACGGCTGTCGCGCGCGGGTCGCTTATTCTAATGATGATAGCGAGAGACGAGCAGGAGAGTCCGGCGCCGATCTCTTTGCGGGGGATGAGACGGATGGCAAAGCCTGCAACACCGCAGCAGCGCAGACGGAATGTGCAGGCGGAGCCGCCGATGGTGGTTGATCCGCGATGGTTGTTGAAGGCAGCGCTGGTGGTGTCGGTCGTGGCCCTGATCTGTGGGTATGTGACGCTGTGCGGCTTGTTTTATCAGGGTCAATGGCAGCTGGTGCTGCATCCGGTGCGGACGACGGCAAGACCCGCGACCATCGCAGGCGCGCCGTTTGAGCTGGTGCGCTTCGGGCCGGACGGCTCAGGGATACCGCAAAGGACGGCCTGGTGGATGGCACCGGGACCGGACGACCGGTATCGGCACCTGGTGCTCCTGTACCTGCCATCAGGCGATGGATCGCTCCTTGATGCTGTCCCTTTGCTGGATGCGGTGCGGCAGCTAGGGATTGCCGTGTTTGCGATGAACTATCGCGCCTTTGGCGAGAGCGGCGGAGGCCATCCGAGCGAGGCTACGATGCGAGAGGATACCGAGGCTGCCTGGAGCTATCTTCTGCAGGAACGGGCGGTGAGGCCGCAGGATGTGATTCCGTTCGGAACAGGTGTAGGAGCGGCCCTGGCACTGGGACTTGCGGACCATCACAGAGAGGTAGCTGCTGTGGTTCTGGATGCACCGCGACCTGACATAGAGGCCAAGGTCAAGACGGATCCGCGCGTTCGATCTCTGCCGGTGCACCTTCTGCTGCAGGATCGCTTTGACCTCCAACCGGCGCTTTCGATGAGCAAACTGCCGAAGTTGATCATCTCGCCGGGTGCGGCGGCGAGCAGCGCACTCGCGAAGGCTGGTGAGCCCAAGATGACGGTGGAGATGCCAAGCTTCAATGGGGCTGACTATGACCAGGCGCTGCGGCGCTTTCTGGATGCATACGCGCCACCTACACCGCCGGCGCGGCTCATGCTGAACGGGGCACCTCCGCCTTCGAAGTGAGGGCTGCGGCAAGCGGACAACGATAGGCTGGCCATGGAGGATGACGATGTCTGGTTGGCTGAGCCGTTTTGAGCCGTGGGGAGCGACGCTGATGCGGGTGATTCTCGGAGTCGCGCTGGTGTATGCAGGCCAGGGAAAGGTGCTGCCGGCGCATGGAGTCAGGATGCACCCGCTGAGTGCACTGCAGACTTACAACCATTACATTTCAGGCCTTGGCATGCCGGGCTGGCTGGGGTACGTGTCTGCCTTGACCGAGTTCCTGGGCGGGGGATTGCTGGTGCTGGGAGTGCTGACACGCTTTGCGGCCTTGATGGCAGCCGGGAACATGCTTGTGGCCCTGTGCGCCGTGACCCTGCACCGGGGGTACGAGGCCTCGCAGTACTCTCTCGCGCTGCTGGTGATTGCGGTGATGCTGGTCTTCACGGGCGGCGGCGCGGCGGCGATCGATCGACGAATCGGACTGCACTAAAAGAGGTGTGACGTCCGGAGGAAGTGAAGGCTCCCGATGTTCCGGGAGCCTTACGGTCTTTAGGTGGGGAGGGTTGTGCGGATAGGGGAAACCAGACGGAAGGAGTTTGTGTCTGGCGTTGTGAACTACACAGAGTATGACGCAGGTCGAAGGGAAAAGTTGTCCTCTTTTCTACGACCTCCGTGTTAGGAAATCAGGAGTGTTGACCACTTTGTGCGTTGATGCGGCCATCTGTTGACAGGAGCGTTAAAGCCGTATGAACACTGCCTAAATCAGATTAAGAAAGGTTGAAGGCGAGATCTCCGCGTCGGGAAAGACTGATGCAAGGTTGTGTGCGCCAAGCGATCTAAAGGACACTTCCGCGAGCACGCGGCGGAAGTCCGTGGTGACGGCAAGATCACGGCCTTCGTTGAGCTGCTCGGGGGCAAGCCCGGGCCACTTGCCATAGAGCTTTCCGCCGCGGACGTGGCCGCCGAGGACGAACATGACATTGGCGTGACCATGGTCTGTGCCGCCGGTTCCATTCTGGTGCGCGGTGCGGCCGAACTCGCTCATGGTGACAAGGGTGATGTGTTCGGCGTCGTCGCCCATGTCGTGCCAGAAGGCGGCGATGGAGTCCGAGAACTCTCTGAGGCGATTGGCGAGCTGGCCGGTTGCTGCACCCTGGTTGACGTGGGTGTCCCAGCCGCCGATGTCGGCGAAGGCGGCTTCGACACCGAGATTGGCCTTCAGAAGCTGAGCGATCTGCCGGAGCGAGTTGCCGAAGGGAGCGTTGGGATAGGTAACGCCGTCGGCCGGCTTGTACTGTGCGGGGTCGGCGAACTTGAGCATGCGGACGGCCTCAAAGGTCTCCTGGCCGGTGCCATGCAGAACGGCGTCGGTGCTGTCGTCATAGAGAGCCTGGAAGGCCTGGGCGACGGGCGCAGCGTTTGCGAACTTGCCGCCGACGGAGAAGTCGCTGAGGTTATTGAGGGCGATGGCGGGGAGCTTGCCTTGAAGGGTGCGGGGGACCTGGGAGCCGAGAGCGACGGCGCGGAAGGCGGAGAGCTTTGTGGATAGGTGTTCGGTGCTGAGGGCGCGGTTGAGCCAGCCGTCAGTGGTGGCTTTGACGCCGGGGGTGCCGGACTCCATGTAGTCCTGCGCGTCGAAGTGGGAGCGTGTGGTGTCGGGCGAGCCGGCGGCGTGGATGATGGCGAGGTGGCCCTGATCGTAGAGGGGCTTGAAGCTCGCGAGAGCGGGGTGCAGGCCGAAGGTGCCGTTAAGGTCGAGGACCTGATCGGGCTTGAGAGCGAGGGATGGGCGCATGGCGACGTAGTTAGGGTCACGATAGGGAGCGACGATGTTGAGGCCATCCGCGGCGCCGCGCTGAAAGAGGACGACGAGCTTCTTTCGTGAGGCGGCGGCGGTGGTGGCTTCGGCCAGAACCGAGCGCGTGAGGAACGCGGGGATAGTGGAGGTGCCGATGAGGGCGAGCGCGCCGTCCTTCATGAAGCCGCGGCGGGTGATGCGGCGTGGGGCGAGGTCGCGGCCGTGGAGGTCGCAGCCCCAGTCTGTGGTGTCGTGGATCGCGGTGCGGATGGTGTTCATTGAGTCGACCTCACTCACTTCAATACGGAAGGACACTTTATCTAACGCGGGTTCGCAGGCGGAGTTGCTAACGACGCTGAACTTCGGGTGAGCCGAGGAGAAGGCCGGTCATGGTCTGAACCTGACTCTGGGCTTGAGCTTGGGACAGTGAATTGGCGGGTGGGCGCTGGACGGAGACGAGTGCTTTGGTCGGGGGCGACGCGGGGAGGAAATCACGTGCGGCCTGCGCGGGGAGGGTGGCGTCTGCTGACTGCTCGAGAATGATGGCGCGGGTGCGGTCGCTGACAGGCTCGCCGAGGATGGTCTGTTCGAGGCTGCGTTCGTGCTGCGCCGGATCGGCCGCGGACGCTGAGACGAGGGCAGGCGGCGGAAGCGTGACGCCAGCCAGGTGATTGCCGGCGAGGGTGAGGGCGAAGTTCATGCGGGTGACGAGCGCGGAGGTGGAGACCCAGGGCTCGGAGAGCCAGGAGTAGCCGTTGGGTGTCTGCATGCCGTAGAGAGGCATGCCGAGGCGATCCAAGGAGGTGACAAGAGCGGTGGGATTCGAGACGTCAGCGGTGGAGGCGCGGAGGGCGGAGACGACGAACTCCAACGGAGTTTTCACCTTCGCACGGTAGGCGGAGGGTGCCCAGAACTCGGGGGAGTTGAAGAGGGTGCGGAGGACGATGCGGAGGTCGCCATTGCTGCTGAGCCAGGATTTGGTCATGCGGTTGATGAGGGCGGGCGGCGGGTCGTCGGAGACGAAGCGGATGGCGAGCTTGGTTGAAACGAAGCGGGCTGTGGCCGGGCTGGTGGCGAGGAGATGGAGGAGCTCGAGACCTTCGCGCTCGCCGCCGGCCGGGATGGTGCTGCCGAAGACGTGCTTGTCGCCGGGCTGGTGGCGGCGATCGTCGTACGAGGCCATGCTGCCGAGGGCGGGGCGATCGACGGTCCAGCCGGAGAGGACCTTGGCGACTTCGGTGATGTCGGCCTGGGTGTAGCCGGCGCCGCAGGATTTATCGGTTGGGGTGTGATCTTTTGAGACTTCGCAGCGAACGCCTAGGGTGTGGAGCTCGAGGAGCTCGCGGGCGTAGTTTTCGTTGAGGCCTCGGTCGACGGCCGCGGGTTTGGGCTTGCCGTCGGGCGAGGTGGCGGGACCGCGTTTGGGGCGGTTGGCGGCCTCCGAGTCGGGGCCGATGCTCTGGGCGTTGTCGAGGTAGACGAGCATGGCGGGGCTGGAGGCGACGGCGGTGAGAAGGGTCTCGAAGTGGCCGAGAGCGTTGTGGCGGACCGTGTCGCGCTCGTAGGCGGGAAGGAGGTAGGGTTCCTGCTCGTCCTTGTGGAGGAAGACATTGAAGTGGTTGAGCCAGAAGTCGGTCATGACGGCTTCGAGCTGGCGGTTGGAGTAGACGTCGCGCTCGAGGCGGCTGCCGAGGACCTCTGCGGCGACGACGCGCTGCGGTCCCTGGAGGGCGGCAAGGGTCTCCTCCTGCTCAGGCGAGAGACCGTCGGAGAGCCTGCGGAGTTCGTCGGCGGAGAGGGACTTGCGAAAGGCGATGAGGTCTGACGGAGAGAGCTGAAGGATGCGGACGACGCGCGGTGCGGGTGGAAGCGCAAGGAGGGCGGTGGTGGCGGCCTGCGGGTAGAGATCCTCTTTATGCTGGCTACCGGGAGACGGACTAGGCGATGGCTGGGGAACGGCCATGGTGCTCGCAAGGTCGGCAAGTGCGGCGGCAGCCGGCTTCCTGGAGCCGTAGGCGATGGAGTAGAGAGAGTTCGGGCCGAGGAGGTCCGGCCGCGGACCGCGTTTGCCCGGGGAGGCCGACGTGCTGCCGCTCGTTGCCGCTGCCGGCGGCAGGGTCTGGCCAGCGACAAGCTGCGCTGCAGACTTGCGGGCCTGATCCTCGTTGTAGAAGGCCATGCTGTCGACGTAGATGGCGTGGGTGGTGGGATCGGTGGGAAGAGGAAGATCGCCCCGGGCGGCGACGCGGATGAGCTGATTGGAGGGGAAGCGGGAGACGAGCTCTAGCTGCGAGAGGCGCATAGCAGGGAAGGCGGCGAGGCGCCTGTCGAGGCTGGCGTCGTCGATCGAGGAGGGGTTGAGCTGCTGCTCGAACCAGCGGTCGAGGCCCATCCGGGAGACGGCCGCGATATCACCGGGACGCGGACCGAAGGTGAAGCGATTGAGGGCATGGAGGGTGCGCTCCTGGCTGGTGAGCGGAGCGGTGCGGTCGCGGTGGGATGGAGGGAGGGTGGCTTTCGCGGGTGCGGGCTGTGCGGGAAGAGAGGTGTCGAGGAGGGTGGCGCAGAGAACGAGGGCCAGGGCGGAGCGGGATGAGAGTGCGAGGGGCGGCATGGAGTCTCTCCGGAGAGTGATGCGTCGGAGTTCTGGTGAGTGGCGCTGTGGGAGTAGACCCGGGATGAGGAAGGGTGTTGCGGATGGAAGTCGATGGCGACGTCTTCTGGTACGGACCGCTTCGCTTGTTGCGGAAGACGGATCCGCGGCTGCACCTCAGGAGGAGAGATGACGAGAGTTTGCAGAGAGCTGTTCGGTCGGAGAGGACGGCTGTGGACCCAAAGGCAGACGCTACGAGCGGGCTAGAAGGCGGCGAGGTCGGCCATGGCGCGGTAGAGGTGGTCGGGCTGGGGGAGGATGGCGTCTTCGAGGAGAGGCTGGTAGGCGACGAAGGTGTCCATGGCGCCGATGCGGCGCACCGGGGCGTCGAGGTCGTGGAAGAGCTCGTCTGCGATGCGCGCGGCGATCTCGGCGCCGTAGCCCCAGCTGAGCATGTCTTCGTGCGCGATGAGGACTCGGCTGGTCTTGCGAACGCTTTCGGCGATGGCCTCCCAGTCGTAGGGGGAGAGGGAGCGGAGGTCGATGAGCTCGATGTCGATGCCGGACTCGCGATGGAGTTTGACGGCGGCTTGCAGAGCGCGGGGGACGACGGCGCCGTAGGTGATGACGGTGAGGTCTTTGCCGGGACGAACGATCTTCGCCTTGCCGAAGGGGATGGTGAAGTCGGGGCCGGGGTAGACCGCGCGGCCGAAGGTCTCGCGGTAGAGCCGCTTGTGCTCGAGGAAGAGGACGGGGTCGTCGCAGCGGATGGCAGTGCGTAGAAGGCCGAGGGCGTCCAGAGCATTGGAAGGCAGCACAATGCGGACGCCGGGGGTGTGAGTGAAGATCGACTCGCCGGACTGCGAGTGGTAGATGGAGCCGCCGGTGAGATAGCCGCCGATGGGAACGCGCAGGACGAGCGGGCAGGTGAACTGGCCGTTCGAGCGCCAGCGCATGACGGAGAGCTCGTTGCGCATCTGGTGCATGGCGGGCCAGATGTAATCGAAGAACTGGATTTCGACGACGGGCTTGAGGCCGCGAACCGCCATTCCGATGGCGCGGCCGACGATGTTGGCTTCGGCGAGCGGCGAGTTCCAGACACGGTCAGAGCCGAACTCGGTCTGGAGGCCGGCGGTGAGCTTGAAGACACCGCCCTTGCCTTTGAGCTTGCCGGCGCGAAGGGCTTCGTCGCGGGTGGCGTCGGCTACGTCTTCGCCAAAGACGACGATGCGCTCGTCGCGACGCATTTCGTCTTTGAGGCAGGTGTTGATGAGGTCGGCCATGGTGCGTTCGAGGTTGTCACCCGGGGCGGGATGAGGCCCGGTAGCGAAGACCGGGTCAGTGGGGCGAAGATCTTCGGAGTAGACGTGGGTGAGGATGGAGGCGACTTCGGCAGGTGCGGCGGCGAGAGCACGATCAGCGGCGGATTGGACCTCGCGCTCCACTTGCTGTTCGAGCGTTACGAGGCCGGCCTCATCGAGGATGTGATCGTGAAGCAGCTGCGCGCGAAGACGAGCGACAGGGTCGCGGAGGAGGTCGGATTCGATCTCGGCTTCGGAGCGGTAAGAGCGTTCGTCGTCCGAGAGCGAGTGCGAGTAGGGGCGGATGACGTGGCCGTGGACGAGAGCGGGACCGCGGCGATCGCGGCAGTACTGCACGGCTTCGACCATGGCCTGGTAGCTGGCGAGGGCGTCGGTTCCGTCGATCTCGGCGAAGTGAAAGTTGGGAAAGTTGGCAACAAGGCGCGAGATGTTGCCGCCGGGTGTGTTGGCTTCGACGGGGGTGGAGATGGCGTACTGATTGTCTTCGACGACGAAGAGAACGGGGAGCTTGCCATTGGAGGCGGTGTTGAGGGCTTCCCAGAACTCGCCCTGCGAGGTGGAGCCTTCGCCGATGGAGACGTAGACAACTTCGTCGGCGTGGAAGGTAATGTCTTTGAACTCGCGGTAGTCGCCGGTGTAGTTTTCGGTAGCTGCGGGACGATGCGAGAAGTAGCGTCCAGCTTCAGCGCAGCCTACGGCGTGCAGGCACTGGGTCGCGGTCGACGAGCTAGGGCTGACGATGTTGAGGCGCTTCGAGGTCCAGTGCGAAGGCATCTGGCGGCCACCGGAGGCCGGATCGTCTTTCGCTCCGACGGCTTGGAGGAGCTGCTCTTCGACGGTGTTGCCGAGAGCGAGGCAGATGGCGCGGTCGCGGTAGTACGGGAAGAACCAGTCATAGCCGGGCTTGAGCGCGAGGCCGGCGGCGACGAGGAGAGCCTCGTGGCCGGCGCAGGAGATCTGAAAAAAGATCTTCTGCTGGCGCTTCAGGATAATCTCGCGATCGTCCGTGCGGCGAGAGAGGAACATGAGCCGGTAGAAGTGGATCAGCTCTTCGTGGGAGAGTGTGCCTGGGGTGCTGTTTGCTTCAAGCACACCGGTTCCGTGATCTGCAGCTACGGTCTTCGCCATCCGGTCCTCACGAGGGTTGATTGTACTGCGTTGGCCACCGATCCGGCACCCGGTGTAGGCTACCGGGATGGACCTCCTGGACGGAACAGACCGGGCGATGCTGCGGTCGATTGCGGCCATTGTGCCGGTTCGGGACATGGTGCGATCGGTGGAGTTTTATCAGCGGCTAGGCTTTGTCTGCGAGCCGTATGAGGACGGCTCACGCTATGCCTTTCTGCTCCGCGACGAACAGGCTCTGCACCTGACGAGGATGGATGACGCAGAGTGGACCTTCAATCCGATGGGCGTCTACTTCTACGTGAGTGACGTTGATGTGTTCTACGACGAGCTGCTCGCCGCGGGTGTGACGTGCCTCGGGAGTCCCGAGGATAAAGACTGGCGGATGCGGGAGTTTGCCGTGAGCGACCTGGATGGAGCGCTGCTGCGATTTGGGGAGCGGATCGCGCGGTGACACTCCACCCATTGTGAGTCGGCGTTGCGGTGGAACCCACGTCTCAGACGCGAGACGTGGGGCACCCGGCATCTGTAGAGAGCCGCTTCAGACAAAGAGGGGCGCAAGTACGAGGGTGATGGTCGCGAGAAGCTTGATGAGAACGTGGAGCGAGGGGCCGGCGGTGTCCTTGAAGGGATCGCCGACGGTGTCGCCAACGACGGCGGCCTTGTGGGCGTCGGACTTCTTTCCGCCGTACTTGCCGGTCTCGATGAACTTCTTGGCGTTATCCCAGGCGCCGCCGCCGTTGTTCATGAGCATGGCGAGCAGGATGCCTGCGATGGTGCCGACCATAAGCAGACCGGCGACAGCTTCCGCGCCGGCGAGGTTGACGGGAACACCGTTGATGGCGGGGACGTTGAGGATGAGGTTGCCGGCGGTGTCTCGTACGGTGTTGGCGAAGCCAGCGCTGTAGCTGGGGCTGAAGTTACGGAAGAGAAGACCGACGGCTACGGGCAGACCGACTGCGAGCAGGCCGGGGAGGACCATCTCACGCAGGGCGGCGCCGGTGACGATCGAGACGCAGCGGGCGTAGTCGGGCTTCGAGGTGCCGGCCATGATGCCGGCATTCTCGTGGAACTGGGCGCGGACGTCGGCGACGACTTTCTGGGCCGTTCGGCCGACGGCTTTGATGGCGAGCGAGGAGAAGAGGTAGGTGAGCATGGCGCCGAGCAGAGCGCCGACAAAGACGGGGATCTGGGCGAGGTTGATGTTGGTAAAGCTCCAGTTTGCGGGCATGAAGCCGCCCGCGTGCGTCACCTTGTCGGCGACGATGGAGCGGACTTCTTCGAGATAGGCGGAGAAGAGGAGGAACGCCGCCAACGATGCCGACCCGATGGCATAGCCCTTGGTGAGGGCCTTGGTGGTGTTGCCGGCGGAGTCGAGTTTGTCGGTGCGGTCGCGGATGCCTTCGGGCTGCTCGGACATCTCGATAATGCCGCCGGCGTTGTCGGTAATGGGGCCGAAGGTGTCCATGGCGAGGATGTAGGCGGCGGACGAAAGCATGCCCATGGTGGCGATGGCGGTGCCGTAGATGCCCTTGGCGTAGTCCGAGATGCCGGTGACGGCGGCGAGGCCGTGGACGCCGAGGTAGTAGCTCAGCAGGAGAGCGGCGGAGATGACGAGGACGGGAAGGGCGGGTGTCTCCATGCCGACAGCGAGGCCGGAGATGATGTTTGTGGCCGGGCCGGTGAGGGAGGCTTCGGCGATGGAGGCAACGGGGCGATATTTGGCTTCGGTGTAGTACTGGGTGATCCAGACAAAGAGGAAGGCTGTGACCATACCGGTGATGCCGCAGCCGAGCAGCCAGATGGGCTGGACTAGGGGGCCGTTCAGCATGGTGTAGACGGCCACGGCGAAGCCGACGAGGGCGAGCGCGCTGGTGACGTAGAAGCCGCGGTTGAGGGCGGACATAGGATCTTCGGTTTCGCGGGTTTTGACGACGGCGACACCGACCACGGAGGCGATCAGATTGATGGCGTGGACGATGAGCGGGAAGAGGATGCCGCGGATGCCGAAGACGGGATAGAGCGCGGCGCCGAGGATCATGGCGCCGACATTTTCGGCGGCGGTGGACTCGAAGATATCGGCACCGCGGCCGGCGCAGTCGCCGACGTTGTCGCCGACGAGATCGGCGATGACGGCGGGATTGCGGGGATCGTCTTCGGGGATGCCGGCTTCGACCTTGCCGACGAGATCGGCGCCGACGTCGGCTGCCTTGGTGTAGATGCCGCCGCCGAGCTGGGCGAAGAGGGCGACGAGCGACGCGCCAAAGCCGAAGCCGACAAGCTGGTACGGAACCTGCTGCGGATGTTCGAGACCGCCGAAGACGAGGAAGAGCATGCCGACGCCGATGAGCGAGAGTGCGATGACGACGAGGCCGGTGACGGCACCGCCGCGGAGGGCCATCTGCAGCGCCTGGTTGAGGCTGGTGCGGGCGGCGGAGGCGGTACGAATGTTGGCGCGAATGGAACAGTACATGCCGGTGAAGCCGGCAAGGCCGGAGCAGATGGCACCGACCAGGAAGGCGATCACGGTCTTGAGCGCGTAGGGCGCGGTGCGCGGAGAGAGTTCGTACCCGCCGAAGACGACCACGGCGAGGACGACGGCGATGAGGGCGATGGTGCGGTACTGGCGACGGAGGAAGGCCTCGGCGCCTTCGCGGATGGCGTCCGAGATGAGACGCATTTCGGCCGTGCCGGTGTCCGCGGCCAGGACGGAGCGGACGAGGAGACCGGCTGCGAGGAGGGCGAGGAAGCCGACGGCCATGGCTCCCCAGAGCCAGGCGGCGCCGTTATCGGCCGGGGGTGCGGAGAGCGGGTAGCTGGCCTGCTGCTCTTGAAGAACTACACCGAGGACGGCGGCTATCTGCATGCAAGGAATCTCCTTTGGCGAACGAGGAACTGGTCAGAACGCTGAGGCGCGCCATTACAGCATGTGGCTGCCCGGTCGTCAACGATGGATCGACGGCGGCTGCAAAGAACGATGGGCGGGTCCGGTTTTTGGGGAATGTGTTCGCGTCCTGACGGCTCCTGAGGATCCTGTTCTGCCTGATAGAATCAGTGGAATCCACTCCTAGGAGAGGCAATGCAGGCAATGCTTGCGCTCGAAGACGGGCGTACCTTTCGCGGTAAGAGCTTTGGCGCCCAGACAGAAGCTCTGGGCGAAGTAGTCTTCAATACATCGCTGACTGGCTACCAGGAGATCTTTACGGATCCCTCGTATGCGGGACAGATTGTTGTTCTGACGAATCCTCACATTGGGAACTACGGGACGACGCCGTCCGATGCGGAAGCTAAGCGGCCGTACATTGAGGGCTTGGTTGCGCGCGAGTTTTCGCCCGTGAGCTCGAACTGGCGATCGACGCAGGTGGCGGACGAGTATCTCGAGCGGTATGGTGTGCCGGTGATCGCGGAGGTCGACACGCGGGCCGTGGTGCGGCACCTGCGGGCGAACGGAGTGATGCGCGGTGTGATCGCGTCGGGCGAGGGCTTGAAGGCGGATGAGCTGATTGATCGAGCGAAGTCAATTGAGAAGATGGTTGGTGCGGACCTGGCGAGCTCGGTCAGTACGAAGGTGGCGTACACGTGGGATGCGCAGGAGCCGCGCAACCAGACTGGCGATGTATTGCTTGGTTTTGGTGTGGAAGGTACACAGCCAATGCATGTGGTGGCCTATGACTTCGGCATCAAGGAGAACATCCTGCGGATGCTGACGCGCGAGAACTGCCGGGTGACGGTGGTTCCGGCGAAGACGTCGGCAGAGGATGTGCTCGAGATGAAGCCGGACGGCGTGTTTTTCTCGAATGGGCCAGGGGATCCGGAGCCGCTCGAGTATGCGGTTGAGACCATTCAGAAGCTGCAGGGCAAGACGCCGATGTTCGGAATCTGTCTAGGCCACCAACTGTTTGGGCTGGCGCTCGGCGGCAAGACGTACAAGCTGAAGTTCGGGCACCATGGCGGCAATCACCCGATTAAGAATCTGGAGACCGACAAGGTCGAGATTACGTCGCAGAACCATAACTTCGCAGTGGATCCGGAGACGCTCGACGCGAAGAGCGTTGCGGTGACGCATGTGAACTTGAACGACCAGACGTGTGCGGGGCTGAAGCACACGAGCGATCCAATGTTTAGCGTGCAGTATCACCCGGAGGCGAGCCCGGGACCGCACGATTCGCATTATCTGTTCCGGGACTTTCGCCGGATGATGGAAGAGTTCAAGAAGTGATGCATGGCGCGGCGATGGCCGCGCCGTTTGCTGTCGGGCACTGGTACAGCGGTCCGTAACGGGTACAGGAACAGAGTCAGGAAGAGAGAACGATGCCGCGCAGGAATGACATCGCGAAGATACTTGTGATCGGATCAGGACCGATCGTGATCGGGCAGTCGGCCGAGTTTGATTATTCGGGAACGCAGGCGTGCAAAGCGTTGAAGGCCGAAGGGTACGAGGTGGTGCTGGTGAACTCGAATCCAGCGTCCATCATGACCGACCCTGAAGTGGCGGACCGAACTTATATTGAACCGCTCACGCCGGCGTATGTGGAGGAGATCCTGCGGGTCGAGAGCGAGCTGCTGAAGCCGGGCGCGGGCGTGTTTGCGGTTCTGCCCACGGTGGGAGGACAGACTGCATTAAACCTGGCGGTGGATCTTGCGGATGCGGGCGTGCTGGACCGCTATGGCGTGGAGTTGATCGGCGCGAAGCTGGGGCCGATCAAGAAGGCGGAGGACCGGCTGCTGTTCAAGGACGCGATGACCAAGATTGGTCTCGACATGCCGCAGTCGAAGCTGGTGAACAACGTTGGTGATGGACTGGCCTTTGCGGCGAAGATCGGATTCCCGGCGGTGATCCGGCCTTCCTTCACGCTGGGTGGATCGGGTGGCGGAATTGCGTATAACCGCGAGGAGATGACCGAGATCCTGTCGCGCGGCATTGACCTCTCGCCGGTGTCGGAGTGCCTGATTGAAGAGAGCGTGCTCGGGTGGAAGGAGTACGAGCTTGAGGTCGTACGCGATCTCAAGGACAACGTGATCATCATCTGCTCGATCGAAAACTTCGACCCGATGGGCGTGCACACGGGCGATTCGATCACAGTGGCTCCGGCGCAGACTCTGACGGACCGTGAGTACCAGGTAATGCGCGACGCGGCAATCGCGGTGATTCGTGAGATCGGGGTCGAGACAGGCGGCAGCAATGTGCAGTTTGCGGTGAATCCGCAGAACGGCCGCATGACGGTGATCGAGATGAATCCGCGGGTGTCGCGGTCGTCGGCGCTGGCATCGAAGGCGACGGGGTTTCCGATCGCGAAGATTGCGGCGCGGCTGGCCGTCGGGTACACGCTCGATGAATTGCAGAACGACATCACAAAGGCGACGCCGGCGTGCTTTGAGCCGACGATCGACTACGTTGTGGTGAAGATTCCAAAGTGGCAGTTCGAGAAGTTCCCCGGGGCGGATGAGATCCTGGGGCCGCAGATGAAGTCTGTTGGCGAGGTGATGGCGATTGGACGGACCTTCAAGGAAGCGCTGATGAAGGCGGTGCGGTCGCTCGAGACGGGGAAGAAGGCGACCGCGGACGACATTGAGCCGAGGCGGCTGACGCAGCGCCTGGTGACGCCGCATCCGGAGCGGCTCTCGTATGTTCGGTATGCGTTTGAGCGGGGCATGACGGTGCGCGAGGTGGCTCGGCTGACCGGGATGGATCCCTGGTTTCTGCACCAGATCAAGCAGATCACGGATGAGATTCAGGCGATGTGCGAGACGAGTGCGGACGCGGTGACTGAGGACGGGCTGCGGACGGCGAAGCGGATGGGAATTTCAGACGAGCGGCTGGCGACGGCGTGGGGATTGACCGGTGCGGAGGGGACGGCAACTGTGCGGGCCGTGCGCAAGCGCAAGGGCGTGCTGCCGGTGTACAAGCTTGTGGACACATGCGCTGCGGAGTTTGAAAGCTTTACGCCCTACCTGTACAGCTGCTACGACGAGGAAGACGAAGCAACGCCGACGCCGCGCAGGAAGGTGATGATTCTCGGCTCCGGGCCGAACCGGATCGGGCAGGGAATTGAGTTTGATTACTGCTGCTGCCATGCCGCGTTTGCTCTGCGCGAGGACGGCTTTGAGACCATCATGGTGAACTGCAATCCGGAGACGGTCTCGACCGACTACGACACGAGTGATCGGCTGTATTTCGAGCCGCTGACACTTGAGGATGTGCTCGCGGTCTATGAGCACGAGGCGTCCGGCGGAGCGGAGATCGGGATGATCGTGCAGTTTGGCGGGCAGACGCCGCTGAATCTGTCGCTTCCCTTGAAGAAGGCAGGTGTGCCGATCCTCGGGACATCGCCCGAATCGATCGATCTGGCGGAGGATCGAAAGCGGTTTGGCAAGTTGATTACGGAGCTGGATATACCGCAACCCGAAGGGGCCATGGCCACAAGCGTTGCCGAGGCGACAGCGGGTGCGGAGCGGGTCGGGTATCCGGTCCTGCTGCGACCTTCGTATGTACTCGGTGGACGCGCGATGGTGATCGCGTATGACAAGCCGGCGATCGTGCAGTACATGAGTACAGCAATTGAGTACTCGCAGGAGCGGCCGGTTCTGATCGATCACTTTCTGGAAGAGGCAATCGAGGTTGATGTTGACGCACTGTGCGACGGCAAGGACGTCCTGATCGCTGGAATCATGCAGCATATCGAGGAGGCCGGCATCCACTCGGGCGATTCCTCCTGTGTGCTGCCCTCTGTGGATCTCAGTCCTGAGGTGCTGAAGACGCTGCGCGAGTACACCCGCAAGCTGGCCTTGGCGCTTGAGGTGCGCGGCCTGGTCAACCTGCAGTTCGCGATCCAGCGCGGCACAGTGTATGTGATCGAGGTTAATCCGCGTGCCTCGCGCACGGTGCCGTACGTCTCGAAAGCGACGGGCGTTCCGCTGGCGAAGATCGCTTCGCGCATCATGACGGGCAAGACTCTGCGAGAGCTGCTGCCGGAGCAGATGGCCACGGGCAAGGACCTCGAGACGGGGTCGCGCTACTTCGTGAAGTCGCCGGTGTTTCCGTGGGGCAAGTTCCCGGGCGTCGATCCGGTGCTAGGGCCGGAGATGCGGTCGACGGGCGAGGTGATGGGTGTGGCTGAGACCTTTGGCGAGGCGTTTGCCAAGGCGCAGCTCGCTGCAGGACAGCTGCTGCCCGTTCGAGGCACGGTTTTTCTCAGTGTCAATGATCATGACAAGGCGAGTGTGATCGGCTTGGCGAAGCACTTCATGGAGCTTGGCTTTCATCTGGTTGCGACGCACGGGACGGCCGATGTTCTGGAGCGGGCAGGACTGCGAGCGGAGCGGGTCCACAAGGTGCAGGAAGGCCGGCCGAATGTGGTCGATCTAATTAAGGGCGACCGCATTCAACTGATCATCAATACACCGCGTGGACAGGACACCTTTTTTGACGAGAAGGCGATACGCCGCGCGGCGGTGCTGGCCAGGATTCCAACCATTACGACGATTGCCGCGGCGCGGGCGGCGGCTGAGGGGATCGCGGCGCTACAGGGAGGCCGGGTGGATGTGATTTCGCTTCAGGAGTTACATGCAAAGCAGACGGTCGGTGTTTAAGACGGTGCCTGCTCGCCGCGCTTGACGCTACTCTTCGAGACCGAAGTGTGAGCCGATGGCGTAGCCGATCATCGAGAGCGGCAGCCAGGTTCCGATGATCAGTCCGTCGCCGCCCATAAGGCCGCTGCCGTTGCTGATGGAGAAGAAGGTGCGCCACAGGCGCTCCATGACGTGGCCGGCGCAGTCCTCGCAGAGGCCGTTGCCGGTGGGCAGATCGATGACCCAGACACAGATGACAGAGAAGAGAAGCAGGCCGGAGATCCAGACGTAGCGCGCGATCTCGTTGTGGTGAAGGCGTGAGAGAAGAAAGCCGCCGACCATGGGAACGAAGAGCGAGAGGACGGTGGCGAGCAATTTGGGCGAGGTGGCGTCGGGGTCGGGGTGTGCGAGCGACATACCGCCAATTACCAGGGCGAGTACGACGACGGCAAGCAACGTGTGGGTGAGAAACCAGAAGGCCTCACGGCCGAGTTCACCGACGGACTTGTCTTTCGAGATGTCGCGCGTATGCACGGCTTCAGCGTACTTGAGATCACCTCGGTGCGATCGTTTACGCGCTACATCTTTCGCGTCACGGTCCCCGATTGGTCACGATCTTTGGTTGGTGCCGGGGCGAGAGGTTTTTGGCTGGGTAAGATGGACAGATGCTGCTTGAGGGACTTTTTCTGCCGTTGACGACGCCGTTCTATGGGGACGGCCGGCTCTACCTGCGAAAGCTGGAGCACAATGCCGAGCGCTACTCGCGGACGCTGGCGGCTGGGCTAGCGGTGTTGACGCCGACGGGTGAACCGGCGCGGCTGAACGACGAAGAGCAACGGCTGGCGCTGAAGAGTGTGGCCGAGTTCACGGCGCGAGAGACGCTGCTGCTGGCGGATGTGTCGCGTGAGGGTGTGCGGGGCACGCTTGAGATGCTGGAGGTCGCCGCGACGCTCCAGTACGATGCCGGCCTGCTGCGCCTGCCGAGGTTGGCGAACGGCGCCACTGCAGAGACGCAGCGAACGCTGGCACAGGCTGTGGCGGATCGATCGCCGCTGCCGCTGGTCCTGCTGGAGGAGTGGAATGAAGCTCTTTCGGCGGAACTGCTCCTTGCCCTGGCGACCCATCCGCAGATCATCGGCTGGATTGCTGTTGCGTCCGGGCTGGAGACGGTCCGCACAGTGCTCGAAGGGACGACAGGGGTGAGCCGAGAGGTGACTGTAACGCCGGTGTTTGCGGCCGTGACGAACCGAATGCTGCAGCAGCGATCTGCGGCGGCGGGAGCCGCCAACTACATCGCGGCAGAGACTCTGGTGGGCGGGGGCGTGACGGCCCTGGCCAGCGCGGCTCCGGAGCCGGCGATCAGAACGCGGGTGCGGCGAGTCGGATTCCAGGTGCTGGCAGGACGAACCGAGAGTTCGCTCGCGATGCTGCGCGGCGGAGCGCGAGGAACGATGCTGCCGTTCAGCATCTGTGCACCGCAGGCCTGCCATGAGGTGCTGGCGGCGTGGAAGGACGACGATCAGGCACTGGCGGACGAGAAGTACAGGCGCATCGCCGGCGCGGCAGGCGTGCTTGAGGAGCAGATGGGCGTTGCCGGGCTGAAGGCGGCGAGCGATCTCAATGGCTACTTTGGCGGGGCGCCGAGGCTGCCGGGACTGCCTCTGCTGCGGACGCAACAGATCGAGGTGCAGAGACTGATGGGCGGGATGCGGAACTAGGGTAAGCCGGTGCTGAGGGAGACTGACCTGCAGTAACAGCAGATCCCTACGGGATGACAACCAAAGTACAAGAGAACCTGTTGGCGGCTAGCTTGTTACTCGCTAACGCGCGGCCTGACAGGGATACCGAGACCGCTGAGTTTGCTGCGGGCCTGCAGGGCTTCGGGGGAGTTTGGGAAGCGCTGGATGAGGGAGCGGAGCTCGCGGACGCCGGCGTCGTTCTGCTTAAGCTGGATGAGGGCCTGACCTTTGTGCAGGTGCGCGGCGGGAACCTTGTTGCTCTCGGGGTACTGCTCTAGGACGCGGTCATAGTCCTTGATGGCGGCGCCATAGCGCGCACCGCGGTAGTCCATCTCGCCCTGGTAATAGAAGGCGTTGCCGGAGAGTGGATTGTCAGGGTAGGCGCGGGTGAGGTCCGTGAATTCGGCTTCAGCGAGACCATACTTTGCCGCCATGTAGTCACCGAGTGCGGTCTTGTAGAGCTGGTCTGCGGGCGGGTTGGGGCCGTTCGGCGTCGTCTGCGGGGCGTTCAGGCTGTTCTCAGGCGCAACTGCCGCGGAGGGTTTGCCGCCGCGGCGAGTGGGTAGTGTATCGGCTGGTGCCAAGGAGGTCGGGCCGGAGGCGGGAAGGGAGTTCGTGCCGGAGTCAGCCGGGGCTGCGGACGGAGCGCTCAGGGGAGCGGACGAGGTTGATGGGGAGGGACTGCCGATCGATTGCTGCTGACTTTGAACCTGCTGCACGAGCTTTTCAAGACGCCCGAGACGTGTTTTGATCTCGTCGAGAGAGTCGTTAAGCGATTGAACCTGACCGGAGACCTGATCGAGCTTGCCTCCGCCGGCTTCCTGCTGGGTCTGCAGCTGGTGCTGCAGCAGGTCGACGGTGCCGGCCATCTTGCCTGTCTGATCAGCCGTCTGCTGCACCAGATCCTTGAGCACGCCGGCGCGTTCATCGTTGGATTGCTGAAGGCGGGCGACAGAGTCCTGCAGCTGCTGGATCTGCGTCTGGAGCTGGATCATGTCCTTGCTGACGGCGAAGGCAGGGGAGGCGGGAAAGAGCGCCAGAGAGAATACGAGCGGAGCCAACCGGGAGAATCTAAGGAGCATACGTTCGACCTTTGAAACGGGTTTGGGAGATGGGCGGTCCGAAGAAAAGGAAAGGCAGCCGCGGTGAGGACGACGCGGCTGCCTGGTTGACGCGATGCCTAGCGATCAAGCGAGAACTGCGCGCGACGATTCTGCTGCCAGCAGCTTTCAGTCGACTCCGAGCAGAACTGCTTTTCCTTGCCGTAGGAGACGACACGAAGGCGAGAGGGCGCAATACCGGCCGTGACGAGCGCCTGCCGCGCGGAGTTGGCGCGGTTCTCACCCAGGGCCAGGTTGTACTCGGCCGAACCACGCTCGTCCGAGTAGCCGCCGATGACGACGCGGATGGACGGATGGCTCGCCAGGTAGCTGGCGGCCGAGGTGGCTGCCTGCTGTGCGTCAGGGCGGAGTTCGTAGCTGTCGTAGTCGAAGAAGGCGTCTGGCACGGCCTGATGGAATGCAGCATCCGAGCCCATGTCGCCCGAGGCATCGGCTGTCGGGGCAGTGGGCGCAGCGGCGACGCGGACCGTTACGCGCACGTTGGCTTCCGTTGAGCCGCCGGCATCGTTCTTCGCGACCAGGTGGAAGTTGGTCGAATTGGAGGGCGACACGGTCTGGGTGCCGTTGACGGGTACCTGGCCGATGCCGTCGATGGTGACAGCGGAGGCGCCGGTGGTGCGCCAGTTGAGAACAACGGACTGACCGAGATCAATGGAAAGCGGATCCGCGCTGATGGTGGCGGTGGGTGTCGCGCTGGTCGTGTCAGCGGTTGGTCCCAGGGTGGCGGGGTTC
Organism: Acidobacteriaceae bacterium; assembly: GCA_903642235.1. Lineage (GTDB taxonomy): Bacteria > Acidobacteriota > Terriglobia > Terriglobales > Acidobacteriaceae > Edaphobacter. The sequence goes on along the minus strand of CAHJWL010000014.1, from coordinate 50,171 downwards.
ACACCACTGGCTTTCTTGTGGCAGCCGGAGAGGGCTGCCATAGCGGTTACGGCGACGGCCGTGGTGAGAAGGTTTCTCCATCGAGCGGACTTCAACATCATCGAACTTTCTCCTGCTCTGCACTCGGCAGAGGTACTTTTCTCTGCCGCATTGCGGCAGTACACCGTATAGCTTACTTCCAACTCCAGTTTGGCATGTCGGCACCGGAGCCGGTGAGGGCGTGGCGTTGGGTTCCATCGGCGAGCATGGACATGACGGTTGTGTCACCGGCGCGGCCGCTCGCGGAGTTGGCAAAGACGATGTGACGGCCGTCGGGCGACCAGGAGGGGAAATCGCAGCGGCCGATATCGTGCGTGAGCTGGATCCAACGCTTGCTGGCAACCTCCATGACGTAGATGTCCTGGCCTCCGGGAGCGCCCGGGCCGTACTTGCGATTCCAGGCATACGCGATGAATTGACCGTTGGGCGACCAGGAGGGCGAGGTCGCGTAGCCGCCATCGGTCAGGCGCTGCACGCCGGAGCCGTCGGTCTCCATGATGTAGAGCTGCGGCAGACCGGTGCGGCCGCTGATCCAGGCAATCTGCGCGCCGCTCTTGGGGTTGTAGGTGGGCGAGACATCGGGTCCGTGAAAGCTGGTGATCCGGCGCGAGGAGCCGCCGTTTGAGTCCGCGATCCAGATCTCCGGGTCGCCCGAGCGCGAGGAGGAGTAGGCGAACTCGCGGCCGTTGGGTGACCAGGCGGGTGAGAGATTCGTGCCGCCAGCGATGGGCAGGGTGACCATGCGGCCGAGCAGGAGAGAGTACATGCGGATCTGGAAGCCATCGCGGCCGAGTGACGAGAAGGCGACGCGAGAGTTATCGGGCGCGACGCGCGGCGAGATCGAGACGGTGCCGAGGCTGGTCAGGGCGTGGGGGTTCGCGCCGTCGTAGTCCATGGACCAGACTTCCTTGTTACCGCCACCCAGCTTGATGTAGAAGATTCTGGTCTCGGCTATACCGGGGATGCCGCCGCCCAGGCGGAAGATGATCTCGTCAGCGAAGCGATGGGCGATCTGACGGGCGGAGTCCTCAGTCGCCTCTTCGCTGTATTGCTTGACCAGCACCTGCGGAAATTGCGTGTTCTTGGCGTCAAAGAGGTAGCCCTGCACGGTGACGTGGCCACTCTGCGCGGCCAGCGAGCCGAAGGCGACCATGGCGGCAGAGGACGGCGAGGCCGCCCACTGCGCGAGGCTGATCTCCTGCGGACCGCCGGGCGTGGCCTGCGGCTGCAGGCTCTTTGAGACGATGTCAAAGATACCGGCGGCGGTCAGATCGCTTGAGAGCGTGGTGTCGAAGGTCTGCTTAAGTGAGCCAGTCTGGGCGTCCGCGCCGGCGGGCTTGAAGTCGGCGACGGCGATGCGAATGCGATCCGCGCCACTCGAGGTCTCGGTGTGGAAGGTGTCCTGCGCTGGCGAACAGACTACGAGAACGAACAGAGTGAGAAGGCCGGAGAGAGCGCGGCTGAAGGAAGGGGACGATCGGGAGACTCGGAACATGCAAACCCATGGTAGCTGCAAAGTGCGTGGCGAGGGACAGGAAAGCAGAGGGCTACTGCTGGCGGTAATCGAAGGCATAGTCAACCGTGATGTGATCGCCGGCGGGAAGGGGACCGAAGCCCTCATCCTGGACACGTTGCACGGCTCGTTTCGCGGACTGATCGAGGGATGGCGAACCGCTTGGACCTTCGACGCGGATGTTCGAGGGGATGCCGTCGCGGTTGATGTCGAAGACGATGGTGACGCGCTTGCCTTCGCTCGCGCGCGGGTCGGCTTCCTGAGTTAACCAGTTCTGCGCGACTTTGCGATTGACGATGTTGACGTAGTAGGCAAAGCGCGCTCCGAAGGCACGATCTTCGACGCTGATGGAGGCGGTGCCGTTCTTGAGTTGCATGGTGGCTTGCGCGATGCGGATGCCGGCCGTTTCGCCGGAGGTCGCCTTGGTGGGGTCAGGGCGGACGGGCTGCGGATGTTTGAGCGGCTCGGGGGTTGAACGGTCGGCAACTTTGGGCGGCTTAGGTTGTTCTTTCTTGAGGAGCGGGATGTCTTTCGGAGACGGCGGCGGCTCGGTGCGCTCTTTGGGCGGCGTTGGCGCTGGGCTGGGCTTCTCCGAGGTGAGGACGCCGGTATCGAGCGATTTCTGGCGTGGTGGAAGCGGGAGTGAGCTCACCATGGTGGCCTGGATAGCGCCGGCGGCCATGTCGTGCTGGCCCCAGGTCTGCCCGTGGTGGCGGAAGGCGAGCGAGCCGGTGACGATGGCTCCGAAGACAAGGGCATGCAGGAGCAGAGAGCCGAGGAAGCTGATGCGCTCGCTCTCGCCCTTCGCGGCGGTTTTAGTACTCCATTCCTGCTGGGTTGCGGCCATCTGGTTACTTGTCGACCGGACGGGTGACGATGCTGATGTTGGTGATGCCGGCCTGCTTCACTGCATCCATGACGGACGCGAAGGCGCCAAACGGCACCTGCTCGTCAGCGCGGACGTAGATGACGCGCCGCGCAGGATCGCCCGTCACTGTCGCCTTCAGGCGGGTTGGCAGGTCATTGATGTTGATCGGTTTGTCCTGGAGGAAGACGTTCTGGTCCTTGTTGATGGTCACGACCATGCGTTCTTCAGAGAGGGCATTGACCGTGCGGGTCTTGGGGATGGCGACCTCGACTCCGGACTGAAGCACCGGGGCGCTGATCATGAAGATGAGCAGCAGCACAAGGACGACGTCGACGAGCGGAGTGATGTTGATCTCGGCGAGAGCGGTCTGAGTGCGGGGGCTGGAGCCGCTGCGAGCGGTGAAGGCCATGGCTAGAAGCTCCTTCGCCGGGGCTCTTCCGGGAGGACGGGTGCCGCAGACGAGGCGGGCGTCATCATGGCGGCGTTCTCGATCGCGTTCAGGAGCTCTCGCCCGAAGTCATCCATGCGCGCGCCAAAGTCACGCAACCGCGCGGTGAGCTGGTTATAGCCGACGACGGCGGGGATGGCGACGACGAGGCCGGCGGCCGTGGTGATCAGGGCCTCCGAGATGCCCGGCGCTACGGCGCGCAGCGTGGCAGAACCTTGCGTGCCGAGCCCGTGGAAGGCGTCGATGATGCCCATGACCGTGCCGAAGAGGCCGATAAAAGGCGCGACGGCTGCGATGGTGGCGAGCCAGGTCATGCGCTGCTCCATGACGGTAAGGGCTTCGCTCGAGGCGGTCTGCGCGGCACGTTCGAGGCCGGATGGGTTGCGCGGGAGGCCGCGGCCGGCGCTTTGGCGGATGTACTCGTCGTGGATCTCAGTGAAGACGGTGACGAGTGGGCTGGGTTTGAACTGCTCGGCGACGGAGGCGATCTCGCTCAGACGGCCGGACTTGCGGAAGGCGCGGACGAAGCGGGTTCCCTGGGTCTGAGCGCGACGAAAGTAGGTCCACTTCGACAGCATCACGGTCCAGGAAAAGATGCTGGCGATTAAGAGAAGAATCAGCACAGCAAAGGCAAGCGGACCGCTGTTGTGGATCATTTCCATGAGTGCACTGGAGCTGGCGGGGGCAGCCGGGACAGGGGCAGGCGCGGCGTCGTCCTGGACTAAGAGCAGAGCTAGGGAGAAGAGAGGCAGCATAAGGATAGATCTGGCGTTTAGTGTACTGGTTTGCGCACGGGCCGGAGAGGCGAGCGGCTCCGCCAGGGGGTACCGCGGAGGGTGCGCGCGCTCTAGGATGAGGCCGAAGCACGGGTGTCGGGCGGCTTTGCTATGCTCGCGATACGGGCCAGCCCGGCCCGCGCAGGAGGAGATGCGATGTTGCTCGAGCTACGCGCGGAGAACTACACCGTGATTGATCGGGCGGAGGTGCAGTTTGGGCCGGGGCTGAATCTTCTGACGGGCGAGACGGGGGCCGGTAAGTCCATTCTGATCGATGCGCTGGTGTTGCTGCTGGGCGGCAAGGCATCGAGCGACGTGGTGCGTCATGGGCAGGAGCGCGCTACGCTCGCGTGCGTCTTTGAAGCGACGCCGGGAGCGGATGCGGTGCTCGAAGCGAACGGGATCGACTCCGCGGAGGAGACGATTCTGGTGCGGCGCGAGATCACACTGACGGGCAAGGGGCGAGTCTTCGTCAATAATCAGCCGGCGACGGTGGCGGTCTTGCGGCAGCTGGGACCTGAGCTGGCGTCGATCCATGCACAGAGCGAGACAACAAGCTCCTTTGACGGAACGCAGCAGCGGCTGCTGCTTGATCGCTTCAGCGGCGCCGGATTAGAAGAGGTGCGGACGGCTTTTGCCGCGTGGCAGGCGACATCACGCCGGCTGGAGGAGATGGAGACGGCCTCCGCGGACCGGCTGCGGGCGGCGGACCTGTGGCGGTTTCAGAGCGTGGAGATCGCGGAGGCAGAGATCGAGAGTGAGGACGAGGACGCCAGACTGGAGGCGGAGAAGCGCATTCTGAGCAATGCGGAGCGGCTGTACGCGGCGGCGATGACGGCGCATGAGCTGCTGTATGAGGCTGAGCAGTCGGCGGAGACGACTGTAGGCTCGGCGCTGAAGCAGGTGGAGGAGCTGGCACGCTTTGATCCACGCTTTCTCGATGCGGCGCAGCGGCTGGCGGAGGCCAAGGCGAGTATCGAGGATGTAGACGCAAGCGTGCGGGACTTTGCCGAAGACGTGCAGGCATCGCCGGACCGGCTGGCCACGCTTGAGGATCGGCTGGCAGCGCTGGAGCGGCTGAAGCGGAAGTACGGCCCGAGTCTGGCCCAGGTCATCGCGTTCGGCGAGGCGGCGAGCGCCAGGCTGAACGAGGTGGAGAATCGGGATGAGCTGCTGCGGGAGTTGCACGAGACACAGGCCGCGCAAGCGAAGGCTTATCAGACGGCAGCGGGACGACTCAGCGATGCGCGGCGACTCGCGGCGGAGCGGCTGCAGAAGCGGGCTGAGACAGCGGTTGGGGAGCTGGCGATGCGGGCACAGCTGGCAATCACGGTTCAGGGACGTCCCGAGGACGTACGGCAATGGACGGGGAATGGCTATGACGCGATCGACTTTGTAATTGCGACGAACGCCGGGGAACCTCTCAAGCCGCTGGACGAGGTGGCCTCTGGAGGCGAGATGTCGCGCGTGATGCTGGCCCTGAAGGTGACGGTGGAGGACGAGGTGCGCGGGCGCCGGCGGAAGGGTGAGTTGGAGCGCAGCCTGATCTTTGATGAGATTGATGTCGGTATCGGCGGCCGGGCAGCGGAGGCCGTCGGACAGAAGCTGAAGTCCCTGGCGAAGGGGCAGCAGGTGCTGTGTATCACGCATCTTCCGCAGATCGCCGCCTTTGGCGACCGTCATTACCTGATCGCGAAGACCGAAGCGAAGGGGCGGACACAAACAACGATTCGGCCGCTTACCGATGAGGAACGCCGGGAAGAGATTGCGCGGATGCTCAGTGGAGCGACGCTGACCGAGACGAGCATTCGCCATGCCGAGCATCTGCTGGCGGCAAGCCGATAAGTATGCGGCTGCCCTGCTTTTCAGCCTGGCGGAGCACCGCCCGATGGTAGTCACGCGGGGTCACTTCCGGAGCGAACAGCCGGTGAACGCGGTATACTTCTCAAGTGAGTTCCTCAGCCTTGGCACCTCTCTCCGCAAATCCGGAAGCGCTTGAAAGTACGGACGCTCAGACGAAGCAGGTTTTTCTGCTCAAGCCGCGGGGCTTCTGTGCCGGCGTGGTGCGGGCGATCGACATTGTGCAGATCGCGCTCGACACATTTGGCGCTCCGATCTATGTGCGCAAGGAGATTGTGCACAACAGTTACGTTGTGACGGACCTGGCGAAAAAAGGTGCGATCTTTGTGAACGAACTGGACGAGGTTCCGGAGGGCTGCCGGGTCATTTACTCCGCGCATGGAGTCTCGCCGGCGGTGCGGAGCCGGGCAAAGGAACGCGGCTTGAAGGTTATTGACGCGACCTGCCCCCTGGTGACAAAGGTCCATGTGGAAGCGGTCAAGTTTGCGAAGCAGGGCTACTCGCTCGTGCTGGTCGGGCATCGCGACCACGAAGAGGTGGAGGGAACGCAGGGCGAGGCGCCGGATGTGACGCAGGTGGTCTCGACGGTCGAAGAGGTTCGGGCGCTGGTTGTGCCGGACCCGAACAAGGTGGCCTACCTCACGCAAACAACGCTGTCGCTCGACGAAGCGCGCACGATGATCGAGGCGTTGAAGATCAAGTTTCCGACCATCGTCGGGCCACACGCGCAGGATATCTGTTACGCGACCGAGAATCGGCAGACCGCCGTCAAGAACGTGGCGCATACGGCTGATCTGGTCCTGGTGGTGGGATCGCGGAACAGTTCGAACTCGAACCGGCTGGTTGAGGTGTCGGAAAATCTGGGCACACGAAGCTTCTTGATCGACAAGGCTGAGGATATTCAGCCGAACTGGCTGGACGGTGTCGGGAAGGTTGCCGTTACTGCCGGTGCCTCCGCGCCTGAGGTGCTGGTGCAGGAGGTGGTGACGTTCCTGCGGGAACGCGGGTTTGGGGATGCATCCGAGATCGAAGTCATGCCGGAGAATGTGCGTTTTGGCTTGCCCCCCGAGATTGTGCAGGCAATTGCGTCTGCGCCGGCGGTGGCGCGCTAGGGCTTTGGCCCGCACACCATGAATGAAGTTCCTCACAACTCGGGATTGACCTCTTCCGGTTCAAGTCAGCCGCGCTTTGGGCGCATGGATCTGGCCCTGGACCGCGTCAAGGATGGCCTAGAGCGGGCAAAGGAGTGGCTCCTTGGTCAGCAAGAGACCGAGGGGTACTGGTGCGGGGAACTCGAAGCGGACGTCATGCTCGAGGCCGATTACATCTTCATGCACACCCTGCTTGGTACGGGTGATCCTGGAAAGATGGAGCGGGCGGTCAACGAGATCCTCCGACATCAGAACGAGGATGGCGGCTGGAGTCTCTACCCCGGCGGAGTTTCAAATGTGAGTTACGGGGTGAAGGCCTATCTGGCGTTGAAGCTGATGGGATACACCACCGACGATCCCGTGATGGTGAAGATCCGTGAGAACGTTCTCGCGCTTGGCGGGGTGGTGGAGTGCAACACATTTACAAAGATCTATCTCTGCGCGCTCGGTCAGTACGATTACGATGCCGTGCCGGCAATTCCGCCCGAGATCGTGCTGTTTCCGAACTGGTTTTACTTCAACATCTACGAGATCAGCTCGTGGTCGCGGGGCATTCTTGTACCGCTTTCGATTATTTACGCAAAGAAGCCGTTCAAAAAGCTTGCGCCGGAGCAGGGCATCAGTGAGTTGTTTGTCGGCGGCCGCGAGAATGCGGACCTCAGGCTGCGCTGGGATAAGAAGAGGCCGGTGAGTTGGCGGAACTTCTTTCTATTCTGGGACCGGCTGGCGCACCTCTCGGAGAGGGTTCATATCCGTCCGCTGCGGAAGGTGGCTCTTCGCAAGGCGGAGGCCTGGATGCTGGAGCGGTTCGAGAAGTCCGACGGACTGGGAGCCATCTATCCGGCCATGCTGAACTCGATTGTGGCCCTGCGCTGCCTCGGTCGATCGGTCGACGACCCGCAGATGATCCGGGCGCTGGATGAGTTTGAGAAGCTGGGCATTGACTGTCCCGATGGCACGCCGGAGTACCCGGTTCCGACCTTCCGGATGCAGCCCTGCTTTCCCCCCGTATGGGATACCGCGCAGGCCATCTATGCGCTGGGCGAAGCCGGTGTGCCCAAAGACGACCCACGGCTGCTGCGCGCCGCGGACTGGGTTCTGTCGAAGGAGGTCCGGCACAAAGGGGACTGGGCGGAGAAGGTTCCGAACGTGGAACCGGGTGGCTGGTACTTCGAGTTCAACAATGAGTTCTACCCGGATGTAGATGATACGGCCCAGGTTCTGCTGGCACTCAAGAATGTGGCGAACCCGCGCGAACGGTATCAGGATGAGGTATGCCAGCGTGCCCTGACCTGGATATGGGCAATGCAATGCAAGAACGGTGGCTGGGCTGCATTCGACAAGGACAACACCAAGAGCATCTTCCAGTACATTCCCTTTGCCGATCACAACGCCATGCTCGATCCGCCGACGGTCGATATCACAGGCAGGATGCTCGAGATGCTATCGCTTTACGGCTGCACGCGAGAGGATCCCCGGGTGCAAAAGGCCGTGCAGTTCATTTTGAAGGAACAGGAGTCAGACGGCAGCTGGTTCGGGCGATGGGGTGTGAACTATCTTTATGGCACGTTTCTGGTTCTGCGTGGCCTGGAGGCGATCGGCTTCTGGAACCATGAGCCGCCCGTGCAGCAGGCGGCGGAGTGGATTCGCATGGTGCAGAACGCGGACGGTGGATGGGGCGAAAGCTGCGGCACGTATGACGACCCGGCGCAGCGCGGGATTGGACCCAGCACACCGTCTCAGACGGCATGGGCGCTTCTGGGTCTGCTCGCCGCAGGAGACACACGGTCAGACTCGGTCGCCAAGGGAATTCGCTGGCTTATTGAGCGGCAGCACGAAGATGGAAGCTGGGACGAGTTGATGCCGGAAAGAAACGGCGAGAGTTATTACACCGGAACGGGCTTTCCGAGAGTCTTTTACCTCGGCTATCACCTCTATAAGCAGTACTTTCCGTTGCTGGCACTCACGACATATACGCGTGCCATGGAGCGGGAAGCAAGCGCAGCCTAACGGCCGGCGCCAAAGACGTATCTAGAAAGGGTGTCCGATGGCAGTACCGATCTCCCAGGCATGGACTGTAGCTTCGTACGTGATGAAACAAAAGCTGAGCGGACGCAAGCGCTATCCGTTGGTGCTCATGCTGGAGCCGCTGTTTCGCTGCAACCTGGCCTGTGCCGGCTGCGGCAAGATCCAGTATCCGGCGCACATTCTGAAGGCGGAACTGAGTCCGGAGGAGTGCTTTCGCGCGGTGGAGGAGTGCGGGACGCCGATGGTGGCTATTCCAGGTGGCGAACCGCTGCTGCACCCGAAGATGCCGGAGATTGTGGCAGGCCTGGTGGAGCGGAAGAAGTATGTTTATATGTGCACGAACGCACTGCTTCTGAAAGAGAAGCTTCATCTCTTCAAGCCATCGAAGTTCCTGTCGTTTTCGGTTCATGTCGACGGCCAGCGGGAGCACCACGACTTCTCGGTTTGCCGCGAGGGCGGCTATGACGTTGCCATGGACGGTGTGCGGGCGGCGGTGGCGGCGGGTTTCCGGGTGACGACAAACACGACGCTTTTTGACGGGGCAGACCCGAACAGCGTGCGGCTGCACTTTGACGAGTTGATGGAGGTTGGGGTCGAGAGCATGATGGTGTCGCCGGGATACACCTACGACAAGGCTCCGGACCAGAAGCACTTCCTGGGACGGGCGCGCTCGAAGAAGCTCTTTCGCTCTATCCTGTCGAACCGGAAGAAGAGCTGGCGGTTCAATGCGTCGCCCATGTTCATGGAGTTCCTGATGGGCAAGAAGGAGCTGACCTGCACGCCGTGGGGCATGCCTACCTTCTCGATCTTTGGCTGGCAGAAGCCCTGTTATCTGCTGCAGGACGGCTATGCGGATACGTTTCAGGAGTTGATGGAGCAGGTTGAGTGGGCGAACTATGGGACCGAGAGCGGAAATCCTCGCTGCGCGAACTGCATGGTGCACTCAGGATATGAGGCGAGCGGAGTCAACTACACCTTTGGTTCGCTCAAAGGTCTTCTCCAGACGGCAAAGGCAATCTTCTTCTCAAGCTACAACGACGAGGGCGCGAACAAACTGCTGAATGAATGGGAGCCGGCACACCAGGCTCCTCTGGTCCAGATTGCGACGCCGGCGGCCGCTACCCAGAAAGAGCATGCCCGGGCAGAGATGGTGTCAGGAGATTAGCGATGGCGACGGATCAGCAGGAAGCAGCCAAGCTTGCACAGCTCACCCACGAGAACCCGGATGAGATCGAGGTGGCCGCAGGGCGAGAACGGGAGCAGCTTGAGGGATGGATCCCGGAGATGGCGTCCGAGACTGAAGTGCGCGAGGTACTGGAAAAGGCATTCGACTATCGCGGCGACGTGACGGTGACGAAGAAGGACGGGGCCGTCCTTGAGGGATACCTCTTTGATCGGCGATCGGCTGCGACGCTGACTGATTCTTACGTGCGAATCATTCCCAGTAAAGCCCAGACGAAAGTGAATGTCGCGTATGCGGAGATCGCGCGCGTGGCATTTACGGGACGCGATACGGCGGCTGGCCGGACGTTTGAGGCATGGGTAAAGAAGTACTGGGAGAAGAAGGCAGCCGGAGAACGGAATATTCAAATTGAGCCGGAGCGGCTGGAGTAACTACGTGTCGCCTGTTGGTCTGCGGAGCGCGAGGGCCTGATGCGCATCTTCATAACGGGGGCAACTGGGTTTGTTGGCGGGCATGTTGCGCGGGCTTTTGCAGAGCGGGGAGCGCAGCAGAGGGTCTTAACAAGGCCTACGAGCAATCAGAGTGGCTTAGAGGGTTTGAGCGGGCTGGAGTTCGTCCAGGGAGACCTGCGACAGGCGGTGCGACTTCGTTCTGCCCTGACCGGATGCGACGTTCTGGTTCACGTTGCCGCCGACTATCGGCTCTGGGTGCAGGATCCCGACGCAATGTATGCCGCCAACGTGGAGGCGACGCGGACCCTGCTCCGACTGGCAGCGGAGACTGGCGTACCGCGCGTTGTGTATACATCGAGTGTTGCGACAATGGGCTTCGATCGGGATGGAACGATCGTCGATGAGGCCACACCCGTATCGCTTGCAGCGATGATCGGGCACTACAAGCGATCCAAGTTCCTGGCTGAACAGGTGGCGATAGAAGCAGCAGGCCGGGGTCAGAACGTAATCATTCTCAATCCAACGACGCCGATCGGATCGGGTGACGCCAAGCCGACGCCTACCGGACGGATCGTTGTGGACTTTCTGAACCGGCGCTTTCCGGCGTATGTGGATACGGGGCTGAATCTGGTGGACGTGGAGGAGGTCGCGCGCATGCACGTCATGGCGACCGAGTGTGGCCGGCCGGGCGAACGATACATCCTGGGTGGCGAGAATCTATCGCTCAAGCAGATTCTCGATCGAATGTCCACGATTACGGGCCTGCCCTCGCCTACGATCAAGGTGCCGCATGGGGCTGCACTCCTGTTTGCTTTCTTTGACGAATGGATTATTGGGCGGCTGCGTGGCCGGGAGCCGCGAGCGACGGTGGAGGCAGTGCGCATGGGACGTAAGATCATGTTCGCCAACTCCTCAAAGGCTGAACAGGAGCTGGGTTTCAAGGTGATGCCGGTGTACGGCGCACTTCGATCGGCGATCGACTGGTTTGTGAGGCAAGGCTATGCTCCAGCAACGCCAGTCAGCCGTGAGGCGGTGCATTGAGAACCGCGGTGATTGCAGCTTTACCTCGTGAGTTGGCTGCGTTAACGCGTGGCTGGAAGCGGATCGATACTGCGGACGGTGGTGTTTGGATGGCGGAGTCGAGCTCTGCTATCGCCGCCTGCGCGGGCATGGGATGTGATCGGGTCAGCAGGGCTGTGGCTGCTGTCTTGCAGCACGGCAGGGTGGAACGTCTGCTGTCGGTCGGTCTCGCAGGCGGCTGTGGGGCGCAGGTGCGGGCCGGTGAAAGCCTGCGTTTCGGCACGGTGGTGGACGTTCGCTCGGGGGAGCGTTTTGTCTGTGAGGAGGGAGAAGGCCTGCTGGCAACGACACCGAGAATTGCGGGTGTGGATGAAAAGCGTCGTCTGTACAAGAGCTATGGCGCGACTGGAGTGGATATGGAGGCGGCCTGCGTAGGGCGTCTGGCCAAGGCCCATGGGCTCGCGTTCGGTGCAGTCAAGGGGATCTCGGATGATGCCGGCTTCTCGCTCGATGGATTTGATCGGTTTGCCACGGCGGATGGGCGCTTTCGTGAGGTTGCATTTGCTTTGCACACCGCCATCCGTCCCTGGCAGTGGCGCAGCACAGTCCAGCTTGGCCGAAACAGCTCTGCCGCCTTAAGAGCTATGACGGCAACGGTGCTGGCCGACATTCGAATGCAGTAGTGAAAAGACAGGGATCGGGCACATGGCAAGGATGGTTGAGGACTTGGTCGAACACGCCGCGGAGATTCCGGCAACAATGCGCGCTGCGGTATATCGGGGTATTAACGAGGTGCGGGTAGAAGACCTCGCCGTGCCGGAGATCGGTCCGGGCGAGGTGCTGGTCCGCATCAATACATGCGGGATCTGCGGTACGGATCTGAAGAAGATACACACAGGCTCGCACAGTGCGCCGCGTATCTTCGGGCACGAGATGGCAGGTACGGTGGCGCGGACAGGCGAAGGCGTTGACCGATTTGCGGTCGGCGATCGCGTGATGGCGTACCACCACATACCCTGCGGGGAGTGCTATTTTTGCCGCAAGCAGACCTTTGCGCAGTGCGAGGTTTATAAGCGTGTAGGCTGCACGGCGGGCTTTGCACCCGCAGGCGGAGGTTTTGCCGAGTACATCCGGGTTATGCCTTGGATTGTCGAAGGCGGTCTGGTGACGATTCCGGATGATATTCCCTTCGAACAGGCGTGCTTTCTAGAGCCAGTCAACACGTGCTACAAGGCGATCCGGCTGCTTGCCCTCGAGCCGGACGAGACGGTGCTCGTGATCGGGCAGGGACCGATCGGGATCCTGCTAGCCGCATTGGCAAAGCGGACGGGAGCGACTGTGCTCACGAGCGATCTGTACCCGGAGCGCCACCGGGTTGCGGCGTTGTTCGGACTTGATCGTCCGGTGGATGCGAGGAGCGACGTGGCGCAGGCCGCGCGTGCGGCAACCGAGGGCAGAGGCGCTGATGTGGCTCTGGTTGCGGTCGGCGGCAACGCCGTGATCCAAACGGCTATGGAGGCGATACGGCCGGGCGGACGCGTCATGCTTTTCGCCCAGACGCAGCACGGTGAGGCACCGTTTGATCCGGCGGCGATATGCATGGACGAGAAGACGCTGATGGGGTCGTATAGTGCGTCCGTGGCGATCAACAAGGATGTGGAGGCACTGGTTTTCGAGGGGTACCGGGACGGCTTCGATCTGACACGACTCATTTCGCATCGCTTTGCACTCAGCGAGGCAGCAGCGGCGATTGAGCTGGCTTCCCATCCGCAGCCGGATTCCATGAAGATCGTGCTGCAGCCAGGACGTTAAAAGAAAGCCGCTTACACGCGTGAAGATTGGGCACAGAAGCAGCTTCCCACGGAGCTACAACAAATTGCAGCTCGCTACTCGCGAGGGCGCTTGCGGATCTCGATATTCAGGCGCTTGATCTTCTGATTGAGGGTTGAAAGTGGGATCTTGAAGAACTCCGAAGCCTCGGTCTGGTTCCAGTGGCAGCGTTCCAGCCGGTCGGAGATGATGCGCCGCTCGATCTCCTCCATGAGTTCGAAGAGCGAGGCATCCGGCCGATGCTCGAGGGCGGTGGCTGTGTAGCTGCTGCCGGTGATCTGCGGGGGAAGGAGCTCCGGAGTGATGACGCGTGCGTTGGCGAGCACAATGCCGCGCTCCATTGCGTTCTCAAGTTCGCGTACGTTACCCGGCCAGTCATAGTCCATCAGGATGCGCAGCGACTCAGGCGAAAGAACCTTCTGGTCCACTGAGTTTTCTTTAGCGTAGAAGTCGAGAAAATGCTGGGAGAGCAGCGGAATGTCTGACTTGCGGGTGCGGAGCGGCGGAAGTTCAAGCGCAATGACGTTCAGGCGATAGAAGAGATCTTCGCGAAACCGGCCTTCGCGGACCGCATTCTGAAGATTGACGTTGGTGGCGGCGATGATGCGAACGTCAACCTGAATTTCCTGCGTACCGCCGAGCTGCATGAAGCGGCGGTCCTGCAGAACACGCAGGATTTTCGCTTGCATGTCCATACCCATGGTGCCGATCTCATCGAGAAAGAGGGTGCCGCCATCAGCGACTTCGAAGAGACCCTTTTTGCTGGAGACAGCAGAGGTAAAGGCGCCACGCACGTGCCCGAAGAGAGTGGACTCAAGCAGCTCAGACGGAACCGCGCCGGTGTTGACGGGAACGAAGGGACGATCGCGGCGCGGAGAGTTGGCATGCAGCGCTTTGGCGATGAGCTCCTTGCCGGTGCCGCTCTCACCCTGGATCAAGACGGTGGAGCGCGAGGGTGCAACCTGCACGACGACGTCGAAGAGGCGCAGCATGGGATCACTCTTGCCGACGATGTTCTCAAAGCTGTAGCGCTGCTTGAGGGTCCGGCGAAGAAGGATGACCTCGGATTCTGCCCGGCGGCGAGCGATTGCGGACCGAATATCCAGAATCAGCTTTTCATTGTCCCAGGGTTTCTGGACGAAGTTATCGGCACCGGAGCGGATCGCCTCCACGACATTTCCGACAGTTCCATAGGCCGTGATCATGATGACGGGCAGCTGTGGGCGCAGCTCGACGATGCGCGGCAGAAGATCCAGCCCGCTCTCGCCGGGAAGAGCGAGATCGAGCAGCAGGAGATCGAACTCTTCCCGCGCGAGCACATCGAGGCCTGTCGTTCCTTCAGGGGCGATCGTGACCGAAAAGCCTTCCAAGGTTAGAAGGACCTCTAACGACTCGCGCACGGCAGCCTCGTCATCGATGATGAGGATGCGAGGCAACGAACGATTGGTCGAAGTGATCTCCGCCGGTGCTACGGCGTCGGCTACGGCGATTGCTTCAGACATGGAGTATGGTCCTTTCGCTCACATCGGAGGCAGCGTCTGAGAGTGGGGAAGCGAGGGCAGGGAACTCAAGTTCAAAGGTCGTGCCAATGCCGATGGAGCTTTCGACGTGGATCTTGCCGCCGTGCTCCTGCATGATGCCGTAGCTTACCGCGAGTCCAAGCCCCGTGCCTTTGTGCTCGCCCGCGCGAGGTGCCGTCTTGGTCGTAAAGAAGGGATCGTAGATGCGATGCAGGTGCTCCTGACTGATGCCGCTCCCGGTGTCCTGGATGCGAATCACGGCTGCGCCGGAGCGGTTATATGTCGTTACGGCGATGCGCGCACTCGTCGAGCGCAGCATGGCATCCTTCGCGTTGAGCAGGAAGTTCAGCAAGACTTGCTGGATCTTGCCCTGGTTGCCCTGGACCGAAGAAAGGGCGGGGTCGAGATCGAGATCGACTGAGATTTTTGCCGTCTTCAGCTGATGATCGATCAGATTGACGGTATCGCGCAGCAGCCGGTTGAGGTCAACGCTGGTGCGCTCTGTGCCGCTGGTGCGGGAGAAGTTCAGCAGACCATTAACGATCTCAGAGGCGCGGAAGCTCTGCTGCGTAATCTTCTCGAGGACTGGTGCGAGGCGAGCGTCTCCTGACATCTGCTTGGTCAGCATCTGCGTGTAGGCGGAGATGACAGCGAGGGGAGTGTTGACCTCATGCGCCACGCCGGCAGCCAGGAGACCGATGGAGGAGAGCTTCTCTGATTGAGTGAGCTGCGCTTCCAGCTCGACACGATCGGTAATGTCATCGATAAGGACGATGCGGCCAACGGGCACGGCCGACTTCGAGACCAGAGGTGCAACGGCGATGTTCGCGATATGCGTTTCACCATCTGGCAGCTCGATGCGGTATTTGTAGAACGCGTGCGTTCCCTGATCGAGGCGAACGCTATCAATCTTGCGCAGGAAGTCACCTGGAAGCACGGCGGAAAGGGGTTTTCGCAAGGTATCGGCACGCGAGACGCCAAAGAGAACCTCCATGCGACGGTTCCAGCTTTCGATGTGGTCATCGAGGTCTACCGCGAACACGCCCACGTTGATCGATTCGACGATGTTTTCGTGGAACTCCTTCAGGCGTTCGAACTCGCCGATCTGCCGTTCGAGTGTGCGATAGAGCTGTGCGTTCTGGATGGCGATGCCGATGTAGCTGGCGAGCGATTCGAGCAGCTCTACGTCCTCACTGGAGAGAAAATCTCCCATCCTGGTGAGACCGAGGCCGATGACGGCGACAGTTCGTGTACCGAGACCCTCGCGCGAAGCGACCCGACATGGAAGGTAGTAGTTCAGATCGAGCCGAGAGGCGGAAGCGCGCTCGGAGGCCGGCAGCCGAAGCACCTGCCGGGGATTCTCCCAAAAGATGTGACTGGTTGATTGTGCCTCGTCAAAGTTGAGGAAATGGAGGTCGAGGCTGGCGAGTTCGCCGGCGGAGAGATCGGCCAGCCCGTGCGATGCGGCCAGATGGAATGCGGGACGATTGCCGGAGCTTTCATCTGAAAGGAAGACGGCCACACGAGTGACAAGCAAGGTCTGCGGCAGGCGCTCAACGATGGCATCGACCAGCGTGCGGAGATCGGTCTGGGAGTTGAGGCCGCGGCCGAAGTCCACTAATGTCTCGCGATAGTCAAAGCGCTTCTGATCAAAGAGCCGATCGACCCTGGCCTGAATAGCCCGCTTGAGCGGATCAAAGACGATGCCCGTGATGGTGACAGCGGCAACCAGACCCCAGAGACGCAGACTCGGAAGACGGCTGCGGACGGTCTCGGCTGTGACGGCAAGAACTGCGAAGTAGAGGCCAACCAGCGAGGCCGTTGCCAGTGTGTAGGTGACACCACGCTTGAAGATCAGGTCCGTATCCATCAGGCGGTAGCGCACGATCGCCCAACTGAAGGTGAGAGGCAGCACGACAAGCGATAGACCGGCCAGCTTTGTCAGCAGACCCGGTATCGGCAGATCCGCCATATACGGAATGGCAAAAAAGAGAGTGTAGGGTGTGACCGCGACGAAGGTGCCGCGGGTTAGCCACTTTAATTGCTGGCGTTCGAGAGCAAAGCCGGCACGCTTGTAGCGAACCCAGAAGACGACTGCGGCAATGACATAGTAGAGCGCCTGGTAGCCCACGCCGATCTGGTAAAGGCGGTGGCGTAGAAGCTCCGTAGCGAACCAGTAGCGGATGGCGACGAACTGCAACCCAACCAGAAGGACGCCGGGCAGATAGAACGCGCTGATGAGCAGGACGCGCGCCCACCGCGAACGCCAAGAGGAGGCGTTACTGTTGCTGAAGCTGACGGCGAAGTGGAGAAAGAGCGCTGGCTGTACAGCGTTTGCGGCCAGATTAGCCCAGTAGACGGCTGAGTCAAAGCCATCAAGAACGCCGGTGTACTTGAAGGCGTAGAGGACGAAGGACACCAGGCAGAAGAGATAGAAGTGGGTTGCCTTGGGAGCGGTCCAGCGTCGGAAGAGGACGTAGATGCCGATACAGAGGTAAGACAAAGCGATGATGCGAAAACCATCGTTACTGGAGCGATCCAGGGGTTCAAGGATGACCGAGAAATCCACCTTGGTTCCGGAACCCGAGTTCGAGGGGCGAAGCACGGAGTACGTCGCATGGGCCCAGATTCCGCTGCGAAACAGCTCCCGTTCGTAGAGAGCAAGGCGAGGCGAGGGGTGCTCGTTGACGGCCTGCAGGATATCACCCTTGCGAATACCGCCGCGGTAGGCTGGCGTGTCAGTCGGAACCTGCTCGGCGCGAAGTCCTCCGTGCGCTTCCATCCACCAGACACCGTCGTTGGGGACCTCGAAGTCCATCTCCTGCCGGAGATTGAGGATGGCAAACACCGCCGCAGCCACAGTTGCGATTGCCAGCACCACGGCGAGCACGCGAGTTTGAAACGCATCCTTCATTGTCTGGTTCTTCAGGGTGATGCCTGCAATTTATCGGCCAATCTGGAGTGCCTCAAAGCGGGTGTAGACCAGATCAAATAAGGATCTCTAAGACATCGTACTCACAGATCTCCATAAAACCATAGGGATGATCCCCATTCTCCAGAGAACGTCTTGACGAGGCAGTCTCTATCGTTCACAGTCCTGTAACATAGGAGATGCTGATGCGCTGCAACAGATTTCTCGTCAGGGGTGGGCAGGACAGAGATGGAGCATGTCATTCGAGTGGGAGAGATGGATCTCCGGTACGAGCGTGCGGGTTCGGGACAGCCTCTGGTTTTACTTCATGGTCTGGTCGGATCAGCGCGGAACTGGCGTCGTAACCTAGCGTCCTTTGCCAAGCACTCCACGGTGTACGCCCTGGATCTGCCAAACATGGGGAAGTCCGGCCGGGTTCACGGACTCGATGCGTCGCTTGAAGCTACGGCGGACCGCCTTGCCGCCACAATGGATGCGCTTAGCATTCCACGAGCAGATATTGCGGCACATTCGCATGGCGGCGCTGTTGCTTTGATGTTCGCAGCTCGCCATCCGCACCGCACCGGGCGACTCATCCTCTTCGCGCCGGCAAATCCATTTTGCACACTCGGGCATGGCCTGCTGAACTTCTACACGACGCGTCTTGGGCTCTGGTTTGCTCGCATCATTCCGTGGCTACCCGTTCAGTGGAAACGGGTTGCGCTGGGCCGGATGTACGGAGACCGACAGCGCGTCCCGGTAGATGCCCTGGCGGGATACACGGACGGCCTGCACGTGCCGGGAACGATCGATCACGTGCTGCAGATCATAGCGCGCTGGCGGTCTGACATGGCAGGACTTCAGAGGCGCTTGAGTGGCATGCTGGACATTCCTACGTTGCTGATCTGGGGCGATCGTGACAGGGCGGTTGGACTCGCGTCGGGCATGACGCTGCGGCGCTCTCTTCCGCACGCAGAGCTGGTTACTCTCAGCGGAGTCGGGCACATTGCGTTTGAGGAGGTTCCTGAGATGGTGAACTCTCTGGTAGCCCGGTGGCTGGAGCGAACCGCTCAGAGCGAGCGATGCTTTGCGGGCGAGCAGTCGGCGCTGGCCAGCTAGAGGCTTCCTATGGCAGGGAGGAGAAGCTCTTCGTCCTCGATCCATTCCTGAAGGACCTGCTGCATAACAGGCAGCTTCGACTCCGGCGACCCGGGGGAACCCTGGAAGAAATGATCTGCTCCGGGGATGATCACGGTGCTGCGACGGAGACCAGTTCCGATTATTTGCCTGAGGATTTCGGGAGAGCAGAACTCATCGTCGCTGCCGCTCACTGCGAGCAGCGGCCCCGGGCAGCTCTCGAGAAAGTCATACGTGTAGTCACGGCCGGCTGCACGCACGGGAAGGCCAAGCACAATGCGTCCGATGACTCGGCTGTCCGAGCAGCACGCACGAAGCCCGACATAGGACCCGAAAGAGAAGCCGGCAAAGAGAAGCGGCACGCGGTAGTGGCGATCGAGCCACGCAAGCGCCGCGCGGACATCTTCCTGTTCGCCGACACCACGGTCAAAGCTGCCTGCACTCAGGCCGACACCGCGAAAGTTGAAGCGAAGGACCGGAATGCCAAGGCCGGAGAGCACCTTCATTGTGTGGTAGACGACCCTGGTGTGCATGGTCCCGCCGGCTGGCGGATACGGGTGGCAGACGATGGCGGCGACGGGTGCATCCGGTGCGCCAGTATTCAGCAGGGCTTCTAGACGGCCTGCGGGACCGACGAGATCCACTACCTGTTGAACGTGCGATCGTACGGACGCACGGGCGGCGGGAGATTCCTGCGTCATGGCCTTCAGTGTACGAGGTTCTTCGCAGGAGCGCAGATTGAGCGGAGCGGCTCCGCACGGCGGCTGACGTATGCTGATCGCATGACGATCGATCCGGTAGCGCTCACACGACGTCTGGTTGACATCGAATCGACGACATACCACGAAGGGGCCGCTGGAACCTTTCTTGCGGAGTATCTGGAGCAGCTTGGATACACCGTCGAGCGACAGGGAGTGAGCCAGCCGGATCCGACTTCGACTCCCGGTTGCGGTCAGGAGGAGCGCTTTAACGTGTATGCCTGCCGGCCCGGGGCGACACCGGCGGTCGTGTTCTCCACGCATATGGATACAGTGCCGCCCTATTTCGCGAGCTCAGAGGATCAGGAGTTTATCTATGGACGGGGCAGCTGTGACGCGAAGGGCATCATCGCCGCGCAGATTGCGGCGGCAGAGCGCTTGCGAGAAGAAGGTGTCAGCACCGGTCTGCTGTTTGTAGTGGGGGAGGAACGGGACTCAGCCGGCGCGGCGGTGGCAAACAACTCTCCAAAAGGCTCACGCTACCTGATCAACGGTGAGCCGACAGAGAATCGACTGGCCCTGGCGTCAAAGGGCGCACTTCGGGTGGAGCTGCGCGCGAAGGGCCGGATGGCCCACTCAGCCTACCCGGAGCTGGGAGAGAGTGCGATCGATAAGCTTGTATCGGTCCTGCATGATCTGCGTGGCATCGTCCTGCCGGTGGATGCCGTTGTGGGGGACTCAACCTTGAATGTCGGCCTGATCTCTGGTGGTCGCGCGCCCAACGTCATCGCCGATCAAGCGGAGGCGCATCTTCTGATCCGTTTGGTGGGACCCTCGGACGAGATGCGTGAGCAGATCCGCGTCATCGCAGGCGATCGAGCGGAGGTTGCGTTCAGCCTGGATCTACCATTTGTTCGTATGCGGGAGATTGCCGGGATACCAACGATGATTGCCAAGTTCACCACGGACATTCCATCACTCACCGCGTGGGGAGAGCCCTTCCTGCTTGGTCCCGGATCCATTCATGTTGCCCACACACCTGACGAGCGCCTGGCGAAGAAAGAGCTGCTTGAAGCTGTGGACCTCTATGTTTCCCTCGTGCACAGGCTCCTTGCCGAGTAGGCACGCTGGCTTTCTGTCGGAGAGTGTTGCCTGAAGCGGTGAGGCAGAGATGTGTACCGCTTTTCCTCATTCAGACGACGCGGGTGCTGCGAATAAACTTGTAGGTGGAGACTCCCCGAATGCCAGTAGCGCCCGAGTTCACACACCTGCATCTTCACTCTGATTACTCGCTTCTGGACGGGGCCTGCGATGTCGATAAGCTGGCCGCGCATTTAGGCCAGATCGGCCAGAAGGCAGCGGCCATTACGGATCACGGGAACATCTATGGAGCCGTGCACTTCTTCGATGCAATGCAGAAGAAGGATCTGAAGCCGATTCTAGGCTGCGAGCTCTATCTCTCGAAGACAAATGACCACCGCGAGATGGCTGACGGGTATAACCACTTCCTGGTGCTTGCAGAGAACGAGGAAGGGTATCGCAACCTTGTGCGGCTGACGAGTGAAGCGGCGCTGCACGGCTTCTATCGCAAGCCGCGTGTCTCAAAGGAGTTCCTGGCGAAGCACACAGAGGGCCTGATTGGCTTTTCAGGGTGTCTGGCGGGTGAGGTGAATCAACACCTGATGGCAGGGAAGTACGAGGACGCAAAGCGCTCTGCAGGGAACTTCCAGGAGATGTTCGGCAAAGGCAACTTCTTTCTCGAGATTCAGGACCACGGCCTGGAGCCCGACAAGGCAGTATGTGACGCGCTGTTCAAGATGGAACGCGAACTCAGCATCCCGCTGATTGCGACGAACGACAGCCACTATGTGGCGCATGACGACAGCCGCGCGCACGAGATCCTGCTGTGTGTGCAGACAGCTGGGTCGATGAACGACCCGAAGCGGTTCAAGTTTGATACGCAGGAGTTCTACATCAAGTCTGCCGAGGAGATGCACCGGACCTTCGCGCATGCGCCCGAAGTATGCACGCGGACGATGCAATTTGTGGACCGGTGCAACCTGAAGATGTCCAAGGTGAAGAATCCATTTCCGGACTTCATCGTTCCAGAGGGCGAGACGCTTGAGAGCTATTTCGAGCAGATATGCCGTGAGGGTCTGCAGAAGCGATTGACGACGGCGTATGCGCAGCTGGTCGCACGTGGACTTCAGAAGAAGTCAATTGACGAGTATCACGCGCGGCTTGATCGCGAAATCGAGTGCATTAAGCAGATGAAGTTCCCCGGCTACTTCATGATCGTCTGGGACTTTATCCGGTATGCGCGGGAGCAGAGTATTCCCGTCGGTCCGGGTCGTGGGTCCGCGGCGGGCTCGCTGGTTGCGTATGCGATGGAGATCACCGATGTTGACCCGCTGCAGAACGAGCTTTTGTTCGAGCGGTTCCTGAATCCCGAACGCATTTCGATGCCGGATATCGACATTGACTTTTGCATGAACCGGCGCGGTGAGGTGATTGAGTACGTACGGCGCAAGTATGGCGTTGATCAGGTCGCACAGATCATCACGTTCAACACGATGGCGGCAAAAGCCGCGATCAAGGACGTCGGACGGGCGCTTGACATGCCGTACGGCGAGGTGGACCGCATCGCGAAGATGATCCCGCCAACGATCGGCATCACGATCGAGCAGGCTCTTAAAGACTCGACCATTCTGAGTTCCGCCTATGAGGCGGACGCGAAGGTCAAGGAGATCATCGATGCTGCGATCCGACTGGAAGGTCTGGTACGCGGGGCCGGCGTTCACGCGGCCGGTGTTGTGATCGCGCCGCAGCCGCTGACCGAGCTTGTGCCTGTTACACGAACCAAGGAGCAGGCAATCGTCACAGCGTACGACATGAAGGCGGTGGAGAAGATGGGTCTGCTCAAGATGGACTTTCTTGGGCTGACGACACTTACCGTCATCGATGATTGCTTGAAGCTCATCCTGCAGAATCGTGGCGAGACGGTGGACATGGCCATGGTGCCACTCGATGACGAGAAGACCTATGAGCAGGTCTTTCATCGCGCACTCACTTCGGGCGTGTTCCAATTTGAGTCTGGTGGGATGCGCGATGTCTTGCGGCGTTACAAGCCAACGACTGTTGAGGATCTGACAGCTCTCAACGCCCTGTACCGGCCCGGTCCGATACAGGGTGGCATGATCGATGACTTCATTGAGCGTAAGTGGGGTCGGCGGGTGGTGGAGTATCTCTTGCCTGAGT
Organism: Acidobacteriaceae bacterium; assembly: GCA_903642235.1. Taxonomy (GTDB): domain Bacteria; phylum Acidobacteriota; class Terriglobia; order Terriglobales; family Acidobacteriaceae; genus Edaphobacter. The sequence continues at coordinate 27,479 of CAHJWL010000014.1, read as the reverse complement.
TGGAGATACTGCTCAAAGAGACGCTTGGCGTGATCGTGTACCAGGAACAGGTCATGCAGATTTCAAACGTGGTGGCCGGCTACTCCCTTGGCGACGCTGATCTGCTGCGCCGCGCGATGGGCAAGAAGGACGCGGCCGAGATGGGAAAGCAGCGCGAACGATTTATGTCTGGAGCCGCTGGGAACAAGCACCCGAAGGATATTGCCGGAAAGCTTTTTGACTTGATGGCGCAGTTCGCCGGGTACGGCTTTAACAAATCACATTCCGCCGCATATGCGCTGCTGGCGTATCACACGGCGTGGTTGAAGACGCACTATCCAGTCGAGTTCATGGCGGCGCTCCTGACGAGTGAGACCTCGAAGCCGGAGAATGTGGTCAAGTACATCTCTGAATGCAGGGAGATGGAGATTGCGGTTCTGCCGCCGAATGTACAGACGTCCTATGCGAATTTCACGCCTACCGGGTCGGCGATCGGCTTCGGTCTCGCGGCCATCAAGAATGTCGGGCATAACGCGATCGAATCGATCCTGGCGGCCCGCACAGGGACGACGGCGGCAGGGAAGCAGAGCTTTTCAAGCCTTTGGGACTTTTGCGAGCAGGTGGAGCTTCGACTTTTGAACAAGCGGGTGCTTGAGTCGCTCATTAAGGCGGGAGCCATGGACTCGCTCGGCAAGCGGGCACCTCTGACGGCAGCGCTTGATAAAGCTATGGAGCGGGCGCAGAAGTCGCAACGTGACCTGGCAGCAGGGCAGAGCGGACTGTTTGGCATCTTTGATGATGGTCCGCTGCAGCCCTCCACGGCCGATCCGCTGCCCCAGGTGCCGGAGTGGGACGAGCACACGCGTCTGCAGAACGAGAAGGAGGTGCTCGGCTTTTTTGTCTCCGGGCATCCAATGGATAAGTATCGCGAGAAGTTACGAAATATGAAGGTGGTCGACACGATGACGGCGTGTGAGATGAAGCCGGAGCCCCAGGTCTTTCGCCGTGGCCGGGACGAGTCACCTCAGAGTGAGATCTCGATTGCAGGCGTGATTACCGGGTTAAAGGTGGCGAAATCGAAGAGGTCCGGCGAAATGTACGCACAGGCCTGCCTTGAAGACACTGTGGGAAAGATCGATCTTATCGCGTTTCCCCAGAGCTACGAGAAGTTGGCAGAGCGACTGAAGATTGATGTACCCGTCGTGATTCGCGGAGTGCTGCGGGGTGAGGAAGATGCCGCGCCCAAGCTGGCAATCTCGAGCATTCAGGCGCTTGAAGATGTGAAGCTCAAGTTGCCAGAGTCATTGCGCATCAAGGTGCCGCTTCATCATCCGGATGCAGCCCTGCTCGAGAAGTTGCTTGCGATCTTCCTCGAAACGCCAGGCACGGGCAAGCTGCTGCTCGACCTTGAAGAGCCGGGAGAGTTCTGCGCGGTTCTCGAGCCACAGAACGTGATGGTGGCGGCGGATCGGCTTTTTATCGATCGCATTGAAGAGTTAGTGGGCCGTGGTGGTGTTCGCGTCATTGACTGAGTCGAGATTTCGAGACTGCACATCTCGCCCAGGTCTCTGTCTCTTGAAGAGCTCTCCATCGCATACCCGGTCGGCATCAAAACAGAGCATGATTCCGCGCAGTTCAGACTGCAGTGCTCGAGCTTGCGTTTACCTCGTTCCGTTACAATAAGGTTTGTTCCGCCAAGGTGACCATGCCCGACCAGGACCGTAGACCAGCAATAAGCACACCGGCGGCCCCACCTGTCGTTCCGGAGGCGTGGCGAAGGACGGAGATCGCTCGAGATCCGCAACGCCCTTATCCGATGGACTTTGTCGACGCGCTTTTTACTGACTATAGCGAGATCCATGGCGACCGGGCCTTTGGCGATGACGCGGCGCTTGCCTGCGGCATGGCACGATTCGAGGAACAACCCATACTTGTGATCGCAAACCTTAAAGGGCGGACTCTAAAGGAGCGCGTGGCGCGCCGCTTTGGAAGCCCCGACCCGGAGGGATACCGCAAAGCCTTGCGTGCTATGAAGATTGCCGAGAAGTTCGGCCATCCGGTGTTTACCTTTATCGATCTGGCAGGAGCAAACCCCGGCATTGGCGCTGAAGAGCGCGGGCAGGGGGAGGCCATCGCGCGGAATCTGCTGGAGATGTCGCGGCTTCGTGTTCCGGTGATCGCCACGATTACGGGAGAGGGAGGGTCGGGCGGAGCCTTGGCGCTGGCTGTTGCCGATCGCGTTCTGATGCTTGAGAACGCCATCTACTCGGTCATCTCTCCTGAGGGCTGCGCCTCCATCATGTGGAAGGATGCTGCCAAGCGACAGCAGGCCGCGGCTGCTTTGAAGTACACCGCTTATGACGTTAGGCAGCTTGGCTGCGTCGATGAGATTGTGAAAGAGCCGGAAGGTGGGTCACAAGTTGACGCAACACAAGCGATTGATCTTCTCGGGGCAAGTCTTCGACGCAATCTCGCTGAGCTGCTGACACTGCCTGATGAGGCGAGGCGGCATAAGCGTTATGAGAAATTCCGCACTATCGCGCAGTTCTATGAGAACGCCTGAGCAGCAGTCCAGGAGTACCAAGCCGTGTTTGCTTCGAATCGCACGCCGAGACCGCCACGAAGAGCTCCGAGCGGATTTACTCTGACATGCCTGGCCCTCGTATGGTGGGCAGCCTGTAGAGAGGTTGCAGATCGGTCCGCAACGGGCCTTCTGCACTCCGTAGCCGCTGGTGCGTTTGTTCCGTTGATGGCCGCTGCTTTTCTGTTATTTCTTACGATCCTCGGCTTTCTGGCGTTGGATATTCTGCGGGGCTATCGCGCGCCGTCGCTGCGTGCACTGCTGAGTCTGCCGGCACGCGCCACGGCGAGCAGGGAGTGGTTCCTTGGTGGAGCGGTCGGATGGGGAGCGGTTGTACTTGCGATTCTGCCGGTCGTGCTGCGGCGATCGCTCTCTGTGCAGACATGGTTCGCGCCGCGTGGACTTCTTGCTGCCGGTATTTCTCTCGCCACGATTGCACTCTCAACCTTGACCACAGAAGCGATCTTCCGCGGGTATGGGTTCGAGCGGCTACGGACCTCTATGGGTCCAAATCGCGCGACGCTGCTGCTCTCGGCCGTGTACGCCGTGATCGTCAGCTTCTCCATGGGGAGTCTGACAGCTTTCTTTGTCAGCTTCACCTTTGCGCTTCTGCTTGCCATGGCCTGGCGGCGAACACATGCGCTATGGCTGCCGTGGGGACTGCATTTCGCTTGGAACGCCGCACTTGGTGTTCTCTTCGGACTCCCGCTCTTTGGCGGAGCTGAACTCTCGACTATCTTTCAGGGGCAGGTTCAGGGTGCGCGTGGATTTACCGGAGCGGGGCGAGGGCCAATTGCAGCTCCGTGGACCGTGGTCGTGCTACTGGGCGTCCTCCTCTTGCTCTTCCGAGTGACGCGGGATTTTGCCTGGGCCTATACCCATCCGCCTGTCATTGCAGGTGGATTCCCGATGAACGTTGCCCCGCCGCCAGCTCACGCTGCGATGGAGCAGTCTGCGCCGCCGCCACCGCTAGTTCAAATTCTTCCGAACACACCGCAGACCGGCTCGCGCGACGGCTCACTGAGCTGAAAAGCGCACTTAACAGCGTACTTGACAAGGCCAAGCTGAGCTTGCTGACACTCTTGCCAAAGCTGTCGCGAAGGTGCAAGCTAGGCCTAGTTGAGGTTCGCCATGGCTCCTGGCGCACGCATTCTTCGTCTCTCCGCAGCTGTTCTCACGCTGGTTCCCATCCTCGCCGGTGCGCAGGTCTTTGTGGTCGGCGAACACTCCGCAACCGCAGACGTTGCGTCCGACTTTACCCCGACGAATGTGCCGCTCTCCTCGGACCGGTTAACGGAACGTGGATCCCGTGATCTTGAGCGCATGCTGGTTGCTGAGCAAGGGTTTGCCCATCGTGCGCTTCCACTCGGCGCCGGGCTCACCCTTCAGGCAAACGGGGCGTTGTCTCCCGGTCCGCAGGAGTACCGTCACATACTCTTTCAGAAGGGGCAGGCAGCGGCAGCGGGAGACCGTGTGCAGGTTACAGCTCTGGTGCTTAGAGGGAATCGGCTGATCGTCGACGTGAATGGTGGTCCCTATGCAAAGCATAGATTTCTAAGCCACGTGCAGCTGAACAACTCCAGTGCTGCGCCACAGGAGCAGGCTACTGGTGCGCGCGTGACCCTGGTGTTCCCGCATGGCATACCGGACATCACGGCTCCTGAGGTGAAGGCGCTGCTTGAGCCCGTTATCGACTTTGGCGTGAAATCTTCAGAGCAGGCCTATGCCGACACCCTGCCTCCAGCTCTGCGCAATGCCATTGCCGCGCATGAGGTGCTGGTCGGGATGAGTCATCGCATGGTTCTGGCAGCGCTTGGTCAGCCGGATAGTAAGGTGCACGAGCGGGCGGGAGAGGACGTAAACGGATCGCACTATGAGGAGTGGATCTATGGCCACGTTCCGCAGACAGTTCGGTTCGTGCGATTCGCTGGGGATCGCGTAAACCTGTTGGAGATCGCTGAGCTCGGCAAGCCGATTCAGATCCATGACAAGGACGAACTGGGCGGTTATCACGTACCGGGACCGACTCGCGAAATCAAGATGGGTGATCTGGCGAAGGGTCCGGAAGATGGCGCACCGCCGGCACCAAGCCTGCGTATGCCCGGTGAAGCAGTGCCGGCGCCCGCCGCAGGGGGTAGCGGGCGCGTGCAGATGCCAAAACCGAAAGATTCAACGAGTCCATCTGCCGGACCCTCGCAACCCTGACCTGAGAAGCCCAAGCGCATCGTGTAGACTCATTCTTGGAGATTTGCGGTCAGGCTACGCTGAAGAACGCGCTGCCACCTGCCAAGTGACTCCCATCTCAACCCACCTCTGACCGTACACATCGCCGGAACGGCGTGCGACAGAGAAGACCAGGAGACATCAGACCATGGCGAAGATTGCCAAGACCGGTGACCGTAAGAAGGTTATGGACACAAATAAGAGCACCGATTGTCCGAAGTGCTCGAAGCCTACGCGAATCGTAAAGCGAGTGAAGGACCGTGAGCGCGGCACACCGGGCGGCGTGTACATCTCGTGCTCTGTGTGCGATTTCTTCGAGAAGCTCTAGTTTTACTGCCGCCGATCGCTGGGTGGTCGCTTTCGTCAGCGATCGGTGGTCTTTAGAACAGCGCGCATTCCAGCTTCCTAAAATTTGCGGTCACGTTCGCAGGAGGAGAGAGCTCTGACGGCTACAGGCGGACTTTATTCGTCGAGCGCCATAGCGATCTCCGCAAGGATTGTCTCCGTGGTTCGTGCAGGGTCTGCTGACCTGGTGATTGGGCGACCGACGACAAGCAGGGAAGCACCCTGTCGAATGGCTATACCAGGCGTTGCCGTGCGCCGTTGATCGTCGGCCAGGCTGCCAGCAGCTCGTACCCCAGGGACAATGAGTACCGGGTCGGGGCCGAAGGTGTGGCGGAGTGCCGCCAGCTCCTGCGGCGACGACACGAGGCCACGTACACCGCTGTTCCTGGCCAGTGTCGCGAGCCGAAGAACCTGTTCCTGCGGTGAAACCGGTACCCCAATTGAAAGCAGTTGTGGTTGATCGATGCTGGTCAGCACAGTCACTGCGGCCAACAGTGGCGGCTGTGGCAGGAGCTTTACTTCTGCCACCGCCGCGGCCAGCATGACAGGCCCACCGGCAGCATGCAGCGTGAGAATCTGCACGCTCAGACCTGCGACAGAGCGGATCGCAGCTGCGACGGTGTTGGGAATATCGTGCAGTTTCAGGTCGAGAAAGATGCAGAAGCCCTGGTCCTGCAGCCGAGAAATCAGATCACGGCCTTCTGCATAGAAGAGCTCCATGCCAACCTTGACCCAGCGGCAACGACCAATGAGCAGAGAAGACAGACGCAGTGCTTCTGCCGCGGAACTCACGTCCAGGGCTACAATCAGCCGGTCTTCGGGCTGTCTGGACGGCGCGATACTGGTTGTTCCCTGGAATGCGCAAGTCGCGGGTGTTTCAGTCTGCATAGAGTTTTCGGGGTACCTGGTGCGGCGCGGAGAGACGGTTTCCTACGATCCGGACCAGTCGTCCTCGGCTTATCTTATCTGTATGGCTTCCGGCGCACTCGCACCGCCCGTGGTTCTGACGATTGCTGGCTTTGATCCCTCGAGCGGAGCCGGAGCGACGGCTGACCTGCAGGTGTTCGCGACGCATGGGCTGTTCGGAACGGCGTGCCTCTCCGCACTGACGGTGCAATCAACCGTTGGTGTGTGCAGGGTCAGCGTAACAGATCCGGATCTGCTACGAGAGATGTTGGACCAGCTCACACAAGATCTGCCGGCCTCGGGAGTGAAGGTTGGCATGCTGGGCGGAGCGGCGATCGTGCAGGTTGTGGCTGACTACATTACTGCACTGCGCTCACAGAGAAAGATTCCTGTTGTCGTTGACCCTGTCTTGCGCTCCAGTTCGGGGACGGCTCTTCTGGAGCCGAACGCGGTCCGTTTGCTTGTTGCTCAGCTGCTCCCTCATGCGACCTGCATCACGCCTAACCGCGAGGAGCTGGCGACCTTACTTGAGTCGAGTCGGCTCGCCACTACCGACCTTGTGGATGCGGCACGGGCGCTCCTGGATCGGACAGGCGCGGGAAGCGTGATTGTTACCGGAGGCGAAGAGGCTGACGCGGCAGATCTCGTACTCGAACGAGATCGAGAGCCATGCTGGTTGAGCGGGGAACACATCGCAACACGATCGACGCATGGCACCGGATGTGCCTTTTCGAGCGCTTTACTGAGCCGACTGGTGCTGGGAGAGGATCTGCTTGCAGCCGCGCAGCACGCAAAGCGCTTTGTCGAGGGCGGGCTCCGCGACGCACCCGGTTTGGGGTCAGGCAGGGGACCACTGAAGCTGAGCAAAGCGCCCTACCAGATGCGCGAGGCACTTCAATAAAATCAGAAGGATGCTCTAAAGCTTTTGCTCGCGAGGCCGATCTCTCCCGCAACACTGGAGATGCTCTTTATGCTGCTGCCATCCTTTTTCCAACTCTGTTTCCGCCCAGGTTATGCTCCTTGTCAGGTCTTGACCGACAGCAATCGCAGACCTTACCCAGCGGTGGAAACTCGCGTCATTGCACGCCGCCTGGATCGACAGAACGCGCGAGCTCTCGAATGCCTCGCACATGCGATTGAGTATCTGGAAGACACAAAACCCCTTCTGGCGGAAACCACGCCGCGATCGACTGCGATCAGAGACGCGATCGTGCTGCTGACAGAGCGCAACCGGGACGTCTTCTTTACCTCTGCTTATCTTGGCCGAGAGTCGCTTGGGTCTGGACTGGTACTCTAAACACCGGCCATGACGATCACATTGAACGGGCAAACTGTTGAGACGGAAAGCCCTGGTGAGATCGGGCTGTACGAGTTTTTGGTGGGGCGGGGAATGAAGACTGACCGGATAGCCGTGGAACGGAACGGTGTGATCGTTCCTCGCAGTTCCTGGAAAGATGTGGTCATTGGGGATGGAGATCGGTTGGAAGTGGTTCATTTCGTAGGTGGCGGCTGCCCCGTCAGCGTGTGAAGAAGATGCTCCCATCGGTCACCGTAGTCGTTCCAGCCACCAAGCTGCCGAACCCTCCTAAGCGCCGCTGCGCTCATCTCCTGCTGCAGTTGGGGCTCGTCGGCAAGACGCTGCATGCGGTCGCGCAGCGCGTCGGGGTCGCGGATTGGAACGATGAAACCCTCGACGCCGTCGATAAACAGGTCTTCCGCTCCTGTGTTTGTCGAGGCAACGACCGGACAGCCACAGGCAAGTGCCTGACCTTGCACGAGAGCCAGACCCTCCTCGATGCTCGGCAAGACCATGACATGACTCGTACTCATCAGCTCGATCAACCGTCTCTGCGGTACAGGTCCGAGGTATTCGACTCCGGCCTGCGGCAGCTTATCCAACAGCAGTTGAACATCCGCCTGCACGGCTCCAGCCACTCTCAGCCGTTTGTTTGGCAAGGAAAGGGCAGAGAAGGCCTGCAGCAGATACGGAAAGCCCTTGCGCAGACCGACAGCTCCTGCAAACAGCACCTCGAAGCAGTCGCGAGATGGCTTGCCTTGACCGATAAAGCTCTCTAATCGAACGCCGTAGGGGATAGTGTGAATCTTTCCGTTTGACACTCCCATTGCTGTGAATGAGCGTGCTGCGAAGGTGGAAGGCACCGTGATAGCGTCCGCCACGGCATAGATTTCTTCTTCGCGGCGGGTATCCCGGTCGTCCGCGCGGTGGCGCGGCAGACCCCAGTGCTCATGTTCCTCTGCCAGAAGCTCCTGCTGAAAGCGTTGATGGGACGAGCCACGATCACAAACGAAGACACCACCCTCCGCCTGGACACGTCTTCCCGCGGTGAGGCTAGAGCCCGAAAGAGCGATCAAGGCATCCGGCCTTTTCTCACCACGAAGCTCTCTTGTGACGAAGTGATCGAACCCGAGAGCATTCAGCCAACCCGTTTCATCTGTAAGCCATGCAGGTTCAAAGTGAAAGCGGCGGAGGAGCATTTCGGGGGCGTGAACCCAGGGGTAGGTTCGAACAAGCTGCCGCGGGATTTCTTCGCGCTTCAAGCGAGGCCAGGGAAAGGTGGAGTAGATGCGTTCGAGGTGGCCGCGTCGCAGGAGCTCCCGGGCGAGTTCAAAATGATGAAAGACCCCGAAGGTGGTTTGGATCACACGCATCAGGATAGGGTAATTGCTTCAGGTTCCGGCGCGGCTACCAGGCTTCGGAAGCCTTCTCCGGGACGTACGCAGCACAGTAACTGTACAGAATATGTGTTATCGGACATTGTTTCCGTCAGACAAAGACACCCAAGTGCATCGTGACCCCATTGCCTGATGCACTCTAGAGCTGGAGGATTTCTGCATGAACCGTCTTCCGCCGCTCTTCGGTGTTCTTTTTGCCGCTTCTCTCGCCTCACAGGCGAGTGACTTCACCCTGCTGGCCACCCCGGGCACGGTGGAGTGGGGTCACTATGCCGCAGGCATACCGCCCGCCATTACGGTTCATAGCGGAGACAGCGTCCGGATACAGACTCTGTCTACCTGCGGGTCGAACGAACAGTTGATTGCGCAGGGTGTGAAGGCAGGAGACATTCCCGCGTACAACGATGCCGTGTACAAGGGCTACCCGGAAAAGGACAAGGGCCCGGGTGGGCACATTCTCACGGGCCCCGTTGCGATTGCCGAGGCGGAACCGGGTGACGTGCTTGAGGTGCAGATCCTCAAAGTGGAGATCGACGCGGACTTCGCGTGCAACGGATTGCGCTGCATCGCGGGTTTCTGCCGATGGAGTACCCGTACAGCCGGCATCGCATCATCCCACTCGACAGACAAGCGATGATCGGCCACTTCGCTCCCGGCATCGCAATCCCTCTGCGTCCGTTCTTCGGGAGCATGGGTGTAGCTCCGGGTAGCGGCCGGATCGATAGTGCCCCACCCTTCGCACACGCGGGCAACATGGATAATAAGGAGCTCGTCGCCGGCACAACGCTCTACATCCCCGTCGCGGCGGCGGGAGCCCTCTTTATAGCCGGTGATGGACATGCGGGGCAAGGCAATGGCGAAGTAGATATCACGGCCATGGAGACATTTCTAACTGGCACCTTCCGTTTTGTTGTTCATAAGAGGCAGAGCCTACTCTGGCCGCGCGCTGAGACGCCAACGCACTACATCAGCATGGGTTTCAGCCCTGACCTCAAGGAAGCAACGGAACACGCTCTGCGCGACATGATCGACTTCTTGGTGACCGAGAAGCATATGACACGTGACGATGCGTACATGCTCTCGAGTGTCGCGGTAGATCTCGACATTTCGGAGCTGGTGGACGGGAACGTCGGCGTGCACGCCATGTGTCCGAAGAACATATTCACGGGAAGCGGCACCAGTAAGTAAGTGGCAGGCAACGCTCCTTCCGCTTTGAAGAGCGGCACCCCTCACCACCCTTCGGTGCACGCAAGCTTCGCGCGCACGGCGCAATCGCGAGCGCATGCCTGAGGTTGCCCGGCTGTCGCTCCTTCCATACGAAGCGCGGGCTGTGCTCGATGAGATCGCCCGAAGGCTGTCCTGGCTCAGGTACGCTCAGTCTTCACTTCCCTCTTCGCGATGCTCTGATGGAGCTGTTTCCTCAGTGAGGTCGAGAAGTTTACGGCAGCCGGGCAGCGCTTGCCGCGAAACGGTTGCCGCTTGAAGCGCGCCGCGCCTGGATTTCCTTTCAACGATCACGTTGCCAGTAAAAGCCTGATCCTTCCCGCAAGGGTCACTGTTGCAGCTACTTCCACCAGCTCATGCCGACGTTGAATTGAATGCTGGCGTTAACGCCGGGGTTTCGGTCGCCAAGTGAGGCGGAAGAGATGTGGACGGCATTGGCTCCGAGGTCGATGGAGCGGCGGGGGGTAACGAAGTAGTGGATGCCGACGCCGCCCTGGGGGGTAAAGTTCCAGACGCTGGCGTCGGCGTTGGGGCCATTATTGACGACGGAGTGATCGGCTGTACCGAAGGCGGGGTACTTGTGGTTGGTCCAGAGGACGCCGCCGGCGCCCTGAACCCAGGGGGTGAGGCGGCGGGTCGCTGCGAAGTTCCAGCGGAGGATGATAGGTGTAAGGGTTATGCCGGAGAAGGTGCCACCGACGGTGAAGGGTGGGCTGCAGAAAGCGCCTGTGACGCCGGTGGTGCCGGGCTGCGGGCTGGAGTAACAGTTATTTTTCTGAACGCTCGGGGTATAGGACTGCCAGAACGGAAAGAGCTCCGCGGCATATTCGAAGTTGCCACGAAGGAGACCGGCTCCATGATCGCCGGTAAGGACTTTGCCGGCGTGGACGCCTGCCATCAGGAACTTGAAATCATCGCGATCCTGAGTAACACCAAGGCCCCCCTGAACCAGCGCACCCAGCTCAAAGGGGAGAGCGGCGGGAGCGGGCTTTGTGATTCCCTCCTGAGCCGACGCCGTGGCTAATGAGAGAACAAGGGCTGCCGCGAGAAGACGGGAGGCGAGACTGCAAACGGACAAGCTGAGGCTCCTGAACATACCGAGGGTAGCTTTATTTTAGTGTTGTTTGGAGCAGTGAGGAGCGTTGGATCGGTCTCTGCGCGGCGAAGATCTGCTGCTGCACGGTCAGCTCAGCGAGGAGGTCCTGGCGGAGGGTGCGGGTGATGTAGTCGGCGGAGAGTTCGAGCAAGCCGCAGGGTGCGTGGCGGCTGTCGTCCCAGCCAGGGTAATCGGAGATCGGGTAGAGGCATACGCCGAGAATGGGGACGCCGAGACGCTGGGCGGCTCGGACTTCTGCGGAGATGTAGCCGAGCCAGCCAACGGCGGCGGCAGACTCTGTGCCGGTTTCGCTGATGAGCAGGGGACGGTGGTAGCGCTCGTGCAACTCGGCGAGCAGAATGTGCAGGGGACGATGAAGGGCGTGACCGGGCGGGGTGCGTTCGCCTTCGTGAATCCATTCATTGTTCCAGTAGAAGTTGACGCCGAGCACGTCAAGGAAGTCGGTCGAGCCGCCCAACTCCGGCTCATTACGGCCGGAGAGCATGTCCCAGGCCTCGAATTGCGCGTCGGAGTGGGCGCGGATAGCGGCAGCGTCTTCGGGCCTGGCGGGATCGGCGACAATGCGGATAACAGGCTCGGCCTGAATGAAACGGGCGTCAAAGCAAGCGGCTCGAATCGCCCGCATAGCGCTGATCGAGGCGCGGATCAGATTGCGCTTGAACTCGTGTCCTCGACCTTTGCCGTAGGGAGCAAAGTGCTCGATGTCTCCGCCGACCCAGGACCAGAACGAGACTTCATTGACAGGACAGAAGAAGGTAGGACCGGATAGGCCGCCGGCCGTCTGGCGATCACGGATCAGAGTTGCGGCAGCGGCAGCGAAGGCAGCGAAGCGGGTGACGAACTCGGGCGAGAACGGGTCAAGGCCGTCGGGAACGCCCCAATGGCAAAGATCCCAGATGACCTGCGTGCGAGTGGCGAGAGCGGCGTCAAGCTGTGGGAGGAAGCTCGACCAGTCATAGATGCCGGCGACCGTCTCGATCAGGTGCCAGCGAAGGCCGTCACGCACGGTACGGACACCTGACTGGGCGAGGAGCATGTAGTCTTCAGCGGCGCAGCTGTCGTGGTGCGTGGTGGCGAGGACGTCGATGCGGGTACGATCGCGGCGACGATGGGTGGCACACTCAAAGCCGCCAAGAAAGAAGCTGTTGAAAAGGGCGGGAGTGGCGAAGAGGGGCTCTGTCATAGAAGAGAAAAGCCGCCAAAGCTGGCGGCTCGTCTGAGGGGTCAGATGCGAACGATCACCCGGCAATCTCAACCTCGTCTATGTCGAAGTTGGAGTAGACGTTCTGCGTGTCGTCAAGATCTTCCAGAACGTCCAGCAGGCGGAGCATCGCCGTCGCCTGAACGCCTTCGAGCTTGGTGTAGACGGAGGGAATGAGAGTGACTTCGGCGACTTCGGTCGAGAGCTTCGCAGCCTTGATGGCGGCGAGGACGGCGTCGAAGTCTTCTGGACTGGTGGTGATCTCCCACGTTTCGCCCTCTTGGGAGAGATCTTCAGCACCGGCCTCCAGAGCGATCTCTGTCAGTTTGTCTTCGCTGATGCCGTCGGCGGGCAAGGTGATGAGGCCTTTCTTTGCGAACATGTAGCCGACTGAGCCGGTTTCGCCGAGGTTGCCGTTGTTTTTGGAAAACGCATGGCGGATTTCGGAGACCGCGCGGTTCTTGTTGTCGGTGAGGACGCGGACGATGACGGCGGCGCCGCCGGGACCGTAGCCCTCGTAGGTGATGTCTTCGTAGTTGACGCCCTCTAGCTCGCCGGTGCCGCGCTGGACGGCGCGCTTGATGTTGTCGGCGGGCATGTTTTCGGCTTTGGCGGCGGCGATGGCGGTGCGGAGCCGGGGGTTGCCGTCGGGGTCGCCGCCGCCTCCTTTGGCGGCGATGGTGATTTCCTTGATGAGGCGGGTGAAGATCTTGCCGCGCTTGGCGTCGAGAGCGCCCTTTTTATGCTTGATTGTTGCCCATTTGCTATGGCCGGACATGCTGTTCCCCTGTGCTGAGATGCGGGCTCGGGCGGCGAGCCGGGGGCTGACCGCGAGCGTCCGCGACGAAAGCGAGTTTAGCATGGGGGCGGGACGCGGTCGGATACCGAACGGCGGCACGAGATCGGAGTTTAGGTTGAGAAGCAGATCCCTTCGGGATGACAACAAAAAGGCAGACGCAAGACGCCGGTGCGCTAGAGGAGGGTCTCGGGGGCGAGGAGGTCGTCTAGGGTTTCGCGCCGGCGGATGAGGTGGGCGCGTCCGGAGTCGATCAGGAGCTCGGCAGGGCGAGTGCGCGTGTTGTAGTTCGAGGCTTGGCTCATACCGTAGGCACCGGCGTCGAGGAGAAGGATGAGGTCCTCAGATGCGAGTCGCGGCAGAGAGCGGTCGTGGGCAAAGAAGTCGCCGGACTCGCAGACCGGGCCAACGATGTCCACGGGTTCAGACGTGTCCTCCCTCCCCTGCCCGGATGCACCTGGGAGACTGACGGGGACGATCTCGTGGTGAGCCTGGTAGAGCGCGGGCCGAATCAGGTCGTTCATGGCGGCGTCAGTGATGACGAAGCGCTTAGCGCCGTTTTGTTTGGTGCCGAGGACGCGGGTGAGGAGGCCGCCGGCCTGGGCGACGAGGAAGCGGCCGGGCTCAAGGAGGAGGTGGCAATCGAGGGTACGGAGGGTGGGAAGGAGGGCGGCGGCATAGGCGGCGACCTGGGCTTCAGGGGTTTGTTGAACCGATGGCAATGATGAGGGTTCGCCGGTGGTTTGGGATTCAGGCTCCGTGGGATCGGGAGGTGCGGCACCGGAGGAGCGACATACAAGAGTCTCTCCGACAAGCTCGGGACAGGCTTCGCCGCTGCGACGCGATGCGTCTTCGGGCGAGAGGACGGCTGCAGGGGAAGGTGGCGCTACGGTCAAAATGACGGTGTCGAGGTGGGCAGAAGCAGATCCCTCCCCTTCGGCCGGGATGACAGAGTTGAAGTTGGGGGCGACAGGCTTCGGGTCGAGGGCGGCGGTGTAATCGATGCCGAGGCCGCCGCCGAGGTCGATGTGGGTAATGTGGTCGCCCTCGGCGCGGAGGTCATGAACGAGTGCGGCGACGCGGATGAGAGCCTCCGCAAAGGGTTGGACGTCGCGGATCTGGGAGCCGATGTGAACGCTTACCCCGGTGGCGAGGAGCGAGGGCTCCCGGGCTGCCTGGCGGTAGAGGTCGCGGGCGAGTGCAATGTCTACCCCGAACTTGTGTTCACGAAGACCAGTCGAAATATAAGGGTGGGTCTCTGCAAAGACATCGGGGTTGACGCGGAGGGAGAAGCTGGCCCGTTTTCCGAGGGCGGTAGCTCGAGCGGCGAGAAGGTGAAGTTCTTCGGCAGACTCCACGTTGAAGAGGAGGATATCGGCCTGGAGGGCGGCGTCAATCTCCCAGGCCTGCTTGCCGACGCCTGAGAAGACGACACGCCTGAGAGCTTCCGGACAGGCGCGGCGAACGCGTTCAAGCTCACCGCCCGAGACGATGTCGAACCCGGCGCCGAGGCCGCCCAATAACTGCAGGAGGGCCAGTGAACTCGAGGCCTTAACGGCGTAACAGACGGTGTGGGCGGTGGGAGCGAAGGCCTGCCGGAAGAGCTCGAAGCGATGGCGGATGTTGGCTGCGGAGTAGACGTAAAGCGGCGTGCCGAACTTCTCGGCAAGCGACAGGAGAGGCAAGCCGTCGACGGTCAGCGCGCCATCGTTATAGGTAAAAGGGCGGGTGGGCACATCGCTGCTTGCGGGACGGCGAAGGCTGGCGCTTGGCAAGGCTTAGCGTCTCTCGGACGGAAGAAGGTAGGGTTCTTCCGGAATGATGATCCAGGCAACGATGTAGCCAAGAAAGCCGATGCCAAGATGAAGCGGCGTGAGGACAACAAGCAGGATGCGGATAAGGGTCAGATTCCAGCCATACGTACGGGCGAAAGCGGCGCAGACGCCGGCGACCATTCGACCTGAGCGCGGCCGCAGCAGCTCCGGTCGCAGGTGTGCGGTGCTGTAAGGACTTGGCGGCGGGGGCGGAACACTGCCGCCGGTGGGCTGCCAGGTGCCGCCGGCGGTCGTCGATGGACCTCCGACAGGGGCGCCGCACAGAGGACAGAAGCGGGTGCCTGCAACTAGTTCTTTGCCGCACT
Source organism: Acidobacteriaceae bacterium (assembly GCA_903642235.1). Classification (GTDB taxonomy): domain Bacteria; phylum Acidobacteriota; class Terriglobia; order Terriglobales; family Acidobacteriaceae; genus Edaphobacter. The sequence continues at coordinate 12,273 of CAHJWL010000014.1, read as the reverse complement.
GCGTGCAATGCATGAGTAACTCCGGGAACTTCTATTCTGTCATACGCGGACGTACGGTTTAGGTTCCCGTCCTATCCTCTGGACGGCGGAACCGCAGCGGCGTATCTGCGGCACGCACCGCCAGGGTCAGTTGCCGCTGTAGGGTGTTTTGAGGTATCTGCGGGCCTGATCGGCCTGCGACTGGTCACCACCTGGTGCGGAGGCAAGCTGATACTGTGCGACGGCCTCATCGCGCTGGTGCAGAAGGTCCAGCATGCGGCCGGCATTGAGCTGAGCGCGTCGTCGGAGCCAATCTGAACAGTGCGGCTGCGCAGCCGCTTCGAGGTAGCTTGCCGCAGCGGTCGTGAAGTCGTTTTGACCGCGCGCAGCATCGGCGAGACCAAAGTAGGCCATCTGCAGGCGCGGGTCGACGAAGTAGCGGGGCCGTTTCGCATCTTCGATGACCTGACGATAGATGGCGATGGCGGCAGGCCCGTCCCCCTTGTCCTTGCTCAGATTGGCTTCTTCCAGACGGAACAGGTAGTCGCGTGGGTACTGGCGAGCAAGGTTGGACTCGACGGTCAGCGCCTCAGCATACCGAGCGTCATGGCGGAGAAAGAGTGAGAGGACGGTACGTGACTCGACCTGATTGACGAAGCCGTGGGCGGCAACATCGCGGAGGAGGTCGAGACCTTTCTCCTTGTTGCCGCCGACGCCGGCGATGCCGACCATCATGCGAACAAGCCGGGGGAGACTGGCGACCGCGAACTGCTGGATTCCGATGGCCATCTTTGCATCGGTGTAGTCGGGGTCGATTTTGAGGGCCTCCTCGGAGTCACTGCGGGCCTGCAGACCCTGGTGGGCGGCGGAGACAAAGGAGTGGTCTACCAAAGTCGTGAAAGAAGCGTGAAGACCATGGGCATACCCACGCGCGAAAAAAGCGTTCTTGTTTTGGCCATCGGCTTTGATCTGCTTGTCGCAGAGGTCTGTGACCTGGTCGGTAAGGCTCTCAATCCGCTTGCGGATGTCATCGGGGACGTCGACCTTGCGTTTGGAAGAGAGAAAGCTGTCGTGGGCGTAGTAGGTGGTGTCGAGCAGGTCCTGATGATAGAGCTCGCGAAAGATGAGGACCTGCAAAACATAGGCCTGGGCAATGGGGTTGTCCGGATGGGCGTGCGCGATCGTCTCAAAGCGGGCAAGAGCGCCGTCATAGTCGAGGTTGTAGAAGCGCTCGTGGGCCTGGCGAACCTCAGGCAGCAGGTTGATCGGATCCGTGTGGGCAGAACTCGACTGGCCAGGAAGTGACGGCGAAAGCAGGGTGATGAAAAGGAGAGAGAGGCCGGCAAAGAGGGCTGGCGGACGGAGCTGGGGGCCGATGGCGGAGATGATCTGCATCCTCCAAGCGATTGGACGAGTACGGAGGTGGAGCTTCCGCAAAGTCACCAGCGTCAGCGTAAACTATCCGCGCGGATCGCGGTAAGTCACCAAGGAGCAGGATGTGACGCGAACGGAGCTGTTGCAGCTCGTAGTTGCCCAGGCACGGAGCCAGGGTTTCAACCTGAAACGATGGTACGTTGAGCGGCTGGGTTTGGAGTGGACGGGCGTGAAGGCGGGTGTGGAAATACTTGGGGCCGAGCGCCGCTACTATGCCCTGCTGTTTTCGCACGACTTCGCGCAGAACTTCTGGAAAGCCGGCAGCGCGATGACTTTGCAGATGGGGGCCCAGACCTTTCAACGCCGGATGAAAGACGGAAGCATCGGTACGGTAGAGCGGAAGGGGCATCTGCGGCGCATGGTCCGGGAGGATGCATGGCGCTTTCATCTGAAGGAGATGGCGATGCAGGAGGAGCCACTGCGGTATATCCGGCGATTTCTTCGGGTGCAGGAGGATCTGGCGTCCGATCCGGTCGTGAAGCGGCCCATAGAGATCGTGGATGAGGAGGACCTGTTGCCGGAGGAAGACTAGCTTCGAGAGTTCAATGTTCTCGTTGCGTTTTGGTGTGCGACGAAGGGAGGAAGCCCGCTTATTTTCTGGCCTGGGTGTCTGCAAGCGAGTGACGCAACGATTTGGCGCGGCGGCTATCTGGCTCGAGATCAAGAAATTTGTTGTAGGCCTCCAGGGCCTCAGGCTGCTTGCCCAAACGGGAGGCGACAGTGCCGAGGAGATAAAAGGCTTCGGGATCGTCGTGGATAAGTTTGACTGCATCTTTGAGGCGATTGTAGGCACCTAAATTGTTGCCGCTGTCGGCGTAGAAGGTGGCCACTTTGACGTCTTCAGCCTCGCGTTCGTCGTCACTCTGGAGGTGGGTTGGCTTCGGGAGCTTGCGGCGAACAGTGTTTCCGGTGGCGGAGGGTGGCGGTATGTTGCCGGCTGGCTCGAGGGGATCATCAGGATCATTTGGATTGCCGGCGCTGCTGCTTGATGAGGAGCTGCTGGAGCTGGAGGACGATGTGTTGTCGTCGGCCTTTGCTTCTCCCGGGTACGGGAATTGCTTCCCTGCGCCGGCAGGCGGTGCGCTGGGCGTGGAGACGGCGGGAGTGGGGTCCCCTGGATAGGGAAACTGCTGCGCGGGTGCGGCTGTGGTGCCGGAGGTCGGGGCAGGCTCTTTGGCGGGACAAGGATTGGTGGCTTTGGGAGCAGTCGAGCAAGCGGGCGCACTTCCCTGCCCGTACGCGCCGGCAGGGAGACTGACGACTGCAAGAGCTGCGGCCAGAAGAACCGGGATCGGTGTCCGCGACGGCATGGGGCTAGTTTACAGTTGGCGGGTGGCACTGGTGAGGTGAGGGTGGCGGGATCAGGGTTGATTATTCGATCGTCGGCGATTCATGCGGCTGGATGTTACACCATGCGGCGGATCCGGCGGGGCGAGCGGGTGTGCGAGTACGATGGGCCGCGCTTTTCAAAGAAGGTGGCGGACGAGCGGTACGCCAATCGATCGTTGACGTACCTGTTCAGCTTTGGCGATGACGGCACTGTGATCGACGGCTTCGGGACGGCGATGTTTTTGAATCACTGCTGCGAGCCGAACTGCGAGACCGAGGAGGAGGGTGGGCGGATCTTCATCGCGGCGATTCGGGATATTGCGGCGGGCGAGGAGCTGACGTATGAGTACAACCTGCATGACTCGGACGATGAGCCGGGTCTGTGCTACTGCGGAGCGGCGGGCTGCAGGGGAACGATGTTCAGCGCGGATGAGGTGAAGCGGCGGGCGCGACGGATGAAGACCGCGAGGCGATCGAAGGCTGGCCGACGCTAGAACTTCGAGGTGTCAGGGCAGACGGCTAGAATGAAACTGGGCGACAGGGCCCTTCCGGCGATCTATGGCGTATCAGGTTTTAGCGAGGAAGTACCGGCCGCAGCGGTTTGCGGATGTGGCGGGGCAGGAGCATGTGACGGTGACGCTGATGAATGCGTTGCGGCAGCAGCGGATTGCGCACGGGTACATTTTCAGCGGGCATCGAGGGATTGGGAAGACAACGATTGCACGCATTCTGGCGATGGCGCTGAACTGCCGGAACGCTATTCGTAGCGAGGCCCGGCCGACACCGGAGCCATGCGAGGCGTGTGAGAGCTGTACGGAGATTCGTGCGGGCAATGCGGTGGATGTGATTGAGATTGATGCGGCGACGAATCGCGGCATTGATGAGATTCGCGAGCTGCGGGATGCGGCGCGGTACCGACCGGCGCGGGATAAGTACAAGATTTACATTCTGGACGAGGCGCACCAGATTACGGATGCGGCGTTCAACGCGCTGCTGAAGACGCTGGAAGAGCCGCCGGATCACATCGTGTTCATGATGGCGACGACGCAGCCGGAGGATATTCCGCAAACGGTGCGGTCGCGCTGCCAGCACTTTAACTTTCATGCGGTCAAGATGGTCGACATTCTGAGCGAGTTGAAGGGGATCGCGGCGCGCGAGGGTGTGGAGGCGGATGACGCGGCGCTGAGTCTGTTGGCGGAGGCAGGCGACGGAAGTATGCGGGACGCGCTGAGCGTGATGGACCAGGCGATTGCGAGTGCGCCGATGCTCGCGGGAAACGAGGGGGAGCCAGGCCGGGCGGTGCTGAGCGCGGCGCAGATTCGCGAGCTGATGGGAACGGTTTCAAACGCGATCTTCGAGCGTTTGCTGGAGGCGGTGGATGGCGGGCGAAGCGCGGAGGTGATTACGCTTGCGAACGAGCTGATGGACGCGGGCAACAGTCCATCGCAGCTGGCGCGGCAGTGCGTGCGCTACCTGCGGAATGTGCTGATGGCGAAGGTGGCGGGCCTGACGGCAGAGACGGCCGGTGAGGACGGGATAGCGACGGAGATCCTGCAGATCTCGCCCGATGAGCGAAAGCGGGCGGCACGGACGGCGGCGCGGTTTACCGAAGAAGAGCTGACGCGGTATATGCAGGTGATGCTGCGGACGTTTGACGAGTTGGGATATCGGCAGGAACAACGCTTTCACTTCGAGCTGGGACTGCTGAAGCTGGTGCATCTACGGCGGCTGCTGCCGATGGAGAAGCTGTTAAGCCAGCTGCCGGTGGGGGCCGGGGCGAGCGGGGCTAAGCCGAATGTGGGACTAGCGGCGAGTTCCGCGAGTAGTGCGGGCAGAGCGACGGAACGGCGAGGAGCTGCTGACCCGGTGCGGGCAGCGGCGACGGAGGCTCGAAGTGTGATCGAGCCTCGTGCGAGCGGTCCGGTGAAGCCGGCGTTTTCGCCGTTTGCGGCAGATACGCAGCGGAAGCGCTTTGGCGAAGGTGCGGAGACGGGGAGCACCAGCGCAGCAGATCGTCCGTCGTCCGTTGGTGAGATACCGGAGCGAAAAGCGGCAGTTCCTGTGGTGAAGGCGAGTGCAGGGGTAGAGAGCCTGGGAGGAAGTGTTGCCATCCCTGATGGAGATAACGCCGGGATGGAGGTGGCGGCTTCGGCAGGGGAAGATCCTCAACATGAGGAGATCGCTGTGCCCGACGCAAGCGTGAGGGATGTGGCGCAGGAGGCCGAGCGCGACAGCCTCTCTCCTGATGTGACGCAGACGAGGCCGGGCTCGGAGATGGTTGGGACCACGGCCCCTGGAGAGGGTGCGGAGGCGGAGATGTTTCGGGAGGCGGCGATTGAGGCGCTGCTGGCTTCGGGCAAGCAGACCTCAGCCGGGGAGGCGCTCGAGGATGCAGAGTGGCGCTTCAAGGACGGGGTACTGCGGGTGCAGACGAGCTTCTCGAAGGCGATGTTGGGGATGGTGCTGAACCCGGATGCGGAAAAGATCGCGCGCGCGGCGATCCTGAAGGTGCATGCCGCTGCGGGCGGGGCTGCGATGAAGGTCGAGTGGCTGCCAGGAGCGGCGACGGAGAAAAAGCCCGCGGCGACGAAGCGAGCGGGGCGAAGTGGGTCGGCGCAGGCGAAGGCGGAAGAGCATCCGATTGTCCGACAGGCGCAGGAGCTGTTTCAGGCGGAGATTCGGAAGGTGATTGACTTGAGTGGGAAATAGATTTCCGGCGATGAAGCAGAAGGAGCGAAAGCAGATCGGCACGACAGCAGGGTGGAACTGCTGGCTGGATTTGGGACCCGCGGTAGAGAAGCAGATCCCTACGGGATGACAACAAAGAGAACCAAGCAACGGCGACGCCGCTGGCAGGAATGAGGAGAGAGATGGACTTTGGCAAGATGCAGGAGATGCTCGAGCAGGCGCAGGCCATGCAGTCGCAGATGGAAGAGAAGCTGGCCGCTACAGTTGTCGAAGCGCAGAGTGGCGGCGGTGTTGTAACGGTGCGGATGAATGGACGCAAGGAGGTGCTGCGGCTGAAGATTGAACCCGCGGCGGTGGGAAGCGCTGGAAGCGATCTGGAGCTGCTGGAGGATCTGATTACGGCGGCGGTGAACGAGGCTGGACGCAAGGCAGACGCGGCGATGCAGAGCAGCGTTTCGGGCATGATGGGTGGGATGAACCTGCCGGGACTGGAGTAGATCTTGGCGCGTTTTGCGGAGCCGATGACGCGCCTGATTGACGAGCTGAGAAAGCTGCCGGGGATTGGGACGAAGAGCGCGCAGCGGCTGGCCTTCCACGTGTTGCGGACGAGCGAAGCGGACGCAAAGGCGCTGGCCGAAGCGATCACTACGGTGCGGGCACGGCTGATGCTGTGCGGGATTTGTAACAACATCACGGACGTCGATCCGTGCGGGTATTGCTCGAGTGCGTCGCGCAGCCACGCACAGATCTGCGTGGTGGAGGAGCCGACGAATATCGCGACGATCGAAAAGACGCGCAACTACAACGGGATGTATCACGTGCTGCACGGGACGCTGAGTCCGGTGAATGGAGTAGGGCCGGAGCAGCTGCGGATTGCGAATCTGCTGTCGCGGCTCGGCGAGGCCGAGGAGATCATTCTAGCGACCTCGCCGACGACCGAAGGCGAGGCAACGGCGGGGTACCTGGCGAGCGAGGTACATCGGGTGCAGCCGGAGCTGCGAGTGACGCGGATCGCAACGGGAGTTCCGGCGGGCAGTGACATCGAGTATGCCGATGAGGTCACGATGTCGCGGGCGATGGATGGCCGGCGGGAGATGTAGGGCTGCTGTGCGTCCAGGAAGTTGCTTTACGCGTCTGTCATAGACGGACGATAGAACGGAGAGTATGACCGATCGCGAAGAGGTATCTCGACGACGATTCTTACGGCAGAGTGTCGGCTTCAGTGCGTTTGCTGGCCTGAGTGCTGCCATTCCTTCCCTGGCGCGGGCCAAGGCTCTTAGCACGGCGGCGGCCGGGGCGCGGCATGCGCTGATCGTGGGGGATTGGGGACGGGATAACTCCCAGGTGGGCCAGCGTGCGGTGGCCGCCGCGATGCAGCGATACCAGGCGGCGCACGGCCTTCGGACAGAGGCGCTGCTGATGCTGGGCGACAGCTGGTACGGGGAGCTTGAGGGTGGGATCAAGTCACCGCGCTGGCAGTGGCAGTTTGAGGAGATGTATCCGAAGAGCGCGTTTGATTGCCCTGCGTACTCGGTGCTTGGAAATCACGACTACCAGATGTGGCCCGAGAGCAAGGTTGAGTATGAGCTGGCCTACGCGAAGGTTCCGGGAACGCGATGGACGATGCCGGCGCGGTGGTACCGGTATGAGTTTCCGCGGGAGAATCCCTTGATGACGGTGATTGCGCTCGACAGCAACATGCCGCATGCCAATGGGAATACGCACACCGGGCGGGATTTTACGATGACCGAAGAGCAGCGGGTGGAACAATTGGCGTGGTTCAAGACAGAGCTGGAGAAGCCGCGGACGACACCGTTTCTGACGGTCATTGCGCATCATCCGGTGTACTCGGACGGACCGCATGGAGATCATGCTGTGCTGGTCAGGGACTGGGATCCGCTGCTGCGGAAGAACAAGGTTCAGTTGTATCTGGCGGGGCATGACCATGATCTGCAGCATCTCGAGTTCGAGAAGCACCCTACGAGCTTTTTCCTTTCAGGCGCGGGTGGGGCAGATCTCTACGATCTGAAGGTGCAGCCGGGGGTGCGTGGACCGTATGCGGAAAAGGTGTTCGGCTTCAGCCACCTGGAACTGACAGCGGAGCAGATGGTGCTGCGACATGTAAACGCGGAGGGACAGGTGGTGCATGCGTTTGCGAAGACGCCGGATGGAGATGTGTCTCTGCTGGCGTAGGCGAGGGCCGTCCGTGCAGGAGAGCGTTCCGCCTTGGAACCGGCTCTAGCGGGTGGAGTGAAGGACGAGGTCGTCGCCGGTCATGTCGGTGGGCTTATCGAGATGAAGCAGGCTGAGGATGGTGGGAGAGATATCGCGCAGGCTGCCACCCGAGCGGAGGGTGGCGTAATTGCCTTGTTCGGTGACGTATAAGAATGGAACGGGGTTGGTGGTATGGGCGGTGTGTGGGCCGCCGGTGAGAGGATCGATTAGGAGCTCGGCATTGCCGTGATCGGCGGTAACGAGAAGGCTGCCGCCACGCTGCCGGATGGCGTTGTAGATGCGGCCAAGCTCGGTGTCCACGGTTTCGACGGCGCGGATAGTGGGATCCATCTTGCCGGAGTGGCCGACCATGTCGGCATTGGCAAAGTTGACGATGATGACGTCAAAGGCGGTGTCGTTCACGGCTTTGACGACGGCGTCGGCGATGCCGGCGGCGGACATCTCGGGGGCGAGATCGTAGGTGGCGACCTTTTGCGATGGGATGAGGGCGCGGTCTTCGCCGGGGAAGGGTTTTTCGATGCCACCGTTGAAGAAGTAGGTGACGTGCGCGTACTTCTCGGTCTCGGCGACACGGAGATTGCGGAGGTTGGCCTGTGCCATGAGGTTGGCAAGCAGATTGTCCATGGACTCGGGCGGGATAACGACGGGGAGGCGAAAGTTTTTGTCGTACTGGGTCATGCAGACGAAGTGCAGGTTTTCGGGCGCTTGCGAGCGAGGGATCTCGGCGTCTAGGGACTCGGCAGCGGGGAGATCATGAGCGTTATCTTTCGTGAGGCCGCCGGGGATGGATGAGTTGCGGGCGAGCACGCGGGTGATCTGGCGAACGCGATCGGCGCGATAGTTGAAGCAAAGGCAGACATCGTTCGAGCGGATGAGCCCGGCGGGATCGACGGTGAAGGGCGGGATGAATTCGTCGGTGGTGCCGGAGTTGTAGAGGTCGCGGATGCGCGCGACAGGGTCGGCGTACTGGCTGCCTGCGGGCGTGCCGGTGACCATGGCGTCGAAGGCCTGGCGTTCTTTCTCCCAGCGCAGATCACGGTCCATGGCGAAATAGCGGCCGGAGACCGAGGCGATCTGGCCGACGCCGATATCGCGCACTTGCTGCTGGAGAGCTTCGAGGTAGCCGAGTCCGCTGGTTGGCATGGTGTCGCGACCATCCATGAAGGCGTGGATGAAGACGCGGGTGAGTCTGTGCTGCGCGGCGAGACGAAGGAGCGCGTAGAGATGGCGCTGGTGGGAATGGACGCCGCCATCGGAGAGCAGGCCGAGAAGATGGAGGGCGGTTCCCTGCTCCGCGACGCGCGTGACAGCGGCAACGAGGGTGGGATCGGTGAAGAAGCTGCCGTTAAAGATGGCGGTGTCGATGCGCGTCATGTCCATGCGGACGACACGGCCGGCCCCGAGGTTGAGATGACCCACTTCACTATTGCCCATCTGACCATCCGGGAGGCCGACGAAGTGGTCGGAGGCGCGTAGGAGGTTGTTGGGGTAGTCGGCGAGCAGCTTGTCATAGACGGGCTTGCGGGCAAGGGCGATGGCGTTGCCGTGGGTTTCGGGGCGGTATCCCCAGCCGTCGAGGATGGTGAGGACGACAGGAGCAGAATGCCGCGAGAGGCCAGAAGACATAGACCTTGTTATAACTGAGGGTGCCGCGACCGGGTACGGTAAAGCATGGAGGCAAGATGAATCTGGACCAGGTGCGCCGGGTCACACGGGATGGGCGCTGGATTCCAGAAATCGATGGCCTTCGCTTCCTGGCCATCGCAGGGGTGCTCATCTTCCATCTTGGAGGAGAGTTGCAGGCACGATCCGGACATTGGATTTCGATTGAGCCTCGCTATAAACCTCTCTTTGACGTATTAGGGAATGGCGATCGTGGTGTTCGGCTCTTCTTTGTCATAAGCGGGATGATCCTGGCAATGCCGTTTGCGCGGCAATGGCTGGCCGACGGACCGAAGGTGTCACTCAAGAAATACTATCTTCGGCGGGTGACCCGCTTGGAACCGCCATACCTGCTGTCCGTCGCTCTTTTCGTGGGTCTGCTTGCGATCTACACGCACGGACTGCAGGCTGGATTCATGAAACACGTAGTGGCAAGCGCTCTCTATCTTCACATGCAGGTCTTCGGGGCAATGAGTCCAGTAAACCCCGTGACCTGGAGCCTAGAAGTTGAAATTCAGTTCTACCTGTTTGCTCCGCTTGCGATGCATCTGTTTCGGGTACCCGGAAAACTTTTCCGTCGCACAGTGATGTGTACGCTCATCGCCGTCGTAGGCATCATTCAGTTGCCCTTCGTACACCAGGTGCGGATTTCAGGCAGCCTGCTGTTCTATGTGCAGTACTTCATAGCGGGCTTGCTGCTGGCCGACATATTCGTATCCGATCTACCAATGATGCGCAGTTCCTGGTTGTGGGATGTCATGGGCATTGTAGGACTTGGCTGCATGTTTGGATTGAAAGGAGAGTTTACGGGAGCGCATGTGATTCTGCCGTTTAGTATGGCGCTCCTGATTCTCTCAACGATGCGGAGTCATGTGCTGCGACGACCGTTCAAACTGCCTTTTGTCGCCGTGATTGGCGGCATGTGTTATTCGATTTACCTGCTGCACTTGCAGCTCATCGCAGTTTTCTTCAAGCTCACTCGTCGACTGATCTTTCCGCAACTGGATTTTCTCGGAAACTTCCTTATTCAATGTGTTGTGACGATGTTTCCCGTGCTCTTGCTCTGTGTGGTCTTCTACCTCTTAGTTGAGCGGCCGTGCATGGATCCTGATTGGCCGTCGAAGCTGTGGGTCAAGCTGACGGGCCATCGCAGCAGCAAGGAAGTGAAGTTGCTGGACTCCGCTGGTATATCGGAGTAATCGCGTGTCCTGGTGTGCCTGCTCTTCTTCAAGAGCGCGATAGATTACACCATGGGTATGGGGTGGCGCAATGCAGCAATGGATGTCTTTCCGAACTTTCGGAATACCTGTCTGATGTGGCTAGTAAACCGAGCCTGTTCGCAGGTGAGACGAGGAGAGTCAAGCCATGAAGCAGAGAGTTTTGATTGCCATGCTGGCCGCGGTAACGATCTGCCACTCGGCGCGTGCCCAAATGACGACGGTGTGGACTAAGGTCGTCGCCGAGAACTACAGCAGTCCGGCGATGGTGACCGTGACGGTGCCGGCGAATGGGAACGTGACGGTGCGGTGGGGCTCGGGATCGACGTTCGTGACCAAGACCTTTGCTCCCGGAACGAGCACGTTCGTGGCGGGCAATGCGACCTTTGGTGACCCGACGCCGGGCGTGCCAAAGGAGATGGATGTGCAGGGGACGAACCTGAGCTACTTCTCTGTGGGGGGCAACCGGCTTACCAGTCCGGCGCCGACGGTGGTGGATATGGTGGTGACGCCGATGCTGGTGACGGCGACGACGGGGACGGTGGTCCAGACGAAGGCCATGTGCAAGTACAGCGACGGAACGGCGGCAGATTGCACGTCGAAGGCGACGTTCACGTACCTGAAGGGCGGCGTGGGAGCGTATGCCGGGGCGGGGGCGTTCATCGGGACGCAGGCCGGGCCGGCGGAGGTGGATGTGGCGGTGTCCGGCATCACGGTCAAGCTGAGCGTGCTGATTGTGGATCTGCCGATCTACTTCAATGGCGGTGTGATGGCGGCGCCGCAGCAGTAGGGTGCGGTGGATGTTCCGGGCGGTGGTTTGGTCATGAGGCTTCTCCTGCGGCGGGAGAGGCCTTTTGGCTTTCCGGTGACTTCGGGCGGCGGTTGAGCTGCTGGAAGAGGTAGCTGAAGAGAGAGGACGGGCTCTTGCTGTCGTCGCCGGGGAGGATCTCGGCGGCGAGGGCTACGGTGCCGAGGTCGGGGTGGGTGACGGTGTCCTCGACGGGTTCGGGCGGGGCGGTGGCGGGCCTGGTTTGGGGGAGGTTGATGGAGGCTATCTGGAGGCCGTAGAGGAGGAGACCGGCGCGGCGGGGGTCGAGCTCGTTCGAGGCGAGGCGGTCGAGGATCTCACCGATGGAGAGCTGGATGGCGGAGCGGTCTTCGGGGTTGGGGAGGGTGAAGGGGGAGGCACGGAACTCGCCCTGGGAGAGGTCGATGGTCTGGGCGTTGGTGCGGAGGGCGCGGCGGCCGCGGGTGTTGTGGTGGTAGTAGCAGAAGTCCTCGCCGCGGAGGCAGGGGCTGCCGCAGCGGTGGCCGGCGGTGAAGATGTGGCGGCACTGGAAGCGGCGCGGGTGCACGGTGGCCGGTGCGTGGAGTTTGATGTCGGACATGGTGGTACCTCCCCCCCCGGGGTACTTTTGGGGTAAAGTCCTGGTTTGATTGAGGTTGATGGTTGGGAGTACGGGCCTCTGTGGGATGGTGGTAGGCAGAGGTTTAGGGTGACGGCGAGGCGAAGCAAAGAGCAAGACAGAAAGCGAAGCAGAAGGGCAAGGCAGAAAGGCAAAGACACGGCAGAGAACGCAAAGCAGAGAAGCAGATCCCTGCGGGATGACAACAAAAAAGGGTGGATTACAACAAAGTGGGGATGGAACAAAGTGGGGATGGAACAAAGGGTGGATGGAGCAAAGGGTGGATGAGCAAAGGTAGACGGGTGAAGGCGTGCCGAGGGGGG
>CAHJWL010000013.1 GCA_903642235.1 Acidobacteriaceae bacterium | reverse complement strand
GAGGCGAGCCTCGACCGGCGGGCGCAGCGGCTGGACGACCTGGAGCGACGGCTGCGGCGGGCGACTGAGCTGGCGGCTGGGCTGCGGCTGCGGCGGCTGGCGCAGCTAAGCAACCGGCTGGCGCGGCAGAACGTGGCGACGCGGCTAATCTGGGGACGAGACAGGCTGGCGCGGCTCGAGGCGCGTCTGGAGAGCGCGGCCGCACGCGGCGTGATGCAACGCAAGGGATCGGTGGACAGGGTGTCGGCGCGGCTCGAGGCGCTGTCGCCGCTGGCAGTGCTGGCGCGCGGGTATGCCCTGCTCTACAACCTTGCGGGGACGACGGGTGAAGCGGATGGGCTGATACGCTCGTCGGGAGATACATCGGTGGGGCGGAGGGTCTGGGCGCGACTAGCGCGGGGATCCTTGCTGGCCGAGGTGACGGAGACGGAGCAGGGATGAAGAAGCTGTTTGGAACGGATGGAATTCGCGGTATCGCGGGGCAGGCGCCGCTTGATCCGCGCACGATTCACGCGATCGGTGTTGCGCTGGCGCGCTCTCTGAAGCAGAGCCACCGCGCCGCGAAGGTGCTGCTCGGCATGGACACGCGGGAGTCCAGTGAGTGGATCGCGGGAACCCTGACGGCGGGGCTGATGGCGGGCGGGGCGACGGTCGAGAGTGCAGGCGTCATCACAACGCCGGCGGTTGCATTTCTTGCGCGCGCGCACACGTTCTCTGCAGGTGTGGTGATCTCGGCGTCGCACAATCCCTGGGAGGATAACGGCATTAAGCTGTTCGGGCCGGACGGCTACAAGCTGCCGGACGCAACGGAGATGCGAATTGAAGAAGAGATCTTTCGCGCACTGGAGCGGACGGGGGAAGAGGCTGTTGTTGAGCAGCGTGCGCCCGAGGTGAACGAGGCGGATCGCGCGGAGTACGTGCGTTTTCTGCTGGCGGCAGTGCCGGGCCTGACGCTTGAGAACCGGAAGATCGTGATTGACTGCGCAAACGGCGCTGCAAGCTCGGTGGCGCCGCAGCTGTTCAGTGATCTGGCCGGCGAGGTGGTGATCACGCATGCCTCGCCGACGGGCCGGAACATCAACGAGGAGTGCGGAGCGCTGCACCCGGAGATCGTAGCGGCCGAGGTGCTGGAGCAGGGCGCGGCGCTGGGCGTGACCTTCGACGGTGATGCGGATCGATGCCTGTTTTCCGACGAGCAGGGGCGCGTGGTGAACGGTGATGCGGTGCTGCTGCTGGCGGCGAGGGATCTGCAGATGCGCGGCCTGCTGGCGGGCGCAACGGTGGTTGCGACGACGATGTCGAACATGGGCCTGGAGGCGGCGCTGAAGCGGTCGGGTATTGCGATGCTGCGCGCGCCGGTAGGCGACAAATACGTGCTCGAGAAGATGGTTGAGACAGGCGCTTCGCTCGGTGGTGAGCAGAGCGGACACATCATCTTCGGAGGCCGGTCGACGACCGGAGATGGTTTGCTGACGGCACTGCTGGTGTTGGACATCATGCATCGCTCCGGCAAGAGCCTGGCGGAGCTTGTCCGAGACCTGAAGGTGTTTCCGCAGGTGATTGTGAACGTCAAAGTGCGCGAGCGGCGGCCGCTTGAGACAATGCCCGCGGTTGCGGCGGCGACACGCGCGGCGGAAGAGGAACTTGCCGAGAGCGGACGCGTGGTGATCCGGTACTCCGGAACGGAGGCACTGGCGCGGGTGATGATCGAGGCGGAGAGTGAAACGGCGATGCGGATGCACGCGGACGCGATCGCGGGGGCGATACGGGCGGAGATCGGAGTTTAGAGAACTGCGTACGCCTGAGAGGATGGAGCGGAGTCGCTTACGAGGGAGTAGCAAGCGGCTGCTCAGGTTCCGCAGAAGGTCTGGGTGACGCACTGCTCAGGCCGGGCCGGTATGGTGTACTGCGCCAGCTCAGGTCTGTCGTCGTATGGCCGCGATATTACGTCGAGCAGGGTCTCAAACGGCTTAAAGTCCTCCCGCTCGACAGCTGCATCCAGGGCAGCCTGGACGATGTGATTGCGTGGGATAAAGGCGGGGTTGACCCGTCGCATCGTTGCCGCACGGTCGAGCGGCGATGCTGTTTCCTCGTGCAAACGCTTGCGCCAGCTGGCGGCCCAGGCGTCGTAGGCTGCTGAATCCGCGAAGAGCATGCGCACCTCCGCATCCTTTCCGGGTTCGGCCGCGGCCTCGCACAGTCGGCGGAAGGTCAGCGTGAAGTCGGCGTGGTTGGCAGACATGCGCGCGAGCAGATCCTCGGCGAGTGCTTCGTCTCCCTCGCGTTCCGTAGCGAGGCCAAGTTTGTGCCGCAGGCCGGCGAGGCGGGCGGCGTCGAACTGCGGCGCGAAGGCGGCAAGGGCTTCCTGCGCGGAGGCCAGACCGGCTTCATCGCTTCCTGCTTCAAGCACCAGAAGAGGAAGCAGGGACTCGGCAAGACGGGTCAGGTTCCAGTGGGCCGCGTGCGGCTGGTTGCTGTAGGCGTAGCGGCCCTGATGATCGATCGAGCTGAAGACCATGTCGGGATCGTAAGCCTCCATAAAGGCGCAGGGGCCGAAGTCAATGGTCTCGCCTGAGAGCGAGGTGTTGTCAGTGTTCATGACGCCGTGGATGAAGCCCAGCAGCAGCCACTGCGCGATGAGACGAGCCTGGCGGCCGATGACGCCGTCGAGGAGCGTGCGGCAGGGTTGCTTCGCAAGCGCTGCCTCGGGGTAGTGCCGCGTGATGGCGAAGTCAACGAGGGTGCGGAGGGCGTCGACATCACCGCGCGCGGCAAAATACTGGACGGTGCCGACGCGGAGATGGCTGGCGGCGACGCGGGTGAGCACGGCGCCGGGCATAACAGTCTCGCGAAAGACACGCTCGCCGGTGGTGACGGCGGCCAGCGCCCGCGTGGTGGGCACGCCGAGCGCCGCCATGGCCTCGCTGACGATGTACTCGCGCAGAACAGGGCCGAGCGCGGCACGGCCGTCGCCACGCCGCGAGAAGGGGGTCGGACCGGATCCTTTGAGCTGGATGTCGTAGCGATTGCCGTCGCGTGCGAGAACCTCTCCGAGCAGGTTGGCGCGGCCGTCTCCGAGCTGTGGGACGAAATGGCCGAACTGGTGGCCGGCATAGGCGAGAGCCAAGGGTTCGGATCCGCTCGCCACGCAACTGCCGGAGAGGATCTGGACACCATCGGAGCCTGCCAGTGCGGCAGGATCCAGACCGAGGCTTACAGCTAACGGTACGTTCAGCATAACCAGACGCGGAGCAGAGACCGGAGTTGGATTGATGCGCGCATAGAAGCGTTCCGGCAGACGCGCGTAGGTGTTTGCAAAGTGAAAAGCGACGGCATTTTCATCAGAGACGGAGATCATGGAGGAGGCGGCCTCAAGGGTGCAGAGCCTATTCGATGCAGGCGACGACGGTTCGCTTCCGGCGTTCGTTGCCGGAGCAACTGCGTCAGTGACCGGTCACTGGTCGGTGTGATGGACGGCAGGGGAGCTGGTTCTTGCCGGGCCTGCAGCCGTCGGCTAAGATCGCCGTATGTATGAAGACTTCACGGTGACGGATCGATGGACGGGTGAGAGCCTGCACTGCACGTGGAAGGGCACGATCGTCGCGATTGCGACGCGGCATGCGGACGCTACAGATATCCGGTTTGCCGTGAACGGCCGCAACCTGTACATCGCAATGCCGAACACCGCGTGGGTGGAGCAGAAGCGGCGGAACGGCAAGGTCATTACAGACTATCTGGCAGCGCAGACGGCTGGGCGCTACCTGAAGCATGCGATCGAGAGCGGCTATGACAATGGACGCGACCTGTACACGATGACGGTGGACGAGGTGCTGGAGCATGCGGATGCGATCGTACGGGAGGCGGGTCGGACGACCAACCTGCCCTCGCTGCCGGTGATCAACGATGACGTGAAGCCGGAGACATACCTGGGCGCACTGCCGGCAGATCCGCCGACACGGACGTATGCCGGTGCCCCCGAACCGAACGAGAACGACAGGGTGAAGCTCTAATGGCGACGCGTCGCGCTTTTCTGGTTGCGCTTGGCGCGATGGCGGCGGCATGCACCCGCGCCTTTGCGGTGCCGTTCCGGCGGGCAAAGCTCATGGCGGTGCCGACGTACCGGGTGTACTTCGGGACTGATACGTCAAAGGGCGTGGCAAAAGGAATCTATCGGGCGACCTTCAACGCGACCACCGGTGAGCTGACGCAGATGGGGCTAGCGGCGGAGACGGAGCAGCCATCCTTCCTGGCGCTGGGCCCGGCATCCGCGCGACGGATGCTCTATGCGGTGAATGAGTCAGGGAACGCCGTCATCAGTTATCACATGAAGGGGCAGGCGGGCGATCTGCAGCGTGCGGGCCAGGTGAGCTCGGGTACGGCCGGTCCCTGCTATCTCTCGCTTGATGCCACAGGGCACACGGCGTACACGGCCAACTACGCGGGTGGAGGTGTAAGCAGCTACCGCGTTCAGCCCGACGGCACACTGAGTGCGCCGGTGGATCAGGTGAACTACAAGGATGCGGCGCGCTATGGCGTGAATGGGCCGAATGCTGCAAGGCAGGACGGACCCCATCCGCACTCGGCCACGATTTCTCCCGATAACCGGTTTATGGTGGTGTGCGACCTGGGGCATGACCGCATCTCGATCTTCGAGATCGACGGAGAGCCGGGCAAGCTGGAGACGGATGAGCCGCATTTGTTCTCCAACAACCGGCCCGGATCGGGGCCGCGGCATATCGCCTTCCATCCGAACCAGCGCTGGGTTTACGGCGTGAATGAGCTTGACTCGACGATTGATCACTATCTGTGGACGGCCACGCATGCCTCGAACGCGCAGGCGCTCTTGACACTGGCGGGGCCGCCGGTGAAGACCATTGCCGCAAGCTTTGCAGGCAAGAGCACGGCGGCTGAGATTGCGATCGCGCCGAACGGATACTTTGTGTATGTAAGCAACCGTGGAGAGGACTCGCTCGTCGTGTTTACGATCGACCAGGCAACGGGTGCGCTGACAGAGCTGCAGCGCATCAGCTGTGGGGGAAAGACGCCGCGGCACTTCACACTTGATCCGACGGGGAACTGGGTCCTGTGCGGAAATATGGATGGCGGCGGCGTAACGGTGTTCCGGCGGGATGGCGGAACAGGCCGGCTCAGCGGGCCGGTCAGCTCGCTGGCGGTGCCCGGGCCTATGTTTACGCTCTTTGCGTAGAGCGACTGCGTGGCGTGCGGGAGAACAACAGATCCCTGCGGCATGACAGAAAGCACTCTATCGCCGCAGGCAAAGCAAAGGCCAGCCATACCGGCCGGCCTTGTGCTTCGCAGTAAGTGGCTTCAGGCAGCGAGGCTCTTCATGTCGATCACGAAGCGATACTTCACGTCGGCTTTGACGACGCGGTTGTAGGCCTCATCGATCTTCTCGACGCCGATGAGTTCGATGTCGGAGACGAT
Source organism: Acidobacteriaceae bacterium (assembly GCA_903642235.1). Lineage (GTDB taxonomy): Bacteria > Acidobacteriota > Terriglobia > Terriglobales > Acidobacteriaceae > Edaphobacter. Next base: position 94,913 of record CAHJWL010000013.1, on the reverse strand, counting down.
GTTGTGTTCGGCGCAGTAGTCAAGCATCTCCTGTGTCTCCTGCATGCCGCCGATCATCGAGCCGGAGAGCGAGTGACGATTGGCGACGATGGCGAAGGAGCTGACCTGAACGCCCTTCTCCGGCAGACCTACGAGGCAGATGGTGCCGTCAAGGCGGAGCAGGCTGAGATAGGCGTTAATGTCGTGGTCAGCCGAGACGCAGTCGATGATGAAGTCAAACGAGCCAGCCTGCTTCTTCATCGCTTCAGCGTCCTTGGAGATAACGACTTCATTGGCTCCCAAACGCTTTCCGTCTGCGATCTTGCCTTCCGACGTAGTGAAGAGTGTGACCTGCGCGCCAAGAGAGTGAGCAAACTTAAGCGCCATGTGGCCGAGGCCGCCGAGACCGACGACGCCGACCTTCTTGCCGGGGCCGACGTTCCAATGCTTAAGCGGCGACCAGGTAGTGATGCCGGCACAGAGCAGAGGAGCGACGGCAGCGAGGTCGAGCTTGGGTGAGACGGAGTAGACGTAATGCTCGGGTGCGACGATGTTGTTGGCGTAGCCGCCGTAGGTGACGCTGCCGTCGTAGTCTTTGGCGTTGTAGGTGCCGACCATGCCCTTTTTGCAGTAGGGTTCCGCGTGGGCGAGGCAGTTCTCGCACTCCATACAGGTCTGAACGGTGACGCCGACACCGGCAAGATCACCTACCTTGAACTTCTTGACGGCCGAGCCGACGGCTGTGACTTTGCCCACGATCTCATGGCCGGGAACCATGGGGTACATGGAGCCGCCCCACTCGTCGCGAACCTGATGGATATCGGAGTGACAGATGCCGCTGTAGGCGATCTCGACGACGACGTCCTTCGGTCCTGGATCGCGGCGTTCAAAGCTGAAAGGGGTGAGCGGGGCGCTGGCGCTTTGCGCGGCGTAGCCCTTGGATTGGATCATGAATGAATCTCCTCTATGCGGTTGGATGCGATCCTGATCGTACTGCAACACGCGGAACCGCCGGTACGGTGGCCGGCAGCGTGTCGACTGAAGAAGTTTATTCGGCGCTGAGTGACTTGCAGTCGAGCACGAAGCGATATTTCACATCGCCTCTGACGACGCGGTCCCAGGCGCTGTCGAGTTGATCGAAGCTGGTCATTTCGATATCGGAGACGATGTTGTGCTCAGCGCAGAAGCCGAGCATGTCCTGTGTCTCGGCGATGCCGCCGATCGTGGAGCCGGTGAAGGTCTTGCGGCCGAGGATCGAGAAGGCGCTGACGCCCGCGGGCTGTTCCGGTGCGCCGACCAGGCAGAGAACACCATCGCGCCTGAGCAGGTTGAGGTAAACGTTGACATCGTGATCCGCGGAGACGCAGTCGAGGATGAAATCAAAGGTGCCCGCGTGCTTTGCGGCCCAGCCTTCTTCACGGGTGAGGTTGACCTCGTCCGCGCCAAGCTTCTTTGCGTCTGCGATCTTGTTGGCGGAGGTAGTGAAGAGGACGGTGTGGGCGCCGAACGCGTGGGAGAACTTCAGACCCATGTGGCCGAGACCGCCCAGGCCGATGATGCCGATCTTCTTGCCGGGGCCGGCGTTCCAGTGCTTGAGCGGGCTGTAGGTGGTGATGCCGGCGCAGAGCAGGGGAGCGGTGGCGGCGGGGTTGAGTCCAGCGGGGACGGTGAGGGCAAAGGCCTCGTCCAGGACGATGTGGTTCGCGTAGCCGCCGAAGGTCAGGTTGCCCTCTTTGTCCCTGGAGTTGTAGGTGAAGACGGTGGCGCGGCGCTCGCAGTACTGCTCTTCTCCGGCGGTGCAGGAGGGGCACTGACGGCAGCTGTCGACCATGCAGCCGACGGCGGCGGTATCACCGACTCTGAACTTCTTCACGCCTGTGCCGATGCGGGCGACCCTGCCGACGATCTCGTGTCCGGGGACCATGGGGTAGAGCGCATTTGACCATTCGTTGCGGGCCTGGTGGATGTCAGAGTGGCAGATGCCGCAGAAGTCGATATCGAGCAGGATGTCGTTGGGGCCGGGCTCGCGATGCTGGTAGGCGAAGGGCGCGGGAGCGGACGTGGCGGAGTGCGCGGCGTAGCCGTGTGTGGGAATCATATGGTTGGCTCCAGAGGTGATTGGGGCTTTGGATGCGGATAGGAAGCGAAGGTCGCAGGCTGGCTGCGGAGGGCTCGAGATCCCTCGCGGTCAGACGCTCTTTTCTCAGGCCGAGCAGGAGGAGACAGGGGTCGATCTATAGGCAAATCTACAGGCAGATCTACGAGCAGATCTACAGGCAGGAGACATGCGAGGTTGCTTGCTGGATCAGCGAAGCTGCTACTCGTCGTAGTGCAACAGGCTAAAGACGTCGTACTCGGGGAACTTGTCTCGGCCTTTGAGGAAGTCGAGTTCGATGGCAAAGGCGAGGCCGGCGATCTGGCCGCCGAGCTGGCGCACGAGCTGGACGGTGGCTTCCATGGTGCCGCCGGTGGCGAGCAGGTCGTCCACGATCACGACGCGCTGGCCGGGCTGGATGGCGTCAAGGTGGATTTCAAGCGAGTCTGTTCCGTACTCAAGGTCGTAGGAGACCTTGGCGGTAGGGGCGGGGAGCTTCCTGGGCTTGCGGACGGGCACGAAGCCGGCATTCAGACGATAGGCGAGGGCAGGACCGAAGATGAAGCCGCGGGCCTCGATGCCGAGGACGAGATCGATCTCCTTGCCGATGTAGTAGGCGGCGAAGGAGTCGACCAGCTGGGCCATGCCAGCCGGGTCCTTCAGCAGGGTCGTTATGTCATAAAAAAGAATACCGGGCTTGGGGAAGTCAGGGACGGTGCGGATGAGAGGCTTGAGCGCCTCGCAGTTGAATGCATTGGACATCGTGTCTACCATGCTCCTTCGATCGTGAACGGGCCGAGGCCGGCGGCCTCGGTGTCGGCGAGGTCGCTCTGTATCACCGAGTCTACGCGGCTTCCGCGTGATCCCTTCCGGACAGCCTGCTCGAGCTCGGCCAGCTGCTCTTTGCTGCCGCTGGCCACGATCTCGACATGGCCTGAGTCGGTGTTGCGCACCCAGCCGGCGAGGCCGAGCTCCGCGGCTTCGCGATGGACAAACCAGCGGAAGCCAACACCCTGCACGCGGCCTTTAACAAGTATGTGTTGCACCATGAGACCTGAGTTTCGCAGAAGGCTGCGATGTGGAGCAAGGGAACGAGCAGCTTCTTGATCAGGAGCAATGCAAGTGATGACCGACCCCAGTTTGCAGACAACCTGCGATCACCGCCGCGCGTCCGGTTAAGAGAAGGCATGAAACCTTCCTGTAACAGGCAGAGGGCTCGTCAGCCCGATCGATGAGCAGCCTGGCCAGACCCAGCCTCGAAGACAGCTCTTTAGCCGCGACGTCCTTGCCGGGCGCGATCGACTTTTTGTCTTCGGACCCGCCGAAACTCCCCAAAGCTTAGGAGAAGCACCTCATGTTCCGAAATGCCGTTCAAGTCGTTTCATCCGTCCTCCTTGCCAGCACGGCCGTTGCCGCGCACGGGCAGTTCTATAAGCTGCATAACGTGGATCTGGGCGTGAATGCGATCAGCCCGTTCACAAAGAGTCTGACGAACGACTCGAATAGCGTGCAGGGGACGACAGACACGACGGGATTCCTGTTTACGATGCGGGAGCACCCCTTTGCCTGGGCGGGGGTTGAATTCAATTATGGATACTCGAAATATTCGCAGGTGTACACCGCGCCTACCGCGACAGCGCGCCTGTCTAGCTATAACCATGAGTTCACCGGGGCGTACCTGTTTCATCCCCACTTTCGCAAGCTGCAGCCGTTTGTCGGCGTCGGCGGAGGTGCCATTGACTTTGATCCAGCAGGCGGAACTGTAGCGAACCAGTGGCGCGGCGCGGGTCTGCTGGAAGCGGGACTGGATCTGCCAACGAAGAATCCGCACCTTGGCTTCAAGGTTCAGGGTCGCAGCCTCTTCTACCGTGCACCGAACTTCTATAGCGCGATCCTGAGTTCGCGATCCTGGGTTGCGACAGTTGAGCCGTCTGCCGGAGTGTACTGGCGGTTCTAAGAGGTCGGCAGTGCAGAAACAAGGGCGAACTCAGTTGAGTTCGCCCTTGTTTCTTTTCGAAAGCTATATCAGGCGCGACTCATGTAGGCCCCTTCGGCAGTGTCGACGCGAATCTTTTCGCCCTCGTTGATGAAGGGTGGAACCTGCACCACGAGACCCGTTTCGGTCTTTGCCGGCTTGGTCACACTGGAGGCGGTAGCACTCTTGATGCCGGGCTCGGTCTGGACAACGGTCATCTCGACGACCGTGGGCAATTCGATACCGACAGCCTTGCCGTCGTGGAAGCTGACACCGATCGAGAGATTCGGCATCAGGAAGTCGACGGCGTCACCGAGCGTGTCTCGCTTGAGCATGGTTTGCTCAAACTTATCGTCCATGAAGTAGTACTCATCCCCATCGTTGTAGAGGAACTCCATCTTGATCTCGTCGACGTGAACGCGGTCGATAGGATCAGGCGAGCGGAAGCGTTCGACGAACATCGAGCCGGTGCGGATATTGCGGAGCTTGGCCTGAATAAAGGCGCGCAGGTTGCCGGGGGTGCGGTGCTCGACCGAGAAGACGAGATGGAGGTCATCTTTGAACTTGATGACCATGCCCGGGCGCATCTGCGTTGCGGGAATCGACATAGAAGGAGATCCTTAGGAACCTAGAGAGTGTGAAGCTGGAAGCGAACGCCTGCGCCGAGGTATGCGCCCGAGGCTGCCGACCGGAGCCGGTCGAACGAGTATGGCGAGCCCGCAAGCTGGGCGTCCTGCCGCTTCGATTGTAGCTCAGCTCTAGCGCGGGCTGAAGAGATGACGGAAGAAGTGTCCGATGCGGCGACTGATGGTGTGGGCTGACGGTGCCGGCGGCGGCAGGGGAGATTGAGCAATCTCGTGATCGCTGAGCTTGTCACTAGTGGATGCGGTGAAAGAAACAGGAGGCGACGTTGCTGCGGAGCTTGCGGGCGGGGCAGCAGGGGGTGCTGTCGCGGCAGTTGGTACGGCGGTGGCGGACATCTTTGAGGGGCTAGCGGGTGCGTTGCCTGCCGCCGATGTGGAGGAGGCTCCGGCTCCGTCAAAGGTGCTGCCGGGCGTGCCGTTCGCGGAGTCGGCGTTATAGGCGAGGGTGGCTGCGACCTGGGCGTGCGGCTGCCCGGCGGGTGCCTGCGGGACGGATGCGGCTGCACTTGAGGCCGTCAGACCCTGGCTTTCGGCGGCGGGAAAGGGATGCTGCCGGTCGGCCGCGTCGTGCGGGCGCACCTCGTCCGGATCGTCGGCAACGCGGGCTCCGGGACGCGCGGCGCGGGTGACATCCGTCGAGATGCCGGACTCCGACGCGGAGAGGACCGGCGGCGGCGGACAACCGCATGGCGAGGTCTCGCCATCGACGACCTCACGCAGGCTGCCGTGCTCGAAGAGCAGGTGCTGGTTTGGATGAACCTGGTAGACGCCGCTGCCGAACTGTTCGGCGGCTTCGAGCGTGGGGGCGGCCGAGCCCCGGTTCTCGACGCAGGTGTCTCCATTTGCCGCGACGCGCATACGGAGGTCGAGCAGACCGCCGGCCGGCCGGCCGGCCGGAGTCGCAATGGTGAAGCGAAGGTCCGGGGTCAGGATCGTGTCAGCGGTGGTGGCTGCCATGTGGATCTCCACGGCGCCACGATCCAGAGCCAAGAGCAGGGGCGCGGGCAGGACCGGACCGCCGCCACGTGCGGCATGGAGGGCAGAGGTGCTGCACACCATGACCTCTCCACCGCGCGAGAGAGCGAGGGTGGCGGTACGGTCATGCGCGGTAATGATGGCATTCGCACCTACCAGCGCACGACCGGCCGTGAGCGACAGGGTGCCCGCGATGGTGGCAGAGGCGACCTCGATCGTGCCCACAGGCTCCTGCGCAGACAGGGGGGCGCTGAAGCTAAAAAGAAGCAGCGCAACGAGCGGAGGCGCAGCGAAGGTCAGAGGCACAGCCAAGCGCGACATACTCCTATAAGCATGCCACTCTTCGGGCCTGGGTAACAGAGAATGCTTACACCGAAGTTTTCAGGCGCGCATGTTCCTGGTTACTGTCTGTTCTGCTCCGACTGGAGCGACTGAAGGCAAACCCTGCTGCAGCCGGATCGCGAGGCAGCGAGATTGCGGGTGCTATGGATAGAACGCTACAGCTTAAGGAAGTTCGCGATCATCTGCTTGCCGTGCGTGGTGAGGACGCTCTCCGGGTGAAACTGCACACCTTCAATGGGGAGCGTGCGGTGCCGCAGGCCCATGATGATGTCGCCCTCGTCAGAGTGCGTGCGGGCAGAGATCTCCAGGTCCGCGGGCAGCCCTTCTTCGCGGACGATCAAGGAGTGGTAGCGCGTGCAGGTGGTGGTTGCCGGGATGCCTGCGAAGAGGGTGTTGCCATCGTGCTCGACTTCGCTGGTCTTGCCGTGCATCAGCTTCGGCGCGCGAACAACCTCACCGCCAAAGGCTGCGCCGATGGCCTGATGGCCGAGGCAGACGCCAAGGATGGGCATGGGCCGGGCGTCAGGATCCGCGATGGCCTGATCGGCGAAATGGCGAATCAGGTCGATGGAGATGCCGGCGTCCTGCGGGGTGCAGGGTCCGGGCGAGATGAGGATGCGATCAGGATGAAGTGCGTCGACCTCTGCCGGCGTGAGCTCGTCGTTACGGCGAACGACCACCTCCTGGCCGAGTTCGCCCAGGTACTGGACGAGGTTGTAGGTGAAGGAGTCGTAGTTGTCGAGCACAAAGACCATTGCAGCTAGTTTACGCCGGCTATCCGGCCGGGGAACCTGACAGCTCGGCGGGGGGGGGGGCTCAGACCGGGCAACAGCGTGAGGGTAGCCGATGTCCAACCAGCATGACGTTCACGGATCCGAAGCGAGTACAGCATTTTGCGGCGATGGTTCTGATCGGCGATGGCGTGATGGCGCTGATCCATCCCAGCAAGGATGCCCATGCGTGGAGCAAGGGACCCGTGGCCTGGCGACGCCTCATGCAGGGTCTGGCAAAGCGACCGGCGCTGACAATGACGATCGGAGCGGCGCAGGTGGCGATCGGTATTGCATGGGCGCTCCGGCAGAGCCGCGATGAGCTCTCAGGGCATGAGAGCGACAGGGCCCTGCGCAGGTAACACCAGCACCTGCTTAGCAAAGATCTCTGACGATAGATGTAGCTCCGTGCCCCATCGGTGAGGAGATGGGATGCGGCTGCGGAGGAGCCTGTGTGTGGCTTTGGCTCCGGTGAACTTTGATCTTCCGGCTGAGTTGACAAGCCTGCGGTGTGCGACCTACCGTTCGCAGCGCAGTTGAATCCATCCCCCGGAAGTCGAGAGATCATGATCCTGACGCCGCACCCTCCCACCTCGCCATCCACCCTCCCACGGCTCATTGGAAGTTTTCTGCTCGGTGCTGGCCTGCTGAGCCACAGCGCCGGGGCGCAGAGGATGGCAGCTCCGAACCTCGGCCCCAACGTTCTGGTCTTTGATCCAGGCATGCCGACCAGCCAGATACAGGCAGCGGTCGACGCGATCTCTGCCCGGCAGGTCAGCAATCAGTTCGGGACCGAGCGTTACGCTCTGCTCTTCAAGCCCGGCGTGTATGGCAGTGCGACGACGCCGCTGATCCTCCAAGTCGGCTTCTATACCGACGTCGCTGGTCTGGGCGCATCGCCGGGCGATGTGACGATCAACGGTCATGTGGATGTGTATAACCAGTGCTTTCCGGTTGCGCCGGGGGCGCCGTCCAACTGCACGGCCCTCGACAACTTCTGGCGATCGCTCTCAAATCTCACCGTGAATGTGCAGGGATTGGCGGGATGCCAGGGATCGGCCGACTTCTGGGCCGTCTCGCAGGCCGCGCCGCTGCGCCGAGTCAACATCACTGGCGCGAACCTGTCCTTGCAGGACTACTGCAGCGCCGGTCCGCAGTACGCCAGCGGCGGTTTCATTGCGGATTCCCAGACCGGCTTCGTCATCAACGGATCGCAGCAGCAGTTTTTTGTGCGCAATACGAGTGTCGGCGGATGGTCGAATGGTGTTTGGAATCAGGTGTTCTCGGGGGATCTGGGCGTGCCCGCGCAGAGCTATCCGAATCAAACGTACACAACGCTGACGAGCACGCCGGTCAGTCGCGAGAAGCCCTTCCTGACTGTGGATGCAAGCGGCGCGTACAGCGTGTTTGTGCCGGCGCTGGCGCGCAATTCGACTGGAACGAGCTGGTCAACCGGCACCACGGCCGGGCAGTCGCTGCCGCTCAGCCGTTTCTTTATCGCGAAGCCGGGTACCCCGGTTGAGGAGATCAACCTGGCGCTCCTGCTTGGCAAGGACCTGCTGCTTACGCCGGGGGTCTACCCGCTGAATCGCCCTATCAATGTCCTTCGTCCTAATACTGTCGTGCTTGGTCTTGGTCTGGCGACGCTGGTCCCACAGAAGGGAAGGGAGGCGCTTACCGTGACCGACGTAGATGGGGTCAAGATTGCCGGTCTGATCTTCGACGCCGGTCCGGTCAACTCGCCGGTGCTGTTGAAGATGGGGTACGGCCTGTTTGATCTGCCGCTGCCGCGCGGGGGTTTCTTCTCGCATGTCAACAATCCCTCCTCCCTGAATGACGTGTACTTCCGCATCGGCGGTGCGACCGCGGGTAAGGCGACGACCAGCCTCGAGGTCAACAGCGCTGACGTCATTCTGGACAATATCTGGGCATGGCGCGCGGATCATGGCAACGGTGTGGGATGGACGCTTAACACGGCAGATCACGGGCTGGTTGTGAATGGCGATCGCGTGACTGCGCTTGGACTGGCCGTTGAGCACTACCAGACCGAGCAGGTGCTGTGGAACGGGAACGGCGGAGAGACGATATTCTACCAGAGCGAGCTGCCCTACGATCCGCCAAGCCAGAGCGCATGGAAGGATGGCGCGGCGAACGGTTATCCGTCGTACGTGGTGACCAACCTGGTCAACACGCATCAGGTCTTCGGCTCCGGGATCTACTCGTTCTTCAGCCAGGGCGTCGACATTGTGGAAGACAACGCGATGACGGTTCCTCATGCCAGCGGCGTCGCGGTTCACGATACCGGAACGGTCTTCCTGAACGGAAGCGGGCAGATCACACATGTGATCAACGGAACGGGTGCAACGGCGAGCCAGGCGAACGCCGGGCAGTTGAGCCCTGTTGTCTCGTTTCCGTAGGCACTGTCGCAAGCGAACGGGAAGAGCGTCATTCAGGAAGGGGTGGCGCTTCTTTCTGTTGCCAGCGGTCAATCAGAGCGATCGCGCACGTTCGATCGCACGCACGACGGCCTGGGCTTTGTTACGGCACTCGTCGAACTCGGACTCGGCGACGGAGTCTGCAACGATACCGGCACCGGCCTGGATGTAGCCCTGCTCTCCATGCATGAAGAGGGTGCGGATCGCGATGCAGGAGTCGAGATTGCCGGAGAAGTCAGCATAGAGAACGGACCCGCCGTAGACGCCGCGGCGGGTGGGCTCGAGCTCTTCGATGATCTCCATGGCGCGAACCTTGGGCGCGCCCGAGAGCGTGCCGGCAGGAAAGCAGGAGCGGAAGGCATCAAGCGCCGAGAGCTCCGGGCGCAGCTGACCTTCGAGCGCGCTGACCAGATGCATGACGTGCGAGTAGCGCTCGACAAACATCAGGTCCTTCACCTTGACGCTGCCGAAGTCAGAGACCCGGCCGAGGTCGTTGCGGCCGAGATCGACCAGCATGATGTGTTCAGAGACCTCCTTGGCGTCGGCGCGGAGATCGGCCTCGAGAGCGCGGTCGGCGGCCTCATCCTGATGTCGCGGGCGCGTTCCGGCGATGGGCCGGTACTCAACTGTGCGGCCCTTCACGCGGACGAGGAGCTCGGGCGAGGAGCCGACGATATGGCCGAGGGTGCTCGCGCCGTTGTCACCCGTCCCCAGCGGAAAGCGGAGGAAGTACATGTACGGCGATGGATTGATGATGCGCAGCGCGCGATAGATCTCGAACGGATCAACAGCGGGGATGCAGTCAAAGCGCTGCGAAAGGACGCACTGAAAGACATCACCCGAGCCGATGTACTGCTGCACCTGCCCGACCGCCTGGAGGAAGTCCGCCCGCGGTGTGCGGGAGGTGAGATCAAGCGCTCCGGTGCTGCGCGGCGTGCGCGCCGGGAGTGGCCGCGCGAGCAAAGCCTCCAGGCGATCGAGACGAGCGCAGGTCTGCCCGTAGAGAACCTCCAGAGAGAGGCCGTTGCTGCGGGTGAGATCCGCGGTGACGATGAGGTGAATCTCTTTCTTGACGTGATCAAAGGCGAGCACCTGATCGAAGAACATCAGGTGGGCGTCGGGCACGCGGAGCTCGTCCGCGGCCAGCGAGGGCAGCCGCTCGATCTGCCGCACGATGTCGTACGAGAAGAAGCCAACGGCACCCGCGGTGAAGGGCGGCAGACCGGGAAGGCGGGCCGGCGTGTGAGCGGAGAGCTCGCGCTTGAGCTCGGTGAAGATGTCGCCGTCGTAGGTGCGGGTGATCTCGCCCAGGGCGTGCGTGATGGATGTGCCACGCGCGGTGAAGTGCTGGTAGGGCTCGATGCCGATGAAGGTGTAGCGGCCCACGCGCTCGCCGCCTTCCACAGACTCGAGCAGAAAGGCCTCGGGCTGATCTCCCTGCGTGTCCTGGGGGTCTCCCGCGAGGCGAAGAAAGGCGCCGACCGGCGTTTCAAGGTCGGCGACGAGCGTGCGATGGACAGGGATCAGGGTGTGGTGACCGGCGAGGGCGCGGAAGTCCCCCTCGGCCGGAGAGGTCGGGGTAGGCATGGTCTGCTTCAGTCTACTGCGGGATGAGAGCAGGCAGTCTGCGGGGAAATGGCGGCCGGGCCTCAAGCCGCTTTACGGACTCTTAACGAGGATCGTGCATCACTTAAGAGGGGAGATGTGCCGTCGGCAGCGTTCCCCCGCAGGTGGGATGGAACGAGGGTTTGCACGCTTGCATACTGTCCTGCGGAGCACTTAGAGTCGTTCGGGTTTGGCCACAGACCGGTCTGGCCAGATCTTCAGCGCTGCTGTCCGAGGGCAGCGGAGTCGGCCGGAGAGGGCGCAACAGCCAAGGGTGGCGTGTGCGCGAAGAGACCGGCCGTACTGCGACCGGCGAAAGTCCAGAGAGTCAGAGGCGTTATGCAACAGGTAGTGAGTCCGGTTCTCCCGCTTGAGCAGGAGACCAATCCCTGGGAGGCGCAAGCCTTCCGATTTGACCAGGCAGCCAAGAAGTTGAACCTTGACCGAGGTCTGTGGAAGGTGCTGCGCCAGCCGGTTCGCGAGCTTACAGTTCACATTCCCGTGCTGATGGATAACGGCGAGATCGAGGTCTTCACTGGCTTTCGCATCCAGCATTCGGTCGCGCGCGGGCCGGGCAAAGGCGGCATCCGATATGCGCCGGATGTCTCGCAGGACGAGGTGCGGGCGCTGGCGAGCTGGATGACGTGGAAGTGCGCGGTGGTAAACATCCCATTTGGCGGCGCGAAGGGCGGCATCATCTGCGATCCGAAGTCTATGAGCCAGGGCGAGCTGGAGCGGATGACGCGGCGGTACACGGCCGAGATGATCGAGTTTATCGGGCCGGAGAAGGATGTTCCCGCGCCGGATATGAACACGAATGAGCAGACCATGGCGTGGATCATGGACACGTACTCCATGCACATGCGGCAAACTGTAACCGCTGTGGTTACAGGGAAGCCGGTGAACATCGGCGGCTCCGCCGGCCGCCGGGAAGCAACGGGGCGAGGCATTGCCGTGGTGTGCGACGAGGCCATGAAGCACCTCAACATGCCAGTTGAAGGCTGCCGCGTCATCCTGCAGGGGTTCGGGAATGTGGGTTCGAACGCGGCGAAGCTGCTGGCCGACCGGGGCTACACAATCATCGGCGTCGCCGAGTATGACGGCGGTCTGTTCAGCGCGGCTGGTCTGGATGTTCCGAACCTGCTCAGCCATCGCCAGCGTACAGGATCGATCCACGGCTTTTCAGGCGGAGAGGCTGTGGACACGGCGGAGTTGCTGACGCGCGAGTGCGAGATCCTTATTCCGGCCGCGACCGAAAATGTCATCACAAGCCTGAACGCGGGCGATCTTCGCTGCAGGATCCTATGCGAGGGTGCAAATGGACCGACGACTGTTGCGGCTGATGTTCTGCTGGCGCAGAAGGGAATCTTTGTTCTGCCGGATATCCTGGCGAACGCGGGCGGCGTGACGGCAAGCTACTTCGAGTGGGTGCAGGACCGCATGGGCTACTTCTGGACCGAGACGGAGGTCAATCAGCGGCTCGAACGCATTATGACGGACAGCTTCAATGACGTGATCTCGTACGCGACGTCGCACGAAGTAGACAACCGCACGGCGGCGTACATGCTGGCGATTGATCGCGTGGCCTACACGACCAAGCAGCGCGGCATGTACGCGTAGAGAATGAGCGGCGTACTGGCGAGGTGGTCTGTATCTCGCCCGTACACCGTGCCCGCGGTGGAAGCAAAGCAGAGACGCAGCGCCTATGGGAGAATGACTGTAAACCCGCGGCGCTGCCTCCCGCGTAGTTCACAGCCCCTCGGTGACACCATGAATCTGCCGAACTCCATCACGCTGAGCCGGATCGCGATGATTCCGCTTTATCTTTGGGTGTTGAGTTCGCACTCTCCGGTAAAGACGGCGGGAACGCAGGAGTTTATCGCGGCGGGGCTGTTTATTCTGGCGTCCATCACCGACGGGTTGGACGGCTACCTGGCGCGGCGGCGCGGACAGATTACGACGATGGGCATTCTGCTCGACCCGCTTGCCGACAAGCTGATGGTCTCGGCAGCGTTCATCGTGCTGGTGGCCTACGTACCGCAGATCGTGCCGCCGTGGATTGCGGTGCTCGTGATCGGGCGGGAGTTCCTGGTGAGCGGGCTGCGGTCCATTGCAGCGGCCGAGGGGTTCACCATTGAGGCGAGCGAGATCGGCAAGCTGAAGACTGTGCTGCAGATTGTGAGCGTGGTCGCGGCCATTCTGGCGCATCGCTGGATCTACTGGAACTGGTTCGGCTTCATCGTGGGCGTGCGGTTGATTGCATTGACGGCACTCTATTGGATGGCGATCGTATCGATTATCTCGGCGGTTGATTACTTCATTGGGTTCTGGAAGAAGATCGATCATGCCAGCGACGATGCGCGCAGGAAGCAGAGCTTTGTGCTGAGTCGAAAGGCAAAGCCGGCAGCAGCCGGGCCGAGCGCAAACTAAAGCGCGAAAGCGAAAGCGGCAGCGGCTGCCCCCAATCGTGCTATAGGCAGCCCCGGCAGGCGGGACATACGATGTTTTCGGCGTGCCTTCGCTTTATAGAAGAAAGGTCGGTCCCTTGCATTCCTTCCCTGTCAGTGTCGTTATGCCCGCCTACAATCGCGCTGATCTGATCGGCGCGACGCTTGCATCTATTTTCTCGCAAACTCTGTCTCCCGTTGAGGTCATCGTGGTCGACGATGGCTCGCAGGATGGAACCGTAGCTGCCGCTGAGGCCTTTCCCGTGCGCGTCCTGCGCAGAAGCAATGCGGGTCCGGGTTCTGCGCGAAACGCAGGAATCGCGGCGGCAACCCAACCCTGGATTGCCTTTTGCGACAGCGACGATCTGTGGCAGCCGCGCTATCTCGAGACCATGGCCGCAGCCCTCAAACCGGATAGCCGCTATGCCTTCAGCAATTGGAGTCTGGTGCGCGGAGACACATGGGCCGCAGAGGACCGATTCAGCATGGCGCCCGAAGGATTCTTCGAGCAGCCCGCGGAGCCTCTGTATCCCAAGCTGCTGCGGTGGACGCCGGTCTGGCCCTCGGCGACCGTTATAGAACGGAGTTTTCTCGAAGAGATCGGCGGTTTTGACCCGCGTGTCTCGCGTCTGCCGACGGAGGACTTCGAGTTTGCGCTGCGCTGCAATGAACACCCGGGAGCTGTGTTCCAAAAGCAGCCCCTGGTTGGAATCCGGAAGCATGAAGGGAACTTTTCGGCAGGGCAGCTGCGCAGCATGGTGAGTGATATCAAGATTCTGCGCTTTGCACGGGATCACCATGTCATGGGCCGGCTGCACGCGGCTGCGATTGAGAGGACGATCGGTGAGCGGACGATCGGTGCCGCCGACCTCGCCTTTCGATCCGGCTCAAAGAAGCTGTTTCGCGAGCTGGCACGCGATGTTCCGCGCGCTGACAGAACTCTCGCGTACTATGTGAAAACCATCCTGGCTCAACCTCACCCGTTGCCGGGTTCGATCTTTCCGCACCTGGTTCGCCGCTCCTGAGACTGACTCACCTGTTCCGGGCCTGTCGCTTTATACCTTACGAGCTTTCCTGCTCAAGCAGAGACATCTTTGCCTATCAGCCGTACCTAGCCGCATTTCTCTCTTCTTTGGCCCGTTTAAAGGCGCTTGCGCGCATTTGAAGATGCAGGTTTCTTTCGGAAGCCTGGTCGAGGTGCAATATGTCAGAGAAAGTCGTGGCTGTTCTTCTATCGTTTGGTCTTCTCGGAGGCATGTTTCTCTGGGTACCGCTGCTTGAAGCGATCTGCCCACCCTGCAGCCGTTTCGTGCGCTTACGGCGACGCCGTCTCTCAGAACCCGACGCCGAGGATGATGCCTCCGTCAGAACTACTGAACTCGTCTGAAGCCCTGCTCTCCCGTTCTTGGGAGAAGGCTGCTGTGCACAAGAAATATCAGCAAGCTCGTTGACGCGATCGGCTGCCCGGCGCAGCTTGCCTTTCCCTCGACACTTTAGAGGCGGTTATGTCTTCCTACGCGAGGCTGCGAGTAGGCTGTTGATCTATGAGACTTCGTCCTCTCTCTCCGACACTCGCATGCACGCTGCTCACCGTTCTTTGCCTGCAGAACCTCCCCTGTGTGCCCGCGCGAGCGCAGCAAGCAGCGGAAGTGCAGCAGGGGCGTGAGGCCCTGATCGCTCCAGCGCGCCCCGTGCCGGTTGGAAAGGCACCGCGGATGGAAGTCCGGCAGATTCGGTCTGTTCCAGGCGAAGCGGTGTATGTCCTCGTCTTTCATCAGGGAGATGAGGCTCTGAGCGGGCTCACGGACTTTGCCATCGCAAACAACATTCAGGACGCACATTTTACCAGGATCGGCGCGGTCAGCGGCGCGACCCTGGCGTGGCTTGATCTCGGGCTGAAGCAGTACCGCGCTATTCCGGTGGCCACTCAGCATGAGGTGCTGTCTCTGACTGGCGACATCGCCGTGTCGCAGGGCAAGCCGATCGTGCACATGCATGCCGTGCTCGGCGGGCGTGATGGAAGCACGATGGGCGGACATGTTTTTGCGCTAGTGGTGGAGCCGACGCTCGAGGTGTTCCTGACGGCGGATACACTGCCGCTTCAGAAAAAGCCGGACCCCGCGTCAGGGATCAAGCTGATCGATCCGACGCGGTAGAGGCTGTGACGGCGAGATCGTGCGGGGTCGGGCGGCAGACTTGCGGGGAGTGATTGAGAGTCGTCATTATTCCGCGTGGCTCTTCTGATGAACAGGGAGACTTTCTGTAGTTTCCTCCCGACATTTGCATGGCCTCGCGGCCTTAGAGTGCGAACTTCCTGATCGCTTCCGGGGTGACTGGGGTAAAGAAGTTGATCAGGTTGCCGTCGGGGTCGTGAAAGAGCAGGGAGCGGTTTCCCCAGGGCATCGTCGTCGGCTCCTGGAGGAAAGCGGGCACCTGATCCTTCAGCTGCAGGAAGGTTGCATCGACATCCTCCACCAGAAACTCGAGGATGACACTCCGGTTGGTCTCGGGCTGTAACTCACCCTCTGCGCCGAAGGCAGTGAGGGTTCGTGTGCTGCCGATGGCAAGGGTGCCTCTCGGGGTTGTGAGTTCAGCAAAGTCCGGCGTGTATCGGGTCGCGGAGGTCCCGCTGATCCCTTCATAGAAGCTGACCAGCCGCTCTACATCGTTTGTAATGACGCGCATCGAAACCAGGTTCATCGTGTTTTCCTAGGCTGAGGTCCAGCACCTGAATGACAGTAGCTGAGCTCTCCTGACAGCGTTGTGTCAGCATGGTCTTGCGATGCGCCGAGCCGACCGACTCTTTCGAGTGATCCAGATCCTTCGGCGCTCTCGCCGTCCCGTGACAGCAGAAGCGGTTGCGGCAGAGCTGAGCATCTCGGTGCGGTCGGTCTACCGTGATGTGGCTGATCTGACAGGCCAAGGTGTTCCCATCCGCGGGGAGGCAGGTGTCGGGTACATCCTCGATCGACGGTACGATATGCCGCCGTTGATGCTGACCCCGGAGGAACTGGAGGCGGCGGTTCTCGGGGCGCAGTGGGTGGTCGAGCGAGGCGATGCTGCCCTTGCGAATGCAGCGCGGGATCTGCTCTCGAAGATCACTGCCGCGGTTCCACATTCTCTGCGCACCTTCATTACCGAGCCTACCCTCGGCATACCGGAGAATAACCTTCCTGTCAGGGACGGGCTCGATCTTGCGAAGACCCGCTCCTGGATCCGTGCCGGACGGAAGCTACGGATCTGCTACCGTGACGAAGCCGGACAGGAGACCGAACGGGTGGTATGGCCGGTGATCCTCGGCTACGCGGATGCCGTACGACTTCTTGCTGCCTGGTGTGAGCTGCGCAAGGACTTTCGACACTTCCGAACAGACAGGATCGTCCGGGCCGACTTCCTCAATGAGGCACATGGCACCACCCTGCCAGACCTGAAAAGGAAGTGGGAACACTCTATGCGGACGACGCGCGCTTCGTCCTCCCAGGCCGTTCGGAACTGATTCGTCCCGAAATGTCGCGTTTGCGGACCCTTATGCGGGGACAGTGTGGACGCGCTACTGACCGAGAATGGGAGTGTTGCCGAGGGCCATGGTCTCGGCGATGTGCTGGCGCCAGTAAGCGGGGCCGGTTTCGTGAACGCTGGTGCCGTCGGCCGAGACGGCTACGGTGACGGGCATGTCGACGACCTCGAACTCGTAGATGGCTTCCATGCCGAGATCCTCGAAGGCGAGGAGTTGCGAGTGGCGGATGGCCTTTGAGACGAGGTAGGCCGCACCGCCGACAGCCATGAGGTAGACAGCGCCGAAGTCGCGGATGGCGTCGATGGCGATGAGGCCGCGCTCGGCCTTACCGATCATGCCAAGGAGACCGGTCTCGGCGAGCATCTGGCGGGTGAACTTGTCCATGCGGGTAGCGGTGGTGGGACCGGCGGGACCGACGGCTTCGTCGCGCACCGCCTCGACCGGGCCGACGTAGTAGATGAAGCGGCCGTGAAAGTCGACGGGGAGGTGCTCGCCGCGGGAGAGCATATCGGTCATGCGTTTGTGGGCGGCGTCGCGGCCGGTTAGAAGTTTGCCCGAGAGCAGAACGATCTCACCGGGCTTCCAGGTGGCGATGTCGGCGCGGGTGACGGTGGCGAGATCTACACGGCGGGCGCTGTCGACGTGGTACTCGAGTCTGGGCCAGAGATCCAGTGATGGTGGTAGAAGGGTAACGGAGCCGCGGCCATCGAGGACAAAGTGGGCATGGCGGGTGGCCGCGCAGTTGGGGATCATCGCCACAGGAAGGTTGGCGGCGTGGGTGGGGAAGTCGAGAATCTTGACGTCGAGGACGGTGGTGAGGCCGCCAAGGCCCTGCGCGCCGATGCCGAGGGCGTTGACCTTGTCGAAGAGCTCGATGCGGAGCTTCTCGATGTTGGACGGGATCGCTCCCTGGGCTACGCGGGCTTTGAGCTCCTGCATGTCGATGGGATCCATGAGGGACTGCTTGGCGAGCAGCATGGCTTTTTCGGCGGTGCCGCCGATGCCGATGCCAAGCATGCCCGGCGGGCACCAGCCGGCGCCCATAGCGGGGATGGTCTTCAAGACCCAATCGACGACGGAGTCTGAGGGATTAAGCATGACGAACTTGGATTTGGCTTCAGATCCGCCGCCCTTGGCCGCGACAGTGACATCGAGGGTAGTGCCGGGAACGAGGGTGACTTCGACGACGCAGGGGGTGTTGTCGCCGGTGTTCTTGCGGGAGAAGGCGGGGTCGCGAAGGATGGAGCCGCGGAGTTTGTTGTCAGGATCGAGCCAGGCGCGGCGGACGCCTTCGTCGCAGATCTCCTGCAGGGACTGGGTGGGCGGATTGCCGTCGGGGCCGGTGAGACGGGCGTCCATGCCGAGTTTGAGGAAGATGGTGACGATGCCGGTGTCCTGGCAGATGGGACGACGGCCCTCGGCGCACATGCGGGAGTTAACGAGAATCTGCTTAATGGCGTCTTTGGCGGCGGGGGATTGCTCGAGCTCGTAGGCGCGGGCGAGATTGGTGATGTAGTCCTCGGGGTGAAAGTAGGAGATGTACTGGAGGGCGTCGGCGATGGACTGGATGAGGTCGGCTTGAGGGATGGTGGTCATGAGGATGCGGCACTTTGCTGCTGCGCGGCTTTATTTTAGGCCTTTGGAGGGGAAGGTTGGTGCGAGGCTGGCGAGACCAACGCCTGCTTCGCTTTTCGCGGTAGCCTCTCTTTCGGCAAGTTACGGTAGCATCCGAACCGCATCCTGTGAGGGTGTTGTCAGGGAGAGGTTGCCCCCTGAAGGCGGCGAGGGGCGTTCTGCCTTCGTCGCACGCCTGTGACGGTGACGAGACCTCCGCTGGCAACCAGAACGAAGGTAGAGGGCTCGGGGGCCGCAATCGTGAGAGGCTGCGCAGTGAGCGTCGCGTTGACCAGTAGACCTGTTGGTCCCGCCTGATTGACGACCACAAAATCGATGACGTTGACGTGGCTCCGAAAGCCGCTGATGGAGAAGCCCGTGGCGGAGGAGAAGCCGGCGTTCATGGGGAATGCAGCCGTTGCGCTGTGGTTCAGATAGATCGCGACGCTGTCGTCGGCGGCGATGGTCCCGGTGAGAATTGCTGTAGATGCGTTGTAGCCGGTGAGGTCGATAGAGGTCTCGTACGTATAGGAGCCGCTGGCCCAACTGGTGTTTCCGCTGGCGCCCGGGCTGATCCAACCTGAGCCGGCCGACGAGGCCATCCAGGCGACGTTACGCTGGGTGGCGACTGCAGTTTCGGTGCTGCCGGATGGATTGGAGACCAGCGAGTAATGGGAGTCGTTCGCACCCGCGGCAAGGGCAGATCCGTCCGCCGCTTCGCCAGTGTTGTAGAAGGTGATGGTGGTGCCATAGGCGTACGGCACTACGAGGATGATCGCGAGTGAGGCGATGCCAAAGATCGTTCGAAGAAGGGTCACTGTTGAGGCTCCGATCAAGATTCCCGCCGTAAGCTGCGCACGAGGGCGAGATGGTATGGAGGATCGGCCGTTTGCTGGAGAAGTTGAGAGCGGTCTGCAAGATTCTGGAGAGGAGTCAGCACATTGCGCGGAGGTTTTGCCGGCGACCAGCCAAGGGGCGCGACTGCTCAGCACTCGATGATGTTGAGGGCGAGACCGCCGAGGCTGGTTTCCTTATACCGCGACTGCATGTCGAGGCCGGTGCGGTACATGGTCTCGATGACCTGGTCGAGAGAGAGCTTGTGGGTGTCGGTATCGGCGAGGGCGAGGCGGGCGGCGTTGATAGCTTTGACGGCACCCATGCCGTTGCGCTCGATGCAGGGGATCTGGACAAGGCCGCCGATCGGGTCGCAGGTCATGCCGAGGTTGTGTTCCATGCCGATCTCGGCGGCGTGCTCGATCTGCGCGTTCGAGCCGCCGAGTGCGGCGACCAGGCCGCCGGCGGCCATGGAGCAGGCGACACCGACCTCTCCCTGGCAACCGACCTCCGCGCCCGATATGCTGGCGTTTTCCTTGTAGAGAATGCCGATGGCAGCGGCGGTGAGAAAGAAGCGCAGCAACGCGGCGCGATGCATCGGCGACAGGCTCAAGGGCGCGAGCACCTCGCCGGGTGCTGCCGGACGCTCGAACCGTCTGCGGGAGAGTTCGTCGACCCCGAGGTGGTGCAGGATATAGAGCGCGATAGCGGGGATGACGCCGGCCGCGCCGTTGGTGGGCGCGGTCACGACCCGGCCGCCGGCGGCGTTCTCTTCATTGACCGCCATGGCGTAAACCGTCACCCAGTCCATTGGAGCGAGAGGATCCTTCGAGGCCTTTTCACCGAGACGGCCGGCGAGACGATGGGCTCGCCGCAGCACATTGAGACCGCCGGGCAGAATGCCTTCGGTCGCAATGCCTCGTTCCGCCGACTGGCGCATGACTTCAAAGAGTGTAATAACGCTGCACTCGATCTGCTGTGCCGGAGTGGAGCCGGCAGACTCTCCCGAGGCACAGGGACGATGAATGAGTGTGACACCGGCGGTGCGCTCTGCCTGCAGCAGAGCCACTTCGTTGGCCATCACCAGTTCAGCCACGGAGAGTCTGTTGCGATCGGCTTCGGCAAGCAGCTCGCGGGCGCTGCGAAACGGGTGCGGAACAGCCCGGGAGCTCGCGGCCATGGGCGCCGTCGGTTGGAACTCCTCGGCCGGGACAATGAAGCCGCCCCCGACAGAGAAGAAGACCTGCTCGCGCAACAGTGTCCCTGTGCTGCTAAAGGCGGAGAGCCGCAGGCCATTCGGGTGCGCGATGTCGCCGGGCGGCGGAACCATCTGGTCGCGATGAAAGAGCAGGTGCTCGGACTCGCGAAAGGGAATGGGGTAGTCGCCGGCGAGACAAAGTTCGCCGCGGTTGCGGATGCCTTGGAGAATGCCGTCGATTGCTGCCGGGTCGACGGAGTCTGGCGCCTGGCCGGAGAGCCCGAGCAGGATAGCGCGATCGGTGCCATGGCCGAGTCCGGTCAGTGCGAGTGAGCCGTAGAGATCAACGCAGACGCCGGCTGTACCCTGCAGCTGATCAGCGGCGGCAAGCTCGCGTACGAAGCGAAGGGCGGCTCGCATGGGACCCACTGTGTGAGAGCTCGACGGACCGATGCCGATTTTGAAGAGCTCGAAGAGACTGGTGTTCACGGCTTCATTGTAGGCGTGCGCGCGAAGCAGGCATCGTCAGACGCAAACCCTGATCTGCAACTTCCGCGTTGGCGCCGCACGCGAGTGGAGGGCTGGCATGGCCCGCGCGGGCGCAGAGATCCCCGGCAGTGGGAGAGTTTTGCGCCGCCGATGAGGCTAGAGTCAAGCGGAAGTTGCTATGGCCATGCAGGCAGAATCGGGCGAACGACACCATGCTTTTCAAGACACAGTCCGCGGCGGTCTACGGGATCGACGCCAACATCATCGATGTCGAGGTGGATTTTTCCGGGGTCAAGACGTCGGAGGAGGTCTTTAATACCGTTGGGCTGCCGGATGCGGCGGTGCGGGAGAGCCGCGACCGGGTGCGGTCGGCGATCAAGAACTCGGGATTCGACGTGCCGCCCACGCGCATTACCATCAATCTGGCGCCGGCGGACCTGAAGAAGGTGGGGTCTGGCTTTGATCTGCCGATCGCCATAGGGATCCTCGGAGCCTACGGCGCGCTGCATACCAAGGAGCTGGATGATTTCCTAATGGTGGGCGAGCTGGGTCTCGACGGCGGGCTGCGACCGGTCCAGGGTATGTTGCCGATCGCCGTGGCGGCGCGGGAGCGAGGGATTCGAAACCTGCTGATCCCCGCAAGCAATGCGCGGGAAGCGGCAGTGGTGGATGGAGTCAAAGTCTTTCCAGTCCGGCATCTGCTGGAGGTCCGGGAGTTGGTCAACTCCGTCTCGATGGGTGGGATTACAGCCAAGCCGCTCGAGCGGCAGCCGGCGGATCTGCAGGAGGCGCAGGAACATAGCGGGCCGGACTTCAAGGATGTGCGCGGGCAGCATGTGGCCAAGCGGGCACTTGAGGTCGCGGCTGCGGGCGGACACAACATTCTGATGATTGGACCGCCGGGCTCAGGCAAGACCATGCTGGCGAAGCGGCTACCATCGATTCTGGCGCCGCTTGAGTTTGACGAGGCGCTTGAGACGACAAAGATCCACTCGGTTGCGGGCGTGCTCGATCGCGAGCAGGGCCTGGTGCGCCACAGGCCGTTTCGATCGCCTCACCACACCATCTCGGACGCTGGCCTGATCGGCGGTGGCATGGTTCCGCGACCGGGCGAGGTGAGCCTGGCGCATAACGGCCTGCTCTTTCTCGATGAGTTGCCGGAGTTTCCGAGGAACGTGCTGGAGGTGCTGCGGCAGCCGCTTGAAGATGGCACGGTAACGATCGCGCGGGCTGCCATGAGTCTTGAGTTTCCGGCGCGCTTTATGCTGGCGGCGGCGATGAATCCGTGTCCCTGCGGCTACTTCAACGATAAGAGTCGCGAGTGCATGTGCACCCCGCCCATGATCCAGCGCTATGTCAGCAAGGTGAGCGGGCCGCTGCTCGACCGCATTGATATTCACATTGAGGTGCCGGCAGTGGAATACAAGGAGCTGCGCGGCGGCCAGGCAGGCGAGAGCTCGGCTGCTATCCGCGAACGCGTGGTGCGGGCACGGAGCGTGCAGCGGCAAAGGTTCGAGGCAGCGGAGGAGCGAACGAAGGGCACCGCGAAGGGAGCGGCGCGGTCCGTGTTTGCGAACGCGCAGATGAGCTCACGGCAGATTCGCGTGTTTTGCGAGCTTAACTCCGATGCAGAGCGCATGCTGGAGCGTGCCATGCAGCAGCAGGGACTGAGCGCGCGGGCGCACGATCGCATCCTGAAGGTGGCGCGAACGGTCGCGGATCTGGCAGGGGAGCAGGAGATCGGCGTTCGTCATATTGCGGAGGCAATTCAATATCGAACACTGGACCGAAGCTACTGGGCCTAGCGTCCAGAGACCTCCATTTCTGCGCGATGGATCTTCCAAAAGCCGTAGACGATAGAGCAGCGCAGTTCCAAAAAAAGTATTGACCCGGTTTGTCATTCGCGCTATTTTCCTACTGGGGCTCTTGACGGCCTGCATGTTCATGAAAGCGGGTCATTATCGCGGCGTCTAAGTCCAACGATTGATTGATCTAAGCAGAAGATCGCGAGATCTCTACCGGAGCGTTGAGCCATACGGACGAGGCAGGTCGCGAAGGGATCTCTTCTACAGAAAACAGTTTTTGTACGACGCGGGCGAGTCACGCAGCTTAATTCTGCGTCTAACTACCAAGTCGTCAACAACCAAAACTTGTACGTGGCTGCTGGCCTCCTGAAAATTGCAGAGTCCCGGCGAGCGCCAGGTCTGACAATTACGTCGGCAGTTGCGAGAGAGATGAAGGAGAAATACATGCGTTCAGATTTGATCTTTGGAGCTCTTACCCACGTTACAAACCGGTACGAGCTCTGCCAACTTGCTTCGAAGGCGACTCGAAAGTTGCACAAGCCAAATACGCGGCTGCAGGATACGACAAATGAAGTTCTGGATCGTTTCAAGGACACTGTTCCGATGAACGAGCCGACGCAGCCCGCACAGGAGCGCGTTGTCGTGCAGGAGCGCCGCGCGGCCTAAGCCGGCGCGCGGCCCCGCCGCCACCTCTGCTGTAGGCTACCTGTACCACCTTTGACGTAGAGCCATTCTCCGCATACATCAGCTACACTTGGTCTCACGCTGGAAGAACGTCCTCTTCCTGCGGTTTTATCCTGCTTTACCCCCTCCTTCTTCTTCGTTGGCCTGTCCGCACGCCCCTCCGCGTTTCGCAGATCCCGCCTCAGTTGCACCCTCCTTCCATGCAGTACTAGGTAGATCATGACTATTACAGAGTTGAAAGAACATAACATTGCCGAACTGGGCAAACTGGCGCGCGGACTTGACATTGCAGGAACCAGCGGTCTGCGCAAACAAGACCTGATCTTCAAGATCCTGCAGGCGCAGAGCGAAAAAGAAGGGCACATCTTTGCCGAGGGTGTGCTGGAGATTCTGCCGGATGGCTACGGCTTTCTGCGGTCGCCCGATTACAACTATCTGCCCGGCCCGGATGACATCTATGTTTCGCCGTCGCAGATCCGCAAGTTCGATCTGAAGACTGGTGACACCATCAGCGGCAACGTGCGGCCGCCGCACGAGGGCGAAAAGTACTTTGCGCTGGTAAAGATCGAGGCTATCAACTTCGAGTCTCCGGAGGAGACGCGCAACAAGATCCTCTTTGACAATTTGACGCCACTCTATCCACAAGAGCGAGTCAAGATGGAGACAGTCCGCGACCAGATTCCGGGCCGCGTCATGGATCTGCTGACTCCGATCGGTAAGGGGCAACGTGGACTTATTGTGGCCCCGCCGCGCACCGGCAAGACTGTGCTCATGCAGTCGATCGCGAACTCAATTACGGCCAATCATCCTGAAGTGGTTCTGATTGTTCTCCTGATTGATGAGCGACCGGAAGAGGTTACAGATATGCAGCGGTCGGTGAAGGGTGAGGTCATCAGCTCAACCTTTGACGAGCCCGCGGCGCGCCATGTGCAGGTTGCCGAGATGGTGATTGAGAAGGCAAAGCGGCTGGTCGAGCACAAGCGCGATGTCGTCATTCTGCTTGATTCAATCACGCGTCTGGCGCGCGCCTACAACACGATCGTTCCGCCAAGCGGCAAGGTGCTCTCAGGCGGTGTGGATTCGAACGCGCTGCAAAGACCGAAGCGCTTCTTCGGCGCTGCCCGCAATATTGAAGAGGGTGGCAGCCTGACGATCATCGCTTCAGCTCTGATCGACACCGGCTCGCGAATGGACGAGGTGATCTTCGAGGAGTTCAAGGGTACGGGCAATATGGAGGTCATTCTTGATCGCAAGCTGGTCGATAAGCGCGTCTTCCCGGCCATTGATATTCAGCGCTCCGGCACACGCAAGGAAGAGCTCCTGATTCCGAAGGAAGACCTGCAGCGCACATGGATTTTGCGGAAGGTGCTGAACCCGCTCAGTCCGGTGGAAGCGATGGAGCTGCTTTCAGATAAGCTCGGCAAGACGCGAAATAATCAGGAGTTCCTGCACAATATGAGCTCCATCTAGCCGTCATTGCATTCAGTATCCATTCGCAAGCAGGTAAGCGGTCGTGAGCCACTCGGCTCGCGGCCGTTTTTCTGCCTGCTGCGCGGCATAGCGGGCCAGCACATCGGTCTCGATGTTCACCTGATCACCCGGCTGAAGCGTTCGCAGACTGGTCGATTTGTAGGTGTGCGGGATGATGGCAGCTTCTACCTGCACGCCGTGCTCTGTTGCATGCAGCCGAGCCACCGTTAATGAGATTCCCTCAATGGTGATGGAGCCTTGCTGAACAACATTGCGAGCGAGCTCGTTCGAGAGGACGATGCCGAGTCTCCAGTCGCTCGTATGTACCTGGTCGGGATGCAGAGGGTCCAGCGCAAGCAGGGTTCCGGTGCCGTCGACATGACCCTGAACGACGTGGCCGCCGAGCGGGGATCCGGCGGGCGTGGGCAGCTCCAGATTGACGGTCGCGCCGGTCTTGAGGCGGCCCAGTGTGGTGCGGTCGAGGGTCTCCTGGGCGAGATCGGCGGAGAAGCGGTTTGCGGCAATCTCAAGCGCGGTCAGGCAGGTTCCGCTCACAGCGACAGAATCTCCGGTGCGAAGGCGAGTGACCAGGCTCCCCGGAGCCTCGACCGTGATGTGGGTGCCGCCCGCGGAGGGAGTGACGGAGACAACGGTTCCGGTGGTTTCGATGAGGCCGGTAAACATAGCTTCAGGGTAGAGCATTTCGGGACGGGAGGAGTGAGCGGGTTCTACGATAGGGCAGGCCAGGGATCATGCAGCAGGCCGGTAATCATCATATCCGCGCCCACGCTGGCTGTACGCCTCTGGTGCAGGCGCTGCTGCAGGACATAGGCGGATGGACCGGCGGCGGAGAAGGGAATCGACCCGGCACCGAGTTCAGTCGGACTGAAGAAGAGCACAATGCGATCCACCAAGTCCTCGTGCAGAAAGGCACTGTTGAGCGCGGATCCGGCTTCGAGCAGGAGGCTGAGGCAGTTTCGCTCTGCCAGCAGTGCGAGGACCGGTGGCAGGCTGAGGCGGCCGGAGGGACTGGCGGGGAGGCGCAGGATCTCGATGCGGCCTGCTGCTGCTGTATGGAGGGTGTGCTGGTTGGCCAGCGGAGCAGACTCCGCACAGAGCAGGAGAAGATCACTGGCTGACGTGCTGGTCTGGGCGTCGCGGAGGAGCTGGCTGGCGGGTGGCAGGCGCAGATGGGGGTCCAGGATGACACGCAGGAGGGGCCGGCGGCGGGGGAGGCCGGAGCGGTCGGTGAGGGCGGGGTCGTCGGCGAGGACCGTGCCGATGCCGGTCAGGAGGGCGTCGGACGCGTGGCGCAGGCTGTGCACCTCCGCGCGGGCTGCCGGACCGGTGAGCCAGTGCGGCTGGCGCAGGGCGCGTGCGGCGGGCGGTGGTGCGAGATAGCCATCGACCGAGACCGCTGCCTTGAGGGTGACGAACGGACGCCCGTGCTGGATGAAGTGGGCGAAGGGCAGATTGAGGCTGCGGGCTTCGTCACTGCCGGGGCCGAGATCGACCTCTACGCCGGCGGCGTGGAGTCTGGCCAGGCCAGTGCCGCTGACGAGGGGGTTCGGGTCTGTGGTGGCGACGACGCAGCGGCGGATGCCGGCGGCGAGGAGGGCGTCGGCGCAGGGGCCGGTGCGGCCGTGGTGCGCGCAGGGCTCTAACGTGACGTAGGCGGTTGCGCCGCGGACGTCGTGTCCGTTGGCGGCTGCCTGCTTGAGGGCGGCGATCTCGGCGTGATCGCGCTCGTCGTAGCGATGGGCGCCTTCGCCGAGGACCTGATCGGCGGCTCGGTCAGTGGGGTTCTCGCGGACGAGGACGCAGCCAACCTGCGGGTTGGGGCTGGCGAGGCCGGCCGTCTGCCGGGCGAGATCGAGGGCGCGCTGCATGTGACTCCGGTCGGCGACGTCGGCAGGGGACGGCATAGAGGAGAGGATACCGTGCGGGTACCCTCCCCTCCCCCCGTACTTGCGAGGTAAAGTCTTGAGGCCAGGCGGCTTTGGTCCGGACCACGCGATGAGGAACGACCTCTTGCTGTTTTCTCGCCTGAGTACGCTCTGAGCAGGCTGCCTATGAGAGGAAGTGTAGCGGGCCGGCATAGGAAGTTGCGCCATGCGTGACCCGCCTGCCTGGCTGTTTGCAGATTTAGAGATGGCGCCGGAGAAAGGTCCCGCAGGCCAGAAGGAGTTTGAGCTGGGCGGGAGCGGAGAACCAGTGGGTTTCGTTCGGGAAGATCTCGACCTGATGGGGGACGTGGTGCTCGGTGAGCAGGCGATCGAGTCTATGCGCTTCCGAGACGGGAACGGTGCTGTCGGCCGCCCCGTGAAGGATGAGGATGGGCGGGGTTGCGGGGGAGAGATGGCTTTCAAAGCCGGGCGGCAGACCGCCGGAGAGCTCGATGACGGCTTTGAGGCGGCGTTCGGGAGGAGGGACGGCGGCCAGGGCCATGGCGAGATAGCCGCCGAGCGAGACGCCGAGGACGGCGATGCGGGTGGGATCGACGGCGGGATGGGCGGCGACGTGGGTGATGGCGTCGCCAGCGGCGGAGATCCAGGCGGGGACGTGTTTGCCATCGAGGATGAGCGCGGGCGTGGCGCGGATGGTGCCGGTCTTTTCGAAGTAGTGCGGGCCAAAGAGGGCGACGCCGAGGCTTGAAAGCGCGGGCGCGAGGCGATCGAGCCAGAAGCCGATGTTGCCGCCGGAGCCGTGGAGGAGAACGAGGGCGGGGTGGCGTTTGTTGCCGGTTGGCAGGTGTTCGTCGATCTGGATGGAGGTGCTGCCGCTCAGGTAGGTGGCCATGGAAGAGAGATGCGCGGGGCGCCAGGGGTGGGGGCGGAGGGTCAGCCCAGATTCAGCGAGGGGAGGGCGGCGATGATCCGTTGGGTTTCGAGGGAGACGGTGATGACCTGGCCGATGAGGCGGAGGATGTACTGCGGAGCATCCTCGCGGTTGGGGTCGTTGCGGATGCCGGAGCGGGCGTCGGTGGAGACGCGGTACTGGTCAGGAGCTTCTTGCGTCGCGACCCACTCGAGGGCGGAGCGATTGCCGAGGCGATAATCAAAGACGGCGAGCGGGATGCCGCGCAGGGTGAGGAAGTCGTTGTATCGGAACTCGGAGCGGTCTTTCGGGTTGAGGCGCATGCGCTCGACACAGGCAGAATCAGAGTGAATATGCGGGTATGGCTTCACCTTCCATTTGCTTAAGGAAGCGCGCTAATCGCGGTCCTAAGCGCACCTGATCCTTGGATTGGCACTCCCACACAACGCAAACTTGCCAACCTTCTTGCCGGAGGGCTCTTAAAACCACCTGGTCTCTTCTGACATTGCGGCCCCGTTTTTCACTCCAGTAAGCCACGTTTGTGGCTGGGCTTCGCATTCCCCTTTTTGCATGAGTGCGTGTGCCAGAAACAGCCATGGACGAAAATGACCTTGCGGCTTTTAAAGACGAGATCGGGACTGCCAATAAGTCTCTTGTCATGCAGTGTGTAACGGAAGCCCATTGAGTGTAGAAGCCTTCTGACTCGCATCTCTGGAGAGGTATTTTCGCTTCGGATCGAACGCATGCAAGCGCTTCGATCTTCGGAAGAAAAACAATCAGTCATTTATTCCGCCTGCCTATCACGAGGACTCGGCTCGGCACGTTCCGTGCCCTGATTTAGCTTAGGAAAGACAACCTCCCCATCCTGAAGCGACATGAGCAAGGTCCCGTTCTGTCTAACAAATTGATAGGAGATGCTTTTTCGGTACCTTTGAGGGTACGGATCTGGGTATTGATCCAGCCACTTCTGGAAGAAGGGCAGGAGGTTCGACCCATGCAGGTAGCGAAGCTCTACTTGCTTTAGATTGTCAAAGTATTCGAAGAAGAGGTGACCTACGAGCATGTCTTTCGTGAGCTTTTCGCGACCAGTGTTGCGGTGATATTGGTACTCGTAGCTGGAACCGCGTTTAGCGGATTTCACTTCATGGTTCAGTAAATCGATACCGGCGCCGAGCTTTCTGCCAACGTCTTTGACCAGCATGGAAGCAAACACCTCCCAGTCGGATGAAGATGCGACACTCCCTGTCGGAACCAGCCTTGCGCCATAAAGGCGCAACTTTCCTTGAAGTGGTCCATACATGTAAGCGTGGAAGAACATCAACGCTTTCTCAAAGTCGAGTTCGGAGGGCGGTGCTCCGGCCAGCAGATCAGACATCCTGGCTGTCTCCACATCTACTTTCAGTGCGATCTTTGAACGCTAGATTTGACAATGCGGGAAGCTCCAAATCGGATTGACTTCTTGCCCTTAGGGCTAACGGCATCAGCAAATGTCTGGACAGCCACTGGGTTACTGGAACAGCGACGGCGTCTCCCATCGCGCGATACCCGTCATTGTATGTTCCTGGAATCTTATATGTGTCGGGAGCTCCCATTAGTCGTGCGCATTCGCGAACAGTCATCAGCCGAGAACGAACCTGCCCTCGTTCAACAACGAGAACGGTTTGTCGACTGCTACCTCCATTAGGGGCCCGTAGGCATCCGGCAGTACCGTCGAACCGGATCTCTAGGCGTTGAATCTTTCCTCCGTCGCCTGAGGGTCTCGTCCTTCTGTAACCGGTTCCCGCAAAGAAAGTTTCAGTTTGGATGGCTGCATCGAGCTTCTTACGGTTGATAGGGGAGAGCATCTCACACAAATTCGGAATCTTAGACGGCGGGTCGCACGGAGCATGCCTTTCACAGATGTCACTAAAGTCAAGCTTTCTGCGCCTAGGCATTGGAAGGGACCACCAAACCCAATCTGGATCGTCAATTAGAAACGATGAACGGATCAGATTTGTGGGATGAAAGGGTTGAGATGGAACGTTCTGACTGAAGCCATCAAGGGGTATCGAAGGCAGAGCTGCGATCAAGAATGCCCTCTTGCGGCTTTGCGGCAGAAATTCTTTCGCGTCTAGAACGAGAGCTCCGACGAGGTAGCCTAGCTGGCGCAATGCCTGATAGGCATCACGGAGGTAGGCACCACCGTCTGCCACAACGAAACCTACGACGTTTTCTGCAACCAGGACCGGCGGGCAGTTTCCGTTTGCTTTCATCTCCTTCAGCACACGAATCCATTCCCAAAAGAGGCCGGAACGGGTACCACGCTGCATGCCACCTAGGTTGCCAGCAAGGGAAAGGTCCTGGCAAGGAAAAGATGCCCAAGCCAGATCGGTCGCGGGTACTTCCGCACCGCTCAGGTTGCGGATACTTCTGCTGATAAAGATGTCAGGATCGTGGTTCGCGATGAAGGTCTGCCGCTTCTTGGCACAATTGTCGTTTGCCCAGACCGTTTTAAATTCTCCCGAGAGTCCAAGACTTACCAGACCGCTACCAGCGAAGAAGTCGACGGCCTTGAAGATCTGACTACCACGCTCAGTGCTGCTCATACGATCAGTCTAAAGCTCAGTAGCGCGAAAGGAGACAAATAGTGGTGGTCTGATGGAGCCGGAATTGGGAGAGGATGTTAATGGAAGGGTAGCCCCTGGCGACCTTCTTCTTGATTCCGCCTGCAGGTCGTCGGCGGTATCTTTGGCTTCCCAGAGGCCGTGGACGAGGGTGAGGTCGTCGACGAGGGCTCCGTCGGCGCGAAGGGATTGCTTCTTCCCCAGCGACGAAGACCTGTCGCTGGGGACCCCGGTTCTGCCGGTGCCTTTGAACTGGTACTCCTCGACAAGGTGCCAGCCGAAGGGGCTCGAGCACTTCTTCAGGAGGTCGGCGAAGGCGGAGCGGGTGTTGCCCTCGCTGGTGTGACCGTGTTTTTGGAAGGTGGCGAGGGCGGCGAAGTAGGCGCGGACCGGGGCGTGCGTGGGCTTGAGGGGAAAAGGCTCGTTGCTACTGGTAATTCTAGGGGAAGGTCCGTGGAGCTGAGGAGGCGGGAACTCGCCTGGATACCGCGCTGCGGGAGGGGGGAAGCGACGGTGCGTGCGGTTCGCGCGGGGAGATGGTGGTTGAGAGCGATCGTCCGTTGGATCAGTCGAGCAGCGAGTCGATGAAGGCAGTGGGGTCGAAGGGCAGAAGGTCTTCCATCTTTTCGCCGGTGCCGGCGAAGACGACGGGGAGGCGGAGTTCGGTGGCGATGGCGAGGACGATGCCGCCTTTGGCGGTGCCGTCGAGTTTGGTGAGGACGATGCCGGTGACGCGGGCGGCTTCGGTGAAGAGGCGGGCCTGGGTGAGGCCGTTCTGGCCGGTGGTGGCGTCCATGACGAGGAGGGTCTGGTGGGGTGCGCCGGGCACGAGTTTTTCGGCGGTGCGGCGCATCTTGTCGAGCTCCTTCATGAGGTCGGTCTTGGTGTGGAGACGGCCGGCGGTGTCGACGATGAGGATGTCGATGCCGCGGGCTTTGGCGGCGGCGCAGGCGTCGTAGAGGGCGGCGGAGGGGTCGCCGCCCTGGCGGGTTTTGATGAGGGGGACGCCCGAGCGCTGGGCCCAGACTTCGAGCTGTTCGATAGCTGCCGCGCGGAAGGTGTCCGCAGCGCAGAGCAGCGCGGTGCGGCCGTGGCTGGTGTAGAGGGCGGCGAGTTTGCCGGAGGTGGTGGTTTTGCCGGTGCCGTTGACGCCGACCATCATGATGACTTCAGGGGCGGTGGCGGGGTGCTGGACGGGGCGGGCGACGGCTTCAAGGACGGCGCGGAGCTCCTGTTTGAGGAGGTCCTTGAGCTCACGGCCGCTGGCGATGCCGGTACGATAGGCACGCTGGCGGAGGTTTTCGAGCACGAGCGCGGTGGTGGCGGAGCCGATATCGGCGGCGAGGAGAAGGGGCTCGAGATCGGCGATGGTGGACTCGTCGACCTCGCGGGTGAGGGCGACGACGGAGGAGAGGGACTCGGAGAAGCTCTCGCGGGTGCGGGAGACGGCCTGCTTCATGCGGTCGAAGAAGCCGCGGCGGGCGGGTTCGTCTGCGGGTGCTTGGGTGAGGGGGTCGGCGGCCTCGCGCTGGCCAAAGCCGAAGAAGGAACGGCGAGCGGGCTCGGCGGGGCGCGGCGGATCGGCTTCGGGCTGGGGGGGCGATTCCGGCTCCGGCGCGGGCTCAGGTGCTTTCTCGCGCTTGCCGAAGAGATTGAAGGCCATGCGGATAGTTTAGTCATTTCCGCACAGGACAGCTAAGCGAGGATCGGAGCTTCGCTTGAAGGGTGAGACTAGACTGTCATCAACCGAGACTGTATGCGGTCTGAGGCCCGATGCGGTACATCACGGGCGCGGAGAATGCAATGGCGACGACGGCGCATGATCTAAAAACAAGAATCGAGGCGGAGTTCTCCTCTGAGCCGGAGCCAAGGACGGTCAGGGTGCCGCTGGCAGAGTACATGACGACGACGTACAGGCCGGACTGTGAGTGGATTGCAGGCGAGCTTAGGGAGAGGAACGTGGGTGAGGGGCAACATGCGGTGGTGCAGAAGTTTTTAGCGATGTTTCTGGGCATGCGGGAGGAGGAGTGGAGAATCCTTGTTCGCACGGAACAGCGAGTGCAGGTCTCGACGGATCATTTCCGCATTCCGGACGTGTGTGTCACACGCAGTGAAGATCCGTTTGAGGCGATTGTGCGGGTACCGCCCCTGTTGTGCATCGAGATCTTATCCCGAGACGACACGGTCACGGAGATGATGGAGCGGATTGACGATTACCTTGCAATGGGCGTGCCTGTGGTGTGGATGATTGATCCGCGCAGACGAAGCGCCTCGATAGTTGATGGGAGCGGAAGTTACCTCAGGGTGCAGGAGCTGGTGGTTCCGGGCACGCCCATTCTGCTGCCTGTTCAAACGTTGTTCGCTCAACTGAACCGCCTGGAAGGAACTGTATAACGTGGCGCCCGAGCAGTGATGGCTAACTCAGACCACGGTCTCTTCGCTCTCAACGAAGTGGCGTGAAGTGATGATGCATCGGGTCTGCTCAGGGCCGAGCCTCGAAGATGAGGTTGAAGGGAGTCTCTGTCGCTTTGCGGAAGTGGGTGAAGCCGCCTGCCCTTACGACCTCGGAGATCCGTTTCTCTCCGGCCTGTGCGCCGAGCGCGGTGCCGACCTCCTGCGCGAGGGAGGCGGGAACACAGAGCATGGTGGAGGCGGAGTAGAAGATGCGGCCGACGGGGTTGAGATTGTTCTCGACGGCGTCGTCGGCGAAGGGTTCGACGATCATCCAGGTTCCGTCGGACTTCATGGTTGAGCGAACGAAGGCGGCGGCGCCGGCGGGGTCGCCCATGTCGTGCAGACAGTCGAAGAAGGCGACGAGATCGTAGTCTCTGCCGGGGTAGTCCTTGGCCGGAGCGACGTCGAAGTGGATTCGGCCGGAGAGGCCTTCGCGCTGGGCGGAGGCGCGAGCTAGGTCAATCGACGCGGGATGGTAGTCGAAGCCGAAGAACTCTGACCTGGGATAGGCCTTGGCCATGAGGATTGTGGAGGCGCCGAGGCCGCAGCCGATATCGGCGACCTTGCCGCCGCGCTTGAGCTTCTCCTCCACGCCATCAAGCGCAGGGATCCAGCCGCTGATGAGATGGGCGAGATAGCCGGGGCGGAAGAAGCGTTCGGTGCCATGGAAGAGATCGTGGTGGTGCTCGTGCCAGCCGACACCGTGGCCGGTGCGGAAGGCCTCTGCGATCTTGTCCGCGTCATGGAAGCAGGCAGAGACGATCTGAAAGTAGCCGGGCAGGAAGGCGGGGCTGTCTTCGACCGCCAGTGCGAGCGCCTGCTCGGGTGGCAGCGTGTAAGTTTCGGTTGACGCGTTATAGAGGAGATAGCCGCTGGCTGCGTTCGCATTGAGCCACTCGCGGATGTAGCGCTCGCTGGTGCCGGTGGTATGGGCCAGTTCGGAGGGCGTGGTCGGCTGGCCATCGGCCATAGCTTTGTAGAGGCCAAGCCGGTCGCCGAGCAGGATGAGCACGGCATGGAGAGCGGCGCCCATGTCGCCGACGGCCTTGCCCATGAAGGCTTGAAGTTTTTCCATGTCGAGTGCGGGGGATGAGAGTGCGGGCCCGGTGGCGTCCACAGAGAACCTCCGAACGGTACAACGTGTAAGTGCACGGATCGTAGGCCAGCCGCTGAAGTGTTGCAAGAAAATTTTCAGAGAGGAAGGGAACAGCCCCGGAACTTCACTCGTCGCGGCCGGGGCGGCTCATGAGTTCACGGATGGCCTCGCGGGGGTTCTTGTTGCGGTGGAGGATGAGGTCCACCTGCTCGGTTATGGGCATTTCGACGCCGTAGCGGGCGGCGAGGCCGCGGGCGGCGGCGGTGGAGCGGATGCCTTCGGCGACCTTGCCATGCATGCCGGCGAGGATCTCCGGCAGCTGACGGCCGCGGCCGAGCTCGGCGCCGACCTGGCGGTTGCGCGAGAGGGAGCCGGTGCAGGTGAGGACGAGATCGCCCAGACCAGCAAGGCCGGCGAGGGTCTGGCGGCGGCCGCCGCAGGCGACGGCGAGGCGCGTGATCTCTGCGGTGCCGCGCGTGATGAGGGCGGCAGCGGAGTTATGGCCGAGGTTGAGGCCATGGACGACGCCGGCGGCAAGGGCAACGACGTTCTTGAGAGCGCCCCCGAGTTCCACGCCGGGCACGTCGTCGTTGGTGTAGACGCGCAGCGAGGTTGAGGAGAAGGCGCGCTGCACGGTCTGCGAGAGGATGGAGTAGGCGGAGGCAGCGACGATGGCGGTCGGTGAGCCGGCGGCGACCTCCTGCGCGAAAGACGGACCGCTCAACGTGACGCAGGGATTGGCGGTGATGCTGGCGACGACCTGCGACATGCGCAGGAAGGTGCTTTCTTCAAGGCCCTTCGAGGCAACGACGATGATCTGATCGCGGGTGAGCAGGGGGGCGATGTGGGCGATGGTCTCGCGCAGGAACTGCGAGGGCGTGACGGAGACAAGGATGTCGGCTTCAAAGATGGCAGCGGGCAGATCGCTGGTGATGAAGATGTCGGCGGGAAGGGTGAAGCCGGGGAGATAGGGGAGGTTTTCGCCTACGTCGGTGAGCTGCTCGGCGAGCAGCGGCGAGTGCGACCAGAGAACGATCTCGTGGCCGCCGCGCCGGGCGAGCGAGATCGCGAGAGCGGTGCCCCAGCCGCCGGCTCCGAGGACGGCGATGCGGCTCATGCCGTCACCTTCTTTGGCGAGCCGAAGCGATTTTCCGTGCCGGCGAGCAGCCTGCGAATGTTGGCGTGGTGCCTGGCGATGATGAGCGCGGAGAGGAAGAGAAAGCCGGCGACGACCAGCGGCGAGCGCTCCGGTGCGAGTGCGATGGCGGCGACGGGCATAACGGCGGCTGCAAGGATGGAAGCGAGTGAGACGTAGCGGCTGAGAAGAACGACGAGGAGAAAGACGGCGAGGGCGACAACGGCGGCCATAGGAACCAGGGCCAGGAAGACACCAAGCGCGCTGGCGACGCCTTTGCCGCCGCGAAAGCGGAGCCATACCGGAAAGACATGGCCGAGGACGGCGGCAACGGCCGCGGCGACGGCGAGAGTGTAGTGTGCGGGGGCGAGCTGGCGAGCCAGCAGGACGGCGGCGTAGCCCTTAAGCAGATCGAGCAGAAGGGTGGCTACACCGAGGCCTTTCGCACCGGATCGCAGGACGTTAGTCGCGCCGATGTTGCCGCTGCCAACGGCGCGGATATCCTCATGACGAACGAAGCGCACCAGCAGATAGCCGAAGGGAATGGAGCCCAGCAAATAGGCGATCGAAAGAGTGAGGAGCCAGGTGTTCATAGGTGCTGCCTGAGTTTAGCAAGCAGAGCGTTAAGCAGACGTGTGGATGTTCGACGGCGTGCGAGGCGGCTTCAAAGCAGGAGCCGGCGAATGAGTTCGAGAGCGTGCTGCGTGGTCCAGAGGCGGATGCGCTCGCGGTCGCCGGTGAGTGTGAGTTCGCGCACTTCGGTCTGCGCGCCGAGGCCTGCAACGGCGATGTAGACGCGGCCTACCGGCTTGCCCTGATCCGGTCCGGAAGACGCTCCCGCGGGACCGGCGAGGCCGGTGGTGGAGACGCCGACGGAGGCGCCGGTGCGGTGGCGAATTCCTTCGGCGAGCGCGCGGGCGACCGGCTCTGAGACGGCGCCGTGCTCGGCGAGCAGGCTGGCGGGTACGTCGGCCATGCTGGTCTTGAGAGCGTCGGTGTAGGTCACGGCACCGCCAAGAAAGGTGCGTGAGCAGCCGGGCGTCGCGGTGATGCGTTCGGCGAGGAGGCCACCGGTGCAGCTCTCGACCGTGGCGAGGGTGAGACCGCGCATGCCGAGATGCAGCAGAACGATCTCTTCCAGGCTTTCGCCCTGAGCGGAGAAGACGGCATCGTCCATCTCGGCCTCGACGCGGCCGGCAACGTCGTCCACGCGCGCCTGAGCTTCATCGGCCGACGGTTTGGCGGAGACAAAGTGCAGCTGGATCTCGGCGGAGCCGGCGAGAATGGTGGTCTCAACGTCAGGGTACTGCTCATAGATGGGGGCGCAGCGGGCGTCGACCTGCGACTCCGGAATGAGCGCCATGCGAAGCAGCCGGCGGCGCAGGTGCGAGGACGGAAGACGGGCGGCGAGGCGCGGCTTGACCTCGTCGGTGAAGAGCGGCTTCAACTCCTTGGGCGGGCCGGGAAGAAGAACAACGATGCGCGGAAGGTGGCCGAGGAAGGTGACGAGGTACTGGCCGACGGCGCTGCCATTGGGGTTCGGCAGGACCTCCGCGCCGCTGAGCACATCGGCCTGCTGCGCGTTGTTGGGCGGCATGACGATGCCGCGGGCGGCGTAGCGCTCGCGCAGCATGACCATGAGGTCTTCGCGGCGCTCAAGCTCGATAGTGAGGGCGGCTGCTACGGCTTCACGGGTCAGATCGTCACGCGTCGGTCCGAGGCCGCCCGAGAAGAGGACGATGTCGGCGCGGGAGAGCGCGACGCGGGCGGCGGAGGTGAGGTGATCAAGCGAGTCGCCAACGACGGACTTGAAGGCGACAGAGACGCCGAGGTCGTTGAGCTGTTCGGTCATGAAGAGCGAGTTGGTATCCAGCCGGTGGGGTGTGAGCATTTCGGAGCCGGCGGCGATGATTTCGGCGATCATAAGGTGGCTATTGGATGCGAAACGAGCAAGCGGATGCAGCAACGCTGCTTCGCACGGCCTTTCGCATGGAGTGAGCTTAGAACAAGGAGAGATCCTGATGAAGAGAAGTGTGTTTCTACCGGTGGTTCTAGCCGGATTGCTGGCCAATACGATTCGGACGTGGGCTCAGCTTGCGCCCTCCGCGAGCGACTATGCCGCGGAGCGAGCCGAGCGCGCAAAGGACTTGACGCAGCCCTATGGATGGTTTTCGCTGGTGGCGCTCGAGTGGCTGAAGCCGGGTGTCACGACGGTGGGCTCGGCGAAGAGCAATTCGGTCGTTCTCGTGGGAGCACCGGCGCACCTGATGACGCTCGAGCAGAGCGAGGGTAAGGTTCTGCCGACGGCTGTGTCGGCTGGTGTGACGCTTCGCGGGCAGCCGGTTCCGCTGCACGTGCCGCTGACTGACGAGGAAGAGGATCGAGCAGCCGTGGCGAGTGGATCGCTGCGGATGTGGGCGATCGATCGCGGCGGCAAGCGGTATCTGCGGGTCAAGGATTCGAATGCACCGGCGCTGAAGAGCTTTCGCGGTCTGCGCTGGTACGCGCCCTCGGCAAAGTATCGCGTGGAGGCGCGATGGGTGCCGTTCACGACACGGCATACGCTGCACTTTCTGAACCAGCTGGGGCAGGTGAGTGACGCGGAGGAGCCGGGGCAGGTGGAGTTTACGATCGACGGCAGGCGGTGCACGCTCACGCCGCTCTCCGCGACGGACAAGGGACTGTGGTTTGTGCTGCGGGATCTGACAGCCGCGAAGGACACCGACCAGGGTGGCCGTTTCCTTTACACCGATGCGCCCTCAAACGGGTTGAAGGCAGCGGGAACGGTGCTGCTCGACTTCAACGAGGCGGTGAATCCGCCGTGTGCCTACTCGCCGTTTGCGACGTGTCCTCTGGCAGCGCCGGAGAATCGATTGCCGGTTGCGATTGCGGCGGGCGAGAAGCGGTATGAGTAGCCGGAACGAGGTGAGGGGCGTGGCAGAGACAGAGATCGATCGTGAGGCGGCGGCGGGCGGCGGTGTTGCGGATGGGCGAACGAACTGGGCGGGCAACTACCGGTACAGCACGGACCGCCTGCTGGAGCCGGGCAGTGTGGCGGAGGTGCAGGACGCGGTGCGAGCGCTGCCGTCGGCGCGGGCGCTGGGATCGCGGCACTCCTTCAACGCCATTGCGGACAGCACGGTGGCACAGATCGGGTTGCGTCGTCTGGACAGCATGGAGCTGGATGCGACGGCGCGCACTGTTGCTGTCGGCGCGGGTGTGACGTATGGGGCGCTGGCACCATGGCTTGACGGGCAGGGCTACGCCCTGGCGAATCTGGCGTCGTTGCCGCACATCACGGTGGTGGGTGCATGCTCGACGGGAACGCACGGATCGGGTGTAACGAACGGCAGTCTGGCGACGGCGGTTGCGGCACTGGAGTTTGTGGACGGGCGTGGGAAGGTCCGGCGGCTCTCGCGCGCGCAGGATGGGGATCGCTTTGCCGGGGCGGTGGTGGCGCTGGGGGCGCTGGGTATCGTGACACGGATCACGCTTGCTGTGGAGCCGGCGTTTGCGATGCGGCAGGAGGTCTTTCTCGATCTGCCCTTCGCTGCGCTTGAGGCGAACTTCGACGCGATTGTGGGCGCGGGATACAGCGTGAGTCTGTTTACGGACTGGCAGAAGAGCCGTATGACGCAGGTGTGGATCAAGAGCAGGGTACGGCCCGGGGAGTCCCGCCGCACGCAGCCGGAGTTCTTTGGCGCAAGGGCGGCGACGCGTGCGATGCATCCGCTGCTTGATCACCCGGCGGAGCACAGCACGGAGCAGATGGGCGTTGCCGGGCCGTGGTATGAGCGGCTGCCGCACTTCCGCATGGACTTCACGCCGAGCAGCGGGCAGGAGATCCAGGCCGAGTATTTTGTGCCGCGGGCGATGGGGATGGCGGCGATTCTCGCAGTCGAGGAGCTGCGGGAGGAGATGGCTCCGGCTCTTTCTGTTTCGGAGGTTCGGACGATTGCGGCGGATGACCTCTGGTTGAGCCCGTGCTACCGGCAGGACTCGGTCGCGCTGCACTTTACTTGGAGGCCGGAGTGGGAGGTGGTTCGCGGGATTCTGCCAGAGATTGAGGCGAAGCTGGCGCCGTTCTCAGCGCGGCCGCACTGGGGCAAGGTCTTTGCGATGGAGCCGCGGCTGGTGCAGTCGCGGTATAGCCGCTTGGCGGAGTTTCAGCGACTTGCGGAGGAGTTCGACCCGGAGAGGAGATTTCGAAACGGATTTGTCGATGCGATGCTGTTCGGGATGTAGTACCGCTGTCTTTCTTCGGGGCAGGAGAACGGAAGATCCTCGCGGGATGACAGTCAGAGAGTGACTCAGGGGAGCGGGCGACCTTCAATCTCGAGGTCGACGTGGAAGAGGGCGTCGCGGGTGGCGAGGGCGGCGCAGCCATCGTCAAGGAAGGCCAGACCGACGAGGTTTGAGCCGGAGAGCGCGAGAGACGGCTCGCCGGAGGGCGTGATGCGGATGAGGCCGCGCTGGCTGCGATACGATGCGGCGACGAAGAGGTCACCGGCCGCGCTGAAGGCCATGCCCTGGGCACGGCCGAGACCTTTGAAGAAGGAGGTAACGGTGCCCTCACGGCTGATGCGGTGGATGCTCTGCGAGGAGGAGGTGGTGGGGCCGGAGACGAAGAGGGTTCCTTCACCGTTGAAGGCGAGATGATAGGCGGCCATGGAGGGTTCCAGCGTGGCGAAGACGAAGATCTCGCGGTCGGAATGGCTGCGGGCGACGCCGCGATCCGGAGGGATCTTAAAGATGGTACCGGAACGGTCGCCGACGAGGAGGTTGCCATCAAGATCAAATGCGAGACCCGTTGCGAGGCCGAGACCCTCGGCGAAGAGCGAGACGGCACCTTCAGGCGAGGCGCGATAGACGGTGCCCTCAGCGCGCGAGCTGATGTAGAGATACCCATCGGGGCCGAAGGCGAGGCCGGTGGCATTGAGGAGCTCGCGAATGAACGGCCGGCTCTGGAAGTCGCGCTCGACGCGGAAGACGGAGACGGGAACAGCCTGACCGCGCGGGCCGGAGACGGTCGCGAAGACGTTGCCGTCGGCATCGACCGCGGGATTGGAGACGGGATGGAGGTTCTCGGCCATGGGGACGGCGACGTGGAGGTACAGAGGATTCGACTTTCCGCCGGCGTGTTGCAGAACGACATCGCCGGAGATGCAGCCGTCTGGAACCTCGATGGCGGCGCGTGCAGTGCGGCTCAGGGTGGTGTGTGCTTCGACATCGCCTATGAGGACGCGTGGAAGATCGAGTGTGTCAGAGGCGAGCGCGGCTCCGGCCAGGGCGACCTCGCCACCGGGCATGGCTGCAGAGGGTGAAAGGCTGGTCAGGCGCGGAGCGATGGTTCCGGACTGGAAGAGGCTGCTCAAGGTGTTAAGACTCAAGCTTCTAGCGTAGGCTTGCCTGTTGCGAAGCGCAATGCTGCCGGGGCTGTGCGGCTCCAGATGGCTTCAAAACACGAAGGTGTGGATCAACTGCGCGGCAAGCAGGGCGAGAAGACCGGCGGCAACGTCGTCCAGCATGATGCCGGTGCCGGCAGGCAGGCGTTCGAGCTGACGGACCGGTGGAGGCTTGAGGATGTCGAAGAAGCGGAAGAGCAGCAGCGAGAGCAGGGCATGCTGCCAGTCGGCGGGTATGGCGACGAGGGCGATGAGCTGGCCGGCGACCTCATCGATGACGACGTGGCCAGGATCTTCGCGGCCGGACTCCTGTGCGACGAGGGCGGCGGCGGGTATGCCGATAGCCGTGGCGAGGAGCGCCCAAAGAGCGGTTCCAAGAGCGAGGCCGGCGGCGGCGGGATGAAAAAGATGGGCCGCGCCGAACCAGAGCAGCACGGCGGCGACCGAGCCGTACGTACCTGGGCCGGGACGGAGGAGGCCGGCACCGAAGAAGGTTGCAACGGTCCAGGCCCAGAGGGTCTTCGGCCTACTCTTCGGGTCGAAGAGCCGCTTCAGGTCTACGGCGGCCTGCTTAGCCATCGCTGTCGTTGGTGTCGCGGCGATCGCGGTTTTTGAGGCCTTCGAGCTCGTCGAGCAGGTCGGGATCGTGGATGGGCGACGAGATGATGTAGCCGCCGGAGGCCCACGCGCCAAGATCAAGAATGCGGCAGCGGTCCGAGCAGAAGGGGAAGTCGGGGTCAGTGGCGAGGACGACCTTGCGGCAGGTGGGGCAGAAGAGGGCTTTGGTGGTCATCCGGTGGCTCTAGGCTGATCTTTCAAGGTATTCCTGCAAGGCATCTTTGATGACAGCATTCAGCTTGCGGTCGTGCTCTTCGGCAAAGTGAGCGGCACGGACGTGAAGTTCCTGAGGAATGCGCACGTTGAAGCTGCCTTTGAAGGGCTTGTTGGGCGTCTTACCAGTCTCTTTGCAGAACGAAAGGTATTCTTCGACGGCGTCACGAAAGTTCTTTTCCAGCTCCTCCAATGTTGCGCCGCCGAAAGAGACCATATCTCGAATTCCTAAAATGCGACCGTGAAGGCAACGGTCCTCCGCACTGAACAGCACGGAGCCGTCGTAGCCGCGATGTTGCAACGTAGAACTCATAAGAGACGTTCCTTTCGGAGAAGATCGACGGCGTCTTGCACCTGATACGCCTTCAGGATTTTGCCTGGATGAGGCTCGTGCAGAAAGAGAGTGGCGCCAGTGTCTGTGTGAACGAATTTGCGACCGGAGCCGCCCGCCTTCTCAAGCTTGAAAGAGAGCGACGTCATGAGAGTAGCCAACTCTTGCCAGGTAAAGTCCTTCGGTTTCGAAGCGAGCCTCTTCAGTGCCTTTTGCGCTCTCGACATGACCTATTCTGTAACTGAATATAGTTGCGAAGAGGAGCTCGTGCAAGCCTCTCTTAGCCGATTACTCGAGGATCTTTGCGACGAGGTCGTAGTCGTGGGATTCGGTGATCTCGGCGCGGTAGAAGGTGCCGGGGACCAGGGTGTCGTGGGGGCCGAAGTCGTTGAGGAAGAGCTTGCCGTCGATCTCCGGGGCGTGGGAGAGGGTGCGTGCTTCCCAGAGGAGGTCGGTCTCTTGGGACGGGCCTTCTACCAGGACGTCAAGCTGGCGACCGACCCAGGCGCGCTTGCTGCGGGTAGAGATCTTTTGCTGGAGGCGCATCAGCTTGCGGCGGCGGGCTTCGATGGTGCGGCGCGGAAGTTTGAGGGCCGGGTCGAGGTCGAAGGCCTTGGCGCCCTCTTCGTCCGAGTAGGTGAAGACCCCGAGCCAATCGATCTGGGCCTGGGCGACGAACTCCAGGAGTTCGTTGAAGTCGGCCTCGGTCTCGCCGGGGAAGCCGACGATGAAGCTGGTGCGGATGACGATATCTGGGACGAGGCGGCGAGCTTTTTCGAGGAGATTGAGGAAGATCTCGGCCGAGCCGCCGCGCTTCATGCGCTTGAGCACGGAGGCGGAGGCGTGCTGCAGCGGAACGTCGAGGTAGGGGGCGATGGTGCGGTGGCGCGCCATGGTCTCGAGCAGACGCGTGGTGACCTTGTTGGGATAGGTGTAGAGGAAGCGCAGCCATTTGAGCCCGGGCAGCACGGCGAGCGCGTCGAGGAGCTGGGCGAGACCCTCGGAGAGGCCGAGGTCTTCGCCGTAGCAAGTGGTGTCCTGGCCGATGAGGGTGATCTCGCGGACGCCCTGGGCGATGAGGTTCTGCGCCTCGGCGAGGATGGAGCCAATGCGGCGGGAGCGGAACTTGCCGCGCAGCTGCGGGATGATGCAGAAGCTGCACGGATGATCGCAGCCCTCGGCGATCTTGATGTATGCGGAGGCGCGCGGCGTAGCGAGGATGCGCGGCGTTGCGTCGGAGTAGAGATAGGCCGGCAGAGCGGCGGTGGCGCCGTCCCAGCTTTCGCGGGAGAAGCGGCCGGCGGCCTCGCGGGCGAGACCTTCCGGGCGGAAGGAGGGACCGGCACCGGCGACGTGAGCGATGTGATCGCCGGGATGGTTCAGCGCGGCTTCACCGTGCGTGGTGCCGGTGGCGGCAAGGGACTCGACGATGCGGAGTTGTGGGGCGACTTCTATGTCGCGTTCGGGATCGGCAAGGGGCCGCGAGTGCTGGTTGACGGCGGAGGCGGCGCGGGCGATCAGGGTCTGGTTCGCCTGCTCGACCGTCGTCTCGCCTACGGGCAGGCCGGGGAGAATCGCAAGATCGTGCTGCAGATGGGCGTCAATGCTGCGTGTGAGATCCGGGGCGGAGCCGTCGACATTGCGATGTGTGTCGGAGCCGGACTGTTCGAGTGGAGGAGCGGGCAGGGAACCCGGATGTGTGGTCAGAATGTGAAAAGGCGAGTTGCCGGCATGACCGGCTGGAGTCAGGCCCGCGGCTGCAAGGATGCCTTCGAGTTCGCCGGTGCCGACGACGGCATCGACCTCGGGAATACTCGCGCGGATCTCGTCGCGGTAGCGCTCCACCAGGCAGCCGGCAACGATCAGACGCTGGGCTTTCCCGCCGTTTGCGATCTTGTGCTGGACCATCTCAAGGATGGTGTTGACGCTCTCCTGCTTGGCGGAGTCGATGAAGGAGCAGGTGTTGACGACCAGGATCTCGGC
The DNA here is from genome assembly GCA_903642235.1 of Acidobacteriaceae bacterium. GTDB lineage: Bacteria > Acidobacteriota > Terriglobia > Terriglobales > Acidobacteriaceae > Edaphobacter. Next base: position 51,380 of record CAHJWL010000013.1, on the reverse strand, counting down.
GTCCTCGGCCTTCTGGGTGAGCTGTGCGCCGTTGTGGTGCAGCAGGCCCATCATCACCTCGGAGTCGACAAGGTTTTTAGGGCAGCCGAGCGAGACGAAGCCGACCTTTGGACGAGCCGGTGCCTGTGTCTCTTCGAGCTCGGGAGCGGCAGTGGCGGGAGGGGTCACAGCCTCTTAGTGTAGCAAGGACGCGGGTCTGAGAAGGTGTGCGGCGGGGTGTGTGTCGTAGCGAGCGGCTCTTTCGTGTGCGGGGAACGAAGCAGATGCTGCCGAGTGACAATCGAATGCGACCGTCATGGACGGCAGGGCAGACGAAGACACTCGGGATCGTGACTGGATTTGTGACCGGAGTTACGGAACAGCAGAGATGCCGGCGTTCCTGCGGAGACCGGAGCTTGCGAGACCGCGCCAGCTGCGCCCGAGCTCTGCAAAGAGGTTTGCGGCGCGTGGCGGAAGCGAGGCTTCCGCGAGTGGGTGTGACGGCCTGGTGCCCAGCAACCACCAGGTTCTAGGTGCCAGCGTCACGTCGAAGCCGGCGTCGTTCAGGTAGTCAAGGCTGACGCGGCCGGATTGCTGCTCCTGCATGAGGATGAGGTGCGTCGCGACTTTGTAGTCGGCAACGCCGGTGGCTATGCCGAGGCCTGGAACGAGCAGACCGCCCGCACTCCCGGCGATCCCGGCGGCAGATAGCTTTCGTTCGGCTGGGATGGCTCGGAGAGTCTGCTTCTCAATCGCGGTCGCGATGTTGTCCGCGAGAACCGTGGCGACCTGCGTATCGTTTTCGAGACGATCGATGACCTGATGCGAAACCACGATGATGCCGTTCGGCAGGGTGACCGCATCCTTGAAGTGCTTTTCGTCGATCACCTGAAAGCGGAAATGGATCTTGGTTGGGTCGTTCTCCGGAAGGGCGCGCTGGTAGGCGGGAATCAGCTTCTGGCCGACGCGCTCGACGCGCTCTTGCATAGCCTTGTCCGGCCAGGGAGGAATTTTATCAAGCTCAAGACCCCGGAAGAACTTGCTGGTGGCGCTCTGATGGGAGTCCGGGGCGACCGCGGCGGGATCGTACTCATTCCTTTTGCGGAGCTTGTCTTCGGACGCAACGACGACGTTGTCGCGGATCTCTGCGTCGCGAACGACGACGGTGCCGTCGACCTGCTGCTCGCCGCGGTACCTGATCCAGAGATTGGTCCGGAAGGGCGTGGCCGGGGTGAGCGGAGGAACAAAGACAAGCCTGGCCGATGGCGCGATCGAGAGCAGACGGCCATCGGCGCGCACCAGGCTGGACGTGCTTCCACTACCGGAGACGGTGTCGATGATGCCGATACCAGAGACCTGCGCGGGCGATGGCGGCGTGAGCGTCAACTGCTGCACGGTCACGGTCTCTGCGCGCTTGTCGTACTTGCCGTACACCTTTGCGGGCTGGCCGAGATACACAGCAGGAAGAGCGTGGGTCAGCTCGGCTGTGTGCTCTCCATGACGCTGGATGAGTGAATCTGGTGTGAAACGCAGATGCGCTCCGTTGACATCGATTCCTTGCGGAGTCACTGCGGTGACGAAACCGTCAAAGAGCGGAACGGCATCGGCAGGCACCATTGTTCCCTGTGCGGCAACGGTCGATAGCAGAAAGCCGGGCGTGAAGCCGCTCACAAGGAAGAGGAAGAGGGCAGAGGAGCAGACGTGCATACGCAAGGAGCATACGCGGCAGGGACGGCAGGGATCCTGTCTTCTTTGCCGGGAGTGTACGGCTTTTGCAGCATGGACGCGAGCGGGATTCGAGTCACACGCGCCATGCTGTCCGGGGATGGTAAACTTCACCCTGTGCCGGGCCCTACGCGACGTAATCCCGCCAACCCCGCCAGGTCCGGAAGGAAGCAACGGTAACGGGCTAGTATGGGCGCAGTAGGTCGCCCGGTGCTTTCTCCCTCTCTCCACCTCAACAGGTACATCCATTACAAACAGAGCCTGCCATGCACACCGGCCCTTGTGGGATGAGGTTCGGATGACAGTGCCGCCGTGTGTGTTGGACAATGAACTGTTCCCACCTGGTAGCTGGTGTGAGTGCGAGTTGCTGTATCGGTGAGGTGAGAAGGTTGAGTTTGACGTTGCGTCCTCCGGTCTCTGTGCGAGCGAAGATCTCCGCGGTAGGCACCTACGTTCCACCCCGGCTGCTGACGAACGCCGATCTTGAGAAGATGGTGGCGACCAACAATGAATGGATTGTGGAACGCACCGGCATACGGGAGCGGCACATCGTCGAAAAGGGTGTAGGCACGAGTGATCTCGCGACGGAGGCGGCGCGCCGGTGCCTGGCGATGCGGGGCATGGATGCCACGGAGGTCGAGGTCATCATCGTGGCCACGGTGACACCGGACATGATCTTCCCGGCGGCGGCCTGCCTGGTGCAGGACAAGCTGGGTGCGAAGCGTGCGTGGGGGTTTGATCTGTCAGCGGCCTGCTCGGGCTTTCCGTATGCGCTGCAGGTGGGGGCCAAGCTGATCGAGAGCGGCATGCAGAAGGCCGTGCTGGTGATTGGCGCTGATGTAATGAGCTCGATCATCGACTACACGGATCGAACGACGTGTGTGATCTTCGGCGATGGTGCGGGCGCAGTGCTGCTTGAACCCTGTGCCGAAGGCGAGGTCGGCCTGATTGATTACTGGCACGAGGTGGATGGCTCGGGTGTCTCGTCGCTGTACATGCCCGGCGGTGGAAGTCTGCACCCGGCGACGGCGGAGACGATCGCGGACAAGATGCACTTTGTGCATCAGGATGGACAGGCGGTCTACAAGTTTGCCGTTCGTAAGATGGCGGAGGCCTCTGAACGTGTGCTGCAGCGGAATGGCATAACCGGCCAGGATCTAAGCTGCTTTATCCCGCACCAGGCAAATAAGCGCATTATTCTCTCGACGGCGGAGCGGCTCGGGATGCCGGAGAGCCGCGTGGTCATCAACATCGATCGCTACGGCAACACGACGGCGGGAACGATTCCGCTGGCGATGGGAACGGCGATGGAGGAAGAGCGCCTGAAGAAAGGTGATCTGGTGTTGCTGGCGAGCGTGGGCGCGGGCTTTACCGTCGGGGCTACGCTGTTGCGATGGGAGATGTAGGGCGTCTGCTGTGCGACGCCCGGGTCACAGTGCGACGCTTGATGCTCTGAGCAGGAACGAGAGAGGCGTCAGCTAATGGCGGGAGCCTGGGCGGCGGTCTGTTTGCGGGGTCCTCGAACGCTCTTCGAGGTGTGGTACAGACGCCAGAAGGCAACGCCGACGAAAAGTAGAAGCAGAGTCCAGAAGACGACGAGGATGGTCGTCGCCCAGCGGTCGGAGAAGCGGCTCCACAGCTGCAGCACCTGTCGGCCGTAGTAGATGCCGGCCCAGGCTGCGATCAAGTGTCGCAGCAGGCGGCTGGTGGTGAAGGCCACCATAAAGGTTCGCTGGGACATCTTGAGCGCGCCGGCGGCGAGCACGAATGGCGAGAGCGGCATGGGCGGCGGCAAGATGGCCGGCAATGCGACAGAGAGAATGGCGTGCTGCTCCATCCAGCCGCAGACCCTGCGGAAGATGCGCTCGGGCACATGCTTCTCCAGGAACTGCATACCGCCCTTCTGCCCGACTTGAAAGCTGAGATAGCCGCCCAGCGCCGACCCTGCGGTGGCCACGGTGATCAGGAGCGGAAGATTGGTGTGCTGCGCCGCAAAGAAGAGGATCATCAGGTCGCTGATGCCCGGCACGGGAAGCGGAACAAAAGAGGAATCAATGATGGAGACCAGAAAGAAGCCGATCAGGCCGAAGGACAGGAGAACGTGCAGCATGTGGCCGCCGTGCTTTGCAGGCGCGGCGAGCACGATGGCGAGAACATCGTGCGGGAGGGCAAACGCCAGATGCGAGCCGGCGACCAATGCGAGCCGCGCGGCGGCCGGGCTCAGGGATTGAAAGCTGGCGAGGATCTCCGTACTCATAGTTGTTCAGACGCTCTGCCAACGGGGGAAGTCGCGCGCACGGCCGAAGGTTTGCTGGAGCTGAGCAAAGATTGGATCACAGGAAGAGTGGCCGGTCGAGCGGCGGCAGCACATCACTGGCAAAGGCGAGCCGCCGGAACAGCGTGATGGACTCGATGCAGGCGTCGTCGAGAAGATAGTGGATGTTTTCAGTCAGGTAGGTCCGGATGGTGGCTGCCGGAAGCGGCAGACGCTTTACCCATTCGTCGACGAGCGCATCGATGTGGCCGAGACCGTGGTCGCGCGAGGTTTGCAGATCGAGTGAAAGCTGGGCTGCATCGACGAGAGTGGATGACAGAGCCTGCGGCCGAACCGCCCAGACTGCCGCGACCCATGGCAGACCGGTGCGCTCATGCCACTCCTCTGCGAGATCGACCCAGAGGCATGGCCCGACGGCAGCTTCGATCTCGTCACGCCGCTCGCGCGCCAGCAGGGCCGGGTCTCCAATGACCAGGGCGGCATCGGCGTGCTCCAGCATGGCCACGGGGTCGGCGGTGTGCTCAAAGAAGGTCGGCGAGGTTTTGAGGAAGTAACGAAAGAGCACCTGCGCGTAGGCGACCGAGGAGCGTGAGGCGGTGTCGGCGGCAACGGATCGGACCTCGGGGAGACTCTTTGCGGCACTCTGCCGCACCAGCAGCAGGATGGAACGAACTTCGCGCTGCGAGGCGATGGTGCAGCCCGGTACCACTGCGAGCTCGGGGGTGAGAGCGGCGATAGGGATAAGACCCAGATCAGCCGCGCCCGAGGCCAGTGCCGCGGCGCAGACCGAGGGTGCGGTGTAGTGCAGGGCGTAGCGCCGCCGAAGCTCGGCTGCGCAGGGCGGGTATTCGAAGTCCCACATGAGCGGGGCTGGGTTGAGGAAGTCGATCGCGGCGACGCGCAGTCTGGCAGGTTTGAACACGGATTCTCCCCTATCTGATTCCGCGCCTTCGTTCCGGACTCACGGGAGTACGACCGGGATAACGCGCATGGGGGATCACGGGTGATTGACAGGAACCAATGCCGCTCCTAGGTTGAGTGGGACGGTTCAAGCAGCTGCAGAAGTTTGCACAGTGCGGGAGCGGGCGGTATGGGCCAGGAGGCAGCGAACGTGAGGTCATCGGTTCTGGAGCAGGAGCAGAGTGTCGGGGAGCGGACGCGGCTGGCGTGGCTGGGAATGATTCTGGCGCCGGGTATGGGGGCCATCCGAACGGCACGTGCGGCCTCGCGGCTGGGCGGGGCGGAACGCATGCTCTCCGCCTCGCTAACGGAGCTTGAAGGCGCCGGCATGCCAGCGGCTGCGGCACAGTTCTGCTTTGACGGCCGGGCCCTGCGTGCGGCGGACGATGAGCTGCAACGCGTGCGCGAGGCCGGCGGGCAGATCCTTACGCTCGATGAGGACGCGTACCCCGACGCGCTGCGAAACATCTACGATCCACCGCCGGTGCTGTGGGTTCGCGGCAACGTCGACCTGCTGTGCAGGCCGGGCATCGGCGTTGTGGGCACACGGCATCCGTCGCCCTACGGGGCGGGTATGGCGGAGGTATTGAGCCGCGACCTGGCGGCGCGCGGGCTGGTGATCTTCAGCGGCATGGCGCGCGGTGTGGATACTGCCGCACACAAAGGCGCGCTCGCGGCACGTGACGGCAGGACGGTGGCGATCTGGGGGACAAGCATCGACGTGATCTACCCGAAGGAGAACAAGCGACTGGCCGAGGAGATCGTCAGCAGCGGCGGAGCGATCGTCAGCGAGTTTCCGCTCGGCACCTTTCCCGCGCCGCAGAACTTCCCGATTCGCAACCGCATCATCAGCGGGCTGAGTGTGGGAGTGCTGGTGATCGAGGCCGGCGAGCACTCCGGCACGCGTGTGACCGCGCGCTGCGCCATGGAGCAGAATCGCGACGTCTACGCCGTGCCCGGCAATGTGACGAACAAGAATGCCTGGGGGCCGAACACGCTGATCAAGCAGGGGGCCAAGCTGACGGCGACGTGGGAGGATGTGTGGGAAGACCTGCCGAGTCAGGTCCGGCTGGCGCTCGAGGATGAGCTTGAGGGCGGGTCTGCATCGAATCGGTCCGGCATGGCATCCTTGTTTAGTAGCGCGGACCTTCCAGAGGCAGAACGAGCCATTCTCGAACATCTCAGGCAGGATGAGTCGCTGCAGCTGGACGAGCTGATGGAGCGACTCGAAGGCAGGCTGGAATCGCCCGAGATCTTTACCGCTCTCTTTGAACTAGAGCTGGCCGGCCATGTGCGACAGATGCCAGGCAAGAACTACCTGAGGACAATGTGAGCCGATGGGCTGCTGACCTCTGCGAGAGCGCTGCCGCCAGTCGACCTGAAGGCGTGACCAAAGTTTGCAGGACGCGTCTATTGAAGCACTTGTTTGGAGTAAGGAGAGAACGGAGTCCGAGGGTGGGATTCGCTTCGCTCCGGCAGGGCATGGTAGGTTCGCAGGGTCAGGTCCTTGGTGGTTGGTGGGCGGGACCGGTGCTGGCGCAGTGCACCAGCGGTTTGGGGATGGAAAGGGAAGTATGAGCAAATCTCTCGTGATCGTGGAGTCGCCGGCGAAGGCAAAGACGATCAACAAATATCTCGGCAGTGACTATGTGGTGGAGGCCTCGCTGGGGCACATCATGGACCTGCCGAAGAATGACATTGGAGTGGAACTGCGCCGGCGCACGTTTGAACCGACACTGATCGTTTCGCCCGGCAAGGAGAAGCTGGTCGACCGGCTGAAGAAGCTCGCGTCCAAGGCAGATGCGGTCTTTCTGGCGCCCGATCCGGATCGTGAGGGGGAGGCTATTGCGGCGCACCTGAAGCTGCAGCTGCTCTCGTCGATGAAAGACAAGAGCAAGATGCAGCGCGTGACCTTCAATGAGATCACGCCCAAGGCAGTGAAGGCGGCCTTTCTGAAGGCGCGCGATGTGGATGAGAACCTGGTCGATGCGCAGCAGACGCGGCGCGTGCTGGACCGGCTGGTGGGCTACCAGATCAGTCCCCTGCTGTGGGATAAGGTGCGCCGCGGCTTGAGTGCCGGGCGGGTGCAGACGGTGGCGCTCCGCTTGATCGTCGAACGCGAGCGCGAGATCAACGCCTTCAATCCGGTCGAGTACTGGACGGTTGACGCGCAGCTGACGCCAGCGGGGAGCGGACAGGAGTTTACGGCGCGGCTGGTCGGCGTGGAAGGCAAGGCACTTCGCGTTCTGAACGGCAAGGACGAGAACGGGAAAGAGCAGTTCCTTTCAAGTGCACTGCCGGACAAGGAGGCGATCGATGAGGTGATCGGCCAGCTGGAAAAGGCGACATGGAGCGTGCGGAGCGTGGAACGCAAGGAGCGCAGGCGCAATCCGGCTGCGCCCTACACCACGAGCAAGCTGCAACAGGACGCCGCGGGCCGGCTGGGCTTCAATGTTCGCCGGACGATGGGCGTGGCGCAGCGGCTCTATGAGGGGATTGAGATCGGCACGGAGGGTACGGTCGGCCTGATCACGTATATGCGAACCGATTCGACGCGCGTGAGTCCGGATGCTGTGATCGAGGTGCGCGAGTATATCGGCAAGCAGCTTGGCGAAGCCTATCTTCCGGCAAAGGAGAACGGCTTCAAGAGCAAGAAGGACGCGCAGGACGCGCACGAAGCGATCCGGCCGACCCATGTTGAGTTCCTCCCGGACGCGATCCGTCGGTATCTCTCAGAGGAGCAGTACCGCCTGTACCGGCTGATCTGGCAGCGCTTTGTCGAGAGCCAGATGACGCCCGCGGTGTTCGATCAGACGACGGTGGAGATCGCAGCCAAAGCTGCCCATACATATGACTTTCGCGTGAGCGGAAGTGTTCTGAAGTTTGACGGATTTTTGAAGTTTCAGGAGGCCGACAAGCGAGCGCGCGAGGCGGCAAAACTTCGAGCCACCCAGGAAGCGCAGGCTGAGGCGTCGAAGCTGGCGGCGCAGGCAAGCGACGCAGGCGAGGCGAAGACCGATGAGGAGCAGGCGGAGGAAGAGCGGCGGCTGCCGGAGTTAAAGGATGGCCAGGCGCTCGCGCTCGAGACGCTCGATCCGCAGCAGAAGTACACTGAGCCGCCGCCGCGCTTCAACGAGGCCAGCCTGGTGAAGACGCTTGAAGAGAAGGGAATCGGCCGACCGTCAACGTATGCCTCGATCATTAACACGATCCAGGAGCGCGACTATGTCAAGAAGATTGGCGCGAAGCTGATCCCGACCGAGATCGGCATGGTGGTGACGGATCTGCTGGTGAAGAATTTTCCCTACATCTTCGACCTGCAATACACTGCACGGCTTGAAGGCGAACTGGATGCCGTTGAAGACGGCGGGGAGAAGTGGCAAAGCCTGCTCGGCGGTTTTTACGATCACTTCGAGAAGGAGCTGAAGGTTGCCGAGAAGCAGATGGAAGACGTCAAGCGGATGGAGCACTCGACGACAGAGCTCTGCGATAACTGCGGCAGCCCGCTGATCCTGAAGTGGGGCAAGTTCGGAAGCTTCTACGCCTGCAGCAACTTCTCCAAGGCAAAGCCGATGAACGTGGCTCTGGGTGCGCTCAAGAAGGATCCGAAGGCCGCAGTCAAGAAGATTACCTCTGCCTTTACTTTTCCCATGACGGTGAAGGCTGTCACCGACACGGTTACAGAGTTCGCCAAGGAGGTCGGGAATAAGGCGGAGCTTGAACGTGAACTGAAGAACGCGGTGGGCCACGGCAAGAAGGTTGTGGTTGAGACCTTCAGCTGTGACTTCACCAAGGAGAACTTCTCGGCCAAGCCGGATCTCACGTCGCCCGAGGCGCAGAGTACGGAAGCCGAGGAGGAGTTCTGCGATAACTGCGGCCGCGTGATGGTGCTGCGGAACGGGCCCTGGGGGCCGTTCATGGCGTGTCCGGGCTACAACGAAGATCCGCCCTGCAAGACCATCCGCAAGCTGACGCAGAAGGTACAGCAGAAGCCGCCGGTCCAATTGGAGGCCCCGTGCCCGAAGTGCAGCCGGCCGCTGCTGCTGCGGAACGGGCAGTACGGGGAGTTCATCAGCTGCTCCGGCTATCCGAAGTGCAAGTACATCAAGCAGGATCTGCTTGATGTGAAGTGCCCGAAGGATGGTGGCGACATCGCGGTCCGCAAGACCAAACGAGGCGATACCTTCTATGGCTGCGTAAATTATCCGAAGTGCGACTTTGCGTCGAATCACAAGCTGGTGAAGCAGAGCTGCCCGAACTGCAGCAATCCGTACGTGCTTGAGGTCTCAAACAAGGAGGGTGTGTTTCTCATCTGTCCGAACAATCATGAGGACATGCCGAAGCGCCGGAAGAAGAAGGGCGCGGGCGAGACGGAGGAGCCGAAGGGCATCACGTGTACGTTCATCGAGAGGATCGGCGACCCCATTACGGATGACGAACCGACGCTTCCGGATCCGGAGAGATCGAGACCGCTCGCAGCCAATGTGGCCTGAGGGATCTGGGCGGCGACTCCGTGGAGCAGCAGGGAGATAGGCGCAGGCCCTTCCTTTCTTACGGCAACTCTGCTACAAATGCGCTGGCGCAGACTCTGCGTACACCGCCACCCAACACCTCAGGTATGTTCTGAGGTGTTGCTCACAAGTGGTAGCAAAGAGATGGAGTTACATGGCGAAGGCAGTTTGGAATGGACAGACGATTGCTGAAAGCGAGAGCTACGAAACGATTGAAGGCAACATCTATTTTCCGGAAGAGACAGTGAAGCGGGAGTTTCTTCGACCCAGTTCCACGACGTCAAATTGTCCGTGGAAGGGACAGGCTCGCTACTACACCCTGCTGGTCGATGGACAGGAGAACCCTGATGCTGCCTGGTACTACCCCGATCCAAAGCCGGCCGCACACACTGTCAAACATCATGTCGCGTTCTGGCGCGGAGTTGAAGTGACGACGTAGGAGCCGTTAGTAAGCCCCTGCTTGATCAAGCGGCAGACGGACCTGGAAGCAGGTTCGTCCGGGAACAGAGTCGACGGTAAGCAGCCCAGAGTGTCGGCTGACAATGCGCATGGCAGTATCGAGACCAAGACCAAGACCGCTTCCGGGCGGCTTGGTGGTGTAGAAAGGCTCGAAGATCCGCGATTGGATCGCGGGATCGATGCCGCTACCACTATCGATGACCTCGACAGTCGCCAACTGCCCGGTCAGGCGTGTACTGAGTGTCAGCGTTCCTTCATCGCGCATGGCGTCAAGCGCGTTTTCGATCAGAACGGTCCAGACCTGGCTGAGCTCGCTGCCATAGGCGCTGATTGACGGCAGCGCCGGATCGAAGTCAGATTCGACCACTACGGAGCGCAGACGAGACTGGAACATGATCAGAGTCGTCGAGAGCGACTGCGCCAGATCCACCTCCTGCACCGGCGCCTGGTCCATGTAGGAGTAGTCTTTGATCGCGCTGATGAGGTCAAAGATGCGGCCGGTTGAGTTGACCACAGTCTCTGCCATGCCCTCGATCCGGAGGGAGTTGCTGAGCGCTGCGAGCAGCAGAGGAAGAATGTCCGGCGAGGCCAGTAAAACCAGCTCGTCCAGCTGGTCGAAGCCGATTGCGCTTTCAGAGATGGGAGGGGCCACGGCCCAGGCTTCTTCAACGCCGTGCTGCTCCAGCCAGCGGGTCACCTGATCTTCTCGCTCACTGAGATCGAGCGCGCTGATCGTATTGTCACGATGCGGTGCGTAGGCGCTGATACGTTTGCGCATGCGCTCGAACCACTCACGGAGCTGAGGTGTTTCGAGCGAGGTCGCGCTCAGGGCGCCGAGCTGAAAGCTCTGCTCGCGGTAGTTGCGCAGGTCGTTGAAGAGGCGATCGGCTGAGCGCTGCGCCGCGGAGGCTGGATTGTTGAGTTCGTGGGCAAGATTTGCCGCCAGCTTCCCCAAGGCGGAGAGCTTCTCGGCCTGCTGCTCGATCCGCGTTACCTCACGCACACGGTCCAGCAGTACGGTTACGCAGCGCTGTGCCATCGATGGTATGGCGGCGAGCATCTGCGGGAAGAGATCCTGATGCACATCGAGCACCCAGATCGGCCCGATGGTGTAACCATCGCCACCATACCCCTTCATGCGGGAGAAAGGCAGCTTGCCGGTCATCTGTCCGGCGCGCCCGATGAAGAGCGCGATCGGGCCGGAGTGCCGCCGCCGCACGTGGATCTCGCCTTCGAGAATGAAGTTGAGGTGGCAGGCGGGCTCGCCCTCTCGAAAGACCATGGCGCCGGTCTCTCCGCGGCGTTCCGTTCCATGCTGTGCAAGCCAGAGGTACTCGCTGTCACTCAGGCCCTCAAGATGCGTGACAGATTGCAGCGCGGTGACGATCTGATCGAGAGATGAAGGAATCTCCGGCCTGATCGCCTTAAGAAACAGCTCTGGCTGCGTCTCCGTTCTCCGCGCTGTGCTGAGCACACCTTCAGTCATTGGGTGGGCGTCCCTGCCCATCTTTCATCTCGTTCCTGCGCATCGGCATGGAATCGATCTTGTGTCGCAGTGTCTCAAAGGATACCGGTTTCGCCGACCGAAATTTCTCGCCGCCATCCTTCCCGAGCAAAATAGCTGTGAAATCTTCGGGCGCTACGTGGAAGACACGCCGCGCCGCCTGAGCGTCTGCCGCACCTAGACTTGCTTCGGTCGGCGATGGATCTTTGTAGGGGATCGCAAGTACCAGGACGTCCCGCTCCTTTAATCCTGGCGCGGCGTTCTTCAGCAGAGTCAGTTGGGCGAGCAGCGCAGGATCGTCCGGACGCGCGGCAAAGAGCAGAAGCGGTCGAAAGCGGTCGCGAAGCTGCGTAAGGGTCACGGGTGACGAGGGTTCCTGTGGATGAGCGAAATGCACGAAGAGGACTCCGAGGGAAAAAAGACAAAGGAGCTGTCGCACGCCTGAGAAGCGAGATCGCATTGCGATAGGATGCCGAGCAGGTCTGGCGAAGCGTGCAGAGAAGCGCGCCGCCACGAGTGCGCGCGCTTCCGTCTGCCAGCCAGCGTTATGCCTTCTGCACCGAACCATCCTTGACCACGACTGGATCCAGAAACGGCATGGCCGCCCGAAGGTCGGCTCCTACCTTCTCGATGGGATGCTGGCGCTCGGTACAGCGCGTCTGCTCAAAGACCTTGCGGCCGGTCTCGTTCTCTTCGATGAACTTCTTTGCGAAGGAGCCATCGCGAATGTCCGCGAGCAGAGACCGCATCGCGTCCTTTACAGCGGGCGTCACGATGCGCGGGCCGGCGATGTAATCGCCCCACTCGGCGGTGTCGGAGATGGAGTAGCGCATGTACTCGAGACCGCCTCGGTACATAAGGTCGACGATGAGCTTGAGCTCGTGCAGGACTTCGAAGTAGGCGAGCTCCGGCTGGTAGCCGGCCTCGGTTAGTACCTCAAAACCAGCTTTGACCAGTGCGGCTGTTCCGCCGCAGAGCACAGCCTGCTCGCCGAAGAGATCGGTCTCGGTCTCCTCGGTGAAGGTGGTCTCGAGCACGCCGGCGCGGGTGCAACCAATGCCCTTGGCATAACTGAGCGCCAGTTCCAGCGCCGTGCCGCTGGCATCCTGCTCAACGGCTACGAGTGCGGGAACGCCACCGCCTTCCGTGAAGACCTCGCGCACGCGGTGACCCGGCGCCTTTGGTGCAACCAGCGAGACATCGACACCCGCCGGTGGACTGATGGTTCGAAAGCGGATGTTGAAGCCATGCGCGAACATCAGCGTCTTGCCTGAGCCAGCGGCCGACTTCGCGGAGAGACCGGCCTCGATCTCTTTGTAGACCTTCGACGCAGTCTGGTCCGGGACCAGAACCATGATGACGTCTGCCCAAGCGGCCGCCTGCGCGACCGGCAGCACTTCAAGACCGACCGCTCTGGCCTTGGCGACGCCGGCCGAACTCTCGCGCAGGCCGACCCTCACCTCGACGCCTGAGTCTTTCAGGTTGAGCGCATGTGCGTGCCCCTGCGATCCATAGCCGATGATCGCGACCTTTCTGGCCTGGATGAGAGAGAGGTCTGCGTCCTGATCGTGGTAGGTCTTTGCCATGTGTTTGCGGTCTCTTCTTTCTTTTGGCTAAGGGTGGGCATCGTGCCTCACCGTACTTGTCGTAAGCAGCCGAACGAAGTCGATCTGCATATCATGTAACAGATGTTGTTACTAAGTAGAAATGGGATCCGTCGGGCTGTGTTCCGCGATGGCTACTGCTCTTCTTCGTGAACCTCCGGGAACTGGTTCGCGAGGAAGTCTTCAGAGGCAGGCTTGAGCGCGTAGTCGGGCTCGTCGGCGTTCTGCTCCGCACTGAAGGGCTGCGAGCCGGGTGTGCCCAGCGCTTTCAGAACGCGGCTGGTGTGGTGTCCGCGGCGCATTGCCATGCGCCCGGTGCGCGAGACCTCAAGAATATCGAAGCTGCTCTCGCGCAGTACCTGGATGAGCCCTTCGATCTTTGAAGCGGCGCCGGTCATCTCAAGCATGATGGACTCCGGTGCGAGATCGACCACACGGGCGCGAAACACAGTTGCCAGCTCAAAGATCTGCGAACGTGATTGCTGACCATGCGGGGAGTTTGGACCGGCGGCCACCTTGATCAGGCAGAGTTCACGGATGACGGCTTCCGATCGCCCCACTTCATCGACGTCGACTGTAATCTCGAGCTTATAGAGCGAGGCGCGAATGCGGTGTGCCGCGCCTTCCGGTGCCTCGCACACGATGGTCATGCGCGACGTATCCGCCCGCTCACTTTCTCCTACGGTGAGAGAGACGATGTTGATGTTGAGGCGTCGGAACAGGGAGGCGACACGCGTCAGGACGCCGGGCTTGTCTTCGACGAGAGCCACGAAGGTATGCAGCATTGAACCCTTTCAGTGCAGGTTCGGATTCTCATCCGAGTGCGGAAACGAGGTAGCCGGCGGTTGTCCCATCGTCGGAATATAGGTCTTGGGAATGACGAAGAGGATGAGGTCGCCGGGCTTCGGCGCGGGTTTTGCGCTGCTGCAAAGATTACCCGCGGTGATACCTGAACTCCAGATCGTCGCGAGCGAGTAGTTGGTGTAAAGCTCTCCACGAGACCGGCAGTCTGCGTAGAAGTTCGACAGCACATGCATCTCTGTCGCATCCTCCGTGTTCACCACAATGATTCCATTCTTATCCGTCGGCATGAGAGTGAAGCCGACCTGGTCTTTGTGGAGGCTGACATTCAGTCGCTCGTTTGCCACCGGTTTGTTCGTTTGTGCGTTGATGATCCGGATGCGAACACGATGAGAGGTCTGAGAGATCTCCGGTGGCGTCTGCGAAAGCGCCGCAGAGCAAGGGGAGATCAGCAGTGCAAGATTCAACGCTGTGGTAATGCGCCCTGCCATGAAGGTGCTCATTCATCCTCCGCAGTCTCAAGCAGCGGATCGCGGTCTGGCCGGCGCACCATCTCATGCAGCGCAGCACCTGGAGCAATCATGGGATAGACCGCATCTTCCTTTTCAACGTGGAAGTTAATTAGAAAGGCTTTGCCGCTGGTTCGCGCATGTGTCACCGTTGAAGTTACATCTCTGCGGGTGGAGACTGTTGCGCCCTCAATGCCGTGCGCGCCGGCGAGCTTGACGAAGTCCGGCGAAAGGATCGGTGAGGCGGAGTAGTTCTTGTCGTAGAAGGTCTCCTGCCACTGCCGGACCATGCCGAGGAAGCCGTTATTGATGACCGCGATGTTGATGGCCAATCCTTCCTGCACGATGGTCGAGAGTTCGCAGGCGGTCATTTGAAAGCCACCGTCACCAGCGATCACCCAGACATCCTTCTGCGGACACGCTGACTTTGCACCGATCGCCGCGGGCAGCGCGAAGCCCATTGTGCCCAGACCGCCCGATGTCACAAGCGAGCGTGGCGCCTCGTGCTTGAAGTACTGCGCCTCCCACATCTGGTGCTGACCCACATCTGTAACGATGACGGTATCGTGTTCCCGGCCTGCTGCCTGCGCCTCCCGCCAGATGTCGTGAATAACGTGTGCGGCGTAGAGATGGCCGTTGTCGGGCAGATTGATGATGTCGCGTACGGCCGCTGTGCCCTTGCTGGCGTTGATCTCCTTGAGCCAGCTTGCATCCATCTTCTTCGGCAGCTGGGGCAGTAACCGCGCGAGTGTCTCTTTCAGGTCGCCGATGAGCGCGACATCCACCTTCACGTTCTTGTTGATCTCACTCGGGTCGATCTCAATGTGGATCTTCTTCGCCTTTGGTGCGTAGCTGGCGATATTTCCGGTCACGCGATCGTCAAAGCGCATGCCGAACGCGAGCAGCAGATCCGACTGCTGAATGGCAGTGTTGACCCAACTCTCGCCATGCATGCCCATCATGCCGAGCGAGAGCGGATGCCCGGCGGGAATGGATCCGAGCCCGAGCAAGGTTGTTGCAATCGGTATCTGCCGTGCCTCGGCAAAGGCGAGCACTTCGGCCTCGGCGCCGGACTGCGTGATGCCGTGACCGGCAAGGAGGATCGGCCTTCTCGCCCCGAGAATCAGGTCGACGGCTTGCTGGAAGGATGTTGATTCGGCGCGCAGCATCGGATGTGGCCGCACCGGCAGGGGCTTTGCTGTCTCGAAGTCAAAGGCGGCGGTCGCCTGCTGCGCGTCCTTGGTGATGTCCACCAGTACGGGACCGGGGCGGCCGGACCGGGCGATCTGGAAGGCTCGCCTGACAGCAGGTGCGATGTCTTCAGCACGCGTGACCAGGAAGTTGTGCTTGGTGATCGGCAGCGTGATGCCGGTGATGTCGACCTCCTGGAAGGCATCGGAGCCCAACACCTTTGAGGAGACCTGGCCTGTGATCGCCACGACAGGAATGGAATCGAGCATGGCTGTGGCGAGACCTGTCACCAGATTTGTCGCGCCGGGCCCGGAGGTTGCCATGCAGACCCCGACCCTGCCGCTTGCCCTGGCGTAGCCGTCGGCCATGTGTGCGGCGCCCTGCTCATGCCGCACCAGAACGTGATGGATGGGGAACTTGCGCAATGCGTCGTAGATCGGCAAGATAGCGCCGCCGGGGTAGCCGAAGACGGTCGTCACGCCTTCGCCGGCCAGAACGGCCCAGAGGATCTCAGCGCCTGTAAGGGTGGGTGCGGGTGTTTGCGGTTCCATCGTCATCTCCTGCTTCATCAAGCGTCTCTCTTTCGATCACAGCCCTACGTCGTTACAGCGCCCAGACTTGCCGACGAAACACCCGCTGCATACTTTGCGAACACGCCCCGTCGATAGCGAGGTTCTGGAGCGTGCCATGCTGCAAGGCGTCTGGCGATCTCGTCCGCTGGAACCTCGAGCCGCAGCTCGCGCCGAGGTATGTCGAAGGTGATCGTATCGCCTTCGTGCACCGCGGCAATCACGCCGCCAAGATACGCTTCCGGAGCCACGTGTCCGGCCATCAGACCACGAGTGGCGCCCGAAAAACGACCATCTGTCAACAGCGCTACCGTCTCCGAGAGCTCTGGAATGCCTTTGATGGCGGCCGTGACGGCAAGCATCTCACGCATGCCCGGGCCGCCTTTCGGACCCTCATAGCGAATGACCAGCACATCGGACGCTTGAATGCGGCCGTCCTGAATTGCCGCGAAGCAAAGGTCCTCTGAATCAAAGACACGCGCGGGTCCTTGATGGAAGAGCCGCTCATGCCCCGCTACCTTGATCACACATCCCTCCGGCGCGAGATTTCCTCTCAGGATGACCAGGCCGCCTGTGCTCTTGAGCGGATGGTCCCATGTGCGGATGACGGGCTGCCCGGGCGTCTCCCGCGCGTTCCTGGCCTCTTCATGCAATGTCTGGCCGGTCACGGTGATGGTGTCGTGCAGCTGTCCGCGTTCGAGAAGACGCGCAGCCAACACGCGCGATCCACCCGCGTCCTGGTAGTCCTTTGCCACATACTTTCCGCCCGGCGAGAGATCACAGATGAACGGGGTCCGCTCGCTGATGCGATCAAAGTCTTCCATCGAGAGGGGAATGTCGAGCTCATAGGCGATCGCGATCAGGTGCAACACCGCGTTGGTGCTGCCGCCGCTCGCGCAGACTGCGGTAATGGCATTCTCAAGAGCCTCCCGCGTAAGGATCCTGGACGGCCGTAGATCCTGCCGGGTAAGCTCCATCACCAGACGTCCTGCCTCTCGACTCGCGATCGCCTTATCAGCCGCCATCGCCGGCACACCGGTGAGACCGATCGGGGAGATGCCGAGAAATTCACCAGCCATCGCCATGGTATTAGCCGTGAACTGGCCGCCACATGCGCCGGGGCCAGGACAGGCAGCAGCTTCGACCGCCTCAAGATCGTCATCCGAGATGCGCCCCGCGGCATGAGATCCGATGGCCTCGAAGACGTTCAGAATCGTAATGTCCTTGTGTGTTCCATCAGGCTGCGCAAGCTGGCCTGGAGCGATGCTGCCGCCATAGAGCATCAATCCGGGAAGGTCGAGCCGTGCAAGAGCCATGATCGTTCCCGGCATGTTCTTGTCACAGCCGGCAATACAAACGAGACCGTCAAAACTATTGCCGCGCGCAACGAGCTCAATTGAATCGGCGATCACCTCGCGGGAGATCAGACTGGCCTTCATGCCCTCTGTTCCCATCGTGATGCCATCTGAGATCGTGACCGTGTTGAACTCCATCGGCGTTCCGCCTGCGTCACGCACGCCCTGCTTCACTGCCTCCGCCACCTGTCGCAGATGGAAGTTGCATGGCCCGATCTCGGTCCAGGTGTTGGCAATGCCGATGATTGGCTTGTGCAGGTCCTCCTTGGAGAACCCGACGCCGCGCAGATAGCTACGCGCCGCTGCACGCGATGGGCCTTCGGTGAGAACGATGGAGTTACGCTTGCCGGAGACGAAGGCGTTCACAGTTTCCTTTCAAGGGGTTGAAGAACAGACGATGACGGTGTGTATTGCCCTAAGCGCACGCCTTCGGTGACATCCAGTACTCGCGAGTGTGGGCGTGCTCGTAGCGGTCGAGATCCGCTTCGTGCCGTAACGTAAGTCCGATGTCATCAAGCCCGTTCAACAGGCAATATTTGCGGAACGGATCGATGTCGAAGTGTGCCGCAAAGCCTTCATCGTCTGTTACGGTCTGGGCCTGGAGGTCGAGCGTGATGAGATGACCGGGGTTCGCGGTCGACCGCGCCATCAGAGTCTCTACTTCGGCTTCGGTCAGCCGTGCCAGAACAATGCCGTTCTTACCAGCATTGGAGTAGAAGATGTCGGCAAAGGTCGGCGCGATGACGGCGCGAAAGCCAAACTGACGGATCGCCCAGGCGGCATGCTCACGCGAGGAGCCGCAGCCGAAGTTCTTCTCCGCAATCAGAATCTCAACACCCTTGTACTCTGGTCGATTAAGCACGAAGCGCGGATCCTCCTTGCCTGCTTCAGGACCTTCCTGGATCCGCCGCCAGTCATAGAACAGAACCTCACCGTAGCCCGTGCGCTCGATGCGCTTCAGGAACTGCTTCGGAATGATCTGGTCGGTGTCGATGTTCGGCAGCGGCAGAGGTGCAGCGGTTGCGGTGAGGCGATTGATCGGTTGCATCAGCGGGATCCTCCTTCGACCAGCATCTGGTCCGAGGCCAGACCTGGATCTGTGCCGGCGAACTTCCATCGGCGGATATCCGTCAGGCGGCCGGTGATGGCGGCCGCAGCGGCCATGACCGGCGAGACCAGATGCGTTCGTCCGCCACGGCCCTGCCGCCCTTCGAAGTTGCGATTGCTGGTGGAGGCGCAGCGTTCGCCGGGTTGCAGGATGTCCGGGTTCATGCCGAGACACATGCTGCAGCCGGGCTCGCGCCACTCAAAACCCGCCGCTGTAAAGATCGTCGCCAGCCCTTCTTTTTCGGCCTGCGCTTTGACCTGCTGCGATCCTGGCACAACCATCGCGCGTACCGACGTTGCGACCTGGTACCCGTTGACGACCTGGGCTGCCGCGCGAAGATCTTCGATGCGCGCGTTGGTGCAGGAGCCCAGAAAAACAGCATCGACGCGAATGTCATCGATACGCGTTCCGGGTTTCAGGTCCATGTACTCAAGCGCCCGCGCAAAGCTCTTACGATCCGCGTCCGAGAGCGCATCGTCAACTGACGGCACGACGTCGTCAATGCCCGTGACCATGCCCGGGCTTGTACCCCACGTCACTCGCGGCGCCAGTTTCCCTGCATCGATTGTCAGCTCCCGATCGAAGGCTGCGCCCTCGTCAGTCACGAGCGTTCGCCACTGCGCCACGGCGTTGCTCCAGGAATCTTCTCCTGAAGTGGTCGAGTTCTGCAGCGGTCCCGCCGGTGCGAAACGGCGACCCTTGAGGTAAGCGAAGGTCGTGTCATCGGGTGCGATCATACCGGCGCGGGCGCCAGCCTCAATGCTCATGTTGCACACCGTCATGCGGCCTTCCATCGAGAGCGCGCGAATGGCGGAACCTGCGTACTCGACCACATACCCGGTTGCGCCATCCGTTCCGATGCGCCCGATGATCTCGAGGATGATGTCTTTGGCTGTGACTCCGTAGGGCAACTCGCCCTCCACGTTGATCCGGAAGGTCCTGGGTTTGTCCTGGGGCAAGGTCTGCGTGGCCATCACGTGCTCAACCTCAGACGTGCCTATGCCGAAGGCGAGTGCACCGAAGGCGCCGTGTGTGGAGGTATGCGAGTCGCCGCAGACGATTGTCATGCCCGGTTTGGTCGCACCCAGCTCCGGTCCGATCATGTGCACAATTCCTTGCTCCGCCGCCTGTACATCGAAGAGCTCGATACCGAACTCGGCACAGTTGCGGCGAAGCGCATCGACCTGCTTCGCCGCGATCTGGTCTGCAATTACCAGGCGGTCGCCGATGCTGGTCGTTGGCACATTATGATCGACCGTCGCGATATGCCTGTCGGGGCGCCGGACACTGCGGCCCGCAAGCCGCAGACCTTCAAACGCCTGCGGGCTCGTGACCTCGTGGACCAGATGCAGATCGATATAGAGCAGGGTCGGCTCGCCTGCCGGCTCGGCCACCAGATGCTGCTCCCAAACCTTTTCGAAGAGTGTCTTCGGATGCGTCAGTGCTGTCGTCATGGTTGAACCTTTGTCTCTGAGCTGGTCTCGGCGGGGAGCGTGGACTGCGCGCCGACAGTTTTGGGATTTACCGGGTGCGGCGTACCGTCGGGGTCGACGACGAAGACACGCGTTATGTTTTGAACGGCATCACTGCCAGGCGGGGGCAGCGCCGTCCATCGCGCGATGCTGCGGCGCAGGGCGGCAGGGATGTGATCCGTCGCGAGCGTGCGATTGCTGAAGACCCACAGGGTGTAGGTCGCATCCGCCTGATTGACGGTCTTGTTCTCGCTGATCCAATCAATTGCTGCAAAAACAACCAACGGATGAGGCAGACCCAGATCCACCCACAGCAGACCGCGATTGGAACAGAACTCCCGCACACAGGCGTCGGCTGTCAGATACCGGTTGTCATCCTCAATCACCTGGCCGGGCGTCCCAGTCAGGAAGACAGCCGCAGCGTCGGCGAGAGAGCGTCCGCTGCCCCAGAAGCTCTGCGGCGCCGTCAGTGTATGCGCCAGCAGAGGTTCGAAGCGTGGATCGATCGCCAGTCTGCTTTCATCGCTGCCGGGCAGCGGAGTTGCGTAGCGCCACATCCAGCTCAGGTCCTCAGGCTTTTCCGTTCGATGAAGAGTCACCTGCGGCGAATGCAGCTGCGCGCAGGCAGAGATCGCTGATCCGGAGAGCACCGCAAGGAGAAGAAGAGATCGCATAGGAGGCAAGCGCACGAGCCCGGTCAGACGGCGTGCATGGATCCTTTCCGCCCGAGGTCCTGGGACAGGGCTTCATGCACCAGGCGTCCCATCGCTTCGGTTGACGTCAAGACGGCGGTCTGATCGCGAGAGATGTCGGCGGTGCGATGGCCATCCTGCAGCACGCGCCGTACGGCACTCTCCACCGCCACGGCCTCCTGCTCCAAACCTGCCGAATACCGCAGCACCATGGCCGCTGTGAGAATGGCTCCCAGAGGATTTGCCTTGCCGCTCCCGGCGATGTCCGGCGCCGACCCGTGCACGGGCTCATACAGATTGACCGCGCCACCGATTGTCGCTGACGGCAGCATACCGAGTGATCCGGTAATCACACCTGCTTCATCGGAGAGAATGTCGCCGAACAGATTTTCTGTCAGCACCACGTCGAAGTTTCGCGGCGTGTTCATCAGGTGCATGGCCATCGAGTCGACGAACTGGTGTTCGAGCGTGACTCCGGGATACTCCGCCGCTACTTCCGTTACCGTTGCCCGCCAAAGCTGTGATGTTTCGAGAACATTTGCCTTATCGACGGACGTCACTTTGCCACGACGCTTGCCTGCGACTTCGAAGGCGACGCGCGCCACGCGCTGGACCTCCTCGCGGGTGTAGCGCATCGTGTTGAAGGCCTCTCCGGTTTCTTTATTCCATGCGCGCGGAATACCGAAGTACAAGCCGCCCAACAGCTCCCGGACGAAGAGGATGTCGACACCCTCTGTTACGTCGGCGCGTAACGGAGAACTCGCCGCCAGGGCGGCGTACGCCACGGAAGGCCGTAGATTTGCGAAGCCGCCGAGGAGTTGGCGAATCTGCAGCAGACCTGCCTCGGGCCGCTTCTCCGGGGAGAGATGGTTGAATCTGTTATCGCCCACCGCTCCCAGCAGCACAGCATCGCTCGCCAGCCCGCCGTCGATCGTTGTCTGCGGCAGCGGTCCACCTGTCTCGCTGATCGCTACGCCGCCAATCAGCAGTTCTGTGAAGGTAAACTCATGGCCGCCATGATCGGCTACTGCTCGCAGGATACTGACCGCCTCGCGCGTCACCTCGGGGCCGATGCCGTCACCTGGAAGAACTGTAACTCTTAGCTGCACATACTCTCCTTCCTGCCAGGCACCCGCAGGGAGACCTGCTCTTCTGTTCACACACTGAAGATTACGATTCTGTAAGCGCGATCTGCTGTGTCTGCAGGAGCTCCAGGAGGTCCTGCTCGTAGATTAACTTCTTCCGGTCTGCGAGTTCGGTGAAGCGTCTGTAAAGGACGTCAAGATCGCTCCGCGTCAGCGTGATTCCGAGATCTTTCAAGCGGTGCTCAAGAGCCCGCCGGCCGCTGTGTTTGCCCAGTACGATATTGCTGGCTGGAACCCCGACAGACTCGGGTGTCATGATCTCGTAGGTCAGCGGGTTCGCGAGAACGCCGTGCTGGTGAATGCCGGATTCATGTGCAAACGCATTTGCACCGACGACTGCCTTGTTCGGTGAGCAGCTGAAGGTCACAATCTCTGACAGCAGCTGACTGGTGGGGTAGAGCTGTTTCATGACGATCCCGCTGGTGAGGGGAAAGCGATCCCGCCGCACCATAAGTGCCGCCGCAATCTCCTCAAGCGCCGCATTGCCCGCGCGTTCGCCGATGCCGTTGATCGTGCACTCCACCTGCCGCGCTCCGGCCTGCACACCAGCAAGGGAGTTGGCTACGGCCATTCCCAGATCGTCGTGACAGTGCGTTGAGAACGTGATGCGCTCGCTGTCTGGAACGCGCTGCTTCAACATGCGAAAGATTGCGGCATACTCTTCCGGCAGGCTGTACCCGACAGTATCGGGGATGTTGATGGTCGTCGCCCCTGCTTCAATCGCGACCATGACCATCTGCAGCAGAAACTCCGGATCAGTGCGGGTCGCATCCATCGGAGAGAACTCGACATCTTCAACGAAGGATCGCGAGAGCCGCACCGCCTCCCCGGCCTGATCCAGTGCCTGCTGCCGGCTGATCCGCATCTGGTGTTCGAGATGAATGTCAGACGAGGAAAGAAAGGTGTGGATGCGATTGCTGGCTGCCGCTTCTACAGCTCGCGCGGCAGTCTCAATGTCCTCACGCTTTGCCCGTGCCAGCCCGGTGATCCGGGGTCCGCGCACCTCGCGTGCGATGGCGCGTACCGACTCGAAATCCCCTGCCGACGCGATGGGAAAGCCTGCTTCAAGGATATCGACGCCCAGTGCGGCCAGTTGATGCGCCATCCGAAGCTTCTCTTCGTGGTGCATCGTGCACCCGGGGCTCTGCTCTCCATCGCGGAGTGTGGTGTCAAGAAATAGAAGACGTTCCGCACCGCGTTCTGTCTGCCCAGTCGCCTTCAACTTGCTGTCGTCCGTCATGCCGTACACCTTCCTGCCTGCTGACCATCATAATTGCTTCTTATGGTACCGAGACGCGGTATCAGCAGAACTAATCTATGCTGGCCTTCTGAGTGATGGCACTGCCCGTGGAGACGAAGATGGAATTGACGCAGATGGAGACCTTTCTCGCGGTTGCTGAAGAACGCAGCTTTTCGCGGGCGGCGTCGCGTCTGCACCGCACACAACCAGCCGTCAGCCAGGCTGTTGCCAAGCTTGAGTCTGAACTCGGCGAAGTTCTCTTCGAACGCAGTTCACGCGATGCGACGCTTACCGCCGCGGGCGAGGTTCTGCGGGAGTACGCGCTCAAGATGCTGAACCTGCGGTCCGAGGCTTCGGGCGCCATCGCTGATCTGCGCGCTCTCCATACCGGCAAGCTCAGCATCGCAGCCAATGAATACACCTGCCTCTACCTTCTGCCGCTGCTCTCTGAGTTTCGCAAGAAGAATGCCCGTATCAAGGTTGCGGTACAGCGCTCGCTGGCCAGCCGCATTCCGGATGACGTTCTGCTGCACACGGTCGAGCTGGGCCTGCTCTCGTTTCGTCCCGAAGACCCTCAACTCAGCTCAACTCTTGTTTATCGCGATGAGCTCGCCTTTGTGGTCAATCCAAGCCATCCTTTTGCGCGCGCCGGCGTCGTCTCCATTCGGGATCTGCGCTCCTCCAACTTCATCGCGCACACCATCACGTCTCCCCTGCGCCAGAAGGTCGTGCAGGCGTTCAAGCAGCATCGCACCCCTCTGAACATGGGTGTTGAACTTCCTTCGCTTGAAGCGATCAAGCGCTTTGTGGAGATGGGCGGCGGCGTTGCGCTGGTTCCGGGCCTGTGTGTTCGAACGGAGCTGGCCAGCGGCAGTCTCGTTCGCGTCGCCGTGCCGGAACTCACGCTTGAGCGCCGGCTGCGGGTTGTTCATCGCCGGCAGGCCAGTCTCTCTCATGCGGCGGTTGCATTTCTTAAGACGATTGGACATTTTGCCGAAAAGCGGGGAGATCCCTATTGCTTTGTTCCCGAGCGTCACCGTTAGCGGTCCTGCTACTGAAGTCAATCCGCAGTCGATCGAAACATTTTCCCTGCAGTGTTGTTACTACAGGAGACAGTGCCTCGCACAGTGCGACCGCAGTCGGTACCAAGGAGGATCTATGAAACTTCAGCAGGGAACAGCTCTCTTCTATGTGGCGCGCGTGGCGATCGTCAGCCTCGCACTGACCCCAGTCTCTCTCCTCGCGCAGCAGACTGACCCCGCAACCGCGCCACCCAGCTCGCAGGATGGTGGACCGCCACCCCGCGGACCGCACGGAGACCCGGCGGAGCGTCAGGCGCACATGCTCGAGAGCATGACCAAACGCCTCAATCTTTCGCCCGATCAGGTCACGCAGATCAAAGCGATACAGGCCGATAACGAGACACAGATGCAGGCCATCCACTCGGACAGCTCTCTGCAGGGACCGGATCGACATGCCAAGATGATGGATCTGCACAAGGCCGAAAACGACAAAGTCCGTGCCGTTCTCAACGACGATCAAAGAGCTAAGTTCGACGCGATGCAAGCCAAGCATCATGAGCATATGCAGCGGGACCACGACGGGCCGCCGCCGCCGCCGGCTCAGTAAGATCTGCAGACCAGAATGCAAGCCGAAGCAGGTTGGCCGCACGCAGGCCAGCCTGCTCTCGTCTGCCCCCGAGGCCGTCCATTACTCTCTGCCTGTGCGGGTACAATAGATAAGAGCTAAGCTCCGTCCGTCACTGTGTCTGGGATCCGTAGCAGGATCTCGTGTTTGGGATTGATCCTAACCCTCACGGCTGTCGTACCGGTGACAGGAGTGGCCAAGCTGCGAGGGGATTACGAACGCATGATGAAGACGATGGTTTTGGGCGTGCTGATGGCATCGGCCGCCGCCGGTTTAGCGCAGGAGAGCCGGCAGGACGCAAGTGTAAGTGCAATTGGTGTCTTCACACCCACAGTCAATGGCACCGGCGGCGTGCGAGAGTCCGCTACAACCACCGTAGGCTTCCTGGGAAGCTACCGTTATATGTTGACCCCCCATAGCGCGGGTGAGGCGAACTACTCCTTTGCCCAGTACTCCACACGCTTCAACACAAACTTCAACCCAAACTTTCGAGTCCATACCAGGCAGCAGGAGTTCTCCGTTGCCTACGTGTACAGCTTCAACTTTCACAATTTCAGTCCCTTCGCCGAAGTGGGACCAGCCGCGATCTTTTTCGGTGCGATCCGCGATAATGGCACCAGCAGCCTGGACCTGAAGCGGACCACAGCCATCGGCGCCATGTTCGGTGCGGGCGTGTCGTATGAGGTCAGCCCCAGCTTTGACGTGCGGGTGCAGTATCGCGGCTTTGCAGTGAAGGCGCCTGATTTCGGCAAGTCGGACCTGCAGACAAATCGGTATGAGGTTATCTCGATGCCGACGGTCGGCGTGGCCTACCACTTCTAAAATCTGCGGGTCTCTCTGGTAAGTAGGGTAAGCAGGGCGGAGCGGTGCACTGGCGACCTGCTCCGCCCCTGTTTTTAGCGGAAGTGGTACGCGGCTCCGATGGAAAACACCTGTGGCGCCAGGGAATCGGGCGTGCTGGTGGGTGTGCCCTTAAAGCTGAACCAGTGCTGAAACTCCAGGTCTGCTCGTAGATAGAGCCACTGTCGCACCTTTACATCGGTGCCGAAGCCGCCGGAGGCCTCGTTATAGGCGAGGTTGGCGCAGGCCACCTTCTGGTCGGCAGGCGGACCGAAGCAGGGCGGGTAGTTGAAGACGCCGCGACCGACCATCACCTTGGCGTACGGAACCAGCAGTCCATAGGTGCGGAAGTATCGTGCACCGATCTCGTAGGTTCGTTCATACAGAATCGACGACGAGGGTGCCTTGACGTAGTTGTACTTGGCCTCGATGCCGAGGTGCTGTGAAAAGTCGAAGTCGCCATAGAAGTTGTACCCGGTAAAACGGGGACCATAGTCAGAGGCGGCCGTGCTATAGCCGCCACCCAGGAGGGCATCACCCATGCGGGAGGCTGTCGGTGAAGCCTGTGCATGCAGCAGTGGATGCGCACCGCTGACCAGGCTGAGCAAGAGAAGAAGTCGTTTTAACACTGAACCTCCTGAAGCGGCCGCGACTATCGGGGAACGGCCGTGTGAGCGAATCGTTTGGAAGCTGAGTGCTTCTCTGACAGGGAAGTGCGGAGGGAGAGGAAGGGCTGCGGCCCATGCGGAACCGCAGCCTGATTGTTAGTTCTGGGGGGCCGGTGCTGCCGCGGGAGGTGCGGCTGCTGCCGGTGCCGATGCCGCAGGTGCCTGCGTCTGGGCCGGAGCTGCTCCAGCCGGTCCTGCAGCCGCGCCGGCCGCCGGATCCGCTGGTGCCTTGTAGTAGCTGAGCTTCAGGTACACGGGCTCAACCTCAAACGGCATCTTGTCCGCGGGCGTAATGATCGGCTCGAACGCCGAGTGCATCGTGATCACCTGATCCGTCCAGGGATCGTAGCGAAGGAAACTGGACAGCGGCATAGCCGCTTGCTGCTTGATGTCCTTCATGTCCAGCTTCGGTCCTTTGCCGACCAGCGCCTGCAGCCAGAAGGTTGGATCGTTATCGCTCTTCACCAGCGCGTCACCCAGCATGGGCTCGTTTAGAGCCTTGAGTGCCTTAATACGGGTTTGTAACTGCTGCAGATACAGACCGAAGTACTGCTGACCGTCCACCAGTTCTTTCGCGCTTAGCAGTTCCACGGCCTTCTTGGCGGCTGCCGCATTGTCGGCGTCGGTGTGGTGCATCGGAATGCGATTGAACACGGTGGTCGTCGGAAAGAGCAGCCGGTTATTGAAGGCGTACTTGGTGTCCAGACGATGGCCGAGCACGACATGGGCGAGCTGGAAAGCGAGGATCGCATTCAGATTTCCCATCTGCTGCGCGCCGTCCTGGGTGACGATGCCTGTCGTGTCGAGCAGGCTCTTCGAGATCAGGATGGTGTCGCCGATCGCTACAGACTCAAGCGGCTCGGTCAACATGGTGCGGCAATGAATCGGCCGCGCCAGCGTGATCCCGTTATAGGCGAGAATGTTGCCGGCCAACGCCTCAAGCGTCTTGTCGAACTCGCTCGGTGCATCGATCAGCCCGGCCTGAAAGAGCCGCTCGACCACGTTGTCTTCCGCCTGCTTGGCCCATTCGCGCTGCGCGCCCAGCGGGCTTACATCCTGCGCGTCGTTGCTTACGTCCGTTGCGCCGACAACATCAAGCGAGGTCTGCTCAGACTCCGGCGGTGGAATCTTGAGCATGTAGCCCCAGATATGATTGACCGCTTTGAACTTCAGTGTGCGCGTGGTGCTCTTGGGGTCGCTCTCTTCCACATAGAAGGAGGTCGGAAGCCAGAGGTCCGGCTGCACATTGGTGCGCCAACTGTCGAAGTGGTAGAACTCGCGAATCGTCTTTTCCGAACCGGCGAAGTCTCCGTTGAAGCGCACTACGTTGCCGGTACGGGTCTCGATCCAGATACGGCCATTGAAGCGGCCGGTGACCGAGCCAGTGAGCGCAAGCTTGCCCTCTTTTGTGGGAATTGGCGACACATCGAAGACCGCGGTCGGCGTGTTGCCCAGGAAGTCGTTGCGAACGTAGAAAAACTGGTAGTGCTGCCGGTCGTAGTTGTTGGAGTCGATCAGAAGCATCTGCACAAAGCCGGCTTCGTGAAAGTTCAGGTGCAAGCTGCTGCCCAATCCCGTGACGTACGAAGCCGAGTGCTTCAGAAATCCGAGCTTGCCTCCGTTGCCGCTGGTTCCGTGGGTCGTTTCGTTGTTTGTCTGGTATGTGGCGTCGCCAATCACCTTGCCGAACGCAACACGCCCCAGGAAGTGCTGGTCCGAGTCCGGAATCTGGCTGAGCAGAGGATCCGGCCGCATGTTCTGGATGTAGGTCTCCACCATCGGAGCCCGTTCCTTAAGAATCTTTGTGACCTCCTTTTCGCGCAGAATCGACTTATCAATCAGCGCGTTCTGGGCTGCTGACGGCTTGCGCGACGGTAGAAGTTCATCCCCAGTCGCCTTCTTCTTCTTGCCGAGCAGCGGAATCGCGGCGCTCGCCGAAAGCGTTCCTGCGGCGAGTGTAGCCAGCAGAAAAGCGGCCGTTGTGTGTTTCCGGAAACTCATGATTGCTCCTGCGGTGACCGTGCTGGCCGACCGTCCTGACATTAGTTCTTCTTAATGCTAGTTGATCCCGCGCTTTGGAGAAAGCTATCCCGCAAGTTGGAAAGCTACGTTGACAACACCTTCCCACTCGACCGGCGCACCGGAGGCGTCGGTTGCCGGCTTGAATCGGGTTCCCTGAACCGCCTGGACCGCGGCCTCGTCAAGACCATGACCGAGGCCGCTGGTCACACCCTCAACCTGCACACCACCATCCGACCGAACCTTCAAACGAACCGCGACCACACCTTCGAGATGCATGCTGCGGGCCTCTGCTGTGTAGATCGGGGTCGGCTTGTAGAGCACCTTCGGACCGCTCTTGGCGCTGGCTACGGTTGGCGCCGCAGGCTTCGGCAGAGCCGCTTGCTGCACCTGGCCAAGGTTTACGGGTCCGGCGACCTTGCCGGTCGCGTTCATCGGGCCGGTTCCACCCGCCACGCCCAGCTTTACGCCCTGTACGGCACGTGTTCCGTTGCCGGCCATATCCGTGCTGGTCGGCGATCCTGAGCCCAGGCTCACCTTGGTCGCGCCGGCACCGGTGTTCGAGGCCGGCATGCCGGCCATGCCACGTTGTCCGAGGTTAACTGCGCTCGTCGCCGGCCGGTTCGAGGGGGCGATCGGGTTCGTCTGTTGGCCCAGCGCGACGGCCGCCGGGTGATTTGTCGCGACAACTGTCGCTGGAGCGGCCTGGCCCAGGTTGACGACCTTGGGCGCGGGCGGCGGCGTCACCTGTTTCGGCGGTGCGGGTGCGATCACCGGCACCGGCTGCGCCATCTTGATCTCCGGAACCTTTGGCGGATCCGGCAGCTTCACCTCATCCGGCAGCTTGATCTTGGGCGGATCCACCTTGATCTTGGGTGTTGGCGGCAACGGCTTCGGCAGGATCTTCGGCTTCTCCGGCTCGATCTTCTTGATTGGGATCGGCTCTGTCAGGCTTGTCAGCTTGATCCGCTTATCCATCGTCTTCTTCGCGGCAGCGCCGATGATGATCACCACCAGCGCGATGATGATGTTCACGGTGATCGAGGTGAAGAGCGACGTTCGGCTCTGCTGGCCATCGTTCAAGACACCGAAATGGCTGAACTGCATGTTGGCGGGCGCGGGCTTGGTGGCGTCGGTGGAGGGCGGCTTCTGCATGGTGGCTGGCATGGGAGTGGTCCTTGGGATGTTCTCCAACCCTGCGGCTGGAGGCGACACATCTGGGTCAGTATGGAGAGTCTTTGCGGCGGGAAGATGAACCCGCTCGAGGGCTGCAAAGGGAACAGGAGTACACCTGATCAGACCCACCGAAGAAATCTGGCCGGCCGGGGAGTAAAGCCGTACCGGAGAGACGGGCACATCAGAAAGACGAAGGAAGCGATCCAAAGGGTTGCAGCAAGTCTCATTCCAGAGCTCTTTACAGTCCCTCTCCGGCAGAGGTCTTGCCTTGCTTTCAACTGGAGCCAGTGTGCCGTAGCTTCCTTAGCTTGACACTGGTACTTTGGTGGTACGCGTGCAACATGGTTCATAGAGGCAAGGGGAGAGGTACCATGAAGGTTCTTGTAACAGGTGGAGCAGGCTATGTCGGCGGCACGGTAGCCCGGCTCTTAATGCAAGAAGGACATGACGTTACGATCTTTGACAATCTTTGCCACAGCCAAGCGTCCGCTCTGCCTCCTCAGGCTCGTTTCATTGAGGGCGACCTCAAGGATCGTCCCCTGCTCGAAGACGTTCTACGCAACGGAACCTTCGATGGTGTCATGCACTTCGCCGCTTTGATCGAAGCCGGCGAAAGCATGCGATGCCCTGAGATCTATTTTCGCAACAATACGGCCTCTACGCTTACTCTTCTTGAAGCAATGTTAGCTGTCGGCCCGCAAAGGCTGGTTTTCAGTTCAACCGCCGCGTGCTATGGCGAACCGGTTTCCACACCGATCCTCGAAGACGCTAAACTCGCACCGACCAATCCTTACGGCGAAAGCAAGCTGCTGGTTGAACACATGCTGCGCTGGTTTAATCAGCTCCATGGCTTCCGCTATGCCAGTCTGCGGTACTTCAACGTGGCCGGCGCCGTGGAAGGGTATGGCGAGTCTCACGAGCCAGAGTCTCATCTGATCCCGCTCATTCTGGATGTCGCTCTCGGCCGCCGCGACAGGATCAAGATCTTTGGCACCGACTACCCGACCAAAGACGGCACCTGCGTCCGCGACTACATCCATGTCGGCGATCTCGCACAGGCTCACCTGCTCGCGCTCAAGGCGCTCGAGCACACGCCATGCATGATCTACAACATCGGCAATGGGCAGGGCTTTACCGTGCGTGAGGTCATCGACTCCGTCATCCGCGTCACGGGCCGTTCTGTCCCCGTCGAGGAGCAGCCCCGTCGCCCCGGTGATCCCGCCGTCCTCGTCGCGGGCTCCGACAAGATCAAGGCCGAGCTCGGCTGGTTGCCACAGCATGCGCATCTCGACGACATCGTCTCCAGCGCCTGGGCCTGGCATCAGCAGCGCTATAGCAAAGCCTGACGTCCTCGCAGAACAAAAGCTTCAGAAGAAAGCAGAGCCGTCGTGATCCAGAGCATGTTCCACCTCCAACAGCCGGTGCTCGAGAAGATCCTGCGCCCTGTCATCGTCTACCTGTGCCTGATTGCCTTTCTACGCCTCTTTGGGAAGCGAGAGCTCGCACAGCTGAATCCTTTCGATCTGGTTCTCCTGCTTAGCCTGTCGAACACCGTACAAAACGCCATCATCGGTGACGATAACTCCGTCTCCGGCGGCATCCTCGGTGCCTTCTCGCTGCTGGCCATCAACTGGCTGCTCATGCGGCTCCTCTTCAACCTGCCGCGCCTCAACAACGCCCTTCAGGGATCGCCCAGTGTGCTCATTCACAAGGGCATCGTGGACGAGGGCGCGCTGAAAGCTGAGAGCCTGACACGCCCGGAACTCATCAGCGCTCTGCATAAAGACAGCATCACCTCACTTTCCGAGGTCGAACGCTGCACGCTTGAGCCGAACGGCACCTTCTTCACCGAACGTGTATTTCCCAGCCCTGAAATTCAGGAGCGCCAGCAGATCCTCGCAGCCGTGGCCGCGCTTACAGCCGAGGTGCGCGAACTTCGCGAGAAGCTCAGCCTGCAGGCCTGAGACTCACCCCCGCGGCGATCACCGCCCGCTACAATAGAGTTTTCATCCTCCGATCCAATCCGACACTGAAGTATCTGCGTCGGCAAAGGGAAGCGACCCGCAATGTTTGAAGTCACCGTGGAAGCCGGCTTCTCCTCCGGCCACTACCTCCGTAACTACCAGGGCAAGTGCGAAAACCCGCACGGCCATAACTACAAGGTCTTCATCACTCTCATGGGTGCCGAGCTCGATCATGCCGGCTTGCTCCTCGACTTCAAACTCCTCAAGCAGGTCATGCGCCCGGTCGTCGATCGCCTGGACCACCAGATGATCAACGATCTCGAACCCTTCAAGGAAGAACTCAATCCCTCGGCCGAAAACCTCGCCCGCTACTTCTTCCAGCAGACCTCTACCCAGCTTTACGAGATGACTCAGGGCCGCGTCCGCGTCAAAGACTGCACGCTTTACGAAACCGACACCAGCTTCGCCCGCTACTACGAGTAGCGAGCAACGTATACTCGCACACGGAGGTCGCACATGCACCTGGACCTGACTCCCGAGATTCAACGAGCTCTTGAGGCAGAGGCAAAAGCGACCGGCTTGACTCCGGTCGAGGTGACTTTGCGCATCTTGGCGACATACGCCGAACGCACGTTTGGAGATGGACCGCCGGACCGCGCACAGCAAGTGTCTTCTAGTCATCCAAGCGCGATCAGCGCTAGGATTATGTCTCCCGATCCGGAGCCTTCGGCCGAAGTTCTCGAGCGGCGTCGTGCTGCTTTTGAGCGTATCCTTTCCCGTCGTGACGCCCCGGATGCACCTAGATTGAATCTGCCTGAGGGCATGTCCATCAGGGAGTACATGCACGAGGACTACCGTTACTGATGTCTTTTGTCCTCGATGCATCCGCCTCTGTTGCTTGGGCTTTTGCTGACGACAGCTATATAGCATCCATACCAGCTCTCACGCGAGTGCAATCCAGCTTTGCCATTGCTCCCATGCTTTGGCACTTCGAGACCGCAAGTGCGCTGCAGAAGGCACTTGCAGACGCCCGGCTCACAAGGCACGACGTACAGATCTACCTTGCTGACCTGGCCACTCTCAACATTCAATTCGATCCGGATCCTCCAGATCTCAACGCCCTCCTCCGACTCGCTTTGCGCTACGGTCTTTCAACATACGACGCAAGCTATCTCGCTCTAGCCCTGAAGACGTCGCTTCCTCTTGCAACGCTCGATGGGAAGCTTGCACGAGCCGCTCAACAGACTGGCGTCTCGCTGCTCCTGGCTACATAGAAACGACCCCATGCATCTCATCGAACTCTACAAATCCGTTCAAGGCGAAAGCTCTTTCGCCGGCCTACCCTGCATCTTCGTGCGCCTCGCCGGCTGCAATCTCCGCTGCGCCTGGTGCGACTCCGAGTACACCTTCTCCGGCGGCAAGCCCTTCACCGCTGACCGAATCCTCAGTCAGATTGAAGCCCTCGCGCCCTGCCGACTCGTCGAATTTACTGGCGGAGAGCCCATGCTGCAGGCACGCGAACTTCTTCCGCTTATGCAGACACTCCTGGACCGCGGCTTCGAGCTCATGATCGAGACCTCCGGAGAGCGACTCCTGGCCGACGTTCCCAGAGCCGTCCACAAGATCGTTGACGTCAAGTGTCCTGGCGCCGGTGCGGCCGCGAACAGCTTCCGCCTGGAGAACCTGAATGCCCTCACCCCAGCCGATGAGGTGAAGTTCGTCCTCACCGATCGTCGGGACTACGAGTTCGCCCGTGACTTCATCCGCGAGCACGCGCTTGAAAGCAAAGCCGGCGGCATCCTTCTCTCGCCCGCCTTCACCAAGACTCCCAGCCCTCTCCGGACTGCCGACAACATCGCCCTAGACCCGCGCGACCTTGTCGACTGGATGCTGGCCGACGGCCTGCCAGCCCGCCTTTCGTTACAAATCCACAAGTTCATCTGGGAGCCGCTCAAGAAAGGCGTCTAGAAGAGAGCTAATCGATCGGCGCTTCGCCCGCGACATAGCTCCGCGCCTTCCAGCTCACCGCACCGCCCATAAGCTTCCGGCCCAGCGCATACCACTGCAGCACCAGCAACACCGCAATGCCTACCGGATGCAGCCACGCACTTCGCAGCTTCTGCTGGTACCGGAACGCCGCCATCACCCGCGGCAGCCATGCCGCCCATGCCGCCACGAAAAGAAACGTCGCCTCAAACCCCGCGATCGGCTGACGGAGAAGCAATAACCAGAGCAGCACCGCAAAGGGCATCACCTGGCCTGTCAACAGAACCAGCGAGATCGGCACAATGCGCACCGGCGCTGCTAAGCCCTCCGTTGCGTTCTTGGCCAGTCCGCTCCACACCTGCCCTGCCGATCGATACATCCGGCACCGCACCAGCCGGGTCAGATCGGCCAGATCCGTCGTCAAACCATGCTCCCGCAGCAGCTTTGGCAGCCGCAGCCCGTCGTGCATCGTCTCCCGGATGCCCGCATGCCCACCACTCGCAAAGTACTCCGCACGCCGCACCAGCAGGAACTGGCCGCAGCCTGCCGCATACCCCGGATTCGTGGTGCGCCGCATCCCTGGTAGCGGCAGAAAACCCAGCAGCACAAAATGGATCAGCGGCAGCAGCAGCCACTCCATCATCGTCTCCGTCACCTGTCGGGGAAACCCGCTTACCAGGGCGGCGCCGCTGTCTTCCTGAAATCCCAGCATGCGTGCCAGCGCCTCCGGCTCAATCCGCACATCAGCATCCATAAAGCACATCCGCTCATGGCGTGCCGTGTGCGCCAGAGCCCAACAGGCATGCTGCTTTCCGTTCCATCCGCGCGGAAGCAGCGGAGCCTGCTCCAGCCGAACCCGCGCATCCCGCTCCGCAAGCTCCGCCACAAGGGCTGCTGTCGCATCGGTCGATCCGTCGTCCATCACCACGACTTCGAGGGTCACACCCTCGCTTGCCAGCACACTCTCTACAGCCTCCCGGATCGCGCGCTCTTCATCCCGCGCCGGAATCAACACCGACACTGCGGAGAGCACGCGCCCCGGATGGATGCGCCGCGGTTCACGGTACAGCACGTAGTTGATCGAGAACAAGACGGCTGGCGCCAGCGCGCACACCATCATCGCAACGAGCAAGCCGTCCAGCATGGGTTACCCCTCCACCTGATCGCCGCGTGCTCTGCCAGGTACCCCATGCTCCGGCCTGTATGGTGTCCGCGTCAACCACGCTCTTGCCCGCTTACCCATACCGTAGACTCCACCGACTCCAACCCGGCCCCGCAGCAGCACTTGTTCAAACTGCTGCGCATCTCTCGAGATTGCTCGTTCCTGCATTCCCGCCATCACCGTTTCGAGCGCTCTCTTCAAGCGCTCTTCGAGCGCGTCGGTTGTCTCACCCGCGGTCACGTGTACCGGATCTCCGATCAGCAGCAGAGCCTCCGGCGTGCGCTCATCCCAGAAGACGTATTCAATCGCCATCGGAAGAACCGTGCAGCCCGGCACCCTCGCCGCAAGTGCCGCCATTCCCGGTTTGAAGACGAGGGGCCGTTCCCGCACATCTGCGAACCGGCCCTGCGGCGTCACCCACAGAACGCCCCCATCACGCAGGATTGCCTCCCCGGTCCGTAAAAAGCCGACAGCGCCGCGTGCACTGCTCACCTCAACTGGAAAGACGCCCAGCCACGTCAGGATCTTGTACTTCCTGAGCGCCGCGGCATCCATCGGTGCGAAGTGCCGTCGGCTGGCCATCAGTTCACCAGCCAGCAGAAAGGCAACCATCGGGTCCCACCATCCAGAGTGGTTGGCATAGACCATCAGCGGTCCGCTAAGCCCCTGCACTCGATCGAGTCCATGCAGCCGTACAGCGTGGAACTCAGCCCTGAAGTTTTGCCGGACAATCCAGCGAAACCACCGGAGCAAGGGCTGCGAGATTTTTGGTATCCGCCCGGCCCTTGCTCCTGTTGTGTGCGCCATATCGTCTCCGCGCGTTACGCCACAGCAACCGGCGATTGCTGATCGAGAGTATCTGCCGCGATCCAGCCCGACATCATCACCATTGGCATTCCCGGGCCCGGGTGCGCTGCTCCGCCCGCCAGGTACAGGCCTTCGAGCTCTTTGCTTTTGTTAGCCGGCTTGAAAGCGCCATTGAACATGCCGTGACTGGATATGCCGTAGATAGCCCCGTTCAGCACGCGATACCGGTTGTGAATATCCATCGGGGTCAGCGCCGACTCAAAGACGATCCGATCTTCAATGTCCGTCAACCCGGCCGTCCGCTTCAGCTTGTCCAGAATGACCTGCCGGTATGCAGGGAACATCTTTGTCCAGTCGTGGTGTGGCCGCAGGTAGGGTGTATGCACCAGGACGTAGAGGGCGTCACCGCCCGCCGGAGCACTCTCCGGATCTGTCAGCCCGGTCGATGCCAGGTAGCAGGTCGGATCCGGTGCAGGCTCGCCCAGGTCATAGATGTGATGGAACTCCTCGTGTGGATCGCGCGAGAAGACAAAGTCATGATGCGCCAGGTGGTCATATCGCTTGTTCAACCCGAGATACAGCACAACGCCGCTGCAGGCCGGCTCATACTTCCGCGCATGATCGAAGTGCTTTGCGGCCGATCCGCCGATTAGTTCGCGATAGGTCCGCACCGCATCCGAGTTCGATACCACCGCGTCGAAGGAGTGGACCTCGCCGGAGTCTGTGATCAGCCCCGTCACATGCTTCGCCCTCTTGCCGCTCAGCTTGGGTGCGTCCGTCTCGATGGTCTCAACTTCTACCCCGGTGTGGAAGATAACGCCCAACTCCGTCGCCAGCTTGACCAGCGCCTCTGGGACCGCGCGGGTACCACCCATCGGGTACCAGATTCCTTCTTCCATCTGCATATGCCCGATCGCGCACAGAATCGCAGGAGAAGAATCTGGTGAGCTGCCGACGTATTGGACAAAATGATCCAGCATCTGAGCCGAGTTTGCATCCGGCATAAACTCGCGGATCGTTCCCGATACCGTTTTGCCCAGTCGCATCCGCATCACGTCGCGGAGCACCTTGATGTCAAAGGCGCCGCCCACATCCATCGTGTCCCGCATGGATCCAACTGACTTCCAGAAGAAGAAGCGGTCCGAGATTGAGTGCAACTGCTCGGAGGTCTCGAGAAACTTGAGATAACCTTTGCCCATACCGGGCCAGATGCCCTCGAAGGTCTCCGCCATCACCTTCGGGTCGTCTTTCAGATCCAGTACCTTGCCGTCCTCGAAGAAGCAGCGCCACTGCGGATCCAGCCGCACCATGGGTAAGTAATCCTCGAGGTTACGATTTGCCTCCGCGAAGATCTTCCGCAGCATGGACGGCTGAATCAGGATTGTCGGCCCCATGTCAAATCGGAAGCCCTTTTCCCGAAGTTGTGCCGCCTTTCCACCCAGCCAGTCGTTCTTTTCGAAGACCTCAACTTTGTGACCACGCGCCGCCAGCGTGCACGCCGCGGCCAGCCCTGCCAAACCCGATCCAATCACACCAACCTGCATTACGCGTCTCCCGATCTTTGTCCTGTTGCCTTCTGCGATACAGCCCGTCCAGCTACGACCATCTGTGCCGCGCCGCGAGCTCTTGCCAGGGCCGCCCCGCCATACAGCAGCGCAGCCAATCCGGCGAACAATCCCACATGGGCCGCGCCCGTGCGATCGTAACGTCGTGTACCTGTGCCACGACGCACTGCGACAACCCGCGGAGCCGTCATCTCAAGCAGTCCCTCCGCCCCGCGCGTCGCTCCAAACCCGCTCTGTTTCCGGCCTGTAAACGGAACGCGCGGATCGGCTGTCGGCACAATGACGTCGTTGACGCTGACGTGTCCAACCTGCAGCCGCGATGCCAGAGCGCGGGCTTCGTGCTCGTCGCGTCTGCTCTCGCCGCAGAAGATCGAAGCCGTCAGCGCGAGTGGGCACGCCTCCTGAGCAGCTGTCACACCATCAAACCCCCGCACGTCCAGCACCGTCAGCACCGGCGCAAACACGTCCGTCTTCGCGACGCGCATGGAGGCCGTTCCCTCGAGCACCAGCGCCGGCTCAAATCGCCCGGCTGCGTCCATGCCGCCGCCCAGCACCGTCGCTCCCTGCGAGCGCGCCTCCCTCAGGAGCTCCATCGCCAGCCGCGCCTGCGCGGTTGGAACCCGCACCGGTCCGATCGTCTGGAACTCGTGCCAGAGCGCCGCCAGAAACTCCATCCTTCGTGGGGAGTTCACATGTTCATCCACCAGCAAGACACGGCGGGGAGCCATGCACGTCGCCGAACCATTCAGACGCAGACCAAAGCCAATCGCACGGGTCGCGGCGCCGATCGAAGCGCTCGGCAGAACGATCGCAGCATCGGCTCCTGAGAGCTCAACCACACACGGCACGAGGCGCTCCGCAGCCCGGTGCAGAACATCGCGTCCGGCCGCTGCTGAACCGGTGAAGAAAATCTTGTCAGCACCCTCCTCGCGCGGCAGGACTCCTCTCGTTCCGATCGCGAGGTGAGCCGCTTCGATGCTCTCATCCGTCACAACGAGCACACCCGATGGCAGTCCTGCCTCAGCGAGGATGCGAGCGATCCTGTCGGCCACCCGAGCGCCGCCCCTTCCCGGCTTCCAGATCACCGTATTGCCTGCCGCCAGGGCCTGCATTACTTGCACCCCAGGAAGCAGCAGTGGGTAGTTGCTGACCGCGATCACGAGGACCCGGCCGAGCGGCACTCGTTCGATCTCGCTTGCAACGCGTCCCAGCCACAGCGGCCTGTCAACGACACCGAGAGAGCGCGTTGCCAGGATCTTCGCCGCCTTGCGCTCCAGAAACCGCATTGCCGCGAGCAGCGGCAGGACCTCTGCCACCAGCGTATCCGCCCGGCTCCGGTCTAACTCGTCCGAGATCGTATCGGCAAGGCTCTCTGCGTTTTCAGCTAGCAGCACGCGCGCTCGCCTGATCATGTCCAGACGCGCTCTGAGCGGCGTTGCTTGCCACATGGCCTCGACCCGGCGCCCAGCTACAGCAGCCTGCGCCGTCCCTGATCTCTCAACCGGTGCATGCGTCTGCACATCGAAAGAACTTGGAGCGGAACTCTCCGCAAGCTCCGGAAGTATGGCCGTGTTCGCCACTAGGAGACCGTCTCGAGAACGCCGCCGCTCTCCACGCGCGAGCGATCCGACATCGCCCCGGCCCACTGTGTCTCTATCTCCAGATCCTCAAGCAGCAGCCGCGATGTAATGCGCGCCGATTCAAAGATCACCGGCAGCCCGCTTCCCGGGTGTGTTCCGCCGCCCACCAGATACATGCCCTTTACATCTTCAAACCGGTTATGCGGTCGGAGATGCAGCATCTGATCGAGCGAGTGCGCCATGCTGAAGGTTGCGCCTAGATGCAGATCAAAGTTCTCGCTCCATCCCTGCGGCGTAATCACTTTCTCCGTTCGAATACGGCTCCTCACATCGTGCAAACCGATCTTCTCAATCTGCTCGAGCGCCAGCTCGCGGAAGCGCGGTGTCTCTCTTTCCCAATCCACAGCGCTCGTCTCATGTGTAACCGGCAAGAGCACATAAAGGGTGCTGTGGCCCTCTGGCGCAAGCGTCTCATCCGTAATGCTCGCGTTCTGGACGTAGAACGACGGGTCTGCCGAGAGGCGATGCAGGCTCTCAATATCGCGCAGATTCTGCTTGTAATCCTTCGCCAGATAGATCGTGTGATGCGACACGTCGTCATACCGGCCTTCAATGCCGAGGTACATCATGAATGTCGAGCAGGAGTACCGCTTGCTCTCGATGCGCGCATCGGTCCATCGCTTGCGGTCCTTTGCAGGGATCATTCGCCGCACTGCGTTCGCAAAGTCAGCATTCATCACCACGGCATCAGCCTTCAAGTTCCGTGTTGCCGTGCGTACACCTTTTGCGACACCTCGCTCGATCTCCACGCCTTCGACCGGCTCGTTCAACAGGATCTCGACGCCCATCTCCTCCGCCAGGCGCGCCATCGTCGCCGTGACTGAACCGCATCCGCCGACGGGATGAAACACACCATGCTCGTACTCAAGGAAGGAAAGAATGGAGAACAGGCTCGGACACCGGAAAGGACTCATGCCCAGATACTTGGATTGAAAGCTGAAGCCGAGCCGGATCCGCTCATCCTTGAAATGCACCTGCAGATCCGTGTCGAGCGATCGCCATGGCGCCAGAAGCGGCAGCAGCTTCATCATGTTCGGCTTGGCCAGATCGCGCCAGCTCTCAAAGGGGGACTGCAGAAACGGCAGGAACTTCGCCAGCTTGTTACGATTATGTTTCAGAAAAGCATCGAAGCGCAGAGCGTCCTCGGGAGAGATCGCCGCAATCGCCTGCTCCATGCGCTCTACGTCCGGTGTTGCCAGAAGCTCTCCCCCGGATCCGAACACCAGCCGGTACTGCGGGTCTAACCGCTTCATGGGAAGCTCCGCATTCAGGTCGTAGCCGGCAGCCGAGAAGATCTCCTTCAGCACCTGCGGGTACAGGAAGAAGGTCGGCCCGACGTCAAAGCGATACCCATCCTGTTCAATCGTCGAGGTGCGACCACCAACCCGTGGTCCCTTCTCGACGACCGTTACCTTTACACCCGACTTCGCCAGCAAAAGTGCCGCTGCCAAACCGCCAGGCCCGGCTCCGACCACAACTGCCCTTCGTGATTCCGATCCCATTTCCTGCCCATCCCCGGAACGCCTGCCATCGGGCGCGTGAAGTGATTTCTATTGTGAGGTTAGAAGGCAAATCCCCGAGCACGGTTTTATGGCTTCTGAGGTGCGCTTGCGTTGGGCAAAGATTCCCGTCGGAGTTCTTCAGCAAAACTCAAGTCGAGCTCTACTCCGCGGGAAGAGTCTCCGCAATCGGTTGCACACCAAAACCGCCTCCGCGCCCGATTAACCGTCCTGCCGCCTGAATCATGCGGCCTCGCTTACTCAGATGCAAAACGCTCGTCCGCACCTTGGGTTCCATACCAAAACGGCTGACAAAGCGAGCGGCCGGCAGCGAATGGTACCCGTCCACATCGAAGATCAGGCCCTTTTGCCGAGCCAGCAGCATCGCCTCCCACACCATAAGGCTGTTTGCCCCGCTGCGGAGGACGCTCGAATCCCGGCTCGACTGCCAGAAGTACAGCACCTTCGAATCCCAGATGACCGCCGCCGCAGCCACCAACCGGCCACTGCTCTGGTGCGCCGTCAGCGTCACCATCTGACCGCGGCTCTCGGCCGCCCCGGAGAGCCGGCGCAGCGTGGAAGAGTCACTCCTGTCGTTCGCGCCCCGCTCCCGCTCTGACAGTTCGAGCACCGCCTCGAACGAACCCGCACGCCGCACCTCAAGCTCTTTGCCTGCGGTGCGGATCAGGTTTCTTGTCTTCTGGTCCAGCTCTGCCCAGTGCTGGTCCACGTCCCACGCCGCCGGCATACGAAACGTGAAGTTCTGCCCCAGGCTGCAGCCGCTAAGGGCGAGCGAGAAGGCCGCCGGATCATCCGGCCCCAGCATCGCCTGGTACCGGTCATGCCGGGGCATCGCCTTGATCAACTCGAGGATGGCATCGTGCATGTTGCGCAGCCGGCGCGCCGGTTTGCTCTCCGGCAGGGTCAAGATCGGCCCGAGCGTCCGCGTGTACGGCGGCATTTCAAGCAGCGTGAAGCCCATCGTGCGCTCACGAATGAACGGCAGACTCGCCACCACCTGGCCGCCCCAACGCACCTCCGCCCGCTCCAGTGCGGAGCCCGCCGCCGCCTCGACCCACCATGCCTGCTGGAAGATCGAAGTGGCTCCGCTCGACCCTACCCCCACGGCCTTCTCGTCGATCATCTACTCGCCTGCCGTTTCGTCGCAACCATGCAGCTTCCGTCAGCGGCCAGCCTAGGGTGCAGGGATAAAGCGGTAATCCCCAGCACGTCAAAACCTCGTTGCCGCGAAGCGACCTCCATTCTAAAGAACGGATCGCTCTTTGCACCATGGCACTTCTCGCTCTTTGGTACTCTGCAGACGTTACGCTCCGGCCTGGCGAATAGGTCTGCTCTCTCGCGTCACTTCAGACAGATCGCTCACGAGTAAACCCGCGGCTTGAGGAATCAGCAACCTCGTCTGAAATGGCGAGCAAGACTTGTGTCCAGAGCGACCTCCGACCCTGAAGGGTAAGTGCGCTCGCGTTGTTCGGGCAGGTCCAGGTTGAGAAGCAGTCACCGCTTCTTTCCACCTTCAGCGGTGACACTGCACGCTAGCCCAGCAGCTTCCGCGTCAGCGACCGCACCACCTCTGTGACCACGCCGAAGATCACATGAGTGACCATCTCGCTCGTCTGTTCTCTTTGTGACTGCTGGTGCGGGTCTGCGGAGAGGCCCATAGCCGGGAGCGCCGATTCATGCGTGAGTGCTGCCAGCGTCAGACCGAAGCTTGCACCCTCCTTCGAGGTTGCCGCCGGATAGAACTCCGCGAGCGCTCCGTAAGCCGCGCCTGTCAGAGCACCAAAGCCCCAGTGCACTGCCTCGGTTGCGACGATCTTCTGCGTCCCTTCAAGCCGACCGCCGGTGAGCTTGTCTGTCAGCA
Source organism: Acidobacteriaceae bacterium (assembly GCA_903642235.1). Taxonomy (GTDB): domain Bacteria; phylum Acidobacteriota; class Terriglobia; order Terriglobales; family Acidobacteriaceae; genus Edaphobacter. The sequence continues at coordinate 9,426 of CAHJWL010000013.1, read as the reverse complement.
GCGAAGGCGGCTCCGGCTCACCGTGCGTCCGCGGAGGAAAGAACCTCTCCGCCAAAGACTTCGCCGCCGTTCCTGCCAATCCGCCAACCATGCCGGCCACCAGGCCCTTGAGCAGCGACCGGGAAAACCTCTGCATATCTTCGTCCGATGCCGCCAGCCCGAACCTCTCCTTCAAAGCTGTCGCCCGCTCCACGATCTGATCGCCCGTAAACATGTGATGTCTCCCTTTCAGTGCGGACAGTCTGCCGACATGCTGCCCGTCACCCTACCAGTCCCTTCGATGCATCCTTCGCTCGCCCCGTCACCGGCTATCCCATCCCTTCATCAACACCCGGGACGAGAGCAGCAGTCGGCGCAGGAGCAAGCCCTATCGCAGCCCCGCTCCACCCTCAGTCCACTCGTACGGCACGACACCGAGATCACCCAGCGTCTGCATCACGCCTTCAATGGTTCGCCGGACCGCAGGCTCCTTTGCCGAGGGCGTATTGTGCGCCTCTTCCACCGCGATCACGCGCCCCAGCGGCCAGGCGCTCGCAGGCACTGCATTCAGCGCTGCCGGTAGTTCGCCCACGCGGATCGTTAGGTCCTGGCGTCGCGCCCCTGTCGGCCGCAGCATCCCGCCCTGCCCCAGGGCACTTGTATTCGCGTCGGCCAGCATAACGTGCAACACAATCAGATTGTCCTGCACGGTCAGATAAGGGTTCTGCCATGCGGACAGGCTTTTGATAGCCATGTACTTTGATTTCGTCGGCGCCGGGATCTGTTGAAGCTCCATCCGAACCTGGTCGGTCAGCTCCCGCCGCTGCTCGCCGAGCACCCTTTGCCCACCACCCGGTGCCTCCGTGGCCGCCTCGCGATGGCATGCCGACAGGAGAGAGCACGAGATCGTCAGAAGCGCGATCGGGAAACGGCGGGCGGCAGGTGAATGAGGTCGAGGCACATCCGTGAGCATACCAAGCGAACGGATGAGCAGGGGGTTCCGGTTGCCAATCACCTCCGTAACGGTGTCGCACGTGAGCTTGCTTTGCAAGCCCGTCGCGCTCGGACGAGCTGCCGCATGGCAGCGATACAATCGACCTCATGATCAAAGGATTAACAGTTGTCCAGGCGACCGCTTCGCCTGAGGCGTTTTCCCGGCTGTCGAGCCTCTTTGCCGCTCTCGGCTTTGAAGCCGGCCGCGGGTGGAAAGACGACCAGGGCCAGGGCTCCGCCTTTCTCGCACCGCTCGCTAATCTTGAACTGGTCACCGGCCGCCTTCCGGCGACGCCCTCGCTCCTGATTGAAGTCACAGGTCTTGATGAAGTGCAGCGCGTCACGCGTGAGTGGCTCGTCTCGACAGCCGTTGCTGACGATCTCGACCGCAAGGCGCTCAAGACCGACCAAAACGTGAAAAATGACGCGAGTAGAGCCCTTTTAGGGGGCGAAATGGTGTCGGAAATTACCGAAACGCACTGGAACGCGCGCCTCTTCTCCGCTACTCTCGATTCCAGCCTGCACCTCGGCTTCTGGGAGTCGAACAACCCGCTTCACGGCCTCCCCATCGCTGTGGAGGGAGACTTATCTGCGGCAAACAAAAGGTTTGCCATCGTCGTCGCACGCTGGAATGCAGTCATTACGGATCGGCTTCTGCAAGGTTCGCTTGACGCCCTTCTTCGCAGTGGTGCCGCCCGCGCTGACATCGAGATCGTCCGCGTTCCGGGTGCTTGGGAGATCCCGTCCGCAGCCCGAACCCTTGCAGAAACAAAGAGTTACGCTGCCGTCATAACCCTCGGGGTGCTGCTCCGCGGAGAGACCGCGCACTACGAAGCCATCTACAACGAGGTCGCGCGCGGCATCGGGCAGTCGCAGCAGGAGACCGGCGTTCCTCACTCCTTCGGTGTGCTCACCTGCGAGACCCTCGAGCAGGCGCTTGATCGGGCAGGCCTAAAGGCCGGAAACAAAGGGTTTGAGGCTGGAGTAGCGGCCATCGAGATGGCCAGCCTTCAAAGCAAGATCCGGGAGACGCTGCACACGAAAGACGGCCGCTGATGGGCACCCGGCGGAAGTCGCGCGAGCTCGCGATGCAGATGTGTTTTCAACAAGATCTAGGCAAGCAGACGCCCAGTCAGGTGGAGAAGCTTTTCTGGGACTCCCGGGACGATGTCGATGGAGAGACTCGGGGTTTTGCCGAGGACCTATACCGTGTGGTCAACGCACGATCGGAGGAGATCGAGCAGCTAATTCAACAACATACGGACAACTGGAAGATCGAGCGCATGGCGGTGGTCGACCGCAACCTGCTTCGGGTAGCGGTCGGGGAGATGCTTGCGTACCCGAAGACCCCAGGGCCGATTATCATCAATGAATCGTTAGAGATAGCGCGTCGCTACGCGGCTCCTGAGAGCGTCAACTTTCTTAATGGGGTGCTGGATGCCATTGCCAGGGAGCTGCTGAAACGGCGTCTTGCCTAGTGTTTGGCAGCACTTACAAAGGGACCTTCCTCTCGGAAGGTCCCTTTTTGCTGCACATTTCTGCTCGATTTTGTAGCTTATTCCCCGTTAGAAGCGGCTTTACGAGACATATCTGCACGGATCAGGACGTTTTGCGCGGATGTTGTGCGAGCAGGTCGACGGTGGCCGACGCACCTGCATCGGTGGTGATCTGCGGGTTGAGGGTGGAGGTGTCGGAGAAGCCGTTCGAGCCCCGGGTTATGAGATGGATCAGGTTATCGCCCGAGGTGCCGGTGAAGAAGGTGCCGTTATCGGACGAGAAGACACCCGAGACCGGGGCGACGGCCGTTCCCGAGAGTTTGATTGCGCCGGGGGTGCCGACTCCCGTACCGGCGAAGGTGTAGGAGGGAAGGATGCCGCCGGTGCCGAGATAGGTGACAAAGGCGAGAGAGGAGTCCGAGGCTGTCGGCAGAGCGGTGATCGCTGTAGCCGTGACGCCGGAGATAGCACCGGTAAACAGAGGCTTGCCGGTAACCTGCTGAGGCGTTTCGCCTGACTGCGGGCACCGGTCATTCTTATTTACGAGCGTCACATTGGTGTCACTCAGGGTGGGCACCGGTGTGACTGTGGCTCCAAGAACGTGGTTCCCGTCGTTGGTGGCGGAGATGCGGTCGGCTGCCGGAGCGGCGAGGCCGGTATCGGGATAGAACTGATTGGTGGTGGACGCGTTATCGCCCGAGCCGGAGACACTCGTGATGGGGCAGTAACCGCGGGCAGTGGTGGTGGAGCCGGCGAGAAAGGCAGCGACCTGTGGGGTGGCGAGAGAGACATCGACGGCGTTGACGGGCAGCGGGATGGAGGTCCAGCCGGTGAAGCTGGAGTGAACGATCAGCTGAGAGCCGGCGGCGATGTAGACGGTTCCGGAGTCCGGGGAGAACTGGGCATGCGTCCCGAGACCACCATAGGTGTTGATGCTATTGGTGGTACCGGAGGCGGTGACGAGCGAGACGGTCTGCCGGGTGGGATCGGCGACGACCACGGTGGTGCCGTCAGGTGAGACGGCGAGCACGGTGCCGGGCGCAGACTGGAACTCACCTGTGACGGCGGTACGAGCGGTTGAGACAACCATGAGTTCGGTAGAGCTGCCGAGATAAAGGGTGCTGCCGTCGGTCGTGATCGCCATGGAGTTCGGCACGTAGGGCAGCCGGACCGGCGTGCCGACGGAGTTCGTGAAGAGGTCAAGGGCAACCAGCTCCCGCGAACCGGTGCTGGCGGCGTAGAGCAGGGTGGAGTTGGACCCGGGTGTGTTGACCACGATCTGGTTGGAGACGATGGGCAGACCGTTGCCGAAGAGGCCAACCTCACTGAGCGGCGAGGGGTTGCAGGTGGGCGGCAGGCAGACGGCGGTGATGGCCCCGGCTCCGGGGAAGATGGGGGTGACGCCGCTGCTGCCGCCTGAGGGCAGGGTGCTGGGTGTGGTCGAGACGAAGGTAACGTTCACGCCGTTCAGCGTGACGCCTTTGGTATCCGTCACTGTTGCCACGAGAGGCTGAGTGTTGTTCTGGTTGACAGTGATCGCACCCGGAGGAGGCATGGTGTTCGGGGTGCTGAGCGTGATGCTCATGGGGGGGCAGGTGGAGAAATAGCCGTTGGTGGAGGAGGCGTTCGAGACGCTGGCGTTGACGATGGTCGAGCCGGGGTTTTTGGCGGTGGCAATGCCGTTCTCGTCGATGGTGACGATGGTTGAATCGGTCTGGCTCCAGGAGACATGGCCGACGAAGGGGGCGAAGAGCGGATTGCCAGCAGCGTCCGTGCCGGTCCGGGTGCAGGTGATGTTCTGCGTGCCGGCGCCGGAGCCGGCGAAGACGCGGGCGGCGAGCTGGCCGGTGACGTTCTGGCTCAGGCAGGAGGTGCCGGTGAAGTCACCCGTTGCGGTAGGCGCCGTGGTGCCGCCGACGGTTGAGAAGGCGCAGCAATTAGTCGCCAGATCCGTGCTGCAGTTTGTAGACGGCGGACCGACGACGATGCTGGTGACGACCGGATGCACGAAGATGGGCAGGGTATTGGAGGTTGCACCGCCGGCCGTAGCAGTAATCTGGGCGGTGCCGGCGCGCGTGGCCGGGGTGCAGACAGTGAAGTTGGGGATGCCACCGCCGGTGTTGCGGTTCCAGGTGCCGGCGCAGAGGCGGCCGGTGGTGGGGACGACGTCGACCAGGCCGACATCCTGTTGGCGAATGGCCCAGGTGTAGCTCGAGATGGTGACAGCGCCTCCATGGCAGTCAGCGGCTGAGGCCGTGGGAGAGGTGCCAAACTCGCCGGCGTTGAGCGAGATGCCATAGATGGTGGGTGCGAGTGTGATGGTCTTAACCTGGCCGACGATGGGACCGGAGTCGCCAGTACAGAAGGTGACAGGCGTCTTCTTTCCGCAGCCTGCGATGGAGATACCGAAAGGAACGGTGAGACAGAGAAGGGCGAACAGGGTGACGAGCCGACGCATTGAACCTCCCCGCACGGCTGGGAGAGCCGGGCGGTTACCACCGCGGGAGAGTTGCCGGTGATAGCTGAGTTTAGAAGGTGGGGGGGAGTGAGGGCAAATGAGAGGCGCCCTTGGATGCGGTCGCGGTGGTTTGCAGGAGTGTTGTGGACGCCGTTGCTTGTGCAGGATGCGTTGTTGTTGCTGGCGGCTCGACGGTCATGAGCAGCTGGTGGAGTTAGTTGGCGGACGGCCTCTCCATGTGCTCGATCACGAGAACATCGCGGCTACCTGGGAAGGCCGGGTTGTATGAGAGAACTCGGAAGGCCGTGGTCTTAAGCTTGTCGAGATTTGGCGAACCCGGGGTATTGGCGATGCAGTCGAGATCGAACTTCTCGGACGCAAGCCAGGCGGGCAGGTTCGCGATCTGCTTTCCTGCACGTCGTAGGTGGTTGGTCTGTGTGGAATCGTGCGGGGTGGGGGTGGGTCTTTTAGAATGGTTCGCCATGCGACTCTTTACCTCCGCGCTGGTGCTCTTCACTGTTGGTTTCCTTGAAGTTCGTGTGTTCGCGCAGGCGGCGCCGGTTGCCGCGGCAACGGAGGGACAGGCCGCAACGGCGGCGCCGATGACGCGGCCGTCGGAGGTGCTGCAGATGCCGTTGCAGCAGCTGCAGGATGCGCTGAGCGGGGTGCGGCTGGAGAAGTGGAAGATGTCAGGCGAGCTGCGGGATGCGGCGGATGGCGACATCCGGTCGATCGAGCAGGACTTTCGCCAGACGCTGCCGCCGCTGCTGGCGACGGCGGACAGCGAGCCGGGATCGGTGGCGAAGGTACTGCCGGCGATCCGAAATGTGGACGCGCTGTATGACGTGGCGGTGCGGGTCTCGGCGATGGGCCGGCTGACAGCGCCGGCGGCACAGAGCGCGGCTCTGGACAGGGCGCTGAAGGAGCTGGCGGAGGCGCGCCGGCGGGTGGGCGACCAGCTGCAGACGGCGGCGGTGGCGGAAGAGAGCCGGGTGAGCCAGCTGCAGGCGTCGCTGCGGGCGAGCCAGGCTGCGGCTGCAGCGGCGCAACAGAGTGCGGCAGCCGCTGCGCAGCCTGTGACGAAGCCGGTGGTGAAGCCGAAGAAGAAGGTGCGTCCGAAGCCGGCGAGCCCGGCAGCTGCTCCGGTCACGCAACCTTAGTCTTTATGTACGGCGTGGGGAGTTTTCGGTAGAGAAGCAGATCCCTACGGGATGACAACAAAAGTTGGGAACGAAGCAGATCCCTACGGGATGACAACAAAAGTTGAGGACGAAGCAGATCCCTACGGGATGACAACAAAAGTTGAGGACGAAGCAGATCCCTAACGAGATGATAACAAAAGTTGAGGACGAAGCAGATCCCCACGGGATGACAACAAAAGTTGAGAACGAAGCAGATCCCTAACGGGATGACAACAAAAGTTGAGAACGAAGCAGATCCCTAACGGGATGACAACAAAAGTTGGGAACGAAGCAGATCCCTACGGGATGACAACAAAAGTTGAGAACAGAGGACAGAGAACAGAAAGACGAAGACAGGGAGATGAAGACACGGAGACGACGACAGAAAGACATTCGGAGAGCTGGTGGTTAGTCGGGCGTGAGAGTCAGGGTCTGGGTGCCTGTGTTGGCGGTGAAGGGAAGAGGGAAGGTGGAGGTGCCGAGCCAGGCGAGGAACTGGTCGCGGAACCAGAGGCTGAGGGGGTTGCCGGACTGGCCGAGTGGAAGGACGAGGGTGTCGGCGTCGGGGTTGGAAAGGTCGGCGATGAAGCGCTCGGAGGGGCCGAAGGTGCGGCGGGACTGGCGGACCGTGAGACCGTTGCCGGACTGCGGATGGAGGCCGGAGCCGGTGGGCAGACCGGCCAGGCGGCTGAGAAAAGGGATCTGCGCGAAGAGGGGAAGCTCGATCTCGACCGGATTGGCCTTGCCGCTGGACCACCTGGCGAGGTTTGAAGGGGCCTTGCTGTCACGCAGGCCTTTATCGACCGCGGCCGTGAGCAGATCGTCCCAGGTGGCGTAGGCGGAGGGAAGCCAGCGGGCGGGGGTGTGGGCGATGAGCTGCTCGAGGGCGAAGTTGCGTTCGAACCAGGAGTAGAGGCGGGCGTCAGGGGCGGCGGCAGCGGTCTGGTTGCGGGCTGAGGAAGGAGATTCGGGGGGCTCTCCACTCCGCTGCGCTCCGGTCGGGATAACGGCTTTTTGCGGGGACGCTCCGGTCGAGCTGACGAGGTCGTGGGTAGGGCCGAGCTGAGGGGTGAGGAGCATGGGCCAGAGGGCCTCGCGGGCGGCTGAGATGATGGCCGCAGCGGAGGAGGCGGCGGTGACGTTGCCGTCCCAGGCGCGAAGAAGATCGGCGGCGGCGCGAAGGCGTTTTGTCGCTTTGGGCGAGCGATCGATGGCATAGGCGAGGCGCTGGGCGATGAGGTGGTCAGAGTCGGAGAAGACATCGGTCTGAACGTGGAGCAGGTCGCGCGGGAGGAGGCCTGACCGGTTGGCGAGAAGGCGCCAGATGCGTTCATTGCGGTACGGATCAGCCCAGTTGAGGGTAATGGGGAAGGGGTACGCGTCGGGTGTAATGCGGGCGTTGGCGGTGGCGAGGAGGCCGCCGGGAGGATCGACGGTGGCCGGAAGCTGGTCGAACGGGATCGTGGACGACCACTCGTGGGCGGCGGCGTCCGGGGCGGTGGCGTCCGTCGGGACAGGGGAGAGTGGGGTTGGCAGAAGGATAGAGCCGCGGACGGGGATGCGGCCGATGGCATGGTAGGCGATGTGGCCGGCATCATCGGCGGCGATGAGGTTTTGGGGTGGACCGGTGAAGGTACTGGCGGCCCCTATGAGCTCGGCAGCGGAGCCGGCGGCGTTGATGGCGGCGAAGGGCAGGGAGAAGCCGGCAGTGTCATAGAGGGACCAGCGGAGGGCGATAGAACGGCGTTCAGAGGGGAGGATGGGGTTGAGGAGGGGCGTCGCGATGCCGCCGTGCTCGGTTGAGACGAGGTCGAGAGAGATGGCGGGGCGACCGCGCACGCGGATGGTTTCGAGACGGTGCGTGACGGGCTGCCACCGGCCGGCGGATGTGTGGAACTCGGTGGTGGGCCCGGCGGCGTTCAGGGGTTCGATATAGAGGTCCTGGACGTCGGCGCCGAGGTTGGTAAAGCTCCAGGCGACGTGGTCGTTGTGGCCGACGACGAGATACGGGACGCCCGGGAGAGAGACGCCGGCAGCATGGAAGGGGCGGGAGAGGTCAGGGCCGGCATCGGACTGCAGATTAGCGGCGTACCAGATGCCGGGCGCGGTGAGCGAGAGGTGCATGTCATTCGCGAGCAGGGGTTTACCGGAGGCGGTGTGGGTGCCCGAGACGGCGAAGTTGTTCGATCCGGCGCGGCAGTCGGGACACGCAGGGGCGGTGAGCTGGCTCAGGGCGAGCAGGTCGGCGGGTGTGGCGGTGGGTTGGTGCAATTCGACCTGCGTGTCGTCGAGGGGGATTTCCGGGAAGTCCTCGAGCGGCGTGGTGAGGTCGGTAGAGGGTTGAGAGGGCGGGTGGTCGCGCCAGGAGCCAACAGGGTAAAGATCGGCCAAGAGCTGGGCGCGCTGCTCAGGGCTCGCTGCGGGCGCGAGGCGGGCGGTCAGGGCCTCACGGTTGAGCTTCTGAGGAAAGGCGTTGGTGAGATCTTCAAAGAGGACGAGGGAGACAAGAACTGAGTCGCGCGCGGTCCAGGGGCGGGGATCGTAGGCGAGGAGATGAAACTCGAGCGGCAGATGGTGCTGTTGGACGGCAATGGCGGCGTTGACGCCGGAGGCGTAGCGCTCAAAGGCGTGGATCTGGTCGGGTGGGAGCTCTGTGAGGATGCGATCGGCGGTTGGGCCGAGCGCCAGGGTGCGCTGGAGGCGATCGTGCGAGACGAGGCCAGCGCCGAGAATCTCGGCCAGCTCACCGGCGGCATGGCGGCGGAGGGTATCCATCTGGAACAGGCGGTCCTGCGCGGTAACGAAGCCCTGGGCGAAGAGGAGGTCGTCAAAGCTGCGGGCGCGGAGGCTCGGGATGCCGCGGGGGTCGCGGGTGATGGTGACGGGGGCGGCGAGACCTGGCGTGGGGAGGGTACCGGAGATCTGCGGGAGATTCTTAAGCGCGAGGGTATGGAGCCAGACGCGCCCGGCCAGAACTGCAAACAAGGCGAGAAGCAGCAGACCAAAGAGGCTAAGGCGGCCGGCGCGGAGAGCGGAAGGTGGCTTTCTGGCGGGGAGGTCCGGGGGAGGTTGACGGGTTTGGAGGCGGAGATCAGCTCCAGCATTGTCTTCGGGGGTCATCGCGATGTGTCGAGTCTAAATGGGAGTTTGCGAGGCGGCATGACCAGAGCGGTCTGGAAGGCGGGCGGCTACGGGATCTAGAGGAAGGGGCTTGGTGATGGTGTGCCACGGGGCTTTGACGCTGCCGACCCTGATGGCTGGTGGTTTACCTACACGTGTGGGGCAAGTGGAAGTTACTTTCCGTGCGGTTTGGGGGTAC
>CAHJWL010000012.1 GCA_903642235.1 Acidobacteriaceae bacterium | reverse complement strand
CGATCGAGTTGAGATAGCCGTACAGCGCCCCCATCAACCCCATCGCCGCCAGGGTATAGCCGAGCGACAGCCGCTCGCTCGCGATCGTCCGCCAGCCCCGCAGCACATGCTCCGCCGATATCCGCGCAAAGCGCTGCCGTGCCTCCAGCAGCCTGTACCGGCTCGCCCGCCGCAGACGCCGCTCCAGCGCCTCCAGCCGCTCTTCGATGCGGTGCTGCGACTGCGTCATGATCTCTGCTGCCGCCGACGGCGTGGGCGCACGCATATCCGCGACAAAGTCAGCGATCGTAAAGTCCGTCTCATGCCCCACGGCCGAGATTACCGGCAGCGCCGACGCCACGATCGCCCGCGCCAGCGCCTCATCATTAAACCCCGCCAGGTCCTCCGGCGCGCCGCCGCCGCGCGCCACTACAAGCAGCTCGGCCTTGTCCGGATTGCGGTTGAACCAGCGCAGCCCTGCAATCACCGAGGCCGCGCAGCCCGGCCCCTGCACCACCGCTGGGTACACCAGCAGGTTGAGCCGCGCGTGCCGCCGCCGCACCACCGTCACAATGTCGTGCAACACCGCGCCCGAGGTCGACGTGATCACGCCGATGCACCTCGGGAACGGAGGCAGCGGCCGCTTGCGCTCCGCTTGAAACAAGCCCTCTGCCGCCAGCCGCGCCTTGAGCTGCTCAAACGCCACCAGCAAAGCACCCGCTCCGCGCGGCTCCAGCACCTCACCGACCAGCTGCAGCTCGCCGCGCCCCTCGTACACCGAGAGCCGTCCGCGCACCAGCACCGCCATACCGGCGTTCGGCCGAAATCGCAGCAGCTGCGCCTGCCGCCGGAACAGCACCACCGGCAGCTGCGCCTCGCCATCCTTCAGTGTCAGATAGAGATGTCCGGAGGCCGCCGGGCGGCAATTTGAGATCTCGCCCTCGACCCAGACCTCGTTGTACCCACCCTCAATCCGTCCTCGTACATCGGCCACGATCGCCCGCACCGTCCACACCCGTCTCTCAGGCGCGGTGGCTGGAGCGCGCTCCTCGGCCGCCTGCGGTGATCGTCCCCATGGAGAGTTCAGAGCCTCTCCACCAGGCGGCTCAGTCCGCTCTGCCGGCCTTTCCATAGATCGCGGCAGCGGCTGTGGCGGCATAAGAAGCGGCACCGGAGCCAAAGAGGAAACAGGTCCTTCTGCGGTGGCGGAAAACAGCCCCATCTGTGGCGCAGCTTCGTCCGTCTCAGACCTCTGCGCGCCCCGCCCTGCCGAGGCTCCTGCCCTCGCCCGCGACGGTCGTCCCCTTAAACTCGCGAGCGTCAACGTCTCTTGCTTCTCTTCGGCCATACGTGCCTGAGTCTACAGCGTGTGGCTTCCTGCTGGCTTGCCGGAGAACTCCCTGGCCCGCTGGCCGATGGCTCACCCACCATCAGCGAGCCGGAGCACCTCTACGCCATCTGCAGCAGATTTCCCGCCTCACGCAGCACGTCAGCCGGCGCACACGGCTTGGCCAGGATCGGCAGCTTGCGCTTCAGCGTCGCGCCAAACTCCCGCACGCGCCCCATACTGCCGTACGCGCCCGTCAGCACCAGAATCCGGCACGTCGGATGATCCTGGTTCATGGCCGAAATCAGCTCCACCCCGTCCTTCTCCGGCATATTGATGTCACACAGCATGAGCTCCGGCGTGAACCGGGCGGCGCAGGCCATCGCCTCGTCCATTGAGTTCGCGCTCTGCGCTTCAAAGCCATTCTTCTGAAAGATCAGCCGCAGCGTATCCGCGACCACCGGTTCATCATCCACAATCAGGACTCGACGCATAGTATTTTCCTACCGATCCAGACGCCAGGAGCGTCTCAGCGATTCAACTGACGCGTGCCCAATTACATGTCTAACTCTGACCTGCCTGTGTGTCCATCACCTTCGGAAAACAACCCCGCGGAAAATTTCTGCTCCTTCATACCGTACCGTTACGTCTGTCCTTTATGCGTATTCCAACAGTGGGGCATGCTCATCTGGCGCACAGCCACCCTGCAGACCGTGAGCGGAGGACACTCCTATAAACTGGCCCGCCATCCCTCTCGGTATGATCTTCTGCAGTCTGGTCGCGCTTGACGCCGTGCAGACCGTCGTTATCCCTCGCCGTGCCACCGGACGCTTCCGTATCACACGCTTCTTCTTCGTTTTTACCTGGAAGCCCTGGGTCTACATCGGCGAGCATATTGGCAGCCACAAGCTGCGGGAGCAGTTCTTCGGCGTCTATGGCCCTATCTCCCTGATCTTCCTTCTGCTCTTCTGGGCCGGCCTGCTCACCCTGGGCTTCGCGCTCATGCTCTACGGCTTAGGCACACCCTACTTCGACAGCAGCCTTCCTCCCGGCCACCATCCCTTGCTGCACTTCTTTACGGACGTCTACGTCAGCGGCACCTCGCTTACGACACTCGGCCCCGGTGATGTCGTCCCCCACCGCCAGATGGCCCGCCTGCTCATGATCGTCGAAAGCGGCACCGGCCTCGGCCTCGTTGCCCTGGTCATCAGCTACGTCCCCGTCCTCTACGCCGCCTTCAGCCGTCGCGAGGTCTCGGTTGCCCTGCTGGACTCCCGTGCCGGCTCCCCGCCCACTGCCGCTGAACTCCTCAGTCGCCATGGCTTTGATGGCGGCCACACCGCGCTCATCGCCCTGCTTGCCGAGTGGGAGCGCTGGTCGGCCGACATCCTCGAGTCCCACATCTCCTACCCCGTCCTCTGCTACTACCGCTCCCAGCATGACAACCAGAGCTGGCTCTCTGCCCTCACCACCATCCTCGATGTCTGCGCCCTGCTCATCACCACGATCGAAGGCCCCGCCTCCCGCCAGGCCCAGCTCACCTTCGCCATGGCCCGTCACGCCATTGTCGATCTCAGTCACGTCTTCCAGATCGAGATCGATGAGATCGCCATGCTGAACGTCGTCGAGACCACACGCCTGACGGACGCCACCTTTGCCCGCCTCTGCGAGGTCCTTGCCTCCGTCGATATCGGCCTCTGCACCGACGCAAACTCCGCACACCGCCTGCTCGCCATCCGCCAGCTCTATGAGCCCCGCGCCCAGGCCCTCGCTGACTACCTCTGCATGCCGCTTCCGCACTGGATCTCCGAACCGCGGGCCACCGACCAGTGGCGTAAAGTCTCAAGCCTCCGCTACGGCGCGCTTGGCGGCAGAGTCTCCGTAAACACCGAACACATCAGCCGGGAGTCTACCGCCATGAACCTTCACGATACCGAGATCCACAACCTCTAGCGCAAGACTGCCATCATCTCCTGCCAGTCCCTCGAAACTATCTCGTCCCTCTCACTCGCTGACTCCTGCTTGACTTGTCATCCCGTAGGGATCTGCTTCTCGTTCTTTGGTTGTCGTCCCGTAGGAATCCGCTTGTCCGCCACAAAGGGACCAGCCACTACCCACTACATCAAGTCCCTAAGCCGCGCAGCGCAAAGAAAAGGGCCGCAACCATGACGGTTGCGGCCTTCCACTTCAGCGATCGATCCTACATCTGCGGAGGCTGCGCCGCTCCCGGGTTCAGCTTCTGTGCCGCAATGATTCCCGCCGCACTCTTGCCATCCTTATCCTTCAGCTCGGCATAGATCTTTCGTGCCTCTTCCGTTTTGTTCTCGCCCACGTACAGATCAGCGAGCTGCAGCTTTGCCACACCCGCCGGCACCGCCGTCGATGGCTTTGCCGCGATCTGGTTGTACAGGTCGATCGCCTGAGCATCGCGTGCCGTCTGCCGGTACATCTGCGCTAGCGCCAGCCGTCCCAGGTCAGCAAGATCGTGGTTCCACCCGCCCGCCACTTTCTTCAGTACGTCCTCAGCTGCAGCGTTCTGGCCGGCCTCAATGTACGTCAACCCAGCAAAGTAGCGCGCATTCCTGCCATCCGGGGTACTGCCGTACTGGTTTGCCACCTGCAGGAACTGCATGCTCGCAGCCTTCGCTCGATCCGTCACGGAGGTAAATGTCTTGACTCCCGGCGGTACAGGCTGTCCTGGAGCTGCCAGCGGCGTCTGATACGTCTGCATCGCCGCGCCAAACGCCTCCGAGGCCTTCTCCGACCGGTTCTGATAGATCACGATCGAAAGCACGGCCACCAGAATCACGGCCAGAAGAATCGCAGCCGAAACAAGGATCGACCGCCGGTTCTGCCCCGCCCACTCCAGACCGTGGCTGCCCACGGTCACATACTCATCCTGCTTCAACATTGCCTTCGTCTGCTGATCCACGTTGTCTAAGTTCCCCTGCGACGATGTCAGCGCGCCGCCCGTTTTCCTGCCGCCGCTTGGCCTCCAGTGTAGCAGTCGGAGCCTGCGCAAAGGCTTTGCTCCCGCCTGCAGCGCTTCCTGCTCTGCTCCAAATTAAGGAGGCAAGCTGCAGACAAGACGAGTACGTCACCTCTGCTCGCTGACCATTGCTCAGGCTTAAACTGCAACGGCGACCGCACCCACGGCCGCCTTAGGGTCTGAATCCTACGATCTCTGCTCCCGCTTCTACTTGACGACCGTCTCTTCAGCCTTCGGCGTCACTGTATGCGCCGTCTCACCCGGCTTGTTGGCCTCTTCGGTCACACCCTTCATGCCGTCCTTGAAGCCTTTCAAACCTTCGCCCAGCCCTTTACCGAGCTCAGGCAGCTTCTTGCCGCCAAAGAGCACCAGAACGACAACCGCCAGAACCATCAGATGTGTTGGTGTAAACAGTTCGCCCATACGTCCTTCTCCCTGCTGTGTCCCGCCTTGACGGAGAGGTCCAGCGTACTTCCGATTGTCGCACAGCCGCGCACGACTCCATAAGTAGTACGATGCCGGATCGTCCCTGGATGATCCGGCAGACTCCCTCGGACGCACATCACCGATCGTTATATCTTGGTGATGGGCTGGTTCATGCCGATCGCGCCCGCAGTTGCGTTCCGAACGCCGTCCTCTGGGGCAGCGTCGACGGGCAGGCTGACACCGTCCGGGAGAGAGAAGAGACCATTGATGAATCCGTTTGAAGCACCCTGCGCCACTCTGGGCAGACACTGGAGTCAGAGCACCACGACCCGAAACGTCGCTCGCTGTCTCGCCATCGCCGGGAGCATCCTCGCACCTCTCGGTGCCGCCGCTCAAAATAAACTTGCCTTGGCGCCGACTGCTACCTACGACAATCGCTACGAGGTCTACGGCGGCATCAACTTCGAAAACTTCCAGGCCGGCCAGAACCTGCCCAAGCGCATGAACTTCGCGGGAGCCGAAGCCCAGGGCACCTATTGGTTCAAAGACCGCCTCGGCGCCACAGCCGACTACCGCTTCGAAGGTGGCACCACCCCTGTCCTGCCCAACCACTACTACAATCGCGTTGCCATCTTCCAGAACAACTTCCTCGCCGGTGTCACGGCCCGTGGACCCAAAGGACGCTACGCCGCCGTGGACTACCACGCCTTCGCCGGCGTCTCGCAAGGTATCTTCGATCAGGCCTTCAACAATCACCAGGGTGGCAGCCCCATCACCCCATCCCAGGCCGGCCTCTATACCAACCGCACAAAGTTTATGTCGGCCCTCGGCGGCTCGTTGGACTTCAACTACACCAAGAACCTCGCCATACGCCTCCAGCCTGATCTCATCCTCGAGCACTACGGCACAGAACTGCGTGAGTTCGTCGCCGTCTCTGGCGGCATCATGTACCGCTTCGGCAAGCGCTAGCCGCAGATTCATTAACTATAGGACGGGCGTCTCGAGCTTAGGAGGCGCCCCTCTCCTTCATTCGCGCTCTAAAACGTATTCTGCATGAACTCCGGCGACACCGGATTCTCATACACGGAGTAGTCCCGCGTCACCACGGTCAGCCCGCTCGGCGTCACAAAGTAGTTCTTCTTGTCCTCGTTCGCGTCGTACCCGATCACCGCTCCATCCGGAATATGCACATCCCGGTCGATAATGGCGTGCCGGATGCGGCAGTGCCGCCCGATGTTGACATGCGAGAACACCACACTCGAGTCCACATCGCTGTACGAGTTCACGCGGACATCATGCGACAGAACGCTTGATCGAATCACAGATCCCGACACAATGCAGCCCGAAGAGATGATTGAGTTGATGGCCATTCCTGTCCGCCCGGGCTCGCCAAACACAAACTTTGCCGGCGGATACTGGTACGGCCGCGTTCGCATCGGCCAGCTCTTGTCATAGAGGTTAAACACCGGCGACACCGTCGCCACATCCATGTTTGCCTCGTAGTACGCTTCGAGTGTGCCGACGTCGCGCCAATAGAGTGCATTCTGCTTGTTCTCGTCGACGAAGTTGAAGGCCTGTACCTTGAACCGGCCCAGCAGGTTCGGCAGAATGTTGTGACCGAAATCGTGCTTCGAGTTGGGATCCTCGGCGTCCTTGATCAACTCCGGCAACAACACATCTGTATTGAAGATATAGATACCCATCGAGGCATCCACCTTCTCCGGGTCAAACGGCGACCGCGTTTTGGTCTCCTTGGGCTTCTCCTCAAAGCCCATGACCTCGCCGTTCCGCGCCACCTCAACCACGCCGAAGCTCGAGACCTCGTCTGGGCGAATCGGCAGGGTCGCCAGCGTTACATCCGCCCCGGACTCGCAATGCTGCTGCATCATCAGGCCGTAGTTCATCTTGTAGATATGGTCGCCTGACAGGATAATCACGTACTTCGGCTCTTCCGATCCGATCGAGTAAATGTTCTGGTACACCGCGTCCGCCGTGCCCGTGTACCAGTTCTTGTTGACCCGCTGCATCGGCGGCAGGATCTCGATAAACTCCCCAAGTTCGTTCGCCACCACCGGTCCCCATCCCTCACGAATATGCCGGTTGAGCGAAAGCGCCTTGTACTGCGTCAGGATGTACACATGCCTGAGGTCCGAATTGATGCAGTTCGAGAGCGTGATGTCGATAATGCGGTACTGACCGGCAAACGGAACCGCCGGCTTCGCCCGATCGCGTGTCAGCGGAAACAGCCGCTCGCCGGCACCACCCGCAAGCAGAACGCCAAGTGTGTTTCTCATCGTTCAACGACCTCTATCGGTTAGAAGCTCCATGCCCGGCGCTCTCAGCACATCTGGAGGAGGTGCTTTTAAGCCCACTCCAATAGAACACACACCTTGCCCCGTGAGGTAAAACTCACAGAGCAATCTGAACTCAGCTCTTGTCCTCGGCATCCTCTACCGGCGTATCGGAATCGCTGATGGTGATTCGCAGCGACTTGAGAAAATGAAGATCGCTGTGCGTAAAGCCGTCTGCCTGCTCTTCATCCGGCTCCGCCGTCTCTGGCTCAACCTCGTTCAGGCCGATCGTCGCCTCCAGCATCAGCAGCACGTCGAATCCCTGCTCACGAATGTTCCTGACCACTCCGGCAATATCCTCGGACTCCGCTACCGTCTCGTGGATCGCCTCGCCCAACTTCTGGATCAGCTTTTTCACATTCTGATTCAATGCCACCTCCGCTTGCCTGTGTGATGAACCCTCATCAAAACTCGTATCTGGACAGCCCTTCTGGTCTCTTCCAGGGGAAGAACCCCATCAGCATCAACAGTGCGGGTCCTGGCTGCTAAAGCTGTCTCCACCATACGCTGGCCTCTATTTCGCCGCAAAGGAATGTCCCCTGCAGGTCAACCGCGCATTCACCCGAGCATGCGGTCCTAGACGACCGTGTGATGGTCAGCCCATGCCTCTTCAAGCTTGTGCGCCAGTTCTTCCACCGGCTCCCGTCGCTTCTTGCCCCAGACCAGGAATCCTGCCGCCGCTGCGCAAACGCCTCCTACCAGAAACAATGCCTTCTTCATCATGCCCTCGCCGTTCTCTTCAATCGACTTCTTCCACGTAGGATGCGGCGTACCGGACCGGCGACACCTTCCGTGTCTCGATGGCACCTGCGAGGCCGACTCCACCGGGTCGCACGCTTGTTCGCGAAGCTTCACCCCTTGGGAAAGAGCGGGCATGTCGTCGCCCACACACGCGCCGTTGCGCAATGGGCTCTAAACTACCGTCTATGGATACCGTGCGATTCGGCCGGGTACTCGGTCACGGCGCCCGCCAGGCCGCGAAAACGCTTGTCTCTGCTGTCGATGCCGCCACGGCGCCCAACCCCGGCCACTCCAACGCAACAGGGGCTAAATGGGCCCCGACCGCCACCACGTCTGACCAGCCTGCGCCCCGCGAGACGGCGCCCCCCCGTCCTCCCGTCCGAGCCACCGCCTCCGCCTCCGGGCTTGCGGAATCAGCCGCAGACGCATCCCCCATCCCGCGACCATCCTCCACCAGGCCGCCCTCTCCAAAGCGTCCGCCACTCACCTCCACAGCACGCGGCGTAGCCGAGGGCAGCCGCCGCTTTAGCCGGGCCGTCTGGGCACCGGCCGTCCGGCTCTCCGGCGTCCTCTGGCTGGAGCTCACCGGCGTCTTCTTCGGCCTCTTCGCCCTTGTTGCCGGCATTGCCGTCTGGCGTCTTCACACGGCGCTCTACGCCATGTCCTCCTCCGCACACGTTCCTGCATCCGATGACCGTACTCGCCTCTTCTTCGCCGCCGGCATGGTTGTCGTCTTCGGCTACTTCTCCTTCTCCAGCTTTCTGAAGGCCAATCGCCGGAGCCGCCGTCCATGACATCCCGCATCACCCGTTCCGCTGCCCTCCTCTCCATGCTGCCCCTGCTCTCAACGCTTCCCGCACAGACGCCCGCCGCCGCCACCACTCAGATCCCCCCGGTTGCCGCCAGCACCCTGGCCGGCGAGCCCGTCCATCTGCCAGCCGACCTCCGCGGCAAAGATGGCATCCTTGTCCTCGGCTTCGCAAAGGACGCCCGCAGCCAGATCCGTGACTGGGGCAAGCGCCTCGCCGCCGACTACTTCACCTCCCCCACCGTTCTCTTCTACGAGATGCCCGTCATCGCCGGCGTTCCGCGTCTGCTGCGCGGCATGGTCATGAAGCAGGTCGCCTCCGAGGTCTCCGACCGCGGCAAACACCATTTCGTCCCCATCACCGACAACGAAGCTCGCTGGCGCGCCCTCGCCCACGTCACTGACACAAACCAGGCCTACATCCTCGTCGTCGACGCATCCGGCAACGTCCAGTGGACCACCTCGGGTCCCCTGACCGATGCCGCCTACACCGCCGTCCGCAACCACCTGCCCCCCTCACAGAAATAGCCTCGTCTGCTCAGGACTGCAGGACATCGCGGAGCTGTTCTGCAGCTCTCTTCTTGTCATTCTGAGCACAGCGAAGAACCTGCTTCTCTGCCGGGAACGCCAGTACCATCAGGAACAATCGTCCAACCCCGCCCCTCGCCTTCACGACGGAGCAAGCGACGCGAACACCCGCCACCTACCCCCGGTGTAACCTAGCTTCTAGCCGAAAGCTCCCGGCCAAGGATCCGCATGCCCGAAGTCGCCACCGCTCTCCGCAAGACCGCCCTCAACGCAACCCACCGCAGCCACCGCGCTAAAATGGTCGGCTTTGGCGGTTGGGACATGCCCGTCGAGTACACCGGCATCACCGCCGAACATATGGCCGTCCGGTCCGCCGTCGGCCTCTTCGACGTCTCCCACATGGGCGACATCCAGCTCCGCGGACCCGGCTCCCTTGCCGCCATCAACCAGCTCTCCATGAACGACGCGTCCAAGCTGCAGGTCGGCCAGGCTCACTACTCCGCCATGCTCACCCCTCAAGGCACCTTTGTCGACGACATCGTCGTCCACAAGCTCTCCGATAACGACTACCTCATCGTCATTAACGCCGGCACCCGTGAAAAAGACATCCAGTGGGTTCGCCAGACCATCGGCAGCATGCCCTCCTGCCACATCAATGATTTCTCCGACATGTACACGCAGCTCGCCATCCAGGGCCCCCGCGCCCAGCAAACCCTGCAAAAACTCACCGACACTGACCTCTCCACCATCAAAAACTACTGGTTTACCTGGGGCAAAGTCGCCGGCCTCTACAACGTCATGATCGCCCGCACCGGCTACACCGGCGAAGACGGCTTCGAGATCTACATTCCCTCAGACGAACCCACCAGCGCTCGCGTCTGGCAGGAGATCCTCGAGGCCGGCGCGGAGTTCGGCATCCTTCCCTGCGGCCTTGGCTGCCGCAACACCCTTCGCCTCGAGTCCGCCATGGCCCTCTACGGCCACGAGATCTCCGACACCATCAACGTCTTCGAAGCCGGCTTGAACCGGTATGCAAAGCTCGACAAGCCCGGCTTCATGGGCAAGCCCGCTCTCGACGCGATCACAGCAGCCGGCGGCCCCGCCCGAAAACTCGTCGGCCTCGAGATGATCGACCGCGGCATCGCCCGCGACGGCTACCCCGTCAAGAGCCTCTCTGGCGAAGCCCTCGGCCAGGTCACCAGCGGTTCCCCCGCCCCGTTCCTCAAGAAAAACATCGCCCTCGCCTACGTCCCCACCACCCACACCGATCCCGGCACCGAGCTCGCTGTCGAAATCCGCGGACAGCTCGTCAAAGCAGTCGTGGTCCCCACACCCTTCTACAAACGCCCCAGGACGATCGCACCGGCGGTCTAAATCTACACTGAACGAGCGCACCTCACGGAGACCCAACACCGCCATGCCCTATCCCGCACAGTACAAATACACCAAGGAACACGAGTGGATCGACGTCTCGGGCGAGACCGGCACCATCGGCATCACCGACTACGCCCAAAACTCCCTCGGCGATATCGTCTTCGTTGAAATGCCCAAGCTCGGCGAAGAGATCCAGGCCGGCAGCACCTTCGGCTCGGTCGAGTCCGTCAAGGCCGTCAGCGATCTCTACGCCCCCGTCACCGGCACCGTCACCGCCGTCAATGAAGACCTCGTCAGCGCCCCCGAAACTATCAACACCGACGCCAACACTACCTGGCTCATCAAGATCGATCTCACCGACCCGCTCGAGGCCGCGTCCCTCCTCTCTGCCGCCGACTACGAAACCTTTATCGCCGAAGAAACCGGCCACTAGTCTGCGCGTTCTTCCGCGCCGCAGAGCGTTGTCATTGCCGTTGCCCTTCTTGTTGTCATCCCGTAGGGATCTGCTTCTCTACCGGGAACACTCGGCGTAAAAGCCTGTATCGCTCTTGCGTCAAGCACCCATGATGCCGTCATCTCGACCAAGCATCGCGAGTGGAGAGACCCCGTATTTTCTTGTGCCTCCAAATTCCTGGAAGAGAACGGCTGTAACACGGCATCATCCCGCCATAGACTAAGAGAAAGAACGTGACGTCCCTTCAATCGATCCGTTGAATGTCACGTACCAAAGGCTCACCACCCATGCGCTATCTCCCGAAGTCGCCCCAAGACCGCATCGACATGCTCGCCGCCATCGGCGAGGTCACACCCGGCGTTAGCTCGATCGACGACCTCTTTGCCACCATTCCCGCCGAGTACCAATTCAAGCGCGACCTCGCGATCCCGCGCCAGCACGGCGAGAGTGAGATCGTCGACGCCTTCAAGACCTTCGCCGCCGGGAACGCCACCGGCTACACCTCCTTCCTCGGTGCCGGCGTGTATCGCCACTACAAGCCCGTCTTGATCGACACCGTGGTCTCCCGCGGCGAGTTCCTCACCTCCTACACCCCCTACCAGCCGGAGATCGCCCAGGGCACCCTCCAGGCCATGTTCGAGTTCCAGACCATGATCTGCGAGCTCACCGGCATGGAGATCGCCAACGCCTCCATGTACGACGGGTCTACAGGAGCAGCGGAGGCCATCATGATGGCCGTCCGCGTCACCGGCCGCAACGCCGCAGTCCTCGCCCGCACCGTGCACCCCGAGTACCGCGAGGTCATCCACACCTACGCCCAGCACCAGGCCATCCCCACGGCCGAAGTCCCCTTCGATCGCGAAACCGGCCGCGTCGACCTCGCCTCCCTCGACGCCTCTATCACCCCCGACACCGCCTGCGTCCTCATCCAGTCTCCCAACTTCTTCGGCACGATCGAAGACGTCGCCGCCATCGCCGAGATCGCCCACGCCAAGGGCGCTCTCCTCATCGTCTCGATCGCCGAAGCCGTCTCGCTCGGCGTCGTCCGCCCGCCCGCCGAGGCCGACATCGTCTCGCTCGAAGCCCAGTCTTTCGGCGTCGCCCTCTCCTTCGGCGGCCCCTACTGCGGCGTCATCGCCTGCAAGGAAAAGTTCCTCCGCCAGATGCCCGGCCGCCTCGTCGGCGAGACCAAGGACGCCTCCGGCAAGCGCGGCTTCGTCCTCACCCTCTCCACCCGCGAGCAGCACATACGCCGCGAAAAGGCTACCTCCAACATCTGCACCAACCAGGCCCTCGTCGCCCTCATGGTCACCGTCTTCCTCACCGTCTACGGCAAGGAAGGTCTTCGCGAGCTCGGCGAGCACAACCTCGCCAAAGCCAACTTCGCCTCGCGCTCCTTCACGGCCGACGGCGGCGCCCGCCAGCTCTTCACCACCGCCCCCTTCTTCAACGAGTTCGTCCTCGACCTGCCCGAGTCCGCAGAAGACATCAACACCGCCCTGCTCAAGGAGAAAATCATCGGCGGCCTCCCCCTCAGGAAGTGGTACCCCGAACTAGGCCCCAACGCCAGCCTCTGGTGTGCCACCGAACTCACCACCCGAGCGCAAATTGACGCCACCACCCACGCCCTCAGCACCGTCGCCGTCCCTGCCGGAGCCGCCCGCTAACCCCCAACATTGTCATCCTGAGCGAAGCGAAGGACCCGCTTCTCCCAGCCACGTCACGCACCACTCACCGCCCATCTCTCTTGTTGTCATCCCGCAGGGATCTGTTTAGCTCTTCTGTTTAGCCTTTCGCTTACCTTTTTGTCATCCCCCAGGGATCTGCTCTTCAACCACCGCCACAAGCCGAAGAAAGGAGCCAGCATGGACGTCAGCACCCTCGAAGGCCAGGAACTCACCGCCGTCGAATTCGTCGAGGACTACCTTCGCCTCCGCTTCGACGGCCCGCTCGTCACCTTCTACGAGTGGCCCAGCGTGCTGCTGCCCGACTTCTCCGTCTCCCACGGCGAGCCCGAGTACCGCAACGCCCTCTGCGCCCAGATCGGCGAAGAGGTCGAGACCGCCGAGCTCGAAGAAGGCTCCTCCCTCACCATCAAGCTCGTCAACGAGGTCGTCTTCGGCCTCTCCCTCCGCGAGGAAGACCTCTCCGGCCCGGACGCCGGCGCCTTCTCCGAGACCGGTTCCCCCACCGACGAGCAGGAGTTCTGATGACTCTCACCTCTTCCATTGTCATCCTGAGCGAAGCGCAGCGGAGTCGAAGGACCTGCTTCTCGGCCGTCGATGCCACACCCGCTATCTCATGTTTGAGCGATGTACGATAATCACAAGGAAGATTCCGCATGCACGACGCCCTGACCATTGGCATCCCCGTTCTCGCCATCCTCTTCGGTATCCTCTGGAACCAGCAGGGCCTGCGTGACCTGCGCAATGACATGACGGCACGGTTCAACTCTGCCGATGCCCGGCTCGATCGTGTGCAATCTGAGGTGAACGGCCGTCTCGACCGTATGCAAGCGGACCTATCGCAGTTCTATCGCACCCTTGGTCAGCACGATGCCAAGCTCGAAGCACTCGGCAAGAAGCAATAGTCACATCCATTCTTCGGCCGCTCTTTGCGTCCACCGCGGTGAGCTCTTCCCGCACACTCCCAGGAGCCTCCATGTCTGACAAGTTCATCGGCACCCCCAAAAAAGCCACCACCCACACCAACCAGAACGAAGACCTCATCTTCGAAAAATCCTCGCCCGGCAAAAAAGCCTACCGCATGCCCGCCCTCGACGTTCCCGCCGTCAACGCGCAGGAGATCCTCGGCGACGTCGCCCGCAAAGACCTTGGCATCATGCCCGAGCTCTCCGAGATCGAGCTCGTCCGCCACTTCACCCGCATGTCCACCTGGAACTACGCCATCGACCTCGGCATGTACCCTCTCGGCTCCTGCACCATGAAGTACAACGGCCGCATCAACGAGCTCGTCGCCCGCTTCGAAGGCATCGCCGAGGCCCACCCCTATCAGCCCGAATCGCTCTCGCAAGGCGTGCTCTCCATCATGAGCACCCTCTCCGACGCCCTCATCGAGATCACCGGCATGGACGCCATCACCCTCCAGCCCGCCGCCGGCGCCCACGGCGAGTTCACCGGCATCCTGCTCGTCCGCGCCTACCACGAGAGCAAGGGCAATCCCCGCAAGAAGATCATCATCCCGGACTCCGCCCACGGGACGAATCCTGCTACGGCAGCAGTTTGCGGGTACCAGGTCGCCAACCTCAAGTCCAACCCGCAGGGCATGGTCGACGTCACCGAGCTCGAAAAGATGGTCGACGAAGACACCGCAGCCCTCATGCTCACCAACCCCTCCACCATCGGCGTCTTTGAGTCCGAGATCCACCGCATCGCCGACATCCTCCACGCCAAGGGCGCCCTGCTCTACATGGACGGCGCTAACATGAACGCCCTCGTCGGCAAGACGCGACCCGGCGACTTCGGCGTCGACGTCATGCACCTCAACCTGCACAAAACCTTCTCCACCCCGCACGGAGGCGGCGGCCCAGGCTCCGGCCCCGTCGCCTGCAAAGCCATCCTCGAGCCCTTCCTGCCCACGCCCATCCTCGCCAAAAAGGGGGACGGCACCCTCACCCTCGACTACAACCGCCCGCAGACCGTCGGCCGCGTCCGCATGTTCTACGGCAACTTCGGCATGTTCGTCCGCGCCCTCGCCTACATCCTCGCCAACGGCCCCGACGGCCTCCGCCAGACCACCGAAGACGCCGTCCTCAATGCCAACTATCTCCGCGCCAAGCTCTCCGACACCTTCGATCTCCCTTACAAGACCCCCTCCCTCCACGAGGTCGTTTTCTCCGACAAGCTGCAAGCGCGCAATGGCGTCAAGACCGGGGACATGGGCAAGCGCATGATCGACTACGGTTTCCACGCCTACACCACCAGCTTCCCCCTCATCGTCCCCGGCGCCATGATGATCGAGCCCACCGAATCGGAGTCCCGCGAAGAGCTCGACCTCCTCGTCGACGCCCTCAAGCAGATAGCCCAGGAAGCCGCCGAGAACCCCGATCTCGTCAAAACCGCCCCCCACACCACCCGCCTCCAGCGCCTCGACGAAACCGGAGCCGCCCGCAAACCCATCCTCCGCTGGAAAGCCCCAGTAGCCTCCACCCCTCTCACCCCAGACACCGCCGCCAAGGAGTGGTAGCCGTCGTAGGTCAAAGTCCGCGAGATCCAACAGCAGCCACCGAGCTGTAGATCTTCTGGCGACCGTCGCAACCTAGTGCAGCCTGGCCTGTTCTGACGGAACGCAGTCTCGGGTAGAGATCGGCGGCGGCAGGTCGGCCTTCAGGTGCAGCAGCCGTGTCTGCCCCGCCACCTTGCGGATGTACGCATCCGTAAAGACCGTCGCGCAAGCATGGGTCAGGTGTGACCCCTCCGGCAGAATGAGGTTCTGCACCGTCGGGAGATCGTCCGCATGAATGCCGTTCGCATGCGTATACGCCAGCAGAGCATCCCATCCCCGCGCTCTCGGCAGGTGCCTGTCCTCGATCGCCCGAATATCCGGAGCCGACGGCGGCCGCAGAAATACCACATCCCCGCCACGCGCCCGTATCTTGTCGACAGCCACCTTGGACCTCACCAGAATCGGCCGAATCTCCTGATCCTTGCTCGGGAACGGCGGAAACAGCTGGTGCCACACACTGCGGGCATGCGCACTCAGACGTCCATCATGCTCCAGCCTTCGCCACAGCCAGGACTGCCCCTCCGCGCCAGTCTCCCCCACCTTCCACACGTCGTGGTACGGCCCTCGCACCCCCGGCCTCCAGTCAGGATCGAGGTTGAACACCATCGTGCTCAGCTGGTACGCATCGTCCAGCAGCGCCACATTTTTCGCAATCACGCGGTGGATCCCGAATGACGCGCGTTCCGAGGGCGACTCCCACCGGCTCAGCTCCAGCGCCTTCCTGCTTCGAATCACCGTAAATCGTGTATCGAAGAAAGAGGTCTCCGCCATACCCACAATCGCCAGCCCCTTGAAGTGCGGATCGTCCGCAATATTCTCGAGAATCGGCAGGCCACTCCCGCCGGCGATCCCCAGCTGCAGCGGCCGAATCCCCGTCAGTTGCGCCACGCGATCAAGGTCCGTGTCATACAGAATGCGCGAGTCACCGATCAGCACCACCGGCGTCTCCCGCCTATCGATCGATCGCCGTCGCTCCGCCCAGGAGTCGTAGTTCCCGCTCAGATCGCCGGGAACCAACTCCAGCGCCCGCATCCGCCACTCCCAGGCCGCCGTCAGCAGCACCACCAGCACGAGCGTCACCAGCGAGATCGCCCGCCACGGCTGCTCAGGAATATCGCGCTCAGGAACAGGCTGTGCCACACCCGGTCGATCCGCGGCCGTCAGCCGCAGACCCGCTGGCATCCGCTCGCTCACTCCATGGATCACTTGCTCAGAACTGGAAATAGATGAAGCCATTGCTCTCTCCATGCTGGATCACGACTGCAAAGGCCATCAGCGTCCATAGGGCCGTTAAGGTTGTTGGGTGTGTCCGCGCGATTGCTCCTTCCAGAGTCTGTCGGCGCATAAACCAGTGAGCCAGAAGCAGGCCGGACATGATGACGACTGTGGTGGCAATGTAGACCGCGGCCAGCACCGGTTCAGCGTGCGGGTTCCTGCCGAACATGCCGCGCAGAACTCCAAGAGCCTGAGGGAACGTCCTCGCTCGGAAGAACACCCAAGCTACATTCACGAGAGCAAACGTCAGCAGCCCGAGTCCCGCAGCCTCAACCGTCCCCGAGCGAAATCCGGGAAACCACTTGCGCAGCTGTCTCTCGACCATCAGGTACAAACCATGCAATCCGCCCCACACCACAAATGTCCAGCTCGCCCCGTGCCATAGCCCGCCAATCAGCATCGTCGCCAGGAGCGAGAAGTAGGTCCTTGCCTCTCCATGACGATTGCCTCCAAGGGGAATGTAGAGATAATCCCGCAGCCACGCGGAAAGCGTAATGTGCCACCGACGCCAGAAGTCGCTGAACCCGATCGCCGCATAGGGAAACCGGAAGTTGTCTGACAGCGCAAACCCGAGGCAAAGAGCCGCGCCGATCGCCGTAATCGAGTAGCCCGCAAAATCGCAGAAGATCTGCCCGCTGAACGCCAGCGTTCCCACCCACGCGTCCAGAAAGCCGGGGGCGACCCTCGCGTTATAAACCTGGTCGACGACCGGTCCGAGAAATCCATCGGCCAGAACGGCCTTTTCGAACAGGCCCAGCGTCATCAGCGCCAGGCCAAACCGCAGCTGATCCGGCGTTGCCGTATGCGGAACCTCAAACTGTGGACCAGTTCGGTCGGCCGCATGATCGGTCCGGCCACCAGGTGAGGAAAGAACGTAACAAAGAGAGCGTAATCAAGGAAGCTGCGCGCCGGCGTTGCCCGTCGCAGGTAGATGTCCAACGTATAGGACATCGTGGCGAAGGTATAGAACGAGATTCCGATCGGCAAGACAATACTTGATCGTGGAGGACTGTAGTGAAAGCCCGCGAGCGCCACGAAGGACGCGAAGTTCTCAACTAGAAAGTGGCCGTATTTAAAGTAGCAAAGCAATCCAAGGCTTACCGCGATCGACAGCAGCATCCAGCCGCGGCGCTTCCATGGCCGATCCGCCGCAACAAGACCACGGGCTGCAAACCAGTCCACGACCGTCGAGAGCCAGAGCAGAATGACGAACGGCGGATTCCATGCCGCATAGAAGATGTAACTGGCAAGGAGAAGATTGACCTTCTTCACCCTCCACGAAAACGGCGTGGCATGCAGCAAAAGAACGATGGCAAAGAAAAGAACGAAGACGAGAGAGTTGAAGATCATGCCTGCACTCCGGGCAAAGAACATTCTCAGGGCCCACAACACAGATGTCTTTACCGCCGTACGACAGGAAGTTGTCTGCCCATCAGAGCATCCATGCGCGCACTCTCGCCAGGCAGGCCGGAATGGAAGGCGCTTTTTAGACGATCAAAGGAAGACCTGGCCCCGAAACAACTTGAAACAACATGCCCTGACATCTGCTCTGAATCTGGTCTGATCTGTACTGACGGACCCAGGTACCTGTTGCGGCGTATTGCAGGTGCGGCTTCGGAATTGGCACGCAGAGCGCCAGGCGAGCACCTGCGACCCGGAAGACTGAAGAGGTTCGGTCTGAAGGGTCGCTTTGTTTTCCGCAGCATACACGACCTCGCCTTCAGAGCGAAGAAAAGGTTAGAGACGACCCGGGTCGCGGCTCTCAGCACCCATCTCGTCCCATGACACCCATCGGCGCCACCCTTGCGAAGATACCCACGGAAATGTTCCACTTTCTCCAGTGCGGAAACTCCTCTCCATCCTTCTGCTGGCGATCTTCGCCTTGCCGTTTGCCGTCGCGTTTACCGCGGCGCAATCGCTATACGACGCCAGCATCCCCGCCTGCTGCCGCAGAACTGGCGCGCATCATTGCAGCATGAGGATGGCGGAGCGCACCCGGCTTACTCCGCCGAAGGATCCCTCCTTCCACTCGCCCTCTGAGAGATGTCCGTTCTACCCCGGAACCGTCGCCGCAGCTCATTCCCACCTCGGTCTTCTTCCCAGAGCCGACGGTATCGTCACCGCTCCTCTCAGCCACCCCGCCGCGGTCGCCCAGACAGCGTCCCTCTGGCGCGTTGCACGGGATCGCTCCCGAGGCAAACGCGGACCTCCTTCTTCTTCTCTCGAGTAAACGGATCAGCTGCAGACGCTCCCTCTCTTCCCTCCTGAAGCTCGATACCTGCCGCTGTGTCTTCTGTCTTGTTTGAGAATCTCGTCAGTCCTCGACGAAGGAGTTCCCTCATGCGCAGGTTGTCTCTGCTCTGCTCTTCTTCCCTTTTCCTGGCTGCTCCTGCAGCCTTCTCGACCATCTTTTCCCTGGTTCACGGCGTAGCGCACGACCCGCAGCACCGCCCCATCGTCGGCGCCCGCGTCGAGCTCCAGGCCCTCCACTCTGGCTTCCGCCAAACCACCAGCACCGGCTCCGACGGCTCCTTTCTTCTCTCCTCCGTTCCGCTTGGCGAGTACACCGTCACCGTCTCGCAGGAAGGCTTTGCCAGCATCCGCCAGACCTTCACGCTCGCCTCAGATACCTCGCCGATCCTCCACCTGGAGCTGCCGCTCGGCACCGTGCAGCAGACCGTCACAGTCCAGACCACCGTTGCCAACCTCAACACCGTCACCCCTACCACTCTCATCAGCCGGCAGGAGATCGCCGAGACGCCCGGTGCCGACCGCACCAACAGCCTTGCCAGCATCACAGGGTACGTACCCGGCGCCTACATCACCCACGACATGCTGCACATGCGCGGCGGTCATCAAGTGAGCTGGCTCATCGACGGCATTGAGATCCCCAACACCAACATCGCCAGCAACCTCGGCGCGCAGATCGATCCCAAGGACATCGACTACGTGGAGGTACAGCGCGGCAGCTACACCGCGGATGTAGGCGACCGCACCTACGGCGCCTTCAACGTCGTTCCCCGCACCGGCTTCGACCGCAACCGCGAGGCTGAGCTCGTCCTCAGCGCCGGCAGCTTTCTCCAGACCAACGATCAGATCAACTTCGGCGACCACACAGAGAAGTTCTCCTACTACGCCAGCCTGAACGGCAACCGCAGCGACTTTGGCATCTCACCTCCAGTCGGCCGCGTCCTCCATGACGCCGCAAACGGCTACGGCGGGTTTGCCTCCTTCATCTACAACCGGTCTCCGAAGGACCAATTTCGTCTGGTCACCCAGCTGCGCAATGACTTCTTCCAGATCCCCTACGATCCCGATCCAGACAGCTTCGGCAATCAGCAGTTCAACTCGAGCGGCCTGCGTGATGGTCAGCGCGAGACCGACGGACTCGCTGCCTTTTCCTGGCTCCACACCTTCCGCCCTTCCACCGTCCTCCAGGTCTCGCCCTTCTACCACCACAACCGGGCAGACTACGAAGCCAACCCGGCTGATGTTCCCGTCGCCACCACGTCAAAACGCACTTCGGACTACGGCGGAGTTCAGGCGTCCCTCACCTCCGAGATCGCCCGCAACACCCTTCAGGCTGGCCTCTACTCCTTCGGCCAGCATGACAGCTATCGCTTCGGCGCAGTCTTCAATGACGGTTCAGGCACTGCTTCGTTCTCTATCCCCGACTCGGCCGCGGGTGGAATCATCGAGGAGTACATCTCTGACAACGTCAAAGCGACCTTCTGGCTCACTCTCATCGCCGGCCTGCGTGAGACCCACTTTCAGGGAGAGTTCACCGAGACTGCGACCGCTCCTCGCTTCGGTGTCGCCGTGCGCGTGCCGAAGCTCAACTGGGTCTTCCGCGGCTTCTACGGTCGCTTCTACCAGTCGCCCCCGCTGCTCACCGCAACCGGCCCCGTCGTGCAGTTCGCGCAGGCAAACGACACTGCCTTCCAGCCGCTTCGTGGTGAGCGGGACGAAGAGCATCAGTTTGGCGTGCAAATCCCGCTGCATGGCTGGCTGCTCGACGCCGATACCTTCAAGACCCGCGTCAACAACTTCCTCGATCACTCAAACGTGGGTGACTCCAGCATCTACTACCCGGTCACCATCAATGGCGCCCTGGTTCGCGCCTGGGAGCTCACCCTTCGCTCGCCCCGCCTGGGCCGCTTTGGCCAGGCACATCTTGCCTACTCCAACCAGATCGCCGAACAGCGAGGCAACATCACCGGAGGCCTTGTCTGCACACCTGTTGGCGATGCCGCCTGCGATCAGGGCTTCACTTATGCCCCCGTCGATCACGATCAGCGCAACACACTCAGCGTCGGCTATAACGCGACCCTTCCCTTTCGCATCTCCGCCTCAACCAACATCGCCTACGGCTCCGGCTTTACCAACGGCGACCCCGACCCAGCCACACCCTACCCCAACAACTATCTCCCCTCGAACACGGTCGTCGACCTCTCGCTAGGCAGAAGCTTCGGAGACGCCGTTACCGTCTCCGTCACCGCCACCAACCTGGCCAACCGGCGCGTCCTGCTCGACAACAGCCTGACTTTCGGCGGCTTCCACTTCAACGATCCTCGCCAGATCTTCGGGGAGCTCCGCTACCGCTTCAGGTTTTAGTGTTCATCAGCAACACTCGCCCGATCAAATCTTGGGGGAGTGTTGCTGTCAATTCTGATCTCCTGAACACACCGGGGCGCTCTCTACTGAGCCGTCACCGTAACGTACTCATCCACCCTCTCCCACTTCACATGCAGCTCTGTGGTCTTGCCATGCGTGTTCTCAAACGAGATAGACATCACCTCTTGCGGCATTGCCAGCGCGTTCTGCGTCATCGCCGTCCGCCCCAGATCCTTGCTCTCGTCGTACACCGTCCCCCACTGCCCGGTCTGCTTATTCACAATCAGCATCCACGCGTCTTTTTCACTCGGCAGCGAGTAGATCGTGTACGTACCCGCAGGCACAGAGAGATTGCCGATCTTTAGGTTCGTCGCGGTAATAAATGTCGTCGCCGGATTCGCCCCCGTCCGCCACACCTTGCCGTAGGGCACCAGCTCTCCCATAATCTTTCGCCCACGCATATTCGGCGTGTTGTAGTTGATGGTCAGCGGCTTGCCATCCAGCGTGACTGTCGCCTTCGCCGCTGGACTCGGCAGCTTCTTCCCGCCCGCCGGCGAGTCCATCTTCATCCCGCCCATGCTCTGCGCCGTCCCGGCCGTTCCCATCGCACAACAACTTAGAACAAGCGCCGCTGCTACACCCTTCAAATGCATCCTCATACCTCGCTGAGCCATCTCCCGCAGCCACGCAACCCTGTCTTCACTCGCGGGCCTGTCGGCACCTTCATGCTCCTCCGTGCCCCCGACCCTGTCAAACAGCCGATGCACAAAACCCGCGCTCAATCATGCTAGGCTTAACCCAGAGCGCGCCCGTAGCTCAGCTGGATAGAGCAACAGCCTCCGAAGCTGTAGGTCAGACGTTCGAATCGTCTCGGGCGCACCATCCCCTTAATTCTTTAATCGAATCCCGCGCACCAGCGCAATGCAGAAAGCCGAATGCCTTTCCCTCTTAAAACCTGCGTCGTCTGCTCCGAAGAGTTTGAACTCAAGCCCGGTAAGCCCGCCTTTGCGAACCGCTGCCCTGAGTGCAGCGAGCCCGACGCAAGCGAATCCCAGGCTGGCTCTGGTACCAGGACCTCCATGGATGCCGACGAACGCCGCACGCTTGCTGAAGCCAACGAAGCCCGCCGCCAGTCCATGCGCAATCTTCTCTACCGGAAGGACAGTTAATCGCCACCCGCACTGAACGAAAAAACTGTTTACGACCCGCCCCGCCGCAGTTCCTTCGTCTTCAGCACAATTAAATATTCGTAGATCGATTGCAGCGTTGCATACGTCATGCCCGCCGCGCCATCCAGCACCGCCCCTCGCGCAAACATCATGTAAAGCCACTTGATCAGGGGCCGCCCCGGCAGCTTGTAAAACAGCGCCTTCTGATGCAGTCGCCGCTCGTGAAAGTCCCTCCCGAGCAGAGCCGTCCTCCACGACGGATCCTGCAGCCCTTCCTGCCGAACGATCAACTCCGCTTCCATCGTCGAGTACACATCGTGCTTGCGCACCCAGTGTCCAATCCCCTTCGAGAACGGAAAGTGGTCCATCGGCTCCGTCAGTGCCTGGATCCCGCCCTCGACCTCGATCACCTCGTTGATCGCTCGCGTGTACTGCGAACGCTGCGGCCGAACCAGCCGTATGTAAAACGGTGAGATCTGTGCGTGCCGTAGCCATGTTCCGAAGAGGTAATCCCGTCGTCGAAGACGGAAGCCGGAGACGGCTGTATCCGCCGTGCTGACGACCCGCTGCATCTCTCGTGCAAGTGCCTCCGGAATCCGTTCGTCGGCATCAAGCAGCAGCACCCACGGATGCCGAAACCGGATCTCTCGCAATGCCGCGTTCCGATGCGCTGCATAGGTATCAAAGACCCGTTCCCGCACCGTAGCGCCGGCCGCTCGCGCAATCGCCTGTGTTTCATCAGTGCTGTACGAGTCGAACACATGCACGTCGTCTGACCATGTCACCGAGCCCAGGCAGCCCGGCAGATCGTGCGCTTCATTCTTCGTCAGGATCAAAACCGAAATCATTCTTACCTCTCCTGATCTCACAGCGAAAAGAACTGCATTCTCATGCACTTACAATGCTCATATTTGCATGATCGATGCCGAAATCGGACTCAAACTTCCCGCCGGGTCTTTCCCCGGGTGCGAATACTGCAAATCTGCGGTCTTAGAAGCTACTAATATGTGAAAACCCTCTCCGCTTCTCCTCTTTCCAGAGAAAAGAGGAGTTGATTCATTCTGAATCGCAAGTCCTTGCACATGCTTTCGGCGGCATTCATCTAAGCTGTTCATTCTTTTGGGAAATCCTTTGGTCGTGGACCTGCAATATACCGAATCAAGTCAGGGGATTGAGTCAAGCTCCAGGTTGCATGGCATTCAGTCCACCTCGCTACGGTTCTGTCTATACCACGACACCACCCGTTTACGCGGCACTCAGGAGAAATATGAATCAGTTCGTAAAATCCTTGTCACTTGGCGTCACTTTGATTGCCTCTGCTTCCCTCGCCTCGGCTTCCACGTTCTCGATTGGGAGCTACGGCACACCCAATGAGGGCGCAACCAACCCCGGGTTCTACAACCAGCCGGTTTACTTCGCGCCCTTCCAGCCCCAGGCTCCGGCCGGCAACTTTGCCACAGGCTCTTCGTATGGTTCCGGTAAGCAAGGCACCTATGATCTGACAAATACCAGCCCGACTTGGACTGGCCCTCTTTCAGTGAACGGACTGGCCTCCTCGTACGTCTCCATCAACCCGGGTGATGGTCCCAACGGCGGAGTCGCCGAGCCAAATGGCACCTACGGCTATCACAGCTACTTCTACACGCCGGCCGGAACTGTTTTCGGCGGCAGCATCTCTGTCCTGGCTGACGACACGGTCGACGTCTTCCTGAATGGCATCCAAATCATCTTCAACAGCAACAACGCGAGCGGTGGGTATCCGAACTGCTCTGCGACGGCACCGAACTGCATCACGGCAAGCTCCGCACAATTCCTGAGTTCCTACTTCCGCACGGATGGTGGTCCGAATGACCTCTACTTCGCGGTCTATCAGGCAGGTCATTATGCCACCGGTCTCGACTTCGTCGGAACTGTAACGGCGACTCCTGAACCAGGCACACTGATGCTGCTTGGAACCGGTCTGCTCGGGTCAGCCGGCACACTGCTCCGCCGCATTCGGTCGTAAACACCCTCTCCACGGTCTCACTCTTCCAGCCCGGCAGATCTCTGCCGGGCTTTCTCTTCCATCCGGATCGTTCTGGCGTGCCACTTAGGCCCACGCTTTCCCATTCCTTAATTTTGCTTTCCTTGCCTTCTCTCGCCTCTCAGGACCCATGAATCTTAGAACCAGTGAGCTCGAAGACATAGACACAGACCTTCCCAACAACTGTGGCGAGCTCCCCCCAGGACGGCGTGCAGCCTGAATACACCAGACCAGCTGCCTGAACGCCCGTGCTCCCTCCGTGGCCAGAGGTGCTGGAGACCGCCTCATCGAACAGCGGCTACTCCATCGCGGATCTCTAACCAGAACAGCCGAGACACAGGCAAGAACACCTGCGACTCGGCTGATTGATAATATTAGCTGCTCTGACCAAGAGCCTTTTGCGCATCTTTTGCGGTCGACGAGTCCGGCGACAAAGAGATCGCCTTGCGAAGATGAACTGCGGCGTTCGATTGGTCTGAGAGCTTCTGGTACGTCATCCCAAGGTGGTACTGAATGGATGCGTCCTGCGGTGCGGACTTCGCCGCTTCCTCCAGCAGATCACGTGCCGAGGAGTACGTGCCCTTGGCGTAATACACCCAGGCCAGGGTGTCTGCGGTACTCGGCGCATTCGGGAGCTCTCGTCTCGCCATCTGCGCATAGTTCAGAGCCACGTCGGTGTTCTGGCCGCTTTCCACCATCAGGTAAGCCAGATTGTTTGCGGCGATCGGCTGTTCCGGCTGGATCGTCAAAGCCTTTTTATAAGACGCCATCGCCGCATCATTGTCCCCCTTGCTCTGCTGCAGCGAGCCAAGAACAGCGAATCCCTGAGCGTCCGTCGGTCGTAGCTTGATGTAGCTCTGCCATAGATCAATCGCCTTCTGTGTATCGCCATGCGCAATGGCTGCTCGGGAGTAGGCCATCACCGCACCGCCGTTGCCGGGCGTCAGCTGGACTGCCTTCTGCGCCGACGCAAGCGCTCCATCGCGATCTCCCGTCTGCATCTGGATCTCAGAGAGCTCGACGTACATCTGCGCGTTCTCCGGGGAGCGCGCTACTTGGGCCTGGAGCCGGTTCAAAGCCTTTTGCGGCTGCTTCTCTAACAGGTCGGCGGAGACGAGCAAACCAACCGCTCGATCGGAGTTCGGGTTTTCGGCCAGAGCCTGTTCGAGCAGGGGTCGCGCCTCGCCGATCTTGTTCTGCGACAGCTTCAAACCGCCCAGCTCCAGGGAGGCAGCCCAGTTTTTCGGGTCGAGCTTCATGGCCTGCCGCAGATCGGTCTCCGCCTGGTCTGGTTGACCGCTGGCCTCTGCCATACCCCGCCACAGATAGCCGACCGCGCTCGTCGGGTTCGATTTGATTGCACTGTCGCCTACATCGCGGAGCAGGCTGGGATCTTTCTTTGTGAGCGCGACCTGTGCCAAACCGTCACGTGCTTCAACGCTGGACGGGCTGAGCTTGGAGGCATCTGTAAAGCTCTGCTGCGACAAGGCATAGTCGCCTTTGCGAAGAGCCGCACGCCCTAACCACAGCTTCAGATTGACGTTCTCCGGATTGTTCTTCGACGATTTCTGCAGAGCCTCAGTGGCCTCATTGGCCTTGCCATCATTAAGCAGCATGATGCCGTTCAGCGTACCGACATCCGGATTCGATCCGTCACTCTTGACCAGATCGGCGACGAGTGTCTTCGCCTTGTCCGTGTTCTTTGTCGCCAGAAGAAATCTTGCGTAGACGAGCCGCAGTTCGACGCTCTTCGGGTGTTTGGCGACCAGGTCTCCATAGGCTTGCGCACCCTTGTCCATCTGATTGGTGCGGAGATAAAAGTTCTGCAACATCTCAGCGCCAGAGGCCGTATCCGAAAGATCCTCGGTAGCTTGGCGAAGCGTCGCTTCGACATTCGGCATGTCGTTCTGGTGAAGATAAAACTGGGCAAGCGCAGCACGCGCCATCAGACTCTTCGGTTCCCCCGCGACAGCGGCTTTGTACTGAGCCAGCTCCGCCTGTTTATCACCCTTCTTCTCCAGCTCGGCCGCCAGCGCGAGATGCGCCAGGGCGTTCTTATCGTCGAGCGACACAGCCTTGCGCAGCTGTTCTTCAGAGGACGCCGCAAGCGCAGGATCGCTACTCTGCATCAGCCCGAGCGCTGCGTGAAACTGTGCCCGATCAGGCTCGATCGCAAGCGCCTGCTGCATCTGCGCGATAGCCTCCGCCCGATCGCTCTTTGCTGCCGCGACACTCGAAAGCAAGGCATGCGCATCTGCACTACGCGGATTGACCGCCAGTACAGCGTTTGCCTGTTCTGCGGCTCTGTCGGACTGCTTGCCGGCGAGCAGCAGGTTTCCGAGATCGATATGGGCCTTCTCGTTATTCGGCTGCAAAGCTACGGCCCGCATCAATTCAGAGTATCCGGGCATCACCGATCCCATCTTCAGGTAGGTATCGCCCAGCTGGTAGTGCGCGTCCGCGAAGTTACGATCGACCTTGAGTGCATTCGAGAACTGGATAGCGGCCTCTTTGTACTTGCCATCCGCCGCGTACCTCTTTCCGCTCTCCAGGTACTTCTGCTTCTGTTTGTTTGGATCTCGATGACACCCCACCGTCGCCAGGACCGTCAGTGTTAACACTCCCAAGGCCGTCTTGTGCCTGAGTCCAATCGTTCGCTCGTTCATCGTGCTTTCCTCATAGGCTTCTCAAGAATGGTCTTACTTGCCCGGCAGCCGGTACGCCGCCGGCAAAGAACTGACAGAATGCACATCTCAGCCGGGTATAAAGCGGTGAAGCTGTGGCGCCATTTGGCTGGTAAAACTCGTTGCCCGTCTGCGGGCCTCGTCCACTGTCTCCCCCGGAGAGATAGGTGTTATTACTCGAACCAGCGCGCCATCCGTTCTGTTCCTACGCATCGCATCCGCGATCAGATAGAACTTCGAGGCATATTCATTCGCCACGCTGCGGCCGTGCGCCTGGTACCAGTACAGAACAAATTGCTTCTGTTCTCCGTTCGTGATCACATACTCCCCCACACGAAACTGCTGCCCGTTCTCCGCTTTGAGATCGGTATAGCGGGACGACTCAAAGGTCCAGCCAGCTCCCGGAAGGCAATGCTGTGGCGAGTGAATCGTCTGTCCTGTCCGCTGGGTAGGAAAGTAGCCGATAAACAGACCGACAACAGGAGCCGACCGCTCATCCCCGGTCCCGGCGGCATACACCCTGTTGAGAAAGTCTCCCTTGCCCAGAATATCCAGAACTGCCTGATCAATCGGCAGGTCCTTGCCTCGCCACGGGCCAATCTGCTCGGGCATACTGCTGACCGGCTCGCTCGCAGGGACCTTGTCGACATCCGGACGCGCATACAGTACGCCAGTCGCCATCGCCAGAATCCCAAGGACTGCCCAGAAACGAATACCGTTCATGCGGAGACTCTCACAGGCCAGATCAGGCGAAGAATGCGGTGCAGAAAGTAAAGACAAGTCAGCGAGATGACAAACATCACCCAGCCTGAGAACTCATGAAAGAACCCCTCGGCCTTTGACGGGTCCCAATATTGAACACACAGACCGGTACCGACAATGCGCAGCGAATTGGCACACACTGCAATCGGAATACTTGCCAGCGCCATCACCCAGCGGCGAAGTGTTGTGCGTTCGAGGAAGTAGCCGTAGAAAACCGCTAACGTGAACAGGCTCATCAGCGATCGAATGCCGCTGCATGCCTCCGCAACCTCCAGCTTCATGACTGGCAGCTGAATTACATTGCCCTCGCGGAAGACAGGAACGCCCAGCAACGGAAGAAGCGCGCTGGCAGCCCGCGATGCGAGAAGCTGGAGCGGAAAGGTAATCTGATTGAAGACGATCTCCGGAAAAGGGATCGCAAGCACCAGCACCCCTAGGGGAAAGAACACTTCGCGAAGAATCGGCCGCCCGCAGAACGTCCAGACAAGGCCTGAGACGATCAGCACAAACGAGATCCGGGACAGGAAGAGCTCCGCACCGTAGACACCGAAGAACAGCGTAACCACTCCTACAAGAAGAAGCGGAAGGCCGGCCCAGGTCGGTTCAACCACCATCGTCCGCAGCTTGGGACGCTTATCCCAGAGCAGGAACAGAGCGAAGAATGGAACCAGGAATCCATGCGAGTAGTCAGGGATCTGGTACCAGTCGGTCACGAGCTTCGCGGCTATCTTCCAGTACATGAGGAGGAGCAGCAGACCTATGCCCGAAACCCCAAGAAGCACGCGCCGCTCCTGCAGAAAACCCTGGAGCCGAACATCTGGAGATGCATCGTCAAGCTTCTTGGAAGAAGTCGCATCGACCAGCCCTGGTCGCTCACTCTGTGTTGCACCAGGGTGTGGTGCTATTTGCACGTCCGGCGTCATCAATCCACAACCTCTTAGGCTCGAAACCAGCACAGGAAGTCAAGCAATTACAGTGCCAGGCGGCATAGACCGTCTTCGGCTGAATGACGCCGGTTTGCCCCTTGAGTGGGAAGTATACTCCGACAAAG
The DNA here is from genome assembly GCA_903642235.1 of Acidobacteriaceae bacterium. Classification (GTDB taxonomy): domain Bacteria; phylum Acidobacteriota; class Terriglobia; order Terriglobales; family Acidobacteriaceae; genus Edaphobacter. The sequence continues at coordinate 71,627 of CAHJWL010000012.1, read as the reverse complement.
TGGAAGCAAATTTCCTCGAATGCATGCACTTTGCAAACTAAAGTTGTAACGAATCCGGATGGCCCCGAGTGTCGCCTGCCCCTATACTGAGCTTCACTGAGGCTTTGTCGCTGCCCGGTAAGTTTCTGCGGGATGTGTCACTCTCTCCTGTCAACCAGAGTTTGGCATCCACCTTGCAGCAGTTGTGGACGAGGACCTCGTATGAAAGCGCACCACCCTACCCCGCGGAAGAACGCCGCCTTTGCAGGCGCGACTCAACCGACGGACATGCCCGGATCCGCCAAACGCAAACAAGTGATACGCCTCTCCGTCGCCATGTCTCTGCTGGGCTGCAGTCTCACAATGGGCCTTGCACAAACTGCAACGCCGCCTGTCACTCAGCAGACGCCTCCGACAGTCGCTCCAGGTTCGCAACCCGGAGCCGAGTCACACGATCGTTCAGTATCGGCGGAACCTTCCACAAGCCAGCGAGATGATGCCCCGACCGTGTCCGCGCCCTTGCCAGGTGCCTCTGGCGGAACAGCCAGCGCGGTCGACAGCACGCGCTACATCATCGGAGCGGATGACAATCTGCAGATTACGGTTTGGCGCGAGCCTTCTTTATCCGGAATGTTGCCTGTGCGCCCCGATGGCATGATCTCGCTGGTTCTCATCGGCGATCTCAAGGCAGCCGGCAAGACTCCAACCGAGCTTAGCGGCGACATCCGTCAGCGATTGAAGAAGTACATTCAGGATCCAAGCGTCACGGTAGCCGTGACGGCGGTCAACAGCCAGCGAATCTTCATGGTTGGCGAGGTCGGGCATGTCGGACCCATTTCGATGAGTCCGGGCATGACGCCGCTGCAGGCAATCTCCGCTGCGGGCGGGCCAAGTCCGTACGCAAATTTGAAGCGTATCTATATATTGCGTGGGCTCGGTGCCAAGCAACAGAAGATTCCGTTCAACTATAAGCAGGCCCTGAAGGGCGATAACCGACAGGACATCACCCTGCAGCCGGGTGACACGATCGTCGTCCCATGAGGCCGTCCATGAAACAGCAAAGCTTCGCACTTACGCTCGCGGCACTCTCCTCCGCTCTGGGCTACGGGCAGGCGACGGCAACCGCGTCCGCGCCTCTCAACACCTCCGGTCTAAACCTCGGTGTGGTAAACGGAACGTTTCGCTATGGCGCAACAGCCTCGGAGTCGTTTCAGACCGGCTATGGGCAGAACCAGGGAGTTACAGAACAGACTGATCTCTCCGGATCTCTCATTTACGCGACCAGGAGTCTGCGAGCGCCATTCAATGCCATATACACCGGCGGCGTTCTCTTTTCGAATCAGCGAAACTATGGAACAACTACCTTCCAAAGCCTCGCGCTAAGCCAGGGTCACATCTTGAAGAACTGGTCTTTCGGAGTCTCGGATATCGTCAGCTACCTCCCTCAATCTCCGACGCTCGGCCTCTCGGGCGTTCCCGGCACCGGCGACCTGGGCTTTTCGCCCGTGACCGGTATCGATACGCCGGCACAGAATATTCTTACCTTCAATTCGAATCGGGTCAGCAACACAGCTACTGGCAACGCCTCCAGAAAGATCACAGCACGCACAGCCGTGACAGCTGATGTCAGCTACGGAATCCTCCATTACTTTGACAATGACTCCTTGAATACGCGTCAGATTTCGGCTGATCTCGGGCTGAATCACGAAATTGATCCGCGCACATCGGTCGGCGTCAACGTCAACTACTCGGTCTTTACCTTCGGAAACTACCTGGTCGGTTCTCAGGGCGGCGACGATGCTTCGTTCACCACTCGCGCTGCGAGTGTACGAGCGCAACGGCAGTTCTCGCGCGCGCTCTCCGGCTTTGTGAGCGTCGGCCCCCAATGGGTGAACTCCTCCTCGCAGCTGGGAATCCCCTCACGGCTAAGCGTGTACGCGAGCGCTGGTGTGACCTACGTGCGGCGCTTTGGAACCTTCAGCGGGTCCTACAATCGAGGAGCCAACGGCGGCTCGGGCGCCCTCCCGGGTGCTTTTTCGGATTCCGTAACGGGCTCCGCTTCACGCGCCTTCGGTCATAACTACGCGATCTCCGGAAACGTCGGGTATGCCCGCACCAGTGGGCTTGGCAGCAGCGTAAATTCGAGGTTGATTGTCCTTCCAGGCGTTGGAAATTATGGAGACTTCAACTCAACCTTCGCGGGTGCCCAGGTGACACGGAGGATCAGCGACTCTTTCTCAGCCTTCGCCAGCTACACCGCCTTCGATCAAACCTATGGGAACGTCCAGAATATTCCGGGCGCTGTCAGCGGCGTCATCCAATCATTTTCAATCGGCGCCTCGTGGTATCCCAGGTCGACAAACCTGGGGCAATTCTAAGGACCTCCATGCTCGGTCATCGTGCTCTCTCTCCGGAAGACTATCTCGCTATCCTTAAGAAGCGCTGGTGGATCCTTGCCATACCCGCCCTTCTGTTGCCCGTTCTCGCGTTTGCTGCCAGCTACCTGGTCCAGCCGACGTACACCTCACAGACCCTCGTGCTCGTCGAGCAGCAGAAAGTACCCGACACCCTGGTCAAACCAGTCATTGCAGAAGACATCAGCGCCCGTCTTGCTTCCATGAAGGAGCAGATCCTCAGCCGATCTCGACTTCAACCCATCCTGGAACGATTCAACCTGTTCGCCGGCAATCACATGAACATGGATGATCGGCTGGACCTTATGCGCAAAAACATCGACATTAAGCCGATCCAATCAGAAGTTGCGCAGAAATACCCAGGCTTCTACATCTCCTTTAAAGCAAGCGAGGCACGAACGGCGCAAGCAGTTTGTGAGGAGATTACGTCCATGTTTGTCAGCGAAAATCTTCGCGACCGATCGGAGCAGACACAAGGAACCACCGATTTTCTCAAGCAGCAGCTCGATCAGGCAAAGCGCAGCCTCGATGATCAGGATGCGAAGCTGGCGAAATTTCAGCAGCAGTATGTCGGCAAGCTCCCCGGTCAGGAAGAGGGGAACCTGAATATGCTCAACAGCCTGAATACCCAGCTGAGCGCCTCCACACAGCAGATCGAGCGTATGCAACAGGATAAGACCCTGATGGAAGCAATGCTCGCCCAGCAGCAACGAGAGATTGCGACACCCGAGACCCAAAGGATTGCTCCGCAGGCTCAGCAGACTGAGCTCCAGTCTCTGCTGTCACAGGAAGCAGACCTGACGACCCGTTACACCGACGACTATCCGGATGTTGTCGCGATCCGACGCAAGATCAGGGATCTCAAGCACCAGATGGCCCAGGCTCCCGCTCCGACGGCTGCAAGTCCCGTCACCTCCGCAGCCCACAACGACTCGCCCGAAACACAGCGTCTGCGCCTCCAGATCAAGGCTTTGGACATGGCGATTGCTCAACGCAAGCGCGACCAGTCCGGCACGCAGGGTCAGGTCAATCTCTACCAGGAACGTATCTCCGCAAGCCCGCTCGTGCAGGAGCAGTACAAGAACCTGACACGCGACTACCAGCAAGCACAGCTGTTCTATGACGATCTTCTCAAGAAGACAAACGAAAGCCGCATGGCGTCTGATCTCGAGCATCGTCAACAGGGCGAGCAGTTCCGCGTCATGGATGCGGCGAACCTGCCGGATGCCCCCACCTCACCCAAACGGCCGGTCTTTGCGGCAGGCGGCTTCATCTTCGGCCTCGCTCTCGGGTTGGGAATCATCGCCCTTCTCGAATACCGCAATACGTCTCTGCGTACCGAGCGGGACATCTGGGCCTTCACCAAGCTTCCTACGCTTGCGACCATCTCGCTAATCGGCGATGTGGACACTCTTTCATCAAAACCGAAAAGATGGTTCTTTGGGCGTCGAAACAACGGCGGTCCGGACGTCGACAATCCTCTTCTTCGTGCTGGGAGCTGACACTCATGTACAACAACTTCTTCAAACTCAAAGTGAGTCCGTTCGGCACGAGCCCCGATCCGCGGTTTCTCTACATGATGCCCCATACGCGAGAGGCCCTGGCCTGTCTTGAATATGGCATCTCCGCGCGAAAAGGGTTTACCGTCCTCACCGGCGAAGTCGGAACCGGAAAGACGACTCTGTTACGGCGGGCCCTTGGGTCGTTTCACAATCGGCGGGTCTCGACAGCCTTCGTCTTCAACCCTCGTCTTGAGGTCTTGGACTTCTTAGAGTTTGTCCTGACCGACTTCGGCATCGTGCCCTCGGCGCGAACCAAATCAGGCATGCTGCTTCAGCTCAATCGCTGGCTGATCGAGCGCTATCGCATGGAGGAGACCTGCGTCGTGGTAGTCGACGAAGCGCAGAATCTCTCCTGGGATCTACTGGAAGAGATCCGGCTCCTCACCAATCTCGAGACATCGTCAGAAAAGCTGCTGCAGATCGTTCTCTCAGGACAACCGGAGCTTGAGGAAAAACTTCGCCATCCAAGCGTCCGGCAGCTTCGCCAGAGAGTGGCACTCTGGTGCCGCACGCAGGCGCTCACCGCGCAGCAGACCCAGGCCTACATCGCAGAACGTCTCCGGATCGCCGGCGCATCCTACGCCATCTTCACCTCGGATGCCGTGGACCTTGTGCATCGCTACAGCCGCGGCATTCCCAGAATCATCAACCTGCTCTGCGAGCACTCGCTTATCTCGGCCTATGTTGAGCAGGCACCGCATGTCAGTCCGGAGATGATCGAAGCTGTCGCGATCGAACTCGAACTGGAGATCCAACCCTTTCTGATCTCCTCCGCCGCCATGGGCGCGAACCCTTTGAGCGCGAGATCCGCTCCGGCAGAGAGCCCTAACTTTACGACGGCGCTCGGCTCTGAGAGCACTGGGAGGCGAGACCGATGAGCCGAATTTATGAAGCACTTCAGAAAGCAGAAGCAGAACGGAACGGTGACCGCTCCGAGGACACCCCGCGTACTCGCGAGGATCATGGCCTCGATCTTGACCTGGAGCGTCGCGGTTCTGAGAGCTCGGCCTTCACAGAGACCCTGGGCTATAACTCCGCAGTCGCCGTAGAGGATCCCGAGTTGCAGGTGGACGCCTTGGATCAGGCTCCCCCGCTTGAGCACGTTTACTCCCCTCTTTCGTCCCTGTCGCAGACGCCGGGGGAGCTTCCGACGCGAGTCGTCGGTCTCGATCTGGAAACACTCTCTCAGCGCGCCTGGTCTCCGGCTTTCGATCGAATGCCGGCTCTGCTCGATCGTGGACCGGCGGTCGAGCAGTTCCGAAGCCTCCGCTCGCGCATCTACGAGCTTCGCGACAAACGTCCGCTCAAGACCATTCTCATCACGAGCGGCCTTCCTCAGGAGGGGAAGAGTTTTGTCTCGACCAACCTGGCAGTCTCCTTGGCTCGGAATAAAAACGCGCGTGTTCTTCTCATAGACGGAGATATGCGCAGGTACACCGTGCACCAGGTGCTCGGGTGTGATCCGGATCCCGGCCTGGCGGACTACCTTGCAAGTCGCTCCCCGCTCTCCCAGGTCATTCAACGCTGTGACCCTGCGCTATCCAGGGGTGTCACGAATGGAACCGGTGTCAGCTTGCCGCCGCTTGCCGTAATCTCGGGCGGAAACGGCGGAGATAAAGCCGCCGATCTCTCCAACAACAATCGATTCGAAGAGCTCATTCACACGCTGAGCCCACTCTTCGATTGGATCATCGTAGACTCGTCTCCCGTGCTGCCGGTCTCGGATGCCGTCAATCTCTCCCGCTTCTGTGACGGAGTACTGCTTGTCGCACGCAGCGGAGTGACAGAGTACGAGAACGCCCAGCGAACCCAGGCTGAGCTGAAGAACGCACACCTGCTCGGCTTTGTTCTCAACGGCGCTCCTGCCCCAACGCACCGGACCGAATACTACGGCTACTCCGCACCCTCCGGCACAAAAGAGATCGAATAGAGCCTCATCATGATTAGGCTGTTCAACGTCTATTACCCCACACGGACCATCGTTCTTCTGGTCACTGAGGCGCTTATCGTCAGCGGGTCGTTTCTGCTGGCGACAGCCTTCGTCCTGGGCCCTGACACCTATATCGCTCTGAACTATGAGTACGGCGCTCTGAAAATACTCACTCTGACCGTACTCACGCTCCTCTTCTCGTACTACTTCGATCTGTATGAGCCTTCCCGCATCTCGGAGCGTTGGGAGATCTACTTCCGCCTCCTCCTGGTGCTCGGCTTCCTTTCCTTTCTGCTCTCGGCAGTCACCTGGATCTTTCCCGAAGCGGACATCGCCCACTCTGTCATCCTGCTCGGTTTGGCTTTCCTGACCGCCGCGCTGGTCGCCTGGAGAATGATCTATGAATGGATCATTGCCAAGCCGATCTTCCGTGAAAACGTGTATGTTCTCGGCGGCGGCGAACGCGCGCGATCGATCGTGGACATCCTCTCCACGCGCAGAGACATAGGCATGCACATTGTCGGTTGGGAGGCGAATACGCCGGAGGGCCCGAGAACGCGAGAGCACTTTGCAGCCGCGATCGACGATTCGCAAGTCTCTGGCCTCAAGATCAATCGTGTGATCGTCGCCATGCAGGATCGCAGGGGCGCTCTTCCCGTTCGTGAACTGCTCAAGCTGCGATTCGATGGAGTTGTGATTGAGGACGCCTGCGATCTGCTTGAGCGACTCTCCGGCAAGATGCCTCTCGACGGCCTCCGTCCATCCAACTTCATCTACAGCGAAGGCTTTCGTGTGAAGCCCTCGCAGCAGATTATGCGCCGGCTGGTCTCTACCCTCGCAGCCGCCGTAGGGCTTCTCCTCTTTGCCCCTTTTCTGCCGTTCGTCATGCTGGCGGTGCGGCTCTCCTCGCCCGGCCCGATCTTCTTCAAGCAGACCCGCGTCGGATTGGGCGGCCGTAACTTCGAGGTTGTTAAGTTCCGTACCATGCAGACCAACGCTGAAGCTGCGGGTGCGAAATGGGCGAGCAAGAACGATCCACGTGTCACCCGCATTGGCGGCTTCATGCGTAAAACACGCATCGATGAGGTTCCGCAGCTTTGGAACGTCCTTCGCGGTGATATGGGATTCGTCGGTCCACGGCCCGAACGGCCGGAGTTCGTACCGTGGCTCTCAGAGCAGATCCCCTACTTCGACCTGCGGCACATGATTCGCCCGGGACTCACGGGCTGGGCACAGGTACGCTACGGCTATGGCGCCACCCTGGCGGAGGCTCGCGAAAAGCTCGAGTACGACCTCTACTACATCAAGCACATGTCTCTCGGACTTGATCTGCTCATCATGTTTGAGACCGTAAAGACGATCCTTCGCCGTCGCGGCGCACAGTAGCGCCCACCTTGCTCTAAACCAGCGCAACAAAGCAAGGCCCTGACGACATGGAAGTCGACGGGGCCTTTCCAGCTCTCTGAGACGATGTCAGCGACTGATGACTGACGCTTCCGTTCGTTCTTTCTCCGCCAGATACCACGCGGCTGTCTTCGCCAGGCCCGCCCGGAAGTCTGCCTGCGGAGCATAGCCCAGCTCCTCGCGAGCTCGATCAATGCTTGCCAGGGAATGCTGTACATCGCCCATACGCGGCGCGCCATAGTTCGGTTTAGGGGAGAAGTGGAGGATATCTGCCAGGTTCGCGTACAGGTCGTTCAGAGTGTGGCTATGTCCTGTACCTACATTGAAGACTCGACCATTCGCCACACTGCTGGGGGCCTGGCAGGCGAGAAGGTTTGCATTGACAGCATTCTCGATGAAAGTGAAGTCCCGGCTTACGGTTCCATCTCCGTGAATCGTGGGCGTCTCGCCTGCCATCATTTTGTACACGAACTGTGCGATAACGCCCGAGTAGGGCGAGTCCGCCGCCTGGCGGGGGCCGAAGATGTTGAAGTACCGCAGACACACACCTTCCATGCCGTAGACCTTACAAAACGCCTGGATGTAATACTCGCAGGTCAGCTTCTGCACGGCATAGGGAGACAGCGGAGCCGGGCTCATCTCCTCATGCTTCGGCTGGGTCGGCTGATCCCCGTAGGCCGACGATGATGCCGCGTAGACGATGCGCTTCACGTTCGCATCTCGCGCCGCCAGAAGAACATTAAGCGTGCCGTTAATGTTTGATTCGTGCGAGCTCAACGGATCTTTTACGGAGCGAGGGACCGACGCAAGCGCTGCTTGATGCATGACGAAATCCACCCCTTCACAGGCAGCGTGCATCGCGTTCAGGTCCTGGATGTCGGCGAGCTGAAACGTAAGCGAGTCGCGTATGTCGGCCAGGTTCTCCATCCGTCCAGTCGAAAGATTGTCGACGCCGTGGACCTCATGGCCCTGCTCCACCAGCGCGTGTGCGATCGAAGACCCAATGAATCCTGCAATTCCTGTGATCAGATATCGTGCCACGATTCCTCCAACCGGACCTTCCGGCCGTTCTTGTATCACCTACCGGCGCGCCGCTGACAGGATATGTCGCAGGGTGCGCAAAGCTGCAGTTCTGTTATCGCAGTCGTCTCCGGCCTGTTCAATGCAACTTCCGTTCTCTCCTGATGGTAGTCGTTCAATTTGCTCGTCGCTCTCCGACTCCTGATTCCTTTTATCGACGGAGAGCAAAGAGCGATTGATGTACGCGGCTGCCTACACCTCTCGGTGAACGGAGCCCCGCGCATCGGGGGCAGTAGCCCTGCGACCTTCGTGGCAGGAGGACTCTCCTCTACCCACGCAGATCCAGTGCAATAATAGCGAACATGTTGATGACCAGCCCTGAAACCCTCCCCCGTCTTGCCACCGAGCGCCTTGAGCGCCTTCAGGCTCGCACCGCCAGAATCGGCATCATCGGCCTTGGCTATGTCGGTCTGCCGCTGTCTCTGCTGCTGGCGGAGGCAGGATTTAAGGTGACCGGGTTCGACATCGATCAGCGCAAGGTGACCGACCTCGAAGCCGGGCGATCCTACATCTTCCGTATCCCTGCCGAGGAGATCCAGAGCGCGCGGGAACACGGGTTCAACGCCACTGCCGACTTCTCGCACCTGGTCGATCAGGACGCCATCATTCTCTGCGTCCCCACTCCGCTCACCGGCCATCGCGAGCCCGACCTCAGCTACATCGAGAACACCGCCCACTCTATCGCGCCCTGGATCCAGCCCGGACAGTTGGTGGTCCTCGAGAGCACCACATATCCCGGGACGACAGAAGACATCCTGATCCCGATTCTCGAGGCCGAAAACAAGCTGGGACTCAAGACGCAGGCTGCCGGCGAGCAGAACGAAAGCGGCGTCTTCTATGTCGCCTTTTCACCCGAGCGCGAAGATCCCGGTAACACCGATGTCGCGCGGCATGACATTCCCAAGGTGGTCGGCGGCCATGAGCCGATCGCCACCGAGCTCGCCGCCACTCTGTATGAGGGCATCTTCACCCGCGCCATCCGTGTCTCCACCACGCGCGTAGCGGAGATGACCAAGCTGCTTGAGAACATCTACCGCTGCGTGAACATCGCACTCGTCAATGAACTGAAGGTGCTTTCGATGCGAATGGGCGTTGATATCTGGGAGGTGATCGATGCTGCGTCCACCAAGCCCTTCGGGTTTCACGCCTTCTATCCCGGCCCGGGTCTTGGCGGCCATTGCATTCCGATCGATCCGTTCTATCTCAGCTGGAAGGCAAAGGAGTACGACTTCAATACGCGCTTCATCGAGCTCGCTGGCGAGGTCAACGAAGCCATGCCGGAGTTCGTGACCGCCCAGGTCGGCAAGGCGCTCAATCAGCACAAGAAAGCCGTGAATGGATCCCGCATTCTTATGCTTGGTATGTCATACAAGCGCGACATCGATGATCTTCGTGAATCGCCCTCGCTCACCATCATTGAACTGCTCCGCGAGCAAGGAGCCGAAGTTCTCTACAACGATCCATATCATCCGACCGTCGGTCGCGGCCGCCACTACAACCTCAACATGTCCTCCACTTCGCTGACCGACATCGAGCAGTATGACTGCGTGCTGATCGTGACCGATCACACCGACTACGACTACCAGGACATCGTGAACCGCTCCAGGCTCGTCATCGACACACGCAACGCCACCAAAGGGATCAAGTCTCCAAAAATTCATCGCTGCTAACCGTCGGCGATCGCCGCATGCAAACGCGGGAGCCAAGTGGCTCCCGCGTTTCTGCAAGGAAACACCTACACTGACGTTAGCACACGATCAAAGGCGTCAATGACGCGGCGCATCATGGCCTCCGTCGTGAACTGCGCCACGACCCGCTCGCGGCCAGCCAACCCCATTGCTGCCGCCTCCGCTGGATTTCGCAGCATGCGGAGCATGGCCGCCGCCATCGCTGCACTCTCTTCTGAAGCCACAATTAGGCCTGTAACTCCGTCGACAACAGCCTCCGCATTGCCGCCCACGTTGGTCGCAACAACCGGCAGAGAAGCCGCCATCGCCTCCACAATCGCGTTTGAAAATCCCTCGCTGCGTGACGGCAAAACAAACATCGACGCACTCTGAAGAAATGCCTGCTGATCCTGAACACCCCCTGCAAACGAGACGCTCTGCGCCAGCCCAAGCTCTGCGATCAATGCCGTCAGCTCGTCCATGAAGTCCGGCTCAAGCACGGCTCCACCCACGCGCAGCTTGGCCTCAGGCATCTCGCGATGCACGACTGCAAACGCCCGTACCAACACGTCGTGACCCTTGACACGCCGGATATTGCCGAGCGACGCAAGGATCGGAGCTCCAGACGCCTGAGATACAGAACGCTCCGGCCATCGCGCAAGATCCAGCCCATTATGGATAGTCGTCACGCGGGCCGGATCGATCCCGTCCACCTCAATCGTGTACCGGCGCACCTCTTCTGAGACCGCGAACACCGCGTCCGGCAGACCCGCCATTCTCTTGTAGGCGATGGCGTGTTTGCGCCCACGCAGGATTCCCATGTCGCGTCGGTTCCAGACCAGCTTGGCCCTGGAGAGCAGCTTGGTCATTCCACCGGCCCAGAGATCCGAGCTCTCGAAGCATGTATGTACCAGATCGACTTGCTGTTCCTTCAGGAACTGACGCAGGGCTAAAGCTCCCGCAAGGGCATGGACATCATAGGTGCGCTGGAGCGGCAGCAGGTACACCGGACATGGTGGATCGATCAGAGCCGCGCTCCGCTCATCCGCGGCAAACGTCAGAATGGACACCTTGTACCCGTACGCCGGCAGCCGCGCCGCCATCGTCAGAACGATGCGCTCTCCGCCTCCAAGAGCCGACTGGAGCTGGTCCACCACAAGCAGAACATGTCTCCGGCGGCCAGCATCGGCTTCCTCGTTCGTTCCTCCATGGCGGAGGAGCCGAAGTCGACTCATCGATACGCCAGATACGCGGGCATCGCGGAGGTCTCCTCAAGCGAAGCCTGCTCCATCGGCACTGCTTCGGTTTGGACCAGCTGCTTGGCCCGTGCTGCGGCGCCAAACAACACCCAGGTCATGCCCTGTATCTCAAGGTACGTCCATCGATCCCCGAAACAGTTCAGAATCAGCGAACAGGTCATCAGCAGAAACAGACCCAGCCCGAGGCCTTTGTAGAGAGGATCGCATCCCCGGCGAAAGAGGAAGAAGGCAAGCATCATCATCTGTCCAATCAGCGCCAGGGCGATCACCATGCCGATCGCCCCTGTCTCCAGCATCACCTTGACGTACCAGTTATGCGTGTCGCGCAGATTGGCCACATGGGCCGTCAGCTGAAATGTCCCATACCCCACACCGAAGATCGGATTGCTCTCGATCGTCTCCTTCGCCGCCGTCCACAGGTCAACCCGCTCCTGCGCTGAGGCCTCTAATTGCCCATTCGCGTTTTGAGTCATGTTGACCCTTTCACTGACAGCCGTGGGCACAACAGTCTGCCAAACGCAGAGGAAGAGAATCGCGATGGGAATCAACTTGCGATCTTTCAGGATGCCCAGGACGATCACTCCAACGATCACGGCGATGTACGCGGCACGGGAGAAGGAGTACATGGTTGCCATCAGGGTCGCGGCTACCAGACCGTACAGGATCAGCTTCGCCTTGCGCCGTTTTACGAACTGAACAAAGGCCCACAGGAAGAGGGCAAACTGCGCGAGAAAGGCGGCCAATCCATTGCTTCCGGCAAAGCCCAGCGGACCGCCGTCGCGCTTGTTCTCATCAAAATGCCCCCAGGAATGAGAAAGACTGTTGATCAGCGACGCGCGATCGATAAAAAGGATAGAGAGGGCCGACACCATCACCACATACCGGATAGCACGCCTGTCCTCAACGACCATGCCCGCCGCCACAAAGATGAGCGGCATCAGCATGTAGTCCTTCCACAGGGCAAAGTTCAGATCGTTGATCCAGAGCGGCATGGGAGCATTCGAAAGAGCTACACCAAGCCACATCGAAAGATAGAGGTAAACGGCAAAGAGAAGCCACGTAACAAACATGCCCGATCTGGGAAGCCGTTTTCCCTGCAGAAGCGCTCCCACCAGAATGCACACCACCAGAATCGTCATCAGGTTTCCGCCAAGCGGATAGTCGAGAAAGTGGTCGCGCAGCGTTCGATATGGAAGCAGAGGAATCATGGAATACAAACCCCAGAGCGGGCGCCACAGCGCCATCAGGCAGGCCAGACAGCACACCAGGTATGCCGCGAGCGGAATGTAATGACCAATACCTGTTCCCACGAACTACTCCCTCTTGAACTCACTTGCCTGACGAGCCCGCCGGTGCACTACGCCCAGACCTTGTCCTTGCCCCTCAAAAAATTATAAAGAGCCATTGCCGCGGCTGCGTTCAACATGACGAAGGTGCTGACAATAGCTACCGGCTTGAATCGTTTACTTGAGGGAACAGCGCTCCCAAGCCCTGCCAAACCGTACAGCCCGATCTGCCCGATGAAAATCGTCTTGTAGAAAAGACCTCCCGCCAGCACGGAGGAACAAAGGCAAACCAGCAGCAGCACCGGCACAAGCAAACGCATAAGTTTGTGACTCACAAACCGAAACAACAGGGGATTTGACAGGGAAAGAATCCACGGTGCGAGCTGCATCAACTGGTAGTTGCCCGTCAGTGTTCGCACCTTTCGCCCAAACTCCCGTCCTCGCTCCGAAAAGATCCGGTCGCGAGCGATCGCTCCCGGCTCAAAGATGATTCTTCGGCCTGCCTTTGCAATGCGCATCGGTACCAGAACATCATCAAGGATGAGCCCGGCCGGCAGGTCGACGAAGAGCTCTCGCCGTATGGCGTAGATCGCTCCAGTCACACCGACAACGGAGCCGGTTGCCGACTCCAGGCGCCGAACCATCTTCTCAATCTTCCAGTACAGCCCGACCGCATCCGCGGCAGGCGCGCCCGTCTCATCTTGCAGCAGCAACTCCCCGCTGACCGCACCCACGCTGCCGTCCGCGAAGTTTGCGGTGAGCGCCCGTAGTGCTGGGGCATCCACCATCTGTCGCGCATCCAGAAAAACCAGGATCTCTCCGGTGGCCTTCTGCACGGCCGCATTCAGGGCAGCCGCCTTGCCAACGCTCGTCGCCAGCACGACCGCATCGACCCGGTCACGCTGCTCAAGCAGGAGAGTCTCGGTGGCATCGGTTGAGCCGTCAGACGCGATCACGATCTGCAGCAAGTGCCGGGGATACTCCAGCTCTTGAAGATTCTCGAGCTTGCGTTGCAGCCGGTGCCCTTCATTTCGCACAGCCATCACCACGGAGACAGTCGGAAGAAGATCTTGCTTCCCAACCGGCAGGCGCTTCCATCGAGCAAGTCCCAGCAGCAGGACTGGATATCCCGCATAGGCGTAGACGATCGAGGCGAACGAAAGCCAGAAGATTTCTTTCATACTCCCCAACACGTTCCGCGAACCTGACGTCCTGCGCTCGACGGGACCAGATCGTCTCACCGTAACGCCTGTCTGGCTTCCCCGCTACCGTTTCTGGTCTATAGTAAGCCTCACCTCTGGCGACTTACTCCGGCCAGGCTGCCACAAAAGTGACAGATCCTCGTACTTTCACCCCGCCGACCGCGAACCGACCTCTCGCGCGCACGTAAGTCTCTCGTAAGCAGAGCGTTGCGCCTTTACCGGCCAGGACATCTGTTTCTCGGAGGAGCAAAGTCGCCTGTTAGCATCATCATGTTTCGCATCTGCGTATGGCTGGCACTCAGAAATTAGCGTTCAACGTCTTGATGAACTGGGCCGCAACAGGCGTCGGCCTCGTTGTTCCCTTTTTTCTCACGCCCTTCGTGGTGCGGAGCCTTGGGTCTGAGGCCTACGGCGTGTGGATTCTCTCGGCCTCTACCGTCTCCTATCTCAATCTGCTCGACCTCGGCATGCGGAGCGCTGTCATCCGTTTTGTCTCAAAGGCGCAGGCACAGGGTGCAACCAGGGACGTTCAGGACGTCGTCGGCGCAGCGCTCTGGTTTCGCATACTGATCGCTCTTGCGGTAGCCGTTCTCAGCGTCGTCCTTGCCCTCAACTTCCCTCACCTCTTCAAGATTCCCGTCACGCTGTACCGGAGCTCTCAGGTCACGGTGCTTCTCTGCGCCCTTGGCGTGGCTGTCACGCTCATCACCGGTGTCTTTGGTGCCGTTCTCGCAGCTGTCCACCGCTTCGACCGCCTGAGCACCATTGCGATGCTGCAAACCGTCGGTCGCGCCGGTGGTGTCATCCTTCTGCTCAGAACCGGGCACGGTCTCATGACCCTTGCCTGCTGGGAGCTCGCCGTCATCACCCTCTCCGGCGCTGTCGTCCTGGTCTCCGCGCTTCATCTCGTCCCGGCGTGTCGCGTCCGCATTCGCAGACCACAAATGGACCTCCTGCGCAAGATTTGGAGCTACAGCTTCGTCACCTTCATCTGGATCATCGCCGTCCAGGTCATCATCAACTCCGACAACCTGATGGTGGGCCATTTCGTCTCTGTCAAAATCGCCGCGTTCTATGCAATAGGCGGAAGCCTGGTAACGTACTCCGGCCAGATCGTCTCCGCGCTCACCACCACCTTCACGCCGCTGGCCAGCAGCCTTGAGGCTTCAGGCAAGCTCAAAGAACTTCGCGCCCTCCTTATCCGCGGCACACAGGCCACCCTCGTTCTCTCTCTTCCCATTACGCTCGCTCTGCTCTTTCGCGGACGCACCTTTATCGGCCTCTGGATGGGGCCGACCTACATGCAGGTCTCAGGCACCGTCCTGCAGATCCTGCTGATCGCCCAGTTCATGAGCGTCGCCGTTGCCACCGCCGGCTCCATCATGATGGCCATCGGCAAACATTCTGGACCCGCGAAGTTCGCCATGGTCGAGGCCGCCCTTAACATCACGCTCACACTCATTCTCTGCAGGCGCTTCGGCGCCTATGGTGTCGCCTGGGGAACCTCCATCGCCATCACGCTCATTACTCTTTCGTTCTGGCCGCGCTACATCGAGCGCACTCTCGACGTTCCAATTGCAACCTACCTGACCCTGGGCTGGGGAAAAGCTGTCCTCGGCGCCATCCCCTACGGCGTCGCCTGCTTCTATGCCGACCGCATCTGGCATCCGCACTCGCTTGTCACTTTCTTCCTGCAGATCCTCGTCACACTGCCGATCTACGCCGCCTCTATAGCGCTTATCTTTCCAAGCGAGCGGCGACAGGTTCTTGACCGGCTTCTCTCCTCGCTGCGCCGAACCCCCGCAGAGTCCGCCGTCTGACGATCGACCTACTTGTAATACCGGTCGATGCGCACGGCATGCTTGCCATAGAGAAATCCCGCCAGATCCCACAGCGAGAGCTCCTGATCGAACGCAGCAGCGGTCCGCCCCCGTAGAAGAGCGCCAGGAACACCAGCAAGCGCCCTCAGCGCCCGGCCCAGCCGGTATTGCGGGACACCCAACCTGTACGCCGTCTGCTCGCGTCGCTCTCGGTCAACCACGCCCAGCGAAACGCCACGCCAGAAGCACCAGCGGCGATGGTATCGCTTCGTCAGCCGCTCCGCCGGAACATGATGGTAGATCACCAGCTCCGGTACAAAAATTCCACGGAATCCGGCTTCTTGGATCCTGCGGTACAGGTCCGCATCCTCCTCGGACAGCAGCCCCTTTCCGCTTCTGCCCAGCTTCTCCGAGTACAACCCAATCGCCTCAAACACGCTCCGGCGGAGCACTGCATTTCCGCTATTCAGATTCCCCGCGTGCCCTGCTCCGAAAACAGCACGCGGCTTTGCGTCCTGAATGCCCGTCGCTGCTCTGTAACTCGGCGGCAACCACGCCGGCAGCCGCACTCCAGCCTCCGCGTAATACGGACCGCCGATAAAAAAGACGGCCTCGTCCCTGAACTCCTTCAACACAGCCTGATACCACCCGGAACAGACCTGTTCATCATCATCAATGAAACCGATCAGCTCGCCGGAACCCGCCTGGATTCCCGTGTTCCTCGCGTACGACGAAGACTGCCGCGTCTCGAGCCAATACCGCACGGGAAGCGAACTCTGCGACGCAAAGGCCTCGACCACTTCGCGCGTTCCGTCCGTGCTGTTGTTATCAACGACGTAGAGCGTGACCTCCATCCCATCCGGAACCGAAGCCTCCACCAGACTCGTCAGGGTCTTCTCGAGGAGCGCGCTTCTGTTGTACGAAGGGACGACAACATCCAGCTTCACCCTGACTTCTTCCACGTCCAGCAACCCTCTACCCCGCCGCTCGTTCGCTTTGCCACTCCGCCAGGCGCGCCGCCATCATCGGCATGCGTTGCCCGGCAGAGTACGGCCCTGTACGGCCTAGCCATCCATCCCATAACCCGGCAAGAATCGCCTGCCTCGAAATCGTGTTCCCGCGCACTAAACGAAGATTTCTTAGATTGAACGTATACGTCCACCAGAAAGCCTTGAGCCGGGCCAGCGCCCGGGCATGCTTTCGCCAGAAGCGAATCTCGTTGCGCGCCATGTAGTACCAGTAGTGTGGCTTCATGGTCATCGCCTCGGTTCCCGCGTCCTTCTCCCTGTGGTAGACCACCGAGTCAAAGTCCAGGCGGTTCTGAAAGCCTGCACGGATTGAGCGCAGGGAAAAATCTGTATCTTCCCAGTACGCGAACATGCCGTCATCGAACTTGCCGATCGTGCGAATCAACTCTACCCGCACCAGCAGCGCCGTCCCCATCAGCATCACCCACTTCGCCTGCGTCTCCGCCCATCTCCTTGCCTTCGCCATATCTTTGGTCGACTCAAACGTGGATGTCTCGGGATGGTACAAGCCGCCGAGGTTCAGCTGCTTTGTCGGCTCCTGCAACGACGCGATGCGAGGAGAAACCAGACCAATCTTCGCATCCTGCTCCGCAACACCCACCAGCGACGTCAGCGTGCTGCACTCTGTAACCGCATCGTTGTTCAGCAGCCACACGTACTCAAAGCCATCGCGCAGCGCCACCTCGAAGCCCAGATTGCATCCGCCTGTGAAGCCCTCGTTCGTCGGCCGCGCAATGAGATCGATCGATTCGCTCCGCAGTGGCTCCAGCCGAGCCACCGAGTCATCCACCGAACCGTTATCGACAATCAGGATATGTTTGCGCGGATAGCTCATGCCCTCGGCTGATCGCGCTGCTGCGGTGGTCTCCTCCCAAGAGTTCCAGTTCAGGATCACGATAAGAACGCGAGGTTCCGTGAAAGCAGGAGGCGGGGAGGGTAAGGACATAAGGAACCTTTCCTGACTCGGCTATCATAGCGGCATCTGCGCCTGGCAGCGTTCCTCCTTGGTGGTAGCATCAGCCGGTCACCTGACAGATCTCCGGAGCCCTTCATGCCCTCACTTGACCCTCTCTGCAAGCGATCTGTCTTCGCCCTCTCGCTTGCGCTCCTGCTTCTCTGCTCGCTCGTCTCTGCATCGCCGACCGCTGGCTCCCAGGCAGCCGCCGCGAAGGCAGACCACACCTGGTATGTGCGGCTGGACGGAGGCGATCGCAAGCAGTGCACCGGCAAGGTTGACGCTCCCTACCACGGCCACGGCGCCAGCCAGCCCTGCGCCTTCAAACATCCGCAGAACCTCTTCACGAACGGCGAGCGCGACAACAGAGCCTGGATCATCGCCGGCGGCGACACCATCATCATCCGCGGCGGCCCCTACCGCATGGGCTACACCGGCCCCAACCCCTACGATTTTCCTGGCATGTGCCCCGGCGATCCTTTCGGCTGCTTCATGCCGCCCGTTCCCTCCGGTGAGGAGAATCACCCCACACGCATCCTCGGCGAGCAGTTCGCCAGCTGCGGTGCCAAAACCCAGCTCTTCGGCGGCTATGGCCTCGGCCTCGTGCTCAATCTCGGTGGGTCAAAGCATGTCGATGTTGAGTGCATCGAGCTTACCGCGCATGGCACCTGCTCGCGCGTCGGCGCCAACAGCCCGGGGCTGAAACAGTGCAACACCTCCTACCCCGTCTCGGATTACTCCGGCACCGGCATCGCCACCAGCCAGGAGACCGCCGACCTCACCCTCAGAAACCTCGACATTCACGGCTTTGCCTCCCGCGGCATCATCGGGGCTATCGGCGGCAACGTCTTCATCGATCACGTGCGTATCGCCTTCAACGCAGGCGCAGGCTGGGACTTCGACGACGGCAAGGGCACACGCAGCAGCCCCAGCGCCTCCGTCCACGCCTCGAATCTGCTCGTCGAGTGGAATGGCTGCAACGAAGAGTACCCGATCCAGCACGCGCACCCCGCCGCCAGCTGCTTCGACCAGGATCACGGTGGCTACGGCGACGGCATTGGAACACCGGACACACCACTCAACTTCACCTGCGATCACTGCGTCTTCCGCTACAACACCCAGGATGGCTTCGACCTGCTGCACATCAGCGGCAGCGAGATCGCCGTCACCAACTCCGAGTCCTACGGCAACATGGGCCAGCAGTGGAAGATGGGCGCGATGCACTCGGTCGTCTTCCGCAACAACATCACGATCCATAACTGCAGCCGCCTCTCCGCCGCCATGGATGGCGTTCCCGATGGCTACAACCGGAGCCTCGACCTCTTCTGCCGGGCGTCAGGTGACGGAATAGCCTTCGTTGTGACCAATGACGGCGCTTACATCTTCCAGAACAACACCTACATCGGCTATGGCACCACCAGCTACGACATCTCCTGCAATGGCACCTGCTCCCGCCCTAACATCACCTTTCAGAACAACATCCACGTGGGCTACAAGAACCCGCACGACGGGCAGCCGCCCGCCGTCTTCTACTCCGAAGGCCTGAGTAAGAACCCCTTCCAGGCACGGGATCACAACATCTACTTCCATATGCGCACCTGCCCCTCCGGCGGCTCAGGGAGTTCACAGGAGCGCTGCATCGATCCTCAGCTCAAGTCCCTCCCCGCGTGGACCGGCGAAAGCTCACTCGATCACCTCGACCTTCATCTCGCGGCAGGGAGCCCTGCCCGCGGCTCCGGCGCCCCCATCCACGATCTCCATAACGACGCCACCGGCGCTCCCCGGCCGGAGGGCGCTCCGACGGACCTGGGCGCATTTCTCTATCACCCTTGATCAAGTCGCGCCCTGCTGAGAGTGGCCTCCATTCGAGCACTTCCTCTACCCTGTTTGGAGTATGGCCTTGAAGCGGGAACCGCCCTATGCTTGCCTAGTCGAACCGTCTCTGTCTAGCTTCTCTGCTTTCGCTTCTCTGTTCTAGCTCCTCTGTTCTAGCTTTTTGTTTGTCATTCCGAAGGGATCTGCTTCGTCCTTCTGCTTCAAACAGCATCTCCGTCAAACTCTCCGAAGAGACCTCATGAGTAAGTTCAAAGCCGATCTCGACCGTTACCGGCAAAAAGGAAACAGCTCGCGCGAGATCTGGCTCAACCCCGCCGTCTGGGCCATCGGCTGGTACCGCCTCGGCAACTGGCTCAACGTCTCTCCGCCAACCCTCATCCTGCGCATCCCCTTGAAGGTCCTTTCGCTGCTCGGAAACAAGTTCTGCGAGATCTTTATGGAGATGTGTATCGATCCCAGCGCCACCATCGGCGAAGGCCTCTTTATCGCGCATATCGGCGGTGTCCACATCAATCCCGAGGCCACCCTCGGCCGCAACTGCGACATCGCCCACCGCGTCACCATCGGCACCTCCGCCATGGGCAGAAAGGGCGCCCCGACGCTCGGCGATAACGTCTACGTCGGCACCGGTGCCGCCATCATCGGCAAGATCCGCGTTGCCTCCGGAGCCAAGATCGCCGCCAACACCCTCGTCATCAACAACATCCCCGAAGGCGCCACCGTGATGGGCGTTCCCGGCCGCGTCATCATGCGGCCCTCGCCGCCTTCACCAGCCGCCGCTTCCGCCGTGGCCGAGGAGAGCACCCATGCTTGACGATGCCCAGCGCCAGGAGCTGAAACGATCCCTTCAGGCCGCAACCGCCGCCAACGACGCCTCCGCCGCTCTCGCCGCCATGCGTGCCTTGCTCGAGCCCGACTGCAAGCCGTCCGATGTCCAGATCTGCGCCCGCGCCGCCACCACGCTGGCTGGCAGCCTGAAGCAGCAGCCAGGCATGCAGTCGCTGCGCACCTTCCTCGTTCGTTCAGTCACCATCGAGCCCATCCTGCCGTACCTCCAGACCGCCGCCCTGCTCTCCGGCCTTCTGCTTGAGACCAGCCTCGGCGGCTTCGGCTCCTACGTCGACGACCTGCTCAGTCCACAGGGCGGCCTCGCCAGCGCCAACCCCGATTTGCTCCTCGTCCTCCTCGACCTTGACGACGTCGCTGGCCGCCTTCCTGATCTCTGCGCCGATGGCGTCGGCTCCGCCGTCGACGCTGAAGTCGCCAGCTCGGTCCAGCACCTCGCTCACCTCCTGCGGAGTGCGCGCGCGAACAGCCGGGCCCGCATCGTCATGCAGGGCTTCGTCGTCCCCCACAGCTCCTCTCTCGGTCCGGTCGGCGACGCCAACCTGCCGCACAGCCTCCCGCGCGCCGTCGCCAGCCTCAACGCCCAGCTCGCCCAAATCTGCGCCTCCATCTCCGACTGCGCCTTCTTCGACCTCGACGCGCTCGCCGCGCACCACGGCCGCGCCCGCTGGACCGACCAGCGCCTCTTTCTCTCCTCACGCCTCCCCGTCGCAGCCCTGAACTTCGCCCCCTACGCCAACGCCCTCACACGCACCATCCGCGCCCTCTACAAGCCCGCCCGCAAGGTCCTCTGTACCGATCTCGACCACACCATGTGGGGCGGCGTGCTCGGTGAAGACGGCGTGCAGGGCATCGTCACCGGAGCCACCTTCCCCGGAACGCCCTTTTTTCTCTACCAGCGCCACCTCAAGCAGCTCGCCTCGCGCGGCATCCTCCTCGCCGCGGTCTCGAAGAACAACGAGGCGGACGTCCGTGAGGCCTTCACCGCCCGCGCCGCCGATCTCGCCCTCACCCTCGACGACTTCGCCGCGCTCAAGATCAATTGGAACGAGAAGTCGCAGTCCATACGCGAGCTTGCGCAGGAGCTCTCCCTCGGCTTGGACTCCTTTGTCTTCATTGACGACAATCCGGTCGAAGCCGAAGCCATCCGCCAGCGACTGCCCGAGGTCGCCGTCCTTGAGGTTCCGGTCGCCGAGCCTTGGCGTCTCCTGGACCTGCTTGCCGACGAACCCTTCTTCGACGTCCTGCGCGTCACCGCCGACGATCAGCATCGCCTCACGGAGTACAAGGCTCAGGCGCAACGGGCCACCCTTGAAGCCACCGCCGGCGATCGCGACGAGTTCCTCGCCTCCCTCGGCATCGTCTGCACCTTCGCAAGCGCCCTCGACGGCCCACTCGCCCGCTCCGTGCAGCTCCTCGGCAAGACCAACCAGTTCAATCTCACCACTCGCCGCTACTCCGCCGCCGACGTCGAGGCCTTTTCCGCCGATCCCGCCGCCCAGGCCGTCGTCGTGCGCGTGCGCGATCGTTTCGGCGACGCCGGCGTGGTCGGCCTCGCTCTCGCCCGCACGGAGGGCGCCACCTGCACCATCGACTCCCTTCTGCTCTCCTGCCGCGTGATCGGCCGCGGCATTGAAACCGCGCTGCTCGCGCATCTCGCCCAACACGCCGCCCATCTCGGCGCCACACGGCTCATCGGCGAGTTCCTCCCCAGCAAAAAAAACGCGCCCGCCGCCAGCTTCTATCCTGATCATGGTTTCACCAGCTTTCCGCATGACCCAACCGAACCCTCTGAGTCGCTCTTTTTCAAACTCGACCTCAACACTCACCTCCCCGCCACACCCCCCTGGATAACCCTGGAAGGAAGTACCACCGATGACCTCGCAGCCAGTTCCGGAATCCCTTCGCTCGCTTCTCGCTGATACCCTCGATATCCCCTCAGCCGAGGTCACGCCCGAGCTCTCCACCCAGACCCTCGAGTCCTGGGACTCTTTCACGCACCTCCAGGTCATCCTCGCGCTCGAAGGCGAGTACGGCGTTCAGTTTGACCCGCAGCGCATCCCGGACCTCACCTCCGTCGCCAAACTGCAGGCCGCGCTCGCTGAAAAAGGCGTCGCCCTGTGACTCCGTTTTCCCCGCAGACCGCCGCAGAGGAAGTCCTCGCAGGCGAGTTCCAGCCCACCCCCGATCCAGACCTGCAGGCGCTCGGCTTTCGTCTCCTTCACGTCGGCGTCGCCGTCCCCGAGCTCGGCCCGACCACGGAGCTCATGACGGCGCTCTTCGGCTACCGCGTGACCTCCGGCCCCTTCGACGACCCGATCCAGCGCGTCTCGGTCAACTTCCTCACCACGCACGCAACCGACGTCGCCGAGATCGAGCTCATCGCTCCTCTCACCGACGACTCGCCCATCCGCGCCACCCTTGCCAAGGGCGGCGGCGCCGCCTACCACCTCTGCTTTGAGACCGCCGACCTCGACGCCGCGCTCGCCCACGCCAAGCGCTTGAAGTGCCTCATCGTCACCCAGCCCGCCCCCGCCGTGGCCTTCGGTGGCCGCCGCATCGCCTGGATCTACACCAAGTCGCGCCAGCTCTTGGAACTCGTCGAAGCACCTCGCTGAGACAGGTTAAAGCCCATCGTCATCCGCTCCTCTCTTGTCGCAAGAGGCCCTGCCCTTGGTGCGATCGCTCTCGCTCTTGTCATCCGACCTTCCTTTGTTGTCATCCCTTAGGGATCTGCTGTTCACACTGTGCTGGTCGCAGCCACCCTGAACCGAGCCCTATCCCCCTGCAGGAACCTGCTGTCGCCCCTGCTTCACCGGCGTCCCCGCAAGATCCGCCCGCCCCGGCGTCACCGGCGGCGCCACCCGATGCCCCAGCCGCAGCAGCGGCTTCTCCACCAGGTAGTAGCTGCCAACAGCGCACAGGATTGCCCCCGCCAGATTCACCGGCCATCCCTGCACATGCCGCAGCACCGACGTCTCCGGCCGGCGAATGAAGAACAGCTGCTGCCACAGGTACAGGCTGTACGAGATCCGTCCGAGAAACGTAAACACAGGCGTCTCGAGCAGTCGCCCCAACCACTCCTCCGGATGCAGCATCGTGCTCACCACCATCAGCGGAAAGCCGACGCACGTGATCTGGTGCGTCAGATGACCGCCCAGCACCACCTCCGAGACCAGCACACCCACCATCACCAGTCCGATCAATGTGCCATGCTGCGACACCCGCAGCATCGCCGCGCGAAACGTCGGCCGCGTCAGCAGCACCGCCAGCAAAGCCGGAACCAGCAGATCTTCGAGCGCCAGATCCGTCCGCTTGTAGGAGAACTCATCTGTCGTGAGCCCCAGCACGTGAGCCACCGGCGGCCACACCACGAAGACTCCAGACAGCACCGCCAGCACTGTCACCGCGCGCCGCCGAAACAGCACCAGAATCGCCGGCAGAAGCAGATAGAAGTGCTCCTCGATCGCCAGCGACCAGAAATGCGCCGTGTACCGGTCATCCGCGGTCGCCGCCCCGCTCAGAGCGTCATAGAAGTTCCGGTATGACAGCAAGGAAGCGACCGTCGGCGCAGCCGATATGTGAAGAACGCCAACCAGTCCCAGGAGCACGACGGCGCCCAACATCACTACAGCCGCCGGCTGAATGCGAAAGAGCCGCCGCAGATAAAAGCCCCGCAGCGAAATCGACCCATGCATCCGCTGCTCCTCAAGCAGCCGCGAACAGATCAGAACGCCGCTGATCGCAAAGAAAAGCTGCACCCCGCGATCGCCATACTGCTGCAGCGCATCAGACTGAGCCGGCCGATGGAGATCATCGGCGCGTGAAATGAAATCACGGCGAAGACAGCAATGGTGCGCCATCCGTCAAGAGTCGGAGCATAGCCGGAACGAGCGGCTCCTTCACGCGCGAGATCGCCCACGCCCGCGCGCAAAGCTTTGGCCCTAGCTGGTCCCCCGGTACGAGCGCACCACGCGTTCCCGCCACGTAAACGCCCGGAGCACCAGCGCCGGCACGTACCGAACCAGCGCCACCACGCCTCGCAGCTTCGCGCTCTTATAGAACTCATTCGCCCGCCGTAGATGTGCCACAGCCGCAGGCGCATCGTGCGCCTTCAACGCCAGCTTACCGCGAATCGTCTCAAGCTCCGCAGTCTTGCGCGCAATCGCCTCGCGCAGCAGACCGGTCTCCGTCGAGCCCTCCGGCCACAGCCCCAGCGCCTTGTTCAGCACCGTCAGGTTCGCCTGTGCCATCCACGTCGGATCCGACGACAGGCTCGCCCGGTGCTTGCGATATCGCACCAGAACCTCGCGGTGATACCCGATCCTGTGCCCCGCCGACGTCATGCGCAGCCAGCAATCAAAGTCCTCACTCGATCGCAATGCCTCGTCAAAACCCACAGCCTTCAGCACCGCCGCCCGCGCGAGAATCGACACAAACACATGACATCGCCGCGCAATCAAAGCCGCCGAATTCGCCTCGCCCGTCGAAGGACAGACCGTCATGTAGTCCTGGCCCGCATAGATCGACTCCCCAAAGAACACGGCATTGCAGTACACCGCGTCGTACTCCGCATGCGCCCGTAGAAACTCCATCTGCATCCGCAGGTACTCCGGCTCCCACAGGTCATCGCCATCGAGCAGTGCAATCAGGTCGCCCGTCGCCGCCGCAATCCCTGTATTCCGCGCACCCGAAAGCCCCCGGTTCTCCTGCGCCAGGTACACAATCCGGTCCCGGAACGGCGCCAGCACCGCCTCGAGCGCCGGCGTATCCGGCGATCCATCGTTGACGACGATCACCTCGTACGGCTGCACCGTCTGCGCAAACACGGTTCGCAGCGTCTCCGGCAAAAATCCTGCCACGTTGTACGCAGGAATCACCACGCTCACGCGTCCTGTCGCCCCGGCCACCTCGTGCCCTGTCAGCATCGCCCGCTCACATCCCCTTTTGTGGCATTCCGCATCTGCCGCCGTCCTCTACTATGAGGGAGTCGCTGTTGGTCAACGATACCCTTTTGGTGGAACACTCCCGTGCACGACGTGAAGAGACCGGCACCCAGCTCCCAGCCCCGCAGCCTCTTCCTCCTCTACCACGAGCTGCGATCCGCCCCGTCAGCCTACTCCTACGTCACCAGCACCTCCACCTTCGCCGAGCACGCCGCCTTCTTCCGCTTGCCTCGCGCTGCCAACACCCTCATCCCCCGGATCACCTTCGATGACGGCCATCTCTCCAACCTGACCGAAGCCCTGCCTATCCTCCAGGCCAACCAGCTCTCCGCGCACTTCTTCATCACGGCGGGCTGGACCGGCACCAGGCCGGGCTTCCTGCAGGCCCACCATCTGCGCGAGTTGCACGCCGCCGGCCAGAGCATCGGCGCGCACGGCCTCACCCACACGCTCCTCACGCACTGCTCCCCCGCACAGCTTGACCGCGAGCTGCGCGTCGCCCGTCTCCTCCTTGAAGACACTCTCAGCGCCAGCATCACCACGCTGTCGCTCCCCGGCGGCCGCTTCAATCGAGCCGTCCTCGACGCCTGCTGGGCCGCCGGCTACACGCAGGTCTTCACCTCCGTTCCCTGCCCCGAACCCGAGCCGCTGGGCCGCTGCGTCGGCCGCCTCAATCTCCAGGCTGATGCTGACGTTCCCTTCCTCACGCGTCTCCTTGACCCCGCCACCGGTACCCTCCTCCGTCTCGAGCGCATCGATCGCCTCAAAACTGCCGCGAAACGACTCCTCGGCGACACCGCCTATCGCCGCCTCTGGTCGCTCGTCAATCGTGAGGAACGCGAGGCAGCCCCTGCCGGCGAACCCGAAGGAGCAAGCAGCCACAACGGTCTGCTGCCATGAAAATCCTCCACCTCATCAGCAGCGGCGGCATGTATGGCGCAGAGGCCGTCATCCTTAATCTCTCGCAGGGCCTCATTGCTCAAGGCGATGAGAGTGAGATCGCTGTCTTTGAAAACCTGCCTCATCCCAATCTCGATCTGCAGGCAGCGGCCGTCCGCCGTTCCATTCCCACGCACATCGTCACCTGCCACGGCCAGCTGGATCTCTCACTCCCCGGCCGCATCCGCGATCTCGCGCAGTTGATCGGCGCGG
This sequence comes from Acidobacteriaceae bacterium, assembly GCA_903642235.1. GTDB lineage: Bacteria > Acidobacteriota > Terriglobia > Terriglobales > Acidobacteriaceae > Edaphobacter. Next base: position 45,261 of record CAHJWL010000012.1, on the reverse strand, counting down.
ACGTCGTCCACGCTCATGGCTATAAAGCCGATCTTTACGCCTGGGCCGCTCTTCGGAACGCGTCCATCCCCATTCTCTCCACCTGCCACAACTGGATAGAGACCACCGCACCGCTTCGCGCGTATGGATGGATCGACCGGCGCATCCTCCGCTCTTTTGCTGCCGTGGTCGCCGTCTCGCAGGATGTGTACGGGCGGCTTCTTTCCGCCGGCTTTGCCGCGAACCGGCTCACGCGGATCGCAAACGGTGTCGACACCCGGCCCTTTCTCGCGCACACGCCGGCCGGCCGGTCACAGCAGACTGCCTCTCCCCTGATCGTCGGCTTCGTCGGCCGTCTCTCCCCTGAGAAAGGTCCGGATCTCTTCCTGCAGGCGGCCGCCCGCGTTCTCAAGGAGCTTCCATCGATACGTTTCCAGCTCATCGGGGACGGACCGGATCGCTCCAGCCTCGAGCAGCTCGCGCAGACACTCGGCATTCAGGATCAAGTCGCCTTTCTTGGCCGCAAAGACAGCATGCCCGGCGTCTACGCCTCGCTCGACCTCCTCGTCTCCTCCTCGCGCCAGGAGGGCCTTCCCATGTCGCTCCTGGAGGCCATGGCCAGCAGCCTGCCCATCGTCGCCACCTCCGTCGGCGAGGTCCCCTCCCTTATTAGCGCGCACGAGACAGGTCTGCTTGTTCCGCCCAGCGATGTCGACGCCCTCACGTCAGCCATCAGGACCCTGCTCGCCGATCCCGCCCTCCGCCAGCAGCTCGGCACAAGCGCACGCGATCTCGTCGAGTCCAGCTTCTCCGCCGCTCGTATGACCCGGCACTACACAGAGGTCTACACGCGTGTCCTCGCTGCGCCTGGCCGCGCACGGCGAGCCTGACCATGCCATCGTCTTCCTTCCCACAGCCGAGAACACCAACGGCCGCGCTCCCGCCCCGCGTCTTCATGCTGGATCTGCTCGCCGTTGTCCCCTACTACACCGCCTATCTCTCACGCGCGCTGCTGGCAGCCGGCGTCGACCTCACCGTCGGCTCCATCACCTACTATCTCGATCCCGCCTGCTTCTCCTCGCGCGGCATCCACAATGATCCCGGAGCCATGGATCTCGTCGGCCGCCTCCGCCTGCCCAGACTGCCCCGCCGCGTCCTGAAATTTGCAGAATCTCTCCTCAATCTCGCCGCGCTCGCCCTCCGTTTTGCCCGTTCCGCCCCCGACATCCTTCACGTGCAGTTCATGCCGATGCTCCGCTGGCCCGTTCCCTTCGATCTCTGGCTCTTGAAGCTCGCGAGACGTCGCGGCTCAAAGATCGTCCTCACCGTGCACGACCTGCTGCCGCACGATACCGCGGTCCGGTATCACGTTCTCTTTCGCAGCCTGTACCACTTCGTCGACAGCATCATCTGCCACTCCGCCTCGATTCAGGGCAGGCTGATCTCTGAGTTCGAAGTCGATCCCGCGCACATCCACGTCATCCCGCACGGCCCCTTTTTCTACGACCTGCCCGTTCATCACCCTGGTCCAGTCCTTGAGAGCTTTGGCGTACCTTCCGGAGCGCCTCTTGTACTCTGGCAGGGTCTCGTCTTCCCCTACAAAGGCGTCGATCTGCTTCTCGACGCCTGGCAGCAGGTAGAACAGGCAAATGACGCAGCGTGGCTCGTCGTCGCAGGAACAGGCGATCCCGCTCTGCTTGCAGCACTCAAAGCACAGACGTCGGCGCTTCACCTCAAGCGCGTACTTCTTCATCAACATTTCATAACAACCGAACAGCTCGTCGCCCTTTACCAGGCAGCCGAGATCGTCGTCTACCCGTACCGAGCTATTACCACGAGCGGCGCTCTCGCGACCGGCTTGGCATTCGGCAAAACAATTCTTGCAACCGACTTACCAGTTTTTCGAGAAATTCTAAGAGATGGAGTAAGTGCATCCCTTGTAGCTCCCGAGAAAAATGTTCTAGGTAACGCCCTTTTGCAGCTGCTTTCCGCTCCTGAACTACGAAATATTTTCTCGGCTAAGATAAGGGAATTGCAGTTCGGTGAATCTTCCTGGAAGACCATCGCAGCGCAAACAGTGTCGGCTTACACTCAGGTATCTGCTCCGCGGCAATAGTATTTCTTTACGATCTCTCCGATTGAGAACGTCTCTCTGCCTTGCACTAACTCCTTCAGACAAAGCCCTGCTTTGTCCTTGCGGCAGAAGAATAGTTCGCCCTGCAACACCCCCTCAAGTAACACGAAGGTCGTAACGCTGTACGCCTTGCGTTCGCATCTTTGCGCCTCTGAGGAGACACACCCTCTCTCCCTCTGAAGTGGGATAAACCAGACCGATTCTCTCTGTCAGGCTCATGTGCAGGACAGACAGAGACACCTGCGTTGTTTGTTCAACCGCTCCACCTACCATCACCTGCTAACGACTGCAGTTCGCCTGGAGGCGCAGCCCAGTAATGACGAATCTCCTTGCCACACTCCTTCTTTTTACCGCGCCGCTAGCCTTTGCAAAGACTGCTTCGACCGTGGCCGTCTCTCCGGCGGGCGCCGCCATCCAGAGCGGCAGTTCTCTTCAGTTCTCCGCCACCTGCACCTACACAGACGGATCCATCGACGATTGCAGCGCCGCGGGCGGCGTCACCTGGAGCACCTCCAGCCCCTCCCGCCTCTCCATGAGTGCAGCCGGCCGCCTTACCGCCACCGCCGACCCCGGCTCCGGCCAGTTCATCGGCACCTCCGCCATCGCCAATGCCGGCGGCACCATCGGCCGTGCCGGCATCTTCACCCAGCACGCCGGGGACACGTGGTACCAGTACATGACCCCCGATCTGCATAACTACACCGACTTCCTCAACGCGAGTCTGCCGATGAACGTCGCCGTCGGCTCGACAGTCGCACTCGGCACCGGAACTGTCATCAACAACAGCGGTGCAGGCTCCACCGGCTTCCCCTTCCAGGACAGCTGCACCTGGTCCAGCTCCGCGCCCTCCGTCGCCACCGTCAGCTCCATCGGACAGGTCACCGCCATCGCACCCGGCTCCGTGACCCTCACCTGCGGCCGCGCAGGCAACGCCCGCTTTGGAGCCAGCACCATCTCGTCCTGGCCCGCGCCCGGCAACGTCATCACCCTCACGGTCGTCAACGGGGGCACCAGCTCAAAGACCTGGTTCGTCCGCCCGGATGGTGGCTCACCCTTTGTCGACGCAGCGCATACACCCGCAGGGCAATGTGACGGACGGCACGACGCCGCCTACCCCGGCTCGGGCGTCAACCAGCCCTGCGCCGTCAGCAACCTCCGGGATCTCTGGGCCGATCAGCAGTCGCGCATGCAGACACAGTGGATGATCGGCGGCGGCGACACCGTCATCGTCCGTCAGAAACAAGGCGGCTACACGACCGGCGTCGACAGCATGACCGATAACCTCCCCGTCAACTGCGCCGGCAACTCGGGCAGCTGCTACATGCCTTCCATCCCCTCCGGAACCGCGGCGCAGCACACTCGTATCCTCGGTGAAAACTACGCCAGCTGCCACAGCGACACCGGCCAGAAAACACTTCTGAACATGACCGGATTCGCAGGCACCGCCTTCAACCTCAAAGACTCACAATTTGTCGATGTTGCCTGCTTCGAGATCACAGACAAAGAACAGTGCACCACCAACGGCAACTACTCCGCGGGCAACCACTGTGAATACCCGGCAAACAGCCCTGGATCGAACGGCGTCACCACGAGCGCTCTCTCCGCCTCCGACAACCTTACCGACCTCTTCATTCACGGCCTCGCGCGGGACGGTCTCACCGGCGCGACCGGCGTCGCAGTCGTCGCGGACCATCTCCACATCCGTGCCATGCCGGACGCCGGGATCAACATGGACGACAACTCCTGGTACAGCAGCAACATCTCGGTCGCGGGCGGCTTTACCCTGACGAACTCGATTACTGAGTTCACAGGCTGCGTCGAAGAGTACCCGATCGTTCACAATTACCCGTACGTCGAGTGCCGCGATCAGTCTCTCGGCAGCTATGGGGATGGCTTCGGAACCGCGAGCACCTCCGGCGACTGGGTCTTTGACCATGACATCTGGCGGTACAACTTTCAGGACGGCCTCGATCTCCTGCACTCCGGCATGCGGTCGCTCGTCATCACCAACTCTCAGAGCTATGGCAACGATGGGCAGCAGTACAAAATCGGCTCCGGTCAGACCGTCGTCTTCGCCAACAACACGACGCTCCATAACTGCGAGCGCATCCTCTCCCCGTTCGGTGACGAACCCTCCTCCGCTATCCTCCCCGGCGTCTCCGGCTGCCGTGCCGCAGGCGATGGTATCGTCTTCTCCTTTGCCGCTTATGGCTCCGTCCTCTATGAAAACAACTCGTATGCCGGCTATGGCTCAACCTCCTACGATCTCTTCTGCGAAGGTGGCTTCGATTCATGCCCCAACGCTCAGACCGTCTACCGCAACAACATCAATCTCGGCCTGGTAAAGAGCTCGTATGACGCGGCCCAAAATCCCGGTCTCTTCTATGGTGAAAGCGACTCCATGCCGGCAAATGGCGGTTGGGCCGTGCGCGACCATAACCTCTACTACAACTTTCGCAACGGTGGCTGCCCAACACCCCTCAACACAGGCGAGGTGTGCAGTGATCCGAACTTCCGCAACGAGCCCACCCTCACCATCTCTTCTGATCTTGCTCTCGATGCGTTCAGCTTTGACCTGACGGCAAACAGTCCGGCAAAGGACACAGGCATCGCCCTGCCGGTGCTCAACCTTGTTGCGCCTGGCCTGAACGTTCCAAACCTGCTTGGCGTTGATCTTCTGGGTACTGCCCGCGGTAATCCTCCCTCCATGGGAGCGATGGAGATCGCCTCTGACACGGCTCCACCCGCTCCGCCGGCCCCACCCGTGACGCCGGTGCAACCGGTAACTCCCACAGCGCCCACGACCCCGGTAGCGCCGACTGCTCCGGCAGCGCCTGCACCCCCGGTCACGCCCCCAGCCCCGGTCACGCCTCCAGCCCCCGTGGCGCCCAAGCCGCCAGCCATCCCAACTCCGCCCAAAAAACAGACCACCACACTGTCTCTGACAGCCACACCAACATCCACCACGGTCGGTCAGACCGTCACCCTCTCCGCATCTGCCGCCCCCTTTGCCAATGTCCTGCCCACCGGCCATGTGGCCTTCACCGTCGACGGAAAGACAATCTCCGCGACGCTGATCGGCGGCACTGCCTCTATCTCCCTGAACTACCTTCCCGCTGACACGTATTCAGTTTCGGCAAGGTACACCGGAGACGCTAACTTTCTAGCCGCGACCTCCAAACCCCTATCGCTTACCGTCGCTCCGTTCTCCTCATCCAGTTCCATCAGCGTCAACATCGGTCAGCCCGGCCTCGGCTTGAACGTAAGCCCAGGGGCAGCGCGTCGGCTCTTCGGAACCGTGACCAACGGCGTTACGAACCAGGTCGCCTGGACGGTGGTCTCGGGCAGCGCGACACTCTCTGCCAACACTGGTTCGTGGATTGAAGTGACGGCTGCTGACACCGGCAACTCCTGTGTCGCCACAGGGTCTCCGGACTCTCAGGCTGCCGCTTCGGCCTCAACCATCACCGTCCAGGCCAGATCAATCGAAGACAATACCAAGACGGCGGAGATCACCTTGAACGTCTGCAGACCAAACGTGCAGGTCGCCGGCGCTCCTGCCTACAACACGATCTTCTAGTTTGCCGGTTCCCGCAGCCTCCGCCGTCGGTCGCACGACGGCGGAGGCTGAACCGTTTAAGGCAGTTAGATTAAGCGAGTAAAGGTCGATCCTGTGCTGCCGGGGCCGCTCGCTCCCCGGCCCCTCTCTGACCAGCCCTCCAAACTCTCCTCAACCCGCTTCCATGCAAATCTATGAAGCCGATCCCTATACGCTCACCGCTCATAGACCAGCAGGAGCCCGGCCGCAGCTCGGACTCCTTCGCTTACGAGATCCGGCTGCGCGTCAGAATTGTTCCCCGCGGCGCGTCCGGTTCCTTGCGTACCAGCTGTGGAATCCGCAGCGGCCGCGATGGCACCTCGGGCATCCCGACCTCGCTCAGCTTGTACAGCAGCGACCGGTAGCTGATCTGCAGCCACTTGGCAGTCTTCTGGCGATTCCAGCTGTTCGCCTGCAAGACCTTCAAAATGATCTGCCGCTCCAGGTCCTGCGTCGCCTTCTTGGTGATCCGCTTCAGGCTCACCGGCTCGCTCAGGTCGATCTCTGTCGTGATGCCGCCGCGCTGCTCCTCCGGCATCAACTCCGCGACCAGTGCCTCTTCTGAGCCGATCAGCACGTAGCTCCGAATCAGGTTCTCCAGCTGCCGGATATTTCCCGGCCAGTGGTAGCTCTGCATCAGTCGCATAGCGCTCTTCGAGAGCAGCTCCGGCGTGTGATGAAAGATACGCGCGTAGTGCTCAATGAAGTAGTCAATCAGAATCGGCAGATCTTGGATCCTTTGCCGCAAGGGCGGCAGGTTCACCGTCACGGCATTGATGCGAAACAGGAAGTCCAGCCGGAAGGTACCCTCTTCGACCTGCGTCCGCAGGTCTGTGTTTGCCGCGGAGACCAGCCGTGTCGCGATCGACCGCGGATCATGTCCACCCACGCGCGTAAACGTGCCGTCCTGCAGAACCTGGAGCAGCTTCGATTGCACTCCCAGATCGAGCGCGCCCACCTCATCCAGAAACAGCGTTCCCTGGTGCGCCTGCTCCACTCGGCCCAGCTTTGTTGTCATCGCCCCGGTAAACGCACCCTTCTCATATCCAAAGAGCTCCGTCTCCAACAGGGAATGCGGAATCGCCGGGCAGCTGACCTTCACCATCGCGCCCTTCGCCCGCAGAGAGAGCGCGTGCAGTAGCCGCACGCAGATCTCCTTGCCCGTGCCGCTTTCACCTTGGAGCAGCACCGGAACGTCCGTCTCCGCGACGCGCTCGAGCTTGGTCCGCACAGCCTGCATCGTTGCAGTCTTGCCGAAGATGATGTCGAGCGGCGGAAGGTTAAGAGTCGTAGTGCCTTTATCGATGGCCAAGGTCATATCCCCAATGGAAAGTCAACGCTGCAGTCGAATTGCAATATCGTTCACATTGCACGCGGAGCACCAATCCAGCGAAGCCGGATCCTCGTTCCTCAGACGACACTTCGATCGAACAGATCCATCCCTCTCCTGCCTTGAATCGCCTGTTCTCCCCCATCTTTCCTTGTTTTCAGCATCGTGGCTCCCCTCCCCCTGCTCGTTTCAACATAGAGAGGACTCTTCTAAGATTTTCATGGACGTGCAAAGTTTTGCACCTGTTACCCTAAAGTGGCAAATGTTTTTCCCACTTTTCGGCAAGTTACGTAACATTTTTCTGGAATTCACCGGCAGCCCCACTAGAATCATCTTCAGTTCAGGTCACCGGAGGGGTGACAAACTCGATCGTCAACACGCGGTCCTCTCTGCCTGGCAGATGCTCCGCCAAAGACTGAAAAGCTATCGAACGGGGTCATCGGGCAGCTATCCCGACCCCTCCCACCGAGGTATTTGAATGTCCGCATCGTTGTCTTCTTTCCCCATCTCTGCATCACGGGCTCCGAAGACCAGATCTCAAGTATTGCTGCTCGAGCCAGACCTCGCGGTCTTGAACTACCTGCGTGCCTCGCTCGAACGAACATACGCCCTTAGCACCTACTGCGAAGAGAAGGCCCTCCTCGACCGCATCGAAGGCGGCAGCGAGCCCGACCTCGTTCTCATCGCCCCCCATCCCACGCAGGATCCCCTCCCCCTGCTCTCGCACATCCGCTCCACCCGGCCCCAGCTGCCCATCATCGTCCTCTCGTGCTCGGGTGAGGTGCGAGAACTCGAGCGCGTCGTCCGCAGCGGCGTGCGCGCGATCGTCATGAAGCCCTTCATCGCCGCCGATGTCGAATCGGCCATTGAAGAGCACCTCGCTCTCGCCGACCGCAAGCCGGCCACCGACGCCCCCAAGGAGATCCAGCTCACCGAAAACAACTCCTTCGTCCGCTCGTCCAAGCGCATGCGCGAGCTCGAAGCACAGGCCGCCCTCGTCGCCCGTGCCGACATCCCCGTCCTCATCCTCGGCGAAAGCGGCACCGGCAAGGAAGTCCTCGCGCTCTACACCCACAAGATGTCCGTTCGCAGCCAGCACATCTTTCTCAAGGTCAACTGCGCCGCCGTCCCTGCCGACCTCCTCGAAAGCGAGCTCTTCGGTTACGAGCAGGGTGCCTTCACCGGCGCCGTTAAAACCAAGCCCGGCAAGTTTGAGATCTGCTCCGGCGGAACCATCTTCCTCGATGAAATCGGTGAAATGCCCGCCATTCTCCAGGCCAAGCTGCTCCAGGTCCTGCAGGACGGCACCTTTATGCGTCTCGGCAGCCGCGCCCCCATGAAGGTCGACGTCCGCGTCATCGCCGCCACGAACATCAATATGAAGGAGGCGATGGCGAACAAGACCTTCCGAGAGGACCTCTACTACCGCCTCAACGGCTTTACCCTCTCCATCCCCGCCCTTCGCCAGCGCAAGGAGGAGATCCCCGTCCTTTCGGAATACTTCATGCGCCGCGCTGCCAAACGTTACAGCCGGGAGCCGCTCCTCTTCTCGAACAACCTCACCAACGCCCTCACGGACTACTCCTGGCCGGGAAACATCCGCGAGCTGGAAAACGTCATCAACCGCTATCTCGTTCTTGGCGACGAAAAAGCCATCCTCGAAGAGCTCGCCCTGCACGACTCCGGCGACCGCGAAGCCCCTGCCCTGGCTGAATCGGGTAGCGGCGCCGGCGGTCTCAAGCAGATGGTGCGCAGCCTCAAGGGTGAAGCCGAGGCAACCGCGATTCAACAGGTCCTGGAGGGTGTCGGATGGAATCGGAAGGCAGCAGCAAACGACCTGCAGATCAGCTACAAGGCGTTGCTGTACAAAATCAAGCAGTACGACCTATCGCCCCCAGGACACAGTCAGGGGCAGGCCTGAACCCCATCTCCTCCACCCGCTACAAGGTCGTCATCCGCTTCGTCGACCACGCCATCCGCGGCTATGCCAGTTCGCTGGACCTCGGCTCGGTCGAGCAGATGCTCGCCACCGATCCGCAACGACCCCTCGACAGCATCCGCCTCACCATGATCGACACCGGCGAGGTCAAGAACATCCCTGTCTCTGACGCAAAGGCCGTCTTCTTCGTCAGCACATTCGACGGCGATACGCACCACAAAGCCCTGCATTTTCATCAGAACGCGCCCATCCAGCCTGGCCTTTGGGTGCGCGTCCGCTTTCAGGACGAAGAAGAGATCGAGGGCTTCGTCAGCAACACGCGCGATCATGTTCTCGGCCCGGGCTTCTTCATGATGCCCACCGATCCCGACGGCAATAACCGGCTCATCTACGTCATGAAGAGCCGCCTCAAGGACTTCAACGTCCTCGGCATCCGCAACGCCCTTCGCATCCCCGCCCTGTAAACGTCATCCGCACGACTCAGATCTGTCCTTTGAAGCCGTCACACCGCCGTCGGCTTTGTGTCAACGAGCAGCTCCCACCGCCGCCGTCAACGGCAGCCGCTCACCTTCCGGCAGAATTCGCACCCGCTCCGCCACCCCCAACCGCCGAGCCTCCCGCATCAGCCGCACTGGCGGCTCCTCCATCGGCTCCCGTCCCAGCCGGAACGTTCCAAAGTGCATCGGCACCATCACCTCAGAGCCAAGATCCTGAAATCCGCGAAGGGCATCCTCCGGACTGGTATGCACCGCTCTGTAGCTGTCCGGCGTATAGGCTCCGATCGGCAAGAGGGCGATCTCCGGTGCCAGCCGCCGTCCAATCTCCCGAAAGCCCTCAAAATACGCCGTATCGCCCGAGTGGTAGACGCTTCTCCCCGCCCCGCGCAGCACATATCCGCCAAACCCCCGATGTGTGTCGCTGAACATCCGCGCACCCCAGTGCTGCGCCGGCGTCATCGTCACCGTCAGCCCGGCCACCTGCGCCTCCTGCCACCATGCCATCGTATGCACCCGTGCAAACCCCAACCGGCTCACCAGGTCTTCAACACCCTTCGGCACCACCACCTCCGGCGTCCTGCCTGAGAGCCGACGGGTCCGCCGGATCACCCGCCGCAGCGATCCCAGATTGAGGTGGTCCATATGTGCATGCGTCAGCAGCACAACATCGATCGCCGGCAGACTCCGCCAGTCCAATCCTGGCAGCCGTTGTCGCCGCAGCACCACCAGGCTGCGCGCAAATACCGGATCCACCAGCGCCCGAACACCCCCTAGCTCGATCAGAAACGAAGAGTGCCCGATGAACGTCACTCCGCTCTCGCCATCCGGCAGAGAGACATACGGTCTTGCCTCGCCGCCCAGCGGCTGCGCATGGCTCTCCCGCACCAGACGCCATATCTGGCCCAGCTTTCGCAGCACCGGGGGCGTCGTGCGTCTTCCTGCTGGACTCATAGGCGTCGAGGACCTCACCTTACTAGATGCGGCCCTCCTCACACAGGATCCTGACTTGCAACCCGACAGGCCGGCACATCGCATCTGAGTATCTGGTATTGCTTGTCTTAGGGGAAAGCGCTTGCAGCTCCTTCGGCCGCAGCACCTTGTTCGGGAGCTCCTCGGCAGTTCCCCCCTTTGCTTTGGAGGTACTACCAGCATGTCCACCACCTCTATCGATCCTTCGAGCTCCCAGCATCCCGAAGGCTTTAAGCGGCTCATCTGGGCCAACGTCTCGCATTCGCCTCTGCATTCTTTGTGGGACCTTCAGGGCATCCCGCTGATGGTCATCCTGAAGCGAACCGTGCACTCCTTCCAGGAAGACAATCTCCTCTCCCGCGCCGCCGAACTCGGCTACTACTTCCTCTTCGCGCTCTTTCCCACCCTGCTCAGCGCCTCCGCCGTCATCGGCCTCTTTGTGCGCACCAACTCCGACTTCTACCCCAAGCTGTTGAACTACCTTTCTCTGGTCGTCCCGCCCTCCGCGCTCGGCATCGTTCTTGAGACCTTCAACAAGACCGCCAAAGCCTCCTCCGGCGGCAAGTTCGTCTTCGGCCTCGCCGCCGCGCTCTGGGCCGCGTCCGTCGGCTTCACCGCCATTCAGGACACCCTCAACATCGTCTACAAGGTCAAGGAAACTCGGCCCTACTGGAAGGTCCGCGGTGCCGCCATGCTGGTCACCCTTCTCCTTGCCATGGTCATCAGCATCTGCCTGTCATCACTCTTCGCCGGCGATCTCGCTGCCCGCTACTTCAGCACGCATCTTGGCGACCATCTCCTCGCCCTCGCCGTCGCCAGCGTCATCCGGCTGGTCGCCTGGATTGTCACCACCGCGCTCCTCATGCTGATCTTCGCGATCATCTACTACTACGCGCCGGACGTCCGCAACAAGAAGTGGCACTGGCTCACCCCTGGCGCCGCCGTCGGCATCGTCTGCTGGGTTGCCGCCTCCGCCATCCTGCGGCTCTATCTGCACTACTTCAATAGCTACTCGCTCACCTATGGCTCGCTGGGCGCGGTCATCATCCTGCTTACCTGGTTCTATGTGACCGGCCTCATGCTTCTGCTCGGTGCGGAGTTCAACTCCGAAATCGCCGCCGCCGTTCTCGAGAAAAACCTGAAAAACACCGGAGACCTCCCCGCCCACGCCACCACCAACGAAGCCGCGCCCATCCACGCCGCCTGACCGACAATCATCGCCGTGTCCCTCGCTCCCTGTCCGCAGAGACAACCTGGCATGACCTGCAAACACTGTCGTGTCGCCATGACGGAGCTCAAGGGACACATCTTCCATGGCAGCCGGAAGTTTCGTTGTCCTTTGTGCCGGCGGGCCAGGATGAAGAAGCCAGGTAACAGCCGAAACCGCTCCTCAGGAAGAGATTTCAGGAGCAATTCGTCGAAGCACGACTCCTGACCGCCAGCGGCTGCCCCAGACACCTGCTGGGGCAGCCACCGTGCTGGTCTTACCGATAGCCGCCCGCAGCCTGCAGCAGCGATCCGCTCAGCCAGCCCGCTTCGTCCGACGCCAGGAGGCTGACCACATCAGCAATGTCCGTAGGCTGCCCCGTTCGGCCCAGCGGCGTCCGTTCGATCGCTGCCTTCTCAAACTCCGATCCAATAAAGCCGCCGGCAATCGCACCTTCCGTCTCCACCATGCCGGGGTTCACCGCATTCACGCGGATCTTTCGTGCCCCCAGCTCACTCGCCAGCACCTTCGTGATCGTGTCCACAGCACCCTTGGTGCCGCTGTACACCGACATCGCCGCTGGTGCCAGTTCGCTCACAACCGAGCCCACATTGATGATGCTGCCACCCTCCGCCGGAAACAACGGCAGTGCGGCCTGTGACGCGAACAGCAGACCCTTCACATTCGTCCCAAACATCCAGTCGAAGCTCTTCTCATCAAACGCCTCAAGCGGGGTGGCCGCGAACACACCGGCATTGTTCACCAGAATGTCCACCTTGCCGAATCGTTCCTTGGTGGCCTTGAAGATAGCATCCACCGCGCTCTTGTCCGACACGCTTCCACCGGCCACCAACGCCTGGCCGCCGGCCGCCTCGATCTCCTTGGCAACCTTCTCCGCGCCAGCCTTGTCGCTCGCGTAGTTCACGACCACTGCCGCGCCATCCCGCGCCAAACGCTTCGCAATCGCCGCGCCAATGCCCTTCGACGCACCCGTTACCACCGCAACCTTGCCCGCTAAGTTCGCCATCGCTACCATCCTTTCGATTCACGCCAAACGTTTCGACATCGATCGAATAGATGAGGGGCGAGAATCTTCGATTCACCTTCGGGTGTGAATTCCCATCCTCGCCCGGCGCACCATTAACCAGCACGAGAAACACAGCAGCAAGGCCGGCCGTGTCGTCAGAAGAAACAAGATCCCCACTTCCAGCCGGGGCGCTCCGTCCATCACAGCCTCTCGTGATGGACGGATGTAAGACCGTCGCCGTCTGATGGTCGCCCCTTTACTTCACCATCCCCTTCACAATCTCATCCAGCCGGTCCGGCGTGCCCTCCACCCGCTCCAGAAACGGATACTGCTCGCCGCCGTGGTAGTCGATTGTGATTACCTTGAAGTACCCGGTATTTTCAAGAATCAGCGAAACTCCCGGCCCGCTCCCCTTGCCTTCCTTCAAGGCAGCCTTCAGCAGATCCGGCGTAAACGTCCGCCCGTTCACCGCCACAATCTTCATCCCCGGAGCCACGCCTGCCCTGTCCCCCGGCCCCTCCTTCAGCACATCGTAGACACTGCCGCTCTTGCTCACGCCCAGACCGAGCGAATACCAGAAGCTCGGCGACTCCGTCACGCCTTCCCGTGCCTTCGAGAACACATTCGAGCTCTCGCCATACACCAGCCTGTAGCCACCCCGCTCGATTCCGCCCAGCGGCGCATGCGCCTCGTGCGAGTCCACCCGTTCCCGCAGAAAGGTCGCCCAGTCGTTCGGCACAATGGCATTCAGCCCCGCGACCACATCCTCGAACGTGTACGGCACCACCTTCGGCGGCGTGTTCCCGCCCAGGCCATGGAAGGCCGCGATGAAGTCATTCAGTGATCGCTTGCCCTTGGTCTTTTCGCGGATCGTCGTGTCCACATCCAGCCAGATCAGCTCGCCCTCATCGTAGTAATCAAGGGCCAGCCGCCAGTTATCCCACTCCGAACTTCCACCCGCACCCAGCACCTGCGCCGCCGTCGCCGTGTCCTGGATGTTGCGCCACGTCCGGCCCGGTCGGTGGTCCATCTCCGCCGCCACATCCGCCAGGTACCCGCGATACTGCTCCGCCGTCCAGATCCCCGACCGCGCCGCCAGCACGTCCCCGAGGTACTCCGTCAGCCCCTCATACACCCACAGCAGGTCGCCCTCCATCGGCTTCTGGTAGTTGTCCGTCGCGAGGCCGGCCGGCCGCCGGTACTTTCCATTCCAGCTATGCGTAAACTCGTGCGGCAGCAGACTCCCCGCCAGCGTGAAGCGCGTGTCGTCCGTGAACGTCTTTTCGTTCACCCGGTCATCGCTCGACTGGTGATGCTCAAGCCCAAAATGCGCCACCTGGTCGCTCAGCGTCACCAGGAAGTGATAACTCCCGTAGTGCCGGCTCCTATAGAGCGCTCCCGTCTCCCGCACCAGCTTCGAAAACACCTCAACGTGCTCCTTCGAAAGCTCCAGATCCTCCGGCCCATCCGCCGCCATATCAAGGAAGTGCTTCGGCGAAATCTCCGGCGCCAGCGCCACCTCCTTGAACCACCGCCCCGCCAGCACCGGCGAATCCACCAACTGCTCCAGACTTACCGTTTTGAACGTTGTCGCCGTGTTTGGCCCGGATTGCGCCAGCAACGCCGGTTCCAGCGCGCTTCCAAGCTTCCAGCCTGGTGGAACGTTGATCGACGGCGTAATCATTACCTCCGCCGCCTTCGCCCCCTCCGGATACAGCACCACAGAGTTCCAGCTCAGCAGCGCCAGGTTCGCGCTCGTCGACGCCCCACCCGAGAACCCCGGTGTCTCCCCCGGCGTCAGAAAGTCCAGCTTCACCTCGAGCGTCGTCGCCCCTTGCGGCACCGTCAGGTGAAACGCAAACATGTCCACCTTGTCACGCTGCCACTCCACGCGCTTGCCGCCCGTCGTCATCACCAGCCCGGCCAGGTTCTCAATCGGCCCGGTCGGCCCATGCTCCCCCGGAATCCACTTCGGATACACCAGCGTCAGCGGCCCCGCCGCTACCGGCAGCATCTCGGTCGCATGCAGAATCCGCCGCGGAGCCTCCGTCAAATCCACGCTCAACGCAATCGGCCCGCCTTGCGCCTCCGCCACACCCGTACCAACTCCAACCACCATCGCCGCCGCAACCAGACCCAACCGCCATCCCGTCATCAGAATCTCCCTTCCAGAAACTTACCCCAAATCGCACCTCGACCCCCTGCATTCGTTCTTGCTTCCTTTTCGTCATCCCGCAAGGAGCTGCTTCTCCCCAGCAACCCTCGCCTGCCCGGCCCACCGAAGTCTCACTCCCTTGCCCTTGCCCTTGCCCTTGCCTTGAGCCTTTTTGCCTTTCTTGTTGTCATCCCGTAGGGATCTGCTTCTCGTCGAGGACGCCGACACCACACCCTCTTGCCAGGCTGCTCCATCCATGGCGCAGCCTCACCGCAACATGGGTGGGACGTAAAAAGCTGTTCGTCCACTGTTCCGTGGCGCAACCACCCCTCAGCCTTCCCTAAACTGAAGAAGAATCAGGCAGCAGCCTTACATCAGGCCCAACCCCAACGCCCTCAAACCAAAAACTTTAGTCCAAAGTACCCAGGGGAGGGGTACCCGCTACAATCGCCGGACACCCCCATGAACCTCTACGCCGCCGTCATCGCCCTCATCACCCTCACCCTCCTCGGCGTCTCGCTCGGCCGCCTCGGCTCGGTCAAGACCAAGGCCGACTACCTCGTCGCCGGCCGCTCGCTCTCCGCCTTCGTCCTCGTCTTTACCCTGCTCAGCTCCTGGATCGGCTCGGGCTCGCTGCTCGGCGGCGCGGAGAACGCCTACCGCCACGGCTTCCCCGCCCTGTGGCAGCCCGCCGGCGGCTGGCTCGGCCTTCTGCTCATCGTCTTCATCGCCCCCCGCGCCCGTCACTTCGCCCGCTACACCATCCCCGACCTGCTCGAGGCCCGTTACAACCAGGCCGCCCGCGTCCTTGGCGTCGTCGCCATCCTCCTCACCTACACCGCCATCACCTCCTACCAGTTCATCGGCGGCGGCGACATCCTCCATCTCATCTTCCCCACCGCCGTCACCCCCATCCTCGGCCGCTACATCATCGCCGCCTTCGTCATCCTCTTCACCGCCATCGCCGGCATGAGCTCAGTAGCCTACATGGATCTCTTCATCGGCCTGCTCGCAACGTCAACGCTGGTGGTAGCCCTTCCCGTCCTCATCCACCTCACCGGCGGCTGGCCCGTCGTCCGCAGTGCCCTCCCCACCTCCCACTTCCAGCTCTTCGGCGACTTCACCCCCATCCAGGCCCTCGAGCTCTTTCTCCCCACCTGCCTCCTTCTTCTCGGCAACCAGTCCATGTACCAGAAGTTCTTCTCCGCCAGGAGCGAAAAGGCCGCCTCGCAGGCCGTCGTCGGCTGGATCATCGGCACTGTCATCCTCGAGACCATCATCGTCGCTATCGCCGTCACCGGCTCCGCCCTCTTCCCCACCGGCGAGGTCGCCCACGCACCCCGCGAGATCCTCGCCTATGTCGGCCTGCACGCCTTTTCCGGGGATCAAGCCGCCCTCTCGCAGCCCTCTGGCGCCGGCCTGCACGCGTTCTCCAACCGTAATCCCCTCCTTACCCTGCTCGGCGCCCTGCTCATGGGAGCCATCTTCGCCAAGATCATCTCCACCGCCAACAACTGGCTCTTCTCCCCCGCCACCAACATCGTCAACGACATCTACGTCCGCTACATCAGCCCCGAGGCCTCGAACAAGCGCGTCCTCATCATCAGCCGCCTTACCGTCGTCCTCCTCGGCATCTGGTCGCTCTATCAGGGTCTCCACGCCGAGTCCGTCCTCAAGAGGGCCCTCTACGCCTACACCATCTACTCCGCCGCGCTCACCCCCGTCATCCTCGCCGCCTTCTTCTGGCGTCGCGCCACGGCCTCGGCCGCCGTCGCCTCCATCGCCGCCGGCACGGTCGTCACCGTCACCTGGGAGACCCTCACACCGCATCTGCCGTCCGTGCTCGCCGCCCGCGACGCCATCCTTCCTGCCCTCGCTGCCTCTCTCCTCTGCCTAGTGATCGTCTCCCTGCTCACCCGCAGACCCGACGCAATGCACTTGGCGAGCCTCGGCGAGGCCTGAAGCCGACTCAGCCGCCCGCTTGCACGCGATCCTTAGTAACCAGCCGTAAATGAAACGGTACTATCAAGCGACCTCTGCACTCCGATCTGTGTCTTACCCCATAGTTGAGACAGAACGACGTGCTCGTCAGCGCCTTCAATCCAGGTCCGTGTCGCTGCTGAGCATCCTCGCCAAGGCCTTTCATGGATCTCCATCTCGTTCCAGACGCCATAGCCCTTTGCGTCCTGCTTGCTTTGCTTCTCCTTCTCGGTCGACGCCATCCGGAAAGCCGCGTTCATCTCTGGCTCGCCGGTCTCCTGCTCATCCTTGGAGAGGCGCTTGCCCATCTTCTCTTCACCATTCCCGGTCCATGGCACCGCAGCAGCCACATCGCCGCCCTCTGCTTCTATCTGCTCGCCGGCCACACCTTCATCTACGCCGCGCTCCGTCCCCGGACCGCTGACTGGCGTCTCTTCTCCGCCATCGCGGTCTCGGCCGTCCCTCAGATCGCCGCGCTCACCCTCTACGGCCTCGACCTTCGCACCCCTCGCCCCTTCCTTCTGTGCGCGTTCGTCGGTGTTCCTTTTGCCATCGCCTGCGGCTTCCTCACCACACGCGCCATCCGCTTTGGCATCCTGCACTGTCTCGGCTGGGCCGGCTTCGTTGGAGCAATCCTGCAGACGGACTACCGCTACGCCGTCTACTGGATCCTGTTCTGGATCTACATGTCGGCGGCTGTTCTCTTCGCCCGCCGGCTCCCACGGTCCAGCACCGGACGCTATGCCATCGTTCTCGGCTTCGCCCTCTGGTCTCTCTGCTTTCTCTCGCACAGCTGGATGGTCGAACATGCGGTCTACGCCACCTATGCCCAGGACGTGTGGGATCTGCAGAAGTTCCTTGTCGCCATCGGCATGCTGATGGTCATGCTGGAGGATCAGGTCGCCCGCAACCGCGATCTCGCCCTCCACGACGACCTCACCGGCCTTCCCAACCGCCGCCTCTTTGACGATCGCCTCTCCCAGGCCCTGCTGCAGGGAACGCGCACCGGAAGTCGCACCGGTCTCATCATGCTTGATCTCAACGGCTTTAAGCTCGTCAACGATTCATTGGGCCATTCCGCCGGCGATGAACTCCTCTGCACTGTCACGCAGAACCTTACACACGCTCTTCGCTCCTCAGACACCCTTGCCCGCGTCGGCGGCGACGAGTTCGCCATTATCGTCTCGAATCTGCGTTCAAGCGACTCTCTCCTGCGTTTGGTCGATAGCGCCGCCCGCATTCCCATTCCGCTGAAACAAGGAGAATTCCTCGTGACCGCCAGCATCGGCCTGGCCATCGCACCCGATGACTCGATCGATCCTGAAACCCTCTTCCGCCTGGCCGATGCGCGCATGTATGCAGAGAAGCAAATCGCCTGATCCTCCGCGTACAGCAAATCAGACTCTTCTTTCCTCCACCCTCGTTTTTTCACACGCACCTTTCCCTTTCACGTGCATCCAAAGCCGAAGAACCCAATCCGCAAGGAGATGTACCGACATGGCGACACGACTCGAAAACACCGAACTGACCGATGACATCATGGCGGGCGTAGGACCCGACGCAACCGCAACCTTCGACGCCTCCAACGTCACACCCGCAGCCAGCAGCGAGAGCCTGTACGCCGCAGCCGCCGATGAAGAGGATGTGGATGAAGAGGAGGACGACGACGAAGACGAGGATGACGATCTCGATGAGGATGACGACGACGAGGACCTTGAGGATGAAGATGAGGACGTCGACGACGAGGATGAAGACGAAGATGATGAGGACCTCGACGATGACGACGAGGATGAAGATGAGGACGACGAAGAAGAAGACGTCTAATTCTTCGTACAACTCGTCTTTCAGCTCAGAAGGGAGCGGCGCGGCGCCGCTCCCTTTCATCTCCCCGGTACAATCAAGTCAGCAATGATCCTCCCTTTTGTTCGCGATTTACTCGCTGGCCTGGAACACTCGGAGGCCTTCGAGCGTGCCCGGCGCCATCTCGCCGGCGGTTCCGGCCGCCGCCGCATCGCGGGTCTCACAGCAACCGCCCGCGCTCTCTATCTCCCCCTCTTCCTCCGCGCCGCAAATGCCCCCGCCCTCATCCTCGTCGCCGATAACAAGGCCGCCGAGGCCCTCCACGCCGCCGTCCTCAGCGCCTGCGATCTCACCGGTGCCCTCGCCCGCGAGCATGTCCTCCGCCTGCCAGCGCACGACGTCCTCCCGTTCGAAAATCTCTCGCCACACTCCGAGATCCAGGAGACCCGCGCCGCCACCCTCTGGAAGATCTGTACCGGCCGCCCGGAGACCCCGCGCCTCATCATCGCGCCCGTCGAGTCCGCCTGCATGCGCCTCTTCCCGCGCGACTACTATACCGCCCTCGCCCTCCATCTACGCGTCGGTGAAGAGCACCTGCCCGACATGCTCGTCGAGCACCTCCTCTCCGTCGGCTACACCAAGGTCGACGTCGTTGAGATGCCAGGCCAGCTTGCCTTACGCGGCGGCATTCTCGACGTCTACTCCCCCGAACAGGACCGGCCGTGCCGCGTCGACTTCTTCGGCGACGAGATCGAGTCCATCCGCAAGTTCGATCCCGAATCGCAGCGCTCCTCCTCGCACATCGACGACGCACTTCTCCTCCCGCTCACTGAGACGCCCGTCACCGAAAAGCTCCTCACCGCCATCAACGCGCGCCTCACCCGGTCAGGCTCCGCGGCTGCCGCCGAGCTCGAAGGCGGCGACACGCCCGTCGAGCTACAGACCCACGTCGCCACCCGCACCGGGGAAGCCACCGTCTTCCCCGGCTGGGAGTTCTTCGCCCCCGTCGCCGGCGCGCGCAACACCCTCCTCGATCTTCTCGGCCCCAAGCTCCGCATCTTCACCGAAGAGCCCGCCATGGTGCAGAATCAGGGCGAACGCTGGTGGAACAAAGTTGAGCAGCGCCACGAGCGCTCCGGCATCGGCAATCTCGTCCGCCCCGAAGACATCTACATCTCCCCCTGGGATCTCAACGACCGCATCCGCGCCTTTCCCGGAGCCGACCTCGACCAGCTCGGAGCCGTCGACATCCTCGACGGCGACGCGGGGCAGCTCACCGGCATTGACTTCGCCACGCGTCCGACCATGCGCTTTCATGGCTCCATTCCAGCGCTCATCGAGCAGCTCCGTTCCCTCATGCAGCAGGACGCCCGCGTCGTCCTCGCAGCCCACAATCAGGGAGAAGTCGAACGCCTCGCCGGCATCCTCCAGGAGTACCAGCTTCCCTATCGCCTCGGCTCGCGCAATCAAACGCCCGGCTCTGAAAACGTCTACTCGGAATCCTCCTACAACTCCGGAAACCAGTTAGACCTTCGCACGCCCGTCATCGTCCGCACTCCCATCGCCTCTGGTGTGCAGGTCCTCGATGTCCGCGAGCTCGGCAGCGGCGTCCCCCGCACCGCGCAGGCCGCGCAGATCATCCTCTTCGGCGCCAACGACCTCTCGGACGACGCCGATGTCTCCGCCCGCCCCATCCCGCGCAAGAAGTCCAAGACCTCCGCCTTCATCTCCGACTTCCGCGACCTCAAAGTCGGCGACTACGTCGTCCACGTCGAGCACGGCATCGCCCAGTACTGCGGCCTGCGCGTCCTCGACGAAGAAAAGTCTGACTCCGCCCCACCCCTCGAGCTCATGATCCTCGAGTTCGCCGAAGGCGCTAAGCTCTACGTCCCGCTCACCCGCCTCGACCTCATCCAGAAGTATCGCTCGACCGACACCGGCCCCGCGCCAGAGCTCAACAAGCTCGGCAACCAGGCCTGGGCCAAGACCAAGGCTCGCGTCAAGAAAGCCATGCAGGACATGGCCGCCGAACTCCTCAAGCTCTACGCCCAACGCGCCGCCGCCGTTGGCACCGCCTTCTCACCCGACAACAACCTCCAGCGCGAGTTCGAAGACTCCTTCGACTTCACCGAAACCGACGACCAGCTCAACGCCATCGCCGACATCAAGCGCGACATGGAGTCCACCCAGCCCATGGACCGCCTCCTCTGCGGCGACGTCGGCTACGGAAAAACCGAAGTCGCCATGCGCGCCGCCTTCAAAGCCGTCCAGGACTCGAAACAGGTCGCCGTCCTCACCCCCACCACCGTCCTCTCCTTCCAGCACTTCGAGTCCTTCAAGAAGCGTTTCAGCAAGTTCCCCGTCAACATCGAGATGATCTCCCGCTTCCGCACCGCCAAAGAGCAGAAGGAGATTCTCGAACGCACCGCCGCCGGCAAGGTCGACATCCTCATCGGCACCCATCGCCTCTTCTCAAAAGACCTCAAGTTCCAGGACCTCGGCCTGCTCGTCGTCGACGAAGAACAGCGCTTCGGCGTCCGCCACAAGGAGCGCCTCAAGCAGCTCCGGGCCGCCATCGACGTCCTCTCCATGTCCGCCACCCCCATCCCGCGAACCCTGCATATGTCACTGATCGGGCTAAGGGATATGTCGGTCATCGAGACCCCGCCTAAAGACCGCATGGCCATCCAGACCATCGTCGCCAAGTTCGACGAAAAGCTGGTCCGCACTGCCGTCGAGATGGAGCTCGAGCGCGGCGGCCAGACCTACTTCGTCCACAACCGCGTCGAAACCATCTACGAGCTCGCCGCCAAGATCCGCGAACTCGTCCCCTCCGCCCGCGTCGTCGTCGGCCACGGCCAGCTGCCCGAGGCCGAGCTCGAGCGCGTCATGCTGGCCTTCATGAACCACGAGTACGACGTCCTCTGCGCCACCTCCATCATCGAGAACGGCCTTGACATCCCGCTCGCCAACACCATCATCATCAACCGCGCCGATCGCCACGGCCTCTCCGAGCTCTATCAGCTCCGCGGTCGCGTCGGCCGCTCCAATCGCCGCGCCTACTCCTACCTCCTCATCCCGCCCGAGCAGCAGCTCACCGAGATCGCCCGTCGCCGTCTCGCCGCCCTCAAAGAGTTCTCCGACCTCGGCGCCGGCTTCAAGATCGCCGCCCTCGATCTCGAGCTTCGCGGCGCCGGCAACATGCTCGGTGGCGAGCAGTCCGGCCACATCGAAGCCATCGGCTTCGAGATGTACACCACCATGCTCGAAGAAGCCGTCCGCAAGATGAAGGGCGATGGCGGCGGCGATCACGAAACCACCACCGTCAACCTCGGCATCTCCATTCGTATCGACGACAGTTACATACCGGAAGAAAACCAGCGCCTCCGCATGTACAAGCGCGTCGCCGGCGCCGTCTCCCAGGCCGATCTCACCGAGGTTCGCGACGAACTGCAGGACCGGTACGGCGCGATCCCCGAAACGGTTACAAATCTCCTCGCCGCCGGCGAAATCCGCCTCCTCTGCGAGCAGCTCGGCATCGCCACCCTCGAGCGCAAACGCACCGCCGTCGAAGAAACCACACCCGCTCCGCCTCAAAACCGGGTGCCCCAGGTCTCGCCTTTGAGACCTGGGTCGGCCCCTGCACCCAACGGTCTCCAGCCCCTGCGCCCCGGCCAGATCGCCCGCCCCGCCGCGCCCACCCGTCCCCTCCAGTACGGCACCCGCTCCGTCGCCGCACGCGAGGTCACCAACGCCACTCTCGCCGCACGCGCCTCGGTCGGTACTCGCCCCGCGACCGCCCCCATGCGCGCCCAGGCCGGCCAGATCAAGACCATGCGCGACATGCTCCACATCAAGTTCAACGACGCCGTCCACTCCGAGACCTTTGCCAACACCGGCCGCTCCCACGCCGCGCTCGGCCCCGATCCCGCCGCCCTCATGAAGCTCGTCAGCCGCAACTCGAAAAACGGCGCCGCCTTCACTCCCAACGGCACCCTTCGCTGGCCGCTCACCAGTGCAAAAGCCGAAGACGTCCTCCGCGAAACCCGCGATCTCCTCGAAGCTCTCGACGTCACCCGCTCCGTCCCTGCCTAGGCCTCCTCGCCCGCAAGCGACCGCTCTGGCCCTCCCGTCGTACACTGCTCTGAACCATGAAGCCTGCCCTCGCACTCACCGCCACTCTGCTCGGACTCCTCATGCCCACCACCTCCGTCCCCGCCCAGCGCCTCTCCGCCGACGGCGGTGCGCAGACCTTCCAGACCCTCGCCGACCAGTACTTCTCGGACGTCCTCTTCCACTTTGCGCCCACCGGCGGCACGCAGGCCGGCTTCCACCAGTACGACACCCAGCTCGAGGACTACTCCGCCGCCGCCGTCCAGAAGAACATCGCGGCCCTCCACGCCTACGAGCAAAAAATCACCGCCGTCCCGGTCGACGCGCTCGATGCTAGCGTCGCCGCCGATCGCAATATCCTGCTCAACTCCATCCACTCCCAGCTCCTCTCTCTCGAGACCATTCGCAACTGGGAGAAGAACCCCGATACCTACTCCTCCGGCATCACCAACTCCGTCTTCGTTCTCATGGAGCGCCCCTTCGCGCCCGTCAACACGCGCCTCAAGGCCGCCATCGCCCGCGAGCGCCTGATGCCCGCCGTCTTCACCGCCGCCCGTCAAAACCTCAAGAACCCGCCCCGCATCTTCACCGAGATCGCCCTCGAACAGATCGACGGCATCATCGCCTTCTTCCAGACCGACGTTCCCGAAGCCTTCAAGGACGCCACTGACAAACAGGCTCTGTCGGACTTCGCGCAGTCCAACACCGCCGTTATCCATGCCCTCGAGAGCTACCGCGACTGGCTCAAGTCCGACCTTCTCCCGCGCTCCTCCGGTGACTATCGCCTCGGCTCCGCCACCTTCGCTAGGAAACTCAGCAACGACGAGATGGTCGACGTTCCCCTCGCCCATCTGCTTGAGATCGCCTACGCCGACCTCCATCGCAATCAGGCCGAGTTCGCCCGCGTCGCCAGGGAAGTCGACCCCACGAAGTCGCCGCAGGAAGTCCTCGCCCAGCTCGCCACCATCCATCCATCTCCTGACAAACTCCTTGGTGCCTTTCACGACCAGTTCTCCGGCCTGATCAGCTACATCCACGCCAACCACATCATCACCATTCCCTCTACAGCAGAGCCCGTCCTCGAAGAGACACCGCCCTTCATGCGCGCCACCACCCAGGCCTCCATGGACCCGCCGGGCCCGTTCGAAACCCACTCCACCAAGGCCTACTTCAATGTCACACTGCCTGAAGCCAACTGGTCTCCGGCCCGCACCGCCGAGCACATGGCCGCCTTCAACGTCGGAACCATCACCTCGACTGCCGTCCATGAGGCCTACCCCGGCCACTACGTTCAGTTCCTCTGGCAGGACCAGTTCCCCTCCAAGGTCCGCAAACTCGTCGGTGCCAACACCAACATCGAAGGCTGGGCCCACTACTGCGAGCAGATGATGCTCGATGAGGGCTACCTGCCCAAAGGCGTCACCGCCGGCTCCCGCGAGGCCAACCTCATCCGCCTCGGCCAGCTCCAGGACGCCCTCCTCCGCGACGCCCGTTTCGTCGTCTCCCTCCGCCTCCACACCGATACTCCACTGCCCGCCGGCGTGTCCGGATCAGACACCAGCGCCGATAGCCAGAGCACCTTCACCTTCGACCAGGCCGTCAGCTTCTTCGTCCGCGAAGGCTACCAGTCCCACGCCATCGCCCTCATCGAAACCAAGCGCGGCACCTCGGACGCTACCTACCTCTACTACACCCTCGGCAAGCTCCAGATCCTCAAACTCCGTGAAGACGTCCGCGCCAGGCAGGGCGCCGCCTTCAACCTCCAGAACTTCCACGACAGCTTCATGCGCGAGGGCCCGGCCCCCATCAAAGTCATCCGCAAAGACATGCTCGCCAACGACAGCCCCGTGTTGTAGAAATGCCATTTCGCAATGGGAAAAATGGCATTCATGAATGCCACGACGGAGATCGACAAAGCCGGCCGCATCGTCGTTCCCAAGAAGATGCGCGATGCCCTCCATCTTGTTCCCGGAACTCGCGTCACCCTCAAGCAGGAAGGAGACGCGATCCAGATCGCTCCCGAGCGCGCAGGCCGCGGTCTCTAACCGAAAGAACGGAATGCTCGTCTACGACACGGGTCGCCCGGTGCCTCCAGACGCAGTTGACTGGCTCCGTCAGGACCGTGAAGAGCGAGCCGATTTCGTCTCTGGAAAACGACATTGAGCTTCTTCGCTACAAACGTCTTGATCGCGGCTTCCGTTCCCTCCCATCCTCATCACCTCGCTGATCACATCGTAGAGCCGTGACCTGTCGAACCGTACCTTGAGGAATAAGAACCAGTCAGCGAAATAGCTGGCGTTGCAGCTTCTCTCTTCTTGCTCACGCGGAAGTAGTAGTTCCGGCGTAGCGCGCGATTGCTACCATAAGGCGTACGCATCTTCCTGGAGATCTCTCAGCCGGTAATGACCTCACAGAAAATCCGCAAGGCCGTCTTCCCCGCCGCAGGCATGGGCACCCGCTTCCTTCCCGCCACCAAGGCCACCCCGAAGGAGATGCTCGCCCTCGTCGACAAGCCTCTCATCCAGTACGGCGTTGAAGAGGCTGTCGCCGCTGGCTGCACTGAGATCATCATTGTCACCGGCCGCGGCAAGTCCACCATGGAAGACCACTTCGACCGCTCCCCCGAGCTCGAAGCCTCGCTCGCCGCCAAGGGTAAAACCGCCCTGCTTGACGTCGCGCTCTCCGTCTCCAAGCTCGCCAAGATCTCCTACGTCCGCCAGCCTGAACCTCTCGGCCTCGGCCACGCCGTCCTCATGGCCAAGGAGCTCGTCGGCAACGAGCCTTTCGCCGTCCTCCTCCCCGACGACATCGTCGACGCCACCGTCCCCTGCATGAAGCAGATGGTCGAGGCCTTCGAGCAGACCGGCGCCTCCATCCTCGGCTCTGAGGTCGTCGAGGGTGACGCCATCCAGAACTACGGCTGTCTCGACTGCACCCCTGATCCCACCAACCCGCGCCTCCTCGCCGTCAGGCACATGGTCGAGAAGCCCAAGCCCGCGGAAGCTCCATCGCAGAACGCGATCATCGGTCGTTACATATTGACGCCGCGCATCTTCTCGCTCCTCGAGCAGATCACCCCCGGCGCCGGTGGCGAGCTCCAGCTCACCGACGGCATTAAGGCCCTGCTCGAGTTTGAAAAGGTCTACGGCTTCTCCTACGAGGGCAAGCGCCACGACGCCGGCGACAAACTCGGCTTCCTCATGGCCACCGTCGAGCTAGGCCTCAAGCACAAAGACCTCGGCCCCAAGTTCCGCACCTGGCTCAAGGACCTTCCCGTCTAGCTCCAGCCTTCGTGGCTGGCCACCTGAACCCGCCCGCAGAACCCTTCCTCACCCCGGGTCATCAGATGGAGGTACGGAATGCCACTTCGAAGGATGTCTTTTACCCGTGCCCAATCTCCTCGACCCTATCCAGGTAGGCGACCTCCATCTCCCCATCCGCGTCATCATGGCCCCGCTCACCCGCCTGCGCGGCACTACGGATAACATGCCCACGCCCATCATGGTCGAGTACTACACCCAGCGTGCCTCCGCCGGTCTCATCATCTCGGAAGGCACCCCGGTCTCGCCCATGGGCGTCGGCTATGCGCAGGTCCCGGGCATCTGGTCCGAGCAGCAGATTGCAGCCTGGAAGCCCATCACCGCTGCCATCCACGCCCACGGCGGCCGCATCTTTCAGCAGATCTGGCACGTCGGCCGCATCTCCGATCCCATCTTCCTCCATGGCGAGTTGCCCGTCGCACCGAGCGCCATCGCCGCCTCCGGCCACGTCTCACTCGTCCGGCCGGAAAAGCCCTTCGTCACGCCGCGCGCCCTTGAAACCCGCGAGATCCCCGGCATAGTCCAACAGTTCCGCCGCGCCGCCGAAAATTCGCAAAGCGCCGGCTTCGACGGCGTCGAGATCCACGGCGCCAACGGCTACCTGCTCGACCAGTTCCTCCAGTCCGGCACCAACCACCGCACTGACGAGTACGGCGGCTCCGTCGAAAACCGTGCCCGCCTCATGCTCGAAGTCGCCGACGCCTGCATCTCCGTCTGGGGCTCCGGCCGCGTCGGCATGCACCTCGCCCCGCGTGCCGGCATGCACGGCATCTCGGACAGCAACCTCGCTGAAACCTTCAGCTACGTCGCCCGCGAGCTCGGCCGCCGCAAACTCGCCTTTCTCATGTCCCGCGAACACCGCGCCGGTGGCTGGCTCGGACCGGAGCTCAAACGCGAGTTCGGCGGCGTCTACATCGCCAACGAGCAGTTCACCTTCGACGCTGCAAACGAAGTTCTCACCGCCGGAGAGGCCGACGCCATCGCCTTTGGCAAGCTCTTCATCGCCAACCCCGACCTCCCCCGCCGCTTCGCGAAACGTGCGCCCCTCAACGAGCCTGACCCCTCCACCTTCTACAACCATGGCCCGGAAGGCTACATCGACCAGCCCACCTTACAGGCATAATACGGTGGAGGCCGGGTCTCGAAACCTGCCCCAACACTTCTAAATCTCAGTCCTGTAAGGTTCCTGCATGCCCCTCCGACCTGATGTTCTGCTCCGTCTTGAGGCACTCGTCGCCCTCCTTCTAACTCTCTTCCTCTACGGAACGCAGTACCCGCACCAGTGGCTCTTCTTCCTCGCCGTTTTCCTGCTTCCGGATCTCTCGCTGCTCCTGTACGCCGGCGCTCCTCTTCGCCTGGCATCTTTCGTCTATAACCTGGCCCATAGCCTCGTCTTTCCGCTGGCTCTCGGTCTGTCCGGATTGCTGGCCGCACGTCCGCTTGCCACACAGCTTGCCCTCGTCTGGGCGGCCCACATCTTCTTTGATCGCGCACTCGGCTTCGGCCTCAAGTTCCCTCAGGCCTTCAAGCCCACGCATATCCAGAGTGCCGCCAGCTTCCCGGGGTAAAGTCTCCCTACTGCGTCGTCCCCGTCGTAAACACCGCCTCCGACCGCGACCCGAGCACCCGATACAGCGCAAACTGCCGGCTTCCCTGCTCCCGCATCTCAAACAGCAGACTCGCCCGGTTCGACGCCTCCGCGTCCACCACGCCCACCAGCCGCATCCACGGTGTCTGGTTCAGGTGCGCTGCATCCGTCACACTCGAGAACGCCACCTGCAGCTTTCCGAAGGCATCCTTCTGCGCCACCACTGTCACATAGCGCAGCGCCGCACCTGTTCCCGCGGTATGCGCCGCGTACACAAACGTCGGCGCCCCGCCATAACTCAGCAGGTATCCGCGCAGATCCTCATCCAGCAGTCCACTTCCTGCAGCCTTCGCCGCAGCCGCCGCTCTACGCTTCGCCGTGGCAGCCGCCAGGGCCGCACGACGCCGGGCCGCCGGCGTAGCCGGAACGGCAGTCTTCGCTCCGGAGGCCGTCGTCCCTGAAGCCTTCCCTGCTTCCGGAACCTTCGCCGGCGCAGAGCTCTTTCCTGCCGCAACACCCGCAGTCGCCGGAGCAGCCAGCACCGCCGGCTTCTCCGCCAGCTTCGCCGCCGCCAAACCTTGCATGATCGCCAGCACCGCCTTGTGCTCCGGCTCATCATCCCAGGGCCGCACAAAGTCATGCTCCGCCCGGTTCTTCGCATCACTCACCGCGATCATCTGGTGCAGATCCTTCGGCAGCCCCGCCATCTTGGCCATTGCCTCACCATCCGCCGCCCTCTGTCCGCCCGCCGGCTTTCCCCGATGCAGCAACGGCCGGTTTGGATCGTTATTGAGCGCGTCGGTCGCAATCTCCTTCGTCGCACTCGCGTCCGCCCCGTCCGTTGCTGCGTCCTTGCCCCCACGCTTCTTCAGCACCGGCCGGTCCGGATCATCCGCCGGTGTTCCTGCCGTCGTTGTATCCGGCGTCTTTGGATCTGCCTTCTTCTCAGGCTTACCTCCAGGACTTCTCCGCCGCAGTGTCGGCCGATCTGGATCTACCTTGTTCCCGTCCTCATCGTCTTTGACCCCACCCTTTCCATAAGTGTTGTCGTCCTTTCCCGTCGTAATCGCGCTCACCCGTCGCGACGCCTTCAGCTCGGCCGCCTTCAGCTCCGCCTCCGGCTTAAAGCTCCCATAGCCAAACCAGCCATCGTCATACGGGCTGTCCGACGTATTCAGCTTCCCCGCCGACGACAACTCCACCAGCCCCTGCACCACCCCCGCCTGCTGCAGCTCATACGCATTCCCGGGCAGCAGCGCAAACGGAATCGGCCGCGGCTCGTACACCGCCGCATCCTGCATCTCGCCATTGATGTAGAGCGACACCGGAATTAACCGGCTCGCCGCCGGCTTCGTCAGATCTCCCGTCCACTCATACACCCCGACTGCCCGCACCACCGCCTCGGGCTTCTCCACCTTGTGCGTCTGCGCCCACCCACCCGCACCTATCCCAAGTGCTAAAGCCCACGCCACACCCCGTCCCGCCGCACCCGCCATCGTCACTCGCATCCACACCATAGCTCATCATTAGACGACGCCACCGGCCCTTTCGGAACCGCGGGGCGTGGCGCGGGTAACATCCAGCGGCCACATCCTCCTTTTTTGGTTGTCATCCCGCAAGGACCTGCTTCTTTTGGTTGTCATCCCGTAGGGATCTGCTTCTCGCCCGTCCTCCCTTCGCAGCTCCTGTTGGTTGTCATCCCGTAGGGATCTGCTTCTCCAACGAGAACCACGAGGCGACCGGCAACACCCATCCCAACCATGCCGTTCCGATCGTCATTCTGAGCGCAGCGAAGAACCTGCTTCTCACCTTAAGGACGGAGCAAAGCGACGTACAAGCAATCCCACCCCTATCGCGCTACCATCACCCCGATGCCTCAGCTCCTCACCGTCTCCGACCTCACCATCCGCTTCGGCCTCCAATCCGCCGTCGACGGCGTCTCCTTCACCCTCGCCGCAGGCGAAACCCTCGGCCTCGTCGGCGAGTCCGGCTCCGGCAAGTCCGCCACCTCGCTCGCACTCCTCCGCCTCCTCCCACCCTCCGCCACCCTCTCCGGGCAGATCCACTTCGACAGCCGCAACCTCCTCGCCGAGTCCGAAGCCGCCATGCGCCGCCTTCGCGGCCGCGAGATCGCCATGATCTTTCAGGAGCCCATGACCGCCCTCAACCCGGTCATGCAGATCGGCACCCAGATCGCCGAAGCTATCCGCGCCCACCACCCCGGTCTCTCCCGCGCCGAAGTGAAAGCCCGCACGGTCGCCGCCCTCCACGAGGTCGCCCTGCCCGACCCCGAACGCCGCCTCACCGACTACCCCCACCAGTTCTCCGGCGGCCAGCGTCAGCGCATCCTCATCGCCATCGCTCTCAGCAACCGTCCCCGCCTCCTCATCGCCGATGAGCCCACCACCGCCCTCGACGTCACGGTCCAGGCTCAGATCCTCGACCTCCTCCGCACTCTCCGCGCAACTCACAATCTCGCCATGCTCTTCATCTCCCATGATCTCGCCGTCATCAGCCGGATTGCCGACCGCGTCGCCGTCATGCAGCGCGGCCGCATCGTCGAGCAGGCCGCCGCCGCCGACCTCTTCCGCTCCCCCCGGCACCCCTACACCCGCCAGCTTCTCGCCTCCGCCCCCACCATGCACACCGACCGCTCCAAACCACTCGCGACCCTCGCCTGATTCCGGCGCCGGTCCTTCTGCCCGTAGGAACACCTCAGGCCTCCATACCGCCAAGCCGAAGGCAGGTGCTCCATTCATGACGGTCCCATCGTCATGAGTGGGCCGCGACGAAGCTACCTCAACGCCGAAGCGTTATCCTGAAGATGAAGAGACCTCGTCTCCAGCCCCCTTCGCAGCACCACCTCCCATGCGCGCCCTCATCCTCTCCGACATCCACGGCAACCTTGAAGCTCTGACCGCCGCCCTCCACGCCGCGGCCGCCCGCTTCGACACGGTCTGGAATTTGGGAGACACCGTAGGCTACGGCGGCAGCCCCAACCAAGTCATCGACCTCATCCGCCCGCTCGCCTCCGTCACCGTCCGCGGCAACCACGACCGTGTCTGCTGCGGTCTCTCCTCCGCCGTCAACTTCAATCCCACCGCCCGCGCCGCCGTTGAGTGGACCAAAGGCGAGCTCACCCAAGCCAATCTCACCTGGCTGCGCGACCTCTCGCAAGGTCCGCTGCACCCGCAGCAGGCGCCCGCAGCCGAAGAGGTCCTGATCGCCGCCGGCTCAACCGCCGCCACCGATCACGAAGCTCCCCACTCCACCCTGCCCGATCTCGACCCCACCGCTCTCTTTCCCGCCGTCGCCCTCGCCCACGGCTCCCCGCTGCATGAGGACCATTACATCCTCAGCATGCGCGATGCCTGGGCGCCCCTGCAGCAGAGCTCCGCCCCCATCACCTTCATCGGCCACACTCACATTCAGGGCGGCTTCGCCCTCCATGGCGACACCCCCACCGCACAGTGGCAGGAGCTCCGCCCTGCCTTCCGCTCCCGCACCGCCGCTGACTCCTGGACCCTCAAGCTCGAGCCCGGCCGCCGTCACCTCATCAATCCCGGCTCCGTCGGTCAGCCCCGCGACGGCGACTGGCGCGCGGCCTTTGCCCTCTACGACACCGACCTCGCCGAGATCACCTTCCACCGCATCCCCTACGACGTCACCGCCGCCCAGGGCCGCATCCTCATGGCCGGCCTCCCCGAGCGCCTGGCCGCCCGCCTTCGCGAAGGCCGCTAGCCGCTGCGACGCCACGGCGCGCCCAGAGAAACGCACCCACGAACTCACCTCGGACACCTCACTCCGAACGTTCTTCGCTCCATCCTTACGTCCGCCCGTAGGTCCGCAGCACCAGGTCTCTCGGACCAGGCTGCATATCGGGAACATCCAGGTCACTGCACTACGGGGCATCCGCTTTGCAAACCGCGCGAGCCTTCTCAAGCAACTCAGGAGAATGCTTCTCAGGGATCTTCACGAACTTCACGTGATCCTTTCGGGCGATCTGCATGAGGTTGTCCATATTCTCCTGGGTTTCAAGAACCTCTTTCTGGTCGAAGCTGTAATTTTGTGTCTCCAGGAGTGTGAGCTTCCCCATCGTCTTGGTCGTGACCGCAACGCCGTAGAAGCGCCCGCTCGTCTTATGCCCTTCCGCAAAGATCACACACGAAGAGTTCCCCGAAAGTGCGCCCCAGGCGATTGGGTCGATCGATTGCTCTTTACTCTGGGCAAAGTTCGCCATGGGTGCGGACAGAAGCAATCCTGCGACGATTCGGGCAGCGGTTCTCATATAAGTCCTCCGTTGTGCACTGCATACGTTCATTCCAACCGTTGCCGGATGCGTCTTTCAACACACCCCTCATCCCCGTTGCACCCCCTTGCCTCTTACCGCATCGCGTCCTATTGCACCGTAAGAGTAAACGTCGTCGACGCCGTAACCTGCCCGTTCACAGAGTCGCGCGCCGTCAGCAACATGGTGGACACACTCGCCGGAGCAATCGTTGAACCGTTGGAGGAGCTTGCCGCCGGGCTCGCACCCGAGCCGCCCCCGCATCCGGACAGCGCTCCAACCACAAGGAACATGCACAGCAACGGCACCATCCCACGGCGTCGCCCTGGAACCAGGCAGCAGAGCAGCAGACCAGTCGCCACCGTCGCCGGGCCCCAGGGCGTCACGGCGGATCTGTTCCCCATAGCCTTCCCCGCGATCCGTCGCAGTCCGCCAATTGCCGCCGGCTGCGGAGCCGAACACGCCGTTCCGGTGCCAAAGAATAGCTTCGTAGACGTCACTCCCTGTACCGGAAGGCTTGCGATCGAGTAGCAGGCCGTCAGAGTGGTATCGCTCGTAAACGCCAGCGACCATACCAGCCGCCCGTCATACCCGCCCGAAGGCGTCACCGTCACGATCGTCGTTGCTGTCCCATTCGTTGGTACAGCGAGGTTCCCGGCCGCCAGCGTGACGCCGCCCGAAGCCACCACATTGCCCACCAGTATGGAAGATGTCGCGTGCGACGGCGCATGTGTCGCATCGCCAGAGTAGGTCACCGTCAGCAGGTGAGAGCCGGGTGTCGCCGGACCGGTAAACGTATAGCTCGCGCTGCCACTCAGAGGCTCATTGCCTATCGCATCACTGATCAGAGTGACCGCGGGCTCGACCACGCCGCCATCCACCGCGATCGCGACCGTCCCCGTCGGAGTCGTCTCGCCCTGCGGTCGGTTGAGCGAGCGAACTACGATCGGCACATCTACCGTTCCACCAACAGGCGTCACATCGTTCTCTGCGGAGATCTCCACAATCGTCGTTTCAAGCGTCGGCGTCTGTGCCGGCGTCAGCGCCGAGAGCAACGCACCGAAGTCCATGCTGCCGAGCCCCGTCGCCTGGTCGTAGCCGGAAAGTGCCGCGAAGCCGGACTGCCCTGCTGCACCGCAACGGAACGCACCGGCAAAGCACGCCGTCGACCCCGTCGTAATGTCGTGAAAGATCGTAGGGGAGGTCGTCGCCAGCTGGTACAGTGTCGGGTTCAGGTTTCCTTGCCCGCCCGAGTTCTGCTGCTGGTTCAGCAACGCCACCACCCCGGCAAACACTGGCGCGGCGAAACTCGTCCCCCCGCCCACCGTGTAGGCATCATTGCTCCCGAGTAATCCATCGCTGCAGCCCTGTGTCTGTCCGTTCGAGGCCAGCAGGTACGGATCATCCGAACACACCAGGAACCCCGGGCTGTCCACAGACGATTGCAGCGCAATATCCGGCAGTACGCGTGTGCTTCCCGAGGGAACTCCCGGGAAGCTGCTCTGCCAGGATGGCCGGGGGAACAGGGCGCTCGCCCCGCCCCCGCCAGCCAGGATTCCCCTCGTCGCCGAGCCCTCATTCCACGCCAGCTCCGGAACGTACGACAGCAGAGATCTGCTGTTATCCAACTGCATAGCCCCCGCCCAATAGGTGGATGCGTTGCTGCTCAGCGCGCTGGCGATCATCTGCGTTCCGCCCACTGCAGTCACCAGCGGACTGTCCGCCGGGTACCCCACCGAGAGCGCCTGCTGCTGCTGTGCACTAAGCCGGGTGGAGATCGGAAACCTTGCGCATTCAGTCGATCCCGCATCGCCGGCCGCCGCCACCAGTGTCTGCCCCTGTGCGTTCGCCTGTTCAAACAGGGCCGTGCTCTCGGCAACATCGGTCGGGCTTAGAAACGCCTCGCACTCGCTGTAGCTGATACTCACAACCTCCGCCAGATTCTGGTCGATGGCAAAGGCCAGCGCGTCAAACACGTTGTAATTCGGATTGCTTCCGACGTAGACCAGAAACACGCTGGCACTTGTTGCGATGCCGCTCGCGTACTCGAGGTCGATCTCGGACTCCCCTGCATTTCCCGGCGAGATGGCCTGCACCCCCGTCCCGGGCACCAGCACCGCGCTGATCGGCGTATACGTGCTCAGGTAACCCTGAAAGGTCCTGATCTCCGACGAGTACGACGTATCCACATACGACTGACCCACCACCGCAATCGTCTGTCCCGTTCCCTGGTAGATCGACCCCAGGTCATACATCGTCGCCAGGTCCTTCGGTGCAAGATAGTGCGCCTGCGAGTTCTGCGACGTAAACTTCGGATGAGGGGCAACCTCGTACGTTGGTTCCGGCCGGAAGTCCGAGAGGTGAAGAACCGCCGCGGTGGTCCCCGCCAGATTCGCGGGAAGCGATACATCGGCGCTCGGAGCAACGTGAGCGACACCGTCCACCTGGTAACGGTGCAGCGGCGCCAGAAAGGCATGCGCTACCTGCCCCGCCGTTCCCGAGAATGTGATGCGGTCGCGCGCCCGGGCAACTCCCGTGACCTCAAATCCCTGTCCACCCAACCACTGCCGCGTGGCGTCAATGTCCGCGTCCGCCATGCCGAAGCGCCTGCCGAAGCCCTCAGGCGTAAGCCAGTGGTGGAACTCGGGCGATGCAGGGTTCTGTTGCGCGGCGAGCAGCTCCTGTAGCTCCGCCTCCTGCGCCTCCGAGCGCCGAAATACTAGCGTTATCCCGTGGATCGGCCGACTCGCCTCCACCGGACCCATATCCGGCGCGCTCATCGCCCGGGGTGACATGGACCCGCGAACCAAAGCTCGCGCGCCCTCATGAACGCCCTCGCGCAAACGCGGCGCAGGCGTCTGGGCAGAGACGGTCTCCGTGGTAAGAAAAAACAGGGCAGACAACAAAGACAGAACAAGACGGCAGAACTTCATGGTGGCGTGCATCCCGCGCGTGCGCGAAAAACTGACTTCGGTAGCGAACCGTATCAGAGAAACCGCACGGAGGGCCAGCAGATTCTTCGCCGCTCACGCTCTCTGGTGCGTCGCCCCAGCCCTGTACGCATCCAAACCGCCATAAGCTACATCGCCACCATCTTCATCGAACTCCGCGACCTTGACGTCTCCCGCATCGCCGAAGCCGACCGGGAAGTCCAGTCCCTCATGCACCGCGAAGGTTTTGACAAGCACGGCGTCAACTTCACCGGTCCCACCAACCGCGAGGCCGACGAGCTCGCCAGCCACCTTAACACCGCCGTCCTCCCGCAGCTCAAATCCGTCGGCAGACCCTTCGCCACCATCACCCACCACCGCAAAGCCTGACCCAGACGCACCCGCTTCGCAGTCCATGCACACGCCCCACCCGCTTTTAGTTGTCACCCGCAGGGATCTGCTGTTGCCCTTGCCTTCACCCCATCGTGACCCGCCGAACCGAAATGCATCGTAGCCCAAGCATGCGCCTGCCCAGAACTCTCCTCTCTCTCCTCCTCGCCACCCACGCCCTCGCCCAGGCGCCCACCTTCGGCTACACTGTCATCGCCCGGTACCCGCACTCCCCCAGCAGCTATACCGAGGGCCTCTTCTTCCGCGATGGCCTCGTGTATGAAGGCACCGGCCTTGAAGGCCACTCCGCGCTGCTCGTCTACCCGCTCCAAACCGGCAAGCCCATCCAGACCCTCACCCTCGCGCCCGACCTCTTCGGCGAAGGCATCGTCGACTTCGGCACCGAGCTCTACGAGTGGACCTGGACCTCGCACATCTGCTTTGTCTACGACCGCGCCACCCTTCATCTCCTCCGCCAGCTTCCCTACACCGGTGAGGGCTGGGGCATGACCCGCACCGCCACCGAAATCGTAACCTCCGACGGCACAGACACACTCCGCTTCCGCGACCCCGCCACCTTCCGCGAACTCCGCCACATCACCGTCCACAACGGCTCCGACCGCATCCGCGACCTCAACGAGCTCGAGTTCATCCACGGTGAGATCTTTGCCAACCTCTGGCATTCCGACACCATCGCCCGCATCTCGCCCACCGATGGTCGCGTCCTCGGCTGGATCGACCTCACCGGCCTCCTCCCTGACAGCCAGCGGCTCACCTCCGAGTCCGTCCTCAACGGCATCGCTTACGATGCCGCTCACGACCGCCTCTTCGTCACCGGCAAGCAATGGCCCACCCTCTTCGAGATCAAGATGAATCCCACGCCCATTTCGAAGTAGCGGCTACCGCTCATCCCACGCAAAGCTCTCCGGCACCGCCCCGGCACACTCCTCTTCCGGCACGCTCTTCTTGTTGTCATCCCGTAGGGATCTGCTTCCCTGCCAGGACCCCAACCCCACCGGGAACACCCGCACCAACCACCGCACCGCACCTTCTAACTGTCTTCCGAGCACGGCGAGGAACTACCACATCTCCCTAAGCGACGCGGCTCACCGTCCCCATGCAAAGCTCCGGGGCGCCGCCGGCACCTCGCTCGCGTCCCCCAGCATCTCCCACCGATCGAGCGCGAACGGCACGTTCCCGTTCTTCCACACTGCATCATCAAACGTCTGCAACTTGAACCCGGGCCCCTGCTTCACCCTCGCATCGGCAAGCAGCCGCAGCAGATCGCTCTTGCCAATCTGGTACGTGATCGCCTGCCCCGGTGTCGACGCAAACATCGCAGCCTCGCCCTTCGCTGTTCCTCTGTCCATCGGCACCGTCTTCTCGAGGTACGCCGCCGCCTGATCCAGCGTGAACTCTCCCAGCGCCAGCCGCACATCCACCTCCACCCGCAGCGCCCGCAGCCGCATCATGCGGTAGATCGACTCCTTCGTCCGCGGCTCCCCCTCAAACAACCCGCCCACCAGCATCATTTCTTCGGCATAAAACCCGATCCCTTCGTTCGACTCCGAATCGTAGTAGTGCCGCCGCACCGGATCCGCGTTGTGCCAACTCCACGCCAGCTGAAACGCATGCCCCGGTACCCCCTCATGAATCGTCAACGGCCGCGTGTCATGCGCTGTAATCACCGAAAAGAAATCCGTCACCCGGTCCGGCGGTGATTTGTAACTCACACTGTCCTGCTCCAACCGGGCCGGGCTCGTCAGGTCATCCGTCACTCCCAGAAAGGAGAGTGCAGCGACGTAATCTGGCATCGGCCGGCTATGGTAGTGCGTCACCTCCGGCGGGTTTGAGAGCAGGCCATGCTGCGGCAGATACTGCCGAATCGCCGCCTCCTGCCTGTCAGCCTCGTCCACCTGCGCCGCCAGAGTCGGATACCGTGGCGTCTCCGGCAGACTCTGGTTCGCCGCAGCCTGCAACGCCTCGAACGTCACCGCACGCGCCCACTCCGCTCGTCCCGTCGCCAGTATCTGCTCCGGTGTATACGGCAAGAGCGCTACATTCCTCAGAAAGTACACGTACGCGTCCCGTCCAATCGCCGTCTCTTTCTTCAACCCGGCCACC
This sequence comes from Acidobacteriaceae bacterium, assembly GCA_903642235.1. Lineage (GTDB taxonomy): Bacteria > Acidobacteriota > Terriglobia > Terriglobales > Acidobacteriaceae > Edaphobacter. The sequence goes on along the minus strand of CAHJWL010000012.1, from coordinate 7,893 downwards.
TGCGGCCGCAGCCACTCCCGGTACGCCACCACCGCCTTCGTTGCCGCTTCCTCCGCTCTGTCAAACCGCCGCAACTCCTCCGCTGAAAATCCTGCACTCGCATGCACCCCGGCCCGGAACGCCGCCATGTGCCCCTCGATGCCGTCCATCTCCTCCATCGCCACCACTGCGAACGGCTGCCGCATCTCCGTCAGGTTCGCGCGCCCTTCCTCGAGCAGCCGCGGCACGCTCTCCAGCCGAAGCACCACATTCGCCTGCCGCTCCGCGGAGAACGGTGCCGGCGGCAGCATCAGCGTGTACACGCCACCAAGGCCCTGATCCACATAAAACATCGGATTGCGCCGCCACACCGGGTTCACCTCCAGCTCCCAGTGCACGCGCGCGATGGCCGACCCCAGCAGCCGCCAATCCACCTGCGCCGCCACCGGCGCGTTCTTCGTCTCGAGCCCGCGCCACTCCTGCTCAAACTCCGCAATCTTTCGTTCATAGCCCGCCACCGCGCCCGCCGACCACTGCTGCGTAAACCCCGCCGCCCGGTCCAGTCGAGGAATGTCGTCGTCCGTAAACGGCTGCTCGGTCGACCGCCACTCCCAGAACTGCGCACTCAGCGCCTGCACCCTCGCCTCCGCGGTCTGCGCCCGCACCACCACGCTCATCATCCCCAGTGCAACCACAAGACCGCACCCGGCCACGCGGCCGCTCACTCCGAAAAGATTTCTCATGCTTTGCACGGTATCGCATTCACGGCAAAACGCAGCGACATCTTTCCCGTTGTTCCTCCTCTTTGTTGTCTTTCCGCACGGATCCGCTGTTCCTCCTGCACACAGAGGCGCACTGCGTGAACACAAGCTCCTACCGCCTCAGCGCCGTCTGCACCGCCTCCGCCAGGGTCATCGTCGGCCGCCCGATCAGCGTCCGCAGATCCGGCGAGTCACTGTTGATCTCGCCCTTGGCCGCGCCCTCATCCGCCTTTGCCAGCATCTGCGCCAGCGGCTCCGGCAGACCAAACCCGGCCAGTGCAGCCGCATACTCCGTCGCCGGCAAATCCTTGTACACCACCGTCTTCCCGGACTGCTTCGATACCTCCGCCGCGAGCTCCGTCAACGTGTACGCCTGGTCTCCCGCAAGCTCGAAGGTCTTATTCGCAGATCCCTCCTTTGTCAGCACCGTCACCGCAGCCGCGGCATAGTCCGCTCGCGCCGCTGAAGCAAACCGCCCCTCCTTCGCTGCGCCCAGCACCGCTCCGTGCGCCAGGGCCGGCCCAAGCGCCTCCGTGTGGTTCTCGAGATACCACCCATTGCGCAACAACGCATACGGCACACCTGAAGCTCGAATCGCCTCCTCCGTCGCCTTATGTTCCGGCGCCAGCACCAGCGTCGTCGTGTCCGCATGGAGCAAACTCGTGTACGCGAGCAGCGTCACCCCGGCTGCCTTCGCCGCCTCGATCACCGCCGTGTGCTGCACCACCCGCTGGCCCACCTCACTCGAAGAGATCAGCAGCACCTTCTCCGCACCTCGAAACGCCGTCCGCAGCGTCTCCGGCCGGCCATAGTCGGCCTCACGCACCTGCACGCCCAGTGCCTTCAGCTCCGTCGCCTTCTCCGGTGATCGCACCGCCGCGACAATCTCATCCGCTGCTACCTTTTTCAGCAGACCGTCTACGACCAGCCGCCCCAGTTTGCCCGTTGCTCCCGTCACTACAATCATCGTGTTCTCCTCGTGCGCGATCCGCAGCGCGTTCCTGAAGACACTCTACGCCCGGGACTAACTTTCCGTAAGTACGTACCTTAAGGTAAGCTACTGGCATGAGCACCAGTCCCTCGCGCCTCCTGCTCGCCCGCAAAGCCCGTCAGGGAAACCTCTACGTCGCCAACTGTCCCTCGCGCGGCGTCCTCGATCACCTCACCTCGCGCTGGGGCTCGCTCATCCTCATCCTTCTTCTCGAACGCACCCACCGCTTCTCTGAGCTCGGCCGCGAGATCGGCGGCGTCAGCGAGAAAATGCTCGCGCAATCGCTCCAGCAGCTCGAAGCCGACGGCTTCCTCACCCGCACCGTCTACCCCACCGTCCCGCCCAAGGTCGAGTACAGCCTAACCCCCCTCGGCTCCGAAGCCGCCACCCCCATCAAGACCCTCACCGACTGGGTCGAACTCAACGTCAGCAAGGTCCTCAAAGTCCGCGCGAAACGTCACCCGGCGCCTCTCACCTGAGGTCACGCAGCATAACCTGCCCTGACTTCTCTGGTTGTCATCCGCAGGCATACTGCCCTTGATTGTCATCCCATAGGCATACTGCCCTTGGTTGTCATTCCATAGGCATACTGTCCTTTGTTGTCATCCCGTAGCGATCTGCTTCTCCACCGGAAACGCCCAATCGAATCCTTTTTAGTTGTCATCCCGTAGGGATCTGCTTCTCCACCAGGAACGCCCAATCAAGCCCCTTTTGGTTGTCATCCCGTAGCGATCTGCTTCTCTACCGGGAATGCCCAATTAAGCCCTCTTTTTCGTTGTCATCCCGCAGCGATCTGCTTCTCCACCGGGAACGCCCAGTCAAGCCCTCTTTTGGTTGTCATCCCGTAGGGATCTGCTTCTCCACCGGGAACCAAATCGATAAGGAACGCTCTTCCTCCGTCACCGCGCCTTCCGTTCTCATGCTAAGCGCAGCAAAGAGTCCCGGCAGTTCATATTCTGTAAACCGAACGTAGCACTGCACCCTGGCCCCCGAGCAACACGGCACACCCCGCAGAGCGCCTCTACGCCGAGCGCTGCTCCTCTAACTCCCCTGCCATCTGCTCCCACTCCCGCGTCAGCACCTGGAGCCGCACCCGCATCCCTTCCGCGCGCGCCGCTAACTTCTGCGCCTCGTCCGCCGACGTAAACACCGCCATCTGCCCCTCCGCCGTGGCGATCGCCTCTTCGAGCGCCGGTATCTCCTCCTCCGCCGCCGCCACCTTCTCCTCGAGCAGCTTCAGCTTGATCGGGTTCAGCTTCTTCACCGGCTCCTTCACCACAACAGCAGCAATCGGCGCCTTCTCCACCGCATCCTCCACCACCGGCCTCTCCGTCGCACTCCCCACCACGCTATGTCGCGCGAGCGAGGTCACTACGTTCTCCGGCCCACCCTGCTTGCGCCACAGGTAGTCCTCATAGTTCCCCGGGTACACATGCACCCGCCTGTCCTCCACCTCGAACACCCTCGTCGCCAGGCCATCAATGAAGTAGCGATCGTGGCTCACAAACAATACGGTACCGGTGAAGTTACGTATTGCATCAAGCAGCACATCCTTCGCCCGCAGATCCAGGTGGTTCGTTGGCTCATCGAGCAGCAGCATGTTCGCCGGGCTCACCAGCATCTTCGCCATCGCATACCGGTTGCGCTCGCCGCCGCTCAGCACCCCCAGCTTCTTGAACACATCATCGCCAGAAAACATGAAGCACCCGAGCAAACTCCGCAGCTCGACCACAGGCACCTTGGTCGCTGTTCCCGCGATGTCATCCAGCATCTCCGCCGCCGGATCCAGCACCTTGTACTGATCCTGCGCAAAGTAGTCTGCCAGCACATTGTGCCCCAGCTTGATCTCGCCCTTCGTCGGCGGCTCCAGGTCTGACAGCATCCGGATCAGCGTCGACTTTCCCGCGCCGTTCGCGCCCACCAGCGCAATCCGGTCGCCGCGCTCGATCGAAAAACTCACGTCCTCGAGAATCGTCTTCGTCCCGCCATCCTTCGTCGGATACACCTTCGTCAGGTGCTTCACGTCGATCACCGTCCGCCCGCTCGCCGGCGGCTGCGGGATCGTGAAGTGAATCGTCGCCTCCTCCTCCGGGATCTCGATCCGCTCGATCTTCTCGAGTTCCTTGATCCGGCTCTGCACCTGCTTCGCCTTTGTCGCCTGCGCGCGAAACCGATTGATAAATGCCTCGAGCGCCTCAATCCGATCGCGTTGATTCTTGTACGCACTCAGCAGCTGCGTCTTGCGCTCTTCCTTCTGCTTCACAAACTTCTCGTAGCCACCCACATAGAAGTGCGCGCGTTTATTCCAAAGCTCCACAATCTTGCCGACAGTCACGTCGAGAAAATACCGGTCGTGCGAAATCAGCACAAACGCCCGCTCATAGTTCTTCAGGTACTCCTCAAGCCAGTTCCGCGTCTCGAGATCCAGATGGTTCGTCGGTTCGTCCAGCAGCAGCAGACTCGGCTTCTCCAGCAGCAGCTTCGCCAGCGCAATCCGCATCTGCCACCCACCCGAGAACTCCTCCGTCCGCCGCTCCCAATCCTCCTTCGGAAACCCCAGCCCGCCCAGCACCGTGCCTACTTGATAGTCGAGCGTGTAAATATCGTGCGTCTGCATCAGGTCCATCACCTCGTTGAACCGTTCCGCCGCCGCCTCGTACTCCGGACTTCCCTCCGCATGCACACTCAGCTTCGTGCTCAGCTCTTCCGACTCCCCCTCGAGCCCCCGCACCGCGTCAAACACGCTCAGGCACTCCTCGAACACCGTCTTGCCGCGCATCGTCAGCCCGTCCTGCGGCAGGTACCCGATCGTCATGCCCTTCTGCTTCGACATCGTGCCGTAGTCCGGCCCCTCGCTCCCGGCCAGCAGCTTCAGCAGCGTCGATTTGCCCGTCCCGTTTCCACCCACCAGCCCTGACCGCTCGCCCGGCGTAATCAGCCAGTTCACGTCTTCATACAGCAGCTTCTGTCCGAAGCGCTTGCCTACACCTGAAAGTTGCAGCATCCTTTTATCTTCTCATCCGCCCCTATTGACCCCCTCTGCCTCCGCCCTTTCTGTTTCGCTTTTCTGTTCTCTCTTTTTGTTTGTCATCCGGTACGGATCTGCTTCCGTATCCGGAACACCAGACCTGCCAACCCATCTGTTCTGCTAAAGTCAGAAACGAGAGCTCCATGTTGGCAGAGCAACTGCACCTCCCGGACGACGACAGCACCACCATCCCTTCCGTCACCACCCGGTCTCCGTCCAGCAACAGACCGCGCGCCGCGGCTCCTGTCTGGCTGCAGCGTCTCTCCCTCCTCGTGCTTGTCCTCTTCTGCGTCTACCTTGGCGTTCTGGTCATGATCCTTCCCTGGTGGAGCCGCATCTGGGACCACAACGCCTTCATCCTTGCCCGTCCTGCCCTCCGCACCATCCTGCACAACGGCGCCGTCCGCGGCCTCATCTCCGGCCTCGGCCTTCTCGACATCTGGATCGGTATCTCCGAAGCCGTCCACTACCGCGACTTCCGCGACTAACCGCAGATCCAAGGCACGCTTCTCCCAGAGACGATCAAGGCAGTCAGTGACTCCGCGGTAAACTATCGCCGGTTCCGGCGGCAGAAGCGTGTCGGCACGTTGAATGGAGTTATAGATCGATCGAAAGAAGAGGAGAGCAGAGATGACCGAAAGCACGGGAAGCGAAAGTGAGCGAATGGTTGTCACACAAGTCTTCAACGCCCCACGCGAGTTGGTGTGGAAGGCATGGACAGAGCCTCAGTACGTCATGCAGTGGTGGGGACCCAAGGGCTTTACTGCGCCCATCTGCCGGATGGATCTTCGCGTTGGAGGAAGATCTCTCTTCTGCATGAAGGCGCCCGATGGGCAGGAGTTCTGGAACGCGGTGGAGTATCTCGAGATTGTTCTCCACCAGAAGATTGTCTCTTCCATGTACTTTTCAGACTCCGAGGGAAACAAGATCGACCCTGCGGAACTAGGCATAGAACACGAAGCTATAGACGGTGCCTGCGACGTGACCCTCTTTGAGGATCTCGGCACCGGCCAAGCCAAACTTACCTTCATAGGAAATGAATCCACGGAGAGCGCAAAAGAGAGCGGTCAGATGGAAGGCTGGAACCAGATACTCGAGAAACTGGCTACGGTCGTTGCGGAGCTGGCGCCGGCAAAATAGCAGGGGACATCCCGACGATCGTCATGCGCGCGCTACCAGGCTTGGCGGCGAGGGCTCGCTCAAACAGGCTTCTCGCCGCCTGGCCGAAGCATGGCCCTGCCGGACAATCGGCTCGTGCTCAGCTCACATCAACAGCCTGACGCACTCATAACCAGAAAGTCTGATCCGAGCTGACAAACACGAGTCCCGGGAACCGCGGCTCTCGTCAGCAAATTTCGTCCACGGCACCCCTACGATCCGCGTCCAACAAGCAACCATGCGCGCCCACCTCATCCTCGCCGCCGCCCTCCTCGCACCGACGCTCCTCCACGCCCAGACCCCAAAGAACTCCGGCCCCACCACCCTCTCCTCCACCCCCACCTCGCAGGACACCCCCAGCACCTCCACCGTCAGCGTCCCCATCCACAATGGCGACCCGGCCACGGTCACCGGCACCCTCGCCCTGCAGACCCGCGCCGGCAAGCAGTTCCTCATCATCGAGTCCCCCACGCCCTACCGCCTCGGCGCCACGCGCCAGGTCATCCGCGACATCGCCTTCACCCTCCCCGGCCAGGAAACCGCCATCATCCCCTTCGCCGGCCGCACCGTCACCGCCACCGGCAAGCTCCACATCCTCCCCAAACCCGCTGCCTCCTGGAACGGTGCCGTCCTCGAAGCCACCACCGTCATCCTCCCCGGCGGCCAGCAGCTCCACGCCAAACGTTAGCCGCGGCCTCGGGTCACCTACTCTCGTCCCCTCTCTTCCCCTTGTCCTCCTTCGCAGAAAAGCAGACCTGCGTCTCTGCTCCAGCCCTCATCCCACAATCGTCCCAACGCCAGCCGCCTGAACGCGATATTCTTACCTCGTGGGACCGAGAAAGAACGGCACACTGACGCCCTCGCCGACACGGGCCCTCGGCAGGCTACTTCCGCACCTGGCCTCGCGTGCGCTGTCCGGTGCCCTGCTCTGCGCCATCGCCCCATCCTCCCTCGCGCAGCAGGCCCTGCTGCGCGCTGATCTGCCGGAAGCTCCTCAGCCCCAAATACCCTCCCAAACACCTTCCCAGACACCCTCTCAGCCCGCCCCGCAAACCTCGCAGCAGCAACCCACCAGCATCCGCGGCACCGTCCTCGATCGCGATGGCGCTGCCCTCCCCAACGCCCTGATCACCCTCACCCAGCCCGGCGAACCCTCCCCCACCGCCCTGCAAACCACCTCCGCAGCCGACGGCACCTTTACCCTCTCCGGCCTCAACCCCGGCCCCTTCACCCTCTCCGTCGTCGCCAACGGCTTCACCCGCGAGCAGACCACCGGCTCCGCCACCGCCAGCCAGACCGCCCAGCTCTCACCCATCACCCTCCACCCCGGCACCGCCAGCGACATCGAAGTCACCCTCACCCGCACCGAGATCGCCGAAGATCAGATCCACGACGAGGAGCAGCAGCGCGTCCTTGGCGTCCTCCCCAACTACTACGTCAGCTACCTGCCCAACGCTCTTCCGCTCAGCCGCCGGCAAAAACTCGAGCTCGCCTCGAAGGCCGTCGTCAACCCCTTCACCTTCGTCATCACCGGAGCCGCCGCCGGCATCCAGCAGGCCAACAACACCAATGCCGGCTACGGCCAGGGAGCCGCCGGCTACGGCAAGCGGTACGCCTCAAACTACGGCGGCGTCCTCATCGATACCGGCATCGGAGGAGCCCTGCTCCCCATCCTCTTCCGGCAGGATCCGCGCTACTTCTACCAGGGCACCGGCACCATCCGCTCCCGCATCTTCCGCTCCACCATGCAGGTCGTCGTCGCTAAGGGAGACAACGGCCACTGGCAGCCAAACTACTCCGGCATCCTCGGCAACTTCGCAACCGCCGGCATCGAAAACGCCTACCTCCCCGCCGAAAATCGAAATGATGGCGCAACCGTCGTCAACAACACCCTCATCGGCTTCGCCGGCGGCGCCGTCGGCAACATCTTCCAGGAGTTCGTCGTCCGTCACTTCACGCCCCACGCCCGGAAATCT
>CAHJWL010000011.1 GCA_903642235.1 Acidobacteriaceae bacterium | reverse complement strand
CTCGCGATGGCAGCCCGCGGCGGTGGCGACGAGGCCGGCGGTGGCGCCTTTGAGGAAGTCCCGGCGTGACTCTGACATGACGGATGGTCTCCTGATGAGGGGCTGCGCGAAGGCTTGATGAAGCGCGGTGAAGGCTTAGAGTAGCGTACTTCGCGGCGATGTGGCGGCGGGCCGCAGGTGGCGGGCGGACCTGCTCGCGCGGTGCCGGCTGCGGCCGCCAGGGGAGCTTCGAGCGGCACGACAGACGCGGATTCCTGCGGGATGACTGCCAGACAAGAAGGAATCGGCTTGCTCGAGATCTGCGGGAAGTTTGATCTAATGGCGGTGACAGCGAGGAGCCTTGATGAGACGACGGGAGTTTCTGGGGATGGCGGCTGCAACGACGATGGCACATGCCATGGCGCAGGGGCAGCGTGGCGGCAAGATGCCGGTGCAGGCGGCGGCGGATGCGCGGCCGATGGAGCTGGGGCTGGTCGTCTCACCATACAAGGCGCCGGAGGAGACGATCCGGCGGGTTAAGGAACTGGGTCTGCCGACGTGCTTTCTGTCGCTCGACGGGTACATCGGGAAGTTTACGCAGGCGAACGCGGAGGTGCTGGGCGGGCTGCTGACGAAGTACGGGGTGCGGGCTACCACCGTAGAAGTTGTCCGGCCGGAGCCGCTGGTGTGGAACTTCCTCCAGGGACCGACGACAATCGGGCTGGTGCCGCGGGCGACGCGGGCGGCGCGGATCGAGGCGCTGGCGGGGGTCTCGGACTTTGCAAAGATGCTGGGGATACCGCAGGTGCAGACTCACTGCGGGTTTATTCCGGAGGATCCGGCGGATCCGCTGTATGCAGAGGCGGTGACGGCGATTCGCACGGTGGCGAAACACTGCGAGGGGAACGGGCAGATGTTCCTGATGGAGACCGGGCAGGAGACGCCGACGACGATGGCGCGCATGCTGCGGGATGCGGGGCAGGCGAACCTGGGAGTGGGTCTCGATACGGCGAATCTGATTCTGTATGGGAAGGCGAATCCGGTGGATGCGGTCGATATTCTGGGGCCGCATGTGCGGAGCGTTCACGCGAAGGATGGCCGATGGCCGACGAACCCGAGTGAACTGGGCGAGGAGGTGGCGATCGGGCAGGGGTTGGTGGACTTCAAGACGGTGCTGACCAAGCTGAGGCGGGTAGGGTACACGGGGGCGATCTCGATTGAACGGGAGACGGAGGGGCCGCAGCAGGTGGAGGATGTGCGGAAGGAAACGGTGTATCTGGAAGGGGTGTTGCGGGAGATCGGAGCTTGATCGCTCTGGTGTGCATCGCTTCGCTCCGGGGTTAAAAGACGAGAAGCGGGTTCTTCGCTGCGCTCAGAATGACAGCAAGAAGACGGATGACTCCACAAGGATAGAGGGCTGGGGCGGACGTAGTTTCACGGGAAGGGACGGGTAGATGAATCGACGTGAGTTTCTGGCGGGATCGGCGGCATCGGGGTTGCTGCTGGTGAAGAGCAGCACGGCGTTTGGGTACGAGGCGAACTCGGCGGTGCGGCTGGGGCTGCTGGGATGCGGGAACCGTGGAACGGCGGTGGCGACCTCGTTTGCAGAGAACACGACGGTGCGGGTGGTGGCGCTGGCGGACATCTTTCCGGACAACCTGGCCAGGGGCGAAGCGGCGTTCAACAATGTGAACGCGAAGCTGGGGCAGGGGCGGATTGCGAAAGGGCTGCAGTTCCATGGGGCGCGGGCGTACGAGGCGCTGGCGGGGTCGAAGGAGATCGACATGGTGCAGATCTCGACGCCGCCGTGGTTTCATGTGGAGCACCTCCAGGCGGCAGTTGCGGCGGGCAAGCATGTGTACTGCGAGAAGCCGGTGGGGATCGATGTGGAGCAATCGAAACGAGCGCTCGAGATTGCGAAGCGGGCGGACGGGAAGGTCAGCATCGACGTGGGATTTCAGGTGCGGAACGCGCCGCCGATCGCGGCGGTGATGAGCAAGGTGCAGGGCGGGGCTCTGGGGAAGATTGCGGCGATTGCCGCGAACTACAACGCGCCGGCATCGACCGAGAAGGTGCACGCGGGTGCGGGCAAGGACGAGTACCGGCTGCGGAACTGGTTGTGGGACCGGGCGCTTTCGGGCGACATTCTGGTCGAGCAGAACATTCATATCATCGACCTGTGCAACCTGGCGCTGGGCTCGCATCCGCTGAAGGCGAAGGCGACGGGCGGACGGAGTGTGATCTCGCATGCGGGCGACTGCTGGGATCACTACGAGGTGATCTACACGTATCCGAACGATGTGCGGGTGAGTTTTTCGTCGACGCAGTTCGGCAACTACGGCGCGTTCGATGCGGGGCTGCATGTCTTCGGCGCGAACGGCAAGGCGGATGCGCCGTATGCAGGGCCAGTGCGGATTGAGGGCGAGCATGCCTGGAGCTGGAAGGACTCGGAGACGCAGCCGGCGGGGGGCGGGACGTTTGCGGCGAATGGAGCGTTTTCGGACAACCTGGCACTGGCGGATCGGGAGAAGGACCGGAGTTTTATTGAGAGCATCACGTCGGGCAAGTTTCATAACCAGATCGCGGCGGGTGTGGAGACCGCGATGAGCTGCATGCTGGGGCGCATGGCGGGGTACACGGGGCGCGAGGTGACGTGGGAGGAGCTGATGGCACATGGGGAGAGCTATGGGCTGGGGATGGATCTGCGGCAGTTTGGGTGAGGCGCCTGCTCGCCTCGTTCGCAATGTCTGCATGATTGTTCCAGGGGATGTTCGGGTTTTCAGTAGAAAAGCAGATCCCTACGGGATGACAACAAGGAAACAGGCAACGGCAACGGCGGAAGCGGGTCCCTCTATTTCGATCGGGATGACAGAGGTATGGGTGCGTGGAGACGACGGTTCGCGGAGAGCGTCGGGATGACAGAGGTATGGGTGCGTGGGGACGACAGGATTGTGGGTGCGTCTCGGGATGATGTGGTTGTAAGGACGTGGAGATGCCAAGTGCGTCAGAGAGCGTCTACTTGAGCGCGGTGAGGTCTTTGCCTTCGGTGAGGGTGTAGAAGCGGTCGAGTGTAACGGGAGGAGTTACAGACTGCTTGAGACCGCTGGGCCAGACGACTTCGATCTTGTCGATTCTGGTGGCGGGGCCGAGGCCGAAGTGCGGGCGCTGGTCGGGGCTGGAGGCGAAGGAGCCGCCGGCGAGGATGTCCTGTCGCTGACGAAAACCGTTCGCAGTTACAAATACTTTTGCGCCGACGGCGTCGCGCGGACTCTTCGGGCCGCCGACGAGCTTGAAGGCGATCCAGTGGTTCTTCTCTTCGGCGACGTTGCGGAAGACGGAGGGGCTGCTGTCCATGTTGTTGATGACAACATCGGTGCGGCCGTCATTGAAGAGGTCGCCAAAGGCCATGCCGCGGCCGACCGCGAGCTTGGCGAGAGCGGAGCCTTCGACGGGTGGAACGAACTCGAGCTTGCCCTTGTTGTTGTGGAGAAGCTGCGCGCGCTGGGCCCAGGTTGTGCCCCAGTCCTGCTTGTCGACGGCGGGGTAGACGTGGCCGTTGACAATGAAGAGGTCGAGCCAGCCATCGTTGTCGAAGTCGAAGAAGGCGGTACCCCAGCCGAGAAAGGGGATGGTGGCCTCGGCAATGCCGGCCTGGTAGCTGACGTCGGTGAAGTTCGCGCCGCCGTCGTTGCGGTAGAGCGGTTTGTAGTCGTCGGAGAAGGTGGTGTTGAAGAGATCGACGAGGCCGTTGTGCGTGTAGTCCCCGGCGGCGATGCCCATGCTGGCGGTCTCGCGGCCGCTCTCGTTGAGCGCGTACCCGGAGGCGAAGGAGGCGTCTTCAAAGGTGCCGTCGCCCTTGTTGAGATAGAGGTAGTTGGGGGTGGAGTCGTTCGCGACGAGCAGGTCGGGCTTGCCGTCGTCGTTCACGTCAAGGAAGAGCGAGGCGAGGCCGTAGTAGACGTGCTCGTCGGTGACGCCGGAGTGTTTCGTAACGTCGGTGAAGGTGCCGTCACCGTTGTTGTGGAAGAGGTGGTCGGGCTCGCCTTCGAGGCCACGCGGACCGCACATGACCGGGATGCCGCGGAACTGGCAGGACGGGTTGGCGGCGGTAGCGGCGCTGGCGCGGGCGGCCATATCGAAGTGGACGTAGCCGGGGACGTAGAGATCGAGGCGGCCATCACCATCGATGTCTCCCCAGGTGGCGCCGGTGGCCCAGCCGTTGACCTGGACGCCGGCCTTTTCAGCAACGTCGGTGAAGGTGCCGTCGTGGTTGTTGCGGTAGAGGCGGCTTTTACCGTAGTTGGAGACGAAGATGTCCGGCCAGCCATCGTTGTCGAAGTCGCCGACGACCGCGCCAAAGCCCCAGCGGTCGTTGGCGACGCCGGCCTTCCCGGTGACGTCCGTGAAGGTGCCGTCGTGATTGTTGTGGAAGAGTGCGGCGTGCGGTGCGGGCGCGTGGCCGGCTTCGGCCTCGAAGGTGGAGCCGTTGACAAGGTAGATGTCGAGCCAGCCGTCATTGTCAAAGTCAAGCAGCGCGACGCCGGAGCCGACGGTCTCGATGATGAGGTCTTTGGTGGGTGTGCCCATCTGGTGGTGCCAGGCGGCGAGGCCGGCTTTGGCGGTGACGTCATCGAAGACATGCGGGCCGGACTTGACGAAGCCGCCGGCGGTGATGGGGCGGCGCTCGTTATCGAGCACGGCGGCGTGCGCGGCGCCGGTGTTGACGGTCATGCCGCCGCCAGGGGGCGGGGCGGGCGCTGTCTGGGCGGGAAGAGAGAGCGAGCCGCAGAGAGCACACAGCAGATGGAGCCGTGTGCTGCGGTTCAGAAAGGCGAGCGTGCGTGGCGAGCTTCGGCGGCGAGTCATGGGACGGTCTCTATCGTAATGGCTCGCGGCGACGCGCGGGAAGGTCGCATGGCCGGACCGGACGGACGGTGCGACGGAGGGCCAGAGAGCGAGATTGGGTGTAGCCGGCATCGTTGGCCATCAGGGTGCGCTGCCGGCCTCTCCCGGGCCGATCTTTGCCCTGGTGGTCTGCTCGACAGCCCTCCCGGGTTCGTCGATTGGGACGATGCGGTCAACGGGCAGCTTGTCAAGGCGCTGGACGATGCCGCTCGGCCACCGGATCTCAAGGGAGGGAAGAGCGGCGTCGGCGCCGAGGCCGAAGTGAAGCCGTTTGTCGTTCGAGGAGAGGTAGCTGCCGGTCGTCGACACCGTGGCGAACTGGGCCCCATGCGCGGTGGTCAGCTTCACGACGGCGCCGATAGCGTCGCGGTTCGAGGTGTGGCCGGTGAGGGCGAGCGTGACCCAGTGATTGCCCGGCTGATTGCCGGAGGGTTTGCCGTCGGCGCCCGGTGTCTCGTTGTGGAGGATGTGAGCGGCGCCGCCGTTGGTGCTGATGACGGCGTCGAGCCGGCCATCGTTGTCAAGGTCGCCGACGGCCATACCGCGGCCGACCCACGGCTGCGCAAAGGCGGGGCCGGACTCTTTTGAGACGTCCACGAAACCCTTGCCGGTGTTGCGCGCGAGCAGCATGGGCTCCTTGTAGTGAAGCTGCGGAAAGTTGAGCTCGACGGTGTCGAGATCGTGGCCCTGAGAGACGAGGAGGTCCTTGCGGCCGTCGTTATCAAAGTCGAGGAAGTGAATGCCCCAGCCGGAGTGGAGCAGCGTCATGCGCGCGAAGCCGCTGCTGTAGGTGTCGTAGGTGAAGGAGCCGTCGCCGTTGTTCTTGTAGAGGGCGTACTTCTGGTTGGCGAGGTTGGTGATGACGAGGTCGGGGAGGCCGTCGTTGTCGTAGTCCTGGAAGTCGATGCCCATGCCGGCGTAGGTGCGGCCGTCGCCGTCGACGGCGATCTCAGCGAGGAGGCCGGTCTCTTCGAACTGGCCGGCGCCCTTGTTGTGAAAGAGGAACTCGAGCATGGAGTCGTTGGCGACGGCGACGTCGACTTTGCCGTCACGATCGAAGTCGGCGATGGCGACACCGAGACCCTTGCCGGGTGTACCCATGCCGATCTTCTGCGCGACTTCGGTGAAATGGCCGTGGCCGTCATTGTGGTAGACGAGCGCCGGGATGGCGGGAAAGATGTCGGGATGGCAGAAGGCGCGATAGCCCTCGCGATGCTCGCCGCACCAGACATCTTCCCAGTCCCACTTGACGTAGCGGAGAACGATGAGATCGAGCAGGCCGTCGTTGTCGAGGTCGACCCAGGCGGCGGAGGTCGACCACTGCTCGCCGGGCGTGGTTGAGCCGCCGGTGCCTGAGGCGTCGGTGACGTCGGTGAAGGTGCCGTTGCCATTGTTGCGGTAGAGCCGGTTGCCGCCGAAGGCGGTGACGTAGAGGTCTTCAAAGCCGTCATTGTCAAAGTCGCCGACGGCGACGCCCATGCCGTAGCCGATGCCCTGGAGGCCGGCTTTTTCGGTGACGTCTTCGAAGGTGCCGTCTTTGCGCTGGTGGTAGAGGCGGTTCCAGTCGGCGGGGCCAGACTTCTTAGGAACATAGCCCTTGGGGGCGGGATCTGGAACGGGGGCGCCGTTCGCGAAGAAGATGTCGAGCAGGCCGTCATTGTCGTAGTCAAAGACAGCGGTGCCGGAGCCCATGGTTTCAAGCAGGTACTTGCTGGGCGTGTGCTGGGCGGTGCCGGTGAAGGTGACGCCGAGTCTGGCGGCGGTGTCGGTGAAGTAGCCGGGAAGGGGTACGCCCGGAGCTTGGGTTTGCCCGTGGGAGAAGGCCGTCACGAGGCTTAGAAAAAACGCGAGGAGGGGGATCGATCGAAACATAGCAAGCGGTGCGCCAACAGTGTATCGCCTGACGACTGCTGAGTGCGGGGCACGAGAGTCGCCTACTGTAACGGAAGATGATACGGAATTCGGATGTGGCGTTCGTTTTGGGGGAAATCCTTTGTGTTCCTGGTCAGCAAAATGCCTCGGTGAACAACAGCAGTGGCGATCGTGATGGCGTCTGGAAGCTTGATTCGCCGTTGCCGGCGTTCAAGTACAGCCTGCTCTGCGATTGCTTCATCGAGAAAAACGAGACGAAACTCTGAAAGCAAGCGCCGAATGGTTAGCTCCTCTTCAGGTTTCGCGCCGGCCATGACCTGCATCCAGGTCATGATGCTGATGGCCCGATCTTCATAGTGTTCTGCCTGAAGCAGAGCGGGTTGAATTCCATTCAGTACGTCGATGACTATGTTTGCGTCGAAGAATGCGATCAACGGTCCCACTCGCGGCGCATACGCTCCTGATACTCCAGAGCATCTTCGTTTCTGTCTTTCCAGAGGCCAAAGGCCTTCCGCAGACCTGAGTTATCGCGTTTGCGCGGGGTGAGATAAAGCGTGATCGCCCGGCGCACCAGTTCAGCGCGGGAGACATTCTCGGCTTTGCTCATGCGGTTGAGTGCTTCAAGATCCCGCTCCGGAATATCGACCAGAGTACGCATAGCCACCCTCCTCGTCTGATATACCGCTACGATATCACTCCGGCTGCGCGGGAAGCTGGTACGCGAGGTCGTAACTGTGCTTCCCGGCGACATTCGTGATGGTCATGGAGCCGGTCAGGCCGGCGAGCTGGCCGGTGCCGGAGCTGGGCACGACGGTGATGGTAAGCTGCGGCGCTCCGTTGGTGAGCGTGCCGCTATGCTGGAGCGAGAAGGATCCGCTGCGGCTGTGGAGCGTGCCGGTGACATGCTCTATGGCGACGTAGCCTGCGAAGCCTTTGGCCGGCGCTCCGGCGCTCAGCATCTCGCCTTTGGATGTGGCTTCGAGGTCACCGTGAAAGTGCTTGTCGAGCGCCATGCGGCTCAGGGTTGCGTCGGCGGCTGTGTCGGCGAGCGGCAACGGGGTCATCTTGACGTCGAAGGGGCCTGACGCGTGTTTGGTCGTGGCCTGTTCGGTCATAGGAGCGCCTTTCGTGGAGATGGTTGTGCGCGGCGTGGTCTGGGCGTGCGCGAGCCGAAGCGGAAAGAAGACGAGCAGAGCGAGGAGGGTGCGGGCTTGCATGCGAAGGCTCCTTGCGGTGTCCGGAGGAGGCTAGTTCCCTACTGCGGCGGTCTGCGAGGGCGGCGTGCCGCGGCCGGTCAGCTCGCGGAGGAGGTCGACCTCATGCTGACGGTACGGGGTGTCATCGTTGCGGAAGACCTCATGGAACCAGACCGTGGGCTGCGAGCGCACGTAGGGGTGATCCCAGGAGTCCCAGGGCAGCCAGGTTTGCGTCTTGCCGGCGACGAGGCCCCAATTGATCGCGGCGACGTGATACTTCTTCGCGATCGGGAGCGTGCCGTCGAAGGTGGATCCGGCGCCGCGGGCCATGTACTCGGTGCAAAGAATTGGGCGGTGGTTGGGTTCGAGCTCGTGGATGCGGGCCTCAAACATCTCAGGCCAGTTGTAGTCATGGAAGGAGATAACATCGGACTCGGCGAGTTGGATCTTGGTGGTGGCGCTTTCCTTGTCGGGGTGCGACCAGTCGCCGGTCCAGACGCCTGAGGTCAGCGGCTGCGAGGGGCGGGCCGAACGGGCCCAGGCAAAGGCTTTCGGAAGGAGTTCGTCGACGCGCTTTACTTTCGCGGCCTCGTCGGCTGCGACGTCGCCACCCTTGTTGTCGGGCTCGTTCCAGACATCCCAGCCGAGGATGCGGTCGTCTGTGGCGAAGGCGCCGACGACGCCGGTGACGTAGGCCTTGAGCCTGGGCTCTGCGGCGGGGTCAAGCAGGCGCTGCTTGCCGGGGCTCTGCACCCAGCCGGAGTTGTGCACGCCGGGGATGGGCGGGTGCTGCGGACCGAGGTGCGGGTCGGTCTCCCAGCAGGAGTCAAAGAGAACGAGCAGGGGGCGGATGTGGTGCTTGGCGGCGATGCCGAGAAAGGTGTTCAGGCGCTGCTTAAAGCCATCCGGATCCTGCTCCCAGAGCTGATCCTGCAGGAAGACGCGGACGGTGTTCATGCCGACGGATTCGGCGAGCGAGAGCTCACGATCGTTGATGGCGGGGTCGAAGGTAGCGGCCTGGAACATCTCGAACTCGTTGATGGCGTTCGAGGGGATAAAGTTTGCGCCGACCAGCCAGGGCTGCGCGGCATACCAGGTATTGGCTTTTTCTTCGGACCAGCGTTCCCCGTTCCCTTTCGCAGCGGGTGCGGCGATGGCGCTGAGGCAGAGCACCGGGAGAAGCGCAACGGCGAGAGAGGCGGAGTGACGAGACGACATAGATTTGAGCTACCCCGTAGAGAGATCGATCGGCGGGCGACGGGCGCGGAGGCGTACCCGAAGGCCAAGCGCGAGTGAAGCCTACACTATACCGCTCGAGGCAGCTTCCTGAAGAGGGCGAGAGACGAAGGTCTGTTGGTGGCCGGGCTTCGTTTCCGTCGGTGCAGCTGGCCACGATGGAGCGAGAACGGCAGCAAGGGTCTTCAGTCGCAGCAGGCAAGAGAAGGGACGGTTGGCGCAGTCTCTCCTACCTCTACCTCGCTGACGCTGATCTCCATCTCGCCCGCAAAGAAGGCCTCCACCCGCCCCAGCACCGCCGAGCCGGTCTTTGCCTCAAAGATCGCTCGCCGCAGCCCCGCGCCGCCCGGCACTCCATGCGTAAACCAGCTGGCAAACTGCTTCATCTTCCCCACGCAATCCCGCTCGATCGACTTGTTCGCCGAGGACCCCAGAACCGATCCCATCCCACGCTCTTCCGCCGACACCTCATCCACCAGCATCTCGAAGTAGGTCCGGATCATTCGATACCGGTCCACATCGGTCGGCGCGTCATAGCGGCCCGTGGCTGTGTACTGCGCAATCTGCCGGAAGATCCATGGATTCGATGGCGCCGTGCGCCCGATCATCACGGCATCGCAGCCGGTCGCGTCGACCATGGCCGCTGCATCCTCCGGAGAGCGTATGTCCCCATTGCCAATCACCGGGATTCGGACCGCATCCTTGACTGCCGCGATGTACTCCCAGCGTGCCTGCCCGGTGTATCCGTCCTCCCGTGTCCGCGCGTGCAGCGCCACCGCGTTCAATCCGCAGCTCTCCGCCATCCGCGCCAGCTCCACGCAGACGATGTTCGCGTCGTTCCAACCCATCCGGAACTTCACCGTGAAGGGGATCTGCACCGCCGCCCGCACCCGCTCGAAGATTACCCTGATCAGCGGCAGATCCTTGAGCAGGCCGGAGCCTCCGTTGCACGCGACCACCCGCTTCGCCGGGCAACCGAGGTTCAGATCGACGATGTCGAAGCCCGCAGCCTCCACGATCTTTGCCGAGTCGGCCAGCGTCTCCGGATTCGATCCAAACAACTGCGCCGAGATGGGATGCTCATCCTCGTAGTAGGTGAGATAGCGCTTCCGCTTGGACTCCCGCATACGGCTCAGTCCATCGGCTGACGTGAACTCCGTCATGATCAGACCGCAGCCCGACTGCTCATTTGAGGTCACTCTCTCTACCGCTGTCTTCTGGTTGTCAGTCTTCTCGCAGTGGAGGACCTGCTGTTCGCGTGTCTCTTCACCGGCCGCTGAAAACACGCTCGCGTTCTTGATGAAGCGGCGAAAGACTGTATCCGTCACCCCGGCCATGGGAGCGAGCACTGTCGCCGGCGCAATCACAACGCCCCCGACGACAAACCGCGCCGGAACACGCGTCTGCTCCGGCATGGTATGCGCTACCGGAGCGTCCCATCGGTTCTGATCCAGTGTGTACCGCTTCTTCATCGTGTCCGCAGCTCCAACACAAAAGGCCTCCACGCCGTGGAGGCCTTTGCTTTCCGCTCGAGAAACTTACTTTGTCGCTGCCGCAGCCTTGCCCGCATCGGACTTGGCGAACTTCTGACGGAAGCGCTCCACACGGCCGGCCGTATCGATCAGCTTCTGCTTGCCCGTGAAAAACGGGTGGCAGGCTGAGCAGATTTCAAGCACGATATCGCCCTTGTGGGTTGAACGTGTCTTGAAGTTCGTCCCGCACGCGCACTTCACGGTGATGTCGTTATAGCTCGGATGAATTCCCTCTTTTGGCATCTCTAAACCCTCTCCTGTGTTGCGCCTGCCGGTGTGCGGTTCGCTTGCAACCGGCCAGAGTCACGGTCGCATCGAAGGCCAGTCGCACCCTGCGGCTCACGTCTGTAAACGTGCGGCGCTTTTCTCAGTATACGTTCGATTCCCACACCGGGCAATTGGATTCAGACCCTGCGATACTGGTGGCTGGAGCCCTTTGCCGCATCGTTTCCGCAGCCTGCTCCTCCTATTCCTGTGACCCAACCCTGCCCTACCTGCGACGGCTCCGGCCTGCTCGTCACAATCGACGACCGCGGCAATCGCTTTGCGCATGAGTGCGACTGCCGCCTGGAGCTCCGCGTCGACCGCGCCCTCGCCCTGTCCCGCATTCCCCGGCGCTACCTTGACTGCTCGCTGAGCAACTATGAGACCGGCCACTCCTCCGCACACCCCAGCCTCTGCGCCGCCGCTCTGGTTGCCGGCCGCTTTGCAGGCGCCTACCCGCTTGAGACCCGCGGTCAGGGCATCCTCTTCATCGGCGCCAGCGGCCTCGGCAAGACCCACCTCGCTGTCTCCATCCTGCGCGGGCTCATCACGGAAAAAGGCGCCTCCGGCCAGTTCTGGGAGCACAAGGAGCTCCTCGACAAGCTGCGCTCCATCTACAGCCTCCGCACTGCCGGCGCCGAAGACAAACTGCTTCGCTCCGTGATCACCTGCGACCTGCTCGTCCTCGACGACCTCGGCGACATCACCCCCAGCGACTGGAGCTGGGATACGACCGCCTACATCCTGAACGCGCGCTACAACGAGAACCTTTCCACCGTCATCACCACCAATCTTGCCAACGAGCCTCCCTTCGGCACCCCCGCCGACGAGCCCGTGAGCCGCGCCGAAGCCCGCCGCATGGCCCGCCGCGAGACCCTTGGCGACCGCATCGGCGAACGCATGCGCTCCCGTGTGCAGGAGATGTGCGTCACCGTCGAGATGCAGGGCAAAGACTTTCGCCAGACCATCAAGCGCGCCAGCTTCTCCTGAGGCGCCAGCCACACGTCTCTCCGGCGAGTCACCCGCGGGTGCGGCCATCTTCGGGCGCGCGGGGAGGGATCAGGTGCGGGTCTCGCCTAGTGCCCCCACGCTCCGGGAGACTACTTCGCCTCGCTCGCCTGCCGGGCCGCGGCAAATTCATCGCCCGGCAGCCACTCAACCGTGCTCTTTGCCGTCAGCACCCGCCATCTGAGGTCCATGCCGAACCGCGCCAGCTTCGCGTTTCCGGCAAAGTCCATCTCCAGCGTGTAGTTGTCGGAGAAGTTGTGGTACCGGTGCTCGTTGTAGTCCTTCTCCTGCGCTACACCCCACGCCGCGTCATGCCCCTCGTACTTCGTCCCGGTATCGATCGAGAACGCCGGGATCCCCACCCGCGACAGACTGAAATGATCCGATCTGTAGTAGCTTCCCACCTCTGGCCGGGCATCCGGCACGATCCGCAGCCCGAACTCCTGCGCTGTCGCCTGCACTGTCGGGTAGATCGTCGTCCGCTGCGCCCCGTTCACGTTGATCTCCTCGGGAACTCCCACCGGCAGAATCATGTCGTAGTTCATGTCGAGCGCGATCGCCCGCGTCGGCACGGGCGGATGCTGCCCGAGGTATTCGCTCCCCAGCAGCCCCTGCTCCTCGGCCGTAACCGCGGCAAAGATCACGCTATGGGCCGGCTTGACGCTCAGGGCCGACCACGCCCGCGCCTCCTCGAGCAGGATGCCGCAGCCCGTTCCGTTATCGGCCGCGCCGTTGTACACGTTGTCACCCTTCATGCCCGGCACAAAGCCCAGGTGATCGTAATGGGCGGTGTAGAGCACCGCCTGCGACGTGCCTCCGTCCGTCCCAGGCACGATCCCGACCACGTTCGCGCTCTCAAATGGCCGCACCACGCTCTCCACGTGCGCCTTCAGGTTTACCGGCAGCGCCTCCGCCTTGAAGCCCTTTTTGCCCGCCGCTTCCATCTCCGTTGTAACGTCCTTGCCCGCCGCCGCGAACAGCTTCTTCGCCACATCCAGCTGCACCCAGCTCGCCGCCTCCAGCTTCGGGTTCCGATCCTCCGCCAGGTACGTCTTTTCGCTTGTGTTCGAGTTCTTCACCACGTCCCAGCCGTAGCTGGCCAGGTCCGTGCGATGGATGATCAACGCGCCTACCGCTCCCTGCCGCGCCGCCTCCTCAAACTTGTACGTCCATCGCCCGTAGTACGTCAGCGCCTTGCCGCCAAAGAACTTCGGATCGTCCGACGGCGGCTCGCCCACGATGCAGAGCACCACCTTGCCCTTCACATCCACGCCCGCATAGTCATCCCAGCCAAACTCCGGCGCCCTGACCCCGTAGCCCACAAAGACGATCGGCGCGTCGAAGTCCGCCACCGCCCCCCAGCGCCTGATCGCTCACCGTGTAGTCGTCGCCGTACCGCAGCGGAATCGCCGCCCCGGAGTTCCCGCCCGCGGAGGGCTCGAGCGCGTAACTCGCCCTGCCTGGCACTACCTTCATTCCCACAAACTTGACCTGCTGCAGGTACGTCCCGTTGTCTCCGCCCGGCTTAAGGCCATCAAGCGCAAACTGCGTGGCTATGTACTTTGCTGCAATCTCGGCGCCGCGCAGCCCCGGCCCGCGCCCCTCTAGGAGATCGTCGGCCAGGAAACGCACATGCGCCCGGATCCGCTCCGGATCGATCCCCTGCTCGGCCGCCTTTACCGCCGCCGGAACTGCCTGCGCCCCGGCCCGCACCACCAGCAGGCTCACACCAGCCGCGCAGACCATCCACCCCATCGCACTGCTCATCCCGGCAACTCGCATCCACTCTCCACCTGCGGACGGGATCGCTCACGTCTTAAGCCCGCATGCAGACACACTACCGCATCCGCACGGACAAACCCACCTGTCACGCCGCCGGGCAATCCCTGACTTGCTGTTCTTCCAGAAGGACCTGCCGCGGATCTCGGCCGTCGCCCGCTGATCCGCTGCGCCCTGCCACCTGCGCCCTTACAGCAGATCCATGCCCGCCAGGCGCGCATCATCCACGGTCTGCCCGCCAGCCGGAGCCTGCAGGACCGCCTTCCGCTTTGCATCGGGCGTCAGCGTCAGGGTCTGCTCCTTTCGCTCGCGCAGCACCAGCACCGGGATGGCATGGCCCTTGTTCTCATGCACGGACTTCGTCCAGTCACTCTCGGTGGACATCGTCATCTGGTTCGCCTTTACGACCACATCGCCCGCGCGCAGGCCCGCGACCGCAGCCGGCGAGTTCGCATCCACACTCTTGACCAGCAGGCCAACGCCACTCGGAACGCCGAAAAACTCACCCAGTTGCGGTCCTACCGGCTCTACCACCGCGCCGATGTAGGGCGCTCCCAGCATTGTTCCGAGAAAGCTTCGAGTCCTGCCTGCGTTCGGCTCGGCCGTCGCCGATCCCCCATGCAGAAATCCCAGCCCGCTCCGCGCATGGCCGCCCGGCGATGGCGGTGCTGGTGCTGGCGTTCCGTCCGGATCCACTACCGTGATGTGCTGATTCCACGCCTGCCGCTCGACCTCTTCGCGGTTCGCCATCGTCGCCGTAATGGTCTGCTGCTGGCCGTCCCGCAGCACCAGCAGCGCTACCACCCGGCCGGCCGGCACCTCATGCAGCATGCGTCGAAACTGCTCCTGCCCCTCGACCGGGCGACCATCCATCCCCAACACCACATCATGCTCGCGCACGCCTGCCTTGCAGGCCGGGCCATCGTGGTCCAGCCGCGTGATCTCCGCGCCACGCGCGTCCTTGATCCGCAGCCCGTTCAGCTCCTCGTCCGTCAGATCGCGAACATCCACACCGAGATAGCCCTGCGCACTTCGCGGCGACGCCATGCGGCCCGGCGAGGCCCACATCCGCGTTCCCGCACCCACCCCGACCGCCACCACCAGCACCGCAATCAACACCTGACGTCTCATCGCTCAAACCTCTTCCGGCTGCATCTCCCTCCGGCATGTCCTACGCTATTGAATGTCAGCCGCGCCCTGCAGCGCCTGGTAGCTCGCCGTGCGGATGTAGGGGTTCTCATCCTGGGTCGAGACCGTCCGCAGCACCTGCCGCACACTCGAGTCTGTCTGCACCGGCTCGAGCAGCGCAATCGCCTGCTTGCGCACGCCGGCGTTCGCGTCATGCATTAACGACTCCAGCACCGCGTCCCGCACCCGCTGGTCCTTGTCGACATACCGCGACAGACCGTCCAGCGCCTTCATCCGCACACCCGCATCCTTGTCGTAGCGCAGGCTGACCATCAGCGCGCTCCGAACTCCCTTGCCATCCTCGGTTCGGCCGCACTCATGGCCTTGCCGGCACTCCCCTGCCAGCAGCGCGACCGAGTTTGTACGCACACCCTCGTTGGCTCCCTCGCGCATGCCCAGCATCAGCAGCTGCCGGATCTGCGGATCGTCGAGCGATCCCTGCATCACCTCCGGCACGACCCGGTTGTATTTCACCTGAACCAGCTCGGAGTTCGGCATCTGATCGATCCCGCTCACCGCGGCAATGGCACCCTGCGTGGTATTCGAGATCGTCAGGGCGGCAGCCGGCCGTGGCTGGTGCGCTATCCGGTAGCGCAGCGCAAAGTCACCGCCCAGAAAGCCAACCCCCACCAGCAGCACCGCCAGCGCCGGCGCACCCTGCACAAAGCCCGTCCACCGGAAGACGTTCGCTCGCAGCGCCGTCAGAAATCCATGCGGGCTCTCCGCGTCGAGAGCCTCATCGAGCCGCATCCGGCTCTGCGCTACCAGGTTCGGCGAGGGCTCCATCACAGGCAGCAGACTCAGCCCATCTTCAAGCCCGCGCATCGCCGTCATCTCCTCCCGGCAGGCCGCGCACTCATCCAGATGCCGCTCCAGCCCAACGGCCAGCTCATCCTCAAGCTCGCCATACGTCCACATCACGATCTGTTCCTGCGCCATCTCACACTTCATCGCAACCTCTCGACCAGCCTCAAAATGTACTCGCCCCGCATAGGAGGGCAGATCGATCGCCTGCCTCTCCCAGTGATAGTTTCCCGATCGCGGATCTCCGTTGTATGTTCTCCAACGGAGATCTTCAATGGAGATCGTAGATCGGACATGGTTGATCGGACATCGTCCTCACGTCCGCAGCTCCGCCAGGTTCGCGCGCAGCTTGCGCGTCGCCCGAAATAACGTATTCTTCGCCGTCTCCTCGGTCGTACTCAGCATCTCGCCGATGGTTCGCAGCTTCAATCCCTGGTAGTGCTTCAGCTCAAAGACTGTCCGCTCCCGCGGTGTGAGCGTGTCGAGAGCCGCGGCAATCCCCTGCGCCAGCACCTGCCGGTCCAGCTCCTTTGCCGGGTCGGCCATCGACCTCTCATCGCGAACGTTGGCCATCAGATCGATCTCGTCACCCGCCGCATCGGTCATTGTCGCCGGATCCTCCCGCCGGCTCTTGCGCCGCCGCATCTGGTCCAGGCAGAGGTTCGTCACAATCCGGTAGAGCCAGGTGTAAAACGAGCACTCAAAGCGGAAGTTTCCCAGGTGCCGGTACGCCTTGAGAAAGGCCTCCTGGTGCACATCCTGTGCGTCCTGCTCGTTGCCCAACAGATGCAGCGCCAGCCGCAGAACGCTCTGATCATACCGCCGGACCAGCGTGTCAAAGGCAGACCGCTGCCCGCGCTGTGCCTCGCGAATCAGCTCATCGTCCTCGGTCCGCTGCTGCGCGCGCGCTTCCATCTGCGCCGGCGTCAGCCGTCCCCGCGTCCCCGTCTGTGCGGCTGCCTTGGCCATCCCTGGCCTTGATTCTACCGCCGGCGCAGCACCTGCACTCGCTCGCGACAGACCCGTCTGCCGGCGCACCGGCGCCGCTCCAAACCCTGCCGGCATCGCACCGCCGACACCAGCCCCTGCTCCAAGCCCGACCGCCTCTGCCGCCATTGCCGTACCTCACTCCGGAGTGAGAAAAGATATCTGCCTGATAGACCACCACCCCCGCGAAAGGTAAGCATGAGCACTCCTCACCTCCCTGCCCTGTTCTCGATGTCAGTCGCAGCACAACGAAAACCCGACTTTGCCCGCTAACGATGGGGCCGATCGACGTACATCCGCCCGCCACCATCTACACTCATCCTGTGACCGCACCTCGCACGCCCAGCCTCTTCCCTTCCACCTCCGCCGCCGCCGGCACCTGGATCACCGCCCACTGCGACGGCGGCGCCCGCGGCAACCCCGGCCCGGCCGGCTACGGCGCCGAGATCACCGACAGCACCGGCGCCGTCCTCGCCGAACTCTCCGAGTTCCTCGGCATCTGCACCAACAACGTCGCCGAGTACTCCGGGCTGCTGGCCAGCCTTGAGTACGCCCTCACCCACGGCCACAAACATCTTCGCGTCATCTCCGACTCCGAGCTGATGGTTAAGCAGATCCAGGGCAAGTACAAAGTCAACTCGCCCGACCTGAAGCCGCTCTGGCAGGAGGCGAAAGGCCGCATCGCCCGGCTTGACCGCTTCGAGATCACCCACGCCCTGCGCCACAAGAACAAAGCCGCCGACCGCCTTGCCAACGAGGCCATGGACCGGGGAATGAAGCGCGCAAACGCCGCCGAAGGCCGCCCCCTCATCCGCTCCGCCACGGACGCAGCCCGCGTCGACTCCCTCCCTCTCCGCGCCATTGCCTACCCCGCGAGGACCGACGCCCCGGCTGCTCCCGCGCGCCTTGATCCAGCCCCCCGCATCGCCACCGCCACTCCCACACAGCCGTTCTCTCGACCGGGCATCGCGAGCGGAGAGACCCACACACCTGCTCCTGCAGCCCCAAACTCTCCCGCCATGCTCCGCGGCTTCACCCGCGACGGCGTCATCCACATCCTCGGCGGCCACACCCTCCCCGAAGGCCGCTTCGTCAAAATCATCCCCGAGTAGCACCTCCTTTCCCGCTGGCAGATTTCCCTTGGCCATTCGCGCCCGCTGCGATACAACCATCGTGTGCGCCGTCTGCCGTCTGCCGTCGCACACTCGCCTCGGGCTCCCATCTCGTTCACACCTCAGGTGTCCCATGCGCCTCCTGCTCCGTTGTCTGCCTGTCTGCCTCGTCCTCACCACCCTCTCCTATGCCTCGACCAGCAAGGCGGGCAGAGCCGCCCTCGACCAGCTTCTCCTCGGCAAAGATGTTCGCGCGCTCCTCGACATGCCCGCCTACAAAGACGGCATCGACATCTACAACGCGCCCAAATCTGAGAAGCGCTTCGACGATCGCGGCATCGACCTCAAAGAGATGTCGAAGTACCTGAAGGAAAAAGGCGTCGGCGTCGAGCGCAACGAGTGGGTTCCCATCACCGAACTCAAGATCGACAGCGACCGCATCGAAGTGCACCTCGCAGGCGGCGGCGAAGGTCGCGGCGACAGCAAGAACGCCGCAAAGAAGGGTGCCGGATACAAGCGCGCGGGCGGCTCCCGCATCAATTTCCGCTACGGCCGTGAGCTCACCGAAGCCGACCTCGAACCCGCTGCCTTCCTCTCCTTTCTCAGCCGGGTCCTCGACACCAGCCGTATCAACCAGACCCTCACCCTCCAGGCCATGCCGGAGAGCGACCGCAAGGCCATCGCCGACAAAAAGATCATCGAAGGCATGACCTACCAGATGGTCCTGCTCAGCAGCGGAGATCCCGATCAGAAGAAAGTGGACGACTCAAACGAAGACGATCTCAAAGAGACGTGGTACTACCTCAAAGACGGCCATCGCCTTGTAGTCCGCTTTGCCAGCGGCAAGGTCACAAAGGTCCAGACGTACTGAAAGTCCGTCCAGCCCACCACACCGCAGCGTTCCTCACCCCCGCCTGCAAAGAACGCCGTCTGTGTGCATCTCACTCTGCAGGAGACCGATCATGAAAGCACTCACCTGGATTTTGGCAATCACCGGCATCAGCGCCGTCGTGTACCTCATCGTGAACGCCCCATCCACCCAGTACGCCAGCGGCGACCCGGACGTCGAGGGCGCCGCCATCAAGTCCTACGCGTGGGGCTCCAAGCAGCGCGTCACCGGCACCGGCGGAAGCCTCCTCGGCAAAGCCAAGCAGGGCATCGGCAACATCACCGGAGACGACCAGCTCGCCGGCGAAGGTGCTCTCGACGAAACTGCAGGCGCTGTAAAAGACGCTGCCGGACAGGCCGCCCAGGCTGTGGGCAACACCATCCACGACCTCAACCGCTAAACGTCCTACGCGAAGCGTCCAACACCCCACGAAGTGGCGCCCGCCCGGCGTTAGGGCGTACCTAATGCGAATCTATGCCTTGAACCGAAAAGGCCACACAAACGAAAGGGCGAGCCCAAAGGCTCGCCCTTTCGTTCAGAGGCGAACTCTACGTCAACACCGGCAGCTGAATCGTCTTGCCGACCGGGATGTTATTTGCATCCACTCCGTTCGCCTTTGCGACCTCAGGATATTTGTTCGCACTTCCATAAAACAGCAGGCAGATCGCACTCAGCGTGTCGCCTGACTTGATCGTCACCGGCTGCTCGTCCGGTCCCGTGGTCCCGACCTCGTGGTGCAGGTCCGAGTAGCTTGGATCCGCGGCCTTGATCTTGTCCCAGATCCGGTTCGCCGCCACCTTGCTCGGCACCGTTCCCTTGATGTGCAGCTTTTCTCCGTCCAGATCGACTGCCTCAAGCTGCGCCCCGTATGGCGCCAGCTTCGTGAACATTTCGAGCACAGGCGCGTACTTCTGTTTCAACTGCTCCAAATCCGCCATCCGATCTCCTTTGGTTACAGATACTTTGGTGAGAGAACGTCAACCTTCCCGTCGCCAGACCTGACGAAGTGAAGGGAGAGGTCCGTATTCCTTACGCGGACCTCCTCCTGCAGGCTTCTAGACCAGACGTCCCAGCATGGACTGCAGCAGCCCGCCTGTCTCCGGAGCCGGTACGCCCGTTGTCTGTCCTTCCGGCGTGACATGCCCGCTCGAAACGAAATGATGGATGATCATCGGCAGCATCACCGCCATTGCACCCTTCACCATCGTCGGCGACATTCCCGTTCGCTGCGCCACGGAATCGATCAGCCCGGTTCCGCCCAGTCCCTGTTCCACCTGGTCCGGCGATGCATCCTGCGTGTTGCCGCTCGCCCATTGCTGCACCGCGCCGCCCTGCCCATTCTGCTGGAAGCTCTGCAGAATGCCGCCAATACCGCCCGGATGTTGCTGCACCGCGTCCATTACGCCGCCGGCAGCCTGCGTTTTGTCGCCGCCCATGCCACCGACCATCGATGTAATGCTGTCAAGAATTCCCATTGCTTTCGCCTCTTCTGGATCGCCACGTCTGCGGCTTCAATGAATAGGAGGCGCACCCGCCCGCTAGGTTGTCTCCCTCTGTTGCTTTCTCATAAATCCGGTGCCAACCTCATGAACAGCCGCCGCGCTCCCTACCGCGCGCCCATCCACCGCGGCGCACATCGATCGCGCACGCTCCTCCCACGTACCTGCCTGGCTGGCCTCCCATCGGGAGCGCTCGTGGCCATCCCGAAAATTGCGTTGCTCCAGGTCCCTAAGCGCCTGCACAATCTCCTCCGCCGTGTCTGCCAGGCAAACGAGAGGAGGTTTCTCCAGCAGCTCCGCAAAGCCTCGTGTCGCAATCATCGGACGGCACGCCGCCAGATGCTCATAGAATCGCGTTGAACTTCCCGAGTACGTCGGTTCCTTCCGCCGGTAGGGCAGCACCGCCACATCAAAGCTCCGCGCATACCGCTGCAGCTCCCCGTACGGCTTCGCGCCTGCGAAGCGTGCCCGCCCCATCGCCCATAGCCGCGCCGCGTTCTGCTCGGCCTCTGGGATCGCCCGCGTCGTCGGCCCCACAAAAACCCAGTTCAGACCGGGCGTGCTCTGCATCACCTGCCTGGTCAGCACCCAGTCCATGTTTCCCGAAAGATCGCCCAGCACACCGGCGATCGGTCGCGGAACATCCGCCAGATCCTCCGGCAGCACACCCGGTCCTCCCTCCGGAGCCGTTGCCAGCAGGTTGCTCGCCCGTGTCGCGTTCGGCACAATCGTGATCTTCGCCGGATCGCACCCGGCCTCGCCCGTGAAGTAGTTTGCAATCCGCCGCGAGTTTGGGCAAACGACCGCTGCAGCCCGGCACATCCGCACATCGAGTGCCTTCACCTGCGCCGCGTCCAGCCCCTCATAGGCGTGCGTCAGGTCTGTCGCGTAGTACACCACCGGCCCCGGCCATCGCTCCGCCAGGGGCGCATAGAACGGCGTCGAGCAGACCAGCACCGCGCTCGTATCGCATCCCGCACTCGCCCGCATCCGCCGCAGCTGCCGCCCCTCAAACGGAGCCAGCCATCGCACGGGCACACGCGCATAGCCCCGCTGCAACGGGAAGTGCCGCACAGCGAGGGGCGGGCTCGCCAGCGTCTCCACCCGGCACCGGCGCTGCAGCAGCCCGAAGAGCTCCATGCGTGGACACCAGGCCACCGTCTCTTCACGCTGGCTCAGCGCTGCCGCAAACTCCTTCATCCAGACGCTGCCGACATCAAGGACGTGCCAGATCGGTCGTGCCATGCCGCCTCCGCACCAGCAGCAATACATACAGACGGCCCAGACGCAGCCTACCTCCTGTCCACCACCCGCGCAACGCATTCTTTCTGCGAGGTGGGCCGGCCTCGCGGAGGCCGTGTGTCCTAACAAAGCTGGAAATCCCACGGCAGTCCCACCGCCGATCCGTTCCGGCGTAAGCAACCGGAGACCTTTCCTACTTCGCCAGCTCCGCCTTGACGATGGCACTTACCATCCCGCCATCGGCCCGAACCCCACTCGCCGCAAGCCGCTGCTTGACCACCCGCATCGCCGGCCCGATATCCTTCGGCCCCGGCCGCGCCCCGCCCGCATCCTTTGCAAGGTGCTCAAGCGCTCCCAGCACAATCGTCCGTATCTCGTCCTCGCCTGCGGACTGCGGCAGATACCCCTCAATCATCCCGATCTCGGTCTCCTCCTTCGCCGCCAGCTCCGGCCGGCCACCCTTTGTAAACTGCTCGATCGAGTCCCGCCGCTGCTTGATCAGCGTTGTGAGCACCGCTGCCTCCTCCGCCTCGTCCAAGGGCGACCGCTTGTCGATTTCCCGGTTCTTCATCGCCGCCTTTACCATCCGCAGCGTCGTCAGCCGATGCTCCTCCTTCGCCCGCATTGCCGTCACAATATCCGCTTGCATCCGCTCCGCAATCGCCGCCATACGCTCTGTCACCTCATTGCTCCTCATGATAGATCGCCTCGATTCCCGGTTCCTCCGCCCGTCTCCCGTGCACTCCTCCGGCACCGCATGTACTATGCGGGATGGCAGGCTGCAGGATGGATCGCGGCCGTGGCGCAGGACCAGGAAAGAGGGGGAAAGATGTTCAGGTTTACGGCTCGAACGCTCGCCGTCAGTGCAGCAGTTTTCATCGCAGTCGCGCGCTCTGCACCCGCATCCGGAGTTCTGATCAACGACGCAAAGTCGCAGCCGGAGAGCCTCACAGTAGCTCCCGGCGGTGTTCTGTTCGTCGGCAGCGCCAGCACACCCTTCCTCTACAAAGTTCAACCCGGCTCAAGCAAAGCCGAGAAGTTTGTGGATGCCAGCGGCGAAGGTGCGGGTACCTTCTTCTTCGGCATGCTGGCCGATGCCGCGAGCAGGACGTTATGGGCCTGTCAGCTGACACCGGTCGAGGGCTCGTCACCGGTCAGGCGCCACACCGCCCTGCGAGGGTTTGACCTCACAACCGGCGCGCCGAAGCTCCGCTGGAATCTGCCGGGTGAGAACAGCACGTGCAACGACTTTTCGCTCGGACCAGATAAGGCGCTCTACATCACAGACACAGCCAACGGCAAGATCTTCCGGCTGCCGGCCGGGGCCTCTGCCGCGGAGCTCTATTTGGAGCACCGCACGCTGATGGGCGTGGACGGCATCACCTTTCTCGACGGCACGCTCTACGTCAACAACGTCATCTTCAACAAGTTGTACCGCATCCCGGTTGACGCCGCGGGCAAGCCAGGCACGCCGGTCGATATCTGGATGGACCAGCCCGTGAAAGGGCCGGACGGCATGCGTGCGGCCCACGGCAAGCTGCTGCTTGCAGAGAACGGCAGCGGCAGGATCTCGGCTCTGACCGTCACCGGCGACAAAGCCACCGTGACCGTACTGAAAGAGGGCCTGAACACCCCGACCGCCGTTGAACCCGCAGGCGACACACTCTGGATCGCAGAGCGCGGCGCCGGCAGTGTCGTCTCAGTACCGCTGCCTTAAGAACCAGGTAGCCGGGCCGGCCTTCTTCCGTTTGCCGCGCTACTCTCGGATCGCCCTCACCTGCTACCCGGCCGGCCCGCCATACAATAACCCACATGATCCGCAAAACCCGCCTCTTCACTCCCGGCCCGACGCCCCTCCTTCCCGCCGCGCAGTTCGCCATGGCCGCCGCCGACATCCACCACCGCACGCCGGAGTTCCGCGCCCTCTTCACCCGCGTCCTCGCCGGACTACGCGAGTTCGTCGGCACCGCCAACGACGTCATCCTGCTCTCCTCTTCCGGCACCGGCGCGATGGAAGCCGCCATGTCCAACCTCACCTGCCCCGGCGACCGCGTGCTCGTCCTCTCCGCCGGCAAATTCGGCGAGCGCTGGACGGCTCTTGCCAAAGCGTTCGGCTGCGCGGTCGACGTCGTCACCGCCCCCTACGGCCAGACGTTTTCGCTCGACGCCGTCAGAGCCGGCCTGAAGCTCGAAACCCGCGTCGTTTTCATGCAGGCCACCGAGACCTCCACCGGCGTCCGCCACTGCACCCCTGGCATCGCACAGTTGCTGAAAGACCAGAACTCCGAAGCCCTGCTCGTCGTCGATGCCATCACCGGCCTCGGCACGACTCACCTTGACATGGACGGCTGGGGCGTCGACGTCCTCATTGGCGGCTCGCAGAAAGCCGTGATGATCCCTCCCGGCCTCTCCTACCTTGCCGTCAGCGAGCGCGCCTGGGACCGCATGGAAGCCACCTACAACCCGCGCTACTACTTCGATCTCCGCAAAGAGCGCAAGAACGCCAAAACCGGTGAGTCCGCCTACACTCCGCCCGTCTCCCTCATTGCCGGGCTCGACGCCGCCCTCGCCTGGATCGCCGCCCAGTCCGGAACACCGGAAAATCCTCAGGGAAGCCTCGCCGATGGCCGCCGCAAGCTCGTCGAGAACGCCGAGACCATCGCCGCCATAACCCGCGCCGCCGTCCTCGCGCTTGGCTTTACCCTCTTCGCGCCAGACGCTCCCTCCGCCGCCGCCACCGCCGTCGTCCCACCCGCTGGCGTCGACTCCGGCCTCATCGTCAAGGAACTCAAAAGCCGCTTCGGCGCCATCATCACCAACGGCCAGGGCGAGATGAAGGGCCAGATCTTCCGCATCGCCCATCTCGGCTTCTTCGACTACATGGACACCATCGCCCTCATCGCCGCGCTCGAACAGGTCGTCGTCCGGTCCATCCCGCAGCTCGCAAAACCCTTCGGCACCGGCCTCATCGCCGCCCAGCAGATCTTCGCCGACCGCTCGGTCACCGCCGCCGCCGACTCAAAATGCCTCTGCGGCCGAGCCGATGCCTGCTGCTCCCTCCAGCACCCCGACTTCGGCAGCAGCAGCCTGAAGCTCACCAACATGGCCAAAGAACTCGACCCCCGCACCGCCCACGCCACCGCCGGTGCGTAGCCGCTAAGCGCCCCGGGCGAGTTCAAGCCCATTCATGACCGCCTCACCGGCATGGATGGGCGACGCAGGAAAGCTGGCATCTCGCCCCAGACCCTTAGTCGTCAGCCCGGACCTCCGTCTCACCCATAACCTTTTGCTGTCATCCCGTAGGGATCTGCTGTTGTTCTTCACACAAACTGCCACCCACAGCGGAAAGCCATCACCACTCTCCCATCTCACCTGAGTGACCTTCTCTTGCGTAGAATCAGTCCGACACGGACGGAGAGGCTGCGCCATGAGCATCGTTGAGCACACGTCAGAAACCCGCGCCCTGCAGTTCAATCTCACAGGCCTTCCCCTGCCTCTCTCCATTCGTCCCGCAGTTCCTCTCTCCGACGAGGAGCTTATGCGCTTCTCCGAGACCAACAAGCCCTGGAAGATCGAACGCAACAAAGAAGGAGAGCTCACGGTCATGACCCCCGTAGGCGGTCTCGGCGGCACGCATGAAGTTCTTATTGCCTCGGAACTGTACATCTGGGCCAGAACAGACGGGCGAGGTCTTGCCTTCGGCTCCAACACCGGCTTCAATCTCCCCGACGGCTCCTGCCTCTCCCCTGATGCCGCCTGGCTCTCCCTTCCACGCTGGAACGCCCTCACGTCCGAGCAGCAGATCGGCTACCCTCCGCTCTGTCCGGAGTTCATCATTGAAGTTCGCTCTCAAAGCGACTCGCGCCGTCTGCTTGACCTCAAAATGCAGCTCTGGCTCGAAAACGGCGCCCAGCTTGCCTGGCTTATCGACCCGATCGACGGCAACGCGTCCATCTTCCACGCCGGTGTCCCCGTCGAAGCCCTGAGCAGACCTGAGCTGCTTCAGGGTACCGGTCCAGTGGCCGGCTTCGAACTCGGCACCACCCGCCTATGGCCGATCGCTACTCCCTGAGAACGTGCCGGACCTCACTACCATCTCGGGGATGCGAGTGTCTGGGTCTCAAACGTCAGTCCGCACGGAGACCAGTCCAACGGCGGCGTCGAGTTCCTCCACGTGGACTGGAACAACCGCTTGGATGTGGCGGTCACGATCACCTTTGAAGACGGCTTCCCCATAGAAGTGCAGGGCTACGGCATCCACTAGCGACGGAACCGGATGTCGGCTTGCCCGCCTGCGCAGGAGCCGCCCCGGACCTGAGCAAGTCGCTGCTGTTAGTTCGTCTCGGGATTGGTCACCCACGCTACCCACGCCTTCGCTGTCACAGCATCCGGCAGCCACGCCGTCTGCTGCCCCATCACGCCCGCGCCCATCCCGGCATAGTTGAAGTCGGAATCCATCTCGCCCTGCGCATCGATCGTCCCGTCCGGGATGGCGGTGAAGCTCACCGGGACTGACGTTGCTGCGCTCCCTGACCGCATCGCAATCGCCTGGAGCCACGGCAGCAGGATTGAGCGCGTCGACAGGCTGCAGCAGTGGTCCGTGTTGTTCTGCACGCCGTAGCCCCACTGCGCGCCCTGGGCTTGTCCACGCATGAAGTAGCGGTAGCTGCGCGAGGTCCCCGACTTCTGATCCTCGGCATTCGTCAGGATCAGTGTCGGGATCGCCGCCGACTTTGCGGTCACGGCGACGGTATCAAGGTCTGTATACGCCGATCCTGCCGCATAGAGCACCACGCCCGCCAGCCGGTCCGGCCACGCCGTCTCCATCGTTGCCGAAAGCACACCAGCGGCGGAGAACCCGAATAGCACCAGGGGCACCGTCCCCAGCTCCGGATGCCCCGTCGCCGTGGCAAAGGTCGAAAGCGCCGCACGCAGCGTGCGCGCCGGCCCCTTCGCCGCATCTGCCTGCAGATCGCCGCTCGAGCGCGCATCACACTGCCGCGCCCAAAGGATCGCGAAGTGCAGCGCCTCGGCCATAGCGCGCACACTCGCATCCTCCATCAGCTGCGCCGTGTCGCTGCGCTCGAAGATCACCAGCACACCCTGCTGCACCCCGGCCAGCTCCTGGCCACCGGGTTGCTGGCCGGCATCTCCGTTGGTCACCAGAGAGTACCGGCACGGTCCCGCCAGATCTTCACCCGGAAGCGCCGGGATCGCCAGCCCTGTACCCGCGTAGCCACTGCCGCACCCGGTCACCGCTGCAAGCGGAAGCATGCCCAGCAGACATGCCAGACCGACACGGCGCAGAGTTGCCGAACCTCTCGTCTGCAGCTTGTTCGGACCCGGACCCGAGGTCTGCCGCAACGGCCGGCGGACCTCCTGCGGATCTCGGCCACTCACCAACGCATGCCACCGTTCCAGCCCCATCTACGCCGTTTGTCTCACGCTCCCAGCATCCCACACGCAGCACTCTTCTGTAACCGTGCAAAATCGTGCAAAAAAGCTGCTTTCTGCGCCCCGAAGCGTACGAAACGCATGCCAAACGCACACTCCATGGCTGCGGTGCAGCTCGGCTTCGCGTGCGAGGTAAGATCAGAGAACCCATGAAGATCGTTCTTGCCGAAAAAGTCTCCGCCTCCACGCTGGCCGTCCTGCAAGCTGAACCGGGTTGGCTGGTCATCACCGCCGACAAGATTAAGACCAGTCTTGCGAACGAGTTAGCTGATGCCGACGCGCTTGTGGTCCGGTCCGCCGTGCAGGCCGACGCCGCCCTGCTTGAGCATGCGCCGAAGCTGCGCGTCATCGGCCGCGCCGGCGTCGGCGTCGACAACATCGACACCGATGCCGCCACCCGTAAAGGCATCGTCGTCATGAACACCCCAGGCGCAAATGCGGTTGCGGTTGCCGAACTTACGCTTGGCCTGATGATCGCCATGGGGCGCAAGATCAATGCCGCCAACACGTCCATGCACGCCGGCACCTGGGACAAGAAGTCGCTGCAAGGTACGGAGCTGCGCGGCAAGACGCTCGGCATTGTCGGTCTCGGCCGGATCGGCCTTGAGGTCGCCCGCCGCGCCCGCGCCTTTGGCATGGAGGTCCTTGGCTACGACCCCTTTATCGCGCCAGTTATCGCCCGCGAAAACGAAGTCACCCTCGTGGCCATCGACGACATCTTCAAGGAGTCCGACTACCTGACGCTGCACGTCGGCCTGACCTCGCAGACCGAAGGCCTGATCAACAAGCAGTCCATCGCGATTATGAAGCCCGGCATACGCCTTGTGAACTGCGCCCGCGGGGAACTGATCGTGGACGAGGCCCTGGCTGAAGCTCTCAAGACGGGCAAGGTTGCCGGTGCGGCGCTCGACGTCTTTCACAAGGAGCCGCTCAAAGACTCGCCCTTCTTTGCGCTCGAGAACTGCCTGCTCTCGCCCCATATCGGCGGCGCGACCGACGAGGCGCAGGAGGCTATCGGCATTCAGCTCGCACGGCAGGTGCGCGATTATCTCAAGCTCGGCGTGGTGCAGAATGCCGTCAACGTGCCCTCGCTCACGCATGAGGAGTACATCGAACTCGCGCCGTATATTGAGATGGCCGGGCGTCTCGGACAATTTCTCGCGCACGCCACGCCCGGCAACCTTGAAAATATTCAGATCACCTACCATGGGCGCATCGCGACCGGCAAGACCGACCTCATCCGCAATGCCGCGATTGCCGGCATCTTCTCGGGCTCTGACACGTCGGACACGGTCGGCGGCACGACGGCCAGTGCCAATCGGATCAATGCCGCGGCTATCGCGTCCGAGCGCGGCATTCGCATTCAGGAAGACAAGAAGGAGAGCGTCTCCGGAGGTGCAGGCTCTGTACTCAGGCTCACGCTGCACTCGTCGGAAGGCGATGCGGCCGGCTCGGCCACGGTGCTGCATGGCACGTCGCCGCGACTGCTTACGCTCGATGGCATCGACATCGAAGCGCCACTGCATGGAACGCTGGTCGTGATCCGGAACCACGATGTTCCGGGTGTGATCGGCCGCATCGGCACCATTCTTGGTGAGCAGGGCCTGAACATCGCCAACTTCGCTCTCGGCCGAGGCGCCGACACCAGGCAGACGGCGCGCGCGCAACGGGTTCCGCAGGGCCAGGCCCTTGCGGTGGTGCAGATCGACGCACAATCCAATCAGCAGGCCAACAGCGCTCTTGAGGCATTGCGCAAGGTGGAGGCTGTTGCCAGCGCACGCCTGGTGGAGCTCGGACCACTGTAGTCAAGCCACTTTCGCAAGCCCGGGCCGCTCACGCTTCCACCCAGGGCGCGATAGCATGGGAACAGACGATCTCCTAAGGACCTCCGGAATGCCGCTTTACGAATACGAGTGCCAGCAGTGCCACAAACATACGGAGAAGCGACAGAAATTTTCCGACTCCGAAATTACGGAGTGTCCGTTCTGCGGCGGCCTGCTGAAGCGCGTTCTCTCCGCACCGGCCTTTTCCTTTGCCGGCGGGGGCTGGTACAAGGACCTTTACTCTTCGGCAAAGCCCGCCGCAGCCAACTCCAGCGAGTCCTCCGGAGAGAAGGCGGAGACAAAGTCTGCCTCCGCTGACGGAGCCGGAACCGCCCCGAGCGCTCCGGCGGCGAGTGCGCCCGCGGCGCCGGCGGCCTCCGACAAGAAGTAAGTATCCGGCCTCCGCTCTGACACTACGGCGCGGAAGACTACTCGTTCGGGTTCGGCGGGACCGTCTCACCTTCGCGCCGGGCCTCGGACAGCTCGATGGCAATGGCCTGCTTGGGATTCGTCACCTTCTGACCGCTTGAACTCCGCAGCTTGCCTTCCTTCATCGCTTTCAGGCCCGCACCTACCTTGGCGCTCGCTCCCGGCGAATACTTCCGACCCGCGGCTTTCTTCGCGGGTGTCTTCTTGGCTGGTGCCGATCTGGCCGGAGACGTCTTCGCGGCTGCTTTCTTTGCTGTCGTTTTCTTCGCCGCCGTTTTCTTCGCCGCCTTCTTCTTCGCCGGAGCCTTCGTTGCGGCTGTCTTCTTTGCCGGCGCTGCCTGCTTTGCCGCTTTTTTAGCCGGAGCCTTTGTCTTTGCCGGGGCCTTTACGGCTCCGGCCTTCTTTGCCGGCGCCTTTGCGGCTGTGTTCTTCGCGGATACTGCCTTGCCTGTCGCCTTCTTTGCGGTTGTCATGCGTTCCCCTCGTTCAGAAGCCAGGACGCTGTCTGCGCCCGCTCCCTAGAATGCACCAACAGTGGTGCATATGTCGCGCTCTATTTTCGATCGCGAGAGCGGCGCCGCATCAGCCACCAGACGACCGCCGCCGCGGAGAGGGCTCCAACGACCTCAAGCGCGCCAACAATCGCCTGATGCCGTGGATCGCGCGTGCGCCGCAGACGGCCGGCGCGCCAGGCGGCTTGCGTCTTGAGCAGGTCCTCCGCGAGGCCCGGAATGGTGATTGATCGCAGATCGCCGGCAGGAAGCGAGCCGAAGACGCGCTCCGGCTCCGGCATGCCGCCGCTGCGATCCTTCGGAATGGCCGCGATGAGCTCATTGACCTCTTCATCGCGGGGATCGTCAAAGAGCCGCGCGTCGGCTGTGTTTGGAAAGAGCGTCGACGCGCCGGTCATCTTCTTCTCGATCGCCGAGATGACATCCTGGCAGACGCCAAGCGTGTAGTAGCCACCGAAGGGAAGCTTTGGCCGCGCCACATGCTGGTGCACGTAGGCCACGACCATGGACGCTGTAAGCCGCGTAACCTCGAGCGCCTCGGCACCGGTGTACACGTGGGCGTGGCGGCCGAGCACCCACGACTGATTCAGCTCATCCATGGTGCGGAACTCAGCGTGGCCATCGATGCCGTAGTAGAAGGCGACGTCGGCGTTGATCTTCGGCCCACGTATCTGCCACTCATACTCGGCATGGCTTACCGGTACCAGCAGCGGCCGCAGAGTGCCGGGGACGCGAATGCGGGTATTGACCCAGAACGGCATCATCACGTCTTTGCCGTTGTCATGCAGATGGCCGAAGTTTGCGAAGTAGCGAGCGTCGGCGACGGTGACGGTGTGGCCGCTCTCCAGCAGCGCCCGGACCAGGTCCTCCGGCCGCTGCACCACTTTGCCGCCAACTGCCGCCGTAACCAGCCGCGAGCCTTCAGGGCCGTCCAGGTTGAGGCCGTTCACGCTCAGGCGATTGAGCAGGACAGCCAGACGGGCGCTCTCCGCGTGGGCCGGAGCCAGCCCTGGATCGGGTCCATCTCCGCTGACGACACCCATGCCAAGCGGCTTGACCAGATCGGCTTCAGAGAGGCCGGGAAGTCGCGAGGGAGTGTCAAGATCGACCTGAGCCGCCCTGTCCAGGCGAAGGTCGCCGAGATTGAGGAACTCCGCGACCTCGCTTGCGGAAGGCTGCCGCGTCAGGTTTGGAGCGGCGTCTGCGGTCGCAGCCGCATCGTTCTTTGTCGCCTTCTGGCCGAGTACGCGACCTGCGACGCGCACCGTAGGCGTGATCGCTCCCATCGTCCAGCCGGGGAAACGATCCAGTCCCTCCCACTGCTTGCCCAAAATGAGCGTGCGCAGGCGATCCATCAGATCCGGCGTCATCAGAGCAGCGCCGTTCTTCCCGCCGCGATCAAGCTGCGCGAGAACTGCCTCGGTAAAGCCCGGCTGCTCGCTGAGGCGCTGCATCATCTGCGAGAGCAGAACGGTGTCCGGCGGCATCGGTTCAGTCGGCGGCGTGTAGCGGATGTCCCCGCGGCAGCCGATCAGACACGTCATGGCCACACTCCATGCCAAACGGCTCACACCCCAACGCACCCCGGACCTGAACGCAAACATAGCAGTAGTTGTACGTCACCCGACCTGTACTCTGCTTTTCTAAACGCAAGCGAGACGGACTAAGCTGGGCCGGGGTTCCACGGAGCGCCGGGCCGCTTAGAGAGGTCCGAGCGCGTCCAGCTTCCTGACCACACGCTCGTTGAGAACAGCGGGGTTCGCCTGTCCTTTGGACAGCCGCATCACCTGGCCGACAAAAAAGGCGGAGACCGTCTTCTTGCCGCCGCGGTACTGCTCTACCTGCCTGGCATTGGCAACGATCACCTCATCGATCATGGCTTCGATCGCACCTGTGTCAGAGATCTGCTGCGGCTTTTCGCGCTGGTACACGATCGCAAAGTCCTCGTGCGCGGCGAAGCAGCTGTCGAGCAGCCCCTTCAGCTGCTTGGACGAAAGCTCGCCGGACTCGAGCAGATCCGCCGCCATGACGATGCCGGCGAGGGTTACGGGCGAAGTCTCCATCTCGAGCTCCGCCGCCCGCAGCCGTGGTGTGAGCTCACTGGTCAGCAGAGCGACGACGCGGCGCGGGGACTTTGCGAGCTTTGCGGCCGTCTCGAACTGGTCCGCAAAGGTGCGCGCGGCGGTCAATGTTGCGGCATCCTGCAGGCTGATGCCGTACTCCGCGACCATGCGGGCACGGCGAGCCTCCGGCAGCTCCGGCATGGCTTCAAGAATGGACGCCTGCCACGCCGCACCGACGACCAGCGGCGGCAGGTCCGGCTCCGGGAAGTAGCGGTAGTCGTGCGCGGCCTCCTTCGATCGCATGCTGAAGGTGCGGCCCTCGGCGTTGTTCCACAGCCGCGACTCCTGCACGACGCGGCCGCCATCTTCAAGCACGCCGATCTGCCGCTCGATCTCGTACTCGAGCGCGGCGCGAATGTAACGGAACGAGTTCACATTCTTGACTTCCGCCTTGGTACCGAACTGCGCGGCTCCCTTCAGCATCACGCTTACATTTGCGTCGCAGCGGAGCGATCCTTCTTCCATGTTGCAGTCGCTGACACCGGTGTAGAGCAGGATCTCTTTTAACCGTGTCAGGTATTCAAAGGCCTCATCGGGCGTGCGCAGATCCGGCTCGCTGACGATCTCAACCAGAGGCGTGCCGCAGCGATTGAGGTCGATGTAGGTGCGGCTGGCGGAGTCGCGAAAGCCATCGTGCACGCTCTTGCCGGCGTCCTCTTCAAGATGCAGCCGCGTGATGCCGATGCGCTTCGGCTGCCCTGCCGCATCGGGTACAACGATCGCTCCATGCTCGGCGATCGGCTTATCAAACTGGGAGATCTGGTAGCCCTTGGGCGAGTCCGGATAGAAGTAGTTCTTGCGGGAGAAGATGCTGGTCTCGCGGATCTCGCACCCGATCGCCCGCGCCGCCAGCACGGCGTACTCAACGGCCTTGCGATTCAGCACCGGCAGCGCGCCCGGCAGACCAAGGCATACCGGGCAGACATGCGTGTTGGGCTCGCCGCCGTACCGGTTCAGACAGCCGCAGAAGGCCTTGGTCTGGGTCAGCAGCTGCACATGGACCTCCAGCCCGATCACAGGCTGGTACTTGGCGAGAACGTCAGGGGACAGCGCGATCATAAGTCCCATTAGGTATCTTCTTCCTTCTTTGCGGAATCAGTCATTGCATCTAAAAACATGACGTACTGAATTCCTGCCTTTTCTGTGACAAGAATACCTGGACCCGGGATGCCGACCGGATCTCCTTCCTCAGGTATCCAAAAGGCTTGCTCAAGAAAAACTGAATGCTCTTCTCCGCTGTCTGAATATCGACTCAGCCATCCGCGCACAATGCGCCCATCTTCTAGACCCACCTGAACAGTACCGTCCAAGGAATAGAAGACGTTGTTCCAGACAGACTCACCATTCGTTCGGACCGTAAGGTGCAACTTACGTAACGGACGGAGGACAACATCCGTAGACCGTGCAGCTCCCCACACAACACCTAGAGCAACGGCTGCACCCACCAGCAAGGCAACGCGCCAACGATATACCACCACCGAGTAATGCGGCGCCTTTGCAGCGTCTACCGTCAGAGCCCAATCAATTGGTAGAGTTGTGCCAACTACAAGAATGTAAAAGGTGTAGAGAAAGAAGCTGAGGATCAGTGCCTCAATGATTCGCTCTAACTCAGATTGCTGACTCTGACTGCTGAGAGACCGCGCAATCCGGGCACTGATGAAGCCTGGCAGAAGTACAAAGAGCGCAATAAGTGCCTGAAGCCCTTGTGGCATTCGTCTTTATTTACCCTGCTTCGCGGGAGCGGGTGGCACACGGACCGGGGGTGGCGGCTGATAGTTCGCAGGAGCCGACGGCTTAAAGCCGGAGTCCCGCGTATAAGTAGGCTTTGAACCAACTTTCTGAACAGTCTCGGCGCACATAGCACTTACCTCGTCTTCAGTATAGACGTTTGTTGCTTGATGCATCTCATCCGAGAACGCTGTAATCAGGTTCTTCGTGCTGCCCGCGTGTGAGGAAATTGAATGCCTATCCGACTTCGCCGAAAGAAACAGGCCGAAGAGAGCGCGACTGTTGCACAGAAGGATCTGGAGCGTCCCAGCGCGGAGGAGATCTTCTTCCAGGTTGCGAGTAACGCGCGACAGGAGCTCAAACGATCAACGATCTCCCTTGCCTTCTCCGGCTTTGCCGGCGGCATCTTTATGGGTCTGACCGCGCTGGGCAATGCGATCGCGCTCGCCATGCTGGGAACGTCCTCGAAGATCCAGTTTGTGGCAAAGATGTTTTATCCGCTGGGCTTTATCGTTGTCATTCTCGGCCGCGCACAGCTTTTTACGGAGAACACGCTCTATCCGGTTGCTCTGGTGCTGACGGAGAAGAAGCACTTCTGGGCGACGGTGCGACTGTGGTTTACCGTTCTTCCGGCAAATGTTCTGGGGGCGTTTGCCTTTGCGGCGCTGGCCACGCTGACCAGCGCGATCAGTCCGCACATCATCCAGTCGCTGGCGCAGCTCGGACTCGATAGCCTCCACCGCGA
Source organism: Acidobacteriaceae bacterium (assembly GCA_903642235.1). Classification (GTDB taxonomy): domain Bacteria; phylum Acidobacteriota; class Terriglobia; order Terriglobales; family Acidobacteriaceae; genus Edaphobacter. The sequence goes on along the minus strand of CAHJWL010000011.1, from coordinate 68,110 downwards.
GCCCTCAGCCATCTTCTGGTCGGGCGTGATGGGCGGCTGGATTATCGCGACGGCCGCATGGCTGGTCTCCGGCTCGCACTCCATCACCGGCTCGGTCATGATTATCTGGATGCTGACCTTTGTCGTCGGCCTAGGGAACTTTGCGCACTGCATCGCCGGCTCCGGCGAGGTCTTTGCGGCCATTCTCTCGCATCAGGCGCCGTGGCGCAGTTTTCCGGCGTGGTTCTTCCCCGCCGTCGCCGGCAACATCTGCGGGGGCGTCGGCATGGTGACGCTGCTTGAGTACGGCCAGGTTGTAATTGGAGAACCGGTCGAAGCGAACGCCGAGGCAAAAGCGGAGAAATAACTCTCTTCGCGCAACCCTGCCGCACGGCCGCCAATCAACTCTCTAGGAGAGTCCGCCCATGTCCGCAACCCTGACGGCAACACCGCCGACGGTTAAAATCGTTCGCTTTCATCGCCTTGGTGGACCGGAGGTTCTCGAACTCGAGGACATCGCCCTGCCGGAGCCCGGCCCAGAAGAGGTTCGCCTCCGCGTTAAGGCGATCGGCCTTAATCGTGCCGAGTGTCTCTTTCGCAAGGGCCAGTATCTCGACAGACCGGTTCTTCCCTCCGGCCTCGGCTATGAGGCTTCCGGCCTTGTCGAAGCCGTGGGTGCGAACGTCGACACGGCCCTCATCGGCCAGGTCCGCTCGACGGTGCCTGCCTTCCTGATGAGCCGGTACGGCGTCTACGGCGAGGTGGCGATCGTGCCTGCCGCGGCGCTTGCCGCGTATCCGGAGACGCTCTCGTTTGAAGAGGGCGCCAGCATCTGGATGCAGTATCTGACGGCCTGGGGCGCGCTGTGCCACCTTGGCAAACTGACCGCCGGCGACTTTGTGATCCTTCCTGCCGCGAGCTCTTCTGTCGGTATGGCTGCGATCGAGATCACGCGCGGGGAAGGCGGAACGGCGATCGCGCTTACGCGCAGCTCCGAAAAGCGGCAGGCTCTGCTCGACTTCGGCGCTCACCACGTGATTGCTACCGAAGAGGAGGATCTGGTCGCCCGCGTGAAAGAGATCACCGGCGGCAAGGGAGCGCGATTGATCTTTGATCCTGTTGGCGGCCCGACGCTCGAGAAGCTGGTCGAAGCCGCGGCACCGAGCGGCACTGTGTTTCTCTACGGCGCGCTCTCCCGCGAGCCGACCCCGCTGCCGATCTTCAATATGCTGTTCAAGCACCTGACGCTCCGGGGATACACGCTCTTTGAGGTGACGCCCGACAGGGCGCTGCGCGAACAGGGAGAGGCCTATATCGCCGGGCGTCTCGCGTCCGGCGCCTTGAAGCCGCGTATTGCGAAGACCTTCCCGCTGGCGCAGATTGCCGAGGCGCAGCGCTACATGGAGTCCAACCAGCAGATCGGCAAGGTCGTCGTCACCGTCTAAGCCGACTGGCCTCCGCCGGTGCACTCGGGTACCATGACGAGCGCACCTCTGGAGGGTCTTTTGTCCCGATTTGCTCCGCGCTTCGCCTCGTTTTTTACCGGGTATTCTCTGCTTGTCTCCGTCGCGTCCCTGTCGGCGCCCCTCCTGGCGCAGGGTCCTCTGTCGCTCGGAGAGTTTGAGCACGCGCAGGATGTCGGCGCGGTGCTGCACCCGGGTGCAGGGAGATACGACGCGGCCGCCCGAACCTACACTCTTACCGGCTCCGGCGAGAACATGTGGCTCGGCAAGGATGCCTTTCAGTTCGTGTGGAAGAAGGCGACCGGCGACCTCAGCCTTGCGGCGGAGATTCACTTTGCCCGGGAAGGGGGCAACAAGCACCGCAAGGCGGTCCTGATGATCCGGCAGACGCTCGATACCGGATCGCCCGCCGCCTACGTTGCCGTGCACGGTGACGGACTGATGTCGTTACAAATTCGTGACGCTCGAAACGCCGACACGCATGAGATCGAATGCGCTGAGACTGCGCCGCGGAGCGTGCGCCTGGAAAAGCGCGGCGACCGCCTGTATGCCTTCGTCGCCGGCGCGGACGGCCGCTTTCACCCTGCCGGGGCCGCCATGCGGCTTCTTTTTTCGGGCGAGTTCTATGTGGGTCTTGGCGTCTCCGCGCACGACAAAGATGCCTCCGAGACCGCCGTCTTCTCGAACGTGGCGCTGAAGCCCCTGCCGCAGAGCACCGGGACGCCCACCTTGCTCAGCGTGCTCGAAACGATCGACGTTGCGTCAGCCGACCGGCGTGTGGCGTATCGTGCCGCGACGCACTTTGAGGCGCCGAACTGGGCGCGGGACGGCTCTTTTCTGCTTGTCAATCAGTCTGAGAACGGCACCGGCCGCATGATTCATCTTGCCTGGAATCAGGCGGAGCTTTCGGCTACGGATCCAACGCCCATCAACGCAGGCCCGCAGAGACACGTCAACAACGATCATGGCCTGTCGCCGGACGGCACGGAGCTCGCGGTAAGCGACAACTCCGATCCTGACGGCAACTCCCGCGTGTACCTTTTGCCGGTCCGCGGAGGCACGCCACGCGAGATTACGCCGACCGGCCCTTCGTACTGGCATGGCTGGTCGCCGGATGGCAAGACGCTCGCCTTTGTCGGGCAGCGTTCGGGCGAATTCGACATCTACACCGTCCCGGTGCGGGGCGGCACGCAGACACGGCTGACCACCGCGCCGGGTCTCGACGATGGACCCGAGTACTCCCCCGACGGGGCGACGATCTTCTTCTGCTCGGTGCGCTCCGGCCATATGCAGCTCTGGCGCATGCACGCCGACGGCACAGGGCAGCAGCAGCTCCTGACCTCCGAGACGGATGACTGGTTTCCGCACGTCTCGCCGGATGGAAAGCTCGTCGCATACGTAAGCTTCGCAAAGAACACCGAGGGTCATCCGCCGAACAAGGATGTGGAGGTGCGTGTGCTTGATCTCGCGACCGGCAAGGTCCGCACACTGGCCAAGCTCTTCGGCGGCCAGGGAACGCTGAATGTGCCGTCCTGGTCGCCGGACAGCACGAGGCTGGCGTTCGTCTCGTACGAGCTTCTGCCTGACGACGAGGCTCACTGAAGGCAGCTCCGGCGTACGGCCGTGCTGTGATGCCCTGTGCGCCTCGCCTTATCGCGGCTCGTAGACGACGACACGGTTCTTGCCCGTCATCTTCGCCGTGTACATCGCGTCGTCGGCAAAGCAGAAGAGCTGCCGGCCGCCGCGCTTTGCATCAAGGTTGGTTGCGACGCCGACGCTCAGCGTAACCGGCGCAACACCCCAGTCCACCTTGCGCATCTCTCGCTGCACTCGCTCTGCCAGAGCCTTTGCCTCATCGTTCGTCGTTTCAGGCAGCAGGAGGGCAAACTCCGCTCCGCCAAAGCGCACGGCCAGGTCGGCCTCCGTGATGCACTCTTTGAGGATGGTGCCGATGGTCTTTAGCGCGACATCTCCTGCGTCTTTGCCCAGCCGCTGGTTGCGCTGGCGAAGGTTATCGACGTCCATCACGACGAGAGAGAGCGTCTGCCGGCGCATCTGTGCCCCTTCAAACTCAAGCTCCAGCCGTTCGTCAAAGACCTGGCGTTTGGGCAGCTCTGTCAGTGGGTCGATCGAGCCCAGCCGTTCGAGCTCGCGTTTCGTCTGCGCGAGCTCTTCCTGACGCTGCAGCTCCTCGGTAATGTCGAAGGAAAATCCGGCGAGCAGGATCTGGCCAACCTCATCCTCGCAGGGGAATTTATAGGATCGCCATGTGCTGCACTCGCCGCTCCGCGTACACATCGTCTCCGTGCTGATTACAAGGCGCCCTGCCGCGAGAGCTGTTGCATCGTGCTCCCGGTAGCTCCGGGCGAGGTTCTCCGGAAAGAGCTCAAAGTCGGTTCGTCCAAGCCACTCCTGCATGGTTATGTTGCAGCGCTCGGCGAGGCGGACGTTATAAAAGAGGTAGCGGCCTTCGGAGTCCTTCAGGTACGACACATGGGGACCGTTGTTCAGGAAGGTCTGGAACATGCGCTCGTTCGCATGAAGGCGCGAGGTAGCCTGGTCGCGCGCCGCCAGAGCCTCACCCAGCAGACGATGTTCGGCACGCAGCTGCATACTTGTTTTGATCTGGTTCGCCAGCACACGCAGCGCGCGCGTCTGGGTCTCCGTAAGCTGCCGCGGCTTCTGATCGATCACGCAGAGTGTGCCGAAGGACTCTCCGTCCGGAGAACGGAGCGGCATGCCTGCATAAAAGCGCATCTCCGGCTCGCCCGTGACCATCGGGTTCGCGGCGAAGCGGATGTCCTTGAGCGTGTCCTCGACAACAAAGAGCTCCTCCTGCAGCACGGCATGGGCACAGAACGAGATGTCGCGGCGCGTTTCGCGCAGGTGGGTGCCGACGGAGGCCTCGAACCACTGCCGCTCCGCATCGAGGATCGAGACCATGCTGATCGGCGCGCCGCAGATCTGTGCTGCGATCTCGACGATCTCCTGCAGATCGTCACGGGACGGCAGATCAGCGATGCGTGAGATCTGCGAGACCTCGCTCGTACGCTGCTCCTGCACCGTTGCTTCCAGCAATGACATCGCATTTCTCCTTAGAAGTCACACCCTCTACGACGGCAGCCCCGCGTCGTGCATGCCTGCTGCTCCCATGCCTCTGCTCCAGGGAGCGGCAGGGAGCAGAAGGCAGGAGCAAGACCGTCGCACGATCGCCCGGGCGCGGCTGCCGCTGTGTCGCTTTCACTACATTTCACTCTCTTCCGGCAAAGCGAAATGACACAACGGTGGTAGGCCGTAGCCACATCATTTGATCGCGTGGCGGCTGCCTTCCGCAGAAGTGCTGGTGCCTCCGTCCCATGCCGTACGCTCAGCTATGGCCCTCCTTCAGTCCGTCGCCACGCTGCTTCTTTTCCAGCTCTTCGGAGAGCTGCTGCATACGCTGCTTCACCTTCCGTTACCCGGACCCGTGCTGGGCATGGGATTGCTTACAGTGTGGCTGCTTCGGTCAAAGCAGGAGCTGAACCCCGCTCTCGCCCGCACTGCGGAAGGCCTGCTCTCGATCCTGGGACTTCTGTTTGTGCCCGCGGGAGTCGGCATTGTGGCCAACCTCGCCCTGATTCGTACTGCGTGGCTTCCTTTGACGGTCTCCCTGGTGATCTCCACTCTGTTGACCCTGGTGGTGACTGCAGCCGTTCTGCAGGGCCTGCTTAAGCGCCAGCAACGGGTGCGGGCGTGACGAACTTTGGCTACCATCCCGCGGTTTTCCTTCCGCTGGCGCCGCTTCTCGCGCTCACGCTGACCCTTATGGCGTACCTGGCAGGCGTCGAACTGCAGCGCCGCCTGAAGACGCCCGTGGCGAACCCTGTCCTGTTTGCCGTCGTTGTCATCGGGATTGCGCTGCGACTCACGCACACCAGCTTTGCGGCCTACTTCGCAGGCGCACAGTTTCTGCATTTCCTGCTCGGTCCGGCTACCGTGGCTCTGGCGATCCCGCTGGTGCAATCAATCGAGGTGATCCGCCGCAGTCTGGTTCCGCTGCTCGCGGCGCTGATCGCCGGCTCCCTGACCAGCGCACTTACGGGATACGGTCTTGCACGCGCGCTCGGCGCCAGTCAGCCGATTGCGCTTTCCATGCTGCCGAAGAGCCTGACCACACCTATTGCGATCGGCGTCGCTGAAAGCATTGGCGGCGTGCCGTCACTCTGCGCCGTTCTGGCAATCGCCGCGGGTATCCTGGTCGCGGTCTCGATCGACGCTGTCGCACGCAGCCTGCGGGTTACGGACTGGCAAGCGATCGGGCTGGCGGCAGGCACCGCCGGCAGCGGTATCGGCGCCTCTCGTGTCATCCCGCAACACCCTTTGGCGGCGGCCTTTGCCGGGGTCGCTCTGGGCGCTAACGGCCTGCTGACAGCTCTTCTGGCTCCGCTGCTGGCGAAGCTGCTCAAGCATTGGTGATCCGGCTAGGAGCGCGAGACCGACAGGGCTTCTTCCATGGCCGCGGCCCGCTGCAGCGGCGGATACGGTGGGTAGGCGAAGCGGTCCTCGCGCTGCCACCAACCAGCCTGCCCGAGGGCGGGATCGTCTGGAGCCTCCCCATGCGCAAGCTGCCGGATGAGCGGAACGAGGGGAGACTCGCGCAGCTCGCCATCAGGAGAATCAAACACGCCCGGTTCATAGACGTTGGCATCGATGGTGCACAGGTTGGACCAGTTCCATAGCCCAAGCAGCGCCCACACGGTGACGGCCTCCACCTGTGCTCCCGCCCGCTGCGCTGCCTGCGCGCCCTGCCAAACCTGTGCCAGCCATCGCACCTGGTCCGCCGGTGCTCCGCCCAGATGCGCCTCGGTGATCGCGACCGGCAACTTGTACCGCTGCCAAGCCTCGGTAAGAAGGCCTGCAACGCCGGGCAGCGGCTGCGAGCGCACACGTACCGCCTCGATATCAACCAGCGGCTCCCTGCCGGTATCGCCGCCGACGAAATACTCGGGATAGAGCTCTGTTCGATGATCGAGAAATCGATCGCTGGTGACGTAGTAGTTCAGCCCGAGTACACCGGGTGGACACGGATGATCGCGAAACCAGAGAACCTCCTGCCGTGCAATGCCGTTCCGCAGGAGGAAGTCGAGCATGGGGTGTGCCTCATCGACCAACCCGCAGAGTAGGTCGGTTCCCAGCCATCGGCGATGCGCCCGCTCCTGGTGGAAGGCCCCGAGTTCCTCCGTGGCGAAGGTCGCGCCGCCATCTTCGGTGTGGATCAGCCGCGCCGCAGGCTGCACGGAGCGGATCGCCTGCATGGCGAGCACGATGCCCTTCAACTCATGGACGAGAGCACGCGCGTAGCTGGCGACGGAGTGATGATGCGGGTACCAGTGGCCGTACAGGCAGGAGAACCGGCTCGTCGTCTGCGGCTCATTGACGGGAGTGTAGTCCATCAGCCAGGGGTATCGTTCCGCGACGGCGAGGGCATATGCCGCCAGCTTCTCTGGAAATCGGGGGTCCAGCAGATCCGTTCCCGGAGGGCCGCTGCCGTGGTGCAGCAGACCGGCAATCGGGCGGATACCAAGCGCGCGCACCCTGTCCAGCATGCAGTCAAAGCTCTCCCACGACTCGGTCGCTTCAAAGTGCTCCCACTGCAGGCCGACCCGCAGAGCCCGCACGCCCAGGGACGCAATCCGCTCAAGATCAGCCTCGAGATGACGATCGCGGTGCCCCGATCGCCCGTACTGATCGAAGAATGTGTCGCCTACCCGGTTGATCGTGCATTCCACGCCGCCCCACACTTCCAGGGGAACTGGTTCTTTCATCATGATCGATCTCCCGCAACGTGCAACAACGCGCCCGTACGTGCTCCGACCGATGCCTGCAACCAAAACGTTGCCCAACTAGACTGGATGGCCGCGAGCCGGATGCGGTTGTCGGAAATCCGCAGGTTCTTTGCCTGAGCCGCAACTTCGGGAGCAGGTCCGCTGCGAGCCTGCTCCATCACCTCTGCTCGAGCGCCCACGGCAGCACGTCCGGCTGCTATTGTTTGTTGGACTTCAAACTTCCACCATCAGGAACACGCAATGAGTTCAGACAGGTCCAAAGCCTTCCTTCTGCTGGCCAAAAGCGCGCTGACCGGCGCTCTCGGCGGTCTTCTCTTCGGCTTTGACACTGCCGTGATCGCCGGTGCGACCCACTCGCTGCAGCTGCACTACGCGCTGAGCGAGGGCCAGAAGGGATTTACCGTCGCGATCGCGCTGTATGGAACCGTTCTGGGTGCGATGTTCTCGGGGCCGCTCGGCCAAAAGATCGGCAGCCGCTCCGCCCTTCGCATCATGGGCATTCTCTACATCATCTCGGCGGCTGGATGCGCCTTTGCCGGCCCGTGGTGGGCCTTTCTGGCCTTTCGCTTCCTTGGCGGTCTGGGTATCGGCGGCTCCTCGGTGCTGGGGCCGGTTTACATTGCCGAGCTCGCCCCCGCCAAGTGGCGCGGTCGCCTGGTCGGCATGTTCCAGATCAATATCGTCGTCGGCATCCTGCTCGCCTACTTGTCGAATGCCATCATCACGCACTTCGCCTTTGGCGCGCTCGAGTGGCGCGTGCAGCTTGGTGTGGCCGTGCTTCCTGCCCTCTTCTTCATGCTGCTGCTGCTCAGTGTTCCACAGAGCTCGCGCTGGCTTGTCACGCAGAACCGTATCGACGAGGCTCAACTCATCCTCGCCCGCATGGGATCGCCCGATTCACAGGCCGAGGTCGACAGCATGGTGGCCGCCCTGCATGCCGAAGGCGGGGCCGAGCAGCACAGCCTCTTCTCCTCCCGCTATACGCTCTTGATCTTCCTTGCTGTCTCGATCGGCCTGTTCAACCAGCTCTCCGGCATCAACGCCATCCTCTACTACCTCAACGACATCTTTGCCAGCGCGGGCTTCTCCTCGGTCTCAAGCGCCTACCAGGCCGTCATGATCGGGGTAGCTAACCTTGTCGCCACCCTGCTCGGCATCTCCTTTATCGACCGGCTCGGCCGCAAGACCCTGCTGCTGATCGGCGCCGTCGGCACCGGCTTTTCGCTCGCCGGCGTAGCCTACGTCTTCACCATCAACCAGCACCTCAAACTTCTGCTGCCGCTGCTGATCAGCTTTATCGTCTTCTTCGCGTTCTCGCAGGGAGCCGTGATCTGGGTCTATCTGAGCGAGGTCTTTCCGACCAACATCCGCGCCAAGGGCCAGGGGCTCGGCTCGTCGTCGCACTGGATCGCCAACGCGGTCATCGCCAACCTCTTTCCGCTGGTCGCGGTTTACTCGAAGGCGCTGCCGTTCTGGTTCTTCTCCGGCATGATGGCCGTGCAGTTTCTGGTTGTTCTCTCTGTCTACCCGGAGACCAAAGGCCAGACGCTCGAGGGCATGAGCCAGCACCTGGGGCTGCACTGACGCTCTCTGCATTCTGAGCAGACGAGACTCTAAGCCGCGGTCTGCGACGGCCTTAAAGGTCCTGAGTCTGGGGGGGTGTTTGGTGGACCTGATCGGGATCGAACCGATGACCTCTTCCATGCCATGGAAGCGCGCTCCCAGCTGCGCCACAGGCCCACTCGCGGGGACACCTCTATCTTGGCGGACAGACGCTCTTTCGTCAATGTGCAGCGGTGGATCCGCCTGCCGTGCGCCGGGAACCTTTGTCGCGGCACTGGTGTCTAAGTCCTGTAGAGTGAGCGAGCACTCGGCCGCCGGCGGCGCTGTTTCTCACCAGGTTGCGTGTTTGGCACGAAGGTCGTACTTTAGAGGACACTCCATTGACGCAGGCAGCGGCTATCGTGGGAAATCTGGCAAGTGCGATCGGCTTCTCAACAGAAGAAGCCTCCCTCATCGCCGACCTCAAGGCCGGCTCCGAGGACGCGTTCGCCGTTCTGATCGCGCAGTACCACCAGCCGCTCTACTCCTTGATCGCCCGCAGCCTTGACGATCCGGCAGACGCCTCCGATATCACGCAGGAGGTCTTCATCAAGGTCTTCCGGTCGATCCGCAGCTTTAACGGGGGCTCCAGCCTGCGTACCTGGCTGTACCGGATCGCTCTGCATGAGGCCTCGAACCAGCGTCGCTGGTGGTCTCGCCATAAACGCCGCGAAATTACGCTCGACACGCCGCCCTCAGAGCAGGAAGAGGACGCGCCTACCCTTGCGATGATCCTTGCCGATGGCCACGGCACGCCGCTCGACCACGCCGAGCAGGGTGAGCTTCGGGCCAGTGTCGAGCAGGCCCTGCGTCAGCTTCCGGAGTCCTTCCGAACCGTTGTGGTCCTGCGCGAGATCGAGGGCTTCTCCTATGAGGAGATCGCTGACGTGCTGAGCGTGAACCTGGGCACGGTCAAGAGCCGTCTCACCCGCGGCCGGCACCTGTTGCGGGATCTGCTCCGCCCGTGCCTCAGAGTCAGCCGCGCAGAGCCGGCCTTAGCTACCCGGAGGTCTGCATGACTCCCTCCAGCATCTCTTCGCAAATCCTGCCTGCAACCTGTGACCATGTGCGCTCGTCGCTCTCCGACTATCTGGACGGGGCTGTCTCCGGGGTGGAGATGCGGCGGATCGCCGATCACCTTACAGGCTGCCCGGGCTGCGCCGCGGAGTTCGCTCTGACGCGCCAGATGCAACAGACTCTTGCCACCCTGGACGCGCCGCGGGTTCCTGCCGATCTCAACCTTCGCCTGCGCCTTGCCATCTCGCATGAGGGTCAACGCAGTTGGCCGAGCCGGCTCGGCCGGTTCGCCGTGAGCTGGCAGAATGCTCTGAAACCGCTTCTTCTGCAGGCCAGCGCCGGAATGGCCGCGGCTGTCATCTTTCTCGGCAGCATTCTCTTCCTGCTTGGCGCCATGAGCGCCGCCAACCCCGTCATGGCGAATGACGAGCCGCTTGGCGCCATGACCGCGCCGCACTACCTGTACTCCATGACCGGCATCCAGCCCATTGCCACCACGGAGGACAGCACCATCGTCGTCGAGGCCTCGATCGACGCCCGCGGAGAGGTGTATGACTACCGCATCGTCTCCGGCCCGCAGGACCCGGCGAGCCGCACACAGATCATTGATCGCCTGCTGGCCAGCGTCTTCCGGCCGGCGAGCGTCTTTGGCGTCCCGGTGCGTGGCCACGTCGTGATGACCTTCTCCGGCATCTCGGTCCACGGCTGACGCTTCCTCGGGTCCGTTCCTGCTTGCGTGCAGTCCGTACGCTCTCCTACACTCCATGGGTGCGTCGAACCCTTGTTGTGACCCCTCTCTCCGGTGCCGCTGCACCTCTCTCCAGACGCCCCTGCGGCCTGTCCGCGCTGCGATCTGTTCTCACCGCATGCGCGCTGCTCGGCCTGCTTCGCCTGCCCGTCTCCGCTCAAGGTGAGGGTCAGGTCAGGAACCAGCCTCAGAAGCAATCGCAGAGCTCCTCCTCTGGCAGCGGTGGCCAGGACCCCGCGCCCCGCAGCACGCGAACTGACGCTACCGGATCCTCCATTACGCTCGAGACGAGTGAACCCCTCTTCGATCTGGCCGTCGCCCTCAACATCTGCGGCTACGACGCCGATCTCGCCGCCTCCAACCCCATCCGCGCCGTCATCCGCGGGCAGGTCGCCGCCGCCATCGCTGCCTCGCCCGAAGCCGCGAAGAGCCGTGACGCGCTTTGCACCTACGTTCATCAGCACACGCTCTCTGACGGCGGTCTGAACGTTGCCCAGTACGTCTCGCTCGCCCTTTACACCTCGCCCGATCTCACGCCGACCGCGGACGAAGCGGAACTGCCGCCCGATTCCACCCAGATCCTCAGCATCCTTCCGCTGGTGCACAACTTCTCCGACGCCACGCACCTGCATGCTCTCTGGGTCGACAACCGTCCCGCCTACAACGCGATCCTCGACCGTATGCACGACCCGCTGACGAAGATGATTCTGAACACGAACATCTATCTTCGAGCGCCGGTCTCCGGCTATGACGACCGCCGCTTTCTTGTGCTGCTGGAGCCCATGCTCGCGCCCACAGCCGTAAACGCCCGCATCTACGGATCGAACTACATCATCGCGGTCTCACCCTCGGCCACCGGCTCCTTCCACATGGAGCAGATCCGCCACACCTACCTCCACTACGAGGTAGAGCCCATGATCTACGCACGGGCCGCCGCCATGGACCGTCTCCTGCCTCTGCTGAAGCCGGTCCAGGAGGCCCCGATTGATTTCGTTCACAAGTCCGACATCGTCTCGCTGCTGACGGAATGCCTGATCAAGGCAATCGAGGCCCGCACCATGGATATCGGCCTCACACCGCCGGTCAAGCCGGCAGGCATGCGCGAGCGCGTCGACTTCGAGAAGTATGATGCTGCAAAGAACCTCTACGAGCGCCAGACGGAGGCAGCCCGCCGCAACGCGGCCGATCTCTCCACCCGCCACGGCTGGGTTCTGACGAACTACTTCTACCAGCAGCTCATCCTCGAGGAGCACAGCAACGTCAGCCTCAAGGACAACATCGGCCAGATGGTCTATGGCATGGACGTCGACCGGCAGGTGCATGAAGCGAAGCAGGTTGCGTTCCTTCCCGAGGAGTCGCACGATGTGGTCCGTCGCGTCGCGCTGCCGCCCACCGGCCTGCGTCTGGCGGAGATGAAACTGCTTCAGGGCGATGCTCCGGCCGCCGAAGATCTCGCCAACAAGGCACTCTCGGACCCCGCGGGCGACCATGCCGAGGCCAACTACATCCTGGCTCGCATCGCGCTTCTCGAACGCCAGCCGGAGGAGGCCGTCTCTCACTTTGAAGCCACCCTCTCGAGCGCCCGCAACCCGAATACTCTCGCTTGGTCGCACATCTATCTCGGCCGCCTCTATGACGTGCAGCCGGATCGCCGCAAGGCGCTCCACGAGTACCAGGCGGCTCTGGCCGTTCCAGGCGCGCCGACAGATACGCGGACAGCTGCCACAACCGGCCTCAAAACTCCCTTCGCTCTGCCCAAACAGCAGCAGGGGGTGCCCGAGGACGACAAGCCGATCGATCCCAGCGGCAAGGCAGAGAAGGACGCCTACCAGCCCACCCGGTAAACTGAGGTCTGCCCTGTTTATAGCCTGAGAAGAAACGGGTGCAGGCAAGCCTTCCGACTCAGGCCGTAGTCTGGCACCAGGCCACACGTCGCACGATGCTTTCTTCTGCGCTCCATCTTGCGCTCCGTTTTGACGGGAGATCCACCAGAGCAATGCGAACCGCACCTGCCGCCAAGTCGAGCCGCCCGCGACCCGCAAAGGGCCGTGACCCGCAGGCTGCGCGCGAGACGATCTTCCGCACCGGCCACACCTTTCGCGATCCCACGCTGCTCGATCTCGCCCTGACGCACAGCTCTCTTCTGCACGAACAGCCTCCTCAGATCGGCAGCCTCCACAAGCCTGCGCCGGATAACGAACAGCTCGAGTTTCTTGGAGACGCTGTCCTGAGCCTGGTCGTTGCGGAGGCTTTGTTTCGCAACTTTCCACAGGCGCGTGAGGGTGATCTTACCCGCCTGCGGGCCTCCGTCGTCAGCAGCGAGCATCTGGCCGCGGTGGCGATGCGCCTCAACCTTGGAGCACACCTGCGTCTCGGCCGCGGCGAGGACCGCAGCGGCGGCCGGCACAAGCCTGCCCTGCTCGCCGATGCCCTCGAGGCTGTACTCGCTGCCCTCTACCTCGACGGCGGCCTGCCCGCGTCCGCCGCCTTTATCGAGCGGGAGGTCATTGCCCCGGCACTGCCTGACCTGCGGCAGGCGCTCGCGCAGGGAGCCGCCATCGGCGACTACAAGTCCGCCCTGCAGGAACGGCTGCAGGCCAGCGGACGCGGCCAGCCACGCTATGTGCTCACCGATGAGAGCGGCCCCGACCACAAACGCCTGTTTCGTGTAGCCGTTGAGATCGAAACCGCCGACGGGGTCTCCACACCGCTCGCCGAGTCTGAAGGAACCACCAAAAAACGCGCGCAGCAGGAGGCTGCCCGCCTGGCTCTGCTCCAGCTTGAACAGCGGCCGGCTCTCTTCGCTGGCCCGGCGGCCGAGGAGCTATGACGACGCCCGACTCCTCCTCCGCCGGCACCCCCGCCGAGGCGACACAGCCGGTGCCGGTCGCAGCCTCCACCGCCACCGAAAATACGGTGCTCCTGGCCCTGCAGGCGCTGCTCTCGATCATCATCGTCGCCCTCTTCATCATCACCTTTACCGTCCAGCCCTTCCGCATACCGTCCGCCTCCATGGTGCCGACGCTGCTTGTCGGCGACTTCCTGCTCGTCGATAAGCAGACAGCGGATCGCGATCGCCTGCCACTTGCTCCCGGAAAGATCCATCGCGGCGACGTCGTTGTCTTCCACTTCCCCTCGAGCCCCTCCGTGCACCTTGTCAAGCGGATCGTGGGCCTTCCCGGCGAACGCCTGCACATGCATGACGATCAGGTCTTCATCAACGGCAAGCCGCTGCTGGAGCCGTACGCCGTCTACCGGCCTTCCGAGCCTGACTCCTTCCGCGACAACTTTCCCCGCCTGACCTCAACCGATCCGGACATTGACGCAAAGTGGTGGATGCAGCTGCGGCATCTCGAAGATCACGGCGATCTTCGCATTCCGGCCAACAACTACTTTGTGCTCGGCGACAACCGCAACAACAGCGAGGACAGCCGCTACTGGGGCCTGGTTCCCGCCTCCGCGATCATCGGCAAGCCGCTGATCGTCTATCTCTCTCTGCGCGAGCCCGAGTCTGACGACCGCAACACCCGGGACGATCGCCGCGCACAACAGCCCGGCCTGCTTGGGAATCTGCGCAGCCTCGCCCGCTGGCACCGCGCCCTGCACATCGTTCGCTGACCCGTCCTTCCCCCGCCGGGAACGATACACTGACATCCGGAGCTACCATGACCACCACGCTTTCCGAGCCAAACGAACCCAAGGCCCCCTCCCTCGACGATGTCTCCGTGGACGCAGGCAAGGACGACCGCACTGAGACCCCGCTTGAGTCGCTCGCCTCCATCTGCACCGTGCTCGCCGTCGGCCTCTTTGTCATGACCTTCGTCTTTCAGAACTTCGAGATCCCCTCGGCCTCGATGGTGAGTACGCTGCTGATCGGCGACCATGTCCTGGTCGATCGCATCACGCTCGCGCCACCCTCCCGCTGGGCAAAGTTCCTGCCTTATCGCGACGTGAAGCATGGCGACGTCATTGTCTTCTACAAGCCCAGCCTTCCTGAGCCCGATCTGTTCCTGGTCAAGCGCGCCATCGGCTTGCCGGGCGATCACATTCATCTGCAGAACGGCATCGTCTACCTGAACGGCGTGGCGCAGAACGAGCCCTTCGCCGCCAAGCCTGTCGACGATGGCAACCCACAGCACGCCTACGACGCTTACCGGGACGACTTCCCGGCCGGCGGCCAAGCCTACAGCAATATCACCGCCCTTTGGGCCGAGGAGCTGCCGAAGTATGTACAGGGTGGCGATCTGGTCGTTCCACCCGGCAAAGTGTTCGCGCTCGGCGACAACCGGACCGAGTCGCTCGACGGCCGCTACTGGGGTTTCGTGCCGCGGGAGAACATCGTCGGCCGCCCCATGTTCGTCTACTGGTCTTTCAAAACGCCGGCCAACCAGATGGACAAGCAGAGTATCGGTGAACGCATCTCGTTCATGGGCCACGTCCTCCTCCATGTCTTTGATCAGACCCGCTGGAATCGCACCTTCCACCGCATCCGGTAGCCTCCGTAGTCTGCCGGAGCACGCCGGAGAGAGACAGCCTTCTGCTGACGGTGGTCCCGCGAGCATCCTGTCCCGGCCCTGCAGATGAAAGAGCGGCACAGCATCAGGAGAAATGCTCCATGCACCAGGAGACCTATCGAGCGGGCGTTCTGACCGAGCCCCGGGTGTCCCGACCCGGTTTCGGTCTGCTCCGGCCCTCCGCGCGCACCCTTCTGGCCCTCTTCGTCTGTCTCGGTCTCCTGCTTCTTGCCGTGGTTCCCCCGCTCGTCAGCCTCAATCGCTACCAGCGCCGCGTCACCACCAGCATGGCGCAGGTTCTCGGACGTCCGGTGCATCTGGATCATGTCACCCTGAACCTCCTGCCGCTTCCCAGCTTCACCCTCGAGAACCTGGTGATCGATGAGCTGCCGCCCTTCGGCGCGGAGCCCATGATCCGCGCCAACACTGTGAACGCGCGGCTGCGCATCGGCTCGCTATGGCGGCACCGTGTGGAGTTCTCGCGGATCACCTTCACCGACCCCAGCGTGAATCTCGTGCATCTGCCGGATGGCCGCTGGAACCTCTCCGGCATTCTCCTCCAGGCCTCGCACGTTGACGCCGCACCGACAGCGCAGACCAGCGCCGGCCCCGCTCCTCGCTTCCCCTACATCGAAGCCACAGGCGCCCGCATCAACCTGAAGCTCGGCCAGGAAAAGACTCCCTTTTCGCTTACGGAAGCCGAATTTGCCCTGTGGCTGCCAGAGCCGCGGCAATGGGAGATGCGCATCAGCGCCAAACCCGCCCGCACCGACGTCAGCGTCTCCGATACCGGCACCCTCAAGCTTGAGGCCGCTCTCGACCTCGCGTCGCCCCGCGCCTCCGATCTCGGCGACCTTCCGCTCACCGCAGACGCCACCTGGACTGACGCTCCGCTGGGCGCCACCAGCCGTCTCCTCACCGGCGCCGACGCCGGCGTGCGCGGCCAGCTGAATCTGTCCGCCCACCTCTCCGGCCAGATCTCTTCCGCGCGCCTCACTCTGCGCGCGCAGGCCGACAATCTCCACCGCGCCGACTTCATCCCCGAGCACTCACTCTCTGTCGATCTCGAGTGCACCGCCCTTGCCACGCATGTCTTCCACGCCCTGGACGATCTGCGCTGCAGCTGGCCCGTACCTGACAGCAACGGCGCCACGGTCGCCCTCACCGGAACCCTGCCCGACCTGCTCGACCTCCGCCGCTCCGCCCAGCTCGAGATCGGCACGCCGCAGCTGCCCGCCTCTGTTCTCTCCACCTGGGCCCACGTCCTCTCCGCCCGCGTCCCGGCTGAGACCCGCGCTTCCGGCTCGCTCGCCGCAAGCATGCTCTACGCCGGTGACAAGCCCGGCAGCTGGCAGGGCCACGCCACGTTCAATGATCTCGCGCTGATCGGCAGCCATCTTGGAGAGGCCCCCCTCGCCATCGGCGATGCCACCCTCGCCACTACAACCGCTCCCGGGCCGCCCAGCCTTGTGCTCGATCCCGTCCACCTCCCCCTCGGTGGCCACGATCCCGCCGTGCTCGAGGGCTCTGCCGATCGCGATGGGATCACGCTCCATCTCGCGGGCCTGATCGCCATCCCCCAGCTGCTCGCCCTCGCTGCCGCCGCCCCGCAGTTCGGCGAGGGTCTGCCGGAGGTTCTGCCGCACAATCGTGCCGCCGGTCCGACTCGCCTCGACCTCACCGCGCACCGCCCGTGGGGATCAGCGCAGATCTGGACCGACACCCTGAACCGCCCCGCTCCACCCCCGCAGCAACGCCCCACTCGCAAAACCCACCACTGACACTGAGCCACAGCAATCCATAAGCCAAGCCAGAGGCGGGTGCCCCCTCCATGACGGCCGTACTGGCATAGGTGGGCCGTCGCGCAGACGCGCGTTCCGCACTCCTCTTCCCCAAACAGGCAAACCGGTCCGGCATCAACCCCGCAAACGATCGTCCATCTGTTTCGCTTCCCTTCTTTGCTTCTCTGTTTGGCTCCTGTTCCGCCTTCCAACGTCATACCGCAAACAAGAACCACCCTAGAACACCAGCTCTCGCACATGCCGGCTCACCCTGCCTTCCGGCACACTCCCGTCGTTTACCTCGACCTCCTGCGGCCTGCCCTGAAAGAGGATCCGCGTTGACGCCGTTCCATCTCCGGGCACCCGCAGCCGCTCTGTCGTGGTGAGGTCACCCGACCGCACCGTGACCGCCACATCCGCCGCCGCACCGCCCTCGTTGCGCACCTCGACCGCCACCAGATATCCCTCGCCGGCACCCGCCCGGCCCGGGTTCACGCGCGCGGCCGCACTCACGATCGAGAGGTCGGGCAGCCCTTTGTCCGCCATCACCCAATCCTTGAAGAACCACGCCAGATCCTTGCCTGAGGCACTCTCAAGCGCCGCTTCAAACGCGGTCGCACCGCGTTCCGCCGGCGGCCGGCTGCGCAGCGCGGCCAGGGCCTCCTTCATCGCCTCATCGCCGGCCAGCCCGCGCAGCATCCACAGCACAGCCACAGCTTTGTTCCTGTAAAAGACCTCGCGGCTTGCTGTCACCAACCCTCCGCGGCCCGCCGTCCCCAGACCCTCGCTGGCCGCCGCGCCTGCGTTTGACTCAGCCAGGGCCAGAGCCGGCCGCTGATCCTCCAGCTGGGCCAGCGCCGCCTGCCGGCCGCGTTCGCGCTCCAGTGCAAGAATCGGCAGAAACTGCGCCAGGCCTTCATCCAGCCAGACCTCCTCTGACTGGAACCAGGCATGGCTCAGCAGATGCACCATGGCAAACGAGGTATCCGCCTCCTCCGCCGACTCCACCAGAAACGCTCCCTGGGCGAACGGCTGCCCCGAATGGTCGAGCAGCAGCGGCTGGCGCTCCCGCAGGGTGCCGAGCCAGTCGGTGACGACGGCCTGCGCCGCCTTGGCCGCTCCCTCCACCCGTTCGGCGGAGCCGGCGTCTGTCGAGAGAATGCCGGCAACCCGGTTCTCCAGCTGCGGCGCGGCCATCACAACAAACAGGCTCGGCGACGCAAAGCCCAGCGGCACCGCCGCGAAGTCCGCAAGAGCAAGACCCGCTGGTTGGCTCTCGCTCGCTCCGGCATCTTCCTCAAGCGGCCGCAGGCTCTCGCTTCGCCCGCAGAAGATGGCTGTCCTCGGCGCTGTGCCGCTGTACTCCACCTGCAGCCGGAGCCGCGCCGTGGCTGCACTCCCCCGCAGCCGCTGTTGCCCTGCCGCCTCCGCCAGCCGGGCGCCATCGCCGAGAAAGATCTGCGGCGCACTCACCGGATACCACAGCACGTTGCCAAACCCCCGCAGGAAGGTGCCCTCCTCCCTGATGCCGTCCCAGTCCGCGTTCTCCGCCTGCACCGCCGGCGCGCCGCTGCGCTCAAGCCGCGTCGATGAGGCGGCGAGTGTGCCCGAGTAGATTGCTGTCAGCTCCGTGCTCGCACCCGGGGCCAGCGCGTGCGAGAGCGTCACCACCGCTTCACTCTCCGCTCCGGTGTGGTCCGCGTCCGTATCCAGCCTGCCCGCGTCAAAATGCAGCGTCACGGAGGCATCGCCCGCGCGCTCCCCCACTCGCTCCCCCACTCGTTCCGAGACCGCCTCCCACGTGAGCGTTGACGAGAGCGCCAGAAACACGCGCGAGAGCGGCATTTTGCCGTCATTGCGCACCGCAAGCCGCGCTACCGCGTTCATCCGGCTCTCCGCCGGCGCCAGGTGTAGATCCAGGTCGTAGCGTGTGAAGGTGATCGCCTCCCGCTCGGCATCATGGGCTCGATCCATCACCGGTGCGGTCTCTGTCTTGGCCTCTATCCCCTGCTTCGCGGCGGCCGCCTGGAGGGGCAGAAGAGTTGCATCCGCAGAGCCGGCGAGGCTAATAAGCAGCATCACCCGGGCCAGCGGCAGCGCCGCGGCAAGAAGTAAAGATCGCCTCAACTGCCCAGGCCCTTCAGCTTCCTGGGCGGCTTCGGCTCGGGCGGTACGGGCCCGGTACCGCGACGCTGCCGCATTGCTTCAAACATCACCACCGCGCCTGCCACCGAGACGTTCAGGCTCGACACCCGGCCGGCCATCGGGATCCGCAACAGGTGGTCGCAGGTCTTCCGCACCAGATCGTGCATGCCCTCGCCTTCGCGGCCGAGCACGAGCACGCAGTTCGCCTTAAAGTCAAAGTCCGTGTAGTCCATCGAACCGCGCTCATCGAGGCCAATCACCCAGAAGTGCCGTTCCTTGGCCTGCTCGAGCGCGCGCACCAGGTTGGTGACGCGGGCGATCCGGACGTGCTCTACCGCGCCGGCCGAGGTCTTCGCCGCCACCGCCGAAAGCGGCGCCGATCGCCGTTCCGTCAGCACCACGCCATTCACTCCCGCGCCGTCGCAGGTCCGCAGCAGGGCTCCCAGGTTATGCGGATCCTCCACCCCATCGAGCGCCAGCAGAAACTGGTATCGGGCCTCGGGTGCCGGCGTCGTTCCCGGCCGGCCGATCAGATCTTCAAGCGCCAGCAGCCGGCGCTCCCGGACCATCGCCACCGCCCCCTGGTGCGTCTCGGTTCCAGCCATCCGCGTCAGCTGCTGCCGGGCCTCCGCCATCACCCGAACGCCCGCCTCCCGGCACTGCCGGGTCAGCCGTTCCAGCCGCTCATCCTTTCGCTCCCGGGCGATCAGCACATGGTCCAGCGACCGCGGATTCGCCCGCACAGCCTCCTCGATCGGGTGCAGCCCGTACAACACATCCATCCCACAAGTCTATCGTGCAGCCCACAAAGCATCCCCTTGCACCAACTCGCCACCCCGAAGGGCGGAGGACCCTACCTCAATCCGCCAAAGGGGGGTCCGTGACTCAAGTCGCCACCCCGAAAGGCGGGTGCCCCACGCATGACAGCCTCACCATCATGCATGGCCGGCGACCGCCAGGCCCGCCCGAACGCCCAACCACCCTTGTTTGTCATCCCGTAGGGATCTGCTTCTCTGCCAGACCACGAGGAGGACAAACCTCTACTCGCCAATTCTCAGCGATGGCGCAGTCACCCTAACTCAGTCACCATACTGAGATCAACCTCCTCAGCCACATTCGATCCATAGCTCCCGTGCCAGCGAGACCGGATACCTGAGATCCAAACCTAACCCCCTTGATTTGAAGATTTTGGATCACAAACACAAAGGGGTTACGGGTCCCCTTCACTCCCGAACGGTCTACACTCAACCAGTCGGCACCCACCGAGACTTTTTCCCACACAGGAGCGTCTTACTCAGCAATGCGAGCGATCTCTCTCTCCAGCGCCGCCGTCGCTGCCCAGACTCAGGCGGAGACCCTCGTCATCGCGCAGGGTCTGAAGCGTCAGGACCCCGAGCTGCTCGATCGCCTGATTGAAGAGTTTCAGCACCGCCTGCTGCGTTATCTTCTGTTCCTGACCGGCAATCGCGAGATCTCGGAAGACCTCTTCCAGGAGACCTGGATCCGCGTTCTGCTGCGCGGCGCGCAGTTCAACGGCAAGTCGCGCTTCGACACCTGGCTGTTCACCATCGCCCGCAACCTGGTCATTGATCTCTCCCGCAAACGCACCATGGCCAGTCTCGACGAGATGAGCGAGGCCGGAGACAACGAGCGCGCCTTCGAGATCATCGATGACGAGCCCTCGCCGCTCGATCAGTTCCGCTCCGCGGAAGATCGTGCGGAGGTGCACCAGGTCCTGGTTCATCTGGAGCCGCGCTCGCGCGAGGTGCTGGTCCTCCGCTTCTACGAGGAGCTTAGCCTCGAAGAGATCTCCTCCATCACCGGCGCGCCGCTCTCCACGGTCAAATCCCGCCTGTACCGCGGTCTTGCCTCGGTTAAGCCCGAATTGGCGAAGCTCCGCTCCCTCCGCTCGCACGAGGTGACCGCATGAGTCACTCCGGCCGGCCGTCAGCCGCGTCGCGGGACGACGTAAACACCCGCCAATCCTCCTTTGCCGAGCCCTCCACCGCGGCGAGGGCGCAGTTGGTCAACCGCACCCATCGCATCGTCCGCGAGCGTGCGCAGAGTCTGCAGTCCCGGCGCTCTCGCGGCAGGAGTCTCTGGATTCCCATGGCGCTGTGCGCCGCCATTGTGCTCATCCTCTGTACTGCGATCTGGTCTTTGCTCGATCAGTATGAGCTCACGCCCACCGGCATCCCGGACGCCAGCAGCCAGATCTTCATCTTTCTTCTGTGGTTCTTCCCCGTCACGGCCGCTATTCTGGCACTAACCTGGGCGCGTCGCGTCAACACTGATCGTGAGTCCCTCTGACAATGAACTTCCTCTCAGATCAGGATCGAGCGTCCGATCGGACTCGCGAGCGGGACGCTCCCGAGTCCACGCTTACGCCGGCCCGGGACGAGGATGACCTCAGCGTCATTCCGGCCTGGTCGGTCGTCCTCTCCATTCTGGTCTTCGTCGGCGTACAGTACCTGTTCCACGGCGTTATGCCCCACCACAAGCAGGAGATGCTGCCGATGCGACTGCTTATGGGCTACTCCTGGGGCACCGCCTTCGCCAGCTATGTGCTTCTGGTCGGCTATGTCAGCCGTGACGTGAAGCGACGTGGCATGTCGCCCGGCATCTGGTTGCTGATGGTCGTCCTCATGCCCGGCGGCATCGGAGCCGTTGTCTACTTTCTTCTGCGCCAGCCCATCCAGAAGCGGTGCGCCCACTGCAGCACCGAGATCGCCGCGAACTTCCACTTCTGCCCACAGTGCCAGTTCCAGATGGCTCCGGTCTGCGGTCAATGCTTCCGGGGTGTCAAGATCACGGACATCTACTGCACACAATGCGGCCACGATCTCGCAGAAGACCATTCCCCGGCCCGCCTCCGCGCGTACAGTGATTGAAGACGATACGCCTGCGTGACCGCCCTTATCATCGACGACGAGCTGCTCAGCCGCCAGGAGCTCCAGTTCCTGCTCGAAGACGCCGGCGGTGTGGAGATTCTTGCCCAGGGTACCAACGGCATTGAGGCTGTCGATCTTATCGGCAGACATCAGCCCGACGTCGTCTTCCTCGACGTACAAATGCCCGGTCTGGACGGGTTTGCCGTGCTCAAGAAGCTGCTGGATCGCCATCTGCCGATGCCGCAGGTGGTCTTCGCCACCGCTTTCGACCAGTATGCGGTGCGTGCCTTTGAGGTCAACGCGATCGATTACCTGCTCAAGCCTTTTGACCGGAAACGCGTGCTCAAAACACTGGAAAAGGCCCACAACCGGCTCAGCGGGCGGAGCGAACTCGCCCCCTCGCCGCCCGATCCGGCGCCGCCTGAGGTCAGCACGGAAGCCAAGCTGGATGCCCTTCTTCGTCTCATGGGAGAGCAGGCCCATGGAGGCCGTCTCATTCCGGCGCCGGGCCCGAGCTACTCTGCGAAGATCATCGTCCGCGCCCAGAGCCGACTGCTGCTTGTCGACCAGCGAGAGATCTGCTTTGCCTCGATTGAGGAAGGCGCCATCAGCGTGGTTACACCGGCTATCGAAGGCCTGTCCAACTGCCGCACCCTTGAGGAGTTGATGGACCTGCTCGATCCCGAAACCTTCTGGCGCGCGCACCGGTCTTTTATCGTCAACATCCAGCACATCCGTGAGGTAGTGCCCTGGTTCAAGTCCAGCTATCAGGTGCGGATGGATGATCCGAAGAAGACGGAGATCCCGGTCAGCCGGTCGCAGACGAAACGTCTTCGCGACCTCTTCAACCTCTAGCGAAAAGGCCCGCTAGCGATCTCTTCGGCGAACCTTGTAATGAGGATTGAAGTCAAAGCGGTAGACTGCGCCGGCGCTCAACGCCTTCGGATGCACTGTTCCACTCGCGACGGCAGGTGTATTCCAGTACTGGTACTGAAAATCTGCCTTGGCCGACCAGTGCGGTGTCACGTCGTACTCCACACCAAAGCCCGGCGAGTACACGGTCGAGACGGTCTTCAGGTACAAGAGATTCCCCACCAGAAGCCCTTTCTTGAAGTCGATCTCTCCTCGACCGATAAGAAAGTTTGCATAGGGACGCAGCGCACCGATCTGCCGTTCGACTTTGAGGCCACCTTCAAAGCTCTTCTGCCGATCGACCTGCCCGTCGTACAGCGGGTAGCTGCCCCGGACTTCGACGACGGGTCGAAGCCGCCTGTAGGTGAGAAATGCAAGATCCCCGCCGGCTGTAACGCCGAGATTGCGGCCGCCCACAACGTTTGTCCATGTTCCGGTGGCCAGACCAAAGGCGGAAAGAGCCAGCGGCTGTACTGCCGTTGCATCGCTCTGCGCCACGGCGCGGCCTTCCCACAACCCAGATACGACGCCCGCCGCGCAAAGACCAAGACCGCGGATCCAATGAGCTCGAAACCTTCTCAATTCCCTACCTCGTTCGATTAGACGATGGTTCAACCCTCAATGGTGCTGCGACCGCGAGGGTCTCTCTGCTTTACTCTCTGCGAGAGAAACATACCTTCGCCACCTCTTCCCGGCACCACTGGCGAGCTTCGTTCTCTTCTAGAATCACGTACGAGAGAATGCATCCTCATGAGAGCTTACCTTTGATCGACTGGCAGCGTCTGCAGAGAATCGCCATCAGAGTCTGTCTTGGAGCGCTCGTGCTTGCTCTGCTTGCCTGGACGGGGGACTGGGCGATGTGGCGGCTGCATCACGCGCAAGGCTCCTCCGCGACGGCCAGCGTCGCTGTGACACGGATGGTGGTCGCTCCGCTCAAGGGCAACCGCGAGGAGTACTACATGGATGGCACCGAGACTGTCGCTTGCAGTCGATCGCTCTTTCCTCAAGGAGGTATGGAGCCCTGCTGGTGGCTCGAGCGCCATCGCGTCATCTTCGTGCGGTGAGTGAGATCAAGATCTTCAGCTATTCCTGCAAGATTCTGTGTCTGGCGTGTGAATCCTGCGGTACAGTAAGCGCACGCACCCCATCAGCAAAGCTTCACCTGCGATTGACCCATGGCACGACGCACAAAGGGCGCTGTTGATCCAGGCTCCTTGTCCGGCACGTCCAGCCGTCCCGTCTCTTTTCACATCGTCTGATCCTGATAGGAGCTCCTGCATGCCACGTGCCACGTCCGCTACTTCTTCCCGCCGATCCTTCCTTCGGCTCGCCTCCCTCGCCGCCTCCGCTCCCATCCTTACAGAGGCGCACCTTGCCTATGCCGCTCTGCAGGCGGCCAGTCCCGATCCGGCAAAGGCCATTCCGCATACCCGTCGGGCGCGTCCGGCGATGCCGGCGAATGCTGTTCTGATCAACGCGAATGAGAACCCTCTCGGCCCTTGTAAAGCGGCCTGCGACGCGATCGCTGCTATCGCGCCCCAGGGCGGCCGCTACGATCTGCTCGGAGAGACCGACAAGCTGACCAAGACCTTTGCGTCGCAGAACAACTTGAAAGAGGAGTATGTGGCCGTTTACGCGGGGTCGTCCGAGCCGCTGCACTACACGGTACTCGCCTTCACCTCGCCCACACGCGGCTTTGTGACGGCGGACCCTTCGTACGAGGCCGGCATGATGGCAGCCAACGCCAGCAAGGCAAAGATCTCGAAAGTTCCCCTGACCTCCACCTACGCGCATGACGTGAAAGCGATGGTGGCCGCGGATCCGAATGCGGGCGTGATCTACATCTGCAACCCGAACAATCCTACCGGTACCCTGACCACCAAGGAAGATATCGCGTATGCACTCGAGCACAAGCCGAAGGGCTCAATACTGCTCGTTGACGAGGCATACATTCACCTGTCGGATTCGCCGAGCGTGCTTGATTTTGTTGCCGCAGACAAGGATTTGATTGTCCTTCGCACCTTCTCAAAGGTCTACGGGATGGCCGGTATCCGCTGCGGTTTGGCTCTTGCCCGGCCGGATCTTCTCGCGCGTCTGCAGCCGTACGGACAGAACGCCATGCCCATCACAGGCTCCGCTGCCGCCAATGTCAGCCTGCTCGAAGCCGATCTCGTGCCCACACGAAAGAAGATCATCGCCGACACTCGCAACACCACCTTCGCCTGGCTCACGGAGAACCACTACACCTTCATTCCGTCCGTTTCAAACTGCTTCATGATCGACACCGGCCGCAACGGCCGTGACGTTATCAAAGCCATGCAGACAAGGAATGTCTTGATCGGAAGAACCTGGCCCATCTGGCCGAACATGGTGCGCGTCTCTGTCGGCACGCCGGCGGAGATGGCGCAGTTCCACACTGCCTTCAAAGCCGTGATGGATCAACCCGCGAGCGCAAACGCACGCCTCGACCTGAGGAACGAACACACATTCCCCTCGATGGGGTAGCAAGCAGAGACTTCGCAATCGTAGAACGAAAGGCGGGAAGGCGGATGCCTTCCCGCCTTTTCGTCTCTCCTGCGGCTTGTTTCTCGAAGTAAGTTCTGGATTTCCCGCCGCGGGAGAGTTTGTGCCGTTAGGAGTTACTTACTACGAATCGCAATAACCTCGATCTCAACCAGGGCCCAAGGCGCAGCCAACGCCGCGACCTGCATGGCACTCCGTGCGGGTTTATTGGGCTGATCGGCTGTGCCGAAATACTGCGTGTAGGACGCTTGCAGACCGGCGAAGTCCAGCTTGCCGCCCTTTGCCGGATCGCCAGCGAGAAAGACAGTCATCTTCACGACATCCTTCATGTCGAGCCCCTGCTCTTTCAGGAGAGCCTGTATCTTTGCCAGTGCGCTTGCCGCCTGCGTTTTGGTGTCGCCGTAGACCGCCTCTGTGCCTTTCGCCGGGTCAGCGGGCGTTACCGGATTGGCGAGTTGTCCGCTGAGATAGAGCGTGTCCCCTGCCCATACACCGTTCGCAATCGGGCTCTTCTCATTGGGCTGCAGATGCTTGACCACGACCTGTGCGCCGGCAAGCTGCGCTCCCAGCAGCGCCAGAGTTGCAACGCCGACTGCCATTGATCTTCTCATGAAGCTCTCCTCACCCTCTTGGGCTTTCTTGCTTGTCAGGCCTGTTTCGACTTAACCACATCCGAGATCATCTGGATGGCGCGTAGTGAGCTAAGTGCCGCGCCTTCCTGCCAACCCACGATGTGGCTTACGTGATCGCCTGCGAAGTAGATAGGGCCATCCGGCTGGATCAGCACCTCATAGTTCGGGTTCGTCTCCGTCCGGGCGTTCAGCGCGGAGCGAGCCTGCCCGGTCTGCCGCGTCAGCGACATACCCGGCGCGTGGTTCTGGTCCGGAGCATAGCTGCTGATCCAGGAGCCTTCGTTATGCTCCATCCGGCCCCAACCCACGTACATCGGCTTCTGAAGTTCCTTGCCATGCCCGGGATGCAGCCGCTCGATGGACTTGCGACTCTCTTCAAACTTGGCAGGAAGGCTCATCGTCTGAAACGGCGTGTCTCGTTCCTCTGTGTAGCCACTCACGAGTACGCCTCTTGGAGAGAACAGGCCGGCAGATGGAAACCAGATCGGACTACAGCCTGTACTCACGAACTCCAAACCGCCATAGATGTTGTAGTCCTGCTCCCAAAAGCGGCGGCTCTCCCAGGCGACCTTGTAGCTGTGGGAGTAGGTGCACTCCTCGATGACCTTCTTGTAGGGCGCATTTAAGTCGTTTGGCGTCTTCTTCAAGATGGTCAGCGGCATGGCACAGATGCAGAAGTCCGCCTCCATCGACTTCGCCTGGCCTTTCAATTTGTAACCGATCTTGACGCCTTTTCCAGACTTACGGATCTCGGTCACTGCCGCGCCGTAGGTGACCGTGTCTCCGAGGGCCTTTGCGAAGGCGTAAGGAATACGATCCATGCCGCCGACCGGCTGAAACATGGTGGCTTGCATGTCGAACTGCTCGTCAAACAGCATGCCCTGCCAGAAGTTCTCATCGAGCAGCGTATGCATGTCAATGGGCTGCTCCAGCACGCCCGTTTCATCTCCCGCGCCGGCGGTTCGCGTGTACCCGGCACGGTCGCTGCCCTTGTACTTGCCCGCCTCGTCAAGTGGTCCGTAAATCCGCAGAAAAGCAAGCATCCGTTCGCGATCCTGGGCGGATAGATCCTGATCGAGCGCGCCGCCCTGCACGGATTTCATCAGCAGTTCGCTCACGTGGCCACGCGTGTCGTTGACAACGCGCCGCTGAATCACAGGCCGGCCACCGTTTGCGGCATCGTTCTGCAGGTAGCTCGATCGCGTGGAGTTGACTTCTACCTGCAAGTTAACGCCGAGCTTGCGGCAATACCCAAGAATTGTGGGATGAATGGAGGGCAGACGGGCGGGTCCGAAGTTCTGGTAGTGCGTCGGCTCCCAGGCGCACTGCTGCTTTGACCCGTCGCTAAGAGTGATCGTGTCGCCCGGCCGGACGGTGTAGTTGCGACCGCCGGGGCGCTCTCGCACCTCAAGCGCCGTCACACTATAGCCGAGGGATCGGAGCTCATAGGCGGCAACCAGACCGGCGATGCCGCCACCGAGGATGACGACGGAGGTGCCCTTTCCGATGTTCGGAGCAGCGGAGACGGTTTGCGCGCGTGCGGTGCTGACAGGCGCCAGGCCAAGTGACTGCATGGCGAGAAAGGCTGCGCTGAAACCGCCCGCCTGGCCGACCCGTGTGATGAACTCGCGTCTGGTGCATCCAATCAAACGACACCTCTCGTGCGGGGGAACGATAGGGTGTGCCTCGGCAAGGCGCCCGCAGGCACAGCGTTCGGTGCGGCCGTCCAACGCCGCGAACAGCAAGACACGTTGCGGGTGCTTGCCTTGCAGCATGAGAGACAGCGACTGATTTTCAGTTAGTTTTTAGACTCTACCGCAAGTCCTTCGGAAACGCTCACGAAATCTTAACGATGAAGCCTCATCACAGGAGGCATGCACAGACGAAACAAAGGCGAGGAGCAAAGCTCCTCGCCTTTGTTGATCCTTCAAGAAGTGGTGCGCTCTGAGAAGAGCGGTGACCTGTGAGACAAGGAACAGCGGACAGGATTACAGGTTGCGAGAGCGGTTGCCCGTGACGAGGCGCAGAAGCAGGGTAAGGAGGATAGCGCCGACGACAGCTACGAGGATGGTATACAGCAGACCGCCCTGACCGGAGAAGCCGGCAAGGCGCATGATGAAGCCGCCGACGATGGCACCGAGGATGCCGACGACGATGTCACCCAGAGTGCCGAATCCGGAGCCCTTCATGAGCTTGCCTGTGATGAAGCCGGCGATAAGGCCAACGATGATCCACCAGATGATAAACATGCGAGTCGTTCTCCTTGGGTGCGTGTGGTGTGATGCGTGGGTAGGTCTGTTGTGGGCCGCGGGGAGAACGGACTGAACAAGAGCAGAGGACGTGTGGCAGGCTGACGTGCGGATCGATACCTGCGGCCAGCGGCTGCGAGAGTACATGTCGTGAGAGGGGTAACGTGACGTTTTAGGTTGGATGTTGCTGTATTTCGTTCCTCGGGCCGCCCTCCTCTCCCCCGTACCTTCCGGCTAAAGTCCTATATCGATGCTGGTCAGGTTGGGACTTCGGGCTGGAGTCCACAACGCCCTGGATGGAGGGATCGGCATAGGCCAAGAAGAAGCAGAGGCCCCGTGCCTGACGGCCGGAGCGGTCAGACATAGGGCCTCTATCTTCCTGTCTGCATCAGGTGGAACGGCAGCGACCTGCCCGACTTTACCGAGGGATGAGATAGCCCTGGATGTAGACCGAGCCGTTGTTGTTGGCCACGACGGGAACGATATCCGTGGTGAGGGGGACAAGGGTGTTGTAGAACCAAGTGGTGGTATTGGCGATGGCGTAGTTCGGACCGACGACGTTAGCCACGGAGGCCTCGTTGAGGATCTGGGTGGTCACGGTGAGGCTGGCCTGATTGGTGGCGAAGGCTCCGGCCGCGTTGGGGTTGATGGGGGTGGCAGAGCCGCTGATGTTCTGGATCACGAGCCGCTTGTTATTGGGAAGGTGAAGTTCGTGGTGCAGGTCGGGAGCGTGCCCGTGGCCGCTCCGCAGGTGTATTGGAAGGCAACCGGGCTGATACCGAACAGATTGGCAAGAGGTCCCTGGGCGTGAGCCGAGGGGAGCGAAAAGGCGGCGAAGGCGAGGGGAAGAATGGCGGTGGGGAGTAGCTGGCGCATAACGGTACCTCTCAGAGTGGATTGGAACGCTTGTGCACTTTCGTGCACTTAGTAGGCACCAAAGTACCATTGACCCTGCACTCGATTGCACACTAGAGGTTACTTGTGCGTGCTTATAAGGTACGAAAGTACCGTAGATCCTCGAGTGGGCTGGTGGTCAGGTGTTCGAGATGGGCGGACGGTGGCACTTGAGTGCTTCCGTGGAGATTTCACTTGCACAGAGGTAGTTGCGCAGGTCGGGAATGCCGCCCGGGACGGTGACCTCGACGATCTTCTTTTGCTGCGGGCCAGATGGAAAGTCACGGAGCGGGATGAAGCTGGCGGGGCCGCGCTGCCTGGCTTTGCGCCTGGCATATCCGGTGTTGAAGGTTGAGACTGTGATTGTGTCGTAGTAGTTTGCAACGAAGGACGCCGCATCGAGGGTGAGGATGAGGTGAGACGCGTGCCGGTAGGTCTGTGCGTTGCGGAGACCGTCAAGGCGGGAGCGATCTGCCCACAGGAAGGATCGCTCGTTGAGCGTGCGGTACCAGTCCGCGGGCGTGAGGCCCTCTTCAAGGCAGCGGGCGAGGCAGATCTCGTTGATGGGCTTCTGGTCGCGGATGTGGATGGTGCCGTGGAGCGGGTGCGAGAGGGCGTGGGTCTCAGGGCGGTGCGAGGTGCAGAGCCGCGACTGCTCGTCGGGCGGGAGATCGAGCAGCCTCGCCAGGGCCTGGGTGCTGAGAAGGCCGTGACGCTCGATGGAGGCGAGCGCGGAGGGGTGCGCCATGTGGAAGAGGTACGGGTGGCGCTTCGAGAACTCGGCAGGTGTCATCTGTGAGGGGCGGGCTACCTGGTGCTTGGTCCCCGTATCGATTGTTGCGCAAAATCTTCAGGGTAGAGGACTTAGATCTGGACCAGAGGTGTCGTGACCGGGTGTATCAGGGTTGCGGTCGGGGGTTTGAAGAAGACCTCCATGGCACTGCGCTCGCTCGTTTAGTGTAGAGGACCGGGATGGGTGGCTGCGCCACGGCTCGGGAGGCTTCCGTGTCCTGTTCTGGCCGGGAGGAGTGCCAGATTTGGGTGATCCGCCCGGCTCTGGTTCATCCTATGTGCCGGAAGAAGGCTCAGCATCGCCAGGACAGCGACGCGGAGAGCGAAGGGGAGGCGGCGGGCTTCAGTTCCGGACGGCGTGGTGGTCGTAGGAGAGGACGCGGGCGAGGTGCCAGGCGTTGTCTTTGTAGAGCCAGAGGTGGACGAAGTCGGCTTCGCCCGAGGGGGTGGGGCTGCCGTTCTCAAAGAAGCGGTGGGTTCCCATTTCGACGGCGCCGAGGCCCTTCATGGGGTAGACGCGGAGGGAGCCGGGGGTGAGTTGGCGGGTGACGTGGCCGCAGACGTTCTTGCGGACGGACTCGGTGAGGGCGGCGCGGCCGAGGGTGAGGCCGCCCTGGTCGTGGTAGAACTCGACGTCGTCGGCGAGGAGCGCGGAGAAGGCGGGGAGGTTGCAGGCGTTGTAGGCGGCGAAGAGGGCGGTGTCGAGGGAGCGGATGGTCGCTTCGAGCTCGGGCTGGGAGTGGATCTGGTCGAGGGCGGGTGGGGTTTGGGCGGGCAGGAGGGTGGCAGAGAGCAGCAGGGACAGGGTGGCGGCGATGAGGGGGTGAGGCATGGTGTGGCTCTCCGGGTGTGGTGAGGGAGAGTACGGGGGTGCGGGTGGGTTTGTTCCCACGAAGGTGAGCGAACATCATCTGTTCTGATAGTTTTGACAAGGGTTCGCGGTCCTATCCGCGCTTTTTTACCTGTACGCGAGGGACGATGATATCGACTTACATTGTCTACGTCACGACGATGGCTCTAGCCATGCTCGCTCTCCTCAAGGATTGGAATGCTCACGCAACCAGATTACGAAGAGGACTGGTGATCCTTTTCGTAGTGACTCTAGGAATCGCGTCCATGATGAGCACATACCTAAATGGGAAAAAAGCGGCCGAGCAACAGCGAAGGGCAGACCGAGTACATGATCTGGATGCTCACACCATTTCAGAGCTTAAGAATTCAGTGGAATCCGCTAAGCACCTGCAAGAAGAAAGTACATTACGATCTGAAGCCAAGCTTTCAGCGCTAAGTGCAGAAATGCTCGCCCTTCAGAGTGCCTTAGAAAAGGCCGGTCTGCAAAAGGAAGCGGATAACCTTAGAAGCGAGTTAGCTTCTACGCGTAAGGCGCTTTCCCCACCAAAAGCTATTCTAGTAGCCTCCCTCGCGGAGATTGGAGGTCCGGAGGACCTTACCAGAAAGGAACTGACCGTTACCGTTCCCGCCGACAGAGTGGTCAAATTCACTCTCTTGGTGAGCAACACCTCTGAGGTTCAAGCGAGAAATGGAACTATCGGAGTCAGGCTTTGTCAACAATGCTCCTATGCGCCACAGCCTGTCGGCTTTTCGAGACCCCCTGGCGCAGATGATACTGACAGACAGAGAGCCTTCCTGCAGCTTCCTGCCACAGAGGCATTCTCAACGATCATCGCGATCAGGCTACCGCTCTCCACTACCGCGGGTTTTAGTATCGGCATTCTTGCGAGATGCGAAAACTGCCAAGCTGAACCGTTTCAAACACTGCGCTTTAACATTCGGTAAGAGACCAGGTAATCAGAGATCACTGCAGTTCACTACGTTTAGTGATCCTTAAGGAGACGTTTAATCCAGGGGCGTTTGGAACATTTCCAGTCGCTGTGATGGTTCCTTCCTGAATGTTTCCGTTCACGTTAAGCATGAATCGATCTGCCGGAACACCGAAAATTGTGGTCGTGTTTTTGGTGAACGCCATGCAGCTTATTTCTGCAGTCAGAGTAGAAGCTTGGGTTGAATAGCTGCCCACGTAGAAAAATAGATTGTCGCCGCCAAGAAGTGTCCCATCTCGGAAGACCACGACACCACCATCGAAGTTGGCGCCGCTGCTGTAAATTATGGTCCACAATCCGTTGAGGCTAACCATATACACCTTCCTAGTTAATGCATCCGCATATGGGGCAGATCTGTTGCCCTGATGATTGTTGTAGCTGATTTCCGCACCGACTACATTGCGGCACCAGATTAATGACTCTTGGTATACCGGTCGAAGGGTAAGACTGGCCTCTAGAAGATAGCTGCTCCGCGTTTTTCACCGGTATCATTGGTCTTGCTTTTCCTCCGCGCTTCAAGTCGGAGACAATTTCATAAATCTCTACTACTTTGCGCCTTTTGGTGAGGACCACTACAAGCCAAATAATATCTGCGATCAATCCGACCAGAAAGATCGCGTGCCACGTTTCGCCCTTTAGGATAATGGTATTAAACGTCGAAGTTGTTAATGCGAGAAGCAAGGACAAGGCGAGAGCGCCGGGTGCCAACCACTTGTCTCGCGCTTCGAGCTGATCTCTATATTTCAGTAACGTATTCTCGAGCCTATCTTCCGAAATTACTAAGTTGTCCGGGGCAACACAGAATACAAGCGAAGCCCCTTCAACGACCTCGGAGGCAAGCGAACCAGAGCTAAGAGGAGGGGGGGATGGATCACTCACTGGTATGCGGGCTCCCTAGCTGAAGGTCTGCGATGGAAAGCCCCAAGACTCCGATTGCGTGTTCACTCAGAAAGCCACACCTTTTGCAAAAAACAGCCACAGTAACAACGTAGCTGCCAGCTATCAAGACTTGAGGAAGAGATGTTTGTAGCGGTCGAGCAAACGCGGTATCCGCCGTTGCGAAAGTAGGATTGTCACACCGCGGACACGGCTTGACGGCACCCACCTTCGTAAGCGCATCGATCACCTTCTGCTTCTGTGACTCATCCAGGAAAACTTGGTCAGGCACGAAAAACCTCGAAAATACATACTAGGCCTTTACTCGACGGTTACACTCTTGGCGAGGTTTCTGGGTTGGTCGACGTCGCAGCCTCGGCGGACGGCGATGTGGTAGGCGAGGAGTTGGAGGGGGATGGTTTCGAGGAGGGGGAGGATGAGCTCGGGGGCAGCGGGGATGTGGATGGTGTGTTCGACGAGCTGAGTGATGGTGGTGTCGCCCTCGGTGGCGATGGCGATGACGCGGCCGGCGCGGGCGGTGACCTCCTGGATGTTGGAGAGGGTTTTTTCGTACTTGAGGACGGAGGCGGGGTCGGTGGGGTCTTTTGTCGCAATGCACACTACAGGTAAAGTCTCGTCGATGAGGGCGTTGGGGCCGTGCTTCATCTCGCCGGCGGGGTAGCCTTCGGCGTGGATGTAGGAGATCTCTTTCAACTTGAGCGCGCCTTCGAGCGCGATCGGGTAGTGGATGCCGCGGCCGAGGAAGAGGAAGTCGCGGGCGCCGGAGAACAGCTGGGCGAGGTGCTGGCACTGGGCGTTGAGGCTCAGGCGGGGGGCGACGCGGCGGTCGGGCTGAAAGAGGGCGGCGGCGAAGGGGTTAGGGGCGGCGAGGGCGGGGATGGAGGTTGGGGTGTTCCCGGCGGCACCGAGCGTTTCGGGTAGAGACGCAGATCCCGAGGCGGTGCCTCGGGATGACAACCAATTGGGGGCGGTGCCTGCTGCGGTGGCGGCGGAAGCGGTTGGGCCAGCGGGAGGATGCTTCGGGAGTTGCTCGGTGGAGTCTCGGGAGGAGAGCCAGTTGGGGGCGGTGGGGGTGCCGGGAGCTGGAACCCACTTTTCAGAGTCGAGACCCTTCGACGAGCTCAGGGCAGGCTGTGGGGCACCCGACTTCGGGGCGAGGGGGATGAGGGCGGCTGTGCCTTCGCCGCCGCCGGTGGAGTTGGGGACGGAGAGGGAAAGCATGTTTTCGAGCTTGGCGGGGATGCGGGAGAGCTCTGTGACGTAGTGGAGGGATTCCTCGTCGGAGACCGTGCCGCGGACCTGGGCGAGGTGGAGGGCGAGGAGGAAGAGGGCGGTGAGCTGGGCGGTGAAGGCCTTGGTGGAGGCGACGCCGATCTCCGGGCCGGCGTTGGTGGTGATGGTGCCGGCGGCGTGGCGGGTGACGGCGGCGCCGACGACGTTGCAGATGGCGAGGGTTTTTGAGCCGAGGCGGGAGAGCTCGGCCTGGGCGGCGAGGGTGTCGGCGGTTTCACCGGACTGGGTGATGAGGAGGCCGATGGTGCGGGGGTCGACGAGGGGGGAGCGGTAGCGATATTCGCTGGCGTAGTCGACGTCGACGCGGAGGCGGGCGAGGCGCTCGATCATGAACTTGCCGGCGAGGCCCGCGTGCCAGGAGGTGCCGCAGGCGGCGATGGTGAGCTGGGTGCAGTCGCGGATTGCGTCGTCAGAGAGGCCGAGGTCGGGGAGGAAGACGCGGCCGGTGTCGAGCGAGACGCGGCCGAGGGTGGTGTCGCGGATGGAGCGGGGCTGCTCGTTGATTTCTTTGAGCATGAAGTGCTTGTAGCCGGCTTTTTCGGCCTGGATGGGATCCCAGGTGACGCGCTGGGGAAGGAGGGTGCGGGCGGAGCCGTCGAAGTCGGTGAGGGTGATGCCGGTGGGGGTGAGGGTGGCGAGTTCGCCGTCGGCGAGGAAGTAGATGGAACGGGTGTGGTGGAGGATGCCGGGGACGTCGGAGGCGAGGAAGAACTCGCCCTCGCCGAGGCCGAGGACGGCGGGCGGGCCGAAGCGGGCGGCGACGAGCTTGTCCGGCTCGGCGGCGGAGAGGACGCCGATGGCGAAGGCGCCGGTGAGGCGGAGGACGGCGCGGCGGACGGCCTCTTCGAGGGGCAAGGAAGAGGGGGCGATGGCGGCTTCGGATTCGTTGGGGACCTGCCGTCCGGGCTGCGATGCTTCGCGCGGGGTACCCGACGCGTTCTGGAGGGTGAGGGCGGCTTCGGACTCGTTCGCTTCGAGGCTGGCGGTGGTGCTGTGGGAGATGCCGGCGGCGAGTTCGAGCTCGTCCTGGATGACGTGGGCGATGATTTCGGTGTCGGTTTCGGACGCGAATTTGTGGCCTTTGGCGATGAGGGCGGCTTTGAGCTGGAGGTAGTTTTCGACGATGCCGTTGTGGACGACGACGAGGGTGCCGGTTCCGTCGCGGTGGGGGTGGGCGTTTTCCTCTGTCGGACGGCCGTGGGTGGCCCAGCGGGTGTGGCCGATGCCGAAGGTGCCCTGGACGGGGTCGGTGCGGAGGATGGCGTCCAGGTTGCGGAGCTTGCCGGGGGCGCGGCGGAGCTGGAGGCCGGCGGGGCCACCGGCGACGGCGATGCCGGCGGAGTCATAGCCGCGGTACTCGAGGCGGGCGAGGCCTTCCATGATGACGTGGACGACGGGCTTCGAGCCGATGTAACCAACGATTCCACACATACGGGTGAGTTTAGAGGGTTGACGGGGGATTTGGGATTGGGACTTTTAGGGGATGGGTTAACGATGGGGAGTAGGGCTTCGGCTAGAAGATCTGGAAGTTGATGTCGATGTTCACCTCAACAGGGACGGGACGGCCGTTGCTCGTGGCTGGAACGAACTTGTAGTGAGCCACCGCTGCCAGGGCACGTTCATCCAGCTCCAGGCCTGCAGGGCGCAGGATGACCGGGTGGGAAGGATCTCCATTAGCATCCACCACGAGCTGTACCAGGACCGTCGCGGCGTACTGCATGGATCTTGCCTGAGGACTGAATTGCGGTTCGGCTTGAACAACCAAACGCGGAGCGGTCACGCTGCCGCCCACCTTGAATGGCTGTGCTGCTGATGGAGCATCTGGGCCTGGCCGGGAAGATCGGGACGATGGCATCTGGTCTGAGCTACCTGCTGCGCCGGGCGCGTGCGGGAGTTCAGAGGGAAGCAGATGCTGCTGGACGAAGGGGAGCCAGTAGGAGGGCACGGCCAAGAGCAGATCAGGAAGCTTTGGCGTGAGGATGCGCTCGAGTGGGACGGTGTAGTCTCCAGCGGGAGGGGCCGCGATCTCGATCTGGACCGCTTCCTTGTCGATCACGACGCGCTTTGGCTGGTCATGCTTGAACTCGAGGCCGGCGCGCCTTCCTTTGAGGATCAGGCGGTCGGCTTTGAGGTCTACGGATCGGATCTCGATCCCGGCAATGGTGAAGGTCGTGGGCGCGGAGGTGCCAATCAGCTGACCCGAGGTGTCAAAGAAGAGCTTGTCATCACGCCATCTTCCACGGAGGTAGAGGGGCTGCTTGACGAGACGGGCTTTCAGGTCGGCGAGGGTACTTTGCGCTTGAAGCTGGCAGGTCAGAGACAGGACTGCAAGGAGGAAGAGAGGTCGCACTCAGGCACGATACCGCAAGAGCGGATTTTACGGCGGCCAACTTGCCGGCTGAAGCCTGGATGCAGTCTCTTCTTCGCGCGTTGCGCTTCGGCAGAGATGACGGCTTGCATGGGTTGTGAGAGGCGGACCGGGCACTCGTGGTGGAAAGCAGATCCCTCCGGGTATGGGTCAGAGGAGGCTTTGAATGACATGGCAAACGGCAGCGGCTCCGAGGATGGAATCGGAGCCGCTTGAGATTGCGCAGTGGATGCCGGGTTAGAAGTAGAGCTTGCCGAGGAGCTGGAGCTGGCGGGGGCCGTAGAGGACGCTGGAGGTGCTGGTGGGGGTGGCGAAGGGGGTGGCGGTATAGGGGACGATGCAGCCGGCGGAGGTGGCGGCGTCCTGTGTGCAGACGGTGGGGTTGCGGGGTGTGCTGACGGCGACGTAGCTGTAGGCGGTCTGCGAGACGGCGAGGATATTGCGGTGATTGATGACGTTGAAGGCTTCGGCGGCGAGCTCGAGCTTCATGCCTTCGCGGAAGAAAGGAAAGGTACGGGAGATGCGGGCGTCGAGGTTGTGGACGCCGGGGCCGGGGAAGGCGTTGCGGCGGGCTATGGTGTCGGGGACACGGCCGGGGGTGCCGGCGTTGTTGAGCGAGAGCGCGGTGCCGGTAAGGCCGCCGTCGCCGATAGCGGAGACGGGCGAGTTGTTGAGGAAGGCGGTGAGCGGGAAGCCGGTCTGCGCGGTGAAGGTGCCGGAGACCTGGAAGCCGTTGACAGCGTAGGCGGCGAAGCGGTTGGGAATGGGGAGCTTGGAGGTTGCAACGACGGAGCCGACGAAGCGACCGCGCTGATCGAGGTCGGAGCGGGAGTACTCGGCACCGCGACCCTGACGCGGACCACGCGCGAACGGATCGATGGGGGTGTCGGTTCCGTTGAAGGTGCCGTTGACGCCGGAGACCTGGCCGCCATCCATGGTTCTAGCCCAGGTGTAATTCGCGAGGACCTCAACCCCGTAGGAGACAGGTTTGCGCACGGTGACCGCGAGCGCGTGGTACCAGGCGTTGACGTCCGAGAAGCCGGCGAGCACGGAGCCGGTAGCAGGTGTGAGGCGACGGGTGTAGATGGGAACGGCGACGGCTTGCACGGGCGCGCCGGCGGCGGTCAACTGCGTGTAGGGCCGCGCGGTTGAACCGGAGGTGATGTCGACGTTGCCGTCGACGAAAACGGGAAGCCGCATGCCGCGGTTGCCGACGTAGGCCAGGGTGAGGGTGGAGCGGAGCGGGAGCTGCTGCTCGACCGTGAGATCCCACGAGTGCGAGAAGGGGTTGCGAAAGTTCCGCGCGAGGCCGCGGGCGGAGAGGATGGCGGTGGGCAGGCCGGGGTTAACGGCAGGGTTGGCGACGCCGGTGACCTGGTTGACGGGAGCCGGGCCGGGCGGCGTGAAGGCGGGGGTACCGCCCTGCGGGGCGTAGGAGATGTAGGAGCCGGACTGCTGGAAGGCGCGGTTGGGCGTGCCGGTACCGGTTTGCGTGAGGGGAACGTAGGGGGTGTTCGGATTCGTGGTGGCGTTGACGTTGTACTGCTGCTGGTAGACGCCGTTCTCTCGCCGAATGGTGTAGAAGGTGGAGTTCGAGGTAAGTCCGAAGAAGAGGCCATAGCCGCCGCGCACGACGGTGCCCTCGGAGGGGTTCCAGGAGAAGCCGAAGCGGGGCGCGCCCATGTTGTAGTCGGTGTTGATGGTGCTGGTGTACTCGGCGGCGACGCCTGAGGAAAGGTTGGGGCGGTCGGGCTGCGGGACGAGCTGGACATCGTAGCGGGCGCCGAGTGAGAGGAGCAGCTTCGGCGTGATCTTCCAGTTGTCTTCGGCGAAGATATCGAGGTTCTTGTTCCAGAAGTCGTCGCGACCGCTGCCGGTGAGGGGATCGGTGACCTGGGTGAAGTTGTTGTAGTGCCGGCCGCCGTTGACCTGATAGACGTCCTGGATCCAGTTGGCGAAGTTGAACTCGGCGGTGCCGGTGTTGTAGGAGAAGCTGCCGTCGCCCTGGAAGAGGTTCTGGATCTGCTCGTGGATGAGGTTGACATCGACGCCGGCCTTCAGCGAGTGCTTGCCGCGAACGGTGGAGTAGATGTCGGTGATCTGCCAGCGATGCTCGTCGGGGAAGGCACCGCGCGGCAGGGCGGAGGTTTCGCCGTAGGCGAAGAGGTTGGTGAGCGAGATGGCGGGGCCGCCGGAGTTGGTGGAGGCGGTTTCAAGATCGCGCGACCACTGGAAGTGGACGACGTTGGTGGAGCGGCTGGTGAGGGCGGTCTCGGCGTTGGCTGTGAGGTAGCGCTGGTGGAAGTTAATGCCGCCATTTTGCGAGACACCGCCGTTCGAGACGGTGGTGCCGGAGTTATAGCCGTTGGGAATCTTCAGATTTTCGAAGAGGAAGGAGGCGGAGAGATGGGTTTTGGCGGTGGCCTGCCAATCGAGGCGTGGGAAGTAG
The DNA here is from genome assembly GCA_903642235.1 of Acidobacteriaceae bacterium. Taxonomy (GTDB): domain Bacteria; phylum Acidobacteriota; class Terriglobia; order Terriglobales; family Acidobacteriaceae; genus Edaphobacter. The sequence continues at coordinate 29,295 of CAHJWL010000011.1, read as the reverse complement.
ATGTCCTGGGTGGTGTTGCGGGCAAAAGCGCCGAGCTGGGTAGCGCTGATGAAGTCCACCGCGGCGGTGCACTGGGCGGGGGAGATGCCGGCGATGACCGAGGGATAGATCGCCTGCGTAGTGCCGGAGCCGCGAGTGACGTAGCCGGAGGTGCGGCCGTCGCAGAGGCCGGCGAGCTGTGGGATGGAGGTGGTGCCGTTGTTATAGGTGGAGAGATAGGTGATGGGGTTGACGCGACGATAGCCGTCGTAGGTGGCGTGGAAGAAGAGCTTGTCTTTGAGGATGGGACCGCCGACGGAGGCGCCGAACTGGTGCTGGACCTTGACGGGCTGTACGAGAAGGAGCGGATTGCCGCCGGGCAGACGTCCCTGGAACTTGTTCAAGGGATCGAGGGCGTTGAAGCCGGGGGTGCGGTAGTACTCGAAGAGATCGCCGTGGAAGGCATTGGTGCCGGACTTGGTGATGGCGTTGACGACGCCGCCGGCGGACTGGCCGAGCTCGGCCGAGTAGGCGGAGACGGAGGACTCAAACTCCTGGATGGCGTCAAGCGGATAGACGTAGGGGGCTCCGACGGAGCGGCCGCGCGCCTCCGAGAAGAAGGCCTGCTGGTTGTTGGCGCCGTCGACGAGGTTGGTGTTGTAGATGCCGGAGATGCCGCGATAGGAGATGAGGCCGGAGTTGCCGTCGGGGGCGACGTTCGGGGTCAGAAGGACGAAGTTGTCCCAGCGGCGGCCGTTGACGGGGAGGTTCGAGACGAGCTCCTGGCCGACGGTCTGCGAGGACTCCGTCTTGTCGGTGTCGATGAGGACGTTGTCGGTGGTAACGACGACATCGGTCGAGACGCTGGCGTTGGGCAATGTGGCGTCTACGGTGTTGGTGCTGCCGACAGTGACGGTGACGTTCTTCTGATCGATTTTGCCGTAGCCGGAGCCGGAGAGGACAACCTCGTACGTTCCGGGCTGCAGGAAGGTGGCGATGTAGTGGCCGTCGGAGTCTGTGGTGAGGGTGCGGGAGGCGCCGGTGCCGGCGTTGGTGACGAGGACGGTGGCGTTGGGGACGACGGCTCCGGTTGCGTCACGGACGACGCCGGCGATGCTGCCGAGGGCGGCGTTCTGAGCAAAGGCGGGAGCGGCCGCGGTGAGGAGACAGGCGGCGAGGGCGAGGCGATGTTGTTGCAGCGGGTGCATGCGGGTGGAGGCTCCTTACAGATGGCTCGGAAGAGTGAAGCGGGATCGAGGGCGGAAGGCGGGCAGGGGTATGCCGTGGGGAGGGGAGGACAGCATGCGATCGGTTCAGGAGCGCAGGGCTGAGTTGGTCGTGATGGTTTTAAGCGTCATGCAGCGGGCGGGTGAAGTCAAACGAAAAGATGGGACGGCGACCGGACGCCTGTGTCTCTCTCCTGTCATTAGCGCGCGGGGAACCTCCAGCACATTTATGAATGACATTTCTGAATGCCACCTCTCTTGTGCGTCGACATACTACGGAGGTGGGAGTGCAACAGAGCGCGCTTTGAGGAAGGAACTCGCGATTCTCTGAATCCGCTGCTCCGTTTTCGACGTCAGATAAGCACGTTCGGAGGTATTGCAGATGACCCGAAGATTGACACTTGCCGTGCTGCTGACCCTGGCTCCAGCGCTCACGTTTGCGCAGCCCCGCGTTGTGACGGTGCACGATACGCCACATACGTACCACGATCGCTCTCCCCGCGTTCACGACCGGAGTCCGCGAATCCGCAACAGTACACCCGTCGCCCGCTCGTAAGACAGCAGCCCTCCCCGGCTCCAAGCCGTTCGGTGACGACACCCGGGCGGTTTGATCGTCTCAGCCCATCGCATTTTGCACTTGAACGCGAGCCGCCTGCACAAAGGCCTGTACCGCGGATGAGCTTTTACGGCCAAGGCTCTCTTCGACGCCGCTTGCCACGTCGACACCCCACGGTTGGAGCGTGTGTACGGCCTCCGCGACGGTCTCCGGTTTGAGCCCACCTGCGACCACCAGCTTCAGGCCATCCCGCACATCGGCGAGCGCTTCGGCTGCCTCTTTCCACGCAAAGGCCACCCCTGTCCCGCCCCGATCCGGACCCAGCTTCGAGTCCAGCAGCACGCGTTCCACTCCTGCTGCCTGCATGGCCTGGATCTGCTGACGGACGTTTGCTGCGGCATCCGGCGCGCCGATCTCCCAGGAGACGACCGCCAGCACTGCCAGCTCCGGAGCGATGGCCTTCATGGCTCGCGCCAGTGCCGCTCCGCCTCCGCCGTGCAGCTGCACCCCTGTGAGAGCGGCTGCACGCGCTGCCGCCACCAGCTGGCCGGCGTCCACGGCTTCAAAGACGCCTACCCGCTCTACAAGCGGCGACTCCTCCGCCAGCACGCGCGAGATCCGCGCCGCGGCTTCCAGGGTGACGCGCCGCCGGCTCGCCGCCGCCAGCACAAATCCGACGGCATCCGCGCCTGCACTTACCGCAAGCCGCGCATCGTCGAGGTTTGTCGTGCCACAAATCTTTACCCACACAGCAGATCCGCTCTCCCTTGTAGTGCTGAAACGGATGTTCGCGCTCAGATGGTGTGCGAGTACTCGCGGTCGAGCAGCAGAGCGAGTGTCGCCGCAGGATCCGGCTGTCGCATGAGGGCTTCGCCTACGAGAAAGGCCTGATAGCCCCCGGCCTGCAGCGCGCGTACGTCTTCCGCGGACCGGATGCCGCTCTCCGCCACCCGGAGTACATGCCTGGGCAGAGCGTCCACCATGAACAGAAGCGATTCGGTCTTTACGGTGAAGCTCTTCAGATCACGGCTGTTGACGCCGATCATGCGAGCGCCCAGGGCAACCGCCCGATCGATCTCCTCATGCGTATGCGCCTCCACCAGGACATCGAGCTCGAGATCCTCGGCGAAGGTGTGCAGCAGGCCGAGTGTGTCGTCATCGAGCGCCGCCACGATAAGCAGAACCGCATCAGCTCCCGCGGCTCGCGCCTCGAGAATCTGAAACGGGTCCAGGATGAAGTCTTTGCGCAGTACCGGGATCTCGACTGCCTCCGACACCGCCTGCAGATCCGCCAGCGATCCCTGGAAGAACTCGCTGTCTGTCAGCACACTCAGGCAGGCCGCTCCTGCGCGCTCAAGCGCCGAACCCAGCGCCTGCGGCCTGAAGTCCGCGCGGATGAGACCTTTGGACGGGGACGCTTTCTTAATCTCCGCGATGATGGCGGGTTCCTGAGCCGCGACCCGCTCGAGGCTTGCCCGGAAACCACGGGGCCGATGCGCCGCCGCTGCCTGCTCCAGCGCGGGCAGATGCGCCGCTGCCTTTCGCTCTTCGACCTGCATCGCTGTGTGCGCAAGAATCTGATCCAGCTGCGTCGCCATAGAGACCTTATTCTACTGGGGACGGAGCGCCGCCGGGCGTCCTATCAGACTGTTGTCGCCCGCCTCCGCCTGCTCTCGCGGCGTCTTATGAGCCATCAGCGCACCCGTATGCCGCCTCCTCCCGCATTCCGCCCAGCATCACCGCCAAGGTGCCTGCCATGAGACCCGGCGCGTGGCTGCTCACTGGTCCCGAGACCATCGAGACCTGCCGCGGCTGCAGCACCGTCCTCGTCCGGTCCTACTGGCGCGTCGACGGCTCTGCCCATTGCGGACCGTGCGCCGAGGCTCTTCGCCGCAACGAGTCCGCTTACCTCCGCCGCTGCCGCATGCGCGGTCTGCTCTTCGGCGTCGCCGCCGCCCTGCTCAGTTTCATCCCGATCTCCTGGTCGATTGACCTGCTGCGTCATATTCCCGAGAGCGCGCTGCCGATCTGGGATTTGGGCCTCTGGGCCTTTACTGCCCTCATCCTCCTCCTCGGAGCGCTGCTTGGAGCCGCCGTCTCTGCCGGCTCGCACCAGAGAGGCGGCCTTGTTCTCCAGATCGCCGCTGCCACCCTCACCTATCTCACCTATACGGAGGCCCTCGCCGCCGAGACTCTGGTCTCACTCTCCCTCCATGCCGGACGTGGCCCCATGCTCGCCCTTCCCGTAAGAACGTTGCTTCGCCTCGCTGCCTTCGCCCCTGCGGCCCCTATGCTCGCTCTTCGGCGATCGCTCTTCGCGCTGCCCGGCCTTGTCTCCGTAGCGTTTGCCATGCTGCTCGCGTGGCAGCTGAATCCTGAGGGCAGACGCCTGGCCGTCAGCGGGCCGTTTGAGTACACCCGACGCTCCGCTGCCAAGAGGTCCACGCGCCGCTGGTCTTAGTCCCTTTTCAGAGCGCTTCCCTGCTCGTGTGTTCTGGGCCGACATTTCCACTTTTCCGCAAATGCTGCGACCTGAACGAGCTCCTGCCGGACTACAAACGGGTGCTAGTTTGAGATGTATGGCCTGCACGTTTGGCGATCAACTGCTTGCGTCGTACTCCCGCGCGGTCTCGGCCGCCCGAGTCTCCGGCTCCACGCTTAGGAACCAGGCGCTAGCGGATGTTGCCCTGATGGCCCTGCTCACACACGAGAAGGAGTGCCGGTCCTGCCGGGTCAAGGTGGTGGAGGCGGGCACACCGCCGAGCCTTCTGTCCTTCGTCTCGGCTGCCTCCTAGATCGAGAGGCGCGGACGGGGCGAGGGCGGCCCTGGTGAAGCGGGTCGGACGGCACAGTAAGATCACTGGACGATGCGTGATACAGAACGATGGCAGTACATGCAGCTTTCGGATGCGCTCGACCGGGAGTTTGCGATGGCTCTGTCGCGGCTTGTGCCTGTAACAGCCTGGCGGCCACGGATGGAGAGATGGGCTCTCTTTGCCGGATCAAGCGGTGGGGAGAGGGAGGAGGCCACGACAGAGGCCGGACTCTCCCAGCGCAGCTTTCCGCTCCAGCGAGGATATGCGCGGCCTCCTCTCTCGTGGATGGCACGTACTGGCTCAGGCCTGAGACGGCGGCTGCTGCGGCAGACGACCGCTCCGGCTCTGTCGCCACTGCTCTGCACAACGCCATACCATGCGCCGCTGGCGGCACTGTGGCCGGGACCTGTGGTCTATTACCTTACCGACCGGATTGCTGCGTATGCGGGAGTCAACCCCCTGCAAGTGACGAGGTTGGATCGCAGGATGTGCGCGGCTGCGAGGCTGGTTTGCCCGAACTCGAACCGGCTTGCAGAGTATCTGACCGGGGAGGCGGGATGCGATCCAGCGAAGATTCTGGTTGTTCCGAATGCGACCCGGGAGGCAAACCTGATCGCCGCGCCCTTGCTGCTCCCGGAGGAGCTGCCGGCGGACGCAGATGGGCTGGAACGACCGATCGCTGGTGTGATCGGGAATATGGGGTCGAACGTGGACTGGCTGCTGCTGCGGGCGCTGGTTGATGCGGATCCTGATTTCTCGTGGCTGCTGATCGGTCCGGTCGGCCAGGACGTTCCTGATGCGGGGGAGCGCTTCGCGCGGGAGGATCTGCTGCAGAGGGGCGGGCGCGTCCGCTTTGTCGGGAAGAAGCCGTACGGCGCTCTGGCGGCGTATGCGCGCGGTCTGGATGTTGCGGTTCTGCCGTACAAGCTGCGGGAGCCGACGTACTCCGGGAGCTCGACGCGCTTCTATGAGCATCTTGCGGCGACACGGCCGATTCTTGCAACGCGGGGGTTTGAGGAACTCCTGCACAAGCCACCGCTGCTGCAGCTTTTTGACACGGCGGAGCAGGGCGCGACGCTGCTGCGGGAGCTCAGAACCCGCGGCTTCAACGATGGCCAGATTGAGGCGCGGTGGCATGCCAGCAGAGACGGCACATGGGATCGACGAGCGGCGAGCATGGTTGCCGCTCTCAGCGCGGCGGGGTGATGAGCATGAGGGCCGGCCCGCGCTGCTGCTGAGTGACTCGCTCTGCAGGTTGCTGCGGATTCCGGAGCTGCAGACGAGCTGGTCTGGAGAGCCGCGGCTTACACCCGATGCCCTAGAAGAGCTTGTGCCCGCCGTCGGTGTAGAGACGGAGACAGCAGGGATTGCTGCGCGGCCGGGTTAGAGGCCGGCGTACCAGTCGTAGCCGAGCTTGGTCCAGTAGTCGTCGGGCTTGCTGTTGGTGTAGGCGATCAGACCGATGCGCTTGATCTGCTTGTAGCCGTACTTGGTGGGCATGTGGAGACGCAGCGGGGCGCCATGAGATTCCGTGAGCGGTGCACCCATCATCTCGGTCACGAGGAGTGTTTGCGGGTGGCGCAAGGCATGGAGATCATAGCCTGTGAAGTAGTCGCCGTCGGGTGTCTCCATGTACGCAAAGCGCGGCTCTTTCCCGTCGATCAGAGCAGGCGGATAGATCTCAAAGAAGTCGGACATGCGAATGCCTGCCCAATGCACGATCTGACTCCAGCCCTCGATGCACTTGAACTGGGTGACGAGTTCGTGTCGCGGCAGTTTGAGCAGATCGCTCATCGGCAGAAGCAGACCTGGCGTACCGGGCCGCAGGGTGGACTCGCTCTCGCCGGCCTCTTCCGAGCCGCGAGGCTTGCGGCCGGTGTGATTCTCATCGTCGCTGGTCTGCTGCTGCGCGGACTCAGGCGCCATCTTGGCAGAGCTGAGCAGCCTGGGGTCCACCTTCGTCTCATGACCTTGATCGTCCGCACTGGCGGTTTCGATGTACTGGTACTCCCAGGCGGTGACATCGGAGGTGAAACGTGGATGCTGCGCGGATGCTGTGGTGCCGACGACCTGAAGACGCCAGCTCTCGGGTTTGAGCGGCCTCTTCAAGCCGTAGACCCCGTTGACGCGCAACGTTTCCGCGCGAGACAGGGGGTAGGTAGGAGCAAGCGGGAGATCCTGAAAGATCTTGCGGGAAAGCGCTGCATTGAGCTCATACGCGCGGCGCAAGGGAGAGGGCTGCATGTCGTCGCTCGGTGCCTTGTCGAGAGAACGATAGAGGCCGTAGCCGGCAGCCGCGCCGATCGCTGCCACGACGAAGGCGCGCCGGGTCTGTTTGCGGGAGTCCAGAAGCACCGCGGCATCGGCTGCTTCTCTGCCCTGCATGCGCCGGGTCAGTACGTCGTCGGCTGAGGCGGGGTCCTCCGGTCGCTGATCGCCGGCGCGAACAGCAGCGGCTTCAGACGAAGGATGAGCGCTGGCAGCGACAGGCTTTTCCGCCTGCTTCTGTGAAGCGGACGGAACTTGCAGGGCAGCCAGAGTCGTGGGCGCGGGGTGATTGTCTCCGTCAGGCTGATTGTTTCCGTCAGGCTGCGCTGCGAGAGCGGACTCAGTTGCGGAAACGGGCTTAGCCTCACCGGACCGGGGTGAGGGAGCGGGCTGCGCCTGCAGATCGTGTTCGGCAGCGGGAGCGGATTGGTTTGCGCGATCGCTCATTGTCGCCTTTGTCGTTCCGCCTCGATGGAGGGCGCTTCCGTGCGCTGCACCTCGAAGCCGCTGATCATGGCACGGAAGTTATTCCAGCCTGCCAGCGTGACCTGTACGACATGAATGACAAAGAAGCCAAGGAAGCTGAGGGTAAGCCAGAAATGCAGCCAGCGGGCCATCTCGTACCCGCCCAGAAGGGCGGTAAGCCAGTGTGTGGAGATGGGCTTATAGATGGCGAGTCCGGTGAGGAGCATGCCTGCCCCCATCAGGATGACGGATGTGTACGCGATGCGTTGGGCGCCGTTGTACTTCGTCTGCGGTGGGAGGCCCTTTCGCAGGTGCAGATCGACGAGCGTGACCTGGATGGCATCGAGCAGACTGCGGCGCTGCGGAAGAAGAAAGCGCCACTCCCCCGAAAGCCATGTGTATAGCACGTACAGGATGCCGTTGAGGGCGAAGAACCACATGAAAAGGAAGTGGTATCCCAGGCCCTGCGTTACATGGTAGGGCACGTGAAGGCTGGCATAAAACCAGTCCGGGAAGAAGCGGAGGAGGGTCACGGGACCGAGACCGATTCGATAGACCCTGTGGGCATGCTGGAAGGCATTGTCGGAGTCGTTCCAGTAGATCAGCAGGCCGCTCCAGATCATTGTGAACAGGATGGGGAAGTTGATCCAATGCATCCAGCGAATGGCCAGAGGATGCTTTCGCTCCAGACGTATGCTGGCCGCGATGGGCTCCGGGGGAGCGCTCTGGTTTGTGCCGCTATCGGCCATGCTGGAGCTCCTTTCAGGAGCAAACTGAGCAATCCCGTTGCTGACGGACGCTTGTTTGACTGTCAGCCCGAGTGAAGGATAGCTGCTGCGAGGATGCTGCCTTCGCTCGAAGGCTTCCGAGAGAGAAGCAGTCCTGCCCCTGACTCGAGATCTACCGCGTGGAGGCAGGCAGGGCGCGACGGCGCTCCTTGATCTCCCGATAGAGCTGAGCTTCGCGATCCGCATCTGCGGTCCGGCCGAGTTTTCGATAGATTGCCTGCAGTTGGTAGTGGGTGTAGTCCGACGAGGGATCGGCCTTTTCTGCTGCCTCGAGATGCACGCGGGCGTTGTCCGTATCACCGGCTTCGAGGAGCAGCTTGCCGAGCTGGTATTGCGCCTGCGCCATCTCCGGATGTGTGGCCGTGATCGTCGTCAGCAGGGTACGCGCCTGGTCTTTGCTGGATGTCTGGAGAAGTGCGAAGGCCAGGGAGTACTCGACATTCGGATCATCGGGGCTGAGAACGAGTTCCTGCCGAAGCTCCGGGATGGCGTCCGCGGGCCTGTCCAGACGGATGAGAGACTCAGCCACCTGGTAATGAGCTAGACGGAAGTCCGGATCTGTGGCGAGTATTTTGCGGTAGCACGTGATGCTCTGCTCATAGCTTTCGGTGTCGAGAAAGATATGGCAGACGAGTGAGAGGACAGTGGGGGGAAGAGACTGCGCAGAGAGCTGGCCGGCGATGCTGTTTGCCTGTTTCGGATCTCCGGAGTGCGCGAGGGAGAAGGCCCAGGAGTACCCCGATCTTGGATCTTTCAGAGCATCAGAGGAGACGGGAGAGAAGGCGCGCGCTGCCGCGGAAAAGTCTCCGACTGAAAAGAGCGACAGAGCGTACATCAGCTGAGACCGCGGATCGGCGACTCCGGCATTGGCGGGCTTGGGCTGCAGATATTGATTGAAGGCGCGAACCGCGGCTGGGAAGTCGCCGACGCGAAAGGCGGCTGTGCCAAGGTTTCGGAGAAGAGTGTCGTTTGGTGTGTCCCAGAAAGCGGCCTCTTCGAAGTGTTGCTTTGCGCGCTCATAGCTTCCCTGCCGCGCCTCCGCCGTTCCCAGGTCGTTATAGCTTTGCGCCAGAAGCTTCCTGAGTGGGATCTTTTCTTTTTCCGCGGCCAGGCGCTGCGCGGCGGATGGTTGGCGGGCAGAGGGGGGCTGTGTGGAGATTACAGGGGAGGCAGGGGAGTCGGCTTCAAGCAAACGACCCTTGGTATCGAGTTCCGTGGCACGCTCGGCGTCTCCGGTGATGCGTTCCAGGCGCGCAAGGCCATGGAGCAGCGCGGCGGAGAGCGCGTTTGAGGTCGTGGCGATTGCAGACGTATCGCCGGAGGCGAGAGCCTGCGCTTGCGCCTGCTGCAGAGGACCCAGGTTTGCAGCGCGTGTCTGCGATAGAGAAGACGCAGCAGGTGAAGCTGCCTGCGATGTCTTTGGATGAGCCTGAGCTTCGCCTGCGACGGAGAGCAGAAGCGTGGTGAGAGTCAGGAACTGGCGAAGCGTGGGGATGCGACTCACTTGGCTATCGTGTCACAGGTGCGGCTGTTTGGTTTCGAAGGCTGTCAAACGTGATGCAGTGCCTCGAGGTCAGGTGAGGACACAAACGCGAACGGCGGGAGGGAGCCAGGGCTCCTCCCGCCGTTCGCCTTGCATCAGGTTAGAAGTTGATGTGGAGGGTGTATTGGATCTGACGTGAGGCGTTCCCGATCGTCTGGTTGGACGTTCCAAAGCCGGAGGTCGCACTTTGAGCGCTGATCACACTGTTGGTGGTGCTGCAGGGCTGGTACGTACCATCTGCGCCTTGCGCACCGCAGTTGACGGATTGGAACGGCGTAAAGGTGCCCTGGTTGGGATTGAAGTTGGCGTGGTTGAACACGTCGAAGAAGTCCAGGCGGAACTGCACCGTGGCCATCTCACGAACCTTCCAGTTCTTGTCGACGGAGAAGTCTGTGTTGACGAAGTTCGGACCACCCACATAGCCGCGGGGCGCCATGTTGCCTGGAATGGTGCCGAGTTGGTAGCCGATCAGGGTGAAGGCGTTGGGATTGACGATCTGCTGACCTTTGCGGCCGGCGGTTGGGCTTTGGCCTGCGACCTTCAGCGGGCGGAGAGGAGCGGTGTAGCCGGTTTGGACAAGTCCGTTGAGGAGGCCAGCAACCGGGTTCGTGATCAGAGTGCCGAGGGTCGGGCTGCCGACGGTTCTGTCAAGCACCTTTGCAACAGCCTTTGTGTTCTCACTTGCACCCTGGTAGATGGTGAAGTTGTTTCCGTTCGCCGCGGTAGTGATGCCACTCAACTCCCAGCCGCCGAGTGCTCCTGTCAAGAGGTGGTTCTTGCCAGCAAGGGAAGGCAGGTTGTAGACGGCGTTCGCGACGAAGTTATTTGGGCGGTTCACATCGCCATTGCCGCGGTCGAAGCGTGGTTGCGAGTAGAAGGTGCGCGTTTGCGTTCCGAGGGCGCCGCTCGAATCATCAACGATGATGTCTGCGATGGAATGCGACCAGGTGTACGCAGCAAGCATTTGCAGATTCTTGAAGCGGGTCTTGATCAGGGTCTCAAGACCGTTGAAGTTGGAATTTCCGGAGTGCGTCCACCATGCCAGCGAGCCGTAGTTGGAGTATGGGCGGTACGTGTTCACGGCGTTGCCCTGCGCGAACGTAGCATCCAGCCAGTTGGACTGCGGAATCTGGTTGATGTCGTAGCCGGACGTCAGGTGCGTTCCCTTGTTGCCCACATAGCTGATGGAGAAGAGGGAGTTTGCGTTGAGCGCCTGCTGGACGGTGAGGTTCCATTGCCAGGAGTTCGGGAGGAGAGATTTTGGATCGTAGCCGCCCTGCGGCTGTGAGGTAGCGCCCGTCAGAGCGGTCGGCGTTGCTCCACCCAGAGTGCGGATGTAGTTGTTGGCATTGATGGCGAAGGGCGAGTTGGAGACCAGGGTGTACCGGGAGATGCGTTCCCGCTGGAAGAACTGGCCGGCGCCTGCGCTGACCACCGTTTTGCCCGTGCCGGAGGTGTCCCAGTTCACGCCGACGCGGGGTGCGAAGAGGTGATAGTTGACGTCCTGCAGGTACTTGTTCTTTCCCGGGGTACCGGAGGAGAAGGCAGTTCCGAACTGCTTGTTGGCGTCGCCGCACGGATCCTTGCCAGGAATGGTGAGAAGTCCGTTGCAGGCATCTGTGGCGGGCAGAGCGGCGTTGTAGAGGTTTGGCTGGAAGTTGGTTTCAATGCCGTTGGGCTGGTAGGTCGGCGGCATGATGGAGTAGCGCAGACCGGCATCGATTGTGACATGCGGTGTGAGCTTGAAGTTGTCCGTCGCGTAGAACTCGTAGTTGCGCCAGCGCAGCTTGGCACGGACGTTGGTCGAGGTCTCGCTGATGAAGAACTTGTTTCCAGGTATCAGGAAGTTCGCGAGTGTATTGCCCGTGGAGATACCACCGGCAGGTGTTCCGTCAGGGTTCTTGAGAGCAACTCCGTCGCCGCTCAGGCTCGGCCGCTCGCCGCTCGAGGGGTTTGTGTCCTCATCTTTACCGTCGATATCGAGGTTCAAGCCGAACTTCAGGACATTGCGGCCAAAGATCTTGGAGACATTGTCCTGGAAGCTATAGAGATCCAGCTGATTCTGCCAGGGAGCGATGTTTTGCGTTGTGTTGTAGTTGCCGAGACTAACCTGCGGAACACCGACCGGCGAATGCTTTTGCCCATTTGCAAACAGGGTGGGAACGGCCGCGCTGACCTGCGGAAGCAGGTCCGGGTTCGTACCACCGGCAGTGATAATGATCCGATTGTTGGAGTACTGGAAGGCAGCATCATTGACCAGGGTGTCGCTGATGGTAGAGGTCCATCGACCCATCATCGACTTCGAGGGCTGGGACCAACTGCTGTTCAGTGCCGGGAACGGATCGTCTCCCCAATAGCCGGCGTTATAGGACGGATTCGTCCAGGTGTCCTGCGTATACCGGCCGACGATCAGATTTTTCGGTGTGATGCGGTAATCTGCACGAACATTTTCTTCCCGCCAGTAGAGCGCGGTTGGAAGAGACTGCGACCAGTTATTTCCGCCAACCAGGTTAGTACGGGTCGGGGAAGGATACAGCTGGAGGATTTTCGCTGCGGACGGATCTATCGCCTGCAGCTTATATGGATTTCCCGCGACCGTGGGCGCGCCGGCGAAGTCGGGCAGGTTGGGACTGCAGGACACACCCTCACCGTCAGCGGAGAAGTCACCCGTGAGTTCAGCCGCCGTGGGGACGCAAGCGCTGACCGTGCGACCGCGAATCTCACGATTCCATTCTTCGCTGAAGAAGAAGAAGAGCTTGTCGCGCTTTATCGGGCCGCCGATGGAGTAGCCGAAGTCGTTGCGCCGCAGCTTGTCTTTGCCGCCCCGTGGAAGCGCGGGATTGGCATTCTGCCTGGCGAAGTAGGTGAAGGTATCCAGCACATCATTGCGGCCGTCGTAGAAGGCGCTGCCGTGAAAGCGATTGGTTCCGCTGCGGGTCACGATGCTGATGATGGCGCCAGAGGCCTGCCCGTACTCAGCCCCGAAGCTGTTGGTCAGCATCTTGAATTCGGCGATGGCTTCGTTTGAGGGATAGATCAGGATGGTGCGGTTGGATCCCACGTCGTTGTTATTAACCCCATCGATGAGGAAGAGATTGTTCACGGTGGGGTTGCCGTTGACGGACATGTCCACGCCGCCCTGCAGGCCCTTGTTTTTCGTATCGAAGTTGTTGGCTGCCGAAACGCCGGGTTGGAGCTGCGTGAGCTCGACGAAGCTGCGGCCGTTGAGCGGAAGTTCCTTGACCTGGTTGCCGTCGATGACCTGGCCGAGGGCTGCGCTGTCGGTCTGCACCGAAACGTTGGTGTCTTCGACCGTAACTGTCTCAGAGGTTCCGCCGATCTGCATCTGGGCGTTGACCGTGTTCGATGTGGCCACGTTGACCTGAACGCCAGTGGCCACGAACGACTTGTAATTCGGTGCCGTGACCGTAACTTTGTAGGTTCCTGGTTCAACATCCGTGATGGTGTATTCACCACTTCCGTTCGAGGTGACTGTCCGGGTGAAGCCCGTGGCGGCACTGGACAGGGTCACGGAGACATTGGGGACCGCCGCACCGGAGCCATCCGTGGCCGTCCCGACTACACCGCCCGTAGTCTGCTGCGCATACGCCACGCTGCAGAGCGCTAACGCAACGGGAGCGCTCGTACCTAATATTCGTCTATACGTCATTTGCTCTCCAAAAATCCTGCATGTAGTAGGGACAGTTCACTCTTTGAGAACTTTCGAGCTCAATTTGTGCTCATGAGGGCAAGCCTTCTTTGGATGGAAGCTCCTCCCCATCTTTCGGGGGAGCCGCCGAGGGCCTTCCTCATGGCGGAGACTATTAAGCAAGCCGACCTGCAGGATTGTCAACCAGAATTGTTGGAGTGGACCCGTCGCCTTGTGCGGTCTCTGCATCAGAGTCGCGATGCAGGAGCGGTCGGCTCCAAGCTACTTCCCTGCCGGCCGGATGACGCCCGGAGCGACCAGCCCCGAACCCTCAAGGACCTGGTAGATATGGTCCACGGGAGGTCTTCCAAGGCTCTCTACCCGGCCTGAAGGCCAGTGCACTTCGACTGAATCGATGTTCGCGGCGCTTCCAAGCCCGAAGTGCACGCGGAGGTCTCCCTGAGAGAGGTAGCTGCCGCCGCTGCGTACCTCATCGGTCTGGGTTGTTCCGCCAGCCTTGAGGATAATGCGGGCACCAAGGGCCGAGCGGTTGCTCTTCGTGCCCGTCAGGTCCAGGGTGATCCAATGGGTGCCGGGCTGTCCGGTATTGTGCAGGATCATAGGACTGCCGACCAGGTTCTCGACGACGAGGTCCACGTTGCCATCGTTGTCCAGATCGACGGCGGCAAGGCCGCGGCTCACCTGCGGTGTCTGCACCGCCTCACCAGCCTGCGTCGCAGCATCGCAAAAGGTGCCATCTCGCTGGTTCATGAAGAGGTTGGCTGGTTCCCTATAGCGGGCCCCTGAAGGAAGCGAATCAACCTGCGGGTAGACATGGCCGTTGACAGAGAAGAGATCGGCCCATCCATCGTTATCAAGATCCGCAAAGGCGACGCCCCACTTGACGTATGGCAAGGAGGCGAGCGCAAGGCCGGAGTCGTAGGAGACGTCGGTGAAGTTGCCCTTTCCCTCGTTGCGGTAGAGCGTATTGAATTCGTCGGCGAAGTTGGTGACGTAGATGGAGAAGCGTCCGGTGTGGTTGTAGTCGGCAACGGCCACGCCCATCGAGCCCTGTTCGGAGCCATCTCCACTGACAGCGGTTCCGGATTCGAGACCGATCTCCGCGAACTTGCCGCCGCCGTCGTTGCGGTAGAGGTAGTTGGGGGTTGAATCGTTCGCGACATAGATGCTGGGACGGCCGGTATTGCCAAAGTCTGCCCAGACGACGCCAAGACCGTAGTAGCCAGATGCGTCGTCTGTTCCGGTCGTTTGCGACACGTTGGTGAAGGTGCCGTTGCCGTTGTTATGAAAGAGGGTGTCGCCGGCGCCTTTCAGACCGCGCGGGCCGCACTGCACGGCGATGCCATGGAACTTGCAGGTGGCGCTTTTGCCGAACTCCGGCAGATCGTTCAGCTTGAAGTCGACGTAGCTGGTGATCATGAGATCGACGAAGCCGTCTCCGTCGAAGTCCGCAAAGGCAGCCCCGGTTGACCAGCGGCTCTCGGTGAGCCCGGCGGCAGCGGTGACATCGGTGAACGTACCATCGCCGTTATTGCGATAGAGCACGTTTCCGCCAAGGCAGGTGATGACCATGTCCGGCCAGCCATCATTGTTGTAGTCGCCGACGGCTCCTCCCATGGCGAAGCAGGGATGCGCCACGCCCGCACGATTCGTGACGTCGGTAAAGGTTCCGTCGTGATTGTTATGAAAGAGTGCGCTGCTCGCCTTCTCCCCCTTCAGAGCCATGGCGACGGTGGGAGCGTTGGTGAAGTACAGGTCGGGCCAGCCGTCGCGATCGTAGTCGATTGCCAGAACACCACCGCCCATCGATTCGACGATGTAGCGCTGTTCCGGTGCGGCGATGTGACTAAAGTTGATTTTTGTCTTTGCGGTGATATCCACCAGCTGCGGAACGACTCGCTGATGGCAGACTGCGGACCGCGCGCCTGAGGGAGGAGGAGGAGCCACGGCGTGAGCCTGTGCGAAGAGATCGCCGGCAACGATGCAGACAAGGCCGACCGCAAGCAGTGACCTGCAGAGAGACGAGCTGGACAGAGGTGTCGGCATGGCGCAGGAGATGGGCAGAGCCCAGAGATGCTCTCGTGGGACAGGGAGTTACTCGTACTTTAGCGTCTCCACGGGATCCAGCCGGGCTGCCCGATTGGCGGGCAGTGTGCCGAAGACGACGCCGACCAGGACTGAGGTGGAGAGAGCGATGATTGCGGAGAGGAAGGAGAAGGGGATCTTGAACGGCGTGAGGAACGAGATCGCCCTAGGGATTGTAAGGCCGATGACCGTGCCGACGACACCACCGGAGAGCGAGAGGAAGACGGCTTCGGTGAGGAACTGCAGGCGGATCTCCCGTGAGGTGGCGCCAAGAGCCTTGCGGATGCCGATCTCTTTCAAGCGAGCCTGAACGTTGGCGAGCATGGAGTTCATGATGCCGACGCCGGAGACGATGAGGGTGACGCCGGCGGCGAGCGTGAGAACGACGGTGAGCATGTTGGCGATCTTGCTCATGACGTCGAGGACCTGGCTCATGGTGAAGGGATTGTAGACGGAGGTGGCGTGATGGCGGCTCTTGATGACGGCGAGGATCTGCTTTGAGGCGGGAAGGACCTGATCGGTGTTGGCCATGGAGAAGAAGATCTCCTTCACCGTCTCGCTGCCGGTGAAGTAGCGGGCAACGGGATACGGGATGAGGATGGTCTGATCGGAGACCTCGGACTGGCCGAAGGTGTCAATGCGCATCTTGAAGACGCCGATGATGGTGAACGGGATGCCCTGGACAGAGACGGTATGGCCGATGGCGCTGCCGGAGCTGCCGTAGAGAGCGCGAGCGAAGGACTCAACGATGACGGCGACTTTGGAGTGCTGCGTGGTGTCCTGATCGTCAAAGAACCGGCCTGCGGTAACAGCGAGGTTGCGGACAATCTTGTAGTCCGGATTGACGCCGAGGAGCATGGCATCGCGAGTGACGCCGGAACCGATGGAGACGGTGTAATGGACCTCGAGCATGGGAGAGGCAGCGACGACGTTGGGGACAGCTTCACGGACGGCGGCCATGTCTTCGCGGGTCAGGTAGTCGTTGCTGACGGTGTTGTCCGGACCGGCGACGGTGCCGCCGACGAACTGCATCTCGATCATGCTGGGGCCGATGGAGCTGATGAGCCCGAGAGCATACTGCTTGCCGGTAAGGCCGAGGGTGACGACCAGGATGATGGAGGCCGAGCCGATCACCATGCCGAGCATGGTGAGAAGGAAGCGGACCTTTGAGGCGCGAAAGCTATCGAGCGCGAGCCGGGAGACCTCGGAGAAGACCATGGTGGTGCGGGCGGCGGCGAGGGTCGCGTCAAAGGTCGAGCGGCGGGGAGTGAGGATCGGGTTCGCGGTCGGGGTGCTTGTGATTGCCATAAGGGAGCCGCTTGCATTCAGTATCGCAGTGCGATGACGAAGTTTGCTACCCTTTGGATGTACCGAGCTCGACACCCGATGCGGAGGGATGTGTGAGTGGTTGAAACAGGCGGTCTTGAAAACCGCTTTACCCTAACGGGTAACGGGGGTTCGAATCCCTCTCCCTCCGCCGTCAAGTTGTTTCAGGGTGTCCGATAGAGTCTAGGATCTGGGTAACACCTTAGTGAAATCTGGAGTTCATGTCTGTTGACGTCCACTAGTGTCCAATAAGAGCCATGCTTGATCGTGGGCATATTTGTGGGTATGTTTGTTCCAGATTGTGGGTACATTCCACATGGGGGCGATGACATGCCGCTAACCGACACAGAGATCAAGCGAACCAAACTCAAGGTCAAGCCTTTCAAGCTGAGTGACAGTGGGGGCCTATACCTGTGGGTGACACCATCAGGTGGCAGGTTGTGGCGATGGACGTACCGGCATGAGGGCAAGCAGAAGGTGATGACGTTCGGGAGATACCCGGAGGTCTCCTTGGCGCGGGCGCGCGAACGACGTGCGGAGGAAAGAAAGTTGTTGGTCGAGGGTGCTGACCCTATGACCGAGCGCAAGGCAAAGAAGCGCGGTCAGCGTATCGCCGTCGAGAACTCTTTTGCAAGCGTAGCTGCTCAGTGGCTTGAGCACTGGCAGGACGGAAAGAGCCCACGGCATGTTGATTCGACGAAGCGCCGTCTTGCCAGCAACATTCTGCCGAGCCTCGGTGCGCTGCGAGTGATAAACATCGAGGCTCCTGAGGTCGTCGCGATGGTGCGTCTGATCCAAAGCCGAGGTGCACGGGATGTTGCTAAACGCGCTCTCGAGACGACAGGCCAGATCTTCCGTTTCGCCATAGCTCATGGCTTTGCGCAGCGTAATCCGGCGACCGAAATTCGTCCTCGGGACATCCTCAAAGCTTCGCGTAAGGTGAATTATGCCCGCATCGACGCAAGGGAGTTGCCGGAGCTGCTTCGGCAGGTAGAGGTTTACCCGGGAAAGCACATCACTCGGCTAGCAATTAAGTTGATGGCCCTCACGTTCGTGCGTACCGGGGAACTGATTGCGGCTACCTGGTCTGAGTTTGATATGGAAGCGTCACGCTGGAGCATTCCGGCTGAACGGATGAAGATGCGGACACCGCACATCGTCCCGCTTTCGAGCCAGGCCCTTGAAGTACTTGCTACCTTGCGTCCGCTGTGCGGCGACTCTGCCTGGCTCTTCCCCGGCGAGAGAAGCGCCTCTCGTCACATGAGCAACAACACCATCCTCAAGGGTCTTGAACGGATGGGCTTCAAGCGAAGGATGACAGGGCATGGCTTTCGCGGACTTGCTTCCACGCTGCTGCACGAGCAGGGCTACGCTCACGAACACATTGAATTGCAGCTGGCGCATGCCCCGAGAAACGCTGTGAGTGCCGCCTACAATCATGCACTCTACCTAAAAGCGCGTTCGAAGATGATGCAGGAGTGGGCAGATTTCCTGGAGCAAACCCAGCGCGGCGCCAGGGTGCTGCGCTTTAAAGACGTTGTGGCGTGACATCAGAACCCTGAGGGGCGTCACACGGGAGCTGGCCGGTGGATCAGAAAGCATAAAAGATATGCGGACATGATTGGGTTTGGCTCTGTGTGGCTCGAATGATCTGAAAGTGCGCCTCGAATAGCGAAAACTGGTTAACTCAAATGCGTTTTGAGGCCCTAGGGGTATAGCTTCTTGGCCGCAGCTGTCATACGTTTCCTCTCAGTGGAGTTCAACCAAGCTCCAGGAGGATGCAATGCACAACCAAGCAGCGAGACGGATCCTACGTTTACCTTCCGTGCAGGCCCGAACCGGCCTGTCCCGGAGCACCATTTACCTGCGCATTGCAGAAGGCAGCTTTCCCAGACAGATTAGCCTTGGCGCACGAGCTATCGGTTGGCTTGAGAGCGACATTGACGCCTGGATCGATGGTCTGCTCTGCGGACACCGATCGCCTTTCGCTCATCCCGGGCACCCCGAGTCTCTTTTGTCGACGACGTCCGCGTCAGCCCAGCCCGCCATAACGCGATCAAAGGCTTCGTGTCGTGGAAAGAGACGTGCCGACAACCGTTCAGGTTTCTAGACCTACTGTGCTAAGCACATTCAGAGTCAGGGGCAACAAGCAGCCCTGGCCCCACCCAGTTGGATCGATTCACCACGTTCTTTTACCACCGGCGGTGGGCGTGGCATCGCTCCTGTCAACGCTTCACCAACCAGAGAAATCAACTTCTCCTTGGATCGTCCTATGTCTACTTGCCACAGATCTTCTGAGAGCGCACCTCCGCACGAGTGCAAGAGGCTTACTCGCTTCTCCTTGGCAGCGCACCAGTACGGCAGCTTCTTTTCGGAACTAGCATGGCAGGTCTACGCTTGCGGAACCTATCGCAGGTCAATGGACGAAGATGGTGCGAAAGGGACGTTCAAGTCCTACCTCGATCGCCTGGAGCGAGCGCTGGGAGGTCCCGTCGCGTGCGTGTTCGTTCTGGAACGAAGGAAGACCTCCGGTCTGGGTTTGTCACCGACTCCACTTCATTGGCATTTCGCTGTAGCTGCCTTAGAACAACACCGGGAAACGCTAGAAGTGCTTGTGCCGGCGCTTTGGATGGAACACTTCGGAGATTGCAAGAGTGAACCCTTTCGCCCGAACTTGCGTGGGATGTTCTACATCGCGAAGACGGCGAGTGAGGCTAACTTCGATTGGGACCTGCACAACTTGGGACGGATGTCTTTCCAAGTTGACAGAGATCTATTTGCCGAACAGCAAACCGACTCGTTCGTCCCTGATCACATTCGCCATCGAGTTTGCGCTGAGACGCTGACCATGCGACCTGTCGCTAAGGACCTCCCAGTTCCCGCTGAGAGAACGTCATGTCGGTCAACCATTTCGAAGTCCACGCCAATGAAGCCAAGAGGAGGCCACCGTGGGCGGCATCGGTAGCGGGCGTGCACGGAAGAACGGTTTGCCGTCGGAGTTCTACCGGCTGGATGTGCGCTGGTTAGAGCGGCACGGCTTCCTGGTTTCAGGTCGCACTCGTGGGCTGCAGCTTCGGCGTGATGGCGGCGGAAGAGCTCAACTGTGGACACGGTTCCAGAGCAACTGTGTCACAGTCGACTTCGATCTGGGACAAGATCTTTTCGGCAGGCGTCGCAGCAGATTTGAACTCCGCGTGCGCTGGTCGAAGTGCCACTATGGCGGCCGGCGACCTTGGCTGGTCTGTCCGCGCGGAGCCTGCGGACGTGGTGTGGCGATCCTCTACGGCAAGGAGGACTTCCTTTGCCGCCGCTGCCGCGGTGTGTCGTATCCATTGCAACGGGTTCCTGCCAGAAGCCGGGACCTGGCTCGTGCCCAGATGTGCAGGATCCGGCTCGGCGGAACCGGAGACATGACGGAGCGCTTCCCGGAACGACCCAAGGGTATGCATGAGTGGACCTACACCCGCCTGGCATGTCGGGCTTTGGCTGCTGAGATCCGGGCCAGCAACACTTTGCTCGCTCAGTTGAAGACAGCAAAGCGAGCGACTTCGGACGCAAAGACCAAAGAAGGAACGAGAGCAACGGACATCGCTGGTCCGGGGGCGATTTCGCTTTCGATCTAGATGTAACGGGGAGCAAACCGGACGGTTCAGGAGGTGTGGCATGAGCAGGACAGAATTAGCAGTCTCTTGCTTCCTACGCGCGTTAGGAGCACCGAGCTACGATATTGGTATCTGCGGAGCGCAGGGCGGCATGCTACCTGGGCACGATGGGCTGACTGGCGAAGAGGTTCTGCAGCGGCTGCCGTTTCTCCGATATCGCAACTCGCGCGGGGAACACGTCTATGTCAGGCCTGCTGGCGAACATGCCTGCACGCTGCTTGATGATCTCAGTGCTACCGCAGTCGGTCTGCTGCGCCAGGAAGGCTTTGCGCCTGCGGCCTTAGTCGAGACCAGTCCGAAGAACTTCCAGGCGTGGTTGCGGCACACAGACGTACTGCCAGCCGCCCTTGCAACGTTTGCAGCGCGTACGCTCGCAGCGCGCTTTGGAGGCGACCCTGGCGCAGCGGACTGGAGGCACTTCGGCCGCATGCCGGGCTTTACCAATCCCAAGCCGAAGCACCGGCGGGCGGATGGGCTTGCTCCCTTCGTGCTGCTCAGCAGCCACGCCGGAACGATCTTCCCGGGAGCGACCAGGTTCCGGGCTGAGATCGAAGATCAGATCGCGGTGCTCACCACTCAGCGAGAGCAAGCGGCTCACACTGCCTGCAGGACCCTTTCTCCCCCGAGGGGGAGGAGGTTCTCGCGACTTTCTGTGACCCGCTTCCGGGACCTGCCACAGTTCAGCGGAAGTCCGGCACGAGCCGATGCCTCCTTCTCTGTTGCGGCTCTCTCTCTGGGGATGGCGGAAAGCGACGTAGAACATGCGCTTGAGAACAATTATCTCTCTCGTGATCCGGACCAACGCCGCAGGTCAGCTTACATCCAGCGAACTATCACTCTCGCGAAGCGACATGCGGGTAGTTGATCCATCAGTTCTACCGAAAGCGCATAGCGCTCTAAGGTCTAAAGGAGAAAGCTTATGAACACCGAACTTTATACCGAGATGTGGGAACGGTTTCCAGGGAAGAGCTCCCCGCGCATGCTCATGCTGGCGATCGCTCGGGCGTCGGATGAGAGAGGCACCTGCAGGTGCACTACAAAGGAACTGGCGACCTCGGCACGAATGTCCCGCACCAACGTATGGCGACTTCTAGGTGAGTTGGAGAAATCGCGGTGGATTGAAATCGAACATCCCCAGATGAAAAGCGGCCCGGCGACGATCCAACTCGCGTTGGCCAGACTTCAAAAGCAAGCCGAGGGGCCACAGGCCGCCATCGAGAGATACAGATGTGGGGGTAGAAGGAAGGCGGCTCCTGATAGATCTCAACAGGAAATGATCTTTCCTCCTGTCCTCGTCGAACCGGTGCCTCGCTTGAGTGCCTCTGACTGCGATCGGCTTGTACACGAGCGGAAGCTGGCCTCATCGCAGCCACAATATGCTCGAAGCAATAACCTTCTTGCGAGCCGGCTAGGACCCTTCGGGAAGCTCAAACGCTGGTGATCTTCTCCGGGAGACTACGGGCCTGTTGCGTGAATGTAGCTCCCGGAGAAGATCAAATGACGCAAGATAGACGATGCGAGCTTACTGCTTGCGACTGCTGGGCCAGAGGACACGATCCTTCGCCGCAGACCATCGAGCATACTTGCGTTCCCCGCGGATCGCCTCGGTCGAGACATCGTAAACCCAGTGCCCGAGCTTGGTCGCATTCGCGTGGCTGTACTTAATGAACCAAACCCGGTTCGGCGTGTCTCTCTGAAGTCTGCTCTTTACGTGAAGGGATTCCGACACAGCGGCGTGTTCGACCATCGTGTCGCGAAGATCTTGCATGAACGGTCCGCAGATGCATGCGTAGCAGAAGGCCAGCAAGTCTGCGAGCTTCCCTGGTCCTTTGCGGTAGAATGAGCCGTCCGAATCAATCAGGCCACGAACGAAGTGCGGTAGGAGACTCGGATGAAGCTTCGGAAATCGGAGTTTGTCTGATTTATTCGGGCACAGGCCATAGCTCTCAAGTTCACGATAGAGGCGCGCGCAGGTCCAGGTTACGCGGTAGTACTTACCCGCATTGATGACGCGAGGTCTGCCATGTATCTTGGCGAACTTCTCGGCCACGTCTTTGTCTGAGGTCACGATCGTGACCTGATGGCCCACGTTAGCCATATGGCCGTCGCCGTAGATGAGACCCAGGCACCACGCCATCTCCGGAGTGAGGTTTAGATAGCTGATATCGACGCTCACCTGAGGACCTCCAGAACCACCGTGCGACCCGCCGCCTGAGCATCCGTGCCGCAGAAAGCCACCGAGCCGGAAGACTCGCTTCACCGCATTACGAGAGATTCCAGCCTGCCGCGCGACGACGTGAGATCCAAAGCCCTTCTTCCGAAGACCCAGTACCAAGTCGATAACTTCCTGCGAATAGAAGAAGCGGCTGGGAGTCTGTGGAAGATTATTGGCGGCTCGGAAGCCATGCCGGCGCAGGATCTGGGTCGCAGACTTCTGACACATGCCGGCCTCAAGGGCGATGTCGCGATTGGAGACACCTTCCTTTCTGCGCTGAAGGACGAGATCAATGGTCTGCAGCGAAAATGCCCTTCTTCCACGCGTCTCGGGCGTGAAATGCTTCGCGTCATACCCAAGCTTGCGGAGGAGCACACAGACGGTGTGCCGGGGTAAGCCCGCTTCTCTTGTGATGATTCGATTGCCAAGTCCTTGCTCGCGAAGGGAAATGACGGCATCGACTGTTTTTTGATCGAACCTGGAAATGTAATCTGCCTTCATGATCTGGATCCTCTCTATTAGAAATATGCCAACGTACGTAAGCTATAGCTTACGTAGATTGCGCCGGTCAAATCGATGCTGGCAGAATGGCGAAAGACATCTGCACGCGCGTCGGAAGGCGCATTCGCGAACTGCGCGCAGCTCGCGGATGGACGCAAGCGATGCTGGCCGATCACGCGGAATTAGCGCGCGAGCACCTGTCAGAGCTGGAACGAGGGAAGAAGGAGATTGGTATACGGTCACTTGCTCGAATCGCGGACGCACTTGAAATTGATCTGGGTAAATTCTTTGTGGACCTATGAGAACATCTACAGGTCGATAGTTTTGGTCCGATAGCGAAGATTCTGTATAGTCATGGTGTAGGCGCTCGTTAGAACTGTCATGTTCCCGCCCATTAGAACTGTCAGGTTCTAAGGATGGCGTGGACGAGGATGAGCGAGCGCGAGGTTCGGCGTGTTGAGGTTCTGACGAGGTGCATTCCGGCAGGCGGACTGTGACGGCAGCAGCCTCCTTGTTGGACATCAGTGAGCGGCAGACGTACCGGCTACTGAGCCGGTACCAAGAGAACGGCGGGTTCGGGCTGGTGCACAAGGCACGTGGCCGAACGTCGAATCGCAGCCATAACCCAGGTGTCCGGAAGTTCGCGGTCGAGCTGGTAAAGGCCCATTACGCCGACTTCGGGCCGACGCTGGCCACCGAGGCTCTTGCTGAGCGGCACGCGATCCACGTAGGCCGGGAGACGCTGCGGCGCTGGATGATGGCCGACAGCGTGTGGCTCTCGCGCAAGCAGCGCAAGACCTTCCACCAGCCGCGGCTCCGGCGCGAGTCTTACGGCGAGTTGGTGCAGATCGACGGCAGCGAGCACCGCTGGTTCGAAGACCGGGCGGAGCCCTACACATTACTGGTGTTCGTGGACGATGCCACCAGCAAGCTGATGCAGCTGCGGTTCGTGCCGAGCGAGAGCACGGCTTCGTACTTCGCTGCTCTGCGCGGCTACCTGAACGAGCACGGCTGCCCTGTGGCCTTCTACTCCGACAAGCATTCCGTGTTCAGGGTCGTGCGCCAGGACACCAAGGGCGGCCAAGGTATGACGCAGTTCGGCCGAGCCCTCTCGGAACTGAACATCGAGATCCTGTGCGCGAACTCCAGCCAGGCGAAGGGGCGCGTGGAGCGTGCCAACCGTACGTTGCAGGACCGGCTCGTGAAGGAGCTACGGCTCGCCAGCATCAGCGACATGGCAGCCGGCAACGCCTTCCTGCCTGCGTTCATGGAGCGCTACAACGAGCGTTTTGCCGTGCCGCCGACCAGGACGCAAGACCTTCACCGTCCGCTGCGAACGACCACGCCCCGGCTGAACGACATCCTATGCCACCGCGAGCAGCGCTACGTTGGCGCACAGCTCACGTTCCACTATGACCGCAAGCAGATCATCCTGGAGCAGACAGATGTGGCGAAGGGCCTGGAGGGCCAGTACGTCGAACTCTTCGACTACTGGGACAGACCGCTAGAGGTTCGCTGGCGAGACCACGTTCTTCCCTACCGCGTGTTCAGCAAGGACCAGCGTGTCAGCCACACGGCCATCGTCGAAAACAAGAGACTTGGCCATGCGCTCGCGATCGTAAAGGCGCAGCAGGACCTCCGGCTCGCAACGAAGGTCATGACCAACAGCGAGAAGACCGGCTACCAGAAGCGGGTACGCAGCGAGACGGAGACATCACGCCTAGCAGCCGGTATCGTGTAAGGACTTCCTCATCGAGCCATGAACACTCTTACATACCCCAACGCCGTCGACGCTTCTCTTGTTGGAACCTACTCTGCCGTGACAGGTGCAGGCGGCGGATTCGTCTGGGATGAGGTTCTTGAGTACCGGATTTGGTGTCACCCAGAACGGGGCGCTCCTGACGAGCAGGATGGGAACGACTACTACTATGCCTTTGCAACCTACGCCGAAGCGCTTGCGTTTGCAGAGAGTGCCGCCGGAGCGGAAGAGCCACTAGCACTCATCCGACAGGTTGAGTACATAGCCGAAGACGAGCCTGAGCAGTACAGTCACGTCAAGGAAGAACGGCTTACAGAGTGGCCGGTGGAGTTCCTGCATCGCCCCCGACGCACAGCAGTACGATTTCAGACTTCCTCTCCCCTGACGCGCCGACGAATCGCTTAGACATCATCCGGGGCCTTGCTAACCCAAGCTTCTAATGGGTAAACATCACCAAAAAAATGCACGCAGCCCGCCGCGGTGGAAATGATGGTCTGCTGGAAAGGGTGGAACGGTGAAGCCGTCCCACCCTTCCCACATACCTTGGAAATCACTTCGTGATTTCACACATTCCCACCGCACGACGACGACGGCCCTTATACTGACATTTCTATTGGGCGCATCACCCTGTCATTTCTACTGAGCGCGAACACATGGTGTAGCCGCAAAGCGAAACCGTCGTAGCTGTGCAAAGCCAAAATGTCACCGTTCGTCCCTGCCGACCGTGGGGTATACAGATGCTCCTCTGCGCCCAAGAGACTGCTTTCGGACTTGATCCTCGACAACTGCGGTCTGAGGGGCTCGCCATCCGCTAGTCTGAGCGGATGCTGGACTTTGAGACATGCGATCGAGCTCGACTACGACGCGATCCGGCGTATGACGGGGTGTTTTTCTGTGCAGTTCGTACGACCGGCATTTACTGCCGACCCATCTGTCGGGTGAAGCCGCCGCTCAGCAAGAATGTTCACTTCTACCCGACCGCGGCCGCCGCGGAAGCCGACGGGTACCGGCCCTGCTTTCGTTGCAGGCCGGAGTCGGCGCCGTTTTGCCCTGCGTGGATGGGAACGAAGACTACCGTAACGCGCGGCCTCCGCATGATCGAGGCAGGCGGCCTGGATGACAACACGGTTCAGTCACTGTCGGAACGGCTGGGAGTTGGGGTGCGCCATCTGTCGCGCCTGTTTGTGGAACATGTCGGTGCCTCTCCGCTTCAGGTGGCCAAGACTTTGCGCGTTCAACGCGCGAAACGCCTGCTCAACGAGACGAACTGCGATCTAAACGACGTTGCAGTGAAGTCCGGATTTCCCAGCAGGCGAAGTATGGCTTCGGCGTTCTCCTCACTCTATGGGCGAACACCGTCAGACATAAGAAAGATCCGATTCGACGGGTATGTGGGGTCAAGTTGTGATGAAGGACATGACGTTGTGCAAGATGCAAGCAAATGGGATTGAGATCAACGTTGCACAAATCGGGGAAGGTGCGCCGGTGTTGCTGCTGCACGGCTGGCCGCATACCTGGATGATGTGGCGCGAGGTCATGCCGCTGCTTGCGGCTTCCGGTCGTCGGGTGATCGCACCCGATCTTCGTGGTCTGGGTGGAAGTTCGCGTGCGGACGGCGGGTATGACCTGCATACGCTTGCATACGATATGGTGGCCCTGCTGGTTGCTCTGGAGGTGAGCCAGCCGGTGATGGTGGCCAGTCTCGACCTGGAATCACCGGTCGCACTGATGCTGGCGATGCGGCATCCTGAGAAAGTGCGGGGACTTAGCGTCTGCGAGACGGTACTGGGCGATCTGCCGGGCGCAGAAGACTTCCTTTCGGAGGGCCCGCCATGGTGGTTCGGCTTTCACGCTATTCCGGATCTTGCAGAGACCGTGCTGGTGGGACACGAGAGGGAGTATCTCGAATGGTTTTTCACGAGTGGTACCAA
This sequence comes from Acidobacteriaceae bacterium, assembly GCA_903642235.1. Lineage (GTDB taxonomy): Bacteria > Acidobacteriota > Terriglobia > Terriglobales > Acidobacteriaceae > Edaphobacter. The sequence continues at coordinate 2,505 of CAHJWL010000011.1, read as the reverse complement.
GGACGGCCTTGGTATAGCTAGCGATATCAGCAATGCCTTCGTTGAGGCTTACACAGGGCGGAAGTCGCTTGAGTGCGGCTTCAACTACTACCGAGCGATGAAGGCCAATGCGGAACAGATACGCGGAGCTTTTCTGCGTCGCCGGCTGACCACTCCAACGTTGGCGGCCATCGGCGGCCTTGCGGGTGACGTCGCGTACAAGCAGCTTGTGCCGTTTGCGACCATCTGGAACGCGTGGACATCCCCGGCTGCGGTCACCTGGTTCCGCTGGAGCAGCCTCGACTCTTGGCTGAAGCGCTGATCGCCTTCGATCTAATAGCTAGGGCCGCGTGAACGAACGCTTGTCCCGCTTCGATTTGGCTTGCAGGTGTGATTCCTGAGGATCCGATCTGCCGTTACAGCGTAGCCGGATCGGCGGCCACCTGTTCCTTTGCACCCACGATCACTAGCCAGACAATAGCGACAAGCTCGCCCAAGATTGCCGGCGAGAAATACCAGTACAGAGCGTCTGTACGAGTGGGATCAACAAGCCAGCTCGTGCCGATGATTACCCAAGACACGCCATCAAGCAGGAGCCAGTGTCCCAGCCAGCGCGGCAGGAAGCGCGAGCGCACGAACAGCCATCCGAGCGGCAGCAGCCACAGACCCCAGAACGTCTGATTGATGCTGTAGGCATGCGCATGCATCCGGATCAACAGCAGACCAATTGCTGCACGTGCGGGCTTGTCGAAGCCGGTAACACCCTCACCTGTGCGGAAAGCGATGAAGGCCGTGGCTTCGAAGAGCAAGCCCACCAATCCCAAGGCAGACGAAACCAAAGCTAGAGCCACGACTTGTCGCGCGCGATGTCTGTCGACTTCTTCAAAAAGCCGATACAACGCCAAGCCCAGGCCGATCAACATGACCGCGCCAATCGCTTCCGTGATCATGCCCCAGCGATAGAGCGTCTGGTGTCCTAGTACACGGGTTGCAGTGGCGGCAGCGTCGCTCTGCACAACCGTCCTCGAGGGAACGTAGAGCAGATAAAACGGTCCAAGAGCGAAGCCCAAGTACCACAAGCCAGCTATCCGCGCCCTCTGCTTCAAAGACCTCATTTGAACCTCCGGTTATACGACGGATAGATCCGTTCGCACGTTGAATCTTTAAAGCGATTTCACCTCACCCGAAACTCCGTCGCAGTAGTCTCAGCCATTCTCAACTCTCACGTCGGTTTCTTTAGAGAGTTGAACTCCAGCAGCACTCTGCTAATTGAAGGCTGTAGGAGTCGCTTTCACGTCGAGAATAAGAAAAGGCGCACCGCGACAGCTATCATCTGCGCGGATCACCTACTTGCAGCTGATTGTTCGCTCGTATCGCTTTTACATCACGAGCCGGCGGAACACCAAAGTACCGTAAGTAGTCTCTACTAAATTGTGAGGCGCTGACGTAACCGACACGTCGACAGGCAGTGTTCACATCCAGAGTCTCGAAGATCATGATGCGCCGTGCCTCTTGCAAGCGAAAGCTCTTCACAAATTGTCCTGGCGTCATGCCTGTCGCCGCTTTGAACCAAACGTGCATTCTCCTTGTACTCATACGTATCTCCCGGGCAAGCTCGCTCATCCGGACAGTTCGACTCAAGTTGCGTTTCAGGAAGGCGATACCAAGAGCGATCTTCCCCATCTGTGCTTGCTGATTTGCGACGCGCAGCATCAGGGTGTTGTCTGCGGAAAGAAGCAAACGGTAGAAGATCTCTCGAAATAACAAAGGAGCAAGAACCTTGATCTCCTGCGGTTTATCTAACAGGTTTACCAAGCGGATGACACCATTCAAGAGATCATCTTGAAGTGGTTTGATTACGAACGCTTGCGGTTGTGTTCGCGAGGCAGGTTGCGGAAGCGTCGTCTCTGTCATCAGCGAAGTGAGTTCGGCGATATCCAGCTCGATTGTTAAGGACAGGCAGGGGCTATGCTTACTGGCCTGGATCAACTGTCCTACGAGCGGCAGGTCGAGCGGTATGACCAGGTACTGACCTGCACTGAAAGGGTAGACCCGCTGATTGAGGACGATGCTCTTTTCGCCTTGAGCAACGACACAGAAGACGGCCCGGTCCACGGTCTGCGGCGCTGTGCTCGTTGACACCGCCTTCGAGAGATACAAGCCGGCGATCGGCGTCGCGTACGTGCCAGCCTCCTTGCAGTGCATCGAGATCGCCGCAGCCAACGTTTCCAGAGCATCCACTCATCACCACCTTGCAAACTTCAGAGTCCGTCATGACTCTTTACGACGACGAGCAAGAAACGGCAGGATCGGGCAGGATTACGTCTCAATCTGTCAGTGCTAAGGACCCTTCGTTTCACTCTAAATGTCAATTGGCTGACTTCAGCGTATCCGGCCAATCTCAAGGAGCGGGAATATGAGCGCAGCAGTTCAAGACAATCCGGTTTCGGCGACGGCCGGAACACAGTCAAACAGCCAGGCAGCCCTGAACTACGTGAAGAATGGGCCAAAGCTCCTGTATATCAA
>CAHJWL010000010.1 GCA_903642235.1 Acidobacteriaceae bacterium | reverse complement strand
CGTGGGTGTTGTCTTCGGCAGGCGAGCCGAGGCGGACTTCGACGTCGGCGTTGCGGACGCGGCCGGAGCGACCGCCGGTGATGGCACCGAAGGAGGCGGACATCGAGAACTGGTCGGCGTCGGCGACCGAGAAGGAGACGAAGTATGGTTTGGGTGCGGGCTGCGGGAGCGAGGCGAGGGCGCCATCGAGCGGGCCCGAGGGTATACCGGCGGCGGGTTGCGTCGCGTCTGTAGAGGAGGCGGCGGCGGGCTGGGCCGTGGTGCCGAGCGATTGCATGGCGCGCGCAAGCTCAGCCTGCATGGTGTCCAGCAGGATGGAGTCGGGTTTCGCAGGCGCCTTGGCGGGCGGTGCGGCGGCGAGTGATGTGGCAGAGAGAAGGAGGAGGGCCGGACGGTACAGCTTCATGCGTTGGGATCGACCTTTGCACAGCCTGCGCGTAGCGCGCTGCGGCCTGTGGCGAGTGTACCGGATTCGACTCCTTTCACCAGCGCCGGGTGAGCGCGCGCGGCATGCCGCAGGCTGGTGCGGGGGTACCTCCCCCCCTCCCCCCTACTTATGTCTCAAAGTCTTCGATCGAAAGCGGTTGCGGCTCTGTCTCCCACGTACTCTGGTGTGCTCCGCGGCGGTCGCGCGGCGACGCTTCTTTCTGTGTTGTCAAAAGGGAGAGAGGCACTGTTCCAGAGTAGACGGTTCAGGTACGAGGTTGCGCCAAGACAGGGCCGCGCTGCGTGAGATTTCTGATGGTGGGGCCGCCGAAGGACAAGGGTTTGTTCGAAAGACCTCCAGCTCAGAGGCCTCGAGGTCGAACGGCTGCCAAGGGAGTCGCGATCAGAGCGAGAAGCGGTCTTCCGTGCTGCGGGCCTGACCGAGGGCAACGAGGGTGGTGAGGATTTCGGCGACGCGGGTGCGGCTGGCGGGGCGGAAGCCGGAGGCGAGCTGCCCTGGAGTCTGGGCGGGGAGAGCGCGGAGCGCATCTTTGATGGCGCGGACCTGCTCGGGGAGGGTAGAGGGCCAGGGCTGCTTGCGGCGGATGACGGCTGCCGGGGCCTCGTCCACGAAGCCTTCGAGGGCGCGGGCTACAGGGACGGCGGTGGGGGCCTGGAAGTCCGGGCGGAGCCAGCGAATGAGGCCGGAGGCCTCTTCGGCGCGGCGTGCGGCGTTGAGGGCGACGACATGGGCGAGGATCTCGTCGGCGGTGAGGGTGTGGGGCCAGCCATAGGCGTCAAAGACGGCGCGGTCGAGGTCGTCGTGGAGCTCGCGGAGCGTGCCGAGGAGGCCGGCGGTGTAGAGGCTGTGATCTGCTGTGGTGAGCTCGGCGCCGGAACGGAGCTTTTCGAGGACGTTATACATGTCGGTAAGGGTGAGAGACGGATGCAGAGTCTGCTGGCGCTTGCGATGGGCGTCGAGACGCTCGGCAAGGTCGCGGACGGTTTGCTGCTGGGCTTCGGAGCAGACTGGGAAGGGGAAGGGATCGAAGCAGCGGGTTTTGTTGTAGCGGGGTGTCGGACCGAGCGTGCCACCAGATATGAGAGCCCACTGAACGTGGATCTTGCTAGACAAGATGCCAAGGTGAAACGCGTCCTCTGAGGCGATATTTATGAGCATGTTGTCTGGCAAGATGCTGGTGTTTAGAAAAACGAACGTGCGATGTTTCGAAGTTTCTCCAGTCGACACATAGCGCGAGATGCTTCGTAGAGCAGGCCTGAAAGTGCCAATGGGTTCACCAAAGATCCACCAGCTTTGACGTCGAGAATCCCTACGGTTTTGTTCACGTTCGGGCTTTACGTGGTCACGAACCCATTGGTAGACCTCTGGAAAACGGACGCGGACCTCCACTTCGGAGAGGCCGAAGAGATCGATAACCATGACGTTGCGTGATGCGCCGGTGAGGTCGCGGCCGTTGAGGTATGGGCGTATGTGTTGCTCGAGATCTGGAGTGCGGCCTAGACCGAGCTCCGCCGCTTGCTCGGGCGAGACGATAAAGCCGGAGCCATGCAGCTTGACGCCGGGACAGCTGAGGTCTTTATTGGCCTGAAGAGCGACGGCAGCAGCGACATCGACGCCTGTACGAAGGTCAGCAAAGATCTTGCCATTTTGTTCGGCAAGTTCGACGGTGGTGCCCTCTGCGTCTGTGATCCCCTCCCGGATTACGCGATAGAGATGGCCCTCGCGATGGCCGCGTTCTGCCACCGTCATGGCGATACGGACGGCGGCTGCCTTTACGATTGGCTGATTGAGAAAGTCGGCTTCAAGCTGTGGTGCGGACTTCACCCAGGGATGATCAGGGATGGCGAATAGCAGCGAGAGTGGATTTTTGGATGAACCTAGATTCTGTGCCAAAACTTTACGATTGAATATCTGCGTCACGCTGTTCGTGGTGATGAAGCCAAAGCGGCGAACCGCGCCGGTGCGGGTGAGATCGGCGGCGCGCTGCCACCAGTACATGACGAAGTCTGCGGATTCGGGGACGTCGGTGCAGGTGTGGCGAAGGGCTTCGACGTAGCCGCCCTCCATCTCGGAGCGGATATCTTTGCCGCCGATAAAGGGCGGGTTGCCGAGGATGAAGTCGGCTTTGGGCCAGACGGCTTGTTTGACGCCGACGAAGCGATGGAGAGAGCGGCGGGCGGTCTCATCGGGGATCTCGCGGCCGGTGAGCGGGTTGACGCGGGTGGTGATGCCGTCCCACTCGGTGACGGGCACACCTTGAGGGTCGAGCAAGATGGATTTGCGCTCCCAGGTGATGAGGGCGTCGCGGCACTCGATGTTGCGGAAGTTGCTGATGACGGGGATGGGTGGGAGGGAGTCGCCGCGGGTGCGAAAGTGCCACTGCAGGTAGCCGATCCACAGGACGAGATCGGCAACGGCGGTGGCGCGGGGGTTGATATCGATGCCGAGGAGCTGATGTGGATTGACCGTTAGGCCGATGTGATCGAGGGCCTGCTGGGCTTCGCCGAGGCTGATGAGGGATTCGAGGATCTCGCCTTCGAGGCGCTTCATGTGTTCGAGGGCGACGTAGAGGAAGTTTCCGGAGCCGCAAGCGGGATCGAGGACGCGGGTGTCGCAGAGGCGGGCGTGAAAGTCGCGGAGTGTTTTGATGGCTTCGGTCTGCTGGCCGGAGGCGATGAGGCCGGAGACGGCGGCGAGGACGTCGGCCCAGTCGGCGCGGAGTGGCTCGACAAGGGTGGGGATGACGAGACGCTCGACGTAGGCGCGCGGGGTGTAGTGAGCGCCGAGCTGATGACGCTCACCGGCGCTGAGGGCGCGTTCGAGCAGGGTGCCGAAGATGGCAGGCTCGACCTCCTTCCAATCGGAGTCGGCGGCGTCAATGAGCAGATTGAGCTGATCGACGGAGAGCGGCAGGGCTTCGGTCGACTCGAAGAGGCCGCCGTTGAATTTGAGGACGCGGGCCTTGAGGATGGGGGAGAAGCCGCCGGCGTTCATGGTCTGCCAGAGGGAGGAGGCCATCTGCGGGAAGATGGCGACATCTTCGGAGTTGCGGGAGTCGCGTAGATCACAGAGCAGGCGGTACCAGCTGCGTTCGGGCAGGAGCTTCACGTCTTCGGCGAAGGAGGTGAAGATGCAGCGGGTGAGGAACTCGGCGACGGCTTGCGGGGTGTGGGTCTGCTCCAGAGTGCGGGCGAGGACCGCGAGCTTGGCGGCGACCTGGCGGGTGACGCGGGCGGTATGGCGCGCGGGGTTGAGGGCGTGCGGATCCGTCCAGACGAGGCGAAGGCGCTCGCGCCGCTCGGGGATGTCGAGATCGGGGAGCAGGGTGCGATAGCTGCGGGCGTCCGGGAAGGGCAGATAGGCTTTGCCGGTAAGGGAGAAGTCGGCGAAGAGCTCGATAGAGTGGCCGACGTCGACGGTGATGAGGAAGGGTGGCCAGCCTTCGGCAGTGGGAAGGGCTTTGGCGTAGCGCTCGGCCTGATTGTAGGCGTTGAGCATGGCTTCATCCCAGCCGTAGGTTCCACGGACGGCGGTGCCGCGACGCGAGCGAGCGGAACGGGGGGTGGGGGCGGTGAGAACGAGGTCGCCGGTCTGATCCTGGTGCCGGAAAGGGATTTCGGGTTCGGGCGGGTTGCTGCCCTGCTTGGCTTCGAGGACGAAGTGGGCGCGGCGGTAGAGGTCGATGCGGCCCTGCGCGGTGGTGCCGTCGAGGTTGTGGAAGGTGACGGCTTTTTCGAAGACGTAGGCGTTGCGGTGGTCTTCAGCGCGGGTGGGATCGGGGCGGGGAACGTCGAGGAGGTCGCAGAGCTCGGAGAGGAAGAGCTGGTAGTTGGCGCGCTCGGCGGCAGCGGATTGACGCCAGCGCTCGGTGAAGCTGGAGGGGAGGGAGGACACAGGGAGGATAGTTTCACATGCGCTGGGTTGCCGCTAGGGTGGTGACAACGGAGCCGTGGGTGAATCAAGAGAAGACAACAGCAGATCCCTGCGGGACGACAACCAAGGACGATGCTGCACTGCAGGGCCGTTAGGGGCTGTATTGCTCTACTTCGGCGAGCAGGGCGAGCTTTCTAGGGGGTGGGAGGAAGCTGGCTTCGATGGAGTTGGCGGCGAGCTCGCGCATGTGATCAAGCGAGAGCTCGAAGTGCCGGTGGACGAGGACATACTCGTCGAGCAGGGTGGAGCCGAACATGGGCGGGTCGTCGGAGTTGAGCGTGATCATGAGGCCGCGCTCAAAGTACATGTGGACGGGATGCGTGTCGATGGACGTGCAGCAGCCGGTGCGGAGGTTCGAGGTGACGTTGAGCTCAAGCGGGATCTGGCGCTCGACGAGGATGTCGAGCAGTTCGGGGTCGAGCTGGGCGGAGAGCGCGTGGCCGATGCGTTCGGCGCCGATGTTGAGGGCGGCCCAGATGGACGGCGGGCCGGTGGTTTCGCCGGCGTGTGCGGTGAGATGGAGGCCGGCGGCCTTCGCTTCGGCGTAGAGCTCGCGGAAGCCGTCGGCGGGGCCGCGCGCTTCGTCGCCGCCGATGCCGATGCCGGCGACGGAGGGATGATCGCGGTGAAGTTCGGCGGCCTTGCGAAAGGTGCGTGCGGCTTCCTCGACGCCGAAGTGGCGGACGGCATCGATGAGCCAAAGGACGGTAGTGCCGAACTCGGCTTCGGCGCGGATGCGGCCGCGCTCGATGGCGGCGAAGACCTCGTCGACATCGAGCCGGCCGAAGTGATACAGGATGCCGAAGGAGACGTAGACCTCGGCGTGGCGGACGCCCTGCGCGGCGAGATCGCGCACCATGCGGAAGGTGATGAGCTCGTAGTCCGCCGCAGAGTGCAGACGCTCAGTGATGGCCTTGAAGCTCAGGAGGAAGCTGGCGAAGTCGGTGTAGTGGTAGATGGCCTGCGCGGCCGCGGGAGTGAGGGGCGCGGCGTCGTTGCGATGGCTGAGCTCGATGAGGGTCTCGGGGGTGATGGAGCCTTCAAGATGGAGATGGAGCTCGGCCTTGGGGAGACCGCGGAGCCAGGCGCGCGGGTCGACCTGTAATTTACCTGCGGAGGGTTTACCTGCGGAGGATTTGGGCGGGCGGGGCATCGTCTCAGTGTATGCGGGCGGAGAGGTCGGGCCAGCCTGGCTCCGGAAGAGTGCTGGGATAGAGAGTGCTGTGATGGGCGGAGGTGGGTAGTAAGTAGGAGTGTGCTTCGCGTTGATTGGTGAGTTGTGGCGTAAAGCCTGATGCCGCCGGGATTGCCGGTGCAAAGCAAGCGACTGGGGCGATGTGGTCTGTATGGCGGTTACATGGTCGCGGTAAGTCACAGCCCAGATGGTGGTTCTGGGGGCACACGGAAGGCGATCCGGGGCGCGGGCCGAGGCGTGTCCGTGGACGGCGAAGTGCCGCCGGCCGAGATGTGTGCGCGGTATCAGGACACTCTACAGGCTTCTTGGACCTGATCGGATGAGGCGTAAAGGACCGATCGGACTGTCGCAGAGCCTGCCACGCGAACGGCCGAAGCCAAGTCAACCTGGTAGACTAAGGCTTGCGGACTAAGGGTATGATTCAAGAGGAGGACGCGATGATCACGGTCAACATGCATGAGGCGAAGACACATCTGTCGAAGTTGGTCGAAAGGGCGGTTCAAGGGGAGTCCTTCATCATTGCGCGCGCCGGTAAGCCTCTGGTGAGGGTGGTTGCGGTGGAGGCGCCGGAGGTGCCGAAGCGGCTCGGGTTCATGGAGGGTGAGATCAGCGTCCCGGACGACTTTGACACCATGGGACAGAGTGAGATCGAAGAGATGTTTTACGGAGCGGAGTGAAGCTGCTGCTTGATACGCACCTGTTGTTGTGGGCTGCAGGAGTCCCGCAGCGCCTCCCAAAGAGCGCACGTCTGCTGCTGTCAGACGATCATCAGCTGATCTTCAGTGTCGTCAGCTTGTGGGAGATTGCGATAAAGCGTGGCCTTGGACGCACGGATTTTCAGGTCGAGCCGCGCAGATTCCGGCGAGGGCTCCTTGAGAACGGCTACCGGGAGCTGGTGGTGACCAGCGATCATGCGATTGAGGCGGGAGAACTGCCCCTGCTCCATCGTGATCCCTTTGATCGCATGCTGGTCGCTCAGGCAAGGGTTGAGGGGTTGACCCTGATGACGGCGGACGCTGTGCTGGCTCGGTACGGGAATCCTGTACGGCTTATCTGAAGGTCGTCAGCCTTTGTAGAACTCACTGCGTTTGCGGCTGTAAAAAAAGTAGACGACCAGGCCGATGGCGAGCCAGACAAAAAAGCGCAGCCAGGTTTTGGCGGGCAAGCCAGCCATGAGCAGGCCGCAGCAGAGCACCGACAGCACCGGGATCACGGGGCCGAAGGGGACGCGGAAGCCGCGGCGGCGGGTGGGGTCCTTGTAGCGCAGAACAATCACGCCAACGGAGACGAGGACGAAGGCGAAAAGAGTGCCGATGTTGGACATCTCGGCGAAGGTGCCAACGTCAAACATGCCGGCCGGGATGGCGACGAGGACGCCAGCAAACCAGGTGGCAAAGGCGGGTGTGCGGAACCTGGGGTGAATGCGGGAGAAGGCGTCGGGAAGCAGTCGGTCGCGCGACATGGCGAACCAGACACGGGCCTGGCCGAGTTGGAAGACCAGAATGGACGAGACCATGCCAAGGATGGCGCCAATGAGAACGGCAAGCCGGACCCAGTGCAATGGGTGGCCGCCGGGGGTGAGAGAGACACGTTTGAGAGCGTTAACGACCGGGGCGCTATCACCCGCGATGGACTGCCATGGAACCAGACCGGTGAGTACGGCAGCGACACCCATATAGAGGACAGTGCAGATGATGAGCGTGGCGAGGATGCCAGTAGGGACATCGCGCTGCGGGTTTTTGCACTCTTCACTGGCAGTGGAGACGGAGTCAAAGCCGATATAGGTGAAGAAGATGATGGAGCCGCCGGCAAGCACGCCGGAGAAGCCGTTCGGCGAGAACGGATGGTAGTTGCCGGGATGGAGGAAGGAGAGGCCGGCGAAACAGAAGACGAGGATGGCGGCGATCTTGACGAGCACCATGATGTTGTTGGTGCGGGCGGACTCGCGGATGCCGCGCACAAGGACGACCGTGAGCAGAAGAACGACGAGAAAGGCGGGGATGTTGAAGCCGGCGTGCCAGCCGGGGGTGTAGATGTCGTGGCCGGCGAGATCCTGCAGGCCGAGCGGCAGATAGGCGGGGGAGAGCCACTTGGGACTTAAATGCAGGCCGAGCCAGTCGAGCAGATCAACCAGATGCGCGGCAAAGCCGACCGAGACGCTCATGTTTGAGAAGGCGTACTCGAGGATAAGATCCCAACCGATGACCCAGGCGATGAGCTCGCCGAGGGTGGCATAGGTGTAGGTGTAGGCGGAACCGGCGATGGGGATCATGCTGGCGAGCTCGGCGTAGCAGAGGCCGGTGAGCGCGCAGACGATGGCGACGAGGACGAGCGAGAGGACGAGCGCGGGACCGGCGCCGGGGCGGCCGGCGACGGCGCCGGAGGTGTGGTGGAGCCAGCCGAGAACGAGGTCGAGAACCGGGGAATCTGACCAGGTGGCGAGCGCGGCCGGGTTGCCGCCGATAGCGGTGCCGATGACCGTGAAGATGCCGGAACCGATGACGGCGCCGATACCGAGGGCCGTGAGCGAGACCGGGCCGAGGGTCTTCTTGAGCGCATGTTCCGGGCGCTCCGATTCGGAGATCAGCTTGTCGATGGACTTGGTAGCGAAGATCTGACGGGGCAGCGAGATGGCTCCTGTGGAGAGTCCTTGTCAATGTCAGCGCGGAGACTGCGTTCTACGTTACAGGACCGTGGGCGGGAACGGAACTCCAGTTCGGCTGCGGAAGCGGAGTGTGTTGGCCGACAGGGAACAGCAGTCATCGCCTCATGCACCTGCCTGTCAAACCCTCGGTCCCCTCCTTCAGAACACCTGTGGTGCTGCGACACGCCAGCACATCCCACCGGGCTGACATCCCTGGGCCTAAAGACCGTTCAGCAGCGTCTATAGTCGCTGACATTTGCCACGCAGCAAAGAGCGGCTGCCCGTGAGCAGCCGCTCTTTGCTGCAGACTCAACCTAGCGCTTGGACGCGCCGCGTGCTGCCTTCTTGATCTTCTGCTTGTTTTCGCCGCGGGCACCGGTACGTGGTGCCTTCGGGGCCGCCTTCTTCCGGGCTGCGCGCTTGATCTTCTTGCGCTCTTCGGTGTCTGTGATGCTCTTGGTATTTGCCATGGAGGATTAACTTCTTTCGTGGAGCTTGATTCGGAACCTGAGGCGAAGTGAACGTTAGAGACGCTCCAGCTGGGCGAACTTCTCTACCAGCTTCTTCACGCCGTGTAGATGAAATTGTACTGTAATCTTCGCGTCCTCTCCGTCGCCTTCGCGTTGAACGACGGATCCCTCGCCATATTTCGGGTGGCGGACGCGGGTTCCCTTGCCCAGACCGGTTTTGCCTGCCGGTGTGTGAACCTCGAGTTTAGGACGGCCGAACTTACCCCCCAGCGGGGCCTTGCCGCGGCCCGCAAAGAAGCCGGCCACGTTATCGAGCTTGCCCGAACCAGCTGGATGGAAGCTTCGGGAGCCGGCGACGGCACCGCGGCTGCTACCGTTCCGGGCTGCCTGGTTCTCGTCTTCGTAGCTGTAGTGGCGTTCCCCTCCGTCATTGTTTGCGTCGCCAGTGCCGCTCGTGTTGCGGCGGCCTGCGCCTGGGTAGGGCGTGCTGTATGCGCGGCCGGCCATACGGGTACCGTACTCGTCGGCGTCCGAGTAGCTGCTCTGCGGCCGCGCTGGGCTGAGATCTTCGACCAGACGGCCGGGCACCTCCTCAAGAAAACGCGAGGCAATCGAGGCCTCCGGCATGTCGTTGCCATAGCGTCGCCGGTAGCGGGCGCGGGTGAGCAGGAGAGTGTCCATCGCGCGCGTCATGCCCACGTAGCAGAGGCGCCGCTCTTCTTCGAGTCCCGTCGGATCGGTCAGCGTGCGCGAGTGCGGGAACAGGCCCTCTTCCATGCCGGCGAGAAAGACGAGCGGAAACTCCAGGCCCTTGGCGGCGTGCAGCGTCATCAATGTGACGCGGGCTTCGGAGGAGTAGCTGTCAGCGTCAGAAACCAGGGCCGCGTGGTCGAGAAAGTCGGCAAGGGTCTCGCCGCGGGAGGTCGCATCCTGCGCGGCATTGGCAAGCTCCTTCAAGTTTTCTATTCGCGAGAAGCTCTCCGGTGTGGCCTCGTCTTCAAGCGCTCGGATATAGCCGGAGCGCTCGTTCAGGAAGCGGATCAGCTCGGGCAGGGTAGCGGGATCGCCCGGTTTGCGAAACACCTTGGGCGTCTCAGCGGAGCCTGCTGTACTCGTCTCGCCTTTACCGTTTTTCTCCGCTTTTGCCTGCTCTCGACGGGAGAGCGCTGAGGACTTGAGCAGCACGGGCGCGAAAGGATTGAAGCTGGCGGCGTCGATGCCGTGCGCCTGGTCGGTGTCCTCCGCGTTCTCTGGCGCAAGAGTTGAGATCTCCTCGGAGGGACCAAAGTCAAAACCGAAGTTGAAGCTCGTATCGAAGCTGGTGTCCGCTTCGATCTCCCCTGCAGGCTCCGCCAGACTATCTGTAGCAAAGTCAGTTGCAAAAGCATCCGGGTCGAAAGCAGTATCTGTTTCCCCGCCAGCAATCAGGGGCTCGTCAGAGTTCTCTCCGGCAAGGACGCCCACGTCGCCCGAGAGCTTCTCGGCAAAGCCCGGTCCCAGCATGGCTCGTCCGTCATCGATCAGCCGCCGAAAGCTCTCAAGCGCAGCCAGCGCGCGGGCCGGAAGCAGGCGATCACGGATGGCCGCACCGATCGCGTCCCAGGTAGAGGTGCCGGTTGAGAGCGCCATGCGTTCAAGCGTTTCCATGGTGGTCTTGCCGATACCGCGCGCGGGCGAGTTGACCACACGCCCGAGAGCCACCGAGTCGTGCGGGTTCTGCACGCACTTCATGTAGCTGAGGATGTCCTTGACCTCCGCGCGGTCATAGAACGAGAAGCCGCCGACCATGTGGTACTGAATGCCGTAGCGGCGCAGCGCCTCTTCCACCAGGCGTGACTGCGAGTTGGTGCGGTAAAGCACAGCGCAGCGCGGCAGGTCCTCCTGCTGGCCGGCCTCGCGAACATAGCGCTGAATGCGGTCGGCGATAAAGAGCGCCTCGTTCTCGCCGTCAGGCGCCTCGTAGTACCCGATCAGGCTGCCGCCCTCCCGCGAGGTCCACAGGTTCTTGCCTTTGCGCTGCAGGTTCTGCGCAACCACCGCGCTTGCACCTTCAAGAATGATCTGCGTCGAGCGATAGTTCTGCTCCAGACGAATGGTCTGCGTTTCAGGGAAGTCCTTTTCAAACTCGAGGATGTTCTTGATGTCCGCACCGCGCCACGAGTAGATCGACTGGTCTTCATCCCCTACAACGCAGACATTGCCGTGCGTGCCGAGCAGCTTCATCAGCTCGTACTGCGGCCGGTTCGTATCCTGGTACTCATCGATCATCAGGTATTTGTAAAGGCGGTTGTAACGATCTCGAACGGCGGAGTCCGTCTTCAGCAGGCGCACGGTTTCGAGCAGCAGATCATCAAAATCAAGCGCATTGGCCTTGAACAGCTCCTTGCGGTAGATCTCGAAGATGTGGGCAATCTTCTCTTCGAGCGGATTCGAGCTCGCGAGAAAGTACTCCTGCGGATCGATCATGTGGTTCTTTGCCCAGGAGATGCGGCCGAGCGCGACACGCGGCTTCAGCTGCTTGTCGTCGATGGCGAGCCGCTTCAGCGCGGTCTTGACGACTGCCTGCTGATCGGTTTCGTCATAGATGGCAAAGGTGCGGGTAAGACCCTTGCCGTTGGTGCGCAGCGCTTCAATATCGCGGCGCAGAACGCGCACGCAGAAGCTGTGAAAGGTCGCGAGGGTCGGTTGCGAGAGCGAGCTGTGACCGAGAATCTTTTCGACCCGCTCCGCCATCTCCTTCGCGGCCTTGTTGGTGAAGGTGACGGCGAGGATGGCGTCTGGCGAGACACCGCGCTCCTGTATGAGATAGGCGATGCGGTGCGTGATGACACGGGTCTTGCCCGAGCCGGCGCCGGCGAGCAGCAGAACGGGGCCATCCACGGTGGTCACACCCAGCGCCTGCTGGGGATTCATCTTGGCAATAAGCTCTGACACGGAGACTCCAGACCTGATTTTAAGCGCGAAGCAGGATCCGTGCTTTGCACCGAAGCATTCACCGTATGACATGCCACGCGTGTGTCTCCAAGCCTGCCGGCGCTGCAGTTGCTATGCTTCAAAGGTATGCATGTAACGTCAGTCGCTGTCTTCTGTGCAAGTGCAATGGGTGCGGGCGAGGTTTACCGTGAGGCTGCGCAAGAGCTTGGCGGCGAGTTGGCGCGGCGCGGCATTGGCCTGATCTATGGCGGCGCCCAGGTCGGGCTCATGGGTGTGGTGGCCGACGCCTGCCTGGGCGGTGGTGGCACCGTGATTGGCGTGGTTCCGCAGGTCCTCGTCGATAAAGAGGTCGCGCACGAGGGACTGACCGAATTACACATCACCTCGACCATGCATACGCGCAAGGCGCTGATGGCGGAGCGCTCAGACGCTTTTCTCATCCTGCCCGGCGGCTTCGGCACCATGGAAGAGATGTTTGAGGTCCTCGCCTGGCAGACGCTCGACCTGCATCAGAAGCCGATCGTGCTGCTGAACACAGCGGGCTTCTACGACGCGCTCCTGGCCTGGCTGGATGATGCCGTGGAAGCCGGAATGCTGCGCCGCGAGAGCCGGGCCATCCTGCAGGAGGCGCGCAGCGTAGGGGAGATGCTCACGCTCGCCGGCATCGCCTGACGAGTTCCCGCGCAAAACCGGGCGTAAAAGCACCCTGGGCAACGCGCTATGGCTGGGGAGCGTCTCTCTGTAAGCGGATAAAAGCGAAGAAAAAGCGTAGAGGAGATCGACATGCCTGAACGGGAGATCGTACTGGACCAGCCACAGATCACGGATGAACAGGCCGAAGCCCTGCGCCATGCAACCGAGCGCGCCGAGCAGGCGGAAGCCGAACTCGCCAAGCTAAAGAGCGCGAAGTCCGGAAAGCCCGCGGAGCCCACCGCGCCAGCAACGCACAGCGCTGCTGAGGGCGATGCCGGCTCGACGAAGGAGCCGCCCAGCCCCAGTTCCGCTGCGGGAGAACCCGGTGTGGAGGGTGGGGAAGAGGAGTTGCGGAAAGACTCCATGATGGCGCATCTGCTGGATTCTCTGGCGGCTGGCAAGGACATCGGCCACTACGGCCGGCTGGTCTTCGCCATGGTCGCGCGGCACTTTCTCCCGCATGACGAAGTCCTCGCATGGATGACCAAGGATAAGGACTTCAGTGAAGAAGACGCTCGCCTCATGCTCAAACAGGTCGAAGGCCGGGACTACAGCCCGCCGAAGCGAGAGCGGCTGCTGGAGTGGCAGAGCAAGCAGGACTTTGTCTTCCTGCCAAATGCTGACGATCCGGACTGCGGAAATCTCTACCGCACTCTGACATTTCCGCAGGCAATCTACACCCACATCGGCCATTACCAGGAGCAGAAGATGGACGCCGAGGGTGAGGAGTCCTAAAGGCGCTCGTCAATAGATGTGGAAGGCCCGGCTCAGTGCCGGGCCTTTCTCTTGCTTGCTACCGCGCGGCGGGCATGGACGCGAGGATCTCATCCCAGAACGTTAGGCGCGCCTCGATAGCTTTCACCGCGGCGTCTCCAGCCTGCTGCCACTTCACCGGGTCCGATCCACACAGCCCGGAGACCATGCGAAGTGACATGGGCCCGTGCTCTTCCCCATCAATCTCGATATGGCGATCAAGGTACCAGCGGAAGAGTGCAAGCTTCCCGGAGAGCTGCTCATCCTGATCGCGGATGAAAGCCTTGAAGACGCCGGGGATGAGGTCCTCGCGGCCGAAGGTAAAGGCTGCTGCAATCACGTGCAGCTCCCCGGTTTCGATAAAGTCGAAGGTCGATCGAACGAAATGCTGCGCCGCTACGGGGAGAGGCACCTGCGAAAGCACTGACAAAACGTTCTGCCCCTGCCCGAGCTGATTAAGAAAGGTATTGATCGTCTCCGTCGAAGCGCCGCACTGCTGCATCGCCCGGCAATACAGCTCGAAGTGGCTCAGAGCTTCGCCGTTGTAGATATCAGACTCTTCCCCAAGCACGATCTCGTTGATCAACCGCCGCGCTTCCGGGAACCGGCTGGGCAGCCAGGGCACATCGACCGAGGTAAGCCCGCGCTGCAAAGCTTTAAGCAGGCTCATGAAGTCCCACACAGCAAAGACGTGCGTCTCCATGAAGGAATGAAGGTGACCAAGGGAGTGCATGGATCGATACAGCGGATGCGCCGACAGTCTGGCGTACAGCGGTTCGAGGCGCGCTTCAAGCGCCTGCAGCTCCGTTATAGCGGGCTGGGCTGGCGGCGAAAGAACATCAGCAAGGATCGACATCGGACGAACTCCTAACTCATCTTTTCTTTGAACTGCGGCAGACACACAGCGCATTGGCAGATGCGGCGCAGGTACTCCCATGAGTAAATGCCGCTCTCGTGGCCGTCATTCCACTTGAAGCGCAACGCATAGTTTCCAACGGGCGTCGCCTCTACCGGCCGCGCCGGCACCTCATAGAGGGCCAGGAGCGTCGCCGGCTTGCGCTTCGGCTCGCCGGGCAGGCGGCCATCCTGCTCACGGGCTTCGTGGCAGGTGGCACACGGGCAGGCATTGCGCAGCCAGACAAAGTTCCACGCGCTGTGGTGGCCGTCCTTCCAGTCCACCTCAACGCCGGTGCCCTCGGTTTTCTTCACACGCACTTTGAGCGGAATGACGGCATCGGCGGGCAGCCGGTCGGGCTCACGCACCTGCTCCCCGCGCACAATGCGGATCCCTTCATGGCTCATCGGCGATCTCCTCTTCCAGACCTTTTCATTGTGCTTCTTCCACCACCCTCTTTCGACGCCTTCACAGTCCTGAGGATTCGCCCGGAGCGCCGCCTGCCGCGATAAATCGCAGGCCCGGTGCTGTTTGCAGAAAAAACGGGCGGCCATTGTGAGTCCCGTCGCGCGGCCACGATCGCCGACCGGAGCGCAGGGCTGGCTGGGAGCCGTGCCCTCACGCCCGTCCTAAATCCGAGGTTGCGAGAGACCGGCCGCATCGGCTGCGTAACGGTTTTCTTCGCCCGGCAGGGTCGGCGTCGCTGCAAGCAGGCGCTGCGTGTAGGCCTCGCGCGGGCGATCGCAGACGGCGAGCACCGGCCCTTCTTCAACCAGCCTGCCAGCCTGCATTACAGCCACACGATCGCACAGATAGCGCACCAGCGGCATGGAGTGCGAGATGAACAGGGTCGTAAGCCCGTGGCTGCGCTGCAGCGACCGCAGGAGATTAATCACCTGCGCGCCGACCGAAACATCAAGCGCGCTCACCGGCTCATCCAGCACCAGCAGATCGGGCTTGAGCGCCAGCGCGCGGGCAATGTTGATGCGCTGCCGCTGCCCGCCGGAGAACTCGTGCGGGTACCGCGCGAGTGCCGACGCCTCCAGCCCAACCTCCGAGAGCAAAGAGTCGAGCCGCGCCGGCAGACCTTCGGGCGGGTGCTCGCCGTGGATGGCGAAGGGTTCGGCCAGGATCTGGCGTACGCGCATGCGCGGATTCAAAGCGCCCACGGGATCCTGAAAAACAAGGCTCATCCGGCGGCGCAGCGTGCGCAACGGTCTCGGCCGAAGTCGCAAGACGTCCTGCCCGTCGAAATCGATAGTGCCCGCGGTCGGTTCGATCAGGCGCAGCACCATCCGGGCCACGGTTGACTTGCCCGAGCCCGACTCGCCCACCAATCCGAGCGTCTCGCCGCGATGGAGCGTCAGCGAGACACCATCGACGACCCGCCGCCCGCCATACTCCTTCACCAAGCCGCGCACAGCCAGCAGTGGACTGCTCGTGGCGTCGCTCTCAAGCGGTGCGGAAGGCCCGACGTCCGTACTTTGGTGCATAGCCGGATGGTACATGGCAGCGGCCGCCCTCGAATCCTCACAGGCCTGCGAAAAGGATCTGCGAAGACGATCTTTCGCCAGCGACAGTTCGGATCGTCTACGATGGCTGCGAAAGAAAACACCTGCACCTGAAAGGCAGCAAGCATGCGTAGTCTCCGGTCTTTGGCTCTTCTTAGTAGCCTCTTTGGTGGTTTAGGTCTCTGCGCCGGGCAGGCCCAGACGGCGAAGCTCGCGGCGACTCCGCCCATGGGCTGGAACAGCTGGAACCACTTCGCCGGTCGTGTAACCGACAAAGACATTCGCGACACGGCCGACCAGATCGTCTCAACCGGCATGCGCGACGCCGGCTATATCTACGTCAACATCGACGACACGTGGGAGGCCGGGCGCGACGCGCAGGGCAACATCCTCACGAACGAGAAGTTTCCTGACATGAAGGCGCTTGCCGCCTACGTCCACAGCAAAGGTCTGAAGATCGGCATCTACTCTTCGCCTGGACCCAAGACATGTGCCGGGTTTGAGGGCAGCTACCAGCATGAAGAGCAGGATGCAAAGACCTATGCGGACTGGGGGATCGACTACCTGAAATACGATCTCTGCGGCTATCGCGACATCATGGACAAAGAGGCTGGCAAGGATCAGGACAAGGCCTACGCCATGATGCACGCCGCCTACGCAAAGATGGATAAGGCGCTGAAGGCGACAGGCCGCCCAATCGTCTTTTCGCTCTGCCAGTATGGCTGGGACTCGGTTTGGAAGTGGGGACCAACCGTTGATGGCAATCTGTGGCGCACAACGGGCGATATCGATGACAGCTACCGGCGCATGGAGGAGATCGGCTTCTCGCAGGCGGGCCTCTCAAAGTACGCCGGGCCGGGCCACTGGAACGATCCGGACATGCTCGAAGTCGGCAATGGCAAGATGACTACCGACGAGTACACCACGCATATGACTCTGTGGGCGCTGCTCGCCGCGCCGCTGCTGGCCGGCAACGACCTGACCAGGATGAGCCCCGCAGACAAGGCCATCCTGATGAATAAGGACGTGATCGCGATCGACCAGGACGCGCTCGGCAGGCAGGGCGACCGCGTCAGCGCGGACGGGCCTTTCGAGGTCTGGACCAAACCACTCAAAGATGGCTCCGTTGCTGTCGGTCTCTTCAATTGTGGCGAAGACACCGAGGCCATGGCGCTGCCTGCGGCGTCGGCGCTCGGCCTGAAGAGCGTGAAGTCGATCCGCAATGTGTGGTCGCCAGGCAACACAACAAAGGGACCGTGGCTTGTCTCCGGACACAGCGTGGAGCTGCTGATCGTTCGCTGACTTACTTCGCTTACGAAAGCCGCAGGCGCTCCCGCCCTGCGGCTTTGCTGCGCTTACGCGAGCGAGGGATGCCTGTGATGGAAGCCTGTCGCCTCCTGGTACGCCCGCGCAAATGCGAGCAGCCGCGCATCGCTGTAAAGGCCTCCTAAAAAGGTGAGCGAAACCGGCGTCTCCGGGCCGCCGGGGTTGTCGAGCTCATCGTCTTCCTCGCTCACGGTTGCCTTCGGCGCATCGCCTCCGCGCAGTCCATTCGGCACGATCACGGCGGGATGCCCGGAAAGGTTCGTCGCCACCAGCTGTGCGCCGCCCGATGGTGTCACGATCACGTCCACCTGCGCGAAGAGCTTTGCCATCGCCGCAATCACCAGCGATCGCGCGCGTTGCGCCTGAATGTAGTCAATAGCGGAGTAGAACCGGGCGCGCCGAAACAAGTTCGGCCAGTCATAGGGCTTCTGTCCGGTCAGCAGTCCGTCCCGGCCGCTCAGCGTCAACTCGTCAAAGGCGGCCGCCGCCTCCGCGCCCAGCAGTGGCACCTGATCGCCAAAGTGCAGATCGTGCGGCAGATCGACAGGGATGAGCTGCACGCCCAGCTTCTTCAACGCATCGAGCGCCGCTCGATCGAATGCCGCGTCATACGTCAGCCGCGCGAAGTTCTCCTTCTGGTGCGCGCGCCTGGCCTCATACTCCGCCCGCTCCTTCGCCGTCACACTCTCGCTCACAGGCTTCAGCTCTTCAAGCTTCGGCACGTCAAATGCCGCCTTCAGGTAGCCCACCCGCAGCGTGCGCCAGTCGAACTCGGCGTTCCAGTTGAAACAGGCAGCCTGCACAGAGCGGTCTTTGCCGTCCTGGCCATGGATCGCGCTCATCACCAGCGCGCAGTCCTCCGCGGAGCGCGCGATCGGCCCGATCTTGTCCATCGTCCAGCTCAGCGCCATGGCGCCGGTGCGCGGCACAAAGCCAAAGGTCGGTCGCAGCCCGGTCACACCGCAGCGCGTCGACGGAGACGAGATCGACCCGAGCGTCTCCGTGCCGATGGCAAACGCAACGCACCCCGCCGAGACCGCGCTTGCCGAGCCTGCGGAGGAGCCGCTCGAGCCCTGCCGCGGGTTCCACGGATTGCGCGTGCGTCCGCCAAACCACAGATCACCCTGTGCCAGCGCCCCCATGCTCAGCTTCGCCACCAGAACCGCGCCGGCCGCATCCAGGCGCTGCACGACGGTCGCATCGGAGTCGATCTGCTGCTGCTCAAAGCCCGCCGCGCCCCATGTCGTCGGGGTCCCTTTCACCGCCAGCAGATCCTTTGCGCCCCAGGGAATGCCGTGCAGCGGTCCTCGTGGCTTGCCCGCCGCCAGCTCGGCGTCGGCCGCGGCCGCCTGCGCCAGCGCTCGCCCCTCCGTCAGGTTGATCATGAAATGTAACTTCGCCTGATACCGATTGAGCCGCGCCACGGACAGCTTGGTTAACTCAACTGATGTCACCTTTTTCTGGCGCAGCAGTTCGCCGAGCTCACGGGCAGTCGCAAACGCCACCGCCTCCTCGCGGGAGGCACCGGCAGTGGCGGAGAGCTTTGTAACATCCGGTGCCTTGCCTAACCGCGCCGGCCTTCGCGCGGTCTCGAGCACCATGCCAGCCGGCACCGGGTCAAAGGTGAACGCCGGTGCCGTCGCGTTCTCGAGATGCAGCGTTCGAATCACCTCAACCGACGCCCGCTGCTCTGTCAGCCCCTCTACCAGCATCCGGCGCTGCTCCGGCGTCAGCGAAATGGCGGCAATCGCCTCTGCCGTCTCAATCATCGCGACTGTGATTGCCGCCAGCTTGCCCGCAGGCACGTCCGCCGGATGGAGTGGTCCAGCTGGCGTCTCGGCAGCAGCGAGTCCGAGCAGCGCTCCAGGGAACAAGCTGTGGCTCACGCCCGCGGCGGCACAGGCAGAGAGCAGACGGCGGCGACTCGTAGAAAACGCAAGGGTCTCAGGCATGCCGCATTATTGCATCGCGTTTTCGGCTCCGACCGCGAAGGCAAGCCAGCCGTTATCCCCACTCGCTATACTCTCCGGCAATCCGGTCGGCCGCACGCCGCACCTCTTTGAAGGAGTCACCCTCGTGTCCAGCTCTCTCTCTCGCCGCAGCTTTGCGCGTCTCGCCGCCTCTGCCGCCGGCATCGCCGCTCTTCCTTCCTCTGCTCCGGCCGCCGCAGCCCAGACCGCGAATCAGTCCACCGCCAGGACCTCCGCAAAGCCCGGCTTTCCGGCAGGCTTCCTTTGGGGCTCCGCCACCGCCTCCTACCAGGTAGAGGGCGCGGTCAAGGAGGACGGCCGCGGCCCGTCTATCTGGGATACCTTCTCGCACCTTGCGGGCAAAACGCACAACGGCGACACCGGCGACGTAGCAGACGACAGCTACCATCGCTACGCCGAAGATATCGCTCTGATGAAGGATCTCGGCCTGAAGACCTGCCGCTTTTCGATCGCCTGGAGCCGCGTCTTTCCCACCGGCACCGGGACCCCCAATCCGAAGGGCATCGACCACTATAAGAAGTTTGCCGACGCTCTACTGGCAGCAGGCATTGAGCCCTTCTGCACGCTCTTCCATTGGGACCTTCCGCAGGCGCTCGAAGACAAGGGCGGCTGGCAGAATCGGCAGACCGCCGTCGACTTTGCCACCTACGCCGGCTACGTGGCCGGGGAGCTCTCCGACAGGGTCAAGCACTTCATGACCATGAACGAGATCAGCACCTTCATCGAGCTCGGCTACGGCAACGGCACGCACGCGCCCAGCCTGAAGCTTGACAGGAAAGGTCTTGCGCAGACGCGGCATCACGCCGTCCTGGCGCATGGTCTCGCGGTGCAGGCGATCCGTGCCAGGGCAAAGTCCGGCACCAGGGTCGGCTCGGCTGAGAACCTGACTGCCGTCACCCCGGTCTTCGACGCGCCAGACCACGTTGCTGCGGCCAGAAAGGCGATCGTCGAAGAAAACGCCGGCTATCTCACCGTTATGCGCACCGGGAAATACACCGATCGCTACCTGGCCAGGCTTGGTGCCGATGCGCCAAAGTTTACGCCCGAGGAGCTGAAGGCGATCGGCAGCCCGCTCGACTTCCAGGGCATTAACATCTACCAGCCCACCTTCGTTCGCGCCGACAGCTCGGCGGACGGCTACGCGGTCGTCAACGGACCAGCGTCGTATCCGCACATGTTCAGTGACTGGCTGAAGATCGGGCCATCCGCTCTCTACTGGGCTCCAAAGCTGGCCAATGAAGCCTTCAACCTGCGCGAGATCTACATCACAGAGAACGGCGCGTCTTCAGATGACAAGGTCGCGCCTGACGGCCACATCTACGACACGGATCGTGTGATGTTCCTGCGGGCCTACCTGAAAGAGCTTCAGCAGGCCGTCTCCGAAGGCGTCCCCGTGCGCGGCTACTTCTGCTGGAGTCTGCTCGACAACTATGAGTGGGCTGACGGCTATGAAAAGCGCTTCGGCCTCACGTATGTTGACTTCACCACGCAGAAGCGTACGCCAAAGCTCAGCAGCGACTTCTACAAGGAGACGATTCGCCGTAACTCCGTGGCCTAGCAAAACAGCGTGGCCGCGGAGAGCCCTCCCGCGGCCACGCTGTTGCTATCTCTTTCGGCTAGCTGCGCCGTCGCGCCGCTCGATGCCGCGCATGGCCGTGGTAGCTTGCGCGACGCGTCCGGTAGGCTCGGCCGCCATACTGCCACTCGCGCACCGGCCCGACATCCACATGGACGAAGTGACTCGTTGGATAGTAGCCGACCCCGCCCGCACCGATGGAAAGAGCCGCATTCCGCAGCGCCAGCGTGCGAACACCCGGAACCTGGATGTCAATTGCCTTGCCCAGCATGTGCTGTGAGTGCTCGGCCACGCCAGTCACATCCGAGCGCGTACGAAGGTATTCGTTCGACTCCGGTGTGCGATATCCGCAGACAATATCGATCACGCCGCCCGGGCGCCGCAGCCGCGTCATCACTGCATGCAGCAGATCAAACTCTGTCGGGTCGTAGTCCGCAATATCCTGCGTGCGATGATCCCGCAGGAAGTAGTTCAGCTTCTCAATCGCCTCCGGCAGGTAGGTATCACCGATCCGGTAGACAATGCTGATGTCCTCGCCGGTATGCGTATGGTGCAGGCGCAACATGTAGCGCTGGTTTGCCGCGCCAAAGTTGCTGCCGAGCGGGCCCATGTTCGCCGCGGCCACCATGCCGCGCACACCCATCACACCCGCAACCGGCATGCCATTTGCCCGTGCCGTCGTCGACAGCCCGGCGAACAGCCCCGCGCCCACCAGCGCCCCGGCGAAAACATTTCGTATCTCTCGCAGACCCACAAATCGCATCGCTGCCCCCAGCCGTTCGCTCGCACTCAAATCAAAATCAGCGAATCCCATTCACTTTTCCAATTTTACCCACCTCCATTCACCCGTGCGTCGCGGCAGGCCCATCCCGTGTAACTTTTGTGGTATCGCCCCTCGCTCGCCACCCCCCTCCTGATCAAGCGTATGTAGCCCTCCTTCGCCGCGGCGTGTCACCCTGAATACCATGCAGCTCTCCACCCACGAACTCCGCGTTCTCGGATCTCTGATCGAAAAAGAGATCACCACGCCGGATATCTACCCGCTCTCGCTGAATGCGCTGCAGGCAGCCGCCAACCAGCGATCGTCGCGTGATCCCGTGCTTGATCTTGTGGAGAGTGACATCCGTCAGGCGCTGCACGCTTTGGAGGATCGCGGCCTCGCCTCGCCCGCGCGCGGCGGCCTTGGCAGCGCAGGCGCTCGCGTTCCCAAGTACGAGCACCACGCCCGCACCGTCCTCAACCTCCGCCGCGATGAGACCGCCCTACTCTGCCTGCTGCTGCTCCGGGGTCCGCAGACGCCGGGCGAGTTGCGCTCCCGCGCCGATCGCCTGTTTTCCTTCGATGATCTCTCCTCGGTCGTCTCCGCGCTCGAGCGTCTCCTGAACCGCGCTCCCTCCGGTGACGGCGACACTACTACCGGCCCTCTCGTCACCGTTCTCCCGCGCCAACCCGGCTCGCGCGAGGTCCGCTATGCCCATCTGCTCGGCAGCCAGTCTCCGGCAGTGGCACCGGCGAGCGGCCAGAGTCACACGGCCGAGGCCGCGGACCAACCTGGCACTTCGGCCGCTCCTGGAGGCGTGGATGTGGCCGGCAGCCCGCTCGCGGCTCTGGTCGCAGACGTCGCCCGGCTTGAGGCCCGCATCGCCTCACTCGAAGACCGCCTGCGCCGTCTGGAAGGCGATCCGGCAGCAGTCACCGAGCCGTCTCCTCGGGCGTACCCGGGCACCTCCACAGCGGACGCGGCGCCTGTTGGCTAGGTGTGCGGCACATCGCGCAAACCGCTCGTTCCCCTCTCACTCTCACCTCGCCAATCTCTTCTGAATCACATGCCCCAGCCTTTGCCGCCTCGCCAGCCCCTCCGCCTCGCTCTGCAGTTCTTCGCCAGTTATGGGCTCCGCAGAGGTCTCGGCCTGCTCGTCACGCGCGCGATCAGCCGCCACCGCGGTTCGTCGATCGACGACTTCACGGACCGTCTTGCCACGCCCTTCGACCTCTACCCGCGGCGGGCGCCACCCGCGACTCACCCGTTTGATCTGCTCTATGAGGTCGATACCAGCGGCTTCCAGCACGGCGCCACTCTTGGCGACGCCTCGCCTGCCCTGCCGCGGACGCACTCAAAGTCTCTGCCCGCGCCAGAGACAAGAACCGCGGCGCCGCCGCGCCGCCTCCTCAGCTCCGCGCTCTGGAACACCGCCTACTACGGCATCGCGCCATCCATCTTCGATCGCGCGCTCGCTCTTGTGGGCACACCCGCCGGTTCCCAGCAGAGAGACCCGCCAGACTGGAGCCGCTTCACCTTCGTCGATCTCGGCTGCGGCAAAGGCCGCGCGCTTCTGCTCGCCTCCCGCTACCCCTTCCGTCATATCCTCGGCATCGAGCTTGACGCCGCACTCGCCGCGACTGCCCAGGCGAACCTCCGCCGGTTCCGGGCGCCCTGGCAGCAGACCCATTCACTCGAGGTCCGCCACGCTGACGCCACGGCCGCGGACCTTCCGCTCACCCCGCTCGTTCTCTATCTCTACAACCCCTTTCTCGCCCCGGCCCTCAAGCGCGTACTCCGCCGGCTGCGGACCTCCCTTCGCCAGCACCCCCGCGAGCTTTGGCTGATCTATATCAATCCCCCGGCCGCCCATGTGCTGCACAGCTTCCCCTTCCTTCGTCCCGTCGCCCGCACCACGCTCCTGCTCGACCCCGAAGATGCCCTGCCAGATCGCCTCGGGTCCACACAGGAAGAAGTCGCCGTCTTTCACATCCTGCCGCCCGGCTAAGAGATCGTAAGCATCACTCTCACCCGCCCGAAGCACCCGGAAAGTGCCATATCCAACCGTTTGCGCCGCTGTTACCGTCCAGAGGTCACACTCCGGGACCCTGATGAGCACGTTTGTCCGCCTCTGCCGTTCCATCCTTCTGCTCTGCTCCGTCGCAGCCGCCACTCTCTCCACCGCGCACGCCCAGCAGACCCTCCGCGTCCCGCAGGACTACGGCACCATCCAGGACGCCATCAATGCAGCCCGCACCGGCGACACCGTCTCGGTCGGCCCCGGCACCTGGTTCGTAAACCTCACGATCGACGCCAAAGAGATCACGCTCATCTCGACCGCCGGCGCCTCCACCACGACGCTCGACGGCAGTCATCTCGGACCCGTCCTCAAGATCACGAACACAAACGGAATCAAGACCGTCGTCACTGGCTTCACCATCCAGAACGGCAGTCCGCTCGGCTCCTTCGCAGGCTCCATCAGCGTAGGCCCGGCGGGCGTCCTCATCGCCAATGCCGCCGCCAGGGTCACCAACAGCATCTTCCAGAAGAACACCGGCATCAACCTCGGCGTCATTAACGGCAGCCTCATCCTCACCGACAGCTCGCTCTCAACCGCGTCTGCCCTGGGGACAGGCTGTGCCGCACCCGCCTCGAATCCCTCCACCGGCATCTATCTCTCAGGCACCAGCACCGTCCTCGCCAGCGGCGGCTCTCCCCTTCCTTCCGTCCTCAGCGGCAACACCATCTTCGGCGACGGCACCCGCTGCTCAGGGATAGGCATACAGGCGGTCACCTTCGGACAGGCGCTCACCCTGCAGAACAACACCATCCGCAACAATGCATTCGGTGTTGCTGTGCAAGCCACCCGGAACGTCGTCTTCCAGAACCTCATCTACGACAACGCTGCTGGCGCCCTCTCTCTTCTTGCCCCGTCCGCCCCACCCAACGTCGACCCCGCTACTACCTTCGTCATCAACAATACGATCGTCAACAATCTCACCTCACCCGATCCCGCCGCACCCTCCTCTTCCGACATCTTCCTCGACGGCACTGTCGCCCGCACGGCGTTCATCAACAACATCCTGGTCGGCACCACACCGCATCCCGTTCTGAACTGCGCCTCCGCATCGCCCAGCCTCAATGACACGCCGCTCATCCTGGATCACAATGACGTCTACAACACCACAAACGCTCAAAACAGCCTCGCCATCGGGGACTGTTTCCCGGGTCTGGCCAGCCCGCTCGCCAGCAATGGCAACCTCCATGTGGACCCCCACCTTACCGGCTCTACCGATCTTCATCCGCAATTCGCTTCGCCGGTGATCGACGCCGGAACCGATTCCGCCCCCGGAGTAATCGCCCTCGGCGTAGATGCCTCCACTACGGACTTCAGCGGCAATCCCCGTGTCGTCGACACAACCGCCATCGGCTACGCCAACGTGGATATGGGTGCCTACGAGCAGCAGATCGGCAACCCCTCCTTCAATTCAACAGCGACGGCTCTCACCGCGAGCGTGTATGAAACCGCTGCCGGTACGATCACCCTCACGGCCTCGACCTCTTCCTCCTCTCCCTTCTCCGGCAACAACCGGCCGGGCGGCCTCATCACCTTCTATCAGGATGGGCACAGCCTCGGTCAGGTCAGCCTGCCTTATCAGGGCTCCGCCTCGCTTCAGGTGCCTCTCACCACGCCCGGCCTCTTCAGCTTCACGGCCAGTTTCTTCCCGCCGGAAAACTTTGGTCCCTCCACCAGTACGGTCGTCTACGTCCGCGTCACGGAAGCTCAACCGCTCGCCACCACCACCCTCACCATCGCCGCCTCGCCCACTACCCAGGTCCTCAACCAACCCGTCACCCTCACCATCCATCTCGGATCCGCAATATCTGCCGGCGGCACCACCCAGCCCGGCCCAGTTCCACCCGGAGCCCTCACCCTCTCTGAAGCCGGCGCCGTCCTGTCCAACCTGCAGCCGGATGCCAGCGGCCTCGTCACCTACACCATCCCGAAACCCACGGTCGGCACTCACATCTACACCGTCACCTACGCCGGCACAACGACCTACAGCGCCGCCACCGCCAGCACTGCCGTTTCGATCACCGCCCCCGCCCCGACCACCCTCTCCGCCTCCATCTCACCGAGTCCGGCTGCCCTCGGCCAGACCGTCACACTTGCGGCAACCGTCACCTCCGCAGCCGCTGTCCCCACCGGCTCCGTCACCTTCACGGATGGCGCAACCGACCTGGGCACTGTTCCCCTCTCCGTCGGTGCCGCCTCCCTCTCGCTCAGCACTCTCTCGGCAGGTCTGCACACCATCACCATCGCCTACACGCCCGATCCCGCCTTTGCCTCCGGCAGCACCACCCGCACCGTGCTCATCGGCGGCGACGCGACAGCCACCAGCCTGTCGAGCGCGAAGAACCCCGCCTCCACGACGGACGCCGTCCTCTACACCGCGACCGTCTCCAACACCAGCACCGCCGCTGGCACCGCGGCACCCGCCGGCTCCGTCAGCCTCTCGGAAGGAAACACGCTGCTCGCCACCGCCCCTCTTGCCCCGAACGCCTCGGGCGTCAGCGTCGCCGCGCTTCCCGTCACTCTCTCCAACGCAGGCAGCCACATTCTCACTGCCACCTACGTTCCTGCTACAGCGGCCTCGCTCTCCAGCAGCGGCATTCTTACAGAGACCATTACTGCCGCCCCGCCCATCCTCACCACCATCTCCGCCACGCCAAACCCCGTCACCATCGGCCAGACCGTCACTCTTACCGCATCCGTCACCTCAGCAGCACCCCTTCCAGGAGGCCCGGCCACCGTCCTCTTCAGTGACGGCGTCACACCGCTCGGCACCGTCCCTCTCGGCGCGAACGGCACCGCCGCGCTCGCGGTCAGCACACTTTCCCTTGGCGCCCACCAGATCACCGCCGCGCTTCACACCCCAGACTTCGCTTCCGCCCGCAGCACGTCGAGTGCCGTCACAGTCCAGGTCAACGGGTTGGCCGCTAGGCTCAGCCTCATCGCGTCGCCCTCCCCTACCGCCCTCGCAACCGCGCCCGTGACCCTCACCGCCAGCCTCCTGCCCACCGGCTCATTGCCGACCGCCCCATCGCTGGCCGGCACCGTCACCTTCTTTGACGGCGCCCTTCCCCTCGGCATCGCCCCCCTTTCGACCACTGCCCAGGCCATGCTCACCACCGTTGCGCTCGCTCCCGGCCCTCATACCCTGACCGCCAGCTTCTCGGGCTCCACCCTCTTCGCCCCGGTCACCTCGCCGACCCTCTCTGAAAGCATCCTCCTCAACCCAACCTCTACCCAGCTCCTCGCACCCGCCCACTCCATAGCCTTCGCTCCCATCACCCTTGCGGCACACATCACCGCGAGCACTACGGCAGCACCGGTCTTCACGCCAAACTGCACGCCCGCCTGCACGCCAGTCACGGCCAGTTTCTTTGCGACGAGCCCTGCCGGCACCGTTCTCCTCGGCACAGTCCCCGTAAATGCCGCCGGCAGCGCCACCCTGACTCTCAACCCCGCCGCCGGTCTCTACAGCCTGAGTGCCACCTTCAACGGCAGCGCCCTCGCTGACCGGAGTACCTCCGCCGCCGCCGCGCTTACCGTCGCCCCCGCCGCAACCGCCCTCACCCTCTCTGCAAACCCCAACCCCGCCTACCAGCACACCGCCATCACTCTCACTGCGGCCCTGACTGCGCCCGGCATCCCCGCCGCCGCACTCACCGGCACCATCACCTTCCTTGAAGGCAGCACCGCACTCGGCACCACCTCGATCGCGGCCGCACAAAGCTTCTCCTACGCCCCCGGCTCCGTCGGCCCCCACACCCTGACCGCCGTCTTCTCCGGCAACAGCAGCCTTCTTGGCTCCTCAGCCACCACCACCGTCACCGTTCTTCCCAGCGACTTCGTCCTCTCCATCAAAGACCCGACCCTCACCATCCCGACCACCCACCACGCCACCACGAACATCACCGTCACGACCACCGGTGCACTCGCCGACCTCATCGATCTCTCCTGCGGCAATCTTCCGGCCGACGCCCACT
Organism: Acidobacteriaceae bacterium; assembly: GCA_903642235.1. GTDB lineage: Bacteria > Acidobacteriota > Terriglobia > Terriglobales > Acidobacteriaceae > Edaphobacter. Next base: position 108,555 of record CAHJWL010000010.1, on the reverse strand, counting down.
GCGCCTTCTCCCCCGCAACGCAGGATCTCACTGCCGCCACCACCTCCGCCGGAACACTCACCCTCGATACCGACGCTCTTCTCAACTACGCCCGTAGCGCTCCCTCATCCGGCGCTCCCCTACCCGGAACTCCCTTACCCGGCAGTCCCGGATCGACCAGCACCCTCACAGCCATCCTTGCACTCTCCCTTCCCACCACTCTGCTCGCCGCGCTCAGCAGTCTCCGCCGCCGCGGGCAGCCACGCTCCAGATCGACCGCCCTGCTAAATCTGCTCACCCTTCTCTTCCTCTCTGCCGCGTCCCTTGCTCTCTCGGGCTGCAGCGGCCTCTACCCACCCCACGTCGCTCCCGGCACGTACACCGTCATCATCACCGGCCACGCACGGTCGAGCGGCGTAGAGCACTCCACCACGCTCCATCTCGTCGTCACGCCATAACCGGCAACCTTGCTTCAGCCTTAAGGAGGCCCGCCGTCCGCCTGATCTTCCCTAGCTAAACCGAAGAGAGAACCAGCTACTTCGCCGTGGTTGCCGGCGTCTTTGTTCCGGTCTTCACCACGGATCGATCCACCACCGCATAGAGCAGCTGGTCCGGATCCTTGCGCGCCTGCTTCTTGATCATCTCGCCCGCCTTCCTGCCCGCCGCGTCTGTCTCGGGAAGCATCAGCCCACGCTTCTGCGCGCTCATCGCGGCCAGCTCCTTCACCATCTCGAAGAACTGATCCTCGTTACGCCCACTCAGCATCCATGCGTCGTGCACAGTGCTCGTCACCAGCTGTTCCGTCGTCCAGCTATGAGGCGCGGTCCCGGGTGCACCCTTTAAGGTCACCGCCGCGTCATCTCTCACGGGTGCCGTCTGCCCCTGTGCCAGTACCGACATACCAAACGTGATCACCATTGCACCGGACACTGCCATTCGCCTCACAAAGTTCATCATCTTTCGTCCTTTCACTGTGTGTCGTCGTTTGAAGAAAACATCCCGATCGCTTATCGGCCGTTCCGGTAGTCGCGCCAGTCGTTCCGCTTGTTGTCCTGGTGCACCTTGCCGGCAATCGCACCCACGCCCGCACCGGCGCCACCACCAATCAAGGCCCCCTTCATTCCACCGCCGAAGATCGCACCCAGAGCCGCGCCACCCGCACCGCCAATGAGTGCTCCGCGTCCCGGTCCGATCCCGCCATGCGTCCGGTCATACTCGTTCCGGCTGTCGTACCGCCGATGGTCGTACTGATCGTTATAGCCGCCGCGCGATCCCTGCCGCATCCCGTTGTAGTAGCCTCTGTCGCGATCATCGCGACGCTGCGCCATGGCCGGAGCGGCGGCCGTCGCCACCACCAGCGCCGTCGCGCAGACGACTCTTTTCGTCCATCTCATCGTCATCCCTCCGCGCGATCTCTGCCGACACCCGGCCATCGCCGCGCTTTCTCCTCGATAGATGCACCCCGAAGCTGAAGCTGTGCAGAGCCTTTCGCTCCCACAGCCGTCAGGCCCTCTCACGCCGTGATAGCCTCTCCTCGCTGAGACGTTCCGCGCTTCCCGGCTCAGCATCAGGAGATCCTCCCCATGCCGACCCGCCCCGCGTGCCTTCTGCCTCTTCTCCTGTTCGTGTGTGCACCCTTCGTTCGCAGCCAGACCTACACCTCGATCGTTGTCTTCGGCGACTCACTCTCTGACACCGGCAACGACGCTCACCTCACACAGAGCCAGTTCAGCGCCCGCGTTCCAGGGCCGCTCTTCGGCTACACCGACGGCCGCTTCACCGACGGCACGGATACCGTGCCCGCCGCCACACTCTACAGTGGCGTGTGGATCGAGCAGCTTGCCGCCACCTTTCCCGCCAAACCCGCCGTCACGGCCTCGCTCGACGGCGGCACCAACTACGCCTACGGCTTCGCCTTTACCGGCACCGGGACCAGCGCTCTTAATCTCGCCGCAAATGTCTCCGTCAACGTCGAGAACGTAGGCCAGCAGGTCACCGACTACCTCACGGCTCACCCCACCGTGCCTGCAAACACTCTCGTCGTCGTCTGGGGTGGAGCCAATGACGTCCTCAACGCCACCTCCACCGATGCCATCACCGCTGCCGCTGCCGCCGAACTGACCGCCATCCAGCGCCTCATCACCGCAGGCGCAACCGATCTCCTCATCGCCAATCTTCCGCCGCTCGGTAGCATCCCTCGCTTCAACACCACCGCGAACGCGCCCACTGTCACGGCCGGCGCGCAGGCCTTCAACGCCAGCTTGGCCGCCGGCATTGCCGCTCTCCCCTCTGCAAACGCAGGCAAGACCCTCAACCTCAAGCCCTTCGACGTCTACTCCCTCTTCTCAAGCGTCATCGCCGCACCCGCCGCCAACGCCCTCCTCAACGTTACCGGCAAGTCCCAGGGCGATCTCACCGTCAACCCCGACCGCTTCTTCTTCTGGGACGATCTCCACCCCACCACCGCCGTCCATCATCTTCTCGCCGTCGCGGCCGCCGCGCTTGTCGCTCCACCACCTCCCACCCCCAGCATCACCGCGGCCCTCTCTCCTGCCAGCGTCACCGTCACCGCCGGCAGCACGGCCACATCCACCCTTACCGTAACCCCAGCCGGCGGCTTCAACGGCTCCGTGACCATCACCTGCGGCACGCTCCCAGCCAACGCGGCCTGCAGCACCGGCTCCACCCCACCCCGAACCTTCTCCGCCCCAACCGACTTCGCCATCACCATCGCGACCGACGGGAAGGGACTCGCCGTACCGGCCAGCATCCTGCCCCCCTCGCTCTCCGCCCGGGGGCTCGCCGCCGGCATCTTCACCGCTCTCAGCCTGTTCACACTCGCCGCAGCCCGCCGCCGAGCCCGCCGCCTCCACCCGGGCCTCCTGCTCCTCGCCGCCACCCTCTCCCTCTCCCCTCTGCTCGGCCTTACCGGCTGCGGCGGTACGGACCACAACACACCCCGCGGCACCTACACCATCCCTCTCACCATCACCCCGTCCACCGGCTCCGCCACCAGCGCAAATCTCACTCTCGATGTTCAGTGATTCCTTTCTGCAGCAGAAAGTGGTCAGCCCGATAGTGCTCTCGATGAACTGGCGTATGTACCTGTGTCGCCGATCCATGCCTCTCGCCAGGTTGACTCTGGGTTTCCATAATTCTGAAAAGCCACAGAGAGCTCTACACGACCTCCAGATTCTCATAGCTACATTCAGTTAGTTGGAGCTAAGAGCCGTCGATGGAGTACAGCGCTCCCTGCTGAGGTTTGGAGACACACGTGCATGGAAGATACATATTCATCCAGCCTTCATGTATGCCCTGCGTTGTTTAAGTCACAGCTGCATTCCGGAGATCGTCCAAGTATGAGTCCTCTGCACTTCCGCCGTCTCGCTGCTACTACCGTCCTTCTCGCCTCCGGGTCCCTCTTCGCGCAAACCAGCAAAGGAATCCTTGCCGGAGTCGCTCGCGATGCCACCGGCGCGGTCATCGCAGGTGCCAAAATCACGGCAACCAACCTCGACACTCACGAGAGCCGCACTACGAACTCTCAATCAGATGGTGCCTATCGCCTCGATGCGCTTCAGCCCGGCCGCTACTCCATCACCGCTACCCAGGGCGGCTTCGCCACCAGCCAGCTTGACAACATCGTCGTCAATCCGTCGATCGTAACCAGTGCCGACATCGCCTTCACCACGGGCGCAGCGACCGAAACCGTCACCGTTGAAGCACAAAACTCCGGAATCAACACAGAAAATGGCCAGCTCGCCGGTGTTATCGGCACCCGGCAGCTTGAAGAGCTCCCCATCTTCTCGCTCAATCCTGTCGAACTCGCTCTTACTGTTCCCGGCGTGCAAACCGTCAGCCAGAACAGTGGCTTCAGCGAAGGAATCAATATCGAAGTAAACGGTGCTCGTCCTCGCGCGAATAACTTCTTAATGGACGGACAGGAGATCAACGATGTAGGCATTGGTGGTCAGGCCTTCACACCACAGATCCCTGACATCTTCCAGGACGAAACCGTCATTACGAACAACGCGTCTGCCGAGTACGGGCGTGCCGGAGGTGCTGTTGTAAATCTCATCACGAAAGCGGGTACCAACCAGTTTCACGGCACCGGGTACGAGCGTTATAACGGCTCAGGTCTCAATGCCGTAGATGGCAAGAGCCGCCAGCTTGATGGCTTTACGAAGGGGCGCTACGATCAGCATCAATACGGCTTCACCCTTGGAGGCCCGATCCTCAAAGATAAGCTCTTTGCCTTCGGCGGCCTTTTTATCTCCCGTTTCTACGGCAGCCAGACAGCGGCACAGCTGGAACTTCCAGACGCTGCCGGCTATGCCCAGATAGATGCTATCGCCAAAGCCGGCAATTCCCAGGCCATTCTCCTTGAGCAATATCTCAGCGGAGGAGCATATCTCACGCAGTTCACCCAGAACAGCTCTGCGGGTGTCGTGACAAACGCCAATGTCGGTACTCAAAATGTTTGCCCCTCTGGTTGCGTCGTCACTACTGGCTTCTTTCAGCGCCCAAATGCCGCAGCCAATAACACCGACACTCAATGGATGTACCGCGTCGACTTCACCCCTCGTCAGCAGGATAACTTTTCCTTCCGCTATCTCCACGATCGAACAAACAACAGCCCGGATTTTGGAAACAATGGTTACGCTCTACCCGGCTTTGACACCGCTGTGGGTGGCCCTAGCGAGCTAGGTGCTGGAACCTGGACTCATGTTTTCAGCACAAAGATTGTCAATGAGCTTCGCGGCTCCGAGACCCGGCTGGGCTTTGCCTTTGCTCCGATAGCATCGACCCTTGCTAACCCGCTCTATGCTCTGCCAAGTATTTACATCGATAACATCGGTCAGGATGCATTCGGAGATTCAGCCATCGGACCCGAACAGAACTTTCCTCAGGGCCGAAGTGAAGAGCTCTATCAGGTACAAGACACTGTATCGATCACCAAGGGTCGTCAGACGTTGCGTGTTGGTTTTGATATCGGACGCCAGATCGAGACGGATGTCGTCTCCCAGAACGCCAAAGGAACACTCACCTTCGCAGCTGGCGGAACGGGCGTAAGTGCTCTCGGAAACTTCCTTCAGAACCAGCTTGGGTCTTCTGGCACAGCCACCAAAACCTTTGGCAGCACCCGCATTGATCCCCACGGTTGGCGCAGCGGCGTCTTTGCTCAGGATGACGTAAAAGTAAATCCGGATCTAACACTTAATCTCGGTATTCGCTATGATTACCTGACAAATCCTCAAAACTCGCTCAAATATCCAGCAATCGACCCCACGAACCCCTACCAGGCCATTGATACAGTTCTGAAAGTTCATAACGATACCAACAACATCGCACCCCGAATCGGCTTCGCCTATTCTCCTCATCGGGAAGGAATTTTTGGCGGCGGTAAGACGGTCATCCGTGGCGGGTTTGGTCTCTTTTACGACAGTGCCTTTTCCAACTACGTCGTCAACTCCGCTCAAGCTGCACCAAACTCTGTGGCTGGCCTTCAAACGTCTACGGCTCCGAACGGGCTGGCAAACGCCAGTGGCCTCATCGCAACCATCACACCGGTCCTGCGCGCAACGTCTGCCCTCTCCAGCGGTGTTGTCAACAATATGGTCAACCCGCTGACCTATCAATTCAATCTCGGCATGGAACATCAACTGCCAGGCTCTAATTTGCTCGCGGTGCGATATATCGGTTCTCTTGGCAAAAAACTGTACTCAAACAAGCAGTACAACTACTTTGCTCCTGATGGAAGCGAAACCCGGCTTGACCCGACTCGGGGTGTCATCAACGCGCGCGGTAACTTTGCCTCGTCCAGCTACAACGCCGCTCAGGTTGAGTTCACCCATAACTTCCTTCACGGTCTGCAAATCAATTCAAACTACGTCTTTTCTAAGAATCTCGACAATAGCTCGGAGATCTTTACCACCGGTGCTGCCGCCACTTCCTACCAGGCTGATCTCGGTCCAAACGGATTCGCACAAGAATGGGGACCGTCAGCCTACGATCATCGCCACTTCTTCTCCGTCACCGCGGTCTGGGCACCAATCGGCCTACATGCCTCTAACGGCTTCGCCGATGCCGGACTAGGCATTCTGACGCGCCATTGGACGCTCTCGGGTATTGAGCAGCTTCAAAGTGGCAGCTACAGTACCTTCACCAACAGCGGTATCGATACGAATGGAGACGGCAGTACAACGAATGACAGGCCTCTCCTAGGCAATCGCCGTGCTCCTCTCGCCACCGCAGCCATCGATGGAGGCAATCTCGACCCATCAACAGGCGCCATACCTGGTACGTACTATGATGTAGCCCGAGCTATCAACGGAGATGGAGGATTAACGCAGGTTTCACCGGATGCTGTCCACTGGCTTATTCCCTACCAGCCCTTTAACCAAAATCTACACCAAGAGATCGGTCGCAATAGTTTCTCGAATCCCGGAACAATCACCACGAATATCGCTGTGGAAAAGGGTATAGGGGCGTCCTATCTGCACCTTGATCGTGGTCGTTTTGTCCTTCGCGCGGAAGCTCAAAACATCGCAAATCACAATGATGTTGGCATCCTCGACACCAACGTGAAGGATGTCGGCAGCAACAGTTTTCTAAATCGCTCTAACGCCCGTGTTGCTACCAACCCGAGTGGGCAGAACCTTCCAGCGCCGGTCGGCCGATCACTCATCCTCTGGGGTAAATTCGTCTTCTAGCCTGATATATCACGCAGAGAAGAGGCGCCCATCGGGCGCCTCTCTTCTTACCTTCACAACCGCCTACTTTTCCTCAAGCGGCTTCGTCATATCGTCATGCAGCTTTGCCTGCAGCGCGTCCGGCACCAGGCCCATCAGCGCGCCTTGCAGCTTGGTCGACAGGCTGGCCGCGTACACATGATCGTCGCCCTCCATCAGCGCCTTGAAGCCCTGCTTCGCCACATCGTACGGATCATTGCCCTTCTTGCCCTTGGTGCCGGCATCCGTGTCGCTTAGCCCCTCGCGATCGAAGAAGTGCGTGTCGGTCGGCCCCGGCTGCAGCGCCGTCACCGTAACGCCGGTATCCTTCAGTTCCGCCCGCAGCCCCTTCGCAAACGCCAGATCAAACGACTTTGAGGCCGCATACACCAGCTCCCGTGGCGCAACCATCTCGCTGATGATCGATGCCGTAATCAGAATGCGCCCTGCGCCCCGCGGCACCATATGCTTCACCGCGTGCTTCGCCAGGTGCATCGTTCCTTCCACATTCGTGCGCACCAGCCTGATCTCAACATCCAGATCCGTCTCCGCAAACAGGCCGCCCGAACCGATCCCCGCGTTGATCGCGATCGCATCGACCGGCCGGCCCACAGCCTCCACCTCGCTCCAGAACCGCAGGACCTCGTCATACTTCGAAAGATCCACCGCCACCGCCTTGACCTGTACGCCCAGCGCCCGCAGATCAATCTCCACCTTGCTCAGACCCTCCGGCTCCGACCCGAGAACCAGATCAAAGCCGTTCTCCGCGAAGACCTTCGCCAGGTTGTATCCGATCCCCATGGAAGCGCCCGTTACCACTGCCAGTTGATTTGCCATTCCACTCTCTCCTTGTCTGCCGGCAACGCCTCAGGCGCTGCCTGTTCTCTCAGATGCGGTACGCCCTGCCCCGGAGAGAGCGCTCTCCCAACGTCCGCAGACACGCGAATGCATTGTTGCCCTTGATCCGTCATGGCCGCGAGCTCTACTCCGAGAAGGGCACTCCAAAGCTCAGCAGCGCCGTCCGCGGTGGCCTGTGCCGCTCGCCGATCGCCTCGCCCGGCCGCCCCATGGCCCGCCATACCGCCAGCGCCTCACGGTTCATATACAGCAGCCGCACTGCATCGCGCGTCGCCCCACGCTCCTGGTAGATGCTGATCCGCCGAAACCGCTCTTCCTCGCCAAGGGCAACCAGATACACGCTCATGCTGACCGCCGGGGCATTCTCCGGGTCGCGCACCGCTTCCACACCCTGGCGCAGCGTGACATAGTTCATTGCGCCATCGTTCATACCTGGCCTATTCACCCACCGCAACACCGCCACGGCAGTAGTACCGCCGCCAGCAGTTGACGCAGCGCACTGCCTGCATCCCCAGCAGTCGCATCGGCGCATCCATCAGCCCGCCCTCTGCCTTTCGGAACGATCCGCCTGTACAGAGCGGACACGTCCGTTTCGTTCCGAGCAGCCGCGGCATCTCAAACGCCCGGTTTTGCTTTGTCACGTTCGGCACAGGATCCACCTCCGCGGGCCGCGCCGATCAAGCAGGGAACACAGCACAGCCTCACCCCTTCGACCATACGCCTTCGCCGCCTGCCTCGCCGACAAGCGTCGCGCTCCTCCCTCAGACTTCGTGTGCTGGCCGCATGAGCCGGATACGACAGGGCCTCCGGCGTCAGATGGAAGGTCAACAGACGGAAGGGCAGCAGACCGGCAGGCAACGGAGCCGGACGCTCGTCCGAACCTCTGCCGGCACCAGCAGATATCAAAAGTGAAGTCGGTCAGGTCTGCTCCGGTCCGCTCAAACCGTTCATCAGAAAGGGTCTATTCCTTTCCGGAACATCTGTTAAGAAGCAACTATAATAAAGATAGCTATGGCAGACGATCAAAACGACCTCCCGCTCGACCCTCCCTCCCCGCAAGACGCCTCTGGAAACGTTCCCCCGCCCGCAGGCACCCCGCCCGGCGGTGACGGCCCCGGTTCCACCATGACCGGCCCCGGCGCCCTCAATCTCATCCCGATCAACATCGAGGACGAGATGCGCCGGTCGTATCTCGATTACTCGATGAGCGTCATCATCGGCCGCGCCCTGCCCGATGTCCGCGACGGCCTCAAGCCCGTCCATCGCCGTATCCTCTACGGCATGCAGGAGATGGGCCTGCAGTTCAACAAGAAATACACCAAGTCGGCCAAGGTCGTCGGCCACGTCATGGGCAACTACCATCCCCACGGCGACTCCGCCATCTACGACACCATGGTCCGCCTCGCGCAGGACTTCTCCCAGCGCTACCCCATGGTCGACGGCCAGGGCAACTTCGGCTCCGTCGACGGCGACCCACCCGCCGCCATGCGCTACACCGAGTCCCGCCTCACCCGCGTCGCTGGCGAAATGCTCGCCGATATCGATTCCGACACCGTCGACTTCACCCCCAACTACGACGAGTCCACCTCCGAGCCCACCGTCCTCCCCTCCCGCCTGCCCAACCTCATCATCAACGGCGGCACCGGCATCGCCGTCGGCATGGCCACCAACATCCCGCCCCACAACCTCACCGAGGTTATCGGCGCCTGCATCGCCATCCTCACCCGCGACAAGGCTGAGTCCCGCTCCGACCTCGATCTGGTCCTGGATCACGTGAAGGGTCCCGATTTCCCCACCGGCGGCTACCTCTACGGCCGCTCCAACATCGCCCAGTCCTACCGCACCGGCCGCGGCCGCTTCATGATGCGCGCCAAGTGCTCCATCGAAAACATCACCGGCGGTCGCCAGGCCATCATCACCACCGAGATTCCCTACCAGGTCAACAAGTCCACCCTCATCAAGCGCATCGCCGAGCTCGTCACCGAAAAGATCGTCGACGATATCTCCGACGTCCGCGATGAGTCCGACCGCGACGGCATGCGCATCGTCATCGAACTCAAGCGCGGCGCCGAGCACCAGATCGTCCTCAACCAGCTCTACAAGCACACCGCCATGCAGGAAAGCTTCTCCATGATCTTCCTGGCCGTCCATAACGGCCAGCCCAAGGAGCTCCCCCTCGACCGGGCCATCCACGCCTTCCTCGATCACCGCATCGAGGTCGTCCGCCGCCGCACTGCATTCTTGTTGGCGAAAGCCCGCGACCGCGAGCACATCCTGCTCGGCTACCAGATCGCCCTCGACCACCTCGACCGCGTCATCCAGATCATCCGCCAGTCCAGCTCCCGCGCCGACGCCCGCGAGAACCTCTTCGCCTTCTTCTCGAACCGCCGCATTTCGCTGCGCGGTACCGAGATCGCCGGCATCACCCTCGACCCGGCCAAGTACGCCATCGACCTCGCCGGCGGCAGCGTCTCCGCGCAGCTGTCTACAGGTAATACCGGGGCCACAGCCGCAACGTTGATCCTCTCCTACAAACAGATCGACGCCATCCTCGAGCTGCAGCTCTACCGCCTCACCCAGCTCTCCATGGACGAGCTCTTCAAAGAGCTCGCCCAGGTCCGCGACAACATCGCCGAGTTCGAGTCCATCCTCGCGTCCGAGAAGAAACTCCGTCGCGTCATCACCAAAGAGCTCGAAGAGATCCGCGACAAGTACGGCGACCAGCGCCGCACCCAGATCCTCGACGAGACCACCGAGCTCACCCTCGAAGACCTCATCGCCGACGAGCAGGTCGCCGTCACCGTCTCCCACACCGGCTACCTCAAGCGCACCCCCATCTCCATCTACCGCCAGCAGCGCCGCGGCGGCACCGGTCGCCTCGGCATGAAGACACGCGACGAGGACTTCGTCGCCCAGCTCATCATCAATTCCACCCACGCCTATCTGCTCTGCTTCACCAACACCGGCCGCGTCTACTGGCTCAAGGTCTACGAGATCCCCGACATCTCTGCCGCCGGCAAAGGCAAAGCCATGGCCTCGCTCGTCGCCCTCCAGCCGGGCGAAAAAGTCGTCACCATCCTCCCCGTCCGCGATCTCTCAAGCGACAACCACTTCGTCCTCTTCGCCACCCGCAACGGCACGGTCAAGAAGACCCCCCTCCGGGACTTCTCAAACGTCATGGCCCGCGGCATCATCTCCATCAACATCGACAAGGACGACGAGCTCATCACCGCCAAGATCACCGACGGCCAGCAGGTCATCTTCCTCGCCACCCGCGATGGCCTCGCCATCCGCTTCAACGAGACCGATCTCCGCGCCATGGGCCGGCCCGCCACCGGCAACCGCGGCATCTCCCTCCGCAAGGGAGACTATGTCGTCGGCGCCGCCGTGACCCCGGGCAACGAAGCCCGCAACCGCCAGCGCCTCGAACGCGCCCGCGAGAAAGGCCTCATCGACCAGGTCGAAGCCGCCATCGACGAAGCCGGCTTCACCCTCCCCGACACCACACCCCCTAACGCCTCGTTGTCGGCGTCCGGCAGCAACGCCTCGTTGTCATCCGGCAGCAACGCCTCGTTGTCATCCGGCAGCAACGCCTCTCCCTCGGCATCCCGCGACGCCTCACTGTCATCGCGCGACGCCTCCTCCCTGTCATCCGGGAACGCCCCCTCACTGTCATCCGGAAACGCCTCTTCCTCGTCATCCGGGAACGCCTCTTTGTTGTCATCCCGAGCCGCAGGATCGGGATCTGCTTCTCTACCGGGAACGCCCAGCACCACCAAAGCCAGCTTCACCAACTCCCCCAGCGCCCCAGACGGCCAGGAAACCCTCGGCTCCGACCTCGTCATCGACCCCGAAAAACTCGCCCGCCTCGAGAAACTCGACGCCCAGCTCGGCCTCACCCCCTGCCTCATCCTCACCGTCTCCGAAAACGGCTTCGGCAAGCGCACCGACTGCGACCGCTACCGCCTCCAGTCCCGCGGCGGCAAGGGCGTCATCAACATGAAGACCACCCCCAAAATCGGCAAGGTCGCCTCCATCCAGCTCGTCGACGACACCACCGAAATGATGCTCATCTCGCAGTTCGGCAAGATCATCCGTATCGACACCAAAACCATCCGCTCCGCCGGCCGCTCCACCTCCGGCGTCAAACTCCTCAACCTCGACACCGACGACAAGATCGCCGCCGCCGTCACCATCTCCCCCGAAGACCCCAAAACCCAACCCGAAAACGGAACGTTACTGCAGTAGCTCCGTTTTTGGAATTCTGAGCGCCCGCTCTTTATAGCAGCATTCAATCTCAACGCTTGTATATGACTAGGAATGTCTCTTACCTTCACTCGGAAGGTAAGAGACCGTCTTCTAAAACCTTACGAGGTTCGCTGTAGCACTTTAGTGTGAGTAGTTATACGACGTTAGTGCAAGAGTGTTATAGCCAATTTACAAACTTTGTGCTTGCGTAATACCCCGGCATGAAGGATCATAGTGAAAAGAATGCGGGTGTAATCCCCGCAGCGTACTCAGGATTGGTCACCTTCGGGTGGCCTTTCCTGTTTGAATTGGAGTTCCCCTTGCCTCCACTTGCGCAAGTCTCTCTTCCTGCAGGGAAAGCTGCTGAACGGAACAATGATTCCATTCTCCTCTGGACGCTCTCCAATCAGAGCAACCGTGTAAGCATACGATTTACTGTCGAATTGCTTGATGTATACCCACTTGGCGGTCGCCACCTTCGGGTTACCTAACCACACCTCATCAGGAAAGCTCATCGTCTGAAAAGCAGAAGGGAGATTCCTTGCGCGTGACCCCTCATGATGTACCACGTATTCGCCATACCCCTGGACGGTTCGTAAAATACCTGCTCGCTCTCCCGGCATGGAGAGCTGGCTAACTCCCGGTCGAGAGATTGAAGCGAGATGAAAGATATGGTGGTCAAATATCAGAATCTTATGCCCGCACGACGAGTTGATAGCTCCACTGCATTCTGAACGGAGGCGCTCAAACTCAGCGTGCATGGACGCCATGCTGTCAAATGAACAGCAATCAGGACGTTGAGGGGGGTTGGGGTTGAGTGTCACTGGGCTTCCTCAGCCTCTCCAACCTGATCACGATGAAGAAACTTCTCACTGTTCTTTATGCTGTGCCAGACAGCCTTTCCATGATCCGTAAGTTGGAAGCCGTCTTCATGCTTTACAAGCTCGCCCTTCGTCACCATCTGACTGAGGACTGCGCTTACGTTCGAATTGAAACTCTGGGCTTTGGTCGTACTTCCACCTGCCCGCAACGCATCGGCAATTGACCCTAGCGGCTGCGCACCCGTAGCGTGGTCGGCCAAGAAAAACAGGATGGCCCAGCGGACGGAAATACCCGCGTATTCCCCATCCTTCATGGGATTGGGGAAGACGATCCGCTGAGTCCGCGGGATTGCCTCCTCTTCTCGGGCAAGAGCTTTAAGGACCTCTTCAATTTGCTGCAGTTCCACAAGCATCATGGCCCGCTTAAGGCTCAAGTGTTTGATCGTTGCTAATAGATGTTCGCGTACGTCATCAACCACAGCTAGCGCTCCTTGATCTGCTAGCATGGAAAAGAGGATGAGGACGGCGTATACAGGCCGTCCCCTTTATCCGCGCGCTCCTCAAGCCACAACACCGGGTGCCCCATCTTCGTCACAGCTTCATCGCCACTAAGATGAGGCGTGACGCTCAGGCGGGTTAGGGATGGATGCTGTTGATCTCGGGAAGACCAAACGGCTCGCTACTACCTGCGCACGAGTAGACCTCAAGCGAACTCAGCAGCCCATCAGTCTCAAAAAGCATGACACCTACGTCAGCGCCCTCGACCAGCGCAAGATAGTCGCTGACAAGGCGCTCTCCCTTTCGAGGTACCGGCACGCCATCAACGGCAAAATACACGGTCGGGCAGCCACACGTACACCGTTCCCGAACGCTGAGCGATGGAAGCTGTGACTTCAGACGTTCCGGATCAGCGTACTCGCCGTGCTCGATCAGCCATAGAACCAGCTCACGCTCACGCGAGGTAAGCGGGCGCTCAACAGCCTCCAACGCTGGACCGCTCATGAATCATCGTCGCACGACCCTAGGCGGGTGACTTAGGTCTCAATCGAGCCATAACACCGAGTGGCGGGTGGCCCAGGTCTCCATCGAGCCACTACACTGGGTGGCGGGTGGTCTAGGTCTGATCGAGCCACAACACGGGGTGCCCCATCTTCGATACAGCTTCATCGTGACGAAGGGGTGCCATGTTCGCGGCAGCGAAATCCAGAAACTCTCCCACGTCCCGGCCGGCGCTCCCTCCCGTCGCCACACCCTCTCGCTCTCCACGCAAAGCATTCCGCAAAATCCTGTGGCGCAACCCCAACCTCCGCGTGTACCCTCTCCTCACCGGGCCCACACACATCAGGAGATCCTCCGCATGCCTGCCATGCCTGCCGCCCCGTCGCGCCGTGCCTTTCTGGCGACCTCTACCCTCGCCGCGCTTCATCTTCCCCTCGTCGCGCAACAGACCGCTCAGCAGCCCGCTTCGCCGCCATCATCACCGCCCAGGCGCCCACCATTGCCCGCCCTGAACCTGACGTACGACCGGTCCACCATCAACCTCCTCGGCCCCAAGTCCGGCTACACCCCGCAGATCGGCACGGTCGTCTCCATGCTTACCTGGATGGAGTTCGCCGTCCTCGGCCCGACGCGCAAACTCACGGAGCCCGACCTCGACGTCCTCTTCGACAAGAACGCGAACACCATCGGTGCCCTTCTGCTCCACCTTGCCGCCACCGAGGTCCTCTACCAGCGCCTCACCTTCGACAGTCTCTCCGAAGACCAGCTCAAAGCCGATCCCACCTGGAAATCCAAATGGGCCTCTGCCATGGACCTGGGCGAAGCCGGCCGCCGCGATATCAAGGGCCACCCCCTCGTCTTCTATATCGACACCCTCCGCGAAGTCCGCGAAGACTCGCTCGCCGGTTTCCGCAAGCGCGATGACGCCTGGTTAATGACCGTTGATAAGGACTGGCCCTGGGGTCCCACCAACAACTTCTGTAAGTGGTTCCACGTCTGCGAGCACATCTCCCACCACGCCGGCCAGATCGACCTGCTCATGAAGCGGCTCCCCGGTGCCAAAGGAGACTCCGCCGCTGGTTGATCGCGCCACCCGCTTGGTCCCGGCCATCTTCGCGGCAGCCATGGCGCAATCACCCACGCCGTACGCTTACGCTCGTTCTGCGAGGGTGTCCGTCCCAGCGCCATCCCCGTCCCCCGGGACGAGTCGTCCCATAGTGTGGTCCAGACCTAACACACATGGATTGAATATTTTGAGCAAGAAGCGTACCGGGGGTGTGGCCTAGTGCACCACCTCACCCCGGGCAGCGCCCCGTCAGCCCGCCAGCCTACGAGTGCCGCCGCTGCCGGACCCCATACGCGACGAGAAAGATCAGCAGAAACCCAAGCAGCGCCAGCGTCGAGACCAGCCTCGGTCCGAGCGCCAGCCGCCGCCGCAGGCTTCCCCGCGCAGCATAGCTCGACGAGTGCCCGCCCAGCACATACGCGCTCCCCGTCAGCACCTCGTCCGTCTCGTACACCAGGTTGCCGAACAGCACGACGGTCGACCGCAGTACCCGCGCCTGCCCATCAAACACCGCGTTCCCGCCCATCACTACCGTCGTCCCCTGGATCTCGCCGTTCACACTCAGGTTGCCGAACAGCACCACCACCCGCCCCGTCACATCGCCTTCCACCTGCACCGAACAGAAGACGCAGGTCGCGTTGTGGATCACCTGTCCCTTCGGCACAAACAGGTCCTGGTTGAAGTACGCACGATCCACCGCCGCCGCCGGCTCCTGCCCGCTCTTCGGCTCCCCACCTGTCTGCCCGAGTGCCCGCATCCCGGGCACAGCACTCAGCAGCACGACAGCAGCACCCATGCGCAGGGGTCGAGGCATCACTCGCAAGCCGATCTCCTTCTCTTTTTCGCACGCAGCGCCCTGTCGCGTTCCGATACCTGCTCCATACGCGCTGCATGCGCCGCCGGTTCCCTCGCTCTGCCGCGTGCTTAGGCTGCGACCCGCCGCACCACCCATACCAGCAGCCAGATCGTCCCTACAAGGATCAGCAGCGGCGCCAGAATGACCGCGAAGCCCAGACCGCTTGCCAGCACGGCGCGGTCCCCGCCTACATGCGCGCTCTCCGCCAGGCTTGCCGTGCCAAAGAGCGTCGCCAGATCCCCATCGATCCGCGCGCCCTCGCCTAAGACCAAGGTTGAGAAGAGCGTGGCGACATCGCCTGAGATCGTTCGACCTTCCGAGACCGTCACCGTACTGAAGAGCACGGCAAGGTCGCCATGCACATCGCCCTCCACCCGCACCGAGCAGAAGGCACAGACCACATCCGCGGCGGGACGCTCCTCCGAGATGACGATCGTAGAGAAGACGCCGACGCGATCGTCACCGTTCTTCTCTTGCCGGGCGTACGCGTGCCCACGCACCGGCACGGCGAGCGACACGAAAGCCACAAACGCAGCCAGCCACCAGCCCGTTCTTTGCAGACCTCCACTCCTTCTTGGCACACAGAGCTGCATCCTTGTCTCCTGGCATCCTGTTTGTCGTGGTGTAGTACCGGGCCCGGCACGACTTCTCAGCTTGACGCTCCTCGCGGCACGAGGGTAGCCGCGCTGTGCCAAATGCTACGCTTAAAGCTCATGAGCCGAGACCTGCCGAAAGCCTACGAACCCGCTGAGATTGAGGATCGGTGGGCCCAGTTCTGGGTCGCCGAGAAGCTCTTTGACGTGCCGACTCCGCCAGGTACGCAGGATCCGACCGGCAGGTTTACACAGCTGCTGCCGCCGCCGAATGTAACAGGTCGCCTGCACATGGGGCACATGCTCAATCAGACCGAGATGGACATTCTCGGTCGCTGGCATCGCATGCGCGGTGAGATCTCATTGTGGGTGCCCGGGACCGATCACGCCGGCATCGCCACGCAGCTCATGGTTGAGCGTCAGTTGCTCGGCGAGGGCAGCTCTCGAGAGCAGATCGGCCGCGAGCGGTTCACCGAACGCGTGTGGCAATGGAAGACGACATATGGCAACGCGATTCTCGATCAGATGAAGCGGCTGGGCGCCTCCGTCGACTGGTCCCGCGAATACTTCACCATGGACGACCGGCTCTCGGTGGCAGTACGCGAGGCCTTCGTCCGGCTCTACGAGCAAGGCCTGATCTATCGTGGTGAGCGCATCGTCAACTGGGATCCCGCGCAGCGGACCGCCGTCTCCGATCTCGAGGTCAACCACGAGGAGCGTCTGGGCAAGCTGTACAGCATCCGCTACCGGCTCCTCGATGGCCCGCTCGCGGATGGTACGAACTCCATCGTTATCGCGACGACGCGGCCGGAGACCTTGCTCGGCGACGTCGCAGTTGCCGTCAATCCGTCTGACGAGCGCTATGCCAAGCTCGTCGGAAAACTGGTCACTGTTCCGCTTTCCGCGGCAGAAGAGAGCTCTGACCGCCAGATCCCGATACTCGCCGACGATTGGGCCAGGCCCGAGTTCGGTACCGGCGCCGTAAAAGTGACGCCCGCGCACGATCCGAATGACTTCGCACTTGGCGAGCGCCACGGTCTTCCGCGGCCGACTGTCATGGATGAGACCGGACACATTCACCTGCCGGGCTCGCCCTACCACGGGCTTGATCGCTTTGCCGCGCGCGAGCAGATCGTCAAGGATCTCGATCACCTTGGCCTGCTCGTCGAGGTCAAGGATCACACACTCACCCTTGCAACCTCACAGCGCTCCGGCGTCATCATCGAGCCGCGTCTCTCGAAGCAATGGTTCCTCAAGATTCAGCCGCTTGCTGAAAAGGCCATTCAGGCAGTCGATGAAGGCCACATTCACTTCACGCCTGAGAACTACAGACGGACATATGACGAGTGGATGCGCAACATCCACGACTGGTGTATCTCCCGCCAGCTCTGGTGGGGCCATCGCATCCCGGCCTGGTACTGCGATGCTTGTGGAAAGGTCATTGTCACCCGCGAGACCCAACCCGCCTGCCCTGGCTGCGGCATCACCGACATTCGTCAGGAGACCGATGTCCTTGATACCTGGTTTTCTTCCGGCCTGCTTCCGTTCAGCGTTTTCGGCTGGACTGGTGATCCCACCGTCGATCAACAGAACCCGGACCTTCAGGCCTTCTATCCCACCCAGCTTCTCGTAACCGGCTCTGACATCATCTTCTTCTGGGTCGCCCGCATGATCATGTTCGGCACGTACTTCATGCTCGACGTCCCCATGCCCGATGGCACCCCGCGCACGCTCGCCAACTCCGTCCCCTTCCGAGAGGTCTACTTTCACGCCCTCGTCCGCGATGCCGATCGCCAGAAGATGTCGAAGACCAAAGGCAACGTCATCGACCCGATCGAGATTGTGACCCGATTCGGTACAGATGCGGTTCGCTTCACCTTGGCCAGCATGGCCTCGCCCGGAACGGACATCGCCTTCTCCGAGGCCCGTACCGAGGGCAACCGCGCCTTTGCCAACAAGATCTGGAATGCTGCTCGCTTCCTCTTTCTTCAGCTCGACCGCGCAGAAGCCGCCGGCTACACCGTGACCCTCAGCTCCGACCCCACAGCCTTCACCGTCATCCCGGATGCCACACCGCGCGAATCACGCTGGATCCTGTCGCGGCTGTCGGCTGTCTGCGGCGAGATCGACCGCGCCCTTGCTGCCTATCGGTTTGATGAAGCAGCAAGCGCTGTCTACCAGTTCTTCTGGGGTGAGCTCTGTGACTGGTATCTGGAGCTGGTGAAGCTTCGGCTGGACTTCGGCGATCCGAACGCGGAACAGTCCACCCACGAGCGCAACGAAGTCACTGCCATCTCACTCGCCACGCTCTCCGGCGTCTTCGAGACCTCGCTGCGCCTGCTTAGCCCCTTCATGCCCTTCCTCACCGAGGAGATCTGGCATGCCCTCTATAACGGCCAGACCCCGGCGAAGTCGATTGCGCTCACGCGCTACCCACAGGCGACCGATCTGCCTGCCGATGCCGCTGCCGAAGCTGCGCTCGCAACCCTGCAGGAGCTGATCGTCACGGTCCGAGCGATTCGCAAGGAGCTGGGCGTTTCAGAAAAAGAAGCGGCACCCATTCAGTTGCATGGGGAGGATCGCGTTCTCGCGCTAGCTGAAGCCAACGCGGATATGCTGGCGCGCATGGCTCGCGTCTCCGCGGTGGAGTTTGCCGAGGCACCTCTGGCCGGTGCCAACGCCCGCAGCACCTCCGGCTTTGACGTTGCCGTTATCTACCAGCGCCCGGTGAGCAGCGCCGCTGATGTAGCCGCCGAGCGCGGCCGTCTGACCAAAGATCTTGCCCGGTTGGAGAAGGGTCTCGTGGCCGCCGATCGACAGCTCGGCAACGCAGGCTTCATGGCGAAAGCGCCCGCACACATCGTGGACGGCCTGCGGAAGCAATCGGCGGAGACCCGCGCCCTCTATGAAAAGGTCCGATCCTCCCTTGAGGGTCTGCCGCCGGCTTAGCGCCTATCTCACGGAGTGCACGACGAGTGATTTCATCGCACGCAAGCGCGTCTGCACCGCAGAGCCAACGCCGTTCGCGCCGGTGCACTCGTACGGCATGGAGAATCCTATGAAGCCAGGCCTAGTCCCCGATCAGCCTTCGCACGATGCAGTGCAAACCACACCGCATACTGAGTCCCAGCAGAACCAGGATCGTTCCCAAGTCGACCTTGAGCCAAATACGTTTGCTCAGGATCTCGGACATGGCGATGATGCTGCCACCTACGAAAACGCGGATGGTGCTCAGACCGCCAGCAATCGTTCCTTTGCGCACAATGAGTCACAAGGCCCGGGCCACAAGGGTGTCCCCGAGACCGAGGCCCACACCGGCCATCTCACCTCACGGACGATCCAGAGCGAGGCACAAGGTATCTCAAATCATTCCGCAAGCGAAGAGAGCGTTGGCCAGGAAAAGGTCGTGAGCGAACGTCCAGACTCACAGGCCGCCATCAATCGTTCCGCCAAGTAGCTCTCCTGCAACTCGCACAGGCAGATGGTCGAGATCTGCGCGTCACGTAAGGTGCTTGTGCAGATTTCGACGCGCTGGCCTGGTGTGCTCGCCTGGCCATTGGAGAGCACGTATAGGACGAGAACACCCAAAGCACCTGAGCCAAGCAGACCGAGGCTTGTTGGCTGAGGTGCCGGTGTGGCTCGTATTTGTGCGACGGAAGATGAAAAGCGCTTGCTGGAGTCTCCAGAAGTTGGCATCGTGAGAGCACCTGCATAGACCTGAGGACCGGTGAGCCAGACCCGGCACCCCTCGTGCGTTCTACCAAGGGTTAATCCAGCGTTAATAGTCAGAATCCCTTTGATTTCTCCTGTAGATCGCTTTTGTTTGCATAGTGTCGTGCGATGCGCCTCCGGCGCGAAAAGTTAAGTGTCAGTGGAGGGTGGCTTACTGAGAGTGCCAAGAGTTGGCACTCTGGCCAGGTTCTTGCAAAGGGGGAGATTAGTCCTGACTTATCTGGGGCTACTGGTTGGGCAAAGCTCCGCGACATCGGGGTACGGCCTCGAACAACACTCTCACTCGACAAGGAACGTCTCTTTATGAAGGCATCAATCGTTCGTTCTGTTGGATCTCATCGGATCGCTGTGTGCACAGCTATGGCGCTCGCCGCCATGGCCGCCTCGGCGTATGCTGCGCCCGTAACCGTTGTTAATGGCGGTTTTGAGCAGACACTGACAAAGAATTCGTCACAGTTTGGGGCCCAGTATGCACAGCAGCAGGTGACCGGCTGGACCACCAGCGGATACAACTTCGTCTTCTTGCCCGGCACGGCCGATACAACGGGAGCGGTTGGGCAGTTTGGCGGGCCCTCAAACCCTCTGAAGCTTTGGGGACCGGGAGACGGCTCGAACAATGGCCTGACGGGAAGTCCGAACGGCGGCAATTATCTGGCGCTGAATGGTGTCTTCGAGACAGGTCCGGTGTCGCAGCTGCTCAGTGGTCTTACTGCCGGCGTCGCGACGACGGTCTCGTTCGACTGGGCGGGGGCGCAGCAGTATGGCTTTAGCGGCGCAACGACCGAGCAGCTGCTGGTCAGCCTGGGCGAACAGACTCTGACCACGGCAATCCTTAACACCGCCAGCCATGGCTTCACCGGCTGGAAGACGGCGCAGCTGACGTTTACACCGACTGGATCGACGGAGCTGCTGTCGTTTCTGGCCAAGGGAACGCCGGGCGGGGAGCCACCGAATGTGCTGCTGGATGGCGTGAGCGTCTCGCAAAACGCGGTTCCGGAGCCGAGCTCGCTGGCGCTGCTGGCGACGGGCTTTGCGGGCGTGAGTGGGCTGATTCGTCGGCGCTTCAAGAGGTAAACCGGCTCACTCCGGACTATGTCCGGTGCGGAAACCAGTGAGGGCTGCGCAAAGCGGGCAAAGGCCGTCCGCCTTGCGCAGCCTCTCCAGAGTGAGGCCCCCATGGGGCACTATGGACCGTAGGGGTTCCTCAAGAGTTGTAGAGAGTGCGGCCAAACTCGGCGTACGGTGGAACTGCCGGGCGGATTGGCGTGCTGGAGCGAGCCTGCTCTCGCAGGTAGGAACAAAGAATGGACGTGCTGGACTCTCTCGATCCTCAGTTGCTGGCGCATGCGATGCAGGTGCTGCGGTTGTGTGTGTGGCTGGTGCTGCTCGCGGCAATCTTTACGCCGCTGGAGCGGCTGTTTGCGTCGCATCCCAAGGAGATCTTCCGCAAGGGATTTGTAACCGACCTTGGATACTACTTCCTAAGTAGCCTGCTGCCGAGCGTTCTGTTAAGTGTGCCGCTGGCCCCGCTGGCATGGGGCATCCACCGGGTGATTCCTGCCGGTTTTACGATGGCTGTGGCGGCGTGGCCGGTGTGGGCGAGAGTCGCAACATCAATTCTGGTTGGCGAGGTGGGATTTTACTGGGGCCATCGATGGAGTCATGAGATCCCGTTGCTCTGGCGATTTCACGCAATCCATCACAGCGCCGAGCACCTGGATTACCTGGTGAACACGCGAGCGCATCCGGTGGATATGGTGTTTACGCGGCTGTGCGGTCTGGTACCGCTGTATGTGCTGGGTCTGGGGTCGCCAGCGACAAAGGAAGGCAGCCTGATCCCGGTGCTTGTGGTACTGCTGGGCACGATCTGGGGCTTCTTCATCCATGCGAATGTGAAGTGGCGGTTTGGCCCCATGGAGTGGCTGGTGGCGACGCCTGCCTTTCATCACTGGCACCACACAAACGACTCGCCGCAACTCTACAACAAGAATTATGCGGCGCTGCTGCCGTGGGTGGACCGGATCTTTGGAACACTGCATTTACCGCCGGACAAGCAGCCGGAGCGGTACGGGATCGATGCGCCGGTATCGCCAGTTCTGTTTGGCCAGCTGGTAGAGCCATTCCTGCTATGGCGGAAGCCGAGCGCACCCGCAGAGCAAGCTGCGTCGGCGAGGGCCGCGAGTCTGCCCGGAGAAACTCGGGCTGCGCATGCGGCGGACGCGCCTGAGCTCATCCGGGAAAAATGAACAAATGAACACTTCGCCTTCGGATGGCCAGGCCGGGTGGCCGAGGCAGAGTCGCGTTACCGGAAAGTACTTTTGGATTGCAAAGTAACACCTGCACCGGTAACTTCTCGCATTCTTTAGAGTTAGCGAGCAGTTACCCCGTGCGTTTGCCCCCGCATGCATGGGTAAAAGATTTCCACGGATGGGTAAATACCTGGATACAACGTCTCCTTACGAGACGTTTTCTTGTTTAAACCTGCAGAAACTGGCGTTTTGTGCAGCAATGAACAGCGATGCTGCCATTGGCGAGAGAGTTGCTTTATGGAAAGGCAGACAAATCGAAACAAAATGGTCAGCTTTCCTGCTCGATACATGAGGAAGCAACCAGAAAAATGTCACTACGACAAGGATCTTCTCACGCCATGAAGTCTCTTCTGCCTTCCAATCTTGCTGTCCTCGCCACCATCGCTCTTTCAACCCTTGCTCCTGCCGCCCATGCCAACATCATCAATGTCGTCAATGGCGGCTTTGAGCAGACTTTGACCAAACAGTCCTCAGAGTTCGGATCTCAGTATCCTTCGCAGCAGGTAACGGGATGGACCAGCACCGGCTACAACTTCGTCTTCTTGCCAGGAACGGCGGACAAGGCGGGTGCCGCTGGCCAGTACGGCAATGTTTCGCTCTGGGGACCGGGAAATGGATCCGCCAATGGGCTTGGTGCAAGCCCGAACGGTGGCAACTATCTCGCAATGGACGGTGCCTTTCAGCAGGGACCGCTTTCCCAGACGCTCTCTGGTCTGACGGTCGGTGCGGCGACAACGGTGAAGTTCTTCTTCGCGGGCGCACAACAGTATGGTTTCACCGGTCCGACGACTGAGCAGTTCGCGGTCAGTCTGGGCAACCAGACGATCAACACCGAGATCTTGAACAACGTCAACCATGGATTTACGGGATGGCGGAGCGAGAGCCTGACCTTCACCGCGACGAACACGACTGAGGTGCTCTCCTTCCTGGCGATCGGTACTCCAAATGGTGAGCCCCCGATGTCGCTGCTCGATGGCGTATCTGTGACGGACACCGCCGTTCCTGAGCCAAGCTCACTGGCGCTGCTCGGTACGGGCCTGGCGGGTGTAAGCGGCCTGGTTCGCCGTCGCTTCAAGAAGTAAAAGAGATCCGGTCAGCGGCAAACTGATCGGGTATGGCGAGGATCGCCGGACGGGGAGTCTCCCGTCCGGCTCTTTCGTGTTCCGTTACGAGATGGGCTGCCGACGAGCGCTGTGCAGTCTTCCTTCAGTGATGCTAGCGAAGGGCGGCCAGGACGCTGGGTGCTGGATACCGAACGCCGCCGGCCATGAGACTCTCAATGGCGTCGAGGGGCTGAATGCCACCGCGGGCGCCGACCGAACTGCAATTAAGCGCGGCCGCGGCGCAGGCAAAATCCAGCTGGCGCTCAAGGGGCCAGGCCTGCAGCAGGCCGTAGATGAAGCCGGCATGAAAGATGTCGCCAGCTCCCGTGGTGTCGACAACGGGCACCCTGAAGGCGGCTGTGTGATGGAAATGTCGGCCATCCCACGCCAGAACACCTTGTTCGCCGAGTGTCGCGGCCGTGAGTGTCCCGCCAAAGCGGGCCTGCATCTTGAAAAGCGCCTTCTCGAGATTGGCCTCAGCCATAAGGCGACAGGGAAAGTCGCGGCTGGCAATCAGGTAATCAACATGTGCGAGTAGACCTTCAACGCCGGGGTAGAGTTCGTCGAGATCGGCGATGACTGGGATACCCGCGGCGCGCGCCCAGGTCGCGGCACGCGTAGCGGCTGCGGTGTCGTAGCCATCCACATGAAGTGAGCGGGCCGAGGTGATCCAGTCACGATCAAGATCAGAGGGGTGCAGGGTGAGACGATCGTCGCGGCGCCCGAGAACTGTTCGCTCGCCGCCTCCGTCCACAAGGATGATGGACTGAGCGCTGGAGCCGTTGGGCACGGTCAGGAGTTGTGTTTCGACGCCGGCCTTGGCAAATGCCTTGCGATGAAGGTCGGCTGCGTCATCCTCACCCAGTTTACCCACGTAGCGGGTTTGAAGACCCCAGTGCTGGCAGGCGACGACTGTGGTGGCCACCTGCCCGCCCGGCAGTACGCTCGACTGGCGAAACTCGACTTTTGACCCGCGGGCAGGGAAGTCAACGACCGGGATGACCGTATCTGTGGCGTTCAGACCGACGCCGACGAGATCGACCATAGGGAGAGCGGGCATGACGCTACTGTAAATGGACAAGGAGGCCGCGTGGCAGAAAGAGAGCCGGAAGGGACCATACCGGCGGCCCGCACACGCGCGGTAGCGAGCATAAGATGGCACTATGCCCACTGACTTCAACGCACCCCTTGCCTCCGCGGATCCGGAGATCGCCGAGCAGATCCGCAACGAGGTCCTTCGTCAGCACGAAGGCCTTGAGATGATCGCCTCCGAGAACTTCGTCAGCCGCGCCGTGCTTGAAGCCGCCGGCACTGTTTTTACGAACAAATATGCTGAAGGCTACCCGGGCAAGCGCTATTACGGCGGCTGCGAATACGCGGATGTTGTTGAGAATCTGGCGCGTGATCGCGCAAAACAGCTCTTCGGCGCGGAGCACGCGAATGTGCAGCCACACTCCGGTTCGCAGGCGAATGCCGCTACGTTCATGACGCTGCTCACACCGGGCGACACGATCCTCGGCCTCGATCTCGCGCATGGTGGCCACCTGACACATGGCCACAAGCTGAACTTCTCCGGCAAGCTGTACCGCGTGTGTGGCTACCAGGTCCGGCAGGATACGGAGACGCTTGACTACGACCAGATTGAGGATCTCGCCACACGCGAGAAGCCGAAGATGATCATCGGCGGCGGCAGCGCCTACTCCCGCCACTTCGATTTCCCTCGCATGCGGGCGATTGCGGATAAGGTAGGCGCGTATCTGGTGGTGGACATGGCTCATTTCGCCGGTCTGGTAGCCGGCGGAGCGCACCCATCCCCCGTGCCGCACGCTCATGTCACGACGACCACCACGCATAAGACGCTGCGTGGTCCGCGCTCCGGCCTGATTCTGACTTCAAAGGAGTTTGCCGCAGGCATCGATCGTTCAGTCTTTCCCGGGCAGCAGGGTGGTCCGTTGATGCATGTGGTTGCCGCCAAGGCAGTTGCCTTTCGCGAAGCCCTCCAGCCAGACTTCCAGACCTATGCGCATCAGGTGGTCGCCAATGCTCGCGCGCTTGCTGCAGCGGTGATGGAGAAGGGCTTTCGGATTGTCTCCGGCGGCACGGATACACACCTGATGCTGGTTGATGTCTTTGCGCACGGCATGCTGGGGTCCGAGGCCGAGCATGCTCTCGGTGAGGCAGGCATTACCGTCAACAAGAACGCTATTCCGTATGACACGAATCCTCCGCTCAAACCATCCGGGATCCGTCTCGGCACACCCGCGCTCACGACCCGAGGCATGAAGGAGGCGGAGATGAAGCAGGTCGCGGCTTGGATCGTCGAGGCACTCGAGCACCGCTCGGATCCCGCTCATCTGGCCCGCATCAAGGCTGAGGTGCTTGATCTCGCCAACCAATTTCCTCTGTACGGCTTTCTTCGGGGCTGATCCTCCAGACTGCGTCGAGCAGTACGTTCTGAAGAGCGCACATCCGAACTCCAGGAGCTTCTGATGGCAGCAACAGTCCTGAGCTGGATCCTGGCGATTCCTCTGCTGGGTGTCGCAACGGGTTGCCGGGCGATGACGCCGATTGCCGTCGTGTGTTGGTTTGCGTGGCTGCGTCTTCTTCCCGTACAGCACACATGGGCTTTCTGGACCGCAAACATCATTTCGGTTGCTGTGTTCACCCTGTTTGTCGTGGGAGAGACCATCGGCGACAAACTCTCAAGCACCCCCTCACGCATCAGCCCCGGGCCGCTCGTGTCCCGACTTGCCTTTGGCGGTCTGGTCGGCGCGATCGTGGCCACGAGTCTGAAGGGATCCATTGCGGAAGGTGCACTTCTTGGCACGCTCGGCGCGTTCATCGGCGCGTTCAGCGGATATCACGTTCGCCATTTTCTTGTCTCTCACTTCAAAACCCGTGACTGGCCTGTGGCGGTGCTGGAGGACTTCTGCGTCGTCCTGATCACTGTGTTTGCGCTGCGTCTCGCTACGACTTAGCTGTGCCGGTTGCTGCGCTCCGGGGCAGGCTCATCCGAAAACGATACAATTACGGGGTTATCCCCTGCACTTCAGACTTCCCCCTATGACCTGGTTCAAACGCGAAGATCACCGAATCGTAACCGACGAGCAGAAGACAGTCCGCACCGAAGGTCTATGGATTCGCTGTGAGAGTTGCCGGGTTCCCATCTTCAAGGCAGACCTGGTTAACAACTTGTCTGTCTGCCCCAAGTGTGATCACCACTTTCGCATCGATGCGCGCACCCGGATTTCGTACCTCCTGGATCCGGGCTACATGTTGGTGGACCTCGATCTGAAGTCAACCGATCCGCTGAACTTCGTGGATCTGAAGCCATATAAGCGGCGGCTGGACGAGGCGCGGCGTAAAACCGGCCTGAACGATGCCATCGTTAATGCCACCGGAACGCTTGAGGGCCAGGCCGTCGTCCTGAGTGCGATGGAGTATGGCTTCATCGGTGGATCGATGGGAGCGGTCGTTGGAGAGACCATCGCGCGCGCCGTGGACCGGGCGCTTGCGGCGCGGCAGCCTCTCATTATCGTGTCTGCCTCGGGTGGCGCGCGCATGATGGAAGGCATCGCGTCGCTGATGCAGCTGGCCAAGATCTCCGCGGCGCTCGGCCGACTGGATGACGCGAAGATACCGTACATCTCGTTGATGACGGATCCTACGACGGGCGGAGTGACAGCCAGCTTCGCGATGTTGGGTGATCTGAACATCGCCGAGCCAAGGGCGCTGATCGGTTTTGCCGGCCCGCGGGTCATCGAGCAAACCATCCGGCAGAAGTTGCCGGAGGGCTTTCAACGCTCAGAGTTTCTGCTGGAACACGGCTTTCTGGATGCAATCGTTCCGAGAAAAGAGCTCAAAGCCTATCTCGCGCGAACCCTTTCCTGGATGCAATCCAAACAGTAGACGACCGGAATGGAAGGGTCGAAACCATCCCGGTCGGCGCTTCGTGTCGCTTTGCGTCGGGCTGCTCACCAGATCTACGATGGCAAGCCTTTGGTTTTTGACGACCCGTTTGCCGTGTCGCTACTTGGAAGTGCTTACAGCGAAGAGCTCCGACGAACTCCGCAGCGAGCGGATCGGTCGCACTCAAAGGCGCTGCGTGCCTGGCTTGTGGTGCGCAGCCGCTTTGCTGAAGATTGCCTGAAAGCGGCGGTTGAGAAGGGTGCAGCGCAGTATGTGCTGCTGGGTGCAGGTCTGGATACGTTTGCGCTGCGAAATCCTCACTCCGATTTGCGGGTCTTTGAGGTGGATCATCCTGTGACGCAGGCGTGGAAGCGCGGTCTGCTTGCGGCAGCCCAATTACACCTTCCAACGACTGCAGCGCTGGTCCCGGTAGATTTCGAGCAGGAGCGGTTGGCAGACAAGCTGTTGAAGGCGGGCTTTGACCGGAGTGCAAAGACCGTCTTCGCCTGGTTGGGAGTTGTGCCGTATCTGACACGCACGGCATTTCGAAGCACACTAGAGTTCGTGCAGGGTTCGACGCCGGGAAGCGGGCTGGTCTTCGATTACGGGCAGCCCCGGTCCGTGTTACCGCCCCTTGAACAGCTGGAGCACGACTCCCTTGTGGCGCGAGTTCAAGCTGCAGGCGAGCCGTTTCAGCTCTTCTTGACTCCTTCGGAGATGCAGAGGGAGCTCGCAGGCTTCCATCTGGTGGAGGATCTCGGCGCAGACCAGTTGAATGCACTTTATTTTGTCGATCGTGCGGATCATCTTCAGCTGCGGGGAACGGCAGCCCGGTTGATCTACGCGATGCTCTGAGAACGACTCGTCCGGCAGACGCCTCGCGGCTGCATGAAAGATCAAAGCGCGGCCGAGACAAAGAGCTGGGCGGCAGAGTGAATCTCTGCCAGCCCGTTCGTGCGCACGTACGGTCCTGCCTTCAGCGGGAGACGGGTTTGGCGTTCTCGGGCTGGGGAACAGCATTGGGATAGACCTCCGGGATCGGATCGGCCAGGCGCTTCTCGTCTTCAGGATGCGGGAACGGCTTGCGTGGCAGCATGGCGTCCCGCTCGGAGGTGTTGTAGAGGAAGATTGCTTCAACAACTGCGGCCTGCTCCAGGTCGTCTGCGCGAAGGTGGTCATAGGTGTCCATATTGGAGTGGTGGGTGCGGGTCTCGTAATCCAGAGGATCCTGGATGAACTGAAAGCCAGGCAGCCCCACAGCGTCAAAGGCGATGTGATCCGTGCTGCCCGTGTCACGGTTGGTGACAGTCGAGACACCGAGATCCCGCAGCGGCGCGATCCACTGGGCAAAGATGGGGGCAATGGCGAAGTTGCTCTGAGCGTAGACGCCGCGGATTTTCCCGGAGCCGTTGTCGACGTTGTAGTAGGCGTCAAGGGTCTCCCACTCTTTCGTTGGGGTGAGCGCTCCGTGGTGGGCAAGGAAAGCGGGCGTTCCCGGGGGATCGGCGATGACTGGCGGCCCGAAGGCACCAAAATGCTGCCTGACGTAGCCGAGCGAACCGTAGAGACCCTGCTCCTCGCCGGACCACAGGGCAATCCGGATAGTTCGGCGTGGCTTAATTCCAAGCACCTTCAGGATGCGGACGGCTTCCATGGCAACGACAGAGCCCGCCCCGTTATCGGTGGCGCCGGTTCCGGAGATCCAGCTGTCGAGATGGCCGCCCACCATAACGACTTCGTTCTTCAGCCGTGGATCCGTACCCGGTATCTCGGCGACCGTGTCAAAACCGTGCTCGTGATCGCCCGTGAACTTGGTTTCGATGTTGAGTTCGAGCTGGACGGGAACGTTGTTTTCGAGCAGCCGCGCGAGCCGGTTGTAGTGCTCGATCATCATAACGGCGTTTGGAATGGTGACTGCGTTCGCTTTGACCTGCGCGTTGCGAACCAGGTTGGCACCATTATCGTCAAAGATGATGCCGGTACCGCCACCGCCGTCACTGTCACGCGAAGGCGTCAGAATCGCAAGTACGCCCTCGCTGGTCATCAGGTCAAGCGCTGCCTTGCGGAGAGACAACAGGCGGGCACGGTCGGCCAGGCGTTGTGCCGGTGTCAGGACAGGACCGCTCGAGCGAGGTCTTGCCTGCGATTCTGCGGCTTCCATCTCCTTGAGCTCATCGTTCGTGTAGCGATGAAACAGGGGTTCCGTCACGTCCGGCGTAGCGCGGGGCGCGCCGAAGAGAACGATCTTTCCAGCAAGCTTTCCCTTGTACTTTGCCAGGTCGTCCGCGGTTGACGTAGAGGACAGGGCAACCAGCACAAGATTGCCAGTCACGGGGCCCTTCGTCGCAGGCGACCACGGGGCAGCCTGTGCCCAGAGCGGCTCAGGATCCGGAGAGACCAGGCGCACCCAGGTATTGATCTGCTGCCAGCCCATGCCGAACTCGCCCCAGTCCTCCAGGTGCGCGTTCTCAAGGCCGATCTTGGTGAGGGTGTCACGCGTCCAGGCATTCGCTTTCGCCATATTGGGCGAGCCGGTCAGCCGTGGGCCGATACCATCCGCTAACGCGCCGGCAAACTCCATGACATGCGAGTGCTGCAGGCCTTCCTCACGGATGCGCGCGTACATGTTAAGGTCAAGCGTCTCAGTGACAGGTTGCGGTCCGTTGAAGGAGGGCTCAGTGGCCCTCTTCTCAATGGCATGTGCAGGAAGGGCGAGACCTGTCAGAGTCAGACAGGAACACAGGCGCAGAAGCGCACGAGACAACGGCATGGCCAAAGATTACTCCGACGCAAAGCAGGCTGAGAGGGTAGTTGTACTACGGTCGATGACGGTTCGGGTACCAGACGTCACAGAGGCGTTGTCAGTCGCTACCGGCGAGTGATCTGGCGGCGCGTCCAGGAGAACCCCAGGTACGCCAGCGAGATGCCACCGACAAGAAGCCCGGCCGGCAGGCCAAAACGCCGGTAGGTCAGGCTGTAGTTCAGGTGGTGTCCGGAGGAATTAAGGAAGAGAAAGCTGAGGATCGCGATAAAGGTGACGGCAAAGAAAGCCGCGAAGCCGGCCGCGGCTCCCATCAGCAGGCAGGTGAACCAGCCGAGCTCGCCGATCGGAATGCCAAGGAAGGTATCACCGCCGGGCTTTGCGGGAAGGCGGTCAGGGCGGCTGTGGGGATTTTCTGTCACTGGAAGTAGAATACTGCCTTATGGCTGAAAGCATTCCAACAAGCCTCGTGCTGCCGGACCAGGTGGCACGTGAGGCGATGCCCCGGCGGTCTCCGAACGGAATTGCATTTGCCTCCTTCGGCGATACGCGTATCGAGGTGCAAGATCTGGAGCGGCTGGTCCAGGCCGTTCCGGATGGGATCGCCAAGGCGCTGAATCGATCTGCGTACTTCTTTGTGCCGCTCGCAATCTGCCGGACGCGGGCAGGTGCTGCAGGCGCAAGACCAGAGGAGGACGAGACGCTGGTGGCGCCTCTGTACACCTCTGAGTTGAGCGAGCAGGCAACCTGCCATCGGAATGTGCTTCTTGGGGAGACGGATGCCGTCTTCATCTCGGCACGCCTGCTGTCAGATCGGTTCGCACTCTCGTTTGAGTTCTTTATCAATGTGGGCCACGGGTTTGTGGATGCTGCGGGCGTTCCTCAAGCGTTCTCCGATCTGGTCTGGCGACAGGCTGAGGTGGACCTTCGAGGCGAGACCAGCCAGGACGCTTGGGAGAATCGCGATCGGGCGCGGCAGAGCGCCGGCGAAGGGGAGATCGATGAAAAGGCCCGAACCGCGTTCTTCGAGGCAGCGTTCGCGGATGCGGTGGCGATCTACCTTCTCTCCCTGGCTGTCGATTTCGACTATGCGGAGCTGCGGGAGCGGGAGTACCCGCTCCTGGCACCTCAGGGCCTGGCGGAGCGCCTGCGACTGGTAGCATCCCTCTTTCCTCCAAACCCCGGTTACGACTTTGCTATCCGGTACAGGCGACGCACGTAGCTTGGAGCAGGTCGGGAGAGGCGAAACATTGCCCGGAACGGTCAGTGGCCACAATGGTAGGGGTGCCCCGCCAAAATAGTCAGAGCTCGATAGATTTGCTCCGCTACAACCACTTGAGCAAGGGCATGCGGCAAGGTCATGGGGCCGAGCGAAAGCAGCAGGTTCGCACGCGAGCGAGCCTGAACCGACCAGCCGTTCGCAGGCCCCACCGCTACGATCAACATCTGACGCCCTCCATCGCGGAGGGTTCTTAGATAGGCGGCGACTTGTTCAGAAGAAAAGAGTTGGCCGGAGCTGTCCAAAAGAATAAGTGCGGCAACACTTCTTCCGGTTCGTCGATCTATGGAATCAAACAGTGAAGACTCACTTGGGAAGCTCTCGTGCTCACAGGGCAGGTATTGGCTTGCTCGCTGTAAGTACTCCAGGAGGAGCAAATCCGCAGGTTTTTGCCGTGGGCGGCGAGACAAGGACTGTACGGCGGCAAGGGTAATCTTCATACGATGGGTTTGGATTCATTTGCAATTCTGCAGGGATCGCTCGCAGTAATTCTATTTTTTGTAGATTCTTCGAGAGCACAACCGTCTTGCGCCAATGAGAGGCGCGTTGATTCAGAGTGGTTTCCCTCTGGATCATTCTCGCGAAGATCGCGAAACTTCTTATACCTAAAGGAGTGTTGCACTTACGGCCTTTGCTGCAAAGGGACTTGGGATTCGAGAAATCCCGGCGGTCGGATCTCCCACGCTGCGTTTTGGCATGGCACGTGCTCTACGATCAGCAAGCGACAAAACAAGATCTACCACGCACATCGAGAACCCTCTTTGCCGTAGCTTTCTCCCGGAATCGTTCCGGATGTAGGAAGACGGAACGCTGGTTCTACGATCAGGAGGTTTAATGAAGCATCGCTTGTGGCATACGCTAGTCTCGTCCGCCCTGTCTTCTTTTCCCGTCGTCATGATCACCATGCCTCTCGCGGCGCAGGAGATCTCTGCGGTCAAGGGCGGCCTGCAAGGCTCGATCACGGATGGAAGCGGGGCTGCGATTCCGGGCGCCACCATAACCTTCACCGGTGCCTCGGACAGACGGACACTCACGACGGATGACAACGGCCGCTATAGTTTGGGCGGACTAACGCCGGGCCTGTACACAGTCACCGTGCAGAAGGATGGCTTCAAACAAACAGAGGCGAAAAGCATTGAGGTCGGTATTGCCCGCCTCTCCGGACTCGATCTGAAGCTGGAGCTTGGCGGTGTAAGCGACACGGTCGAGGTAAACGCAAACAGCGTCCAGATCGAGACGACCTCTACGGCAGTGGGGGAGAACCTGAGTGTAACCTTCTACTCGCAGGTTCCGGTCGCCAGGAATGTCGGCAGCCTGTTCTACGTAGCACCTGGTGCGGTGAATAGTGGCGGAACGGGAACCGCAAATCCTTCCATTGGCGGTGCTACTGGACTGGAGAATCAGTACATCATTGATGGAGTAAACCTGACAGACGTCGGATACGGCGGCCTGGGTGTGTCGAGTCCTACGTATGGATCGCTGGGAACTGGGATCAACCTTTCCTTTGTGCAGGAGGTTCAGGTGAAGACCGGGGCGCTCGAGCCAAAGTATGGACGAGCCGACGGTGGCATCGCTCTCATCGTAACCAAGACTGGCGGCTCGCAGCTGCACGGCGCACTAAGTGCCTATGCGGCTCCAGAGGTCTTCCAGGCAGGACTGCGCTATGCGGACTCATATGGCCGAATCAACACGCATGGACGGCTGTTTGCGACGCCGCAGTACGATGCTGCGGCCGAACTGGGTGGACCGGTTCCAATCCATGCCTTGAAGGATAAGCTGTTCTTCTTTGGTGCCTTTAACCCATCTCTGAGCCAATACAATTACATCGCTCCTTCGACGGCAGGCCTCTTTCAACATGGCAAATTCAGCAATGCGATCACGGCCTATAGCTGGGCGGGCAAGCTAACATACAAACCAACCGATAATGTGACGATTGAAGGCTCGGCCTTTGGCGATCCCTCACGCTCAAACCGGGGACTGGGAGTAGCGAACCAGGATACGTTTCCTAATTACCCGAACATCAATCAGGCGAATGACAGCGGTTTCAGTCGATGGAACTTCGGATCACGAAGCGAGGTCGTGCGCCTGAATGCGGCGATCACGCCAAGCTGGACTTTAGACATTTCGGCGACTGCGAAGCAGAGCCATTTCACGGAGAGCGGATTTACCAATGACTACCTGATCTCGGATCAGTCTGGTGTTCCGCAAGGTGGAGCGCAATTTACCTCGGAGGGTTTAGGTTTTTATCAGAATCCCGAGACGCACGCTTACAGTTTCGCGATCAACACGGAGAAGGTCGTTCATCTTGGCGGCACACACTCCCTCTCGATCGGCTATGAGTTCAATCGCGGCATCTACGACTTGGCGAAGGGGTACAGCGGTTCCAGCTTCAACTTTCCGACCCAAAACCAGGTTGGTAAGCTGACACCATCTAGTCTCTCGGGCCAACCGACGAACGCAGGCTTTAAACTGGTAGCGGCACCTCAAGCGACCGACGCGG
Organism: Acidobacteriaceae bacterium; assembly: GCA_903642235.1. GTDB lineage: Bacteria > Acidobacteriota > Terriglobia > Terriglobales > Acidobacteriaceae > Edaphobacter. The sequence goes on along the minus strand of CAHJWL010000010.1, from coordinate 74,811 downwards.
ACGGGAATCTGATCTTCGACGGAAATGGCAATCCTGTCTCGAGCTGCCCAACGTCGATTTGCCCTCTCTTCACGCCAAAGGCGCCGAATGCGACTCCGGTCAATGTTTTCCTCTCTCAGAATCGGGGTCTTTTCAGTCCTGGCCAGGCGTATACGGGTCAGAGCTATCACCAGATTTACGGAAACGACACCTGGTCGATCAATCGCTTCGTTACCCTCAATGCAGGCATTCGTTGGGATGAAGAGCAGCTCAATGGCGTCGTCCAGCAATACGTCTTCAACGATAACTGGTCGCCTCGTCTTGGAATTAATGTCGATCCTTTCGGCGATCGCAAGTCAAAGGTCTTCTTCAACTTCGCTCGCTATACGCAGAGTCTCCCGAGCGATGCAGCTATCCGCGAGCTGAACCAGGAGCAGGATGTCTATCGGGCGAACTTTGCGCCAGCTGCCGATAGTACCGGACACGCCATTCTGAACCAGTACGGAACAGTGACCCCGGTTCTCGACGCAGCCCACCTGATCAGCGGCAATCCGCTCGCGGGAACCAAGTCGAGCCAGGGTGGTGCTGCTATATCAATTAGTGGCTCTACACCGGAACTGATCGCTGCGGGAACTAAGCTTAATTTGGAGGAGGAGTTCATCGGCGGTGTCGAGCGACAGCTGCCCGGGGGCTTCGTGTTGAGCGCCCGGTATGTGGATCGCCGACTCCTTCGTATTCTTGAGGATCTTTCGGGAGTCTCTCCTGAGGGTGCGAATGGAGGCGTGGTGCAGAACTTCCTGATTGGCAACCCAAATTCCTCGGCGGACTACTTCACCAACGAGCAGGAGCTGACCTACACCCCGGGTGGATCGTTGCCCGCCGCTTGCCAACTAGATTACGGAACGCAGGTCTCAAGCAGTGGAGCCACTTTGGGCGCTGCCTGCGGCGTGAACCCCGATGTTGCTGGTCTTCCCACTCCCGACGGCAAGTCGGATGGGTTTGCCAATCCCCGGCGTCATTACCAAGCAGTAGAGATTGAACTCAACAAAAGCTTCAGTCACAACTTCCTGCTACGGGCCAACTACCGCTATGCCAAGCTGTTTGGAAACTATGAGGGTCTCTACCGCAACGATAACGGTCAGTCCGATCCTGGCGTAAGCTCGCTGTTCGACTTTACGCAGGGCATATTGGGCGAGCTTGGCGGGCAGTTTACGTCGGGCTACCTGAATACAGACCGCCGCAATGTGGGCAACCTGTATGCCTCCTATGCGGTGCCGGCGCACTACGTCAAAAATCTCACGGTCGGCATGGGTCTGCGTGGTGAGTCCGGCACGCCGATTACAAACCTGGGTGCACATCCTGTTTATGACAATGCCGGCGAAATACCGCTGGGTGGCCGTGGCGCACTTGGTCGCACCGCTTCTGATACGCAGTTGGATCTGCACACGGATTATCCCCTACCGATTGAACGCGTGCGGGTAAAACTGGCCTGGGACATGTTCAACGTGCTGAACTCGCGCAAGCTTGTATCGGTGGATCAGGATTCGGCAATCAGTTCGACTACGCCGAATTTAGATTTTCTGAAGCCACTTGCCTTCCAGAGATCGTTTTACGCTCGCGGATCGGTAAGGTTCGAATTCTAACTGCAATTGAGCATAGCGTCCGGCCGAGATCGACCGGGCGCTATGCTTCAAGCAAAGGATCCGGCGCAGAGGTGTTCAGCATGAGTGACTTCAAACAGCGGTTTTCCTGATCGTTTTCTTGCGTGCTATTTTCGCTGCTGGAGTCTTCTCGACACTCACTTTATCTTTCACGGCGCGCGCCGAGGCCGCTATTGCTACCTCCGTGGCCAGCTTCGGTCCCTTTGCAAGAGGCATGGCTTCCTTGCCCGACTTCTTAGTTGGTGTTCTGGCCTTCTCTCTCGTGGCGCGGATTTGGGCTTTCAGTTCTACGTTGAGATCGTCCGGGCTGATGGTTGTTGCAGACTTCCGTAGACGCTCCAGACCGTAGTACTGACGCTTTTCGGCAGAAAAGACGTGGACGATGAAGTCGACGTAATCCATCAGAATCCACTCGCCCTGACGCCGGCCCTCCACGGAGTTTGGGTAGATGCCGAACTCACGCTTAAGCCGAATCTCCACCTCGTCCGTGATCGCGACATTCTGCCGGTCATTTGTGCCGTTGCAGATCAGGAAGTAGTCGGAAAGACTGCTTTCGGACGGGTCGAGCGCCATGATGCGGATGTCTTCAGCTTTCTTGTCCTCACAGGCAGCCACAGCGGCGAGAACCAGTTCATACGTTTCGATATACGGCATAGAACTCCTAAGGTAATGGTAGAGGGTTGTCGAGGTGGCAGCAACGGCAATGCACCTTGGTCTGCTCTGTTCTTGAAGGAACGGAGCTGGCAAGTTTGATCGTGGCGACGCTTTGGTGATGCACACCGTGTTTGGGCTCCCCGCCAGGGCTGACCGCCAGCTAGGTCGTCGACCTTTGGGCGGAGAGGATCAACATTCGCTAAAGCAAGCCGTTATGTGTAGAGGCCGTGCGCACGGATGTATGTCCTTACGCGTTCGGGCACTGTGTCTCGGCAGTCCTCGCCTGCGTGCAATCTCTCGCGAAGTTCTGTGGAGGAGATGGGCAGATGAACGTCGGCGATCAGGTGCAGCCGTTTGCGCGTGAGTGCGTCGTCCAGTATTTTCGGCAAGGTAGCAGGGAGAGCGACGTGGGGGCGGCTGACAGCAATCCAATTGGCGAGCTCCAGCAGCCGGGGTGCTGCTCGCCAGTTCGGAAGTTCAAGGAGGCTGTCCGCCCCGACGATTGAAAACAGTGTTGCCGCCGGGTTCTGGTGCTGCAAAGCTTCAAGAGCGTTGACCGTGTAATTTGGTGAGCCATCCAGATGCGGTGCATCGAGGGCGGACGGCGCAAAGCGGTCAGGATGCGCCAGACACAAAAGTTCAACCATCGCTAAGCGATCGGCAAAGCCTGCGACTGCACCCGAGCGCTTGAGTGGCTGGTACCCCGTCGGAGCAAAGAGCACGCGGTCGAGTGAAAGTCGATCTGCAGCTGCCAGGGCAATTGCCAGATGACCGCGGTGCGGGGGGTCGAAGCTGCCGCCAAAGAATGCCAGCCGCACGCTAAAACCGACCAGCGCAGGCCCGGCCAGCATTGCTGAAAAGACTGGCTCTCAATGCGCACGGCCTCGTGCATTCGGCGGCGGCGGCGGGTAGTTTGGCCGAATCTCTGCCAGATCCGAGGACGGCAGGTCGACAGGACGATGAATGCGAACCAGATCAGCAATCGTGTACTTCAATGGATCAAGACCCTCCCCGGTGACGGCCGAGATGGCGAAAAAGGGAAGTTTGCGACGCTTCGCCATGGCTGCCAGCTTCTTCAACTTCTCCGGATTGGCAACATCGATCTTGGTCGCCACGATAACCGTAGGGCGCAGCGGCAGTGAGGAGTCGAAGCTCTTCAGTTCGGCCGTAATTACCTTGAAGTCCTCTACAGGATCCGGTCGGTCCGTCGCGTCTGAGACATCAACAAGGTGCACGATGACGCTGGTGCGCTCGATATGACGGAGGAACTGGATGCCGAGTCCCGCGCCAAGGTGAGCACCCTCGATCAATCCAGGCAGATCGGCGATGGTGAAGGATTCAGTATGCGGGTAGTCCCCCACCTGCACAACGCCCAGATTCGGTTCGAGCGTGGTGAACTCGTAATTGGCAATCTTTGGCTTGGCAGCGGAGATGCGTGAGATGAAGGTGCTCTTGCCGACATTCGGGTAGCCGACAAGCCCGGCATCTGCCAGCAGGCGCAGTTCCAGCCGAAGCACGCGCTCCTCTCCGGAGCGACCAAGTTCATGCTCGCGCGGCGCCTGATGGGTGCTGGTCGCGAAATGCTGATTGCCGCGTCCCCCGCGTCCGCCCTTGGCGACGATGACGGTCTCATCGGGGTGCGCGAAGTCGTGCAGCAGTTCGCCGGACGCATCGTCATAAACGAGGGTGCCCACCGGAACGCGCAGTGTGGTGGATTCGCCCGCAAACCCAGAGCAGTTTGAGCCGAGACCATGTCCTCCGCGTTGGGACTTGTGCTCGGGGTTGAAGCGGAAGTGGATGAGCGTGTTGTGGCTGAGGGAGGATGACATGAGGATGTCGCCGCCATGGCCGCCGTCCCCGCCGGACGGACCGCCCCGGGGCACAAACTTCTCGCGCCGGAACGCCATACAGCCGTTGCCCCCATCACCTGCTTTGATACGGATTTTTGCTTCATCAAGGAACATAAGTGTCGTTCCCAGTGTATCGCCACGTCTCAATCTGTCTTAGCTGCTGCCGTGAGTGGGCGTAGACGGCACCAGCATTCTTTCGATTGGTTATACCTGCCGAGGCGGCGGGCGAGTAAATGAGGTTCTAGCAGCGTTTACACAATGTTCACGACACCATGCCAGACTTCGCATTGCCAGACTCAGACGTGTGATGGGTGCTTGATGTAGGAGCCACGTTGACTGAGCTTACCCCCTGGCCACACTTTAGGAGATCCAGATGGTCACACGTTTCACAAAGAATGCCGCCTTGCTGTGCGCTTTTACTGCGGTTAGCGGTGTCTCGGTCCACGCGCAGTCAACTACCCAGGGCGCCATCTCAGGAACTGTCTTCGACGCAAGCGATGCGGTCATCGCCAACGCGGCGGTTAAAATTCACAATGACGGAACAAACGCAGAACAGACGCTGACTTCCGACAGCTCCGGCTTCTTCAAAGCGCCACAACTCGAGCCCGGCACGTACACGGTCCTTTTCACGGCTCCGGGGTTCAGTGAGGTGCGTACGAGCAATGTCATCGTGCAGGTGAATGGTGTAACTGAACTGAACCAGCACCTTGCGACTGGCGCGGAGAGTACAACGGTGGACGTATCCGCGCAGGCGCCGGTGCTTGATTTCGAATCACCGGCGTATGGTGGCCATCTCAGCACGGCCGAGATTGAGAGCATTCCGATTAACAACCGGCGCTGGTCCGCGCTGGCGGTGCTTACTCCTGGTGTGACGCCGGACGCTGCAGGGTTTGGACTGCTGAGTTTCCGCGCGATCAGTCCTTTGCTCAACAATGTTGAGATCGACGGTGCGGATGACAACCAAGCCTTTTTCTCTGAAGAGCGTGGCCGCACCCGCGCCGGCTACTCGACCTCGCAGGCCGCAGTCCGTGAGTTCCAAGTGAACACCGGCGTCTATTCGGCGGAGTATGGCCGCGCTGTGGGTGGTGTCGTGAACTCCGTAACCAGGACGGGCACGAATGCCTTGCATGGAGAGCTGTACTTCTACAATCGCAACTCCAGCCGGTCCGCCTTCCAGCCAGGAGCCACGAACACAACATTTAACAGCACGACCAACGCATACGTGACCGCGCCCTACAAGCCAAAGGACAACCGAGACCAATATGGCTTTGGTGTTGGCGGTCCACTCATCAAAGACAAACTCTTCTTCTTCTACGCATTCGATCAATTCAAGAGAAACTTTCCCGGCACGGCGAAAGCCTCGAATCCCACTTCGTTCTTTACTGCTCCCGACGCCTCTCTTCCCGCCGGCTATGCCTGCAACCTGACCAGCGGCGTAGTAGCAGCTCCGAAGGGATCGCCCGCGGCCAGCTCAGTGGATGCGCAGTCCTGTTTGCTCGCGGCACGGCTAAAGTCTCCCGATTACGAGACGGGCGCAATGACGTACAACACGCAGTTGCGCTCGTTGTTGAGCGATCTCGGCCCTGTTCCGCGATACGGCGATCAGACGATCAACACTCCAAAGCTGGACTGGCAGCTCTCAAGCAAGCACCACGTCAGCGGGCTTTATCACCGGCTGCGGTGGGACTCGCCCGGCGGTGTGCAGACGCAGTCAACCAACACCTACGCAGTTGACAGCTTCGGCACGGACTTTGTGAAGCTCGACTACGGGCTTGCCAAACTTGAGAGCATCCTGACGCCAAAGCTGGTCAACGAGCTGCGCTACCAGTATGGCCGCGAGCTGAACAACGAGGGCCGTCAAGCGCCCAGCAGCTATACCAATTCAAATCTCACCAATGCGACCGGAGTTCCGACGTACGTAACTCTGTTTTCGACGACAGGCTTCAATCTTGGAACACCGTATTACAGCTTCCGCACGGCCTACCCGGATGAGCGCAAATGGCAGATTGGCGACACCGCCAGCCTGCTGCTCGGAAAACACAACATCAAATTTGGCGAAGATATCGTCCACAACTTTGATGTGCAGAACAACCTCTACCAGGGCAACGGCGCATACACCTACAGCAGCAGCATCGTGAACTACTTCAGCGATCTGGTAAGCAAGGCTGCAACCTGCAACGCCACAGGAAGCGGTGTCGGCTCCGCGGCAGCCGGCTTCTACCCCTGCTTCAACAGCTTCTCGCAGGGGTTCGGGCCCGCGGTCTTTCAGCTGTCGACCGTGGACTACGGCGTCTTTGTGCAGGATGACTGGAAGCTGACGCCACGGCTCACACTGAACCTCGGCACCCGGTATGACTACGAGCGTCTGCCCGCACCTTTCAGCGGATTAGCGACACTTCCGGTTACAAACAATCATCCAAGCGATGGCAACAATATCGCACCACGTCTCGGCTTCGCGTGGGATCCATACGGACAGGGAAGGACGGTTCTGCGTGGCGGCTACGGCCTGTATTACGGCCGTGTCTTCAATGCGCTTCTTCTGAACGCCTATCAGAACACCGGGTCGCGCAATAGTCAGGCCAGTTACACCTTTACGTCGACAACGCCCGGGGCTCCACTGCTTCCGGGTGTGGCTTCAGCCGCGCCGCCAGCGACAGCCGTCGGCCCGGCGATCCAGTACTTCGCAAAGAACTTTCAGAACCCGTATGCACAGCAGTTCGACCTCGCCGTACAGCAGGACCTTGGACTGAATACAGTGTTATCGGTCAGCTACATCGGTGCTCTTAGCCGCGAGCTTCCGAACTATCTCAACCTCAATCTGAACCCTGCCAACACGTACAACTTCAACTATGTCGTTGGCGGAGCAAATGGAGTGTGTGGTCCGCTGGCATGCGGTACGACCGTCTCGTCAAAGATCTATTCCAACCGGACGCAAAACGGTCCGACGGCGAGCAGCTATGCCTTCAACACGCCAAATCCGACCTTCGGCTCGACGACGGAGATCGTCAGCAACATAAACGCGAACTACCATGCGCTGACGGTCGAGGTACAGAAGCGTGCTTCGAAGCTGCTGAGCTATGACGTCAATTACACATGGGCGCATGCGCTTGACTTCAATCAGAACTCCAGCACGGCGGCCGGAACCAATGGCTGGTACGATCCGTTCGGCGATGCACGGGCCAACTATGGTTCGTCAAACAACAACGTCCCCCACCGGGTTGTCGGCTGGGCGCTGCTGAATCTGCCGGGCAGTACGCGTGATGCGGCGCTGAAGGCCGTGACGAACGGCTGGTCACTGAAGCCGCTCTTCCAGATGCAGTCCGGCCTGCCGTACTCACTGACCGTCTCAGGCACTGTGCCGAACCAGTGCTACGCGCAGGGATGTCTGGAGGCCAATGGCTCCGGTCTTGCCGGAACGGGCGTCAGCTACATTCCGCTGATCGGCCGGAACAGCTTCCGGTCTCCGCGCACCATCAACCTGGATCTGCGCGCGCAGAAGAACTTCACCTTCGCGGAGAAGTACAACCTGGAGCTGATCGGGGAGGCCTTCAATCTGGCGAATCATCAGAACGCAACGTCGATCAACAGCAGCGGCTATGTGCTGAGTACAGTGCAGTCGGCCAACAGCGCGCAGGCGCCCGTCTCGACCCTGAGCTACCAGCCGACCTTCAGCTCTGTCGTAGCCGCGAACGCCAACAATGCGTACCAGGTGCGGCAGATTCAGCTCGCTCTCCGGTTGACCTTCTAACAGGCAGCATACGTCTGCAGGTCCAGGGCGACAGCTTCGGCTGTCGCCCTTTTTTCTACGGCCTGCGGTGCCTCTCGACGCTGCCGCTTTCGCGTCATTCTTCTTGTGTCTGTCTGGCGGTACTCTTGCCTCGTGTGCAGGCGGAGCCTGTCACTGGAAGTGACTTCCTCCCCATGCGATGTAAGGGAAACCAGCACAGGTGGACTGCAGCGGGTGCGGCCGGACGCTTAGGACGCGGTGCGGCGCCGGTTCTGCTGGCGATGTCCGCTCTGCTTCTGACCGGCGGGCGGGCGATCGCGCAGGGACCGACCTCCGGGGCACTTCATGGGCGTGTGGGCGATGTCTCCGGTGCGCCTGTCTGCAACGCGCAGCTTGACCTTGAAGAACTTGCCACGCAGAGTCACCAGCGCCTGCTGAGCGGCAGTGACGGGCAGTTCGATGCCATTGCGTTAGCGCCAGGTATGTACCGTCTTCAGGTCTCGGCTCCGGGTCTGGCGGAGGCGGAAGCAGAGGTTCAGGTACAGCTTGGAGCGACCACTGAGATCACGACGCGGATGTCGGTGCAGCGGGTTTCTGCCGACGTGACAGTGATGGCGTCGACAGAGGAAAGCGCAGCCGCGGCGGCGGCAACCAACGTCCTCAGCAGCTCTGGGATTGAGCAGCTGCCGCTTGATGGTCGCCGCTGGCAGAGCTTTGCGCTGCTCACGCCACAGGCAAACGCCGCAACCGCGGAGCTGGATCTGCTCAGCTTCAGCGGCCTTGCGCCGACAGCAAACAGTACACGCATCGATGGGATGGACGACGACCAGAGCTATAGCGGTGTGCCGCGCGGCATTGGGCAGACCAGCGCCGCCGAGGTGGAGGATGAGACCGAGGGCGGCAGCTCCCCGCGAGCGGCACAGCGCGGCTATGCTGCTGGCGACGGAGCGGGTCGCCACCCTGGCATGGCATATACGTTTTCAGAGGCTGCCGTACGCGAGTTCCGCGTAACCGGCCAGAACGACTCGGCTCTCTACGGCCACGCAGCCGGCGGCGTGATCACGACAGTCTCTCGCAGTGGTTCAGATGACCGGCACGGCAGCCTCTTTTACCTGGTGCGATCGAGCGCCTTTGCGGCCAGCGATCCGTTTGCCGTGGCCACGCACTACAGAGATGGCGTTGTAACGAGCGGTGTGGTGCGGCCGAGCGATCTGCGCCAGCAGTTCGGTGGAACGCTGGGTGGTGCCGCTATCGCAAAGCGCCTCTTCTACTTCTATGCGTTCGACACCCAGCGGCGAAACTTTCCCGGCGTCTCCTCGCCGCAGAGCGCGACCTTCTATGCCCTCTCACCCATTCAGACGGCGCTGCTCGGGAACCGCGGCGTAACCGGGGCCAAGACCGAGGCTGCGTTGAACTATCTCAACAGCCTTACGGGCACACTGGCCCGGCGGCAGGATCAGACGATTAACTTCGGCAAGGTGGACTGGCAGGCTCGTGAGCGTGACCGCGTCAGTCTGGAGTACAACTGCGCGCGATCGAGTTCGGCAGGCGGCGGCAGATCGGCGGCGGTGGTCAATCGCGGTCTGGCCAGCTTCGGAAGTACGACTGTGAGCATTGATGCAATTATCGGCCGGTGGATCCACACGCTCGGCCCACACCTGAGCAACGAGGTGCGCGCGCAGTACGGCCGTGATCTTCACCTGGAGCAGGCGCAGACGCCGCTGGCGCAGGAGCCTGCGATCGGGCCTGGCGGGCTGGCGCCCGAGGTCGTGATCGGGCCTGAGGGGCTGAGCTTCGGCACACCGGCCTCTGCAAGCCAAGGTCCCTCGCCCGACGAGCGCCGGTCGCAGGCGGCCGAGGTGCTCACGTGGGTGCACGGCCGGCATCTGCTGCAGGCCGGCGGCGACCTCAGCTTTGTGCAGGATCACGTGCAGGCGCTTTCCAATGCGGAGGGCACGTTTCACTATGACAGCGGCACGACGAACGGGTATGCCGGCGGCCTGGTGGACTGGATTACCGATTACACGTTCAGCGTGAATGCTTACCCCAACGGCGGCTGCCCGAGCATTAACGCTCCTGTGCACGAGTTCTGCTTTCACTCCTTTTCACAGAGCTTCGGCGCGCTCGATACGCGCTTCAACACACAGGAGTGGGCCGGCTTTGCGCAGGACGACTGGCGTCTGCGCAAGGGGTTGAGCCTAAGCGCCGGAATAAGGTACGAGTACGAGTTTCTGCCGCTGCCGCAACGCCCGAACGCCGATCTGGACCGCGTCTTTGGCAAGATAGGCGCGACGGGCGTCTACCCCGAGGATCGAAATAACTTCGGCCCGCGTCTTGGCGTCGCCTGGCAGCCCTTTGGTTCAGAGCGAACGATGGTGCGCGCGGGGTATGGGCTATACATCGGCCGGCTGCCTGGGGCAACCATCCGCAGTGCTCTGACGGAGACGGCATTGCCCTCAACCGTCAGCCGTATCCGCATTCTGCCTACAGTGGAGACGGCGTGCCCGCAGGTGAGCAACCAGGGCTTCGGCTATCCGTGCGCCTTTCTCGCCGCGCCGCCGAGCGGCGTTGTGAGCTCTACCTCGGCGATTGTGTTTGATCGCCGCTTTCGCCTGCCGGTCTCGGAGGAGGCGACGCTCGCGCTTGAGCGAGAGATCGCCCCCGGAACGACGATTCGTGCGCGTTATCTGCTTAATACGACCCGGCAACTGCCGAATTCGACCGACATAAACATCGCTCCGGCCACCGCGAGCAAGAGTTTTCAGCTGGTCGGCGGCGTGCAGGTACCGGGCGTGCGCCATGGCGATACGTTCTCACTGCCCCTCTACACACAGCGGGTTAGTACGGCTTTTGGTCCGGTTACAGACGTCGTTTCGAACATAAACGCCAGCTACAACGGGCTGGTTCTCGAAGCAAGTCACCATCGGGGCCGTAGCCTGCAGTTGAACGCCAGCTGGACCTGGTCGAAGAGCATTGACTTCGGCGAGAGCGATGGATCCACACCGCGGACAAACGGCCAGCTGGACCCCGAGAACATCCGCTATGACAAAGGTCTGTCGCAGCTCAATGTACCGCACAAGATCGTTGTCAGCGGGACGCTTGCTCCGCAGACAAAGCCAGCCGAGCGATGGTTGCGGGTGCTTGTCTCGGGTTGGACGGCGGCTCCGGTGCTGGTGGAGAGCAGCGGACGACCGTACAGCTACAACATCTTTGGTGGAACGCGGCTGACCGGCGGGCACGAGAGCCTGAACGGCTCGGGCGGCGCTGTCTATCTGCCGACGGTTGGCCGCAACGTGCTGCGTCTGCCGGAGCAGGTCGATCTCAATCTGCGGGTGAGCCGCGAGGTGACGGTAAACGAGCGTGTTCGCCTCCGCGTTACCGCTGATATTTTCAATCTGCCGAACTACCGGAATGTGTCCGCCGTGACCGAACGCGCCTTTCTGGTGGGGACGCCGGGCACGGCCGTGACCGGAACGCCGGGCACGACGCCGCTTCTGTTTCAGGACGCCGCAACCATCGCTGCTGAGGGCCTGAACACGCGGCCTTTCGGCAGCTTCAATGGGACGAGCCAGGGGCAGGCGCGCGAGCGGCAGATGCAGCTTGGGGCGCGGCTTGAGTTTTAGCGGGCAGCGGCAAGAGAACCGCTCTCGACAGTACCTCCGGTTCTATTTCCCGTCTTCTCGCCCGCATGGATGTGGAGTTTGTCTAAGCTGTTAGCGAGACAAGAGAGATAGAACCGGATCACATACGCCAGCATCTTAGACGTTGAAGCAGGCACGGGAACGCTCCATAGAAGGGTCGGGCACGACACGATGTACCTGGAGCGGCTGATTGCAGAACACGTTTATCTGTTGACGCTGCTGGTTGTCTTTCTGGGCAGCCTTGGTGTGCCGACGCCGGCTTCGGTCGCATTGCTGGCTCTGGGGGCCGCCGCCCACTTTGGGAAGTTCAACCTGCTGCTGGTCTTGCCGACGATCTGGCTGGCCGCCGCCGCGGGGGATACGCTGCTGTATCTCGGAGGCCGTTATACCGGTTGGTGGCTTCTGGCGCTGCTGTGCCGGCTTACGACAAATCCGGAGCAATGCATCTTTCGCTCGGCTGACTATTTCTATCGTCGCGGCCCCAAGACGCTCCTCTTCGCCAAATTCGTCCCCGGACTCGGTGCGATGGCGTCTCCCTTGGCCGGCAGCCTGAACATGCGGCTCTTCCGCTTTCTTCGGCTCACGATCGGCGGTGCCGCGATTTACTCCAGTGTCTGGGTGCTCACGGGATACCTCTTCAGTGGCTTTATTCACGCGATTGAGGGCTGGCTCGCCCGCGCCGGACACGTCGTTCTCTGGGCCGTTTTCCTGCTTGCCGCCGGATACGCGACCAGCTGGATTCTGTTCACACTGAAAGCTCGCCGGTTCAATAAGATCGACCGCATCGACGCATCAGCCCTGTACGAGCGTCTGCAGGAGATGGACCCCGACCGCCTCGTCGTCATCGCGGACGTGCGCAGCCATGGCTACTATGACCCAGGTATGCAGCGAATTAAGAACTCCATCCGCGTGGAGCCGCACCGCCTGGAGGAGGAACTGGTTGCGCTGCGTGAGTTCATGGCGCCCGAGTGTGAGATTTATCTGTACTGCTCCTGCATTCGAGAGGCAACCAGCGTGCGGGTGGCCTATATGCTGAATCAGCAGAACTGCCAGACAAAGGTCATCAATGGCGGGCTGCGCGGCTGGGTCAAGGCGGGCGGCGAACTGGAGCCTGTGCCGGACCACGAGATCCATCACCTTCCGCGATTCGATTGACTTCAGCACTGGAGTCAGAGCTGCAGGTGCTGTGAGAACGACAGCGTATTGCCGTCCGGATCTTTGAACCACAGCACCTTGTCGCCGCTGGGTGCGGTCCAGATGCCGGCTTCATCCTGATCGAGGAAGGGAAAGCGGAGACAAGCGACACCGTGCCCGGCCAGATCACGCGCCTTCTGCTCGATCTCGGTGACTTCCCACCCCAGGATGGTGAAGGGTGCCGGTGTGAACTCTTCCACGCGCACCAGGCGAAGCATGGAGCCGTGAGCCGTGCGGAAGACCAGCGCGAAGGCGACATCCGACACAAACACAAGGCCGAGTACCTGCTCAAAGAACGGACGTGCCGCGTCGGCATCGCGTGTCGGGATGAAGCCGATCAAGGAAGACTCACTTAACATGGATCCCTCGCTGCTGCAGAGCCCTGGACTCCTGCAGAACTACCACCGCGACTTTACAATAGAGCTTGTGGGATTTACGGAACAATACGACGTTGCAGTTGTCGGCGCCGGGCATGCCGGATGCGAGGCCGCCATGGCTGCCGCGCGTATGGGTCTGCGGACTGCCCTTTTCACGCTCAACCTGGATCTGATCGCGCAGATGAGCTGTAATCCTGCAATTGGCGGGATTGCCAAGGGCCATCTGGTCCGGGAGGTTGACGCGCTTGGCGGTGTAATGGGCGAGGTGGCTGATGCGACCGGCATCCAGTTCCGCCTGCTCAATACCAGCCGCGGCCCCGCTGTCTGGAGCCCGCGCGCGCAGTGCGACAAGGCCCTCTACAGAGTCAAGATGCGCGAGGTTCTTGAAGGCCAGCCAAATCTCTTTATCAAGCAGGCGGAGGTCATTGATCTCGTTCTCGAGGGCAACGAAGATGGCACGCGCACGCTGCGCGGACTGCTTCTGCGGGATGGCCGTACGGTGCTGGCCAAGGCGACGATCCTCACGACCGGTACGTTTCTTAATGGTCTTATCCACTGTGGCGAGCAGCAGTACACGGCCGGCCGCTCGGGTGAGCCCGCCAGCGTGTTGCTGGGCGAGAGCCTGAAGCGTCTCGGCCTGCGCGGCTGCCGGTTGAAGACGGGGACGCCGCCGCGGCTGGACGGCCGGACGATCGACTGGTCGAGGTTTGAGGAGCAGCCGGGCGATGTGGATCCGACGTTCTTCAGCCTGCGCACGCGCGATCTGCCGCTGCGGCAGATCTCCTGTTTTATCGCGACAACAACGCCCGAGACACTGCAGCTTATCCGCGACAATGTCCATCGCTCCCCTATGTATACGGGGCAGATCGAGGCGATCGGCCCGCGCTATTGCCCTTCGATCGAAGACAAGATCGTTCGCTTTCCGGACAAGAGCCAGCATCAGTTCTTTCTTGAGCCTGAGGGCCTGAACACACACGAGGTCTACATCAACGGCATGAGTACCAGTCTGCCGATGGAGGTACAGGCTGCAATGGTTCACTCCATCCCGGGCCTGGAGAACGCCGAGATGCTACGGCCCGGCTACGCGATCGAGTACGATGCCATTGATGCCCGCGAGCTCGACCGGACGCTGCGGGTGAAGTCAATTGTCGGGCTCTACCTTGCCGGACAGATCAACGGCACCAGCGGCTATGAGGAGGCGGCGGGACAGGGCATCATGGCCGGCATTAACGCCGCTCTAGCCGTCAGAGGCGAGCCAGCCTTTACGCTTGACCGTACCGAGGCGTACATCGGCATCATGATTGACGACCTGATCAGCAAGGGGACGGACGAGCCATATCGTATGTTCACCTCGCGTGCGGAGTTCCGGCTGCATCTGCGACTGGACAATGCGGACCAACGGCTTACACCGCATGCGCGGCGGCTCGGCTTGATTGATGACTCGACGTGGCAGGACTATGAGGCGCGCCAGGCACGCGCCGTGATGCTCCGCGATCTTTTGGAGGCTGTACGTCTACAAGCGGGAGAGCTGCCTGCGGAGCTTGAGGCAAAGCTGCCCGGGGACCACACCAGGCTTATTGGTCAGCCGCTCGCGCAGGTTTTGCGCCGTCCAGAGCTGCGTATTGAAGACCTGCAGCCAATCCTCGAGCGTGCATTCGAGACACCCGCACGGGCCGCTCTGGCAGAGCCCTGGCTCGCTGCTCTTGCGTCTGCAGCAAAGATGCTCCCGTCCTGGCTGCGCAACGAGTGGCGTGCTGTCGAGACGGAGGTCAAATACGGCGGCTACCTTGACCAGCAGCGCCGCGCTATTGAGAAGATGAAGACCGCCGAAGGCAAGGTGATTCCGGCGTGGTTTGACTACAGCGCCGTCAGCGGCCTTTCTCGCGAGATGAAGGAGAAGCTGTCTGACATCCGACCAGGCACGCTCGGCCAGGCCAGCGGCATTTCGGGCGTGACACCTGCTGCCGTCAGCCTCATCCACGTCTTTATCGAGCTACAGGGCAGGAAGCTTGCCTCCTGACTCTGCCGTCCACGTCAACAGAGATTCCATGCAGATTCGCCCCGCTACGCTCGAGGACGTTCCCGCTGTTCTGGGTCTGATCCGCCGTGTCGTTCCCGCCATGCTCGCCGGGGGCAATCTGCAGTGGGACGAGTCCTACCCAAATGCCACTGTCTTTGAGCGAGACGTCGCGCTCGAGCAGCTTTGGCTTGCAGAGATCGGCGGTGTGCTCGCCGGCGTCGCCGCTCTCACCACGGAGCAGGAGCCTGAGTACGCGCACGTCGGCTGGGACGTTGCCGAGCCGTCCGTCGTGGTTCATCGCCTGGCTGTCGATCCCACCTTCCGCGGTCAGGGCTTGGCAGCGGCGCTGATGGTCCAGGCTGAAGCCCTTGCGAAGGCTCGCCATGTGGATGTTGTTCGCGTCGACACCAGCGCGGACAATGTGGCGACCCAGCGTCTCTTTCCCAAACTCGGTTACACGCTCTCCGGCGAGACCACTCTCCAGCTCCGGCCCGGTCTGCGCATCCTCTGCTATGAGAAGCGACTCGTCTTCCGCGCATAAGCCGGGCAGCGCACTCCAGCATCAGCTCCGTTCGGAATCTGTCTTCCGCTTGCCTGCGTCTAATAGCTGACAGGCCGGCACGGTATGGCCGCAGGAGCTCCGCAGTGGACAGGTTCATTCGCCCTCTCATCATCGTTCTCCTCTTCGGAGCTGTTTTTGCAGGATGGAGACACATGGCAATCGGTCAGGCAGTGTTGAAGGAGCGGCTTCCCGCACCCGTGCTCGATGAACCCTCAAGCAAGCACACTGAGACCGCGGTCTTCGCGGGTGGCTGCTTCTGGGGTGTGCAGACCGTCTTCCAGCAGGTGAAGGGTGTAACGGCTACAACTGCGGGCTACTCGGGTGGATCGGCGAGTACAGCGACCTACGACCAGGTCACGACCGAGACCACCGGCCATGCCGAATCAGTGAAGGTCGTCTTTGATCCTGCGCAGATCAGCTACGGTACCCTGCTGCGCCTCTTCTTCTCCGTCGTCCATGATCCTACGCAGCTTGACCGTCAGGGTCCGGACGTGGGGAACTCCTATCGATCGGTGATCTTCTACACCTCACCTGAGCAGGAGAAGGTCGCGAAAGCATACGTCCAGCAACTGGACGGCATTCACGCCTTTGCCAAGCCCATTGTGACGCAGATCGTTCCGCTCAAGGCCTTTTACGACGGCGAGGCATACCACCAGGACTACGCCGAAAAGAACCCCAACAATCCATATATCCAGATCTGCGACGTGCCGAAGACAGCTGCTCTCAAGAAGCAGTTTCCGGAGCTGTTCAAGGCCTACCACGCCAAAGGCTGAACCCGTACATTCGTCAAACAGCAACGCTTAGGTCGTCGCTGTTGCCATTACTGTTGGTTGTCCTTCTGAGAGCAGCGACGAACCCCGCCTTTGCTTTTCGCCGCGGAGCGAAGCGATGGGCGTATCTCTGCCCGTGATCCCCAGCAAGGTGCATGGCAGAGGAGGAGTCCGCAGGCATCCGCAAACCACACGACCCTCCAGAACAAAGCTCTAACTTCAATCAACAAAGCGCTTAGCCCTCTTTTCAAGATTTCCGCTTATGTGCACAGGTGGGCTTCGGATATCATGGAGGAACACCACTCCACGAAAGCAGATCCATGGCAGCCTTCGCAGACATCCTCACAGACCGCGGCCTCCCCGCCTCCGTCCAGGCCGAACGAACCATCCTCGGCGCCATGATGCTCGACGCCGTGGCCTTCAACGACGCCACCTCGAAGCTGCTCGCCGATGATTTTTCACTCGACTCACACCGCCGTATCTACGCCTGCATCACCGGTCTGGTGGACATCGGCCGCGCTATCGATCTCATCACCGTCATCGAGGAGCTCGACAAGCGCAAAGAGCTCCAGGCCATCGGCGACCGGCCTTATCTCTTTTCGCTTACCGAGGATCTTCCCCATCGGCTGAACGTCGAGGAATACGTTCGCATCGTCAAGGACAAGAGCCTGCTGCGGCAGCTTATGAGCATCTGTCAGACCTCTATGGCGCGTGCCGCGGATCAGAGCGAGGACGCCCTTGACGTCCTGAATGCGACCGAGCAGCAGTTGATGGAGGTCTCTGAGAAGGGCATTCAGCGCGGCTTTGCGGGCATCGGCGAGATCGTCGCCAACTCTTTTGGCTCGATTGATGCCCTCTACGAGCAGGGCCGCGAGGTCACCGGCCTCGCCACCCACTACATCGAGTTTGACCGTATGACCAGCGGGCTTCAGGATAGCGAACTGGTCATCATCGCCGCGCGCCCCTCGATGGGCAAGACCGCCTGGGCCATCAACATCGCGCAGAATGCTGCCGTGCGCGATGGCAAGATTGTGGCTGTCTTTTCACTCGAAATGTCCAAGGAGAGCCTGCTGCGGCGCATGCTGGCGAGCGAGGCCATGGTGAACTCGCGCAAGATCCAAACGGGTTTTCTGCCGCGCGAAGACAAGGGCAAGCTGCTCAGCGCGCTCGAACGCCTGATGGAATCCAAGCTCTTTATTGACGACACGCCCGGCATCACGCTCGCCGAGATGCGCGCGAAGGCCCGCCGTCTCCGCCAGCAGGGCGGCGCCCTTGATCTCATCGTCATCGACTACCTGCAGCTGATGTCCGGCTCCGGCGGCGGCAAAAAAGGTTTTGAGAACCGCAACCAGGAGGTCTCCTCCATCTCCCGCGGCCTGAAGGCGCTCGCCAAGGAGATGCGCGTTCCCGTCATCGCCCTTTCCCAGCTTTCCCGATCGAGCGAGCAGCGCGGCGGCGACAAGAAGCCGATGCTCTCTGACCTCCGCGAATCCGGATCGATCGAGCAGGATGCCGACGTCGTCTGCTTCATCCATCGCGAGGAGTACTACGACCGCGAGAACGAAGACCTGAAGGGCAAGGCCGAGATCATCGTCGCCAAGCAGCGGAACGGCCCAACCGGCAGCGTGATGCTCGCCTACCTTGCCGATTACACGCGCTTTGAAAACCTTGCTGAAGGCGGTGGCGGCGGCGGCGAGTACTAGGGCTGTTCGATACCATGGGAAAGATGCCGTATGGGAAGAGCTGGTTTGAAGTGTCGCGGACTGCGCTGGAGTCCAATCTTTCCGCTCTGGGTCGTGTTGCGGGATCCGGACCTTCGGGGAACCAGCCACGTCCAGCCCTGCTTGCGGTGATCAAGGCGAACGGCTACGGCCATGGCGCCGCCCTCTGCGCTCCTGTTCTGGCTCACTCTGGTGCGGAGTGGCTTGGCGTGACGGATGCACTTGAAGGTGGAGCCGTCCGCGAGTCTCTGCAGGCTGCCGGTATCGCTCCGGTCGACCAGCCAGAGATCCTCCTCATGTGCGGACTCGAAGCGTCTGACGTTCCTGCGGCCGTGCAGCATCACCTTACGCCTGTTGTCTGGTTCAGTGAGCAGCTGGAGTGGCTCGCCGCACATGCAGACTCGCGGCAGCCGCTGCCGTTTCATCTGGAAATCGACACGGGCATGGCCCGGCAGGGCGTCCGGCCTGGCGAGGACCTTACGCAGCTGCTCGCCGAGATCTCCGGCTACCCGCAGCTTACCCTGGCGGGCGTTCTGACTCATTTTGCATCGTCTGAGATTGCTGGCTCGGCTCTCACGCGCTCGCAGCAGCAGCTCTTCAAACAAGCTCTCTCGCAGATAGAGGCCGCACGACTCACTCCGGCGTGGCTGCATGCCGGAAACACCTCCACGATTGATGAAGCGCGGCTGCTGCCGTGGCTCGCGGCACAGGCTGAGGCGGTGGGTGCTCGCCTGCTCGCTCGTACGGGACTTGCGCTCTATGGCTATGCTCTGCCGCTTGAAGGCGACGTGCCGCAACTCGCACCATCACTGCTGCCGGCCGGCACCTGGAAGGCGCGTGTCGTTGCCGTGCGGGATCTCGCGCCTGGCGAGACGGTCGGGTACAACGCTACGTTCACGGCTCCTGAACCTATGCGCCTCGCTCTGCTTCCCGTTGGCTACGCGGATGGCCTGCGGCGCGAGCTCTCCGGCAGCGATGCCCGCCCGGGCGGCTGGGTGATGCTGCACGGACAGCGCGCTCCAATCCTTGGCCGCATCTCGATGAACCTGACGACGGTGGACGTGACGCAGATCGCTCAGGCTGCTCTCGGCGATGTCGCCACGCTGCTGGGTGCGGGGATCACGGCGGATGACCACGCCCGTCTTGCCGGAACAATCCCCTACGAGATCCTGTGCGGCCTGCGCGCTCGCTCGGTCCTGGTTGCATGACGCATATGCGGTTTGCGCGGTATCCGCGTCGACCGCTACCATCGGAATAAGACCTAAGGAGAGTGCATGGAATCCATCGCAACCGCGCGCAGCAAAGAAGATGTCGCGCTTGATTTACTCAAGTTTATCGCCGCCGCCGCGCATGTCGGGAGCAAGGCGGCCGGTTCGACCGGCTTTGGCGCTGCCTCCAGCAGTAAGCCGGATGATCAGGTCTCGCAGCTGCTGGAGCTCTATGGACGCTGCCGCCAGGCCGTCGAAAACCCTGTTGGCTCCACGCCCCTCACCAAGTAAGCTCGTTGCCAACGCCCCTTCGCATTCTTGTAGCCGGTGCCGGCGTCTTCGGACGCCATCACCTGCGTGTCTATCGTGAACTCGAGCAGGCAGGTCACGCCATCCATCTGCTGGCCGTGGTCGATCCTGATCCGGTCGCTGCCGCGCAGGCCGCGCGCGACTTCGGGCTTCCCGCGTACGCGTCGGTTCAGGCGGCGATCGATGCTCTTGGACCGCCGGCCGCTGCCTCGATCTGTGTTCCAACAGCGCAGCACGCGGCTGTCGCGATGCCCTTGCTGCAGGCGGGTGTGCCTTGCCTGATTGAGAAGCCGATCGCGGCAACGCTCGAGCAGGCGGACGCACTTCTAAGCATGGCACGAGAGCATGGAGCTCTGGTTCAGGTCGGCCATCTCGAACGCTTCAACCCGGCCGTGACCGCCGCGCGCGCGCACCTGCATCGGCCCATGTTCTTTGAGGCGCATCGCCTGAGCATCTTCACGCCGCGATCGCTTGATGTCGATGTTGTGCTCGATCTGATGATCCACGATCTCGACATCGTCCTGAGCCTGGTGGACTCGCCCGTGCGCGAGCTTCGCGCGGTTGGTCTGCCGGTGCTCTCGCGCAAGGTCGATATCGCCAACGTCCGCGTCGAGTTTGAGAGTGGCTGCGTGGCTAACTTTACCGCGAGCCGCGTCAGCACGGAGCGCGTCAGAAAACTTCGTTTCTTTCAACCGCAGCAGTATCTCTCACTCGACTTCGCCCGTCAGGATCTGCTGCTGATCGACGTTCGCGCCGTCGCCGGCATGGACGCCGCACAGCTTGCCGGACTGGCCGCGGCGATGGCTGTGAACTCAGGAGGTCACCCGTCGCCGGGGCTCTCGCTCAGCAAAGTTTCCGTCAGTCCTGGCGAGCCGCTTCGCCTCGAAATCGAGTCGTTCCTGGAGAGTGTTCGGAGTGGCACTCCTCCTGCGGTGAGCGGAGAGGAAGGCCGCCGCGCGCTCGCGCTCGCGCTTGAGATCACGGCGGCGATCGCCGGTCACGCCGAGCGGACGGGCCTGCTTACGTAGGGAGCGACGCTCTCAGGCGACAAGAGAGAAGCAAACAGCAGATGCTGCGGAAGAATATAGAAAGAGGGAATGCCACTCGCCTCCTGAGCCCGTTGAATTCGGCGACAACGGACATCTGTCCGGCCGCTACTTCATCTGCTGCACAGGTACTGTGTCCGGAATCTTCAGCTCGAACTGATCCTCTTCAAGCTTCTCGTTGAAGGTCCCTTTGGTAATGGTCAGCGTCAACGAGTATTGGTCGAGCGGCCGCTCGATCACAATCTTTGATGGAAATTGCACCGGTCCGTAGCTTTGGTAGTTGCTGTAGTTCGCCCGTGTCACGATCTGTCCGGTGGCGTCGTAGATCTCCTGCTGGTACGGAAGGAGGTTGTCGCGGCTGATGTGCAGCACGCGATCGGTGTGCGCGATCTGTCCCTCCGGCTTGCTCAGGATCTGCAGATCATAGTCCGGCAGCTCGATAAGAGCTTTGTCCCTGTCGGTGGTCTCGATCACACGCGTGTCCTGCGTGCGCGAGACGATCTCATTGGTTTTCGGTCCCTGAATCAGCATTGATTCGAGAAAGACAGAGGGACGCAGGTTTTCCAGACCGTTCTTCGACGGCGTTCGTACCTCGTTGGTGCCTACGATGGCTTTGTTGCGCGGTGGGATCAGCAGCTTAAAGGATCTGCCGTCACTGACCATGTCCATGGCCTTCGATCGCAGCACAGGCACGAGCAGCAGCACTCGAAGGTCGGCCGGCTTGCGCATGAAGATATAGCCGGAGAACGCCGGGTACTCCTTAACCTCACCCGTCTGTCCGCCACCTGTCGCGGCGGATATTTCGACGATCAGGTTCATCGTCTGGATCTCGCTGTAGCGGCGATCGATGCCTTTTACCAGATCGTCCAGCGATGTGCTCTGGACGACCGGGGCACGGCGAACCTTCCGCACCATGCGCGTTCGCGAGACGCAGCCGGTCAAGGGGAGTGCCAGGCAGAGCATCGCTAAAAGAGCAGGGGATCGTCCAAACATCAGCACAGTCTCGAAGTATAGCTTTCAGAAGATGGCAGAGAGTGGCCCCGCCTCTGCGAAGGGCAATCCTATCCGACCGGCATTTGATCCAGGATTTGCACCGAACGATTCGAAACCTGCTCCATGCGCCCCGTATCGTCAGGGAGTCCCCTGCCGACGCAGCTCCGCTACATGAGCCGTATGTTCGCTCAACGTCGCCGAGAACTTTGTGTGCCCGGCTCCATCGCTGACAAAGTAGAGATACTCCGATCGCGGTGGATGCAGCACCGCGCGCAAGGATGCCAGACCTGGGCTCGCGATCGGACCCGGCGGCAATCCTGCATGGCGATAGGTGTTGTACACCGAATCTGCCTTCAGGTCCGAGGCGTAGATCGTGCCGCGGTAGCGTCCATCGAGGAGCGCCGCATAAATGACGGTGGGATCCGTCTGCAGCGGCATGGCCTTCGCGAGGCGGTTCTCGAAGACACTCGCTACCAGCGGCCGCTCGGCGCTCTGCCCGACCTCCTTCTCCACAATGGAAGCCAGTGTGACGGTACGTATGGCGCTGCCGCCAAGTCCCAGCCCGGCCGTTTGCTGCCGGAAGCGCCGCACCATAACGGCCAGCATCGCCGCGGGCGTACTGTGGCGGGAGAACCGATAGGTGTCCGGATAGAGAAAGCCTTCAAGTGAAATCGGCTTGCTGCCGGGTGCGAGATCTGCGATGAGGGCGGTATTGCCGCGCTCAGCCGCTAGGAAGTCTTCCGCAGATCCCAGCCCCGCCGCCTCCACCGCATGAGCGATATCGAAGATGTTGTACCCCTCCGGAATGACCAGCGTGCGCGTGTAGACATCGCCCTGCACCAGCCGAGCGTAGACGGTAAGGACGGACGCTGGATGATCGAAGCGGTACTCCCCCGCACGCAGCCTGCCGCCCTTTATCAGGCGCAGCAGATCAAACACATAGCGGCTTCGGACAATACCCTGTGTCTCGAGCAAAGCTGCCATCCGCGGTGTTCCGCTGCCGCTCGGTATGTCGACAAAGGTCTCCGTCGAAGGACCGAAAGGCACGAAGACCAGCCACGCGGCCGCACACGCGAGCGCCAGGAACAGCACCGTAACTCCACCCAGCTTCTTCAGACTCCACACCTCACGCCACAGTCTCTTGCGCGGGCGACACCCGCCCACGCGACTATTCTAAAGAGACCCATCCTGGCGTGCACCCCCCGCGGATGAGAGGGCCTTCCGGCTACACTGCATCCGGGGATGGAGGCGTACTCGTGGATGAAGTGCTGCAGACAGAAGTTCCGCCGTCAGCCCTGCCTCCTCGCATTCTTGCTCTTGATGTCGGCCGCAAACGCATCGGCCTTGCGATCACCGATCCTCTCGGCTTTACCGTTCAGCCCTTGTTCACGCTGTATCGCTCGAGCCCGCGCGCTGACGTGAAATCCATCGGGCGCGTGCTGCGGAAACACACTGTCAACGAAATTGTCGTTGGCAACCCGCTTCACATGTCCGGCGAGCTCAGCCCTCAGGCCATCAAGACGCAGAGCTTCGCCGCCGAACTTCATGCGACCTTTGGCCTACCCGTTCACCTTTCCGATGAGCGCCTGACCACAAGTGAAGCCCATCGTCATCTGCACGCCATGGGGAAGCCGCGCCAGGAGCATCAGGGACTGGTTGACCAGATTGCCGCGGTGCTTATCCTTGAAGGCTTTCTGGCCGCCCGCGCCTTTGCGGTAGCGCGCACCCGCCTTGAGAGTTCCAAGGAGCCTTAGCTGGCCTCGTCTGGGTATAATCTAACCTTCGCGCCCGCATGGCAGGAGGCAGTGCCTTCCTGGTGCAGGGGTCGCGCTCGCTCTCATCCCGAAAGGTTCTCAATGGCTGAACAGATCAACATGCCGAGTCACGTCATGAAAAAGCTGCAGGAGGAGATCACGCAGCTGGAGTACGAATTGACGACAGAGCTCCCTGCCGAGATCAAGAAGGCTGTCGCGCTGGGGGATCTCTCTGAGAATGCCGAGTACCACTCCGCCAAGCAGCGGCAGGAGTTTGTAAACGCGCGCCTGGGTCAATTGAAGAAGCGCATGGGCGAGCTTGCCATGGTGAACCTGGCTAACATCCCGCGGAACAAGGTCGGTTTCGGCTCGACGATCGTCGTGTTCGATTCGACCAAGAACGAAGAGCTGACCTACAAGCTGGTCACCAGCGAAGAGTCTGATGTGGCGCACGGACTGATCTCGACCACGTCGCCCATTGGCCGCTCGCTCGTTGGGAAAGAGCTTGGGGATATCGCCACTGTTGTGACTCCCAACGGCAAGCGCGAGCTTGAAGTTCTGAAACTTACGACGATCCACGACACAGCCGCCGAGTAGCAGCTTCGGAGGATCGACCAGTCATGACGTGGACGAGTGAATTCGGGAGGGGCAGCGGTTGGCTGCTGCAGAAGATTGTCAACGGCCTGGCGCTTTCCCGCATCTCGCCCAATACGCTGACGTTCATCGGCCTGCTCATCAACATCGTGGCCGCGGTTCTCTTTGGATACGCCCGTGGCGAGCACGCCGATCGCATGTTTGTGTATGCCGGTGTGGTTGTGATTGGCGCTGGGCTGTTTGACATGGTGGATGGCCGCGTCGCCCGCCTCACGAACCAGGTCTCGGTCTTCGGCGCCTTCTTTGACTCGGTTATGGATCGCTACTCGGACGTGGCGCTCTTCTTTGGCCTGCTGGTGTACTACGCCCGCGGCAACCGCTTCTTCTATGTTGTCCTGGTCGCCTTTGTCATGACCGCGTCGCTTATGGTTAGCTACACGCGGGCCCGTGCTGAAGCCCTGATCGGCTCATGCAAGGTCGGCTTTATGGAGCGGCCGGAGCGCGTGGTGCTCATCATCCTGGGAGCGCTCTTCAATCATTGGGGAGTGATGGCTCCGGCGCTGTGGGTGCTGGCTGTGTTCTCAACCATCACTGTGATCCATCGCATTCGCTATACCTATGTACAGACCGAGCAACAGAAGCTCGAGAGCAGCGCGCAGCACCGAGTCCTGGCAGCCCGACGAGAGCGATAGGGATACCTGCGGCTGCGTAGGTTGGAGAGGCGCGCTTGCGCAGACGAACCTGCGGATGATCCTAAGCAGGTACCAGACCCAACCAGTCACGTACTGGTGCGATGCGAGAAAGAACAAACCGCTCCAGCAGAAATACAAACGCCAGAGAGTACGCCATTTCAGGAAAATAGAGCGCGAGCGCCAGGACGGCTGCAAGAAGTGGTGCCGTCCAGCGTGGTTTTGCGGTTGGAACCGGCGCTCCCAGTACACCTCGATGCCGACGCCGCCACCAGAGCACGACGGCGCTGACGCTCAGCAGATTCAGTCCCATTGCGGCAGTCAGACCGAGCAACTGGTTCACCCATCCGAACAGCTGGCCCTCATGTGTGGTGATACCCACGCCAACCAAGCGGTCGAGCATCATGCCCTGACTGAAGTTCTTGCGGCTGACCACCGCGCCCGTGTGCGGGTCCACTTGAACCACGTCCCGCAGAGTCCTGTTCGGAGCGTTCGATCTGATCGTCCAGGCGCCACCGGTCTGCGTGGCTGGCACAATCTCGACCGGAGCCGCCAGACCAAGACTGGCTGCGACGGGAACGAGCCGATCGTAAGGCTTGTACGCCAGCGGCGAAGCGATTGCTGGCATGATGTAAGGGGAATGATCCATGTCCGGCATGGCTCCCGGTGACTGAAGACCTGGCTTGTTGAGCGCATTGCGATCCGCAAGGACCTCCGCACGGCTCGTCGACCAGTCCTGCTTCGATACCGCAGTGTGCGTCACTGCGCGCCACTGCTTGAAATATGCGCCCCATCCATCTGCCCACGGGAGTCCGGTCAGAATAAGAAATAGCGCGAATGCGGAGATCCATACCCCAGTGACGGCATGAAGATCACGCCAGAAGATGCGCCGGCCCTTGCTCCTACGCACCCAAAGAACTCCTGCAAGCTTCTCGGTCTGGCGCGGCCACCAGAGATACAGCCCGGTCAGGAGCAGCACGACAGCCCACGATGCAGCCAGCTCGATCAGGGAAGAGCCCCACCGTCCTGCCAGCAGCTGGCCGTGCAGGTGAGCGAGCAGCGTCATTGGCCGCTTGTCCTCGTTGACGACATGGAGTACGGCTCGGCTGACGGGATGCACATACACGCGGTATTCCTCTGTTCCGAGTCCGACAACAACGCGCACTGCAGCATCGCTCCTCGGCGGCAGCTCGTAAAAATGCACGCTGGATCGGGGCATCGCTGCGGCGGCCGCAAGCGCGATCTGCTCCGGCGACGATCTTTCACCACTCAGGTGCAGGTGATCGTAGGGCCGGTCGAGCCAGTGTTCGATCTGCGGCCGGAAGAGGTAAACAGCGCCTGTGCATGAAAGCCACAGAATGAATGGGATGGAGAAAAGGCCTGCATAGAAGTGCCAGCGCCAGATGGCCCGGTAAAGACGCCGGTCCTGCTCCGCGGCATTTGCTTGAACTGCGTGGCTGCTCATTTGAATGCTCCTATCTAAGTGCAGAGCCGCCCCAGCTTCCCTCGTTGGACTGCTGATTCGTCGGCTTTGCACTGCTTTGTTTAGAACCGGTAGGCTAACCGTGAGCTGAACGCACGGGGACTGGTCACGTACCTCATCGGACGAGCAGGTGCACATTCAGCGAAGCTTCAGCCGGATACCTGCGACAGCGGTGAACGGCTTGCCATAAAGCGGAGCGGTGAAGCCGTCATTCGTCCCGAGGTATGTCCGATTGAACAGGTTCTCGATCTGAACCAAAGCCTCGATGCCCTTTCTGATCGGCGCGGTGATCGCGAGATCGGCAATGAAGTGCGGATCGGTGTGGTAGATGTTGTCTGGATCGCCGCTTGTGCGCGAAAGGTAGCGAAAGTGCGGGGAGATCTGCATGTGGCGGTACACCGTCCAGTCGACCCCGACAGTCGCCTTATTCTTGGGGATGCCAGGTTGTTGCACCCCGATGCTGGCAGTGTCTTCCACATTTGCGGTCACGACGGAGTCCGCAAAGGTGTAGCCCAGCACGGTCTTCAGATTGGATCGTAGCCGCCAGTCCAGCTCGCCTTCGAGGCCCCTGCTGAAGGCGCTGCCTGCGTTGATAAGCCGGGCTCCTATCTGAAAGCCTGCCGGCAAGGTAGCGGGGTCGAGGTATCGATAGGTGAGCAGGTTGGAGATGTGGCTGTCGTACGCCGTCGCCTGGAGCCGAATGCCTCCTTTGTCGAAATCGAAACCGACTTCACCGCCGTTCAAGGTTTCCGGGGAGAGCGAAGCATCGCTGTAGAGGATGAAGCCGGGAACGGAGGCTGACCGATACAGGTTGTCGAGTGTCGGCGCGCGGAATGCACTGTAGAACGCCCCACGCAGCGCAAAGCCTTGCGGAAGCTGGTAGCGCACGGACAGGCGCGGATCAACCGTGTTGCTGGTCCGGGTGGGCACGGCGCTTCCGAGACCGCCCGGCGTGTCGTCCAGGCCGTTGAAGCTGTAGAAGTTCTGGTAACGAAGACTGAAAAGGACTTGCAGACGCTCCAGCGGGCGCAGGTCGGTCTGGAGAAACGCTCCGACGAACTGCTCGTTGCCGGACCCGAGGTCCGTGCGAATGTAGGCATTCGTCTCATCGTGGATGTTGGCTGTATCGCTGCCGCGTATGCCGTGGTAGTCCGTGCCGACGGCGAGCGAGCGAAGCACACCCGTGTGAGTCTTTGTCCAGATGAGTGAAGCGCCGGTGTCGCTGACCAGCGTACGGTGGATGTTCTGGATGTACTCGAACCCGGTCGGGTCGGCTCCCTCAGGAGCACCCGTGTTGTTCGTGGAAAAGCGCTCGTCGTCATGGAAGACGTTCAGGTCCAGCGCATTCCGCTCGCCGGGCTTCCAGTTCAGTGCTCCGGTGTACCGCCATGTCCCTTCTCCGTTGGTTTGAAGATTGGTCAAGTAGTTCATGGCGTTGCTGTAATAGCTGATCCGCCCGCGAGCGCTCAAAGTGGACGCAAGATCCGCATCAGCAGAGAGCGCAGCGGTATCGGAAGTGTAGGAATTCCGTACATCGATCGGTCCCCGGTAGCCGTCCGCCTGCTCGATGTATCCGTTGCTGTGATTGTTGCCGGCGTCGACCCCGATGCCGTACTTTGCTCCGGCGAAGGCCGCGTGAGCGTCTGTGCGGTACGTTCCCCGGCTCCCTCCGGCCGATTCCACCACCAGCTCTGTGCGGTCGTCCGGCCGTGTGATGGTGTTGATGACGCCGCCCATGGCGTAATTGCCCCAGAGCGCGGAGCCGCCGCCTCGCACCACCTCTACCCGATCCACGGTCTCAACTGGAACTTCGCTCCACTGGATGAAGCCGAAGAACGAATCGTTCAGAGGAATGCCATTCAGAAGCACGAGCGACCGGATGCCACTCAGTCCGCGCATGGAGACGATAGTGTCAGTCGGGTGCTGCTCGTTTGTGCTGGCGAGAGGCAGATCAACCGAGGGGATACGTCGAAGTACATCGTCGATGGTTCTTGCGGGCGTACCCTCAATCTCTTCGCGGCCGACGACGCTCACGCTGGCCGGCACATCTGCAATAGATCGCTCAGAGCGTGTTGCCGTGACCACTACGGTTGTGTTCGCAGAGGCTACTCGCAGCATGTATGTGGCATACGGCTTCGCGTCCTGAGTCAAGGTAACGGGGTTGGACAAGCTCTCAAAGCCATTCGCGGCGATGCGCAGACTGTATTCACCGCTCGGCGGCCCGGAGAACCTAAAGTGACCAGAAGCATCGGAGATCGCATGGAAGGGCGGCGCGCCGAAAAGTGGAGTGAGCGTGATCTGCGCTCCGACGATGCTGCTGCCCTGGGTATCTACAACCGTTCCCGAGAGGGAAGTCAACGCTGGTTGCGAGTGTCCGGAGGTCGAAAGAGAGAGGGATGCCGCCGCGCAAAGCACGGTGAGCATGGGGCTGAGTTGACGCACGTAGTCCTCACAAGACATGGGGCGGAGATGACCGGCTGCACAAAGGCAGAACGGCGTACTCGCCAAGCTGAAGCTGAGCAGGCGAGAACGCCTGCAGGGGATCAGAGGATCGTCAGTGTGGGAGGTCCGCGCTTTTGCCGGGATCTGTCGCGCGAGATGCGCCGCTTGGATTCAGTCTGTGCCACACCGGTCGGATGGCTGACCGGGTGGCTACAGAGTGCCTCAGCCGCGACGGGAGCTGAAAGCGAATCAAACTGTGCCGGAGCGATGAAGCCGGGACTATACGGACATTTTTCGGCAGGAGCCCTGAGCTGAGGATCGTGGCTAACCAGCGTAGCTCGTCTCTCCATGCTCATACTGCAGTGGTGCTTGCCATTGCGGCGGCAACACGCCGGCAGCCCAGCCTCCGCGTCCTGTCCCAGAGCGAGAAGGGGAAGAACAAAGGGAAGGCTAAAAATAACCAGGAACAGAATGGAGATGAGTCGACGCAATACCCTATTGAAACATCTCGCACCTACGGCGACAAAGAAGGTCGATCATCGGCACAGGAGTTTTCGAGGAAGTGGGAGCAGACGATCGACATAAATGTGGAGGGCGTACTCTACGGCGTTGCGGCAGCACTGCCCGGCTTCCAGAGGCAGGGCAGCGGACACTTCACGTCCCCTCCCGTCCACGGCGGCATTCTGCGGGTCCAAGTTTGCCGTGAGCGCGATCACCATGTCCTGCGGCAGGAGGTGGGACCCCCTATTTGCACGACAGTTGTTCTTCCAGGTGCCATCAAGATAAAGCTGGTGCATCGATCAAGCACCAGGAGACTGCCGATGCGCTCGCAGGCCTGATCGGAGCTGCTGTTCCGGCGCAGTACATCGCGGACGCAATCGCGTTTGCAAATCGGACAGCCCGCCGATGTGGGAGTAAACGAGATCGTGGTTCGCCCCACCGTGCAAACGTTCTAGACCTGATGCATGCAGGCCGGACAAGCAAAACAACGCTCCCGGCCTGCATGCAACTCATGCACTCTGGTGGACTACGACAGGAGCTTCTTCAGCAGGCTCTCGGCTGGTGTATCGAACGCTCGCACAGTTCTTTCCGCAGCACTGCGAGCGCTGGCTGGATTGGTGCCAGTGATGATGCGACCGGCAGTCACAGAGTAGTCGTCAAAGGCAGACATGGGCGAACTGTACTCTGCTCCAGCTTCGCTGACGGCGTCGAGAACCGTCCGCACGCCATCCGATTTCAATCTGTCAAGAACGTTCAGGACCATCTCTCCTTCCGTCGTGAAGCCAGTCACCGTCTTACCTGCGATTACAGATTTGCCGGTCTTTGGATCGATGATCCCCGGCAGCAGCACCGGCCCGTGGCAAACGGCGGCAAGAACGCCGCCGCGGTTCCAAATGTCCAGGGCAATGGCCTGCAGTCCCTTCGCCTGCGGGTAATCGTAGAGAGCGGCATGACCAGCGGATGCGAAGAACAGTCCGTACTGCCCGCTGTTTACGTCGGACGCCTTCATGCAGTGTGACGTGAGCTTGGCCATGAACGGGCTGTTCGCATTGTCATGTACAGCCTTGTCGCTACCTGCCAGAAAGGGAGGCGTAAGGGAGAACTCATCGAAACCAAAGGAGCCGGTTTCAGAGGCAAAATCCACCTCGAAACCTGCCGCGGTTAAAACCTCGAAGGGGTGTAGAGCCTCGGTAAAAAATACGCCTGTTTTAGAGCCGTCAGGAAAGATGGCGCCTTGGAAGCTGCTGACGGAGATGAGCGCTTTGCGGGGAAGAGTCTTGAGCATGGAGATGTCCTTTATCTGTGGAATGGTATGCGGACGTGATTTCGCTGTGCGCCGGATGGGATCCAGTCTGACCAACGCACCAGCGACTAGAGCGGCTTAGCGCCAACAGGGGGGTTCTGAAGCTGTTCGAAGGACAGCGGCTTGCCACTGAACCCCCAACTCTGCGGCGGCACCTCATGCAGCAAGACATATACCGGCAGGATGTCGCCCGTGAGTTCTGCCGCCTTGGCGACCGCTTCAGTCACGCGCTTGATGAGCTCCGCCTTTGTCGCCGCGTCGAATCCGCCTTGAAGGGCACTGAGTTCGATCGTTATGACCTTGGTGCCGCCGGGCGTGCCACCGTGATAGACCTTTGCGGGATCGTACTCGACCGCGTAGACCCAGGTCGTGCTCCGAACGAACGGGTCGTCCGCCAGCTTTTCGAGGTCGCCGCCGTCCTTGCTGATTTGTGCTGCGAGCGTGTCGAGCGCCTTCGGCGTGAAGGTGCCTTCCGGAAAATGCATTTTGATGAGTGGCATCTCTTGTCTCCTAACGGGCTGAAGGGGAAGAAACTTGGGTCGCTTGTAACTGCGACTAATCAAAGTGAGTGATTACGGAAAATCCGTTGGTACTAAACTTCGGCATACGATCGAAGACCTTCTGCACATCCTCGAGTTTGACCTCTGCCTCAAGATGACGGCTCGGGTTAACTCTTCCGCTTGAGATCAGCCGAAGGAGATCCGGGTAGTCTGCATGAGGGTTTCCGAGGCTGCCGATGATCGACAGTTCCTTTGCAACTATCAGGTCGATCGGCACCTTGATCTCGCCCTGATCGTCCTGCGTGGTGAGCCCCACCTGAACCATGCGGCCGCCCTTCGCAAGCGAGGCAAGGGTAAGCAAAGTGGCATCGTGCCCGCCGACTGCATCGAAGCCGACATCCACGCCCACGCCACCGGTCAGAGCCTTGACGCGCTCGCCGATCTGTTTCGGGGTGAGCCCGTCCGACAAGAGCACCTCCGATGCACCGATCTTCTTCGCCGCCTCCAGGGCCTCCACCTTGGTGTCAACTGCAATTACCTGCGCTCCGAGGGCAGCCGCGAGTTCAACACAGGAGCGGCCGACACCCCCGATTCCCGCAACGACTACAGTCTCGCCGGCACGCACGTCCGCGCGGGTTGCAACCGCGCGATATGCGGTCATGTACCTGCAGCCAAGTGCGGATGCGTCGATGTCGCTCACTTCTGGCGGAAGCGGGACACAATTAAGACGAGCGTTGGGCACTCGAACATATTGAGCAAACCCGCCGGAGCCTTGCGTCAGCATCGGCCATTCATAGTTGTCGCAGACATTCTGCAAACCCCTGAGGCAGTAAGGACAGTGACCGCAAGCCATGTTGAACGGTACGCAAACACGCGTGCCAACGGAAAGTCCTTCTACGCTCGGGCCGACCTTGTCGACCACGCCGCAAATCTCGTGGCCTAGAACAAGAGGCAGATCCAAAGTGACATCAATCCAGGTCCAATCTCCATTCCAGAGATGCCAATCGGTCCGGCAGATTCCAGAAGCTGTCACACGAAGGAGCGCGTCGTTGTCACCAATTTCAGGAATGGGAATTTCTCGTATATTCATTGGTTTACGAACCGTATCGACCTGCACTGCACGCATTCTTTTCACCGCGGTTCCTCCTTGAGGTGTTCACGTCCCGTTCACAGGAAGCAAATCAAGCCATTGCAAATAGGATGGAGTGCTCGTTCTCCACGCACGCGACTTCGTCGCAAGGATTTGCCTAAAGCGATCAAAGATGGAGAATAGTCCTCATGACTCCGGACGAAGTGGAAAGACAGCGATTGCTGCGGGACCTTACAGGCGCTTTACGTACATTCACAGACAGAGCACAAGTGCGGCCCCTTGACGGCTATTACGACACACCTGCGGAAGGTCTGATTGTTCTGAGATCCGATCGCACGCTCGAGCCGATTCATCGCATCTCGAAGCCGGCGCTCTGGATTTCGGTACAGGGTCTGAAGTGGGCAATCGTTGGCAGGCAGCGCTTCGACTACAGCGCCGGTGACGCGCTTCTCATCACCGTTGAGATTCCATGTCGTTGCACGATCCCTAAAGCTACGCCCAGAGAACCCTTTTTGGGTTTGGTCATCGAATTGAACCGAACCTCGTTTCAGGAGATCGGTGAGGCACTCAACAGGAAACCAGATCGGATTGCAACGGAGCAGGTGCGCAGCGCTATAGGTATCACCCTGAATCGACAGCTGCTGGATTGCGTCTTGCGTTCCGTTCGGCTCTTGGACACTCCCGCTGCTGTTCCGATTCTTTACCCGAGCATGCTCCGGGAGATGAGCTACTGGCTCCTCAGTGGAGCCTATGGACCGCAGGCGATGAACATCGCCATGGCTCACGGTCAGGATCGACGCACCCTTCGAGCGATTCGGCAACTACGAGCCAGGTTCCGGGATCCTATCCGCGTAACCGATCTTGCGACTGCTGCCGGGATGAGCGTTGCCACCTTTCATCGCCAGTTCCGCTCGGTGACCTCGCTCTCTCCTGTTCAGTACCAGAAACAATTGCGGCTGCTCGAGGCAAGAAGGATGATTTTGACGAACAATCCTACTGTCGGCGAGACCGCGTATCAGGTCGGGTATGCGAGCGCGTCGCAGTTCAGCCGCGAATACACACGCATGTTCGGCAAGTCTCCTCGAGCCGATCGGGCCATGTGAATCTTTCGTCTTGGCGAAAAGCTTAAGCAAAGACCAGAACCTGCTTCTGCTTACTCTCCTTGAGACTGCGTTTCGCGCGGGTTATTGGTATCGAGAAACACCGCCAGGAGGCAGGCGAGGATCGCGATCGCTCCGATGCCGAGGTAGACGTCTGAGTACGCCAGCAGATTCGCCTGTACGCTCACCTGCTGCACGATATTGCCAAGTGACATGGCCATGGCTTGGACGTGATTGGCACCTCCGTTTTCCAGATAGGAGGTTTGCGCGCTAAGGGTCCGCCGAAGTATTTCGCCGCTTGCGGCAAGGTTGTCGCCAATGCGGCTGGTGTGGAACTGCGCACGTTGGATTACGGCCGCGTTCGCAAGGGAGATCGCTATGCTTCCGCCCAGGTTGCGGAGCAGGTTAGTAATGCCGGAGATCTGATTGCTGTCCTCCGTCGGTAGGCCGGAATAGGCCGCCGTCGTGATGCTGGTAAACAGGAAGGCTAGTCCCGCAACCTGAGCGATTCGAAGCCAGACAAAGGCGTGCAGCCCTATATCAGGCGTAAGCCGGACGGCGGTGATGTAGTACCCAAACGCTGTTATGAGGAAACCCGCGCTTGCCATCCATTTAAGACGGACTAAACTCGTCAGATTGCCTGCCAACACGAAGAGAAAGATGAGACAGATACCCGCCGGTGTCACGCTTTCGCCGGCTAGAGTGGCTGTGTACCCGTAGAAGCTCTGCTGGAGCAACGGTAAGAGGTTGATGCCGGTATTGAGCGCCACGCCCACAAGGAAGATCAAAACGCACGTGATGGCAAAGTTGCGATGCGCAGCCAGCCGAACCTTGATCAAGGGAGCGGGATGGTTCCACTCCCAAACGATAAGCGCAGTAAAAGACACAACGAAGATGAAGGCAAAGGAGGAGATGAAGGAGGAACTGAACCAGTCTTTCTCCTGACCCTTGTCAAGTGCGATCTGCAGCGTACTCATGGAGAGTGCCAGCAGGCCAAAGCCAACACCGTCGACGCGACGCAGGTTGTCAGGATTGCCTCGGCTGGCAGGCGGATCATCAACAAGTTGTGTGTTTGTAAACAACGCGATGATGCCGATTGGAATGTTGATAAAGAAGATCCATCTCCATGAAAAGTTGTCAGTAATCCATCCACCCAGCGACGGTCCGACGGAGGGGGCCAGCACCGCAACAACGCCGAAGAAGGCAAACGCCAAAGCTTTCTTTTCGGGGGGAAAGGTGTCGGAAAGAATAGCCTGAGCCACTGGAACGAGACCACCACCACCCGCACCCTGCAGGATACGGAAGAGTAGAAGAAGAGGCAGACTGGGAGCAATGCCGCACAGGAAGGAACTGACGGTAAAAGTAGCAATACAGAGAAGAAAGAAGCGTTTGCGACCAAGCACGCTGGACGCCCAGCTGCCAATGGGCAGGACAACGGCATTCGCTACAAGGTAGCTGGTGATGACCCAGTTGCCTTCATCCGTGCTGGCTCCAAGGCTGCCCGAGATGTACGGCAGAGCAACGGACGCAATGGAAGTATCCAGAACCTCCATGAATGCGGCAAGGGCGACGGAAACAGCAATCAACCAGATGTTGAACCGGGGCGGAGTGTACGCCTGTTCTGCCATGTCTCACCTCATTCGCAGGCCCGCTCTCCTGCCGATCTCTTCAGAGATACCGCCCATCATCAAGCCTGGTCAATTGATGGTCGGCACCAAGCCCGCCATCGACGCGAAGAGTAGTCCCCGTGATGAAAGCAGCAACGGGGACTTGCGAGGAAGGCTACCGCATATGCGATCTTCAAGGGGCGAACCGAGTTCTACGGCTGGAAGTTTTGCTCCCTCAACCACATGAGCCTCACATGACCCGAAGTTACGGGTTTGCTCCTGAGCTTCCATCTGCTTCCGAGCCGCATCCTGAATTTCCGGAGTGCGGATCGGCCCGGGACTGACTGTGTTGCTGATGACTCCTGGAACAGCAAGGCTCAAGCTTATTCGCTTGATCAAACGATTTTGCCGTGGCGCAAGACAGCAGTGGTATTCCAAAACCTTGCATTGACGAATGCATCTGACTACAAGCAGATAAAAGGTCGGGAGCAGAGCAATGGCAAGGGAACTCGCATTCGTCACCGGGGCGTCATCTGGCATCGGCTATCAGCTGGCTTACCAGCTTGCGGAGCGGGGTTATGATCTCGCCCTCACGGCTCATAGTGATCGCCTGTCTGAAGTTGTACCGGAGCTTGAGAGACTGGGCGCACAGGTAGTTACATTCCAAGCAGACGCAACCAACCACGACGAGATCGCCAGAGTCTGGCAGGGGGTCGAAGCTCTTGGGCGGCCAGTCACGGTCGCATGCATCAATGCAGGTATCGGTGAGTTCGGTCAATTTGCTGACGAAAGCGATCTTGATCAGGAACTCGCTATTGTTCAACTTAACTGCGCTTCTACCGTCCAGTTTGGCAAATATGCGGCAAGGCAGATGGCTGCACGCGGAAGCGGCAATATTCTCTTTACTGCCTCACTAGCGTCCGAAACGGTTTCACCTTACATGGCCGTCTACTCGGCGTCCAAGGCCTTCGTGCTCTCGCTTGCGAAGTCCATCCGGTACGAACTGAAGGACCGCGGTGTGAACGTTACTGCCCTGCAGCCCGGCCCGGTAGACACTAATTTCTTCGAAGTGGCACATATGACAGGTACCAAGTTCGGTGCCGAAGGCAAAAAAGCCAATGAACCCGATGCTGTAGCCAAAAGCGGGCTCGACGCCCTCTTCAAAGGCGAGGAAAGTGTCTATGCCTCCGATTGGATGACCAAGGTCGCAGGTGCGGTCATTGGTCTGACTCCAGATTCTGTACAGGCTGCCCTACAAAAGAAGATGATGCAACCGGCTGACAAATAAAGCACGCCTCGAACACCGTCATCAAAGGTACGGTCCTGTAGCGCTCAACTTGTGAGCTGCACTAAACGGCGCCGAGCTCTTCATGAGTGCTGCCTGTAAGGTGTTGCTTCCTTATCAGCCCTTCGTGAATTGTGCTTACGAGACTGTCCGGTTTCACCGTGTGTTCCGCTTGTACCGGTACTTCTGTTCCTTAAAGACGGTGTTCAGGTATGTGCCTTTCGAGGGTGCGTTCTGGAAAGCTTTCCACACATCGGGCGGCACGTCGAAGTAGCGGTAGACGCCGCGGTTTTCTCGATAGATGATCGTCAGCACAGAGGTCCGTGCGTTGTAGTGCATCGCGGCAATGACGCTGGAGGGCGTAGCGTTTACCTCCTTTGGTCGGATGCTCTGGCGGGGAGGGATGCCAGATTCCAGTCGCGGGGCGTTTGCCCGGCCTGTGCCGCTTGCCCCGGCGACAGCTTCGCTCCCGTAGACTCAGGACAGATGCCAATCGCTCCGATTCTCGTTCTTCATGGCGGTGCCTGGGACATGCCCGACGAGGCCGTCGCCTCGCATAAACGCGGGCTTGCAAACGCTCTCGCGGCAGGGTGGGCACAGCTGAGGAGCGACGGCGGCAGCGCACTTGACGCTGTGGAAGCGGCCGTCGCGAGTATGGAGGACGATGATACATTTGACGCCGGTCGCGGCTCCTTCCTAACGCGGGATGGCCGCGTTCAGCTGGATGCTCTGCTGATGAATGGCGCAAACCTTCGTACGGGCGGCGTCGCCTGTGTAGAGCGTCTGCACAACCCCATCCACGCCGCCCGCCTTGTCCTCGACCATAGTCCGCATGTCTATCTGGTCGGCACCGGCGCGGAACGCTTCGCGCGCCAGCATGGCATGGCTTTGATCGACAATGCGGAGCTTATTGTCCCTCGCGAGCGGGAGCGCCTGATGCGGTTCCAACAAGCTGAACTCCGCGGCTCTTCCGATACCACTTTCTCGGGCGCGGCGAACACAGGCGCCCAGCAGAACTCCGGTGCCCTCACCCTTGCTTCGCAGCAGCCGGCTGCTTTGGCCGCGTCACCCACGGATACGCCGTCGACGACCGACTCGACACGTGCGCAAGCGGACCTCGCCGCCGAGGCGGAACGCGCTCTTCCGGACGCCTTCCAGAGTATCGACCCGACTCTCGACTCTCACGATACCGTCGGTGCCGTTGCGATCGATGCGCGGGGCAATCTGGCCGCTGCTACCTCGACCGGCGGCACCCTGTCCAAAGCGCCGGGCCGTGTCGGCGACTCTTCGCTCATCGGTTGCGGCTGCTATGCCGACAATCTCTCCGCCGCCGTCTCGCTCACCGGCTGGGGCGAGCCGATTATGAAGCTCGTGCTGGGCAAGTGGGCTGTGGATCGTGTTGCTGCCGGCACCTCTCCGCAGCTGGCTGCGACCGCCGCCATTGATCACCTGTTTACGCGTCTTGGCGGTCATGGCGGCATCATCCTGCTCGGACCCGATGGCCGCGTTGGACTTGCGCACAACACGCCGCGCATGGCTTGGGCGATGCAGGATAGCGATGGCGCAAAGATCGGCGTTGACCTTCGCTGAGGCGCTGCCTCTCGCGCGGAGGTTCCTGCATCTCAACGCAAAGACGTCCGACAGCGAATCCCGCTGCACAGGAGATTTATTATGCGCAAAGCTTTTTTCTGGATCACGATTGCCTCAGGCGCCATCGCTGCCTACCTCATGTACAAACAGGGCAAGTCGGTCGACGACATCGCCGCGACCGTGATCAAGGATCCATTCGGATCTCTCTTCAACGAGATGAAGAAGGGCTAGCTGTCTCTTCGTTGTGATGAAGCATTCCGGGCATACTTCAAGCGTTTCCAGCCTTCAGGGAACAACAGCTTCTACCCCTTCAGGTACAACTTGAATGTGACTGTTCCAGTAGCAGATGACTGAAAGCCTCTTTCCAGACGCGCACGTTCCTCCCCCCAAAACGCAGCCGGCAGACCCTGATCGGCTGCCCTACATCCATCGGCTTCTGCTCGGCTACTATGGCGAGCCAGCAGAACGCGAGCGTTGGGATCCGCTCACGCAGTTTATCTACTCCGTGCTTGCGGCACGTACACGCACGAAGATAACGTATGCCGCGCTGGCAAAGCTTCGCACCCGCTTTGGTACATGGGAGAACTTGCGTGAGGCCCCGGTCGATGCCATCCAGGAGACAATCGCGGACGTCACCTACCCTGAGCAGAAGGCGCCTCATCTCAAGCTGGCACTGCAGCAGATCACCGCGCGCACTGGCGAGCTCTCCCTTGACTTCCTCGCGAAGTACCGGACGGAGAAGGTCCGCGCCTGGATTGAACAATTCCCTGGTGCCGGGCCCATGGTCTCAGCAGAAGTAGTGAACTTCTCCACTCTGCGCCGCCCCGCGCTGGTGATGAACTCGCACCATATGCGTGTCGCACATCGCATTGGACTCACGCCGCGAGGCGATGCCGAGCGTACGGAAGAGCTGCTGATGCGCCTCGTTCCTGAGACCTGGACACCTGAGATACTCCAGCAGGACCATGCGCTTTTTAAGATTCACGGTCAGACGCTGTGCCTCTTTACCGAGCCACACTGCCGCAAATGCCCCCTGCTCAAGCTCTGCCGCTACGGTCAGAGCCACGTGGTTGCCGATCCGCAGACCTAACGCATCAGCGCACTCTCTTCAAAGCGCTCCAGCAACTCGGCTACATCCTTGTAGACCTCGATGCATCCGGCCTCCAGCAGGTCTGGACGGCTCCAGCCGCCGCTCTCCACACCAATCGTTGCGATGCCTGCCTTGCCCGCAGCCTCTGCGTCGTAGGGCGTGTCTCCGAGCGCCAGTACCTTCTCGCAGGGCAGCTTCAGCTTCTTGAGCGTGGCCTGGAAGATATCCGGATGCGGTTTCGCCCGCTCGGTATCATCCGCGCTTGATTGCTCCTGAATCAGATCCTCCATTCCCACAAGCCTCTTGTACATCTCAAGATCCTTTGTGCTTGCGGAGGTTGCCAGCGCCGGCCGGATGCCCGCTGCCTGCACCCGCTCCAGGAACTCCTTTGCCTTTGGCAGTGGCTTTACCTGCGAGAGGTACTCGCTCTCGAACAGGAATTTGCGGTAGGCCTTTAGTGGCTCGCTGACGGCATGCTGCCGCCACCAGGATACAAAGACCGGAATCAGTTCGTCACCGCCTTTGCCGATCTGTCGTCGCAGCGTGTCCAGCTCGAGCTGGATCCCTAACACCGCAAAGGATCGCTGCCACGCCTCCGCGTGGAGCCAATTACTTTCCACCAGGGTTCCGTCGATATCACACAGCAGCGCCTCAACCATCACTCACCCTCATCGTCTCTCTTCTCCATCTGATGCACCGCCGCTAGAACTCAAGCTTCATGGACACCTGCCCGGTCCGGTTTCCGCCGAAGTCAGAGCCTCGCGACTGCGTGATGGTGCCGAAGGCCGGGCTTGTCACATCGAGATTCGGGTCCGCAAGGTTGGTGTGGTTCAGCACATTGGTGAAGGTTCCCTCTGCCCGGAGCCGCACGCCTTCAACGAGCACGAACGACTTGCTTAGTCCGGTTGAGAGACTGATCGTGCCCGGCCCGTTGACGTCGCCGACCGAGGAAGTGCCGAAGCGTCCGATGGGCGCCACCGCATTGCCCTGCGCGTCGAACCCGCCTACATTGCATGGGCTTGCGCCACTTGCATTCGTCAGCAGCGAGCTGTAGCCGACACGGCCCGGGCATGCAAAGGCAGCGTTGTTGAACCAGCCGTTTCGGTTATGCCGCGAGCTGTTTCCGTTCGCGACGCGATCCGGCCGCTGTGCGCCGGTGTAAATTGTGCCTGAGCCTGTGCCGGAGGGATCAACGTTGCTGCTGGAGAGAACTGGCGTGAGAAAGCTTCCTGTCTGCATCAGGAAGATGCCCGAGACCTGCCAGCCGCCCACGGCCGCATCCGCAAACCGGTTCATGCCGCCACCGAAATGCTGTCCACGCCCGATCGGCAGTTGGGCCACGCCGCTTGAGAGAAAGCGGTGGCGCCGCGTTCCGTTCACATTGCCATAATCGATGTGCCGGTCGTAGCTGTAGGTCGCGTTATAGCCGCCCTGCTCGTCAACGAAGGTGGCTCCACCGCCGCCCGCGCCGAACGTTCCCTGATTATCCGAGAGATTCTTTGCGTAGGTGTAGGACGAATTGAACGAGAGTCCGCGCGCAAAGCGATGCGACAACTCCACCTGACCCGCGTTGTAGTCAGCCTGCGCGGAGGTCGACCGTGTAGGAATGCTCAGAAAGTTAGGAAACGGAAAGGCCGACCGAGGCTGGTTGCGCGCGATCGTCGTCGAGGAGTACGGCAGCATGTTCAGCTCTGGCTGCCAGATCAGATGCCACGTCTTCAGGCCAATGTACGAAGCGCGCAGCCCGAATCCACGACCGAAGTCATGGTCGATCGAAAGGTTTGTCTGGAGGGAGTAGGGATCGTGCCATTGCGTGTCAATCGCCGAGTAAAAGACCACACTGCCCGGCGTAGGCACGAAGACCGCGCTCTGTGGGGAGACGTCAGGGAAGGTAAAGGCCAGCCCGCCACCCGGCGTCTGTGCGTTGTAGTAGCTGCGCAGGTTGCTGCTGACCGTACCCGTCAACGCGTAGAAGAGCGCTCCGGTAGTGGTGATGTTGTAGTAGCCTACGCCCCCGCGAAGGGCCGTCTTGTCGTTCCCGAACGGCCGATAGGCAAAACCAAAGCGCGGCGCAAACCGCAGCTTGGGTGACGTGCGCAGGCCCGCCGGCAGACCTGCTTCTGTATTTGTAACCACTGGGGTGCAGGGCGCACCATTGACCGTCTGCCCTGTCGCGTAGGGGTTGGTCACACCGGCTGTGGGGCAGGCGTTCACGTTTGCGAGCTCCTGGGGATCCAGTTGGCTTGCGTGCCCCGCGTTGTAGATGATGCGACCGGACTTTGCTGTTGACGGATCGAAGTTGCCGATCACCTCACTCGTGGTCGCAAAGGCCGGGTGAAACTCGTATCGCAGGCCGAAGGTCAGGCTCAGGTTCGGTGTCGCCCTCCAGCTATCCTGCGCATACACGGCATAGGCATTCGCCGTGCCGCTGTTGTCGCTCTGCACATTGTCCTGCTGGCTCAGGTACGGCGCACCGATCAGAAAGTCGGCGAACTCCTGGCCGGTATAGCTCCCGTTCTGCTGAAAGTAGAACGTGCCATAATTGTCGCCGGGGTAGAAGCTGAGCGGCGTGTAGGCGCCCAGGTGCCGCAGGTCCGCGCCGAAGCGCAGCGTATGCTGACCCTTCTGCCACGTCAGGTTATCAACGTATTGAAAGATGCGGGAGCGTTCGCTGGAGTTCAGTCGCGTTCCTCCGGAGCTCAGCTGCGTAAATCCAAGATGGCTTAGTCCGTTGAAGGGCGGCGCTGCACTGAGCCCGGAGAAGTTTGCACCCGCCACGAGACCTTTCCCGTTGAAGTTATTCGTGCTGCCATCCTCCTCAAGCGTGAAGCCGAAGCGGAACTCATCCACCAGATGCGGCGTGATGGAGTAGTTGGCCGCGGTTGCGAAGATACGGTAGCGCGCAAACGATGTACCGTTCGGCAGCGCCAGATCCGCCGGCTGTGTCTGGTCGATGTTCTTGTAGGTATAGCGCGCAAACATCGTCAACCGCTGCCCAAAGTTCTGGTCGCCGCGCAGATCAAACTGATTGGAATCGATATCGTTGCGCCGTGTCGTCAGGTAGTTGTACCCGCGAGCTGTGAGAGCTGTCTGAACGGACTCCCCGACACCAACATTGGGGTCCGGGAAGATCGGCAGAAACGCCGCCGAGCTTGCGTTGATGGAAGGCAGACGCGCCCCGGCAAAGGGCTGTCCAGTGATCGGGTTGGTCAGCGTGGCGGTCTCCTGCGAGAAGTCGCCCTGCTTCATCCGCACGGTCGGCACCAGCAACTGCCGGACGACCGCCTGCGGGAATCGCAGACCTTCGTAGGTGCCGAAGATGAAGGTTCTGTTTCGGCCGTTGTAGAGGTGCGGGAGCACAAGCGGCCCACCAAAGGACCCGCCAAAATCATTTGCGACTTTCTGGGGCTTGTTTGCCGCATCTGTCCCATACGGGATCGCGTCAAAGGCGCGGTTCTGGAAATACCAGAAGGCGCTGCCGTGTACCTGGTTGCTGCCGGATTTGGTGATGGTCGTGATCTCACCGGGTTGGCCGTACTCGGCGTTGTTGCTTACACCGTCTACACGAATCTCGGCAATCGATTCGGCTGAGGGGAACGCATCGGCCTGTATGTTGTTGTTCGTTTGGTTCTGCGCGGAGATGCCGTCGACCGTGGTCTCCGACTGCGACGGGAGACCGCCCTGAATGGAGAACTTGATTGTCGGATTCGGTGAGGTGGAGGCAGTCGGAGGATAGCTGCCGGAGTCCGGCTGCACGCCCGGTAACGTCTGGATGACGTTCAGTGGCGAGGTCGAACCCGCGCCCCGGTAGTTGGCCGGCAGATTCAGCACATCGCGCGGGCTGAGCGCCGCGGAGATCGATGCGTTGTCCGTCGTGATAGTTCCCGCGTCCGAGGCGTCCACCTGCACCGTCTGGCTCACGGCTGCAACCGACAGGTTCACATCCAGACGTAGTTGCTGGCGTGAGTCAAGGTGAATATTTGTGCTGGTATTGGGGGCAAATCCGTCGCGCTCTGCACGAACCGAGTACGTTCCCGCCTCAAGGTTCAGTGCCGTGTACGTGCCGTCCACCCCGGCTGTCACACTTCGATCTGTGTTGGTCTCGTTTCTATGCAGGGTGACCGTCGCTCCCGGAACGATGGCCCCGCTTCCATCATGAACCGTTCCGTTGATAGAACCGAGCGTTGATTGTGCATCGGCAAGAATGCCGGCACCGAAGATGAAAAGCAGAAACAAGAATTTTCTAGGAACAAGGAACATGAGTGGCCTCGTGGTAGGTTGTTGAGCTCTGTACGATGTCTGCAAACGACGTGTGCACGCCCTGCGAACCTGCTTTCGGCAGCCTGCCCGCGAGCGGAGCCGCCGTCACCGCATTCTTTAAAATGCACGTTCTCCTGCCTGCAAGCGAGCAGCGGCTTCACGAGACGGAAGAAAAGGCAAGGGAAGCTGCATCCCTGAAAACCGGATCAGGCTCTACAATCGCCACAGACCCGCCTTCAACTTCAGCCTGAGGTACTCCGCGCTTGCTCCGTCGTCTCGCTTTCGCCGCGACTCTTTGCACCTCGTCCCTGCTGACCAACGCTCAGGCACCCGCCGATCTTGCTTCCGGCGCAAAATCCGGTGAGAAGGTAGTTGTACAGGGCTCCCCCGCGGCGGTTCCGCCGCCCGCGGCTCCGGCCGATTCCACAACGGACGGCGTGGTCCACGTAGGCGGGCAGCTTGTGAATTACCGCGCGATTGCCGGCACACTGACCGTTGGCGCCACGGACGCGCAGGATGCGACGCTGGCCTTTGACGGCAAGCTCCTGCCAGAGGCTGGCGTCCGCCAGCCTGATCGCGAAAAGCCCGAAGAGGCTCCGCCCACCGCTCGTATCTTTTACGCCGCGTACTTTACGAAGACAGCACCCGGAGAGGTTCGTCCTGTCACGTTCCTCTATAACGGCGGCCCGGGGTCCAGCACTATGTGGCTGCATATGGGCAGCTTCGGACCCCGGCGCGTTGTGACGACAGACGCTCAGCACGATACGGCCGCACCCTACCGGATGGTCGAAAACCAGTACAGCCTGCTCGATGCGACCGACCTGGTCTTCATCG
The DNA here is from genome assembly GCA_903642235.1 of Acidobacteriaceae bacterium. Lineage (GTDB taxonomy): Bacteria > Acidobacteriota > Terriglobia > Terriglobales > Acidobacteriaceae > Edaphobacter. The sequence goes on along the minus strand of CAHJWL010000010.1, from coordinate 30,977 downwards.
ACGCGCCCGGCACCGGCTTTAGCCGCATCATGGGCAAGGATGCGGCGAAGGCCTTCTGGGGGACAGATCAGGACGCCCATGCCTTTGATCGTTTTGTTCGGCGCTTCCTGACGAAGTACAACCGCTGGAACTCTCCCAAGTATCTGTTTGGCGAGAGTTACGGTACGACCCGCTCCGCAGTTCTGTCGAACATTCTGGAAGATCATCTGGATCTAAACGGTGTCATGCTGCTGAGCCAGATCTTCAACTTCGACATCACAGCGGACGGTCCTGGCGCCAACCCTGGTACTGACATCGCGTATGTTGCTGCTCTGCCTAGCTTTGCGGCTACTGCCTGGTACCACAAGAAGGTGCCGAACCAGCCGGCGGAGCTCCTGCCTTTCCTCAAGCAGGTTGAGGAGTACACGTTGGGCGAGTATGCGTCCGCCCTTCTGCAAGGGTCTGATCTGCCGCCCGCGCGGAAGCAGGCCGTGGCGGAAAAGCTCAATGCTTTCACAGGGATACCGGCGGCCTACTGGACCAAGGCAAACCTTCGAATGAGCGGCGCGCAGTTTTCGCAACAGCTGCTTGGCGCTGAAAACCTTACCGTTGGCCGGCTGGACTCGCGCTACCAGGGGCCGGCGATAGATCCTCTGAGCTCGGAGGCGGAGTACGATCCGTTCACAAACAGCATCAGCTCGGCCTTCAACGCGGCCATTAACTCCTATGTTCGCAATGACTTGAAGTACGGTGAGCAAGCGACGTACATGCCGAGTGCGTATGCTTTGCCGGGGTTTGACTGGGAGCTGCGGCATGCAGCGCCGGGCGGCGGACGACCGGATGCGAGCGTCAACGTGATGAGCGATCTGGCGAGCGCGATGAAGCACAATCCGCGCTTGAAAGTGATGCTGATGGGTGGATACTTCGATCTCGGAACCCTTTATTTTGGTTCAGTTTACGAGATGAAGCACCTGCCTATGCCGGCCTCGCTCGAGGACAACATCAGCTACCATTTCTTTCCGACCGGGCACATGGTGTACATCAACGAAGAGGGGCTGAAGGGGATGCACGAGTATGCCTCTGCCTTTATCCGATCGACGCAAAATGGTCGTTAGCGTGGCTCTAAAAGGCCTTCGCTGCACCATTTCTGCAGGAAATGTACACCTAAATCACGGCTTCCGGCCGTGATTGGCGGAGGTCAACGGCGTAGCGGTGGGTGAGGCGGCTCCGAGGAACTCCGTGACTGCGTTGCCGGTGAAGTCAGTGACCCAGACGTTGCCACTGGGATCAACGGCGATGCCGCGGGGGTTCGAGACACCGGCGGCCTGAAAACCAGTGGAAGCGGAGATCGGCTTGCCCGTGGCGTCGAAGGCCGAGATGGAGTTGCCGTCACGATTGGCGACCCAGACACGGCCGGCACCGTCGACGGCGACACCGGTGGGGCCGTTCAGCCCGCCGCCGGTGAAGCCCGCGGCAGGCGAGAGGGCTGAGCCGGCGGCAGAGAATTTGCCGAGCGCGTTGTTCTTCGGGCTGGTGAACCAGATGCTGTCGTCGGCGTCGATAGCGAGCGCGTTGGTCTCGTTTCCGGCGACGGCGGTTACGCCTTCTGCGAACTGGGCGATGGTCGCCGGAACGGTGAGCCGCGAGAGATTGCGACCGGAGCCGATGGCCCAGCCGCGGCCCTCCCTATCCACGGCTAAGCCGGATGCGAAGCTGTTGGGGGTAAAGGCAGTAAGCATGGTGCCGGAGTTACGCAGGACGGAGATCTGGGGGGAGCCCGAGACCCAGAGGTTCTGAGCCGAATCCATGGCAAGGAAGGAGCAGCTTTTGCCGCAGGAGAAGCCATTTGAGGTGATGGCTGTGCCGTTCGGGGCGAACTCGGAGACGACCGGCGCGCCGGGGGAGATGGCGCCGTAGCTGGAGACCCAGGCGTCGCCGGAGGAGTCGATGGCGACGGAGAAGGGCTGGGCGAGACCGCCGCCAGAGAAGCCGTTTGCACCGGAGAGCGGGTTGCCGAAGGGGTCGAACTCGGCGAGGGTGTTGTTGGCGTAGGCCGGCACCCAAAGGTTGCCATCGGCGTCGAAGGCAGGAAAGTAGGGGCCAGCCAGGGTGTCGGAGAAGTAGGTGATGCCAACGGTCCAGTCGTTCGGGGCGGCGGAGAGCGCCGGCTGAAAGGGTTGCGGGCCGGCCAGGGCAAAGAGTGCGGCGACGTTTGCGGCGGGATTCTGCGTGATGTTGCGGAGAGCCTGAACGGTGTCGGCGGGTGCGTTCCCGGCAAGATCCGGCGTCAGCGCAAAGAGGGCGGCGCAGGCGGCGGAGGAGTTGGAGCAGGGCACGATGATGTTGGCGAGAGTATTGATGGTCGCGACGGGGATGGATCCGTTGCCGGCAGGTGTGTAGGGGTTTGCTGCACCGGTGCCAATATCTACGAGATTGCCGACGGAGAGGAAGGCGTTGGCAAGGCCTTTGAGCGCGTTGGGCGATGGGCCGGCACTGACGTGCACGCTATCCGCCATGAAGCCGGCGAGTGCATAGACGCCGACAGCCGTTGAGACCTGATTGATGTTTACGAAGCTGATCTGATCTGTGAAGTTACCGGAGGAGGGGCAGACGCCGAAGGTGGAGAGCAGAGAGAGGTAGGGGTTGAGGATCTCGCCACCGGGCGAACCGCCACGCGCCAGCACGTAGACGAACTGGCCAGGGGTGCACTGGTAGGTACCGGTAAGGCCGAAGTTTCCTCTCGCATCGCTGAGGACGTAGCTGCCGATTTCGTCAGTAAGAACGCCGGGCGCGGCGGGATCGAGGAGCGAGATGCTGGCGCCGCCGTAGCCGGAGGTGCCTGCGGCGAGGAGATAGATGTGGGCACCGGCGATCTGGCTGGGTCCGGCCTGGGCGCGGCCCTGCAGGGTGCCGGGAGCGGAGGGGGCGGGAGCGGGGGTGGGAGAGACTGTGCCGGATGTGTCTGCCGAGGCAGGCGGGGTGGAGCTGGAACCGCAGCCGGAAAGAAGGCAGGCCAGGCCGGCGATGACTGTGGAGAGAACAACGGGATAACGAACCGGGATCACGGCAACTGGCTCCAGACAGACAGTCTGGATAGCGTAGAGGAGCCAGGGGCTGCGGTCGGGACCACTTCCGGGTGCGGAGGGTGCGACTTTGGTGGGAGGGAGACGGAGCGGCCGCCGGAGGCGTAGTGCTACTCCCAGCGGCTGCAGGGTGACCGAGTAGAGGGGAGAGCCGGCCGCTGGCCGTCCCCCTCCCGGCAGGGCTCTTGGCCGGGTTACCGCTATGGTCTACCGGGTGCTGGTGCGCTGTCGGGTGCTGCTCAGCTTCCGAACGCTGCTCAGCTTTTGAGCGCTGCTCGGCTAGTGGGCGCTGCTCAGGCGAAGCAGGTGTTCGGCGTTGCCGTACGCCATCATCTCCCGCTCGCTTTCCGTTACGGGGAGAGCTTCAAGCCAGGCACGAGCGCCGGTCATTGTGAGGTAGGGGTAGTCGACGGCAAACAGGATGCGCTCGGCACCCAGGACTTCATAGATGAATTTGAAGTGCGGCAGGTTGAGCATGCCGCTGGGCGTGACGAAGACCTGGTCGCGATAGGTCTGGCTCACGGAACGCTGCAGGCCCGTAACAGCACGCGGGAGCGCGTCGTCAAGGCGCTGCAGGAAGAAGGGCACCATCTCGCCCCAATGACCGCTGATGATGCGAAGGTCGGGGTAGCGATCGAGAGCACCGGAGAGGATAAGACGGAGGACCTGAATGCCTGCTTCGTTGTGCCAACCCCAGCCGTACAGTGACAAGCGAGCGGTCACATCCTTGTTGAAGCCGCTGTAGTACGGCTGCTGCACGGCCGGCAGTGGAGGACCGGGATGGAGGTAGAGCGGGACCTTGAGCTCATCCAACTTCGCGAGTACCGGGGCGTACCGGGCGTCGTCGAGGAGAGCCTCTTCTGCCGGATACCCAGAGAGCAGGGTAGCGGTCATTCCCAGGTCGTGGAAGCTGCGCTCCAGTTCACGGACGGCGGCATCCACATCCTGCCAGGGCAGGGTGGAAAAGCCGGCAAAGCGACCGGGATGGGCTGCGACTGCCGCGGCGACCCGGTCATTGGCCACCCGGGTGAGCTGCGCGGCCTGTTCACGGGGAGCGGCCTGGGCCAGATCGCTGTGGGAGAGAACCTGCATATCGATTCCGTTCGCATCCATTGTGGCAAGACGATCCGCGATGGGTCCGGCTGCAAGTTCCGCTGCCTGTGCGGGCGCCTGGAGATGAGGCAGGGTGTCGGTTTCGGGGTTCGGTCTGTCCTGAAAGACAGATCCCAGACCAGACATATACGGCGCTCGACGGGCGACCTCAGGCTTTGCTGCCTTTGACAGGTCGGCATCGATGACATGTTCTTCGAGACAGATGATTTTGAGAGCCACACTTCCTCCTCTTGCTGCTGAATCTCGTTTGATGTCGGCGATCTCTCTCCTGATCTGGCTTTGATGAAGGCAGAGGAGGCTGCGCCCTTGGTGTTGGCCGGCGATTCACAGGGAGCGCTGGTGTCGCGGCTCTACCAGCTGCGTTCTGCCGAAGAGGCTTTGAAGCGAGAAGGACCTGCATCCCGGCGGTGGCTCTGGCGTACTTTGCGGGAACGCGAGCGCGCGATGCGAGTGAGGCTGGAACGCGGCGGGTAGGGGTCGGCGGGAGCGGGTTGGGGCTGCTGGCGATCGGGCTGGCGCCGCGACGATCCCGAACGATGCATCGCGAACGCCGGTGGAATTGCAGTCACTCCAGATGTGAGTGTTGCGCTATCATATTTTATGTAACCTTCGCTATAAGGCTACATCTACTCCTCAGGGCATTCGGCAAGCCGCGACAGGCAGGAGTGGCGACTGAGACGGCGTGTAGGTCAAGTGCCGTTGCACCAGGAGCGGCGAGCAGGACGCGAGGGCGGGAGACGAGATGGCGATCAAGTGGGACAGATTGACGGTGAAGAGCCAGGAGGCTTTGCAGGCGGCGCAGGGGATGGCGGCGGAGAACGGCAATCCGGAGGTGCTGCCGGTGCATTTGATGGCGGCGCTGCTTGAGGACAGGGAAGGTGTGGTGCTGCCGGTGCTCGAGCGGGTTGGGGCGGCGGTGGACACGCTGCGCACGGGCATGAACGCGGCGGTAGGGAAGCTGCCGAAGGTGAGTGGCGGGAGTGTGCAGCCGGGGCTCTCGCAGAGTTTGACGCGGGTGATCGAGGCTAGTTTCAAAGAGGCGGAAAACTTCAAGGACGAGTACGTTTCGACCGAGCATCTGTTGCTGGCGTTGACGCAGGCCAAAGGCGATGTTGTCCAGAGCGCGTTGGCGATGGCGGGAGCGACTTACGAGGCGGTGTTGAAGGCGCTGAGTGCAGTGCGGGGATCGCAGAGGGTGACGGATCAGAATCCGGAGGGGAAGTTCCAGGCGCTCGAGAAGTATGCGAAGGACCTGACGGAGCTGGCACGGCGCGGGAAGCTCGACCCGGTGATTGGGCGGGAAGAGGAGATTCGGCGCGTGGTGCAGGTGCTGGCGCGGCGGACGAAGAACAATCCGGTGCTGCTTGGCGAGCCGGGTGTGGGCAAGACGGCGATTGTGGAGGGGCTGGCGCGGCGGATTTTTCTGGGCGATGTGCCGGAGATCCTGCGCGGCAAACGGGTGTGCTCGCTTGACCTGGGCGCGATGATTGCGGGGGCGAAGTTTCGTGGGGAGTTCGAAGAGCGGCTAAAGGCGGTGCTGAAGGAGATTGAGGAGTCGCACGGCGAGGTTATTTTGTTCATCGATGAGTTACATACTCTGGTGGGCGCGGGAGCGGCCGAGGGGGCGATGGATGCGAGCAATATGCTGAAGCCGGCGCTGGCGCGCGGGTCGCTGCGGGCGATTGGCGCGACGACGCTGAACGAGTACCGGAAGTACATCGAGAAGGACACGGCGCTCGAGCGGCGGTTCCAGATTGTGACCGTGGGCGAGCCGAACGTTGAGGATACGGTGGCGATTCTGCGTGGGCTGAAGGAGCGGTATGAGTCGCACCACAAGGTGCGGATCAAGGATGCGGCGATTGTGGCGGCGGCGACGCTCTCGCATCGTTATATATCCGACCGGTTTCTGCCGGATAAGGCGATTGATCTGGTGGACGAGGCGGCGGCGGCGCTGGCGATTCAGATTGGGAGCGTGCCGGTGGAGATCGATGATCTGGAGCGGCAGGCAACGTCGCTCGAGATTGAACGGGCGGCGCTGACGCGGGAGACGGATGCGGGTTCGCGGGAGCGGCTGGAGGCGGTGGAGAAGGAGCTTGCGGAGACGAAGGAGACGGTGGCCGGATTGCGGGCGCGCTGGCAGCAGGAACGCGGGGCGATCGGACGGATTGCGGAGCTGAAGGAGAAGCTCGAAGGGCTGCGCTTTCAGCAGATGGAGGAGACGCGCAAGGGCAATCTGCAACGCGCGGCGGAGCTGCAGTATGGGGAGGTACCGAAGGCCGAGGCGGAGCTGCGGTCGTTGACCGAGGCGCAGGAGGCGGCGGTGGCGGAGGACGCGGCCGAGGCTGCCGTAGAGGAACAGCAGATCCCCTTCGGGGATGACAACCAAGAAAGCCACAGTAGCGATAGCGGCCGCGGCAGCAAGGGCAAAGCGAAGCCGCGGCGGATGTTGAAGGAGGAGGTGGACGAGGAGGATATTGCGGCGATTGTGTCGAAGTGGACGGGCATACCGGTCGTGAAGATGCTCGAAGGCGAGATGCAGAAGCTGGTGCAGATGGAGGATCGTCTGCGGGAGCGGGTGGTGGGGCAGGATGAGGCGCTCGGTGCGGTGGCGAACGCGATCAGGCGGTCGCGCGCGGGGCTGAGTGATCCGAAGCGGCCGATTGGGAGCTTCATCTTTCTCGGGCCTACGGGCGTGGGCAAGACGGAGACGGCGCGGGCGCTGGCGGAGTTTCTGTTTGATGACGAGGCCGCGATGGTGCGGATCGACATGAGCGAGTACATGGAGAAGCATGCGGTGGCGCGTTTGATTGGGGCGCCTCCGGGGTATGTGGGCTATGACGAGGGCGGGCAGTTGACGGAGGCGGTGCGACGGCGGCCGTACTCGGTGGTGCTGTTTGACGAGATCGAGAAGGCGCATCCGGATGTCTTCAATGTGCTGCTGCAGGTGCTTGATGACGGGCGGCTGACGGACTCGAAGGGACGCACGGTGGACTTCAAAAACACGGTGCTGATTATGACGTCGAACGTGGGCGCGAGTGCGTTGATGACGGCGTGGGCGGAGGGCGAGGAGGGGTTTGAGGACGCGAAGGTGCGGGTGATGGACTCGCTGCGGCAGCAGTTCCGGCCGGAGTTTCTGAATCGTGTGGACGATATTGTGGTGTTCCATCCGCTGGCGGAGGAGCAGCTGACATATATTGTCGACCTGCGCTTGAAGGATCTGCAGGCGCTGCTCGCGGACAGGAAGATTACGCTCGAGCTGACGGAAGCGGCGCGGCATGCGATCTTCAAGGCCGGATATGACCGGGCGTATGGCGCGCGGCCGTTGAAGCGGGCGATCCAGCGCATGGTGCAGGACAAGCTGGCGGTGCGGATTCTGGAAGGAAGCGTGCTGCATGGCGACCACGTGGTGATCGACACGGGTGTGGATGGAGTGCTGCGGTTCGCTGTGGCGGAGCGGGCGGCGGCGTAGAAGTTCCATGCGGAACGGCGGCCGGTGAGGGATGGAGCGAGAGGCTTCACCCTGATCGGCCGTTTTCAGTTGGCGAGCATAGCGCGAGTGGGGGATGGCGCGGGGCCGGTGTGCGGGTAGGATGGACGAGATCGAGATCGGCATGCAAGGACGAGATCTCCTGGCGCCTCGATCGGACGAGGTTGCGACGGTGCAGGCACGAACACTTCTGGCAGGGGCTACGGGGCAGGTTGGGACACAGATGCTGCGGGTTTTGCGAGACACGCGAGGGCCGGAGGCGGCGGTTGCGACGACACGGCACGCACGCGAGGGATGGGTGCATCTGGATTTTGCCGAGCTGGCAACTCTTGAAGAGGCGGCGGCTCTCTTTGATGGCTACGCGCTGGACAGCATCTACTGTGTCGCAGGGATGACGGCGGTCGATGCGTGCGAGGACCAGCCGGAGCTGGCGTTCCGGACGAACGCGCGCGGACCGGGGGTGCTGGCGGCGTATGCACAGCGACGGGCGCTGCCGTTCGTGTACTTCTCGACCGAGTATGTCTTTGATGGCGCGGCGGATCATTCCGGACCGTATGAGGAGACGGCTTTGATGCAGCCGCTGAGTGTATATGGCAGGAGCAAGCTGGCGGGGGAGGAGGCGGTACTGGCTGCGTGCGCGGGAGCACTGGTGCTGCGGACGACGGTGGTCTACGGCCCGGATGCGCGGCAGAAGAACTATCTGTACAGCCTGATGCGAAGTCTAGCGACGGGGACGCGTATGCGGGTGCCGGCGGATCAGGTGTCGACACCAACCTACAACCTGGATCTGATTGCGGCGGCGCTCGGCCTGGTGGAGTGCGGGGCGTCAGGCATCTTTCATGTGTGTGGGCCGGAGCTGCTGGGGCGGCTGGAGTTTGCGGAGCGGATTGCAGCGGCTCTGCAGCTGGATCCGACGCTGCTTGAGGGCGTCTCGACGGCGGAGCTGGGGCAGCGGGCAGCGCGACCGCTGGCGGCGGGTCTGGCGACAACGAAGCTGCGGTCGCTCTATCCACAGCTGCGGATGCGGACGGTGCCGGAGGCGATTGAAGACTGCGCGGGCGAACTGCGGGCGTTTCTGGCGGAGGTACGAGCTTAGAGCCGCTCCCCTGCGGGCGTTGAAGAAGGAAGAGCGATGGCGCTGAAGAGAGGCTCGCGGGTGCGGATGCTCTCATCAAGGGATGGTCCGAAGCCGTAGCGCAGGGTGACAACTAGAAGGTAGCCGAGGAGCAGCGAGCGTACCTGTCCTTCAAAGTGCTGCTGCCGCACCACGAGATAGCTGAGGGGAGTGACGAGAACGGCAAGCGAGAGCAGCGCGGCGTTCAGGCCGGGGATCGTGACGCGGTCATGATGGGCGCGGACGGCGAGAAACAGCAGAAGCGCAAAGGCGTAGTAAAGGTGCAGCAGGGTGCCATCGCCGGAGAAGGCGGTGAAGTAGATCGAGGCGATGGATAGCGCGAGAAGCTGATTGATCAGAGGCAGGCGGCGGATGCGAAAGGTGTACAGAAGCAGGCCGAGGATGGCGGTCGAGGCAAGATAGACCGCAACGCTGCGGTGGAAGAGGTAGGAGTGGCCGAACCAGACCATGACGGCTTTGATCAGCGAGAACAGGGAGTGTTCGACGCCATTTTCCTGTGGATGCCATTGCGCCATGTACTCCATCCGGAAGAACGCGAGACCGTTGGCGATACCGGCGAAGGCGGCGGGAACGGACGGCCCGAGTGATGCAAGGGCGGCGAGGGAGAGGACAAAGAAGACGGCGGCTCCGAAGAGCAGCTTGCGGTACTCGCGCGTGGAGAGAAAGAGGCCCAGGTAGACGAATGGGAAGAGCTTGAGCGAGGCGGCGAGGCCGAAGAGAGCCGCGGCCAGGTAGCCTTTACCGGTGCTGTAGGCCCAGGTGGCTGCGAGAAGCGCGATCCAGACGAGGATCTCCATGTTGCCGCGATCGATGACGAGGATGGCGGGCCAGGCGAAGAGGAACAGCGTGGCGGCAAAGAGAGAGGCTGCGAGGGCGGAGAGTCCATGACGCGAGAGCGCCCTGCCGAACCAGATGGCCGGTACCAGCAGAGCGAGCACACTGAAGGGAATGAATGCGAGCAGCGGATGCGGGCCGACGTGATGCAGAAAGACGTTGTATACCAGCGCGACAGGGGCGGGATACGAGAATGGGAAGCCGGTGGTGAAGAAGGCGGCGGTGTGAATGAGGTCGAACTTGTGCCAGTAGATCGTGAAGTCGCCGAAGCGCTGCTGGTCTGACGAGAGCGGAAAGAGATCGCCGAATGAGCGATGAGTTAGAAGCTGGCCAAGCAGGCAGTAGAGGACGCTGCCGCCGCCGAGGAGCAGGATCGTGAGCCAGACGTTGCGCACCTCTGGAGGCAGGCCCGGGGATGGGTTGGGGTGTGCGCCCGCAGGGGTTCCGGGCGGAATGCGATCTTGCATGCGGTCTATCCTTACACGGGAGGCCTTACACGGCAGCCCTTACACGGCAGCCGCTCTACGGACGACGGGCGTGCGGGCGATCCCGCGCCAGGTCGACGAGAGCGTCGAGGACGGGGATGCGGGGCGACCAGCCAGGAAGCTGCGGGCCGCTCCAGGGCTCGAGCACCTGGCCTTCCCAGTAGGGTTTCGCGCCCCAGCGGAGATCGAGCCTGAGATCTGCGCGGCGGTTCAACTCTTCGACCATTTGCCGGAGGTTTCCACGCGACGCGGCCTGCACGCTGTAGAGGGGCGCGAGCGGTGTGCCGGAGGCGAGCAGGCGCGCGGCCTGCAGAAAGGCCTCGACGACATCCTCGATGGCGACGAGTTCGATTGACTGCTGACCGTCCGAGAGATCGACCGGCGTACCCGGAGGGAGCGAGAGCAGATAGGCCCAGAGCTTGGAGCGAGTGTCGCCGCGGCCAAAGGTGTCGTAGAGGATGAGCGTGACGGCCGAGACGAAGCCCTTGCGTTCATAGAAGAGGAGCAGGTCCTGGAAGGCCTGTTTGGTGGCGGCGTAGACGGTGTTCGGCGCGTACTGGCCGTCGGTGTCGAACTGCCAATACGTGCCGGTGTTGATGAAGACGGCTGGCTTGGGGCAGCGGGAGGCGCCGAAGAGCAGAGCCGTGCCGAGCGCCAGATTGCCGTCCACCATCTCCTGTACGCACTCGATGCTGAGCGGTTCTTCGTAGACGGCGGCGAGATGGAAGATGGCGTCGGGCTCAAGCCGGGTGACGAGTTCGGCGGCGGCATAGGGGCTCTGGCGAACGGCGTGGATGTGCTCCGCGGGAAGGATCGTCCTGAGCTTCTGGTGGTCCTCGTTGGCGACGGCGTGGACCTCGACGCCGCCGGCGACGAGTGTCCTGACGAGGTGCGAGCCGACGAATCCGTTGCCGCCTGTGAGGATGACACGCTGCATGGTGAGGTCTGGTTGAGAGTGTACCCGTGAGGCCGCGGTCAGGCGCAGGGCGGGACGGCGGCCTGGAGGGAAGCGGCCGGGTTCAGACATGGCTTCGGGCTTCGGGTTTCTGCGTGGGAGTAGCGGCGATTTCTGCGACAATCTGGCAGAGCGGTCGTAGAAAGCAGGATTCTCTGGTGACAACTAACCGTAAACCCCTGGTCTCTCTCGTCGTTCCTGTTTACAACGAGGCCGACAATATTCCGCTTTTTTATCCTGCTGTCCGAGCCGTGATCGATCCGCTTGCCGAGCAGTATGATTTCGAGTTTGTGTTTACCGACAACCATTCGGGCGACGGGACGCCGCAGCTGTTGCGGGAGCTGGCGCGACAGGATGCGCGGGTACGGGCGTTCCGGTTTTCGCGGAACTTCGGCTACCAGCGGTCGATTTTGACGGCGTATCTGCGGGCGAAGGGGGATGCGGCGATCCAGCTGGATTGCGATCTTCAGGACCCGCCGGAGATGATTCCGGAGTTTCTGGCGCGCTGGCAGGCCGGGTCGGATGTGGTGTACGGAGTGCGGAAGTCGCGGCTGGAGTCGACGCGGTGGACGCTGGCCCGGAAGGTGTTCTACTGGCTGGTTGATTTTCTATCGGAGGATCCAATTCCGCGGGACGCGGGGGACTTTCGGCTGATCAGCCGGCGGGTGATCGAGGAGCTGCGGCGCATCGGTGAGCCCAGCCCGTATCTGCGCGGGACGATCGCCACACTCGGATTTCAGCAGACGGGTCTTGATTATGCGCGACGGGCGCGGGCGGTGGGGGAGTCCAAGTTCTCGTTTTACGACAATATCAAGCTGGCGCTCGACGGTATTATCAACCAGTCCGTGGTGCCTCTGCGGATGGCGACGTACCTTGGGCTGGCGATCTCCGCGCTGACGGTGCTGGCGAGTGTGGGCTATATTCTGGCGTACTTTACGGTGGGATTCCGCGCGCCGGCCGGATTTACGACGACGACGGTGCTGATCCTTGCCTCGCTGGGGATTAATGCGATGCTGCTTGGCATTATCGGCGAGTATCTGGGGCGCATGTACCTGCAGATGAAGAACAAGTCACTCAGTATCGTGGAGCGGGAGTTGCATGATCTGGACTGACTTACTATCTGAATACTTTGACGGAGATGAGCGTGTTGCGAACTTCTGAAGAGAGTCAAAGAGTATTGCCGCCGTTCCTCTATCAATTTGCCGCACTCCTGACGGGACTGATGAGCATTTGCTTCTTCGTCGAAATCATTGCGCGGCGCATTTACCAGTTGCATTACGCCCCCTACTGGGAGCCTTTGTTTGAAGAATATTTTCCTGATTTCGTCGCCTTTAGAGGACGCTTTCAGTTTTTCCATTCCGATCACTTCTTTCATTACAGCAGCAATCTTCCTTTCATGTATCCGGCGCCAGTAGCGGTCGTTTATAAAGCCTTCTACCTTCTTCCGGCGCATTCTCTCTTCACCTTTCTCTTCCTGGGGGCCTCAGCTTTCCTTCTGGCAAGCTTATGGCTGACCCGTCACCTTCTGAAGCGAGGCGTTCCCATAGGGGATGCTTTAGCCTTCCCGTTGATTGTCATCCTATGCTCCTACCCGGTGTGGTTTGCACTCAAACAGGCGAATATGGAGATAGTCATCTGGGCCATCGTCGCGACCGGATTGGAATTATTTCTTCGCGGAAAAGGGTACTCTGCAGCAGCTTGTTTTGGCGTTGCAGCGGCTATGAAGGTATTTCCTTTTGTCTACCTAGGACTGTTCCTGAGCAGAAAGCAATTCAAGCAGATTGGCCTTGCCTTCTTAGTTCTTGTAGCAACAACGCTTGTGTCACTTTGGTTGGTAGACCCTGATGTCCATAGCTCGTGGACAAACATCAGCACCGGCTTAAACCTATTTCGATTCTTGTATATGCTTCATATCCGACCAGAAATCGGAGCCGATCACTCCTTATTTGCACTTATCAAATTGTTAATACGACCTGTTCCGACGACTGCGCGACTGGATCACCTTTTACCGATATACCTAGCGACTGCCGCCCTGGCCGGAACAGCACTCTTCTTTTCCCGAATCATCAGGCTTCCGTTGCTGAATCAGATTCTCTGCCTGACTGTAGCTTCGATTCTTTTGCCGCCGACATCCTTCGAATACACGCTTCTCCATCTTCTTCTGCCGTTCGCTCTTTTCGTGCTGCTGGCAATAGACGCTTCGCGGACGGGTGAGATTTCAATGGTTCTGAAGGTAGTCCTGGGGTGTTTTGGCATTCTGCTCGCATTTATTCCCGAGTTAATTCATCATGGACTCAGTTTCGGAGGTCAGGTGAAATGCCTCGTGCTGCTCGTGCTTTTCGCCATCGCGCTCTGGCGACCGTTTGACCTGGTAGAGGCTCCTACAGAGGCGCGGGCGTAACCAAGTGTGGGTTAATCCGCGATATTCCCGAAATCAATGGAGACTTTCTATGCAAGCCGAGCGTGATGCCGCAACACGGAACCAGATGTCGCCGAAGGCCATTCAGTTCACCGAGTCCAAGCTGCCGGGCTGCTTTGTGGTGCAGTTTCCAGTTTTCCAGGATGAGCGCGGGCATTTTGTGAAGACAATTCAGCGATCGGTCTTTGAGGATCACGGACTGGAGGCTGACTTCAGGGAGTGTTTTTACAGCACGTCGAGCAGGGATGTTCTGCGTGGCCTGCACTTCCAGCTTCCGCCGAGCGACCATGCCAAGCTGGTGTATTGCACGGCGGGATCGATCTACGACATGACGCTTGACCTGAGGGTCGGATCACCGACCTATGGGCAGCATGAGATCTACGAGTTATCGAGCAGCGCGAGCAATGCGGTGTATCTGCCGCGCGGCATTGCGCATGGGTTTTACGTTCGCGAGGCGCCGGCGGTGATGGTGTATCACGTCAGCAGCGAGCATGACCCGGAACGGGACACGGGCGTTCATTGGAACTCGTTTGGGGCGGCGTGGCCGGTCGAACAGCCGATTGTCTCTGCGCGGGACGACAGCTTTCCCTCCTTTTCGGCGTTTGAGAGCCCTTTCCGGTACCTTCGTTCGCGATAGGGCAGAAGGCGACAGCAGATCCCTTCGGGATGACAACCAGGAAGCGAGACACGGTAACGCCGGGTCCCTCTGGAGTGGAAGAGGGACGAAGGCGGTCGCAGGTCCCTACGGGATGACAAGCAAAACGATGCAGTGCTTCTGAGAGAAAGCCGGAGAGCACGAAGAGGTGAGGCCGGGGGAGACCAGGAGGCCAGGATCAGGAACGGGGGAAGCTCGTTCGACTCCGTATACTGGGGATGGTGCAGATAGAGACAGGGATGGACGGGGCAAGCGGTTTGCCCAGGCGCGCGATCATTATTGGTGCGGGACCGGCGGGGCTGACGGCGGCGCTGGAGTTGCTGCGGCGCACGGACATTGTGCCGGTGGTGCTCGAGGCGACGGACGAGATTGGTGGGATCTCGCGGACGATTCGCTACAAGGGCAATCGTATGGACATTGGCGGGCACCGCTTCTTTTCAAAGAGCGACCGTGTGATGCAGTGGTGGATGGATCTGATGCCGCCGGAGTTGAGCGCGGGTGAGACCGAGCAGGCGATCCGCTACCAGGGCAAGCAGCGGGTGATCGCGGTGCCGGCGCGGCTGAAGCAGGAGCCTGTGCTGCGCGGCGCAGGACCGATCCGAATTGTGACGGATACGGAGGAGACGGAGGCGGACGATGCTCCGCGCGCCGCGGAGCACGGGCACACGGAGACGATCGTCGTGGCGCCGACGGTGGCGGAGAGCGATCGGGTGATGCTGATCCGGCCACGCAAGAGCCGGATCTATTACCTGCGGCAGTTCTTCGATTATCCGATCCGGCTGACGGTGGGAACGCTGCGGGCGCTGGGGATGAAACGAACGATTCGCGTGGGACTGAGTTATCTCTGGTCGCGCCTGCGGAAGATTGAGCCGGAGCGAAGCCTGGAGGATTTTCTGATCAACCGGTTTGGGCGGGAGCTCTACCTGACGTTCTTCAAGAGCTACACGGAGAAGGTGTGGGGGACCTCGTGCAGTGCGATCTCGGCCGAGTGGGGCGCGCAGCGAATCAAGGGGCTGAGCCTGACGACGGCGGTGAAGCACTTTATCCGGAAGAGCGTGATGCGGCGGGGCGCGGGCGACGATGTGGCACAGAAGGGCACGGACACGAGCCTGATCGAGCGCTTCATGTATCCGAAGTTCGGGCCGGGGCAGTTGTGGGAGCATGTGGCGGAGCTCGTCAAGGAGATGGGCGGCGAGATCCACATGCAGACGAAGGTTGTGGCGATGAGCGCCCGGCCGGGCGATGCAACAACGCAGGAGCCGCGCCAGATTCTCGGAGCGGAGACGATCAACGAGGCCGGGGAGCGGAAGAAGTTTGCGGGTGACTTCTACTTTTCGACCATGCCGATGCGGGAACTGGTGCAGGCGATCGACGCGACCGGCTACGAGGTGCCGGGCAGTGTGCGCGAGGTGAGTGAGGGGTTGGAGTATCGCGACTTCATCACGGTGGGGCTGCTGGCGGATCGGTTGCGCGTGAAGGAGGCGGATGGCGGGCTGCTGCGCGACACGTGGATCTATGTGCAGGAGCCAGATGTGCAACTTGGGCGGTTACAGATATTCAACAACTGGAGTCCGCACCTGGTGGCGGATCCGGAGAAGGTGTGGATCGGGCTTGAATACTTCTGTTATGAGACGGACGATCTGTGGACGATGGATGACGAGGCGCTGAAGCGGTTTGCGATCGCCGAGGTGGTGAAGATCGGGATTCTTGAGGCAGATGCGGTGACGGACGGGCATGTAGTGCGGGTGCCGAAGACCTATCCGGCGTACTTTGGGACCTACTCGCGCTTTGACGAACTGCGGGAGTGGACGGACTCGTTCGAGAACCTGATTCTGGTAGGGCGGAACGGGATGCACAAGTACAACAACCAGGATCACAGCATGCTGACGGCGATGACGGCGGTGGACGAGATTGCCGCGACCGGGCGGGTGGAGAAGGCGAAGCTGTGGGGCATCAACACCGAGCAGGAGTACCACGAGGAGAAGAAGTAGATGCGACGAGTGCTGGTGTTGCTGACGCTGGCTTTGATTGCGTTGGCGGTGGTGTATCGGGACCGGCTGTACCTGCGGGATCCGCTGGGCACGATTGCCCGCAACGGTGTGGTGCAGGAGGACGCGCGCATCTTCATCAACTACGAGAACGATGTGCTGGTGCGCGAGAAGCGTGGCACGGAGATGTTCGTGGTGCAGCACTGGAATGGGCTGCCGGCGACGCCGGCGGGGCTGACCTGCATTGAAGGGATGCTGTGTATGACGCCGGCGGACCGGGTGATGGACGTGGGAGAGATCTCGACGGGTCATGCACCGGCGGAGATGACGGATCGGGCGGTGTCGTTTGTGGATGCGGCTGGGGCGAAGGTGCTGGTGACGATTCGGTGAACGGGTGTCCCCCCTGTTTATGAGGCTAAGATCTGTGCGCTTGGCGGAAGGGGTGCGCTCGGCTTTGCCTGCGCGTCGTAGACGTTATGATTCGCCTTCGGCAGAGTGGAGCGCATGCATCGCATGGTGAAGCGTGTGCGATGCATGGGGCACCCGCTTCGCGTGGCGGGTTAGTGGTGTAGGTGCCTGTTCGTCGTTCGAAAAGATAGAAGCGAGGGACGGTTGGATGCGAACTCCGGATGGACGCTACCTTGTGGTGCGGGGACGGTTGTGGCGGTGCAGCAATCCGGAGCTTTCGAGCGACGAGCGGGTGCGGTTGACGCGCGAACTGATGGCGGCGCGGCGGGCGAAGGGAGTGGCACTGCGGGCTAGGGATGCTGCGGCTCGCGAAGCGGCGCGGGCGCGGGTGGATGCGGCGAAGCATGGGTTGGGGGAGCGCGGGCCGGTGTGGTGGACGGATGGCGCTCCGGATCTGAACCGGCATATGGCGAGGACGACGGAGTATGCGGAGTGGTTTGCTGGAGTGGAGAACGAGCAAGGGTCCCGGTAGAGAAGCAGATCGCTACGGGATGACAACAAAGGGTGTGTCGCGGCAGCGGTGCTGGGGGGCTTTCAGGCAGGAAAAGAGCGGTGCAGCCGGGTGGCTGCACCGCTCTTTCCACTTGTGTCTTAGCGGGTTGAGGCGGTGGTCATGGCTGCGGGTGCGGGCGTGTAGTTTACCTGCAGGGTGAGGATCTGGAAGGGTTTGATGGGAGCGGTGAGGGTGTCGCCGGAGACTGGGAGTGGCCCGCCCTCGGACTTCTCCATCAGGTTGGTGATGGTTGCGGAGGTGGCGCCGGCGGGCAGATGCAGCTTGACGTTGCCCGACTGGCCGGCCCACTCATACATGCGGAGGATGAGCGCGTTTGAGTCTTCAGCTTTCTTGACGGCGGTAAGGACGACGTTGGGGTTTTCAACCGAGACGAAGGAGTGCTCCTTGGGGAGCGCGCCTTCGTGTGCGGCGACCTGCACGGCGGTGACGGGGTAGTTGAACTCGTAGCCGCGATGCATGGTCTGGGCCTGCTTCCAGACGCCGGCATGCGGGTACAGGGCGTAGCGGAAGCTCTGGTGGCCGCGATCGGCATCGGGGTCAGGCGAGGCGGGGGAACGGAGAAGAGTCAGGCGAAGAACGCTTCCTTCGTCGTCGTAGCCGAACTTCGAGTCGTTGAGGATGGAGAGGCCGTGTCTGGTATCGCCGAAGTCTGCCCAGTTGAGGGCGGGCACTTCGAACTGGGCTTTCTGGTAGGAGTTTTCGCGCAGGGTAGTGCGTTCAATTGTGCCGTAGGGGATCTCATAGGTGGCCTTGTCGTTCTTTGCGGCGACCGGGAAGGCGGCCTTCAGGAGGACGTGCGTCTCGTGCCAGTCAACGTCGTTACCGACCTCGACCATGTCGGCACCGGCGTCGAGCGAGATACGTTGCGTGAATTTCGAGGCCTGCCAGTGGCGCTGGATTTCGACGGTAGCGCGAAGGGCTCCCTGGTTGACGAGGGTGACGGAATCGACGCTGTCGATCGGGGTGTTGTGATCGAGCGTGCCGGGATCGATGTTCCACGCGTCGTACTCCTGCGGGGTGTCTTTGAAGGTTTGGAGCTGGTTGCCGCAGGCGTTGGGAGACAGGGTCTCGCTGCCGGATTTCAGGTCAACGAGGCTGGTGATGCAGCCGTTCTGTTTGTTGACCGAGACGCGGAGGGCGCCGTTCTCAAGCGTGATGGCGTCGGTCTTGTCGGAGGTTTTGACCAGCTTCTTTTCGTCATCGGAGGCGTCGTGGCCCTGGGCATGGAGGAGTTTGTAACCAAGTGAGGGCAGATCGTCGACGTGCGCGAGAAGGGTGAAGGTGCTAGTGGCAGCATCGTGGTTGAGTACCTGCGTAAGGACGGGCTTGTTGCTTTCATCAAGGAGATGAATGCCGTCGGCGCGCTCGGGAAGTTGAACGGTGAGCTTGACGGTTTCAGAGCGCTGCCAGGCGAGCGGATTGAAGAGCAGGATCGGCGTCGCGCCCTTCACGCGGGTGTCGATTCTTGCGGCCAGGTTGTCCATTGAGTCTTCGGCGATGATGCGGTCAGTGGAGAAGACCTTATCGAACTCTTTCTGGGCGTCGCGATAGATAACGGCGATGCCGGAGCCGGCGGCGAGATCATGGAAGCCGTTGAAGGTGATCTTGCGCCAGTTATCGGTGAGGACGTCATTGGGGTAGGGGACGCCGTTGAGCCAGGCAAGCGAGGCGAGTTTCTCGGCGTCGAGGGTAGCGGCTTCGCTGGCGCGCAGGTTGTGTTTGTGATTGGCCTGGGTGGTGAAGACGCCGCGGTGGAACTCGAAGTAGAGCTCATCCTTCCAGGTGGGGATGCTGATCTGTCCGGCGGAGGGGGTGGGTGGCGCCTGCCAGCCTTTGCCGATTCTGTCGTAGTTCCACTCGGGTGACTCGGATGCGATCTTGGTTTCAACGCCTGAAAAGTAATGCTGCGCGGTGCCGTAGCGCATGGTGGGAACGGCGAGCTGCTGGGCGGAGCTGCTGCCAGGGGTGCTGGCGGCGATGTAGTGGTCAGCCTGATCGAGCATGTTGCGGGTGGGGCCGCCGCCATGATCGCCGATGCCGTAGAGGTCCATCATGTCGGCGGTTCCGGGGTTGCGCTGGGCGGATTCCTTGAAGTCCGCGCCGATGCGGGCCGGGCTTACGTTGTCGTGCACGTAGTCCGTGGGGAAATAGGTGAGGACTTTTGAGCCATCGGGAGACTGCCACCAGAAGAGCCGGAGCGGCAGCTGGTTGGTGTCGTTCCAGTGCATCTTCTGGGTGACGAAGTAGTCCACACCGGAGCGCTTGTAGATCTGCGGGAGCTGCCAATTGTAACCAAACGAGTCCGGGTTCCAGCCGATGCGGGCGGTGACGCCGTATTCCTTCTGGAAGAAGCGCTGGCCGAGCAGCAGCTGGCGCACGGTGGACTCACCGCCGGGCAGGTTGAGGTCAGGCTCGACCCACATGCCGCCCACGATCTCCCACCGGCCTTCCTTGATGCGCTGCTTGATCTGCTCATTGAGCTTGGGGTACTTGTCGGCCATCCACTCGAAGTACTGTGCGGCGGATTGGGTGTAGGTGTAGTCGGGGTACTCATTCATGAGCTGCAGGGCGGTCGAGAAGGTACGCTTGACGACATCGATGGTTTCACTCTGCGGCCACAGCCAGGCGGCATCGATGTGCGAGTTGCCGGTGAGGGTGATGTTGGCCTTCTCGAGCTCGGGCCGGAGGGTATCGAGGATGCCCTGGGCTTTGCGCAGGGAGGCGTCAAAGGCAACCTGATTGGAAGCGGCGAGCGCGGTGGTGTTGATGTCGGCGATGGCGGCTTCGAGCTTCGGCAGCAGGTCCTGACGCGAGGGCGTGAGAGAGGGAAGGATGTTGGCGGCGGCGATGGCCTGGATGCGGAAGTCTTCAGGATCCGGGCGCTGCGGGCCGGGGCGCGTAGCCTTGCCGGTGGCGGGGGCGATGGGCTCGATGCGCAGGGAGGCGCCGCGGAAGCGCTTCGTATCGGCGGTCTGCAGGAGCTTGACGGCGATCTCGACGGTGTCGCCGGCCCGGGCGGGCTCGAAGAGGACGATGGGCTCGAGATCATCGCCGAGAGCGACGCGGCGGCCGTTGAAGTAGATGATCTGCGGCATGGGGCCGTTGGCGTCGGCGCGGAACTGGAACCAGACGCGCGAGCCGGAGATGTCGTAGCCGTGCAGGGCCTTGGGAACAGTGACCCTGCGGCGGAACCATGTGGCTTCTTTGGTGCCTTCGAAGGGGGCCTCGATCTGCTGCCAGGAGGAGTCGTCGAGGGTGGCGGCTTCGCCGTGGGGAAGATCGCCGACGTGCATGCGCCAGTCTTCCGCGGGAAGGGAGGTAAGGCTTTCAAGCGTATGGAGCTTTGTGCGGCTTGCCTCGGAGAGGTTAACCTCATTGCGCTGAATGGTATGGGTTTGCGCGTGGACGGCGGCGGCAAAGAGCGGGCAGCTGAAGGCGGCTGCGAGGAAGAGAGCAGATCGGCGAGGACGCATGGGGGAGAGGGTAGCAGGAGAGGCTGGCCTGATGCGAGTGGAGTCGCGGATTTGCTCGCTGTGACTCGCCGGCAGCGCGCTGTGTGACTGTAGAGTGTCAGCATGAGATGGCTGCGCTACACGCTTCTCTGCGCCGAACTGCTTCTGGTTGGAACCTGTAACGTCTTTGGTGCCAGTCTCGCAGAGGAGCATGGCACGTTCCGGCTGTACAAGTTCGAGAAGGCGCTGGGACGCGAGACGTACGCGCTCCAGGCTGGCGGCGCTGATCGCATTGCCCTGCGGGATACGTTTCTGTTTGTGGATCGTGGAAGCCGGGTTTCGCTCAGGACCACCTTGCTGGCGGACGCGATGTTGCGGCCCCTTCGCTTCAGCACGGACGGAAGCTCGTCGCGAACGAGTGAGCTGCATGACACGCTCCAGGTCTCCGGCGATCGTGTGCGCCTGACGCGCGATCAGCGAAGCAGCGATGTGCCCGCAGCGAAGGACGTGTTCTTCATCGACGGCTACGCGCCGGTTGCGATGCAGGAGCTGCTGCTGCGCTTCTGGGCCATGCATGGGCGGCCGGCGGCAGTGCCGATTCTGCCGACGGGCACGGTGACGATTCGAGCGGCGGCGACGATCTCGGTTCGGAACAGGAACGGGGTGGCGGAGGAGCTGTCCGGCTTCACGGTGGGTGGCCTGATCTGGGGTGGAGAGAGCCTATGGTTGAACCAGGCCGGGCAGCTGGTTGCACTGGTGACGGTGGATGCAGAGCTCGATCACTTCGAGGCGGTACGCGAGGGCTACGTAGAATCGCTGCCGGTCTTCATCAAGACCGCTGCGACGACCAGTCTGGAGATCCTGAAGACGATGGCGGTAACGGGCCGACAGGTGCCTGTGAAGCGCCTTGCGATCGTGGGTGCAACGCTGATCGATGGCGGCGGCGGAGCGCCGGTAGAGGATGCCGTCGTGGTGATTGAGAAAGACCGGATCACTGCGGCCGGAGTGCGGAAAGACATTCTGATTCCGCCCGGCACACAGACGATCGATGCGCATGGCAAGTGGATTCTGCCGGGGCTGTGGGATATGCACGCGCACTTCGAACAGGTGGAGTGGGGGCCGATCTATCTGGCGAGCGGGGTGACCACTGTCCGCGACTGCGGCAATGAGTTCGACTTCATCACGACGGTGCGGGACGCGCTGCGCGAGGGGCGAGGGATTGGGCCGGAGATCCTGATGGCGGGCCTTGTGGACGGCAGCGGGCCGCGCTCGCTGGGCGCGGTGATCGCGGATACGCCGGAGCAGGCGCGGGCGGTGGTGGCGCGGTACAAGGCGGCGGGTGCGCTGCAGATCAAGTTGTACAGCTCGATCAAACCCGCACTGGTGCCGGTGTTCGCAGAGGAGGCGCATCGCGCGGGGATGACGGTGACGGGGCATGTGCCAATGGGGATGACGGCGACTGAGGCGGTGCTGGCGGGGATGGATCAGATTAGTCATGCAAGCTACCCGACGACGGAGTTCGCGAGCCTAAGCGAACGCAAGCCGGTGCCGGCGGATCTGCGGATTGACTTCGAAGGCGAGCGATCGCGCCGGCTGATGGAGGTCTTCCGCAGCCATGGCACGGTGTTTGATCCGACGCTGGCGCTGTTCGAGCTGGAGTATCACCCGGAGCGGATGGCGGTGGCGCGCTTTGAGCCGGGGGTGGAGAAGGTGGCGCCGCAGCTGCGGTATGGGCTCTCGCACGGCGGCGTGGGGGCGAAGGATGAGGCGGCCGCCACGGCGTGGTTCCGGGCTATGGTGGCGACAGTGCGGGCTTTGCATGCGGCGGGTCTGCCGATTGTGGCGGGAACGGACCAGGCGGTGCCGGGGTACAGCCTGCATCGCGAGCTGGAGCTGTATGTGGCGGCGGGGATGACGCCGATGGAGGCGATCGAGAGTGCGACGTCGGTGCCGGCGCGAGCGATGGGGCTGGGTGACCGGGTAGGCACGGTGCGGGCGGGGCAGCGGGCGGATCTGGTGTTGCTCGATGCGGATCCGCTGGCGGACATCAGCGCGACGCGGCGAGTGTGGCGGACGGTGGCGGCCGGGGCGGTGTATGAGCCGGCGCCGCTGTGGCGGAGTGTGGGGTTTACGCCGTGAGGTTGAGGGCTTGTTGGGAGAACGTTGGAACAGCAAAGCAGGAAGAGCAAGACAGAACAGCAGAGCAGGACGAGTGGAGAGGAAGTCAAAACAGAATAGCGAAACAGGAGGGAGAGGCAGAACGGTGAAGCAGAGGACGGTTTGTCTTGAGTGGCTTCGCGAGGAGGCCCAAACCGTTCCTTGTCAGGGGCGGCGAGCGAGGACGATGCGTGGGATGCCCTGGAGATCGTTGAGGAACTGTACGGCGTGCCAGTCGCGGAGGAGTTGGGCGAGGGCGGGCTGCTGGCCGGCGCCGAGCTCCATGGCGAGCAGGCCGGCGGGGGTGAGGTGCTGCCGGGCTTGGGGGATCAGGCGCTCGTAGATGCTGAGGCCGTCCGAGCCGGCGAAGAGCGCGCCGGCAGGCTCGAAGTCGCGGACCTGCGGGTGGAGTGAGGCGCGGTCGGCGTCCGGGACGTAGGGCGGGTTTGAGAGGATGGCGTCGAACGGCGGTGCGTCAGGGGGCAGGGCGGCGAGGAGATCGCCTTCGAGGAAGTGGATGCGGGCGCCGACGTGGTTGGCTTCCGCGTTGCGGCGCGCGATGGCGATGGCGGCGGCAGAGAGGTCGATGGCGGTGAGGTCGGCGTGCGGCATGCGGGAGGCGATGGCGATGGCGATGGCTCCGGAGCCGGTGCCGACGTCCGCGATGCGGACGGGGCGGTGTTGTGGAAGCCGGTCGAGCGCGGCTTCGACGAGCAGCTCGGTCTCGGGCCGGGGGATGAGAACGGCGGGCGAGACGGCGAGCGGCAGGCCGAAGAACTCCTGCACGCCGGTGATGTATTGGATGGGCTCGCGCGTGAGGCGGCGGGCGACGGCGGCGGCGAAGGCGGCCTGCTCGCGTGGATTCAGCAGGCGACCGGGGTAGGCGTAGAGGATGGTTCGGGGCAGCGAGAGCGTGTGCAGGAGCAGAAGCTCGGCATCCTGCGCCGCCGTCGGCTGAAGATCGTCGATGCCGGCGAGCTGATCGCGCGCAGCGCAGACGGCCTGGCGAAGGGTCATGTCTGGTTCGGATGCAATCACAGGACCATGTTCGAGGGCCGCAGGAACCGCGAGGTTAGATAAGGGAGCGGGGCGCAATGCGCAAGTTCCTGCGAGGGTTGCGAAGTGCAGGAGTCACCAGACGGTGTTGAAAGGCGGCGGTGAGCAGCGGGAGGTTCCGAGTCAGGCGACGGCGGGCTCGCCCTTCATCTTTTCGGCGATATCAAAGGCGATGAGGGCGTCGATGGTGGGTTGGAGCTGGCCCTCCATGACCATGGCGAGCTGATGATTGGTGAGGCCGATGCGGTGGTCGGTGAGGCGGTTCTGCGGGAAGTTATAGGTGCGGATCTTCTCGGAGCGGTCGCCGGAGCCGATTTGGGCCTTGCGGGCGGAGGCCTGGAGTTGGTGGAGGCGCTCCTGCTCGACCTCATAGAGGCGCGAGCGGAGGACCCGCATGGCTTTTTCGCGATTCTTGATCTGCGACTTCTCGTCCTGGCAGCTGACGACGGTCTGGGTGGGGAGATGGGTGATGCGGATAGCGGAGTAGGTGGTGTTGACCGACTGACCGCCGGGCCCTGAGGAGCAGAAGGTGTCGATGCGGAGGTCTTTCTGCTCGATCTTGACGTCGACCTCTTCGGCCTCGGGAAGGACCGCCACTGTAATCGCGGAGGTGTGGACGCGGCCCTGGGTCTCGGTCGCGGGAACGCGCTGGACGCGGTGCACGCCTGACTCGTACTTCATCTGCGAGTAGACCTTGTCGCCTTCGAAGATGGCGGTGACGTCCTTGAGGCCGCCGACGTCGGACGCAGTCTCGGACATGACCTCGACCTTCCAGCGATGCTGCTCGGCGAAGCGGAGGTACATGCGGAAGACCTCCGCGACGAAGAGCGAGGCCTCGTCGCCGCCGGTGCCGGCGCGGAGCTCAATGACGATGTTCTTGTCATCGTTTGGGTCTTTGGGGAGAAGCAGCACGCGGAGCTCCGCTTCAATTTCGGCGAGGCGCGGCTCGAGGGTGGAGAGCTCTTCGGCGGCCATCTCGCGGATCTCGGGATCTGACTCGGCAAGCATGGCTTTAGCGTCGGCGACGGCCTGCTGGACGGAGCGGTACTGGCGATACTTCTCGACGGTGGGCTCGAGATCGCGGTGCTGCTTGGCGGTGGCCTGGAACTTCTTCTGGTCCGAGACGAGGGTGGGGTCGGAGAGCTGCGTTCCGAGGTCTTCGTAGCGGGTGTCCATCTGGGCGAGGCGGTCAAACATGGGGTGCTCCTCCTGCGGGTAGGTGTGTGCAGGTTCGTCTATCGGGATGTCGGAACGGGGAGAGATGCCGGCGTGGGCGCAGCTAGGCAAAGTCGTGGCGCGCGGGCGGCGTCACGATGGCGGAGACGATCTGTGCGGAGAAGGCACGCATACTTCTTAGATGGTACAGCGGGCGTCAAGATGCGAAGCCCGCACCCTCACTGGTTTTAAGCGCAAAATCTTCGATCGGCGTGACTTAGGTCCGGATCTTAAGTAGTTGAAGCGACGCTGGAGACATGGTTCGGACGACGCGGCCCCAGGGAGAGGAGTACAGGAGAAGAGTACAAGGCGGAAGGAGTGGATCGCGCCAGAGCACGGAGGCACGCCGTTGTAGAAGGGCGTGGGACGTGGTGAGAGCACCGGCTGCTTCCGCACTTGTCGCGCGGCACGCGAGGGTGTGACTCTGCTCATTAGACCGACCGTTTACAGCAACAGGTCAGGCCATGCGAGGCTGGCATGGATCCGTCGATCGCCGGAATGCATTGACCATGGGGATCACGCTGCGGGTCGCCCAGTTTTTCAGCTACGCGGCGCTCAAAGCTTTCCGAGATGAAATGCTCCAATCGCTCCGCTTCCTCATGAAGCTCGTTTACCGGGTAGCTGAGCTCCTGGTGAAGGAAGGTTTCAAGCAGGCGGTGGTGGCGAATGACTTCAAGCGCTCGTAAGCGCCCGCGGCGCGAGAGGCGTGCACCTCCATGCCTCTCATAGAGCACGAGCGGTGTCTCTCCAGCTGCTAGCTTCTGCATCATGTTTGTGACGGAGGCCGACGTAACGTGAAGTCTTTGAGCGATGGCTCTGCCGCTGACACTCTCTGTGCCGTCCAGGCCGAGATGGAACAGTGCCTTCAGGTAGTCGTCGATCGATTGCGTGCTTGCGGCTTGTTCCAAAACCTTTGCCATACCAGTCCCAGCGTTTGACTCCCCTACTCCTTTAGCCTAGCCTAAAACAGAAGTTTAGGTGAGGCTAAACATGCCTGCAATTCGATTTTCTTCGGTTCTGCTGTGGATGGTTCTCTGTGGTTTGCTGCAGGGCGCAGCGGCTGCCGCGCAAAGCGGAAGCGATGTTGAAGTCTCCGGAGCGGTGACAGAGAGCACTGGCGGCGTGCTCCCAAAGGCAACGGTAACGCTGGTTTCTAAACAGACGCGATCGGTACGCACGGTCTTTACAGACGAAGAAGGCCGGTTCTCGTTTCCCGGGCTCGCGTTTGGTGAGTACCGCGTCAAAGCGCAGGCCGACGGCTTCGCCGCTGCGTCCGTGGACGTCACTTATAGCGGCACACCGCTCCGCCTTGCATTGCACTTAACAGTGCGCGGTACGGACAACAGCGTGGACGTGACCGCGGCTGCCGACACGCTCGATCCAGCGGCGCCTGCCCGTGTTGCCGTGACCCTCGAAGAGATGCAGCGCATTCCCAGCATGAGCATCAGTTCCCCGCTGAGCTCGCTCATCACGAGCACGACGCCTGGTGTCTCGGCTGATTCGAATGGCTCGTTTCACCCGCTGGGAGATCACGCGGAAGCGTCGTTTGTTCTTGACGGGCAGCCCATCACCGATCAGCAGAGCCGGACCTTTTCATCGCAGGTGTCTCTGAACGCTCTGCAATCGCTCGAGGTGCGTGATGGCGCGCCGCAGGCTGATGTCGGCGATAAGACCAGCATGGTGATTGTGGCGCAGACACGCTCCGGACTGGAGCAGAAACGGCCCACAGGCGAGTTCTCTCTGAGCCGTGGCGGCTTTGCGACGAGCCAGGCCAGCGCGCATCTTGGCTATGGTACGAGCCGCTTTGGAACCTTCACAGCTCTCAATGCGCTCAACAGCGAGCGTTTTCTTGATGCGCCGGAACTGGTTGCGCTCCATGCCAATGGCAATGCAGAGAACCTTATCGAGCGACTGGATTTCCGCGTTAACGGACAGACCTCCGTGCAGCTCAACGGCAGTCTCAGCCATTCGTGGTTTCAGACGCCCAACACCTACGATCAGCAGGCGCTCGGCCAGAACCAACGGCAAACAATTCAGAGCTTCAACATCGCTCCGTCGGTTCTCCACACCTTGAATGCGTGGTCCTTCTTTCGAACGAATCTGTGGGTCCGGCAGGACAAGGTTCGATACCGGCCATCCGCCGATAGCCTGGCGGACACTCCGGCGACTCTTGCACAGTCTCGCCGCCTGACGAACGCGGGGACACGCTCTGAGTACACCTCTGTGCACGGAAGACACAACGTTACGGCAGGTGTGGAGTGGAAGCACACCTTTCTGGCTGAACGCTTTGCGACCGGTCTGACTGACCCCGCGTACAACAGCCCCTGCCTTGATGTGGATGGAAGTCCATCTGCTGATGCTGCGCTGCTTACAGCGGCCGAGTGTGCCGGCGCGGGCCTAGTGCGGAATCCCGACTTCCTGCCAAAGCTTGTTTCCATCGATCTTACTCGCGGAGGCAGACTCTTCAGCTTCGACGGCGCGACAGACATCAAGCAGGAGGCGCTTTTCGGTCAGGACAGCGTAAAGCTTGGTGATTTTACGGCGAATCTCGGTCTCCGCTTTGATGCTTACAACGGGATCACCAGCTCAAGCGGGGTGCAGCCGCGCGTCGGACTGGCCTACTCCCCGGCGCCCCTTCACACCGTTTTCCGGGGTGCGTACTCGCGTGTGTTTTTTACGCCGTATAACGAGAACCTGATCGTCGCGAGTTCGGCGGGTCCCGGCTCTACAGCTGCGGCGCTGGGTGCAGCGGAGTCCTCGCCGCTCGGCACGGGACTCCGCAACCAGTTCAACGTTGGGGCAGAGTCGCAGCTTTCGAAGCTTGTTACCGTCAGCGGCGAGTACTTCTGGAAGTTTACGTATGGGGCCTATGATTTTGATGTTCTCCTCAACAGCCCGCTGACGTTTCCGACG
Organism: Acidobacteriaceae bacterium; assembly: GCA_903642235.1. Classification (GTDB taxonomy): domain Bacteria; phylum Acidobacteriota; class Terriglobia; order Terriglobales; family Acidobacteriaceae; genus Edaphobacter. The sequence goes on along the minus strand of CAHJWL010000010.1, from coordinate 3,069 downwards.
CAGTTTCGCAAGTCCAAGATCGACGGCGGTCTGCTCCGCCTCGCTCTCGCACCGACCCATGGAGTGACGGGGTATGTCACGGCGAGCCATGTCCGCTCGCGACTGTTTGGGCCGGAGACCGGTGGCGTGAGCTTCAGCGCGCCCTACAGCACTGTCGCCCGGCCGGATCACGATGAGGGGCTGGCCACCAACACGTACGGCCGCTATCAGGTTGGCCGCAAGGGGCCCTGGGCAGGCTTCGCCTGGAGGTACGACGGAGGACTGGTTTCTGTGGCCACGCCAGACTTCAGCGCAGTGCTTCGCCTGACGGGAGACGAGCAGGCTCAGTTAGGTCTACATTGCGGCTCCACCTTTGCGACTGCGGCGCAGCCGCTTCATGCATGCCCTCTGGCCAGCCTGGAAACGACACGCGTGCGGATACCCGCGGCAGGAACGGAGAACGATGACAAGAATCCGGCGCGCATTGTTCCGAGAAGCGTCTTTGATCTATCGCTGGGAGAAGACGATCTGTACCACCACGAGCGTCAGCAGATCGGCGTTCAAGTGGACGTCGTGAATCTCACGAAGAATGATGGCCTGTATAACTTCCTCTCCACATTCTCGGGGACACATTTCCTGACACCCAGATCGGTCACCGCGATGATTCGCTACTCCTTCTAGCCGCAAGGTTTGCGGTGACTTTGATGGCATGTCGCAGTCCGGGAAGCACTCCTGGCGACACCCGGTCAGCGAGTCGTACCAGCCCTGGTGCAGATGTTCCGGGAGGTGTGGGGCCATGGGTGGAGCGGGCAGATCCGGCAGGTCAGATGGCGGAGGGCTCGTGCGGCAGTTGAGGCAGACGTGCTGTTCGTGGGGGTTAGGCGGGGTCGGGCCAGAGGCGGCGGAGCGGGCCTTCGGGGCCGTGGACGGGATCGGAGGGTGGGAAGGGAAGGGTGGCCATGCGGGTCTGGGCGGCGAGGTCGGGGGCGGAGCGGCAGATGTCCCAGTGCTGGCCGGGTGGATAGGCGCCGATAACGAGGAGGTCGGCGGAGCAGGAGAGCTCGCAGTGGCCGGTGCCGGTGGGGAGAAGGAGGACGTCGCCGGCGCGGAGGGTGAGCTCGCGGCCGGGAGACGGGCCTTCCCTGGGGCCGCCGAGGATGAGGCGGGCTTCGCCGCGGGCAAAGCCGAGGACTTCGTGGGCGGTGGAGTGGAAGTGGTGAAAGGTGTAGACGCCGTTTCGCCACTGCGGCGGCCAGCCATTGGCGGTGAAGAGGGATTCCATGCGGGTGGCGGTGTCACCTGCGGTTGGCATGGCGGCGCGGTAGAGCAGGACGGGCAGGCGGGTGTTGTTGGGCATCCAGCCGTTCGGATGGAGCAGGATGGGTTCGGTGGTGGGCGGGGCGACGGATTGGGCCACGGTGTCCAGGCCGCGGAGAGCGGGGGAGAGGCCGGCGGCGGCGGCAAGCGAGGTGAAGCGGCGGCGGGTGTGGGTGGTCATGCCTGATTCATTTGGGAGCCTCTGCCACTAAGGGGTAGCGGCAGGTGAACTAAAGCGCTTGTCGGACGCAGCTACGGGCCTGGATACTGAAGGCACCTTTCACAGGCGTGGCTCGCGCTGGGGTCAAGACCGAGGGACAAAGATTCGCCCTAAAGCGAATACCTCGGGGTTGCAGCCCCGAGGTCTGTGAAGGAGGTGATGCCGTCCATGGGACCGATTCGGTTTACATGGGGCAACGTTTCGCTGGAGATTCCAGAAGAATTTGTTCTTCTGGTGCTGGTGAAGCTCGTTACAGCGCTGATCTCTTAACCGGGGTCATCGCTTTGTGTCACTCACCCTGCCAGGCGGAGCCACCCGCTTGGCAGTTTTTATTGTAGCAAGGGCGGTCTGAAGAGTAGAGACGGCGCTTCCACCTTCATCCCATATGCTGGCGGAAGGTTTGTCAATGGAGAAATGGATCGCTTGCAGCATTCCCGATGCGGAGGGGGTGGCGGATGGACGGAGATGTCGACTGATTCGACGCGGGAGCGCGAGAGGGCACCAGGAGAAGGGATCGGTCCAACCCCGCCGGCTCCCTCGCATCGCATGGAGACGGCAGCTGCGTGCGGCCGCCGGAGAGAGGTTGGGATGGCATATTTTTCTGCTGTGGCGGCGCTGGCTGAGGAGATGGCCGGGACGGCGAGCCGGCTGGCGAAGCGGGCGGCGATTGCGGGGGCAATTGGCCGGACTGCCGGCGACCGGGGCGAGGCTGCGCTTGCGGATGCGGGGCGGTTTGCGCTGTATCTGGCGGGGCTGCCGTTCCCGGAGGCGGATCCGCGCAAGCTGAATGCGGGCGGCGCGCTGCTGAGCAGGGCGGTGCTGGCGGTGAGTGGGGCGACGGACGCGCAGATGACAGCGGCGTACCGGCGGCATGGCGATATGGGGGCCGCGGCGTTCGATCTGCTGGCGGCGACGGACGCGGCGAAGACGGCGGTGGTGACGCTGGTGGAGGTCGAGGCGGCGTTCGACGGCATGGCAACGGCGAAGACGACGGCGATCCGGGCGGGGCTGGTACAGGAGCTGCTGGGGCGCGCGACCGCGCTTGAGGCGAAGTACCTGCTGAAGCTGATGCTGGGCGATATGCGGATCGGGGTGAAGGAATCGCTGGTGGAGGAGGCGATAGCGGTGGCAGCCGGCGCGGAGGTGGTGGGGGTACGGCATGCGGTGATGCTCGAAGCGGACCTGGCGGGGGCGGTGCGGCGGGCGTTTGCGGGGACGCTGGATGCGGCGCGGATGCGGCTGTTTCATCCGCTGGGATTCATGCTGGCGAGCCCGGTGGAATCGCCGGAGGAGGCGGTGGAGCGGTTTACGGTGAAGCCGCCGAAGGTGGTGGCGGCGAAGAAGCCGAGAAAGAAGAGGGTGGCGGGCGGTGAGTTCCTTGAGGTGAGTGAGGTGTTCCCGGATGCGGCGGGTACGGCGGCGAGTGCGGGGGATGCGGAGGGAGAAGCAGATCCCTACGGGATGACAACCAAAGGGGGGCTGTCGGGTGCGGGGGATGCGGAGGGAGAAGCAGATCCCTACGGGATGACAACCAAAGGAGGGGCGGCGGGTGC
>CAHJWL010000009.1 GCA_903642235.1 Acidobacteriaceae bacterium | reverse complement strand
CTCGAGCTGGGACTGCTCGCGGAGGCGACGCGCGGGCGCTTCGGGGTCGGCGGGGGTGTCCTCGGGCGGTGGGGTGCGGCGTGGGTGAGGGGTGAGGGTGGCGGCGGCGGGTGCGGTATCTGATGTGGCGGCGACGGCGAGGGGTCGCTTGGGCATGCCGCCGGTGGCGAAGGTCTCGTGAGGGTGGGCGGCGAGGACGGGGGTCATAAAGTCCATCCACATGGGCAGGGCGGCCCGGGCGCCGGTTTCCTTTTCGCCGAGGGACTCACGGGTGTCGTAGCCGATCCAGGTGCCGCAAGTAACGGTGGGCGAGAAGCCGATGAACCAGGCGTCGGTGTAGTTGTTGGTGGTTCCCGTCTTGCCGCCGAGCGGGTGGTTGAGGCGCGCGGTGGCGGCGGCGGTTCCGTACTTGGTCACGGCCTGGAGCAGGCCCATCATTGTGCGAGCGGTTTCGACCGAGAGGACTTCGGTGACCTGCGGGGTCTTCTGCTCGAGCGCCAGGCCGTCGGCTTCGGCAACCTTGTGAATGGTATAGGGAGCGATGCGCACGCCATCGTTGGGAAAGACCGTGTAGGCGCCGACCTGCTCGGCGAGAGTGATGTCAGCCGAGCCGAGCGCGATCGGCAGAAAGGCGGGGATGTTCGAGGTGATGCCGAAGCGGTGCGCGGTGGCGATGACGTTCCCGATGCCGACCTGGTGTGCAAGCTTGAGGGCGGGGATGTTGCGCGACTCGGCAAACGCGGAGGTAAGGGTCATGGCGCCACGGTAGTCGCCCTCATAGTTGTGCGGGGTGTACCAGCCGGAGGGCGTGGGAAAGCTGGTGGGCGCGTCGACGACGATGTCGGTCGCCTTGGCACCGGCTTCAATGGCGGTGGTGTAGACATACGGCTTGAACGACGAGCCAACCTGGCGCTGGGCCTGAGTGGCGCGGTTGAACTGCGAGAGGGCGTAGTCGCGGCCGCCGACCATGGCCAGGACCTCGCCCGTCGCGTTGTCGACGGCCATGAGCGATCCCTGGGCACCGGAGTCCTGCTGGAGCGAAGCGTGGAGTACCCCCTCGGTCGAGATGCTCTCGATACGGACATACACGATGTCGCCGGGCGCAAGCAGCTTTGTGCCGTCCAGAGTGCCGGCGGAGTTCAGCACCCAGACCCAGTCAGGCTGGGTAAGGGTGATGTCGTAGTCAGCGAGGCGGATCGCGACCTTGGTTCTGGCAGCCGAAGTGACGATGGCATGAAAGTATGCGCCGAGCTCGATCGGTTGCGACCAGTCAGGATGGCGATAGCCGTCGCCGCCGTTCTCCATGGCAGAGACGTTGAGCAGCTTGCCCTTCCAGCCGCGCCGTCGCTCATAGGTGGCGACTCCGTCAAGTACGGCTTTATTGGCGACCTTCTGCAGATCGAGATCGAGCGTCGTGTAGACGCGGAGGCCGGCGCCATGGACCTCTTCAACGCCGTACTCGCGCTCCAACTGGCGGCGAACCTCTTCGACGAAGTAAGGAGCTATGGAGTTGGGCGGCACTTCGAGGCGGAGGCCGAGCGGGGTGGCTTTAGCGGCGTCGGCCTGGGTCTGCGTGATCTTGCCGTCTTGCTGCATCTCGTCCAGGACGAGATTGCGGCGATGCAGAGCGCGCTCCGGGTAGCGGATGGGTGAGTAGGCCTCCGGACCCTTGGGCAGAGCGGCGAGCAGGGCGGCCTCAGGCAGGGTGAGATCGCCGGCGTGCTTCGAGAAGAAGTACTCACTGCCGGCCTCAAATCCATACGTCCCGTGGCCGAGGTAGATCTGATTGGCATAGAGCGCGAAGATCTGCTGCTTGGTGAAGCGGCGCTCAATCTGCACGGTGAGAAAGACCTCCTGCAGCTTGCGGCCGAAGGTCTTCTGGGAGGAGAGAAAGAGGTTGCGCGCCAGTTGCATGGTGAGCGTACTGGCCCCCTGGGCGCGGGCGCTGGTATGGAGATCCCGGTAGGCCGCGCTGACGGCCCGGATGAGATTTACGCCCCAATTGGATTCGAAGCTCTTGTCTTCAATGGAGAGGATGGCCTCACGCAGGACGGGCGGAAAGGCGGCGTAGGGAACGACGACGCGGCGCTCCAGAGCAAAGGAGCCGAAGACCTTGCCGTGAATATCGAAGAGCTCGGTGGTGGTGTTGGGGCGGTAGCGGGTGAGGTCATCCATCTGCGGAAGATCGATGGAGTAGACCACCGCGAGACCGCAGAGAGCACCAAAGACGGCGGAAAGGCCGAGAAGAGCGGCAAAGATAGTGCGCGAGGCTTGACGCTGCGGAGCCACTGGCCGGGCGCGGCGCAGCTTGAAGCGGATGGGCCTGCGCCACCACGGATCAACGCCGGCAGGGCGATGGGGTGCTGTTTGGGACGCCCGCGCGCGCTTCGGTTTGGGGCTTAGCAGACTCTCCACAGCCACTCCACGGTAGCACCGGCAACTCGTGCTACGCGGCCTTGCCCTTGAGGATATCGAGGGCCTTCGAGAGCTGGTCGTCGACGGTTACGGGAGACTTATTTACGGCCGGAAGCTTGTTCTGCGGTGCAGCCTGGGGGGCTGCGCCGGGCGCCGGTGTGGTGGGAGCCGTGTCCTCGGTGTCGTCGGCCTCGGGTTGGGCGGAGGCCACCAGAACACCGGGGGTGACTCCCTCATCCTGCAGCTTCTTGCCGGAGGGAGACTCGTACTTGGCGATTGAAAGGATCAAGGCAGCGCCATCCGGCAGCTCAAAGGTCTTCTGCTGCGAGCCTTCGCCAAAGGTGTGCTCGCCGACGATCTCGGCTCGTTTGTTGTCGAGCAGCGCAGCAGCAACAAGCTCAGCCGGACCAGCGGTTCCACGGTTAACGAGAACTACGAGAGGGGCGTTTGCGGCGACGGCCTTTGAGGACTCCGCCGTGAAGGTCTGTTTGGCAACCTTCTGACCTTCCAAAGCGCCGATCGTGCCGGTCTTGAGAAAGAAGTTAGCGGTACGGACCGCCTCCGGCATGTCGCCTCCGGCCACGTCGCGCAGATCGAGCAGAACCTTCTTCGTGTTCAGCCGGGACATGCCCTTGAGCTTGCCCTCAATCTGCTGCACATGCTCGTGATCGAGGGAGACCGGCTTGAGGTAGAGAATGCTGGCATTCTCGTAGAAGCTTTCGGTGACTGGAGGCAGGGCGCTGACAGCGCGGGTGAGCGTCATCTTCTCGGGATCAGCGCGCCGGGAGGGGCGAACGACGGAGAGCGTCAACTGGCTGCCGGGCTGGCCGTCGAGCAGGAGCTGGATCATCGCCAGCGAGAGATCAAAGGTGTGCTGCGGTCCGATGGACTCGATGACGTCACCGTCCGCGAGGTTGGCTTTGTCGGCCGGGCTGCCGGGCACCACAGAGACGATCGACGCGTAGCCGCCACGCTTGGAGACATTGATGCCGACCTGGCCTTTGCCAAGGTGCGTGGTCTTGAAGATCTTGTAGTCAGCAGGGGTGAGATAGCTTGAGTCGGCGTCGAGAGACTCGAGCAGGCCGCGCAGCGCGCCATCCGTGACATTGCCGATGTTTGGATCTTCAACGTAGTCGGTCTGGATGTGGCGAAGCACCTCGCTGTAAACATTGATCTGCCGGTAGGCGCCGTCCTGCTGCGGATCGTCGGACGCGGCTCGAACGCCGCTCGAGTTGACGCCAAGAAAGACCGATAAAACGAGAACAACGGAGGCGGCGAGAAGAAGGATCTTCGAGAGCTTGGGCATGCAGGCAGACGCTCCAGAGGGCGACATCGTTTAGACGTAGCTGGTGAGCAGAATGATACTCTCTTGATCGGAACGGCAGAGGAAGAGCAGACTACAACTCCCGTGCCACTGAACTCCTGGTGACACGTTGGTGGCGGTGAGTGGGATCGAACCACTGACCTACGGGTTATGAGTCCGTCGCTCTAACCATCTGAGCTACACCGCCGAGTGTCTTTGCCGTGAAGAAGAGATGCGAAGCACACGCGAGGGCGCTACGGCAGCAACAGAGCCAATCATACCGGATTCCGGCAGAATGGAAAACCGCAGGAGAGACGGGACGCTGCGTGTTCTGGGGGTCATCCCGGCACGCCTGGCGTCGACGCGCCTGCCGCGGAAGGTGCTGCGTGAGATCGCCGGCAAGCCCCTGCTGATGTGGGTCTATGAAGCGGCAATGCGGTGCACGGATCTCGACCAGATCGTGGTCGCAACGGACGCCGAGGAGGTGATGCGGCTGTGCGAGCGCGAGGGCTGGCCGTGCGAGATGACGGCGACCGGGCTGGCCAGTGGAAGCGACCGGCTGCACGCGGTCGCGCAGCGCATCGCGGCTGAGATCTACGTGAACATCCAGGGCGACGAACCGATGCTGCGGCCGGAGCACGTGACGGCACTGCTGCAACCCCTCACACAGGCTCAGGTGGACGTGACGACGTTGAAGGTCCGGTGCACGGCAGAGAACGAGCGCAATCCGAATGCAGTGAAGGTGGTCACGGCCGCAGATGGACGGGCGCTTTACTTCTCGCGCGCGACGATCCCGTTTGATCGCGACGGGGCTGGAGGCGTGGCGTACTGGAAGCATATCGGGCTCTACGCGTACCGGCGTGCGGCGCTGCTGCGCTTCCCTTCCCTTCCGCCCAGTTCGCTCGAAGAGACGGAGAAGCTGGAGCAGCTGCGGTTCCTTGAAAACGGGCTCCACGTGTATGTGGCGGCGACGGACTTCGACACGGTGGGCGTGGACACAGAGGAGGATCTGGTGCGGGTGGAGGCGGCGCTAGGCGAGATTGAGCGAGGGCGTGGGGCTGTCGTCTGAAATGATCTCGAGACTGGCATCCGAGCCGGGAACTGCGGTGGACGGCAGGTGCAGCAGAAGGCCGTCTCCCGTGCTTTCAACGGCCAGATCTTCAAGCGAAGGAAGCACCCAGGTAGCGTAGGTCAGCTCCTCTGCCTGATGGCTTCCGAGAATGCCGAGGACGCGGCAACCGGCAGCGCGCCCGGAACCGACGCCGGAGGGGGCGTCTTCGATGACGAGGCAATCGGAGGGCGAGAAGCCGAGCAGGGCCGCACCGCGCTGGTAGGGCTCCGGGTCCGGCTTGCCGCGCTCGACCATGTCTCCGCTCACCAGACGGGCCGGCACAGGAAGACCGGCTGCCTCTAGACGGCCGAGCAGCAGACGGCGGGTGGCTGAGGTGACGATGGTCCAGCGATCCGGGGGCAGAGCTTCAAGGAGCTTTTTGACACCGGGAAGAACCCGCAGATCGGCCAGGTCCTCCATCTCCATGTCTTCAATAGTGCGCAGACCTTCTTCGGGGTCAATGTCCGGTCGCATCATGGTGACGATTTCAATCGCGCGACGGCCGTGCGGAACCGCGAAGCTTTCGGCGTTGGGAATGCCGTACTGCATGGCCCAGCGACGCCAGCAGCGGTTCACAGAGCCGATGGAGCTGATGAGCACACCGTCCATATCGAAGAGGATGCCGCGTGTGGAGAGAGTGACAGGTTGGCTCATACCCTATTGTGACTCATTAAGCACAAAGTGCTCGGCCGCCGCGAGGATGCGGGTGACGGCATCGGTCGAGCAGCTTTCGCAGTACACGCGCAGCAGGGGCTCCGTACCGGAGGCGCGTAGAAGCAGCCAGGTCTCGGCGGCGTTCGGCCTGGCGACGCACTCAGGGTTCTCGAGGTAGAACTTGATGCCGTCCAGGGTCTCCTGGCGGAGGACGCGGAGACCGGCGATCTCTGCCAGACCAGCGCGGGCGCGGGCGATCGCCGACTGCTTGAGCGCGTCCGTGATGTGCATGTCGATGCGGCCGTACTGGTGCTCGCCGTATTCAGCCTGGAGAGAGGCGACAAGCTGTCCGAGGGACTTCTTTTCGTCGGTCATGATCTGCGCGAGGAGGAGCGAGTTGAGCAGGCCATCGCGCTCCGGCAGATGGCGGCTGATGCCGATGCCGCCGGACTCTTCGCCGCCGACCAGGATCTCCTGCTCGAGCATCAGGTCGCAGACGTACTTGAAGCCAATGCCGTGCTCATAGAGTTTGCGGCCGTATTTGGCGGCGATGCGGTCGAGCATCTTCGTGGTGTTGAAGGCGCGGGTGACGCCGCCGGGCCAGCCCTTGTGCTTGAGCAGCCACTCAAGAATGATCGCGAAGATCTTGTGGGCGTCGACAACGTTGCCGTGCTCGTCGACGGCGCCGATGCGGTCCGCATCGCCATCGGTGATGAAGCCGGCGTCACAGTGATCGGCAATGACGCGCTTCTGAGTTTCAGCGATGTGCGGCAGAATGGGCTCGGGATTGATACCCGGGAAGGCTGGGTTGATCTCCGCGCGCATCTCGACGAACGGGATGCTGGCGCGAGCGAAGATACCGGCAAGCACACCGCAACCGGCGCCGTACATGGAATCGATCAGAAAGCGATAGCCGGAGGCCTGAATAGCCTTCAGATCGACGAAGCGCTCGATAGCAGCAACGTAGGGCGTGGTGAAATCGACTTCAAGGATGGCGGCGGGCGTTGCGGCGGCAGGCAGAGGCTTCTCAAGGTACGTTTCGATCGCGCCGATGATTGAGGGCGAGCCGGAGCCGCCGTAGCTCGCCTTGTACTTGACGCCATTCCACTCCGGCGGGTTATGGCTGGAGGTGATCATGACGCCCCCTGCATGTTTCCGCTCGCGGACTGCAAAGGAGAGTGCGGGCGTGGGGGTGATCGCGCTGGCGAATGAGACCGGAATACCAGCCTGGCTTAGAACCTGGGCGACGACCTGGGCAAAGGACCGGGAGCCAAACCGGGTGTCATACGCGATGGCGACACCAACCGAGGCATCTTCCTGCTCGAGCACGTAGAGCGCAATCGCGGAGGCGGCGACGCGCACGTTGGCGAAGGTGAAGTCGTCGGCGATGATGCCGCGCCATCCATCCGTTCCGAATTTAACTACAGTTTTACCTGCGTCACTCATGTGGTCTTGGCCTGTTCTTCAAGGTCTGTGGTGTGCGGAGCGTTAGGTCAGGTGATGATGTCCGGCGTCGGCAAGGGCGCGGGTCAGCTTGCCGACGTCCTGCGATCGTTCACGGGTCGTCACCAGCAGCGCGTCGCCGGTGTCGACGACGACGAGATCCTCGACGCCCAGGAGGGTCACTGTCTTGCCTGGGGCGTGGACGTAGTTGCCATGCGCCTCCATGGCCACACTGGCGTCGGCCTCGATGACATTGGGCCGGGCATCGCTGGTGGCGGCGGCACGGTGTTCATAGAGCGAATCCCACGAACCGAGGTCATTCCAGCCGAAATCAGCCGGCAGACATACGATGCCGGAGGCGCCCTCGCCCAAAGCCGAGCGCGGCTCGAGCACGGCGTAGTCGATGCTGATCGACTTGCAGGCCGGGTACTCCTCTGCGAAGACAGCGGCGAATTGCGGCGTCCCAAAGGCGGCGACAATCGCTTCGAGTGGCGCGACGAGCTCCGGACAGTGCTCACGGATGGCATTGGCGAGGGTATCGGCGCGCCAAAGAAAGATTCCACTGTTCCAGGCAAAGTTTCCCGTGGCAAGGAACTCCTCGGCGCGCGCGCGGTCGGGCTTTTCAGTAAAGCGGATGACCTGCCGGACGGGGATGGTTGCGTGTGTGCCCGCGGCTGCTTCGAGCGCCGGCGCGCCCTGCGCGATATAGCCGTATCCCGTCTCCGGCCGGGTCGGCGGGACGCCCAGAACGACGATCGTGGCGCCGCTGCCAGCGACTGCAATCCCCTCGCGCAGGACCTCGACAAAGCGCGCCCGATTGGTCACCACATGATCCGACGGAAAGATGCCGAGAACGATCGCCGGATCGACGCGCTCCAGCAGAAAGGCAGCAAGCGCGCAGGCCGGCGCCGTGTTGCGGGCCATGGGCTCGGAGAGGATGTGATGGCGAGCTACTTCGGGCAGCTGACCGGCGATCTCCGCGGCGAGCAGATCATTGGTGATCACCCAAAGATCCTCCGGCGCGGAGAGTGGCTGCAGACGAGCAAGTGTTTCCTGGATCATCGTCCGGTCGCCGTCGAGCGCCAGCACCTGCTTGGCGCGGGCACGGCGACTGCGCGGCCAGAAGCGGGTGCCGCTTCCCCCGGCGAGGATGACGGGGGCAAAGCGAGGCAGCAGTGGCGTGTCAGGAAGACTCATGGGGACATCCTAGAGCATCTCTCCACGCCTAAGACAAGGAACTGAAGTACTTCCGGAGCCGGGAGATACCACTTTCGATGACCTCGGAGGAGACCGCGTAGGACATCCGGATGTGTTCCGCAGTGCCAAACGCCTCGCCAGGAACGACCACGACGTGCGCCTCCGAGAGAAGCTTTGCGGCAACATCGGCCGGCGAGTGCAGGCCGCCTCTCCCAAAGAACGCCTTCACATTCGGGTAGACATAGAAGGCACCCTCGGGAACCGTGCAGGTAAGTCCAGGAATCGTCTTGAAACCGGCCAGGATCTGATCGCGTAATTGGACGTATTCGGCGCGCATCTCGCTGACAGCGAGCTGCGACCCGCTGACAGCCGCGATGGACGCCCGCTGCACCATGCTGGCGGCGTTTGAAGTGCTCTGCGACTGGAGCTTTGCGATAGCCGCGATGATCGGCCGTGGGGCCAGCGCAAAGCCGGCACGCCAGCCGGTCATGGCATAGGTCTTGGACAGAGAGCCAAGGACGATGATGTGCTCTTTGCAGTCGGTGAAGGAAGCTCCGCTGACGATCTTGCCGGTGAAGTTCAGATAGACGTAACACTCGTCGAGCATGACGTAGATTCCGAGGCCATGCGCCAGACGAACGACGGCTTCGAGGTCTGCGGGCTTCATCACGGCGCCGGAGGGATTGGACGGGCTGCAGAGAATGATTGCCTTGGTACGCGGCGTGATGGCGGCTTCAATCATCGCTGCAGTGACGCGGAAGTTTTCGGACTCCTCGGTGTGGATGAGGACGGGAGTCCCGCCGGCGTACTGGATGATGTCCTTGTAGGAGACCCAGTACGGGACGGGCAGGATGACCTCATCGCCGTGATCGACCAGAACCTGAAGCGCGTTGAAGAGCGCCAGCTTGCCCCCTGTCGAAAAGACACACTCCTCGGGGGTGTAGTCCGTACCGAAGTCGCAGGCGTGGCGGTCGACGAGAGCGCGGCGGATCTCGGGTGTTCCAGCCACATTGGTATAGCGGGTAACATTGTTCTGGATGGCCTCGATCGCCGCATCCTTGATGTGCTGCGGCGTTTTGAAGTGGGGCTCGCCGGCGCCGAAGTCCGCCAGATCCACACCCTGACTCTTGAGGCGGAGGGCCTCCGCCGTAATGGCCATTGTGGCCGAGACCTCTATGCGGTTGATGCGGTCCGCAAACACCTTCACGCTTGGCTTGCTCATACTGTCTAGTGTGCCAGATTCGCGTGTGCCGCGACCGTCGATCCCCTCAGCCCGCGCTGTTGAGCATCTTGGTCCGAAGCCGCTCCATAACCAGCGGCGGCACCAGCGTCTCCACATCACCGCCGAGGCGAAAGACGCCCTTGATCAGCCGCGAGCTCACGTAGGTGTACTTCTCCGCCGGCAACATGAAGAGGGTTTCAAGCGCAGGATCAAGTTTGCGGTTCATCATCGCCATCTGAAACTCGTATTCGTAGTCGGAGATGGCGCGGATCCCACGAAGGACAGCACGACATCCGTGCGAGCGGGCACACTCCACCAGCAAGCCATCGAAGGTGATGACGGATACATTGCCGAAGGAGCGCGTGGCCTCCGCGATCATCTCTGCGCGTTCGGGAACCGTGAAGAGCGGCTCTCCTTTTTCCGAGTTGCGCAGGATAGCGACGACCAGGTGGTCGACGATCTTGGCGCCCCGCGCAATCAGGTCTAAATGTCCGTTGGTAAGCGGATCGAAGGTGCCGGGATAGATGGCGCGAACCGTAGACATGGCAGAGTCAGCATAGCGCGGCGTGAACTGTCCTGCGGAGGGTCACCCGGACCAGTTCGTGTGTCCACGTCGCTGTTGCACACGCGGATGTGTTAGCGCTTGGCTCGGACTACCTCCTGCGCCTGAACCACGCCGTTCACGGGAGCAGGCGGGAGTTCCGCCGGCTCGGAGCCGGCACCGATCTTGAGCTTGCGCCGCAGATCGGCATCGATGCGGGCGAAGATGTCCTTATTTTCCTTAAGAAAGTTACGCACGTTTTCGCGGCCCTGCCCGATGCGCTCACCGGAGAAGGAGTACCAGGCACCGGACTTCTCGACGATGTTATTCACAACAGCCAGATCAAGCACGTCGCCCTCACGCGAGATGCCCTCGCCATAGAGGATGTCAAACTCGGCATCGCGGAACGGGGCGGCAACCTTGTTCTTTACAATCTTGACCTTCGTTCGCGAGCCTACGACGACGTCGCCATCCTTGACAGCGCCGATGCGGCGGATATCAATGCGCACGGAAGAGTAGAACTTCAGCGCACGCCCGCCCGTCGTGGTCTCCGGGTTGCCGAACATCACGCCAATCTTATCGCGAATCTGATTGATGAAGATGAGGCAGGTGCGCGACTTTGAGACGGTGCCGGTCAGCTTGCGCAGCGCCTGGCTCATCAAGCGGGCCTGCAGCCCCATGTGAGAGTCGCCCATCTCCCCATCGAGCTCGGCCTTTGGCACCAGAGCAGCGACGGAGTCGACGACGAGCACGTCGATCGCCCCGGACTTGACGAGGGCCTCAACGATCTCGAGCGCCTGTTCGCCATAGTCGGGCTGTGAGATCAGCAGGTTATCAACGTCGACGCCGAGCTTCTTCGCATAGGCCGGATCGAGAGCGTGTTCGGCATCGACAAAGGCAGCGAGGCCGCCGGTCTTCTGCGCCTCCGCGATGATCTGCAAAGTGATCGTGGTCTTACCTGAAGATTCCGGCCCGAAGATCTCGACCACGCGGCCACGGGGAACACCGCCGACGCCGAGCGCAGCGTCAAACGAGATCGATCCCGAGGAGATCACCGAAATAGGTACGATTGCCTCCTTCGAGCCGAGACGCATGATCGAACCTTTGCCGAACTGCTTTTCCAGCTGTGACAGTGCAATTTCAATTGCTTTATTCCGGTCGTCGGCCACGATATACATCTCCTGGGAAGGGCTTATCAGTTTGGATAGTAGCAGTTTGGCATGGCAAAGAAAAGGCGAATAGCGCGAAGGTGGTAGAAGCTTTACCGTCGTAGCAGATCGACCGGTTCATGAACGTCTCTGATGCGGAAGAGAGCGGCCAGCGACGGATGCCGCCGCGTAACCGCCCGATACATCTCCCACGCGACCCGGCGGTAGCTGAAGTGCCCCGCCGGCCCGGAACGGAGTTCGCTGATGTAAAGAGCCTCGGCAAAATCCATCTTGAACATCGACCGGCAGCGCACACCGAGCGGCAACAGATACTGCGCCGACTGTGGCGCCTCCGGGACCTGCACCCGCGCCAGCTCGCGGAAGCCGGCCAGCGCGGACTCCATCGCTGCGCGGTACGTCTCTTCCAGCCCAGCCTCGGCAAGGGTCGGCTGCCCCGGGCAGACCGGCTCCTCATAGCCGTGCAGGTCCGTGTACGGCTGCAACAGCTGGGTACAGCGGCGGTGCCGGTGCATGTCGCGGAAGCCGCCGATGTCCATCAGGATGTCAAAGCGCAGACTGGCGCCCGCCGAGAAGCCGCGCAGCAGCTCGTCATGGCGGCCGCGATGCTCGGCGCCGAGCCGTATCAGCTCGGAGCGGCGAGCCTCCGGCAGGGCCGCCACCTGGTCGCGCAGCTGCCGGTACGGGTAGTGGCAGTTCGGGTAGAGCAGCGAGGCCGCCAGCTCGACTTCGAGCGGCTCCCCTTCCTCGATCAGATCGACCACCGGCGCCGGAGCAATCGCCTGGCCAGCCATCAGCTCGGCGGCAGCCTGTGCAAGTGACACCCGCGTTCTGGCCTGATAGTCGTTGGCCTGCGCATATTTGACCAGTGTGGGCGCGGTGGCGACGGGCCGCCGCAGCGCCTCCGCCGCAGCGCGCGCGTGCGGGTCAGCCGATGCTTGCAGATCGGCGATCAGCCCCGCCGAGGTTGTCTCCTGCACATTCCAGGCCGGGCCGGCGGCAGCCGCGCGCAGCTGTTCGCCGAGACCGCGGATCTCCGCAAAGTCACTCGTCAGAAGCCGCGATACCTGTGTCTCGAGCGTGCGAGCGTTCACGATCTGGCCAAGCGAGGTGTTGGCAGCCAGAGGCAGCAGGTAGCGTGCCACATCAAAGGCACGTGCCCGCAGCGTGCGCTCGTACGCGTCCGGCTTCATCGCCTCCGGTCTCGGAATGGCACTGCGCAGCGACTCAAACATGCCCGCGCCGACGCTTTCATACGCGTGAAAGAGACTCTGGACGGCAATGGTGAAGGTCGGCGTCGCGGAGCCCAGATCCGGTGTATACCAGCCGGAGCTCTCGAAGTTTTGGTACCGCGTCGACCGCTCCTGGCCATCCCAGCGCTGCTCGTCGACAAGATCGATCGCAGCCAAGAGCGAGAGCCGCTCGATGGCAAAGGGAATGTGCGCCAGATCGGCGATCGACCGATGGCCGTACTGGAAATAGAAGGTGTTCAGAAACTGCTCGGCCCGGCTCGCGCTGATCTCGGCCAGCGACTCCTTCATGCTCAGCGACGAACGGGAGTACTTGGCCATCGCGTAGGCCAGCACCTCCGGGTCAGCGCCATGGATCGCATACACGTCGGTCGCGCGCGGGGCCGCTGCCATGTCCTGAGAGGGGACCGCGACGGGATCCGATCCGCTCATACTCTCTGGCTGAACCGGCTCGTTGGCGAGTGTCATCTGGTGCTCGAGCATGGGCATGGCTCAAGGCTATCTCAGCTGGTTCTGGGAATCAGTACCAAATCCAAGCTGTTTCTTCGATGAACCTGCCCGAAGCTCTCTGGTGCCGGTAACACCGGCATCTATCAGGTATGTCCGCTCTCGACCACACCGCGCATCGCCCCTACCCTCTCCCTGCGCAGAGATGGCGGATGGCGCAGCGCTGGAATGACCTGCTCTTCGCGCACTGGCCAGTCCCGCCGGAGGCCCTGGCCGGACGGCTCCCAAGCGGTGTGGAGGTCGATCTCTACGACGGACAGGCCTGGCTGGGTGTGGTGCCCTTCTTCATGGATCGAGTCCGCGTCCGGGCGGTCGGGGAGCACACCATCTGGTTCCCTACCACGCGCAGCTTTCCTGAGCTCAACCTGCGCACCTATGTGCGATCCCGGCGAACCGGCCACCGTGGTGTCTATTTCTTTTCTCTTGATGCCACAAGCGTCCTGGCTGTCTTCGGCGCCCGCGTTCTGTTTCATCTGCCGTACTTTCCAGCGAGCATGTCGAGGACGAGCCTCGCCAACGGCGAAGTCGCCTACCGGAGCCGGCGCTGGCTGCCGCCCTCGCGTCCGGCGGAAGTTCGGGTGCGCTATCGACCGACAGGGCCCGCCTCCTTGAGCGAACCAGGAGATCTGGCGAGCTTCCTTACCGAACGGTACTGCCTGTTTACAAGGTCGCCACGAGGCCACCTGCTGGTCGGCGAAATCCACCACCAGCCATGGCCGCTGCAACCTGCGGAGGCCGAGTTCGAACAGAACGACCTGCCGGCCGACTTCGGCTTCACTCTTCCGTCGCTGGCTCCCGTCCTGCACTTCGCCCAAGAACTTGAGGTCTACATCTGGGGTCTGCAGCGAGAGTAGCCGGCCGACCTCAACACTGCGCTGGAGTGCCTGGCTTCGTATACTCAAACCTGTTGCCTTGGATGGCGGCAGGAGAGAGCACGATGAGTACAGTTTCAAGGCGCGTTGCGCTGGTTACCGGCGCTTCGCAGGGAATCGGCCGCGCCTGCGCCCTTGAGTTAGCCCGCGGCGGCGCAACGGTCGCCCTGGCCGCCCGCAACGCCGACAAGCTGGCAGGCGTGGCAGAGGAGATCCAGGCCGCGGGTGGCACAGCCGAAGCCTTCACCCTCGATATCGGCGACGACGCCTCGATCAAAACCTGCGGCAAGGCCGTCC
Source organism: Acidobacteriaceae bacterium (assembly GCA_903642235.1). Classification (GTDB taxonomy): domain Bacteria; phylum Acidobacteriota; class Terriglobia; order Terriglobales; family Acidobacteriaceae; genus Edaphobacter. The sequence goes on along the minus strand of CAHJWL010000009.1, from coordinate 123,491 downwards.
TCGAGCGCTTCGGCAGGGTCGAGATCCTGCTGAACAACGCCGGGATCACCCGCGACGGGCTTTCCATGCGGATGAAGCGCGCCGACTGGGACGACGTCCTCTCCACCAATCTGACCGGAGCTTTTCTGCTGACGCAGGCCTTGCTGCCGCAGATGCTGAAGCTTCGCTGGGGCCGCATCATCAACGTGACCTCTGTCGTCGGCGAGATGGGCCAGGCCGGGCAGGCCAACTACGCGGCGTCGAAGGCGGGCCTCATCGGGCTGACCAAGAGCCTTGCCCGCGAGCTTGCCAGCCGCACCATCACCGTCAACGCCATTGCCCCGGGATATATCGAGACTGCCATGACCGCCGTTCTCAATGAGCAGCAGCGATCTGCCATGCTTCCTCTGATCCCACTCGGCCGTTGCGGCACAGAAGAGGAGATAGCCCACGCTGTGCGCTTTCTCGCCTCCGAGGAGGCCGGCTACATAACAGGCCATACTCTCGATGTGAACGGCGGCATGCATATGGCGTGACCCGCACCTGTTACCTTTGCGCTGTTGTCGAGTCTGGTTCCATCCCCGCCTCGCCTTCAAGTAAAGGATGAGGGTTAAGCGGTATCCGACTGCTGGTGAACCTCGGCTGGTTCGAGGGTACGAATCCCACAAGATAGTCATTGACCGACTCGTCAGGGCTGGGTAAGTTACGGCTCATGGCAGACATGCAAACCTTTCCTTCGGCGGTGCTCCCCTCGGTCCCGCAGCCAGTCTCGATGAACATTGGAACGACGATCCGCGGATATCGCCTCCAGAAAGGCATGTCGCAGGGAGATATTGAGAAGAAGACCGGCCTTCTGCGGTGCTACCTCTCGCGGGTGGAGAACGGCCACACAGTTCCGTCGCTCGAGACGTTGCAGAAGATCGCTAAAGCGCTCGATCTGCAGCTCTCAGAATTCTTTGCAGAGGAGACAGTCGGGCGCGAGATGAGCGGGCTGAACCTGGGCGAAGAGGAGATCCGCTTCCTCACGCAGGTACAGCGCTACTCGGCCAACCTGGGCGACAGCGACCGCCGTTTGCTGCTTGCCATGGTGCGGAAGTTCGCCCAGACGGCCCTGAGCTAGCCGCCTTCGCCAGGGCCGCTCCTGCCGTTTAAGATCCGTTCAGCGGTCTGGCCGTCAGGCCTTGCCCGCCTCCACCTCGAACGTCATCTTGATCTCGTCTCCCAGCACGCTGTCGCCTGACTTCAGATTGCCGTTCCAGACCAGACCAAAGTCCTTTCGATTGATCTGCGTTGTCGCCGAAAACCCGCGGTGCGGCTTGCCGTCCATCCCGATCTGCTCCTTGCTCGGCTGGTCCAGATGCAGCGTGACCGGCTTCGTGACGCCATGCATCGTCAGATCGCCATACACGTCATAGCCGTCACCGATCTTCTTCACGCTCGAGCTCTTGAACTGAGCCGTCGGGTACTTTGCCGTATCGAAGAAGTCCGGGCTGTTCAGGTGTCCATCCCGCTGCGGCTCGCCCGTGCTCACCGATTTTACGTCGATGATCGCTTCCACCGTGCTCTTCAACGGATCGGTCGCGTCGTAGTTCACCGTTCCGCTCTTGATCGAGAACCGCCCGTGCACGGTTGAGATCGCCATGTGCTTGATCGAGAAATCGACCTCCGAGTGCGCCGGATCGATGGCATACGGAACCGCCTGCGCCAGCGCCGCCGCGCTGCCAAGCATCAGGGTCGAAAGAGAAAGAGTGAGTGTCGTCCGTCGCATCGTACAAGCCTCCAGGTGTTTCTACCGCGTTCGAGTTAGGGTGCTGAGCGTCTCGGCTCTGCGTCCGCACCAAGGCAACCGCTCCTCTGGCCTGTCACCCGGATTCACGATCCTTCCGGCAGCCGCGAAGCCGCGACTGTCTTAAAGCCGTTCGCTCCGCATGGATTTCTGCCGCCTTCAGCCCGATCCGCTTCAGGCTGCATCGCAGGCTGTCCCGCTCCACGGGCTTAAGCTCCGCCATCATGGCTTCAATCTCCTGCTCATGCCGGCCAAAGACATCCGTAATCAGCCGCCGGCCGCAGCCGGTCAACGACACCACGCGGATGCGCCGATCCTCATCGCTGCTTCCTCGCGCCACAAGCGCGCGCGCCTCCAGGCGATCGACCGCCGAGGTCATCGAGGCATTCGTGAGCAGCACCTTATCCCCAATGGTCGAGATAGGCAGCGGCCCCTTGTGCAGCAGCACCTCCAGAACGGCGAAGTCGCTCAGGCACAGTCCCTCCTCCGCAACGCTCGCCTCGAGCACCTCCGCCATGTGCCGGTAGGCCCGCGCCAGTACCGTCCACAGCTTCGGTCCGGTCGTCTCCATGCCCGATGTCATCGTGAGCCTTTCGCTGCGGACTAGATAGTACGACATCGAAGAATGATTCAACAATGCATTCGCGGGAGCTTCGCGCGTCCCGCTTTCCTCCTCCCGCCCTCGATCCAGGGCTTGACGATCCGGGCGACGGCCTTTCTCGCGCACACTCCTGTGCGAAAAGAAGCCAACTGCCGGGAACAAAGTGGACCAGGCGACGGTCTAACACCGCAGCATGCCCTGCCAGACCGGTCTCAGGAGTTCCCTCTTGCGCACGCCTCGTTCTCTCGCCCTCTCTGCCTGTCTGCTCGCCACCCCTCTACGCACGCCGCTCCTGGCCCAGGCCGCGCCCGGCTCTCACCCGCGGCGCACATCCGCTGCGGCCTCCTCGTCTGCGGGAACACAGGCCACCAATCTCCCTGTGACGCACGTCTCGCTCTACAAGAATGGGGTTGGGTTCTTTGAGCACACCGGCCGCGTCGCCGGCGACCAGACGGTCACGCTTGATCTCACCTCGACCCAGCTCAACGATGCCCTCCAGTCGCTCACCGCCATTGACCTTGGCGGCGGCCGCATCACCGGCGCCGGCTACAACTCGACTACCCCGCTTGACCAGCAGCTGCGCGCGCTTCCACTCTCCCTGGGCGAACAGCCAACCGAGCAGGACCTCTTCAACTCGCTGCGTGGCGCCCGCATTGAAGTCACCGGCTCGGGGGCTGCCTTCACTGGACGCATTCTCTCGCTCGATCTCCGTCCCGTCCCGTCCGCCGATGTAAACGCCAGACCCGCGCCGGAGCGTCGCTTCCTCACCGTTGTCGCTGACACCGGCGCCATGCGCACCCTCGAGCTCACCAGCAGCACTGTCGTTCGCCTGCTCGACTCGCCTCTCCGCACCGACCTTAAGACCTACTTCGAACTCCTCGACCGCAATCGCTCCGAAGGTATCCGCCACCTTGCGCTCACCGATCATGGGCCTGCCGGCGGCTCTGCGCCGCGTGAGCTGCGCGTCTCCTTCCTGTCTGAGGTGCCGGTCTGGAAGTCCACTTATCGCATCCTCTTTACCGATCCCACCTCTGCGCCGGGTACCGGCACGCTACCCGCTCCTTCCTCGGCCGGCCAGACCGCCACAGTGCAGGGCTTCTCCGTGATCGACAACACTACCGGCGAGGACTGGACCAACGTTCATCTCTCGCTCATCGCCGGCAGCCCGCAGAGTTTTCTGCAGCCGCTCGCCCAGCCCATCTACGCCCGCCGCCCCGAGATCCCCATCGCTCAGGACGCCCAGCTCACCCCGCAGACGCATGACGCGGCCGTCGATGCGCCAGCTCCTCCAGCGCCCCAGGTCGCCGGCGTAGCCGGGATGAGCGGGATGTCGGGCGGATCGGCCGGTAGCGCACCCGGTGGAGTCCTCGGCGGCATGGGGTCAGCCAATGCGACGGTCTCTGTGGCACAAGATGCCACAGTAGGCTCCATTCCGTTGAACGGCCGCTCCCGAATGCTCTCTCAGTCGCATGGCACCTCCGCCCGTCCCATGCAGCCCTACGAAACCATCGCCGTCAACTCCACCAACCCCAACACCACCACCGCCGCCTTCGACGACTTCTTCGCCTACAACCTCACCGATCCCGTCACCATCCCGCGCAACGGCTCGGCCCTGGTGCCGATCCTCCAGATACCCATTACCTCCGAGCGTGTCACGCTCTGGTCACCGTCCGAGCCCGTTGCCCTGCGCGCCCTCTGGATCACCAACTCCTCCGCGCTCACCCTTGATCGCGGGTCCTTCACGATTGTCGAAAACGGCAACTTTGGCGGCGAGGGTCTGCTCGACACGGTCCACCCCGGCGAGCGCCGCCTGCTCTCCTACGCTGCCGATCAGGCAGTCCGCGTCACCGCCGACGATCGCCGCGACACCCGGCGCGTGACTGCCCTTTCTATCTCCAAAGGCGTGCTCAAAGCCACCTCTGCCGAGATCGCCGAGGTCGAGTATCTGGTCACAAACGCCGCTCCTGATCCGCGCACCGTCATCGTGGAGCAGCCTCGCCGCCAGGGATGGACCCTCGAGAGCAACGGCGGCCAGCCCACCTCTGACCCGAAGCCCACAGAGAGTACGCCCGCGGCCTATCGCTTCCGCGTCGTGACCGGGCCGAAAGAGACTGTGCGCCTCCACATCGGCGAGCGGCACAGCCTCGACGAGTTCTTCCGCTTGGTCGATTCCCGCGAGGACCAGCTCGCCCTCTTTCTCCACAACGCCAAAGCCAGTCCCGCGCTGCTGCAGCAGCTTGAACCCGTCTTCGCCGCGAAGCGCGCCGTGACTTCCGTCGATGATCGGTTGGGGGAGAAGCAGGCTGCCATCGATCAGCTCGTCGACGATCAGAAACGTCTCCGCGACAATCTGTCCGCACTCAAGGGTTCCAGCGAAGAGCGCGCCCTCGCCCGGCGCTACACCGCCGAGCTCAACACGCAGGAGGACACGCTGACTGCGCTCCGTCGAGACCTCGCCGCGCTGCACTCTGAGCGTCAACGAGCAGAAGCAGACCTGAGCCAGAAGATCGATGCTCTGCAGGTCAGCGAGACGACCAGCTGAGTGATCTGACCTACTGGCCGCCCTTTGACTCAGCCGGCGCTGCCTGCTTCAGCACGACACTCTGCTGGTCGGCGGCCTCCATCGTGAGAAAGAACTTGCGCAGATCCGTGTACTCCGACGGCTTGAAGAAGAACTCCCCCAGCGCGTAGTTGCGGCGCATCGTGAAGGCTCCAGCAGTGTTCTCGGCAGTCATGTTGAAGCCAGCTAACTTCTGGAAGTCGGCCGTTGCCTCGTTCGGCAGAGACTCAACAGCCAGTGTCTTTGGCAGCTTGATGCGAACCGCGTCCTGAATCAGCAGACCGTAGTCGAAGTCCACTGCCTGCTGCCGCTTCTCACTCGAAAACATAGTCCTGCGATTGCTTTCAAACAGCGCGCCAGGCACCAGCAAGCGCTTTCCGGCAGGTGATCCGATCGGTCCATTTACATTGAACTTCACGATCAGCGGCTTCTCATAGTCGTCCAGAGCCGAGATCGACGCGATCGTCAGCTGCATACCGCCCGGCAGCAGCGACCCCACCTGTTCCACCAGATCGTGCCGCACCGCCGCTTCATCCGAACTCACCGAGAGCTGGCGCCAGCGCATTGCCGGTATTCCGGAGTACGTAACCAGAATCGATCCGCTCACTACGCCATGGTCATCCATCGTCAGATCGGCCACCCGCTTCAACTGCGATGTCTTGTACGCCTCCGTCCTGGTCTCAGTCAGGACGGCACCGCCTTCCACCTGCCGAATGCCGGAGGTTCGCGTGTGCTGCCAGGCGAGATGTTCAAAGGGGCAGAAGCGTACGCCTGGATCATAGAAGTGATCCTTGCCGTCATAGTTCACGATCGCGATATCGTCATCCAGCTGTTGTGTGCTGAGATAGGCCGGGTAGAAGAAGCTGCGCTCCCGGTTCGTCACGCCCATCAGGTAAGCCTTCATTCCCGCGGCGCGCGCCATGGCTACAAACAATGCCGTCAACTGGTCGCCGGAGCCCCGCTTCCGACGCAGAATATCGTCGGTCGTATGAATCTCCCCGAGACCCTGCGCCTTGTCCTCGCTTGCGGAGTGTCCTCGCGTCAGATCTGAGTTCTCGAGCTTCTGCGTTGCGGCATAGATCGTGCGCAGCTTCTGCTCCGGAGCATCGCTGCCCTTCACCATCTCCTGCACGGCTGCTCGAACCGCGGGTCCGGGCCCGATAAACTTGTCCCGCCGCCTTGCCCAGTACTTGCCTTCGTTCTTCCAGTAATCGTCCATTCCGCGGTAGGGCGTGTAGTAGAAAAGAACGCGATAGGTGAAGCTGTTCAAGGGCGGCATGTGCTCTTCCCGCGCGATCGCAGGAATGTCGTTGGCCGAGAGTTCCAGTGTCAGCCGACCGTTTGCCCCGCGCTCCTGGTGCACGTCGATGCCTGCCGGCAGAATCGGCGTCCAGGCGACGTGGCTGGTGAGCTGGCCGCGGTCGTCGTTTGTCAGCAACTCGGCATCTGTCGGTTTCCAGAGGAAATGGACCTTGCGGGTAAAGAGATCCTCCTGGATATACCAGTCCGGTGAGATGTAGTAGTGATCGTCGTAGCGCAGCTTGTAGTGATATTCGAGGATGCTGCCCACGGTGACATCCGGCAGGCTGAAGACCTTGGCCATGTACTTTGCTTCGTTGACCTTGCCGACCAGCTTCTCATAAGGCTTTCCTGTGAAGGCCACCACAGTTCCATCCGGATGGATCGTCCGGCCGCCTACCTCATCGAGGTTCAGCTGGCCCCGACCACCATGCGCGTAGCTGAGCTCCACGTTGGCCAGGTCCTTTCCGGCCTCGGTCAGCACCTTGATTCGGACGTGCACGCTGTACATGTGCAGCGCATCCTCGGTGATCTGCTCGCGGAAGAGATAAATTGCCCGCGCTCCCGGCGCCTGCGGGGATGAAGTCATGGAGAGCTCCTCCGGTGTGGGCGGAGTCCATGGATCGGCGCCCCATGCTGATCGCATCGATCCCGCAAGGCAGGCTACCAGGGTCAGAGAGACGGCAAGTCGTGATATCGGCATACAGATCCTTGGCGTAGGAAAGTGGTCAAAGCTTCTTCAAAATCGCATTGCTCTGTTCATCCGTGGCAATGACGGCGGCAAGCCGTTCAAGGTCGGCAAATCTCTCGGCCGGCAGCAGAACCTGCCGGACGGTATACGACCGGTGAAAGTGCAGGGTGTCTCCCAGCAGCGTTGTTGCACTTTCGTAGCTTGCAAAGTCGAGCGTCAGAGAGACAGGTTCCGGCAACTCCTCGGCCGTGTAGCCGGCCGGCAGCTTGATCTCGAAGTCGTCCTGGGCCTGCACGGTCTCCACCAGGTCGATCGGCACCTGCCGCGGGCCCGGCTGGCGCCGCACGCTGGGTCGCAGATCCTCGGTGCCAAAGACACGCGGCCGCACCATCAACATCTGACCCATCTGGCGCGCGAAGTGCTGCGCTGTCAGGTCGAAGCTCGTCGTCAGATCCTGGTGCAGCGCACCGAGATTTTCCTGTTTGAAGTCGGCGACAGAGAAGCTTGCAAAGTCCTGGCGGAGCACTCGGCCAAGGAACTGCTCCTGCTGCTGCGCGTCCTCTCTTTCATAGAGGTAGCGACGCATGGAGGCGGAGTCGCCGTATCGCTTCTCTGTCACCCGTCCCTGCAGCACACCTTCGGCAGTCAGCCGGAAGGTCGCCGAGCGGCGGATCGAGTTCAGATCCGGAGAGAGTACGGGAAGGGCCACAATCTCGCTCTGGTCCCCTTCCATCAGCACACCGTAGCTTCCTTGCAGCTCATGTTCCAGCTGTCCGAACGGCGTCTTCTCCCATGTGGGATCGAAGATGAGGTACCGCTTGCCCGAGGCCGCGGTAATGACGCTCCGCAACTTCGGCGACCGGTACCCCTCTGGAACTTCGATCGCCGTGACCATGTGATCGGCCAGAATAGACGGCGCCTTTGGATCAATCGCGCCGCGCCGGTCATCGACCATCATCAGCGCGGAGTGCACGCCGATTGACGACAGCATCGCCGAGAGCAGCGTCGCCTTGTCCTTGCAGTCGCCATAGCGATTGCGGAAGATCTCCGCCGCGGCGTGTGGTTGGTAGCCGCCGATTCCCATCTCGATGACGAAGTAGCGGATCTGCCGCTGCACGAACTCCGCCACCGGCTCCACCCGCGTGTAGAAGTCGGGCGAGGCGCCCGCGAGATCCTTCGCCTTGGCCGCGATCTCCGGGGTTGCGTCCAGTCGGTTGGACTCCAGCGTCCGGTACCACTGCCCCACACTCTTCCATGTATCGCCGACCGGTGCAGCCGTGGCTGAACCGGCGTAGTGCACGGTGACACGGCCTGCCAGAGCCGCCTCATCTGGCGTGTATGCCATATCGTCCAGGTCGATCGCGGGAACATCCTTCAGCTCCCAGCGCCAGCGCATATGTTCCAGATCCGCCGGCTTCACTGGCTCATGGTGCGACCACACCGAGCCGAAGCTGTAACCGGCCGGTAGTTCCAGCGTAAAACTCTGCGCGAGAGCAGGAATTTCGCTCTGAAAGTGCCATGTGGTCTCGTTCACATACGCATGCGAGCGCTGGTCGTACTCATAGGCCACAATGCCGCCCGGATCCCGCCCTGGAGCCTCGGCAACCCGTGCATGCAGATCCATATAGAGGCTGCCCTGTCCGGGAAAACCCACCTCCCCGATCTCCTTGTCCCGGAGAGTGTACTCGTGACCATCAGGTCCGATGCTCCAGACATGCAGATCCGTCAGCTTGGTCTCGGAGTCGAAGGGGAGAAAGATGCGGGCATCCTCACGGCCCTGCGGGCGAAGGATCTTCACGACGCGCCGGCGGTGCTCGGTCGCTCGCCCGTCCGCTCCGACAGACACAGTTCTGTCATCGCGAAGCACCACTGCGTTGGTTCGGTCAGAGTATTTCGGCAGCGTCTGTGATGCGGCGGCTTTCACCCAGTCCGGAACGGACTCAACCTTCGTAGCGGCCGCGGGCAGTCCCGCACAGAGCCCGAAGAATACCGCGAGGAATAGCCCGATCAAAAGACGTACCCGGGGGTGGGCTCGTCGGCTGGTCTTCTGGACGTGCTGAGATGGCGACATGGCGAGAGAGCAGTCCGACAGCTTCAGCCAGTCGCCCTGCTCGACGCACGCAGAGCCGCTGGAGAAGAAAGAATGAGGTGTTTATACCTGTCGCCCTGCCGGCTCGCAAGCGCTTTCTTCCCATGAGCGAGCGCCGGTAACGTGCCGTTCGCGGGAGAGACTGAAGCCGCTACTTTCGTCCGCTTCCACTTCCCATCGCGGGTGGCGCGGCCTCGCTGTCGGCCGCCACCTTCGGGTAATAACCAGTCCGCGTTCGCACCTGCAGCTTGCTGTAGCCCTTCTCCTTCGCATCGACGTGGATCTGTCGATAGCCGCCGAGCGTGGGCGACTTCGTCGACCGATAGGCAATCGAGTACTGCGTCCGGATATCCTGCGCAACCTCCGCCGTGATCGCATCGACCTCTTTCACCGACTTCGGGAAGTAGGAGAGCCCGCCCGTCTGGTCGCTCAAGGTCTGCAGGACGCGCTGCGCATGGCGCGCCTCACGCTTGTCCGTATCCGACCCGAACAGCAGGCCGATGCAGTAAATAACCGGCCCATCCAGATCCTGAATCTTGCGAATCGCCTGCTCGAGCGTCGCGCTGGACGCATTATCTTCACCGTCCGTGACGACCAGCAGCACCTGCTTCGGCTTCTTTGCGTTCTTCGCCAGGTAGTCCGCGCTGGCTACAAGCGCGTCATACATCGCCGTGCCGCCGCTTGCCTTGATGTAGCCGAGCCCCTGCTGCAGCTTGTTGATGTCGCTGGTAAAGTCCTGGTCGATGAACGCCTCCCAGGAAAAATCCACCAGGAACGCCTCATCCTGCGGATTCGACAGCTTGATCAGGTTGAGCGACGCCTGTTCAACCGCCTGCTTCTTGTCGTACATCGACCCGGAGCTGTCAATCAGGATTCCCAGCGAGACCGGCAGATCCTCATGCCGGAAAGAGCCGATTGTCTGCGGCACGCCGTCTTCGTAGACATGGAAGGCATCCTTCGTGAGGTCCAGGATCGATCGGCCACTGCCATCGATCACTGTCGCGTTCAGCCGGACCTCATACGCATCCTGCCGCAGCGTGTAGCGGCCGTTCTCCCGTGCCAGCTCCTGCGCTGTCTGGCCCGTAGGCTGGGTCTGGGTCGCTGCTGCCGGCGAGGGAAGATCGGGGTCGGGAGACTCAACCGGATCGCGATCGACCGTCAAGGAAGGCTGCTGCCCACTTTGTCCCTGAGCCGCACTTTGAGCCGGCGCGCAAACCCCGTACCCCAGCAGCGTCAAAAATAACGCCACAGAAGCCCATCTAGTCCGACGGTGCATAGTACCCCTGGCGAAAGTGCACAGCCAGCAGCGGTAGACCCGGCGGCGGCAGCAGTCGCACCTTCAATTTACGCCAGTTCCCGTCATGCTTGATATTGTTCGGCCGGTACCCGATCACGTACTGGTTCCGCAGCTCTGCTGAGATGCGCGTCGCGATATCGCCCATATCGCCCACATCCGACACCCGAAACATGCGCCCGCCCGTCATCTCGCAGATGTCTGTCAGAAGCAGCGGCCCCAGCTGCTCTTCCTGCGTGGGTGCGTACTGGTCGAAAATGCCGATCGAGTAGAGCTGCATGTCGCTCTCCTTCACCACGCGCCGCAGCTCATTTTCCGTATAGCGGCTGCGGTTGTCGCCGCCGTCCGAGATAATCAGCAGCGCCTTGCGGTCATACTTGGCCTGCCGCAGCTTGTTCGCGCCCAGGTAGATCGCATCGATCAGCGCTGTGCGGTTCGCCGGCTTCAGCATGACCATGCGCGCCTCGACATCCTCGACATCGCTGGTGAAATCAACGATCACCGCCGGCCGGTCATTGAAGCCGACGACGAAGTATTCGTCCTGCGGATTACTTGTCCGCAGAAACTCACTCAGCGCCTTGCGCGCCCTGGCGAACTTCGAGCTCATGCTCCCACTCAGATCAAAGACGATTCCGATCGACACGGGAGCATCTTCTACGGAGAAGCTCTTCACCTGCTGGACCATGTTGTTTTCGATGACCTGGAAGTTCTCGCGCTCAAGCCCCGTCACCAGACGATTCATCGGGTCCGTTACCGTCATCGGCACCAGAACCATATTCACGTCGACACGAATCCGCGAGTTCTTGCGACTGGTTGCCAGCTCCGCGGCATTCGTTCCAGAAGGTCCAGTCCCGTCCACCACCGGCTTCCGCTCTTCGGCTGACTTCGGCTTGGGCGGCGCTGGATCGGTCGTGACCTGGCCCAGCGGATTCTCCTGCGCGGATGCACTGCGGCTCAGGGCCCCGGTCATCAGCAGCCCGGCAAGAAATGCCAGGAGCACCGCCCAGCGAGTAACCCGGCTCTTTGCGCTCTTCGCTCCAAATACTTCTCGTGCGTCACACATGCTCTGGCCCGGCCTACTCGCGACGGTATTCTTTTCGGCAGTCGTCGCGATCCCCACCGAAGCCTGTACGTTCTTCAGCTCACCCCGCCCTATGCTGCCACGGGAACGCTCCAATCTGAGCCACCTGCCCGCAGACTACACCCCGAGTCGCCTTTTGTGCCCCAACAGAGTGCACCGTGCCGTCGCCCTATCAAAACGCAGGTACTCAAGCCTTTGAGCCAGGCCGGTTTGCAGTGCAACCAGGCATTCCGCATGCCGCGTCGCTACGCCCCGAGAGACTGCGAAATAAGAGCTCGTTCTGAACCCCTAGTGGGCGGCCGCATCCTTCGGCGCGTCCCCGGGCTTGTTCTTGTTCAGCAGAAATGCCAGGGCAATCATCCCGCAGCTCATCCAGCACAACGCCATGTAGATGTCCGAGTAGCCCAGCGCGCCTGCCTGCTGCTGCAGTTGCTGGTAGATGGAAGCCTGCGCCGCCCCCATGCCCTGTGCCCCGCCTCCGCTCGTCGTGAGCGCTCCAGCGAGACCCTGCGCCCGCTCGGCAAAGACTGGATTCGTCATCCGCATCGACTCCTGCAGCCTCGCCTGATGAAACAGCCCCCGATTCGTCACCGCCGCGCCCGTGATCGCAATCATGATGCTTCCGCCCACGTTCCGCATGAAGTTGATGATGCCCGAGACCTGGTTGCTCGCCTCACGCGGCAGACCCACATACGCAGCATTTGTGATCGAGATGAAACAGAACGGAATCGGCAGCATCTGCAGCACCCGCAGGAACGATGCAAAGCCGAAGCTCATCTGCAGCGTCGTATGCGTTGCCGCGTAGTAGAACGAGCAGGCGAAGAAGACGAAGCCGGCCGCCGCCAGATTGCGCGCGCTGAACTTACCCGTCAGAATGCCGGCAGCCGGCATAACAATCACCAGCGCAATGCCTCCGGCCGTGAGCGCCTTGCCTGCGTTCGTCGCCGTATACCCCAGCAAGGCCTGCAGGAACTGCGGCTGTAACACCGTGGATGCATTCAGCACACCGCCTACAAGGCTCATCAGGAAGCAGCAGATCGCAAAGTTTCTGAACTTGAAGAGCTTGAGATTCATCAGCGGAGCCTTTGACTTCCACTCCCAATAGATGAATCCGGCTATCCCGATGGCAAACATGAGCGCAAAGCTACGGATGAAATTGCTGGCAAACCAGTCGTTCTCCTCACCCTTATCAAGCGCGATCTGCAGGCCGCCCATCGCCAGCGTCAGGAATCCAAGCCCGACGTAATCGAGCCGGAACAGATTCGATCTGTCAGCCTTGATCCACGGCGGGTCCTGCACCATGCGCTGTACCAGAAGCAGCGCCAGAAGGCCGATTGGAAGATTGATGTAAAAGATCCATCGCCACGAGTAGTTATCGGTGATCCATCCACCCAACGTCGGCCCGATCGATGGCGCAAGCACCGCGACCAGACCATACAGCGCAAATGCCTGCCCACGCTTCTTCGGCTCGAACGAGTCCGCCATGATAGCCTGCGCCATCGGCTGCAGACCGCCGCCGCCAATGCCTTGCAACACCCGCGCGAGCAGCAGGATCGGCAGGCTGGGTGAGATCGCGCAGAGAAAACTTGAAACCGTAAAGATCACAATGCAGAGCTGAAAGAAGTTCCTACGCCCGATGACGCTGGACGCCCACCCGCCCAGCGGCAGAACGATTGCATTCGAGACCAGGTAGCTTGTCAACACCCACGTTCCCTGGTCCTGACTCGCTCCGAGATTGCCGGAGATATGTGGCAGCGCCACGTTGGCAATCGAGGTATCCAACACCTCCATAAAGGCCGCCAGTGCTACCGTAGCCGCAATCAACCACGGGTTGAACTTAGGTTTCCATTCCGCGTGCTCATCCGCCAACGTCTACTCCCCATCCGCTTCACTGATAGAACCGGCAACCAGCCAAGTCACTGCAGCGCAACACGTACCTGCAGGTCTGTCTAGATAGACTCCCATCTCCGACCCCGGATGCTTTTCTTTCCCGGTGACTTACTCGGGAGCGTTCCTTGTTCTTCGGAGCGCGGCTGACAAGCAGCTCTCGGCGGCGCGCCGCTATCCCGGAGCAACGGTCACCCTTGCACCCACCCGTACAATCCGAAAAGGCACCCAGCTCAAAGGAACTCCCCCGCACATGGCCCAGATCTACCCCTTCCGCGCCCTTCGCTACGACACCAGCCGCGTCCGCATGGAAGACGTCGTCACCCAGCCCTACGACAAGATCTCGTCCGCCATGCAGCAGCGCTACTACGAGCTCAGTCCCTACAACCTCATCCGCGTCATCCTCGGCAAGCACGAGCCCGCCGACACCGAGCCCCAGGACTTCCTTCCGTCCGGCGAGCGCGCCCGCAACGTCTACACCCGCGCCGCCAACTATCTCGCCAGCTGGCGCCGCGAGGAGATCCTCCGCGAAGAGGCCGAGCCCGCCCTCTACGGTTACTCGCAGACCTACGCCGTTCCGGGAACTTCAGAGACCCGCGAGCGTCGCGGCTTCATCGCCCTCGGCCACCTCTACGACTACGCCGACCAGGTCGTCTACCGCCACGAGCAGACCTTCCCCAAGCACAAGTCCGACCGCCTCGCCCTCTTCAAAGCCACCCGCGCCTACTGCGAGCAGATCTACATGCTCTACTCCGACCCCGCCTTCACCGCCGAAAAGCTCATCTTCGGCGCCGGCAGCGGCGGCGCCCAGGATGCTGACGGGCAGGCACACACCCAGCCCGACCTCACCATCACCGACGAGTACGATGTCGTCCACCGCGTCTGGAAGCTCACCGATCCCACCCTCATCAACCTCATTGTTACCGCCATGCGCGATAAGAAGCTCATCATCGCCGACGGTCACCACCGCTACGAGACCTCTGTCGCCTACGCCAAGGAGCGCTCCGCCCAGCTCAACCTACCCTTCGGCCAGCGTCGCGACGAAAACGACGAGTCCCCCTCGAACCTGATCGATTCGGACCAGCGTCCTAACCTCGCCGCTCCCCCGTTCCCCGAGGCCGCCATGATGATGACCTTCGTCAACATGGACGCCCCCGGCATCACCATCCTGCCCACCCACCGCGTCGTCACCGGTCTTGGAAGCGCGCCCGTGACCCTGCCTGAGGAAAACGGCGGACCCACCGACGGCAGCGCCAGTCTGTCTGGAAATGCTCGCGGCTTCTCCTCGCCCGACTTCCTCACCCGCGCCTCCGCCCTCTACACCGTCACCCAGCTCGGCGAGACTGACCCCACCGTCTCGCCTGCACCCATCGTCGAAACCGCCGCTGCGGCTGCTACCCGGCTTCTCGCCGCCCTCAACGCCACGGCCGGTCACGCCTTCGTTGCCGTCACCCTCGCTGGCAACTACCTCCTCCAGCCAAAGCCCGAAGCCGTCGCCCCCCTCCTTGCCCCGCTCAGCCCCAAGCAGCGCCAGCTTGAGGTCGCCGAGCTCCACACCGTGCTCCTCGACCACCTGCTCGGCCTCACACCCGAACGCATCAAGGCCACCGGCAACATCTCCTACCTCCGCGACGCCGGCGAAGCCGTCACCCTCGTCCAGACTGGCGCCGCCGACCTCGCCTTCCTCATCAAACCCATCACCCTCGACCAGCTGAAAGAAGTCTCACTCTCGGGCGACGTCATGCCCCAGAAGTCCACAGACTTCTACCCCAAGCTCCTCAGCGGCCTCGCCATCTACGCCCTCGACTAACACCAAAAGAAAAGCTGGAGCTCGAAGCCCCAGCTTTGTTCTCCATCCCAAGTCCAGCAGTGCCTCTAGTCGTGCATCGAGGCAAACATATCCAGAAACTTGTCGTACTCCCCATTCTTCTCCGCCCAGCGGAGCGGCTTCACGCGCTCGACCAGCACCTCGCCCTTCTCGGCGCTGTTGCTCTCCAGGATCTGGACGACCTCGTCGACGTAGTCCTTAAGCGGCATCGCTCGAGGATCGCTTGCCTGCCGTGGACCACCAAGCTCCGTCTGCACGTACGGTGGTGCGATCTCCAGCACCTCGACCTGCGTTTTGCGGAGCTGCACCCGCAAGGCATCCAGCCAGTTATGCATGAAAGCCTTCGTCGCGCCATACACCGGCCCCGGAGGGTAGGGCACAAACGCCAGACCAGAGGTCGTCACGGCCAGCGTAGCGTGTGGCTGCGCCCGAAGTGTTGGCAGCAGCGCCGCCGAAAGCTGAACCACGCTGCTGATGTTTGTCTGGATCGTGTCGTACGCACGCGACAGATCCACTGAATCGGCGGTGTAATCCTCCAAACCCGCGATGCCTGCATTGTTAATCAGCACATTCAGGTCGCTGAACCGAGCCTTCACCTCGCCCGCAAAAGCCTCCACGCCCGCGCTGCTACCCAGGTCCGCAGCCACGCCAATCATCCCCGGGTTCTGTCCCGAGACCTCATCCAGGAGGTTCTGCCGGCGCCCGGCAATGATGACCTTGTTCCCCTTTGCATGCAAAGCCTCAGCCAGGCCGCGGCCGATGCCGCTTGTTCCACCTGTGATCAGAATGCAGTTTCCTGAAATCTTCATAGCTACGCTCCTGCTTGCTAGATGTCAGCAGGAGCGTCTCCGGCTCATCAAAAATCTACCGCTCGCTCTCCGGAGTCCGCCGCGAGCGACTCCACGAGGCAGATGCTCGTGATCAATCGTCCGGTATCCCTGGGCAGAAGGTGAAGGACGCATCGAGCATCCTCGCCTAAACGCCCGCCGCTCGGTAGAATGCGGCATGTTCTGGCGCATGCTTCTCAAAGCCTCCATCGTCGCAGCTCTTTCTGCCTTCCCCGCGGCAGCTCCGGCGCAGCAGCTGGTCAATGGCTACGAGCCGAAGTGGTGGAAGGAAGCCGTCGTCTACCAGGTCTACCCGCGCTCCTTTCAGGACTCCAACGGAGATGGGATCGGCGACCTGCCCGGCATCACGTCAAGGCTCGACTACCTGCAGAAGCTGGGCGTCGCTGTCATCTGGCTGAGCCCGCATTTTGACTCCCCCAACGCCGACAACGGCTACGACATCCGCGACTACCGGAAGGTCATGACGGAGTTCGGCACCATGGCGGACTTTGACACCCTGCTCGCCGGCATCAAGCAGCGTCACATGCGCCTCATCATCGATCTCGTCGTCAACCACACCTCGGACGAGAACAAGTGGTTCGTCGAATCCCGCAGGAGCAGGACGAACCCCTACCGCGACTTCTACATCTGGCGACCCGGCAAAACAGCGCCGGACGGGACCCGGACCCCGCCCAACAACTACCCGTCCTACTTCTCCGGTTCTGCCTGGACGCTCGATCCGAAGACAAACGAGTACTACCTGCACTACTTCGCAGCCAAGCAGCCCGATCTGAACTGGACAAACCCGAAGGTGCGCGAAGAGGTCTACAGCCTCATGCGCTTCTGGCTGGACAAGGGCGTCTCCGGCTTCCGCATGGATGTGATTCCGCTGATCTCCAAGCCCACAGGCATGCCCGACCTGACCGCCGAGCAACTCAAGGCGCCGCCCAACGCCTACGCAAATGGTCCCCATCTTGCCGAGTACCTTCGCGAGATGAATCACGATGTGCTTTCGAAGTACGACGACATGTCCGTTGGGGAAGCGACCGGCACCACCCTCGCTCAGGAAAACTCGTTGGTGGACGACCGCCGCCACGAGCTCAACATGATCTTCAACTTCGACGCGATCAAGCTTGGCCGCTCCGACTTCGGTCCCAGCCAGCTCGGAAGCTGGTCCCTGCCGGAGTTGAAAGCCATCTACGACGCCCACGCGACCGTGCTGACGAAGCATGACTGGGACACGGTCTTCCTTTCAAACCATGACAACCCGCGCATCGTCTCCACCTTCGGCAACGATTCACAAGCCACCCGCGTGCCCTGCGCCAAGCTCTTCGAAACCATGATCCTGACCCTGCGCGGCACGCCCTTTCTCTACGAAGGGGACGAGCTCGGAATGACGGATTACCCGTTCAAGAAGCTCGAAGACTACGACGATATCTCGATCAAAAATGCCTATAAGGCCGAGGTGGAGACCGGCAAAATCTCCGCTGCGGACTTCCTCGCAGCGCAGGCAAAGGTCTCTCGCGACAACGCCCGCACCCCGATGCAGTGGAACAGCTCTCCCGAGGCTGGCTTCACCACAAGCGCACATCCGTGGCTCGCCGTAAACCCCAACTACAAGCAGATCAACGCCGAGCAGGAGGAATCAGACTCGGCGTCCGTTCTGAACTATGTTCGAGCCCTGATCAAGCTGCGCGCGGGAACGCTTGCGTTCGTCTACGGCGACTTCAAGGACCTCGACCCGCAGCACCCGCAGGTCTTTGCCTACACACGAACGCTCGGCAAGGAGCAGTACCTCGTCGTCGAAAACTTCAGTTCCAGCCCGGTGCACTACACCTTGCCCGAGAGCCTGAAGGCCGCGACTCTACTTTTATCGGATCTTCCCGACTCGCATGAGGCCAGCACCTCCACTCTCAACCTTGGCGCGTGGGAGTCCCGCATCTACAAGCAGTAAAAGAGCACGTTCGCCCAGGCACCGCGGGAGGCGACATGCGTTGTCCCGCTCACCCGGTACCAGCCCGTACAATCAACACCTGACGTGACTCCGCTCGCCCGCCATCTCGCCCTGTTTGGCCTGCTTCTTCCCGCCGCGCAGGACCCGCAGCAAACACCCACTCCACCGCCGGCACCACGATCCACCCTCAACCACGCCCTCGTCTTCCTCGATCCCGCCCACGGGGGCGATGACGCCGGCGCGCCTCTGCTCAGCCCTGCGGGCGAGCCGATCTTTGAGAAAGACATTACCCTTGCCCTCGCCGGCCGCTTGCGCTCGCAGCTCTCCGCGCTTGGGCTCACCGTGCTCTCCACCCGCGATACCGAAGCACAGGCCGCAGGCGCGCCGTCCACTGGCGCCATCTCCCCTTCCGCACCCACGCCTGACCAGCGCGCCGGCCAGGCGAATCACGTCCACCCCTTCGCCTGCATCGTCCTGCACGCAACCGGCACAGGCTCGGGCGTTCATCTCATCACCTCCGCTCTGCCGCTCCCGCACTCTTCTGACGCAGTCCCCACTCTGCTTGCCTGGGACGCGGCCCAGGCCGGCTTCCTCCAGCAGAGTGATCGGCTCGCCGCCGAAATCTCGACCGCGATCGCCCGTGCCGGACTTCCGGTCCACACCAGTCGCGCAACCATCCGTCCGCTTGACAGCCTTACCTGCCCCGCTGTGCTCCTTGAACTCGCGCCGACCCGCGGCCTCTCCCCGGCTGACTCGGGCTACCAGGCACGCGTTGCTCAGTCCGTCGCCACTGCCCTGTTGTTCTGGCGCGGTCACGCAGACCCACCGGCAGCCGATCCTGCGGCGGCTGCCCAGCCATGATCCCCCGACATCAGCACTATCTCTTTTGGGCGCTTGCCGCGGGCATCCTGCTCGCGCTTGCCTTTCTGCTGCACGGCTGCCGCCAGGCTGAAAAGCGGCTCGCCACCCCGCAGGATGAGACGCCCATCTCCGCCCCGATCTCCGCCGAAAACGAGACCGTGACTCTCGATCTCGCTTCGGACAGCGACGGCGCCATCACCCGGCAGGACCGTCCACTCGCCATGCCGGTTGAAGCCTCGACCCGTGCCCGCGCTCTGCTCGAGCATCTTCTCGTGCAGTACACTCTGCCCGGCTCCGCCCATCCCCTGCCGAGCGGACCGGCCGTCGACGATGTCTTTCTGCTCGCCCTGCCACTCCAAGAGCCCGCGCAGGCGTCCATTCCGCGCAAAAGCAGCGCAATATCGATGCGGAACAGCCCTGTTTACGGCGATTCCGGACAGCTTGCGGTAGTGAATCTGCACGGTGCCTTTGCCGACAACCACCCCTCCGGCGTTGAGGTCGAGGCCCTTACGCTCGATTCCATCATCGGTACCCTGCATGCTAACCTTCCCCAGATCACACAGATACGCTTCGTCGTCGACGGCCATCCGCGTGAGACCCTCGCCGGCCACGCCGATCTGACCCGTACCTACCCCGCCGTCGACACAGCCGCCACGCGCCCATGACCTCCAAACCTTTCACAATCGGCGTCTTCGACTCCGGCTTCGGCGGTCTCACAGTGCTTCGCGAGCTCCTCGATCTCATTCCAAATGCACGGTTTACCTACCTCGGCGATACCGCGCGCCTGCCCTACGGATCAAAGTCCCGAACCACCATTGCCCGGTACGCCGTCTCCAGCACCAACTTCCTGCTGAGGGAAGGCGCTGATCTTCTGGTCATCGCCTGCAACACCGCAACTGCCCTGGCACTGAACGAGATACGGGCCGCCGCCGGATTCGTCCCTGTACTCGGGGTGATTGAACCCGGCGCCCATGCGGCCTTCGCCGCCAACCCAGCCGGCAGCGTCGTCGTGCTCGCCACGGCCGCTACCGTTCAGTCAAACGCCTACTCGCGAACCCTCGATCTGCTTGGAATCCGGTCAACAGAGAAAGCCTGTCCGCTGCTCGTTCCGCTCGTCGAGGAAGGCTGGACTGCGCACCCGGTGACCGCTGAGGTCGCCCGCATTTACCTGACAGAGGCCCTGATGAAGGCCCCGGATGCAACCACCCTGCTGCTTGGCTGTACCCACTATCCAGTGCTGAAACCTCTGCTGCACACAGTTCTGGAGCAGATGCACAGGCCACTTCACATCATCGACTCTGCCCGCGCTACCGCCGAAGCGGTTCTTGCCCGGCTTCCGGCGGTACCCCCGCTCGCGGCCGAAGCTCAGCCTCTTGCCGTCTTCGCGACCGACTCGGTCGAGAAGTTCCAGCAGCTTGGCTCACGCTTTCTCGGCCATCCGCTCCCACTCGTAACCCTGGTCGATCTGGGCGGTTAGCCCGGAGGCAGGCCAGACAGGAGATCCAGCCCCATGCCCTTTCTTCTCAAGACCGAACCTGACAAATACTCCTTTGACGATCTCGTCCGCGACGGCGAAACAGTCTGGGACGGCATCAAGAACCCGCAGGCGTTGATCAGCCTGCGCGGCATGAAGCGGGGTGAAAAGCTGGTTGTCTACCACTCGCAGGTCGGCAAGGCCGTCATCGGCACGGCCACCGTGGTCTCCGTCGACGCGAGCGATCCTAAAAACCCGCAGGTTCGCATCAAGGCGGGCAAGCGCCTGAAGCAGGAGAGGTCGCTCGCCGCTCTGCGCGATGCCTCGCTCTTCCATGATTCGCTGCTCTTCCGGCAGTTCCGCCTGTCAGTCGTGCCGCTCTCAGACGAGCAGTACGACTGGCTTTTACACGGCTAAAAGGCCTGCCCGGCGTAGCAGACTGCATCTCAGGGAGGATGAGCTCTCTAGCCTCGAGCGCGACCTTCCTGCTGGGGAATGACCTGCCCGTCAACCGCCTGGGCTACGGCACCATGCGGCTCGTCGGCGAGGGTGCCTGGGGCGAGCCGCCAGGCGGTCGCGACACGGCGGTGGCCCTGCTGCGGCGCGCCGTCGAGCTCGGCATCAACTTCTTCGATACAGCCGACGCGTACGGCCCGCAGATCGCTGAAGAGCTCCTGGCGCAGGCGCTCCATCCCTACACAGAAGGCCTGGTCATCGCAACCAAGGGCGGTCTGACGCGCACTGGTCCAGCTAAATCAAAGCCGCTTGGCCGGCCCGACTACCTCATACAGTCGGTTGAGCTTTCTCTCCGCCGGCTGAAGCTGGAACGGATCGATCTGTACCAGCTGCACCGCATCGACCCAACGGTTCCGGTCGAAGAGACGCTAGGTGCCCTCAAAAACCTGCAAACGCAGGGCAAAATCCGCCACATCGGCCTCTCCGAAGTCACACCCGAGCAGATCGAGCGCGCCCAGGCGACCGTGCCGATCGTCAGCGTGCAGAACAAATACAACCTCATCGAGCGCAAGAGCGAGTCGACCCTCCGCTTCTGTGAGCAGCACGGCATTACATTCCTTCCGTGGTATCCGCTGGCGGCCGGCAAATTGGCCCACGCGGGTTCAGCCGTGCAGGAGTTCGCGGCCGAGCACGTTATGAGCCTCAACCAGCTTTCGCTCGCGTGGCTGCTTCAGCGATCGCCGGTCATGCTGCCGATCCCAGGAACAAGCTCGATCAAACATCTGGAAGAGAATGTAACCGGCGCTGAACTGACACTTTCCGCCGAGGCATGGTCGGCATTCGAGCTCATTCTCGAGACACAGGCGAGCTGAACGCATCACCCTGTACGCTGCTCGCAAAGGAGCACGCGGCACGAGCCGATAGCCGCTGGTATCCTAACCGATGAAATCGTGAACCGCATGGGCACAGGAGATCCCCGCAGCAATGATTGACATGAAGGGCAAGGTCGCCGTCGTCTTTGGTCTCGCCAACAAGCGCAGCATTGCGTATTCCATCGCGCAGAAGCTGGCTGAAGCAGGCGCCACGCTGGTGCTCGGCTACCAGTTGGAACGCCTGCAGCGCGAGGCCGAACAGCTGCTGGAAGATCTCGGACAGACGGGAACGGGCCGCGCCTTTGCCTGTGATGTTGCGCACGATGAGCAGATCGACGCCCTCTTCGCGCAGGTAGAGCAGAGCTTCGGCAAGATCGATGTGCTGGTTCACTCCGTTGCCTTTGCGCCGGCGGACGAGATCAAGAACGACTTCTTACTTACCAGCCGTGACGGATTTCGTATCGCGCATGACGTCAGTGTCTACTCACTCATCGCTCTGGCGCGCGCTGCAGCGCCGCTGATGAGCGATGGTGGATCGATCCTCACGTTGACGTACTACGGCTCGGACAAGGTCTTCCCGAACTACAACGTGATGGGTGTTGCGAAGGCTGCGCTTGAGGCCACGGTGCGGTACCTTGCCGCGTCGCTCGGTCCTAGAAAGATCCGCGTGAACGCCATCTCCGCCGGCCCGATCAAGACTCTCGCGGCTCGCGGAATCGGCGACTTTTCGAAGATCCTCGATGCCGTTACAAGCCGGGCTCCGCTTCATCGCAATGTGGAGCAGAACGAGGTCGGCAACACCGCCTTGTTTCTCTCCAGCCCGCTCGCGAGCGGCATTACCGGCGAGGTTACATTTGTCGATTGCGGCTTCAACATCACAGGCATCTGACGCCGGCCTGCAAGGATCCGGGACCCTCAATGACATCTCTCGGACATATCGCGCAGCTCTGGCGGTACCCAATCAAGAGCATGCAGGGGGAGCGGTGCGAGACGCTGGGCGTGGGGCAGTATGGCATCGACGGCGACCGGCGTCTCGCCTTTGAGAGTGCGGACGCTCCTGTGGGCAAGCCTCTCCTGCGATCCAGCGAACGCTCCGCCATGCTGCGATCGCAGGCACGGCAAACGGCCGCGGGACAGGTTGTGGTGCGCGTTCCGTCCGGCGCGATGGTCGGGCGTGCAGCTGCCGATCTTCCGGTTCACCTTGGTCTTGAAGCTGATAGGAGCAGCAGCCTGCGCCTGCTGGAACGGGACCGGCCGTTCACCGACGTCCGGCCTATCGCCCTGCATTCGATGGCAACGGAGCGCAGCCTCGCCGGGGAGCTTGGCAGCTTCGATGCGCGACGTCTCCGGTCGAACATCATTCTGGCTCTCGATCGCGCTGAGCCGTTCGCGGAGGATGAGCTTGCCGGAAAGGTGCTGCAGATAGGCGAGCAGGTGCAGCTGCAGATGCTCGAACGGATACCGCGCTGCCGCATGGTCTCGCTCCATCCGGAGACTGCGGTCGAGGATCGTACGCCGCTGCGGTGGCTTGCACGGCGACGCGATGGGCGTGTCGGAATCTATGCGCGAACGCTTGTTTCCGGCTCGATCGCGCTAGCCGATCCGATCTATCTCGTCGAATGAACTATGGCCGGCGAAAGATCACGCCGCCCTTCATCACGAAACGTACCCTTGTAACCGCTGAGATGTCCAACAGCGGATCTCCCTCCACCGCAATAACGTCCGCAAACATCCCGGTCTTCAACTCGCCAATCCGGCCGTTCCAGCCCAGCAGGTCTGCACCGTTCAACAGATCGGCGCGCAACACATCCGCCGCCGGCATGCCAAACTGCGCCATGAGTTCAAGCTCCCGTGCCTGCGTTCCGTGAGGAAACGGGCCCACATCACTGCCCGCGGCAAACGGAACTCCGGCAGCCATCTGCCGCTTGAACTCCCGTGCGTGCAGCGTCTGCCCAGCTTCGTCCTTCTGCCTGCGCTCGGGCGTAGAGGCTGTCTGGGCGAAGTACTCAGTGATCGCAAACGTCGGCACCGCGTAGATCTTCCTGGCTTTCATCATCGCCATCGTCGCCTCGCTCAAAACGTAGGCGTGATCAACACTTGCCACACCGGCCTGAACCGCAAAGCCGGTTCCAGGTTCGCCCGTAGCATGCACCGCGACGCCGTGTCCCGGCTGGCCCAGGCTGAAGCGTCTGGCCTCCGCGACCGCCGCCGTCAGCTGCTCGACCGTGTACTGCGGTGGTGTCTCAAACACGTCTCCCGTCAGCTGATCCCTGCCCGTCTCGTAGATCTTGGTGAAGTCCGCGCCCTCCTTGCGCTGCTGCCGAATCGTCGCGACGAGCTCGTCTGCTGTGTTCGCGTAGTCCGCATTGCCCAGCACATGCTGCGCCGGGTTGTAGCCGATCGCATCCTCATGCCCGCCAAGGATGCTGATTGCATTGCCGCTCATACGCATGCGCGGCCCGGGAATCAGGCCGGCATCGATCGCGTCGCGAATGGCCGTATCGGCCGAGCCTGCACCTTCTGTGCCCATGTCGCGCTCCGCCGTGAAGCCTGCCTGCAGATCAGAGCGCGCAGCCTCGGCTGCCAGCAGCACACGTTGCGGTACGCTCTCCTGCACGGTCTGCAGATCCTCCGCGCCAGGATGCAGGAACAGGTGCACGTGCGCATCAATCAAGCCGGGCATCAACGTGTGATCGCCGAGATCGATGACCTGCGCGAGCGGCGGACGAGAGACGTGGGTGCCGATCTCCTTGATGGTGTCGCCTTCAATCAGGATCTCCGCCGGTGCGACCAGCGTGCCGGCGCGCACATCGAGCATGCGGGCCGCATGGAGAACAACCACCTGCTTTGGCTCGGCGAGTTGCGCGGCTGCACGCAGGTTCGCGGCCAGCAGAACGGCAAGGGCAGCCGCGTTCAAAAGAGTATGTTGCGTTGAGAAGAGCTTCATCGTGAGAGCAGCATACGTCACAGCGCTGCACTCTCAACCAGCTTTCTCGGTCAGCTCCGCCCATCGCGCGTATAGGCGATCGCTCTCCTCCTGCGCCGCCTCCATCTCTGCGAGAGCTTCAGTGAGAGCCCCCGCGTCCGTCGCGACTGCGGGCTCGTCGACACGATCGCGGGCAGCTTCAAGACGCGCATCCGCGGCTTCAACCGCGGCCTCGATGCTATCGAACTCACGCGCTTCGAGGTACGAAAGCTTCTTCTTCGAAGAGGTCGCGCTGCCCTTCTTACCAACCGCGGTTTCGGCCGGACTCTCATCGCGGCCAGGCTTGATACCTCGCCATTGCTCCCACTGCGAGTAGTCCGCAAAGGCCTTCGAGCGGCCGGTTCCATCAAGGCCGAGGACGACGGTCGACACGCGATCGAGCATGTAGCGATCGTGCGTCACCAGGATCAGCGCGCCCGCATACTCGAGCAGACTCTCTTCCAGAATCTCAAGCGTCGGAATGTCAAGATCGTTCGTCGGCTCGTCGAGCAGCAGCACGTCCGCCGGCTCCAGCATAAGCCGCGCGATCAGAACGCGGGCTCGCTCGCCGCCGCTCAGCCGCTCGACAGGCTGGTTGAGCTGTTCGCCGGTAAAGAGGAACTTCGCGGCATAGCTGGCCACGTGCACGACACGTCCGCCGTAGACGACCGAGTCAGAGTCAGGCGCCAGCGCGCGGCGCAGCGTCATGGACTCCGGCAGCTCGCGCATCTGGCTGAAGTACACCATGCGCAGTGCACCCGCACGCTTCACCACGCCTGCGCTCGCCTCAAGCTCGCCCGTGATCAGGCGCAGCAGGGTCGTCTTCCCGGAGCCGTTCGGCCCAACGAGCCCAACGCGCGTTCCGTTCGCCACCGTGAAGCTGAGCCCGCGCACGATCTCACGGCCGCCCAGCTCAACAGCAACATCATCCAGTTCGATCAGCCGCTTGGTCTGGCGATCGGTCGCGGCAAATTCAATACCGGCGCTCGAGGTTCGGGTGCGCTGGTCGACATCCTTGAGCTGACTGATCAATCCATGTGCGTTGTCGATGCGCGCTTTGGCCTTGGTCGCCCGTGCCTTGGGCCCGCGCCGCAGCCACTCGATCTCGGTCTTCACGCGATTGCGGAGCGCATCCTGCATCTTCGACTGCGACTCCATATACGCCTCGCGGCCTTCGAGAAACTTTGAGTACGTTCCCCTCACGCGCAGCATGCCATCCGCGTAGACGCGGCTCAACTCAACGATCTCGGTCGCAACTTCTTCGAGGAAGTAACGATCATGGCTGACCATGACGCAGGCAAACGGAGCCGTGCGCAGCATGCCTTCCAGCCACTCGATTCCTTCAAGGTCCAGATGATTGGTCGGCTCGTCCAGCAGCAGCACGTCAGGCGCGGTGACGATGGCCTCCGCAATCGCAAGCCGCTTCTTCCAGCCGCCGCTCAAGGAGGCTGCAGTCGCATCAAGTGAAGGAAATCCGATGCGGCCGCTGGTCTCGCGCAGACGGCCCTCGTGCTCGCCTTCCGCAACCCTCGCGTTGTCAAGTGCGGCGATCAGCACCTCGCGAACGCTGAGGCCGTCGGTGAAATTAGACTCCTGCCGCACGTAGCCGACGCGCGCGCGTTTGCGCATCGCCACTTCACCTGTATCCGCGTCCTGCTCGCCCGCAAGACACGCGAGCAGCGTCGACTTGCCTGCGCCGTTGGGTCCGATGAGCCCGATCCGCTCCCCTTCCGAAACGGTGAATGCGATGTCTTTGAAGAGGGGTGTGGCTCCAAAGGCCTTCGTCAGGCCCTGAGCATTCAGAATTGGCGGCATAGGTTCAGTCTATCGTCTTTGACGACACATGCTATCGTTTCCTCATGCAGATCACGGTTGATCTTCCGGACGATCTCGCGCAGCATCCGCAAAGCACCCAAAAGGCCCTCAAAGCCTTTGCGCTCGCCGCCTTTCGCAGTGGAGCTCTTACGACACTTCAAACACGTCTGCTCCTCGGGTTCGAAACTCGTTATGAACTCGATGGTTTTCTCAAAGAGCATGGTGTTTGGGAGCAGAGCTACAGCCTTGAAGATTTAGAAGCAGACTCTCTTGATATCCGCTGAGAGCACGATTGTCGTTTCTGATACATCGCCACTAAACTATCTGGTTCTGATCAACGAAGATGCTCTCCTGCCGCTCCTCTTCCGCCATGTAGTGATCCCTGAAGCCGTGATTGCGGAATTGAGACATCCTTGAACTTCAGCCGTCGTACGAGCCTGGATCGCGCACCCACCAGATTGGCTCAACCTCGATATCGGTGAAGTCCCACACGCCCTGAACTCAGCGCACTCGATGCCGGAGAGCGACAGGCCCTTGAGCTCGCGCTTGACCGGAAGCTCTCTACGGTTTTGATTGATGAACTTGAAGGGAGACGGCTGGCCAAAAATCTTCACCTCAACGTATGCGGAACATTGGGTGTACCTGAAAGAGCTGCCCGCCTCGGAAAGGTCGATCTTTCACTGGCTTTGAGCAGACTGGACGCGACAAACTTCCGTCTGTCTCCATCTCTTCGCCTGGCAGCACTCAAGCGACTCGATCATCTTTTCTGAGGTCTACTCAAGATCAAAGTCACGCAGCGGCTTGCCGGAGTTCGGGTTCTCCTTCGCCTTCTTTACCGCTTCGGCAAACTTCTTCGACAGCAGATCATCCTTGTTCTTCTGTGCTTCGACACTCTGCGCAAATAGCGAGTCGCGGCGCGCGTCCTGCTCGCGGAGCGCACGTGCCGCCTCGCCGAAGTCCTCAAACGTCTTCTTGCGCGCAACAGGTGTGTGCGCGATCACGGATCGCGTCACAGGATCTACCTTGATCATCGCTCCGCAGTCCGGACACATCACCTCAAATGCTGCATCGCTCATCCCCATAGCCCGTTCCCTCGCACGTCTATTGTAAAAGCGACCGAGCCCTGCGGAGATGCCACCTACAGGCGGATGATGGCGTGGCCGCCGCACATGCCCTTCGCGGCGTCGATCAACCGCTCGATCAGCCCTTCATAACGCGCCAGGTACCAGGCTCCGGCGATGACACGCTCCTGCGGATGACCGTCTGGAAAGAGGTTGAGCGCGATAGCCGCCGCGTGCTTACGCAGACTGTCTTTCTTCTCAACCTCCGCCCGTGCTGCCAGCCTCCGGAGCCGGTTCATCTGATAACGCATCTTCGATCCCGACACGCCGGCTGCACGCCCAAGACTCGCGTCCATCCCGGCAAGGTAGGCCATCAAGGCATCAAGCTCCGTCTCCAGGGCGTTCCCGGTGGCGGAGAGCCGCCGCTTGAGCTCAATGGGCATGGTACGCGCACCCAGCCGCATCGCGAGATCATCGGCGGACGTAAGCGCATCCGGAAGCTGCACCTCGTCCTTGTCCATAATGGCTGCGATCGCCGGTTCGAGCAGCGTCGCCGTCAAGCGCGGCAGGACGGGTGTGACCGCGCCGAGCATCCGCGCATACACAACCGCGCTCTGTGCCCAGTACGCGATCTCCGCAGGGCCGCCCACATAGGCTGCCACCGGCAGAATGGTGTCTTGAAAGACCGGCCGCAACAGGGCGTTCGGGCTCAAACGCTCCGGCTCGGCATCGAGAATCCCGAGCAGCTCGGCCGTGGTGTAGAGCGTGTGTCCGGCCTTCCATCCGTTCCCGGAGCGACGCAGGGAGACGCGCTGCTTCACTCCCTCAACATCGCGAATCAGGAACAGAAGGCTCTTGCCATCCGCAACCTTCACCTGCGCATGAAAGCCATTCGCCTCAAGCTCTGCACTGCGAGCGATCAACTTCTCTTCGAGCGGCCCGGCGTTCTCAATCGCAGAGCGCAACGCCATCGCGCCCAGCGCGTGAAACTCCCGTGTTGAGCCGTCCATCACGATCAATCCGTGATCGGCAAAGAGGCGCGTCATCCATTGGCCAAAGGCGCTGCCAAGTGTCTGCCCCGGGGCATAACACTCGCGCAGCAGACCAGCGAGGGGCGCCCAGCCGAGCAGCTCTTCCGCCTGCGCAAGCACCGCCTCCATCTCGCTCCCGAGCTGCACGCCGCCGACCGGCGCGCCGCCACTCGTCAGGCCAGCCCGCAAGGTTTCGACCGTGGTCTTTGTAAGCAGCCCAATCTGATCGACCTCCGCGAGGTCGTGATCCTCGGTTGCCAGCCAGAACACCGGCACATGCGCTATACCCGTCCGCGCCGTCGCTTCACGCGCACGCACGATCGCCGTCGCCGCCTTCTCGAGTACCAGCAGCGGGCCGCCCAGCAGGCCCACCTGCTGCCCTGTGACCACGGCGCGAGCACCCGACTGGAGCCGCGCGATATTCTCGAACGTGCGCACACCCGCGCCAAAGCTCCGTGCCTGCCGATCCAGCTCCGCCGCCAGCCGCACGAGGTCCTTGCCGCCTGCTACCGGCTGCCCCATCCAGCTTCCTGAGAAAGCGCCACCCTCCAGCCCGGCGCCGTACCAAGCCGCCGCCGCCGCGTTGTTCGCCACTCCTCCCAGACCAAGATAGGCCTGGTACAGCGCTGAAACATGAGGCAGCACAGTGATCGGGAAACACT
Source organism: Acidobacteriaceae bacterium (assembly GCA_903642235.1). Classification (GTDB taxonomy): domain Bacteria; phylum Acidobacteriota; class Terriglobia; order Terriglobales; family Acidobacteriaceae; genus Edaphobacter. The sequence goes on along the minus strand of CAHJWL010000009.1, from coordinate 94,418 downwards.
CGGCGCTCGTTGCTAGGTTCATTCGGGTCGGTCCCTACACTTCCAGTACAGAATCTTCAGGGTCCGCACACCGGCCGTGGAACTCCGCGGCAAATAGCCTGTGGAGACACCGCTTGGGGCAGGACCGCGTAGAGGGTTGGATGCCTCTCTGAAACGGCGCGATGCAGATGTTGCCGAGACAGAGCTGATGGTACCGTAGCCGCATGGCCCCCTTTGTAAAGAAGCCCGCATCCGGCACCGTCGCCACACTCTCCCCCGCCACAAAGGAGCTGAATACCGGAGCCGCCGAGCCCTCGACCTCCGCAGAACGACCCGTCTCGAGCGAGGAGGAGCAGCCCGCTCCCGAGATCCGCAAGCGGCGCAATGCCGGCAAGCCGCAGCTGATCGACTCGAAGCTCTCCTATGAGGGTAAGGTCTTCTCTGTGTACACAGACACGCTCATCGAGCCTGGCGACTCGAAGGCGAGGCAGAAAGATGTGATCCGGCATAACGGATCAGTTGTCATCCTGGCAATCGACGAGACCAAGAACCGCGCGCTTGGCACCGGTCCAAAGGATCCCGCCGTCATCCTCATCCGGCAGTACCGCCATGCCGCCGGTCAGTTTCTGCTCGAGCTGCCAGCCGGCCGTATCGAACCCAACGAGCGCCCGCTTGCCGCGGCCAAGCGCGAGATGATCGAAGAGACCGGTATCCGCGCCAAACGCTGGACCCTGCTGACCAAGTACTTCGCCAGCCCCGGCTTTCTCGGCGAGTGGATGCAGATCTACCTTGCGCAGGATCTGGAACACGGCGTGGCGAAGCCTGAAGAAGATGAGCACATCGAGCTTCTCCCCACGCCGCTCTCCCATGTCCTGCAGCTGATCGCCGACCGCAAGCTGCATGATGGCAAGACCCTCATCGGCGTCTCCCTGCTCGCCCAGGGCCGTCGCGCCGGGACTCTCTGACGCGATGCCCTGCCGTGGGTTTGTAAAGTGGTTCAACACGGCGAAAGGCTTCGGCTTTCTGGGCCGGGCAGACGGTCCGGACGTCTTCGTGCACTACCGCGTGATCGAAACCGAAGGGTATAAGACACTGCGGGACGGCGACGAGGTGGAGTTTGACATCGTTGAGAGCGAGCGAGGACCCCAGGCCGCTCACGTCCTGCTCTTGCGTAAGGGCCTCTAGAGCACTGCGGCCCGCGTCCGCATGCATCTGAACGGAAAGAACGTTATGGACAACATCACCATCGCCCGCCTTCTGGATGAGACCGCCGCTCTGCTCGAGATCGATGGACAGGATCCCTTTCGCGTGCGCTCCTACCGCCGCGCCGCGGAGGCCGTCGAACAGCAGACGACACAGCTGGCCACACTCACCGAGCCCGACTCCGATCCGAAGGCGCTGCTTGCGATCGCCGGCATCGGCAAGGGCATGGCGCAGAACATTCGCGATCTGGTTGCGACAGGCACCATGCCGCTGCGTGCGGAGCTGCTGACGAAATACAAGCCGACGATGCTGGAGCTTCTGCGGCTCCCGGGTATGGGACCGAAGACCGTTGCCATGCTCTGGTCCGCGCTCGCGGTCGCCGACATCGACACGCTTGAAGAAGCCGCAAAGGCCGGGCACCTGCTCAAGCTGCCGCGCATGGGCCAGAAGTTCACCGAGAAGCTGCTCAAAGGCATCGCGGATCATAAGAAGAATACGGGTCGTTTCCGGATCGATCAGGCAACTGCCTTTGCCGATCGCATCAGTGCGCTGATCCGCGAGTTTCCCGGCATCGAGACGATCACGCCGGCCGGCTCGCTGCGGCGCGGCCGCGAGACCGTTGGCGACCTCGACCTGCTTGTCACCGGTCCTGCCTGCGAGCCCGACGTGGTTGCCGCGGCGGTCGATCATGTGGCCGCTCTGCCATTGATCGATAAGCTTATCGCCAAGGGGCAGAACAAGGTCTCCTTTACTCTGCGCAACCAGCTCCAGGTCGATGTGCGCCTTCTGCCGCGCGCCAGCTACGGCGCTGCGCTCCAGTACTTCACCGGCTCCAAGCACCACAACGTCACCCTGCGGCAGCGCGCCATCAAGCGCGGCCTGACCCTCTCGGAATACGCTCTGCTGCGTGTGGAAGATAACGTGATCGTCGCCGCAGCAACCGAGCAGGAGATCTACAACGCACTGGACATGGCATGGATTCCGCCAGAGCTGCGTGAGAACTGCGGCGAGCTTGAGGCCGCCGCAGCCAGCTTCGCCGGCAAGGCAGAGGGCGGCCTTCCCACCCTCATCACGCGCGAGGATATCCGCGGCGATCTGCATATGCACACCTTCGAGACTGACGGAGCGTGCTCGATCCGCGACATGGCCGAGGCCGCCCTGGCACGCGGACTGAAGTACATCGCCATCACCGATCACTCGAAGAACCTTGCCATGACCAACGGCATGGATGACGCTCGCGCCCTTGCGCATGCGGCACGCATTCGGCAGGTCAACACGGAGATGGAAGGCCGCATTACCCTGCTTGCCGGCGTGGAGGTGGACATCCTCGGCGCGGGCGAGCTTGACCTTGAAGACAGCACCCTTGCCCAACTCGATATTGTCGTTGCCAGTGTGCATTCGCGCTTTGATCAGCCCGCCGAGCAGATGACCGACCGCGTTCTCGCCGCGCTCGAAAACCCTCATACCCGCATCCTCGGCCATCCCACAGGCCGCAAGCTTCTGCGCCGCGACCCGTATGCCATCCATTTGGAAAAGGTCCTCAAACGCGCCGCTGAATTGGGTGTCGCGGTCGAGCACAACGCCGCGCCCGCCCGCGCCGATCTCAACGACCTGCACCTCCGCATGGCGAAGCAGCTGGGCTGCCGCCTGGTCGTCAACACAGACGCCCATGCCATTGAAGATCTCGATTACATCCGCTGGGGCATCACGCAGCTGCGCCGCGCCTGGCTGACCGCTGCTGACGTGCTGAACACGCAACCCACCGCAGAGGCGCTGCTCGCCAACCTGCGCCCGAAGCCATGACCAGCGCAGCCAAACCAACCTCCGAAACGAGCCCGGCGGAGCGGGACCCGCGCGTCTATTTCGCCGCGGAACGCACCTTCCTCGCCTGGATCCGGACCGGCCTTGGCTTGATGGGCGTCGGCTTTGCCGTCAGCCGGTTCTCGCTCTTTCTGCGGCAGCTCGACTCGGTCGGCGATCGCCCCACCGGGCACACAGCAACGTTGCCTCGCGGCTCGGGCATCGCGCTCGTCGCCCTCGGTGTCCTGGTTAATCTTCTTGCCGCATTGCGGCATGTGCAGCTTATTCGCGAGCTTCGCACCGGCACCTGGCAGGCCGGCCGCATTTCGATGCAGGCCGTAGTGCTGGCCATCATCCTCGCGCTCGGCGGCCTGGCAATGGCCGTCTATCTGGCCGTCGTCCGTTGACGCTAATGAACTGAAAAGGTCTGCTACACAACCCCGAACAGCCGCACAAACGCGGCTGCCAGTGTGGCACCAACGCACGGCCCAACAATCGGAATCCAGGCATAGCTCCAGTCTGAGCTTCCCTTGCCGGCGATCGGCAGCAGGCTGTGCGCCAGCCGGGGCCCGAGATCGCGCGCCGGATTGATCGCGTATCCTGTGCTCCCTCCAAGCGACAGACCGATGCCCCACACCAGAGCGCCAATCAGCATCGGCCCCAGCCCCGGCGCAAGCCCGCCCGGCGACACCCGGCGTGAAAGCAAGGCTGTCGCGACCAGCACCAGGACGAACGTTGCCAGCACCTCACTGAGAAAGTTCCAGCGAAGGTTACGAATGGCAGGCGACGTCGAGAAACAACCAAGTTTCAGCTCCTGCTCCGGCGTCTCTGCCCAGTGCAGCTTATACTGCAGCCAGACCAGCACTGCGCCAACGAACGCACCCAGAATCTGCGCGGGAATATACGTGAGCAGCCGCGACGCGTTGCCCGTCATGAGTACGGAAGCGACAGTAAAGGCCGGATTCAAATGTGCGTCCGAGTCACCCATGGCGGATGCCGTCGCCACACCGGCAAAGACAGCAACTGCCCATCCTGTGGTGATGGCGAGCCAGCCTGATCCCTGCGCCTTCGATCTCGCCAGAAGCACGCCTGCAACGACGCCGTTGCCGAGCAGGATCACCACCATCGTCCCGAAGAACTCTCCCCAGAACGGCTCTGCAACGTTCATGCTCTCTCCCCTGCAGCCGGCGCACCCGCACTCTCCCGGTAAATGTAACCCTCGGCGATCGCCTGGAAAGCCGCCAGGTCCTGCTGCACAGCACCTTCATCCCGGCCAAGCTCCGCACCCACCAGCGCGGCCACCGCAGGCGCCATCTCGATCGCCGCGTCTGCATCGAGAAACAGCGCCCGCAGCCGCCGTGCGAGCACATCCTCCGTTGTCCGTGCCATCTCGTGGCGCACGGCCCACAGGGCATCCCGGCCCATGTACGGCAATCTCGGGTGCAGCGGCTCCGCCAGCTTAGGCGCCTCGTCGCTCAATGCACGGACCGCTTCGCTGTCGGTTCCGTAGACGCCCTCCCAAGCGCCAAGCGCCGCAGCTTCGCCGTCCGTAGCCCCATGCAGCCGCAAGGTCTCGGTCTTGGGAGCGACAGGGGTCCATCCACACACCTCAGCCACCTTGTCGATGGTGTCCTGCCCCATGCGCCGGTAAGTCGTCCACTTCCCGCCGACAATTGTAACCATCCTGTTTCCCGCAACCATCACCTTGTGGTCGCGTGAGATCTTCGAGGTCGCCGCGTTGCCGGTCTTCACCAGCGGCCGCAGACCCGACCACATGCTCTGCACATCGGCCTCGCGTACCGTACGGCCCAGGTAGCGACGGATGTGCTCGCGCAGAAACTGCTGCTCTTCTGCGCTCGATCGTGGCTCGTTCTCCGCGCGCGGCACGCCCACATCGGTTGTTCCAACCACTAGGTGCTCGTGCCACGGAATCGCAAAGAGAACGCGCCCGTCGGCAGTCTTTGGCACCATCAGAGCATTCGTCCCCGGCAGAAACTCTGGCGGCAGCACGAAATGTGTTCCCTGGCTGATCGCCAGCAGCTCCTCGCGCGGCTCGCCATCCAGCCGCAGGACCTGCTCGGCAAACACGCCCGCCGCGTTGACCACTGCCTTTGCCTGAACCTCAAACTCGTTGCCCGTCTCTTCGTCGCGCACCCGCACGCCCGTCGCCCGGCCCTCGCGCTCCAGCACCTTGGTCACGCCCGCATGGTTCAGCGCCGCGCCGCCCTGATCGAAGAGCGTCAGCAGGAGCGCGATTGCGTAGCGCGCATCGTCAAACTGCCCGTCGAAGTACAGCACGCCGCCGCGCAGGCCGGTGCGCTCCACTGTCGGCAGGCGCTCGATTGTCTCTGCACGCGACAGCATGCGCGAGGCGCCAAACGAAAACTTGCCCGACATCCGTTCGTATACCTTCAGCCCCAAACCGAAGTAAGGCGTATCGATCGCACGGTAGATCGGCACGATGAACGGCTGCCGCCGCACCAGGTGCGGCGCGTTTCGCAGCATGGTGCCACGCTCCCGCAGCGCGTCCAGAACCAGGGTGACGTTCATCTGTTCGAGATAGCGCACACCGCCGTGCACCAGCTTTGTGCTGCGGCTGCTGGTTCCCTTGGCAAAATCGTCGCGTTCGAGCAGCAGAGTCCTGTACCCGCGTGAGGCAGCCTCAACAGCCGTGCCAAGACCGGTCGCGCCGCCACCGATCACCACCACATCCCACACCGCCGATCCCCCTGCCTCGCGCAGCAGAGCGGGCCGATCAAGCATCATGGCTGCTCCCATCCCGTCGCCCTTCCCAGTGCCTGATTCCATCGTTCGCGCATCGCCGACCTCTCCGTCTCCGTCATCTTCGGTTCGAACACACGCTCCGCCCTCCACTGCTGCGCGATCGCCTGCGGCGATTGCCAGTAGCCGACGCTCAGACCCGCCAGGTACGCCGCACCCATCGCTGTCGTCTCCGTGTTGCGTGGCCGCACCACGCGCACATCCAGCAGATCCGCCTGCAGCTGCATCAGCATGTCATTTGCGGAGGCTCCGCCATCCACCCGCAGCTCCTTCAACGGCAGGCCAGAGTCCGCCTGCATCGCTTCAAGTACATCCACCACCTGCAGCGCGATACCCTCGAGAGCCGCGCGCGCGATGTGCGCCTTTGTCGTTCCCCGCGTCATCCCCAGCAGCGCGCCACGTGCGTTCCCGTCCCATCGCGGCGCGCCCAGACCGGCAAATGCGGGCACCATCACAACGCCGCCGGAGTCAGGCACGGAAGCCGCCAACGCCTCCACCTCGCTTGATCGGCGGATGATGCCCAGCCCGTCGCGCAGCCACTGCACCACCGCGCCCGCCATCAGCATGCTGCCTTCAAGCGCGTACTCGACACGACCGTCTCGTCGCCATGCCACTGTCGTGAGCAGGCGGTTCTTCGACGGCATCGGATCGGTTCCCGTTTCGAGCAGCATGAAGCTGCCGGTGCCGAAGGTGCACTTCACCATCCCGGGCGACGTGCACATCTGTCCGAACAGCGCCGCCTGCTGATCTCCTGCAATACCGGCGATCGGAATGCCCGGAATTCCAGCCTTCGTCATCCCGCATACGCAGCTTGAATCCACTACCTCCGGCAGCATGGACCGCGGGATCCGCAGCAGCTCCAGCAGATCGTCATCCCACGCCATAGTGTGGATGTTGAACAGCATGGTGCGCGAGGCATTCGTCACGTCCGTCACATGCCGCTCGCCCTCGGTCAGCCGCCACACCAGCCAGCTGTCCACGTTGCCAAAGCAGAGCTCGCCGCGCTCGGCCCGCGCCCGCACACCCTCGACTTCATCGAGGATCCAGCGCAGCTTGCTCGCGGAAAAGTACGCGTCCGCCAGCAGCCCGGTCCGCGCCTGGATCATCGGCTCATGGCCTTCGGCGCGCAGCCGCTCGCAGAAGCCTGAGGTCCGCCGATCCTGCCAGACGATCGCGTTATAGACCGGCTCACCCGTTCTGCGATCCCAGACCAGCGTCGTCTCCCGCTGGTTTACGATGCCCACCGCCGCGATATCCGTGGTCTCGAGCCCTGCATGCGCGAGCGCCTCCGCCGCCACACCAATCTCGGAGGACCATAAATGAATCGGATCGTGTTCCACCCAGCCCGGCTGGGGAAAGATCTGTTCGAAGCCGCGCTGCGCTGTCGCCGCGACCTCGCCACTCTCATCAATCACCAGCGCCCGTGAACTTGTGGTTCCCTGATCAAGAGCCAGAACAAACCGCCGCTCCATCATCGTCACTCCCCGTGCCGCGTCCGCGCATTCAGCATCGCCTCTGGGTTCCGCGGGAGCACAGCGAACGCTAGCAGCCGGCAAAGGATGCGGTCAACGACCCCATCGCTCCGCCTGGCACAGCCGCATCGCGAAGCGCGGTCAAAGCCGGTGCAGAGCAACCTGCGGACACTTTCCATAATGCCATGTTGCAAAATAATTCACGTTTCCGCTTCCGATGTCTGCCGGTACACTCCTGCTCACGACTACATGCATGCGTTTGGAACGCCAGCCGATCCGGAGTGTTGTCTCTCCTGGTCGGAGACGGAAGAGAACAGGCCGTTTCGGAACGGCGCGGCAGCTGTGTGTAGCGGATGGTTGTGACTTCAAGGAGAGCTCCCCAATGCATCGTTTGCTCGTTCCCCTCGCTGGTTGGTCTCCATGCCGGCTCAGCCTCATCCTCCCCGCGCTGGCCCTGGTTGCCGGCTCCTTGGCTCCAGCCGGCGCGCAAAGCACTGCCGTGCTTTCGCCCGCTGCGCAGAAGCAATTAGCCGAGATCGCCGCATTCAAGGACACCTTCACCGATGCCGAGAAGAAAATGTCGTTCAACCTCATTCTTCTCTCGCGGCAGGCGCACCATCAACCGCTCGGCAGCATGGCGAGGTTCATCAATCCAGGCGCAATCGATGCAACCGGCAAGGTCGTTGTTTCCCTCCACGCCGATCTTTCGCCCTCTCTCATGAGCAGCCGCGTCATGAGCACCGCCGAACAGATCGACGGTCCCGCGCCACAGACTGCCTTTGCCGCCCGTCGCCTGAACACCCACGTCGCAGCCGCAGACCTGCTCACGCTTGCGAGCAGCACCGACGTGCACGCGTTGCGTGAGGCCGCATACGCCCACACCAACGTCGGCTCCGTGACCTCGCAGGGCTACATCGCGCACACGGCAAATAAGGCCGTCGCGCTGGGCGTCACCGGCTCCGGCATCAACGTAGGTGTTCTCTCGGATAGTGCCAGCCCCGCACGCGTGGCGGCCCTCATCGCCAGCGGCGATCTGCCGGCGAACGTAACGGTTCTGCCCGGCCAGGCCGGTCCCGCCAGCGGCGAAGATGAAGGCACAGCCATGATGGAGATCGTGCACGATCTCGCACCGGCCGCCCACCTCTTCTTCGCCACCGCCTTTACCGGCGAAGACACCTTCGCCGACAATATCCGCGCCCTTCGCTTCACCTATCACTGCGACATCATCGTCGACGATGTCAGCTACGGCGACGAACCGGTCTACCAGGATGGCATCGTCGCACAGGCCGTCAATGACATCACCGCTGATGGCGGAATCTACTTCTCCTCCGCGGCCAACTCCGGCAATCTGACCTCCGGCACCTCCGGCACCTGGGACGGAGACTTCCGCAGCGGCGGCACTGTACCCGGCCTGGGCAAACTGCACAACTTCGGCTCCGTCAGCGCTCCCCAGCTCTCAGACACCCTCACCACGGAAGCCGATTCAGGAGTCGGGCTGCACTGGTCCGATCCTCTCGGCGGCGCTGCCGACGACTACGACCTCTACATCCTTGATGCCACCGGAACAACAGTGAAGGGCGCCAGCACAGACACGCAGAACGGCACGCAGGATCCATTTGAGTACGTCTCCCCCAGCGCCCCCGCCCGCTGCGCCAGCAAGACGCCAACCGGCTATTGCCCGGCTGCCGGCGATCAGGTCGTTGTAGCGCTCTACAAGGGCGCGACGCGCGCCTTTCACATCGACACCGAGCGCGCTACGCTTGCGATCGGCACGGCCAGCGCCACCTTCGGCCACAACGCCGGCAAAAACACCTTTACCCTGGCGGCAACCTACTGGAACAGCGCCCGCACGGGCGTGAAACCCTTCACCGGCCCAGCCAATCCGGTCGAGGTCTTCAGCTCGGACGGCCCACGCAAGATCTTCTTCAACCCGGACGGCACCGCCATCACGCCCGGCAAGTTCACCTATGCGGCCAAGGGTGGCGTAACCCTGCAGAAGCCGGACGCGACCGCCGCGGACGGCGTCTTCGCCAAAACACCAGCCTTCGCTCCCTTCTTCGGCACCTCCGCCGCCGCACCCCACGCAGCTGCCATCGCGGCACTGGTGAAGTCGGCGCATCCCTCGCTCACCAACACGCAGATCATCAAGATTCTACACACGACCACGGTCGACAACATGGCCGCAGGTGTCGATCGCGACAGCGGCTACGGCATCCTCATGGCGCTTCCCGCCGTGCAGGCGGCGCAGGCCGTGAAGTAGCTTAATTCTCCGGTCGCCACGGAAAGGGAGAGTCCGCCGCAGGGCTCTCCCGCACCTCACCTCTGTTCCACATGCCGCACCACCCCTTCCAGGAGACACCATGAACGCCTCAAAGATGCTTCTCTCTGCCGTCTGTGCTCTTGCCACTCTCTCCACCGCCGCCGCCACCGCAGAGACGATCATGCAATTCGACACTAAGGTCCCCGCCGGATCTCAAGTTCAGACTGGCCGTCTCAGCCGCTCCGGCACACCCTCTGACTGGTCCGCAAAGAAGACCTTCCCCGGTGTTCTCAACGTGACCACGCAGTATGAGTACGCCACCTTTGACTTCTCCGCCGCCTCGCTTGCACAGACACCGTATCTGCAGATCTCGATCTTTGACTACGCCGCCAGCAGCGACAACTTCCTTTCGGCCTACGCGGGCAGCTATGACCCGGCCAACGAAGCTCTCCATTACCTGGGCGACGCCGGATCCAGCCCCAACTACTTCGGGGTCAACGCAGTCACCTTCCAGGTCATCGCCCCCACAAACAAGGACCTCATCCTCGTCCTGAACGACACCCACCCCGGCAACTACAAAGGCGCCGGAAGCCCGGTCAACATCCTCGTTGAAGGCTTCACAGACACCAGCTTCGACGATCCCGCGCCAGTTCCCGAACCCTCCACCTTCGCTCTGCTTGGGACAGGTCTCACCGGACTGGTCGGTCTCGGCCGCCGCTTCCGCCGCTCCGCCTGAGTAGAGCGGTACGGTAGACGGCTTTGGAGCAGAACCCATCCCGTATGCCCGCGAGCGGATCTCTCGCCGGGCATACGGGCTTTTTCATTGCTACTACACCGGCGCGCAGAGTTTCCGCCCGTCCAGGGCCTGACGCGATAAACTCTAGGTGTGGCCCTCACAGCGACATCCTCTCCCGAGCAAGCTCCGCGCGCAGAGGCCGCCACCGCGTCTCCTTCGCTCCTCGCGGACTACGCCACACTCTTCAAGCCACGTGTCTCCACCATGGTCGTGATTACGGCCGCGGCCGGCTTCTATCTCGGCTCGCTGCGCAGCGGCATCAGTCCCTTCCATATCAGCCTGGTTGAGGCCATGATCGGCATCGCCGCGGTTACGGCTGGCTCCTCCGTTCTGAATCAGGCGCTCGAACACCGCTCCGACGCAACCATGCAGCGTACCGCGTCTCGGCCAATGGCCGCCGGCCGCATCTCGTTTCCGCACGGCCTTCTGATCGGCTTCACAGCCATCGTCCTCGGCACGCTGTACCTCGTCCATGTGACCAACCCCATCACAGGCACACTTACACTTCTCACCGCCGCCGGATACGTCGGCATCTACACTCCGCTCAAGCGCATTACGACGCTGAACACCTTCATCGGCGCCTTTCCCGGGGCCCTGCCGCCGCTCATCGGGTGGACGGCCGCCCGTGGCCTGATTGAGTGGCCCGGCGTCGCTCTCTTTGCCGTTCTCTTCGTCTGGCAGTTCCCCCATTTCATGGCGATCGGCTGGCTCTACCGGGATGACTATCGCCGCGGGGGCATCCAGGTTACCGCCGCGCAGCAGCCTATCGAAGACGCCGCCCGCGCCACCGTTCTGCAGAGCGTCTTCTACGCCGTCCTCATGATCCCCGTCTCTCTCTGGACCACCTGGCTCGGCATCACCGGCAAGCCCTACGCCGTTGTCGCCGTGCTTCTCGGCCTCGTCTATCTCGGATTTACGCTTCGCTTTGCCGGCATCCTGCGCGCGCCGCTCGGCCCCAAGTCACGTACCCTGGCGCGCGATCTCTTGCGCGTCTCCGTCATCTATCTGCCCCTGCTGCTTGCCGCCATGATCCTGAACGCACAGGGCCGCCTGCTCTTCTAACTTTTCTTGGTTGTCATCCCGCAGGGAGCTTTTGGTTGTCATCCCGTAGGGATCTGTTGTTGCCTTTGCTTTGACCCATTTTAAAAACATCCTCTCACCCCGAAAGCCCCCATGCCCTCCGCAACGCTCGAGCCCGTCACCTACAGAACGCCGCCGTCGATCATCGCCGGTATCGTCGCTGTCTCCGCCGCGGCAAGCGCTTTCCTGGCCTGGCTCGTCTACTTCCATGCCCCGATCGATGTGGCCGGCACACACCTCACCTTTCTGCCGGCGCTCAACGCCGCCCTTAATACCTGCTGCACGGTCGCTCTGCTCTTCGGGCTCTATTACATCCGCCATCGGGCCATCACCGCACACCGCAACAGCATGTTCACCGCGTTCCTGTTCTCTTCGCTCTTCCTTGTCGCGTACATCACCAACCACGCGCTTCATGGCGATGCCCGCTTCCCCGGCCACGGCACGGCTCGCTTCGTATATCTCTGGATCCTGCTCACGCCGCACATCCTCGCCTCCGTCATCGCGCTTCCCATGATCCTTGTGACCTTCTTTCTTTCGCTCTCCGGCCGCTTCGCCGCCCACAAGCGGCTTGCCCGTTACACCTATCCCATCTGGCTTTACGTGTCTGTAAGCGGCGTGGTCGTATATGCCATGCTCGCCGTCTATCGATAGTCATTCGCTCCACGATTATGGGCCAGGACATGCCCATCTTTTTGTTGTCATCCCGGAGGGATCTGCTTTGCCTTCCCGTCTTATCCCGCGGAAGTCATTCTTCTCCGACCTTCTGTCCGGTCGCTCGCCCAAGTCATCCGCCGCCCGAAGAAAGTTCGCCCTGAACCATGCAGTCTGACACCCGCAAACTTCTCATCACCGGCTTGAGCATCCTCTCGGTTGGCGCCCTCTGCGCCGGCTCGGTCGCCTGGTTCTTCGGCGGCTATACTCCGCACGGCCCGCAGACCAACTCTGGCTGGCTCGCCCTGGTCTTTGCTCTTGGCTGTGTCCCAACCGGCCTGCTCACACTTCTGCTCGCCACCCTCAAGCTCATCGGCGACGTCCGCCGCTAAGCATCTCTCCGAAGGTACAGTCGGGGCCGCACTCTTCGTGCAACTTTCACTCAAGGGAAATGGCCAGCACTGCAGCCGAACAGCAGCACAGCATCGGGAGAAACACTCGCCGCGCAGCCAACCCTGGCTGGCGCACCTCGCCGGTTGATCCGGTACCATGACGTCTAAGCGATCGCTCAGGTCAGAGACATCAGCCGGGCAGAGCACACCGTGTCCTTCGTGCAGGTTACTCACAGTGTCGATCCGGGCCTAAGCGCCCTGAATCGAAGATTTTGGATCACAAACGCAGGGGTGGGCAGGCTTGCCGCTGGCGCACCGGCCACCCTCCTCTGCTATCCTCGACCTCGATCGGAGACTTCACATGGCAAGAGGCGTTAACAAAGTCATTCTCGTCGGCAACGTCGGCAAAGACCCCGAGATCCGTGCGACCCAGGGCGGCATGAGCATCGCCAGCTTCGCCCTCGCCACCACCGATCGCACCAAAGGCCAGGATGGCCAATGGGTCGATAAGACGGAGTGGCACAATCTCGTCGCCTTCCAGCGCACTGCCGAAATCGTCCGCGATTACGTGAAAAAAGGCTCGCAGATCTACGTTGAAGGCAAGATCCAGACCCGCTCCTGGGACGACAAAGAGTCTGGGCAGAAGAAGTACAAGACAGAGATCCTGGTCAACGATCTGCAACTGCTCGGCGGCCGCGCCGGTGACTCCGCCAGCGGCGGCGGTGAGCGCTCCTCCGGCTCCTACAGTCAGTCCAACTCCAACTCCTACGCTAAATCAAACTCCACCGGCTACGACCAGCGTCAGCCAGCCGGCGCACCGGACTATGGCGACACCGGCATTACCGACGACGACATTCCCTTTTAGGTCCTCGGAGCTCCACGACAGCTCTGCACTCCCCTGCTGCACCAGCGCCTCTACAATAAAGCCATGATTGACGAATCCACCTTCCGCCGCGAGTCCGATCGCGCCCTCGACTCCCTCAAGAAGTCTCTGATCGACGCCGAGGAAGAAGGTGGCTTCGAGGCGGAAGAGAACAATGGCGTGCTGAACATCCTGTTTGAAGATCGTCCCGGCAAATTTGTCCTCACCCCGCAGACGCCCGTCCGTCAGCTCTGGATCTCCGCTCAGTCCACCAGCTTCAAGCTCGACTGGTCCGCCGAGCAGACCGCCTTCGTCCTCCCCAGGACCGGTGAGGCTCTGAAGCCGCTGATCGAGCGCCTGCTCCGTGAGTTCCTGGAGAACCCCGCCATCCGGCTTGCCTGACTCGACACCCTCGCAGCGAGATCCGGCAGAAGCTCCTTTCTTCGTCAGCTACCCTCAACTACACTGGCAGCACGTCTGCAGCGCCCTTCACGGAGGCACTCTGAGCCATCTGTTCCATGTCCCGCCTCTGGATGCCAGCGAGCACACATCCGGCGTCCCGGCAGGTCCCCCACCCCTGCTCTCAGTCGCCATCATCACCCGCAACGAAGAGTCCAATCTGGCTCGCACCTTGGCCAGCGTGCGCTTCGCCGACGAGATCGTTCTGGTCGATTCCGGCTCGACCGACCGCACCCTAGAGATCGCGCGCGAGAGCAACGCACGCATCTTCTCTGAACCATGGCGCGGCTTTGCCGCACAAAAGAACTTCGCCATCGAGCAGTGTCGCGGCACCTGGGTGCTGTCGCTTGACGCCGATGAAGAGCTCTCACCCGAGCTGCAGACACAGCTCCGTGCCCTGCTGCCGACCAACCCGCCCCTTGACGCCTTCCATCTCCGCCGGCGCAACCTATTTCTTGGCCGGTGGATGCGCCACGGCGGCTACTACCCTGACCCCAAACTTCGCCTCTTCCGGCGAAACGCCGTTGCCTTTGCCAGCGCATTTGAAGACCGCCCGGTGCACGAGACAATCCAGTTCGACGGCGCCTCCGAGACCCTGGACTCCGACCTGATCCATCACGCCTATCCCACGCTCGAAAGCTACCTCGAACATATGGATCGCTACAGCACCCTGGGCGCGCGCCTGCTGCTGGAGCAGAACCGAACCAGCAGTTCCTGGCTTTCCTTCCATTGGAACGTCTTTGTCATTCCGACCTTCGAGTTCTTCCGCAACTACCTTTTCCGTCTGGGCTTTCTCGACGGCCGTGAAGGCCTGCTGCTGCACCTCTATCACTCCGCCTACGTCAGCTGGAAGTACGCCAAATGCTGGGCGATCGCCCGCGCCGCAGGACAGATGGAACCAGAGACGAACGTCGACGCGGCCGGCATTCCTGAAGCCGAATCACAGCTTCCCGGCTAGTGCATCGTCGCGCAGCCGGTGCGGCTTCGTTTCGTACCATGCGTCCGCGGCCCTATCCGCGGGCCAGCGCACCGTACCCTGCCATCGCATCACCGGCTGCACTTCGAAATGCCATGAGGTACCTCTCCGGCAGCCCACGCTTCTTCATGTCCCGTCCAACAACCACGTGTGTCGTCTCGCCCGTGCACAAAATCACCTCATCCGCGGCACGCGAGACCGTATACCCGAACTTGATCAGTGAGGAGCGCGCTCCATTCACCCGCGTCCGGATCACCAGCTCCTCGTCATACCGCGCCGGCAGCTTATAGCGTGCCGTCGCCTCCACAACCGCAATCAGGCAGTCCTCGTCCCGCTCGAGAGAGCCGTAATCAAACCCCAGCGATCGCATCAACTCCACCCGGCCCACCTCGAACCACACCAGGTAGTTCGCGTGGTACACCACACCCATCTGATCGGTCTCGGCGTATCGAACCCGAACCCGCGCTTCTCCCGGCCCTGAAATCATCGCTCCAGTCTACGGGCAGCTCTCGAGTAACCAACTAAAATCGACGGCATGGATCTCACTCCGCATGATGCGCTGCTCGTGATCGACATGCAGAACGACTTCCTCGTCGAAGGCGCTCCGCTTAAGGTGCGCGGCGGCGAGACTCTTCTTCCGGGCATCAATGCCATCGCCCGCGGCTTCGATCACGTGCTGTGCACCCAGGACTGGCACCCCGCCGGTCACATCTCCTTCGCCAGCACTCACGGCAAACAGCCCTTCGAGGACAGCATCGAAGCCTCCTATGGCACTCAGAGCCTCTGGCCCGATCACTGCCTCCAGGGAACAGCGGGCGCCCACCTTCACGCCGGCCTCCACCTCCCGCACGCCGAACTCATCCTCCGCAAAGGCTTCCGCACCGGCGTCGACAGCTACTCCGCCTTCTTCGAGAACGACCGCGTGACGCCCACCGGCCTCGCCGCCTACCTGCGGGAACGCACCCTCACCCGCCTCTTCTTCGTCGGCGTCGCCTACGACTTCTGCGTCGGCCACTCCGCCCTTGCCGCCGTCCGCTTGGGCTTCGAAACCTTCGTCCTCGAAGACCTAACCGCCGCCGTCGATCTTCCGGGCACCATCGCCGCTGTTCAGGAGGGTTTCAGCACGCAGGGTGTTCGCCGCATGAGCGTCGCCGATCTCTAGCATCGAACATCCATGGCTCCTGAACCGGATCTCTCCCCCAGCTCCTGGCCAAAGGCCATTGCCACCGTTACAGCCTGCACCTACACCGCCGGCGCGGGCCGAGCGATCGCCTTCGGCGTGCCAACCCCTCGCCACTTTCTCATCGCCTTCAACTACTTCGTTGATGGAGAGCTCTACACCGGACAGTTCAGCTCAAAAGAGCCCATCCCGCAGAGCTCACTCTTTCCTGTCGCCTACAATCCCGAAAGCCCCCGTGAAAACGAGAGATCCGATCTCAGCGCTGCAGGCACCCGCGCGCCTGTATTTCTCATCGGCATCATCGGCTCCATTGTTCTCTCACTGGTGTGGCTGACGCTTCTTCGCGGCTGTAACTGAAGCTACAAGGCGACCAGCCCTTCGTCTGCCTCGTAAAGAAGTTATAGTCCCAGCTCCTCCGCCCGCCCCTGCATCGCCAGCAGACAGATTCCGATGTGCTCCTCGAGCGGCACGCCCAGCAGCTCAGCACCCCGCGTCATATCCTCCCGCTTCACCGCCCGCGCGAACGCCTTGTCCTTCATCTTCTTCTTCACTCCCGCAACCTCTACATCCGCGATCGCCTTCGACGGCTTCACCAGCGCGCATGCCGTCAAGAAGCCCGACAGCTCGTCACACGCGAAGAGCGCTTTATCGAGGTGCGTCTCCGGTAACACGCCCGAGTAGTCCGCATGCGCCAGGATCGCGTGCAGCATCTCCTCCGGCCAGCCCGCCTCACGCAGGTACTTCACCCCTACGAACGGGTGCTCCTCAAGCGAGGGATGCCGTTCGTAATCCATGTCGTGCAGCAGCCCCGCACAGCAGTACGGCTCTGCAAAGGCATCGACTGCATCCCCGCTCAGCCCCTGCCGCAGTGCTTCAAGCCTGCCGTACGCCTCTGTGCACGCCGCAACCGCCAGCCCATGCTTCCGCAGGCTTTCACCCTGCGTCCACTCCAGCAGCAGCGCTTGCGCTGCCTCCCGCCCGTACTTCGCGTCGCCCATGCTGTCCATCTTCCCACGCTCTCTCGGCTGAAAGCGTCCTGGATGCGCGGCCTCGGCAGCA
This sequence comes from Acidobacteriaceae bacterium, assembly GCA_903642235.1. Classification (GTDB taxonomy): domain Bacteria; phylum Acidobacteriota; class Terriglobia; order Terriglobales; family Acidobacteriaceae; genus Edaphobacter. Next base: position 77,468 of record CAHJWL010000009.1, on the reverse strand, counting down.
GCCGGGCGATGCAGGAAGATGTGGCGACGGTGTTTACCAGGCAGGTTCCATCTCCGGGTTCTTCCGGGTTTCACCGCGTTCTGTCGGGCAATTGCCCTTGACTGATGGGATACCTCAGTGCCAGTCTAGGCACATCACATGCTTCCGTTATCGGACGTGTGCTGCGGTGCCCGCTCTGGCAACCGCCCGCGAACGACAAAACTATGGCAACCATGATGGCTTCTGTTGAACAGCGTGAGGTCCTGCGCTGCGACCATTGCGATCTTGTGCAATTCCGCCGTGCCACCGCCACTTGCGCCCGCTGCAAGCGATCGCTCGAGGTCAAAGCACCCGAACCCGCACCACTGCCGCTCACCCTGGTTCCCCCAGTCTCTGTTCCGGATGGTCATGTTCAGGTCGCCACGGCTGTTCGCGATCTGCGCCACGTACGCAACCTTTCTCAGCGTCAGCTTGCCGGACGCATGGGCGTGCCACGCACGTACATCTCAAAGATCGAGAATGGCAAGGCCATGCCTACACTCTCTTCGCTCTCGCGCCTTGCGAACGCGCTGCAGGTTGATATCTCGGTCCTCCTGCGCGACTCGCACACCCGCCACGAAGACGAGACTGCCGTCCTCATGACTGACCCCTTCATCGCTGAGATCGCGCACTACGCCTCGCAGCTCGACTCTCTCCAGCGCTCCATCTTCCTCAACCATGTTCGCGAGCTCGCCGCCGGCCGTCGCCGCAGCGCCTAGCCGCCCGTTTTCTCGAACAAACCTCCGCTGCGGACGGCGACTTTCAGGCTCAGCCATAGAGCCCGAACAGCCCGTCCGCAGCCTCTCCCATCCCGTACTTCCCTTCATTGCACCCACCCTCCCGCTGTGCTAGCGTCTAAAGCTGCAGGAGCCTGCCCGCGGCCTGCGAGGTCGCTTTTGCGCATCACTCCTCCTTCACCCTTCCCTTCGACGTCCAGCCGCATCCACGAGCTTTCGCCCGAGGAGCAGATCCTCTTTGCGCAGCTCGATCCCACCCGCATGCCGCGGCATGTGGCCATCATCATGGACGGCAATGGCCGCTGGGCCGGCAAACGTGCGCTCAAGCGCTTTCTTGGCCATCAGCAGGGCGCCGAAAGCGTCCAGTTCGTCGTCGAGACCGCCTCCCGCATCGACCTGCCCTTCCTCACCCTCTACGCCTTCTCGCTCGAGAACAATCTGCGCCGGCCCAAGGCCGAGGTCAGCTTTCTCATGAAGCTGCTCAAGAGCTACCTTGTCGGCAACGTGAAGCGCATGAACGACAACAACGTACGTATGAACTACATCGGCCGCACGCAGGAGCTGCCCGCCGAAGTGCAGGACACGATGCAGTGGGCCATGGAGTCCACTGTCAAGAACACCGGCACGGTTCTCACCCTGGCGTTGAACTACGGCGCCCGCTCCGAAGTCGTCGATGCCACGCGCGCAATCCTCGCAAATCTCATCGCCGAAGCGCATCAGCGCGGCTGCTCGCTCGAAGATCTGCTGCAGGTCGACGGCCTGGACGCCCGCATCGACGAAGAACACATCACCGCCCACCTCTACACGGCCAATATGCCTGATCCCGATCTCGTCATCCGTACCTCGGGCGAGCAGCGCATCTCAAACTTCCTGCTCTGGCAGATCGCCTATGCCGAAATCTTCATCACCGACCGCCTCTGGCCTGACTTCCGCGGAGCGCATCTGCTCGAAGCCCTTCAAGCCTTTCAGTCCCGTGATCGCCGCTTCGGCGGTCTAAACGACGCTCCTTCCGATGAAGTTCAGCCCGACGAAAACCTGGCCACCCTCGAACCCGCCGACCAGGTCGCCGAAGAGATCGAAGGCCAGCTCAATGGGCGCGCCCCGGCTATCAGCCGCCGCTAAGACCTGCGTCTGATCCCCTCGTCGAGACCCGCCATCCCGAGTCAACAAAGGACCGCAGCACATCGTTCAGACAGTAAGGAAGCTTCCAGGAGGAACGAGCGAAGACAGGCGGCGTCCTGCATCACTCGTCCACAACCTGCACTTACGCTCCGATGCCGGTCTCTCTCACAAACGAGTCAATCTCCTGTACCTCCTCCGCGCTCAGCCTGAACTTGAGCGCCGTCGCCGTGTCCGCCACCTGCTCCGGATTTCGCCCACCCACAATCGCCGCCGTCACCGCCGGGTTCGCCAGCGTCCATGCGATTGCCACCACCCCTGCTTTCACCTGGTGCCGCTCACCGATTGCTTCGAGCCGCTTCGCGAGCGCCAGATTCTTCTCGAGCTGTGGCGATTTGAACTCCGCATTGTTCTTCCGCCAGTCGTCCTCCGGCATCGCCGCCACGCGCTCTGCTGTCATGGTCGCCGTCAGCAGGCCGGCCTGCATCGGCGAGTAATTAATCACGCCGATGTTGTTCTCCTCGCAGAACGGCAGAATCTCCGCAGCTACGTCCTGCTTCAGAAGGGAGAACGGCGGCTGCAGCGACGTGATCGGCGCGATCGCCTGTGCCCGCTTCATCTGCTCGACCGAGAAGTTCGATACGCCCGCATACCGGATCTTGCCTTCCTGGATCAGCTCCTGCAGCGTTCCCCAACCCTCCTCGATCTCGTTCTCAGGCTGTGGCCAGTGGATCTGGTAGAGATCAATGGCCTCAACTCCCAGCCGCTGCAGGCTCTGCTCCACCTCATACCGCACGCCTTCGGCTGTCAGGCTGCTGTAGATCTCGCGTCTCTCGTTCCACCGCAGCGAGCACTTGGTGAAGACATACGGGATCTCGCCGTCCATCTGCCGCAGCGCCTTGCCTACCACCTCCTCCGAGTGGCCCAGCCCATAGATCGCTGCCGTGTCGATCCAGTTCACGCCCATATTTATCGCCTTCTGAATCGCCGCGACGGACGCAGCATCCTCCTGGCTCCCCCAGCCGTAGGCATACTCTCCGCCGCCGATGGCCCATGCCCCAAAGCCGATCGCCGTCAGTTCCATGTCCGAGTTGCCCAGCGTCTTTGTTTCGATCTCTGCCTTTGTATGCTGTGTTGTCACCATGGCATTTCAGATGCGCGTCAGCCCCGCCGGGAACTCCAGCTTCAAGGGCCGCGTATGCTCAGAGACGGTCCATGAAACGCATCCTCACCGCTCTCGTCCTCATCCTTGCCGTCTTCGCCCTCATCTTCTTCGGCAGGCTCTGGATGCTCACCCTTGCCGCGCTTCTCGTGGCCGAGCTTGCCGTTGTGGAATTCCTTTCACTGGCAAGGGTCGGTGCAGAGGCGCACAACGCCCGCCTTCGCATCCCGCTGCCCTGGATGGTTGTCGCCACCGCAGCTGTCTTTGCCGTGACTTTGCCAAGCTTCCCCGTGGATGCACAGCTGCCCGTCATCAGCTTTCTTACCCTCGCGCTCTTCGCCTGGAACGGCTTCCGCTCACCCGCCATTCAGGTCCTGCCAGATACCGCGCAAGGCCTCTTCGGCCTCATCTGGATCGCCTATCCCCTCTCTCTTATTCCTCTGCTCTGGAAACAGGAAGATGGCCCCGCGCTCGTCGTCTTCCTCATGCTCGCCGTCTGGTCCGGTGACATCGCCGCGCTCTACATCGGCCGCGCCTTTGGCAGGCACAAGCTCGCTCCGCGCCTCTCTCCCGGCAAGACATGGGAGGGCTCCATCGCCTCGGTCCTGGGCTCGCTCGCTGTCACCGGCATGCTGCTCTACGCGAGCGACCTCCTCAGTGCCCGCGGCAACCTCGTGCTTCATATCGGGGAGCCGCTCTGGCAGACACTCACACTCGCCGTCGTCCTCAACCTCGCCGCCCAGCTTGGAGATCTGTTGGAGTCGGCTGTGAAACGCGGCGCCGGCGTCAAGGACTCGGGCACTCTTCTTCCCGGTCACGGGGGCATCCTCGATCGGATCGATGCCCTTCTGCTCGCGACACCCGTGCTCTGGTATGCCCTGGTTCTGAAAGATGCCACAGGTCTCGGCCGCTTCTAGCGCCGTCCTCAAACTCTGGAGACCGGCGCCTGCGACGCGCAACAGCGCACACTATAGGCGGAAATGCCCTATCCCACACACACGCAAGGGCGCATACAGCTGTGCTCGCCTTGCCGGAGTTCTATACTTTCGCTATGGCGATCAACACCCTTCCAGACTCCCTGCCGAAGACTCTCGGCGCTCTGCGCGCAAGTGACTACACCCCGGACCGCGTGGCGCGTAGCGTCAAGGACGAGCTGCGCGACAATCTAATCACGCGGCTGCGATCGATCCAGAGCACCGGGGAGGCATTGTTTCCCGGCATCATCGGATACGACGATACCGTCGTGCCGCAGATTGTGAATGCCGTGCTCTCTCGCCACAACTTCATTCTGCTTGGTCTGCGCGGTCAGGCGAAGAGCCGCATCCTGCGCTCGCTCACCACGCTGCTCGATCCCTTTGCACCCTTTGTAGCCGGCTCCGAGCTGCGCGACAATCCGTATGCGCCCCTGTCCAAGTTCTCCCGCGACCTTCTGGCGCGCCTGGGTGATGACACGCCGATCGCCTGGATGACTCCGCAGGATCGCTATGTCGAGAAGCTCGCAACGCCCGACGTCACGGTGGCCGATCTCATTGGCGACGTCGATCCGATCAAGGCCGCGCGCTCCGGCCACGAACTCGGCAGCGAGCTGACCATGCACTACGGCCTTCTGCCCCGTGCCAATCGCGGCATCTTTGCCGTCAATGAAATTCCGGATCTGGCCGGCAAGATCCAGGTTGCCCTCTTCAACATCATGCAGGAAGGCGATGTTCAGATTAAGGGCTACCCCGTCCGCCTGGAGCTCGACGTCGCCATCGTCTTCTCCGCGAATCCCGAGGACTACACCGCACGCGGCAAGATCGTGACGCCGCTCAAGGATCGCATCGGCTCAGAGATCCGCACACACTACCCGGAGTCGATTGACGACGCCATCAGCATCACCGAGCAGGAGGCCTGGACCGCCCGCAGCTACGCCCCCTCCGCCACCGGAGAAGCCTACATCATCCAGCAGATCCTGATCCCACACTACATCCGTCAGATCGTCGAGACCGTGGCCTTCGCAGCGCGTGACGACAAGAAGGTAGACAAGCGTTCCGGTGTCTCGCAGCGGCTGCCGATCTCAACCATGGAGCTTGTGGTCTCCAATGCGGAACGCCGCGCGCTGATCCATGGCGAGGCTACGGTTGTTCCACGGGTTGGCGACATCTACGCCGCTCTCCCCGGCATTACCGGCAAGATTGAGCTTGAATACGAGGGCGAGATGCGCGGTGCGGATACCGTCATCCGCGAGATCATCCGCAACTCCGTCGCCAGCATCTTCGATCAATACTTCGCAGAGACCAACACGCAGCAGATCGAGCAGTGGTTCAATCTCGGCGGTACTGTGCAGTTGACTGACGCGCAGGCGTCAGAGGCGAGCTTTGGGGAACTCAAGCAGATTCAGGGTCTGCTTGAGAAGTTGTCGCCTCTTGAGATCACCGCAAAGTCCTCCCCGGAGGTGGTTGTCTCAGCTGCCGAGTTCCTGCTCGAAGGAATGACCGCCCACAAGCGCATCAGCCGCAGCGAAGAGCGTGCCTTCTCGGCAGCCGATAAGAAGCAGCGTAACGACCAGGCGGCGCAGTACGGCGAGAAGATGCGCGATCAGGTCCGTGAGGAATCGAGCAGCCGCAACCGGACCCGTCGTGGCTTCAACTAGAGCGCTGGACTAGGGAGAGTTGGCGCCTCGGAGCCGCTCGTCCTCATCCTCTTGGAGTTCCAAAGACACGACAAGACACAAAGGCAGGTTGAGCTATGAAGCGAACGCGTTACACAAAATTCAACGGGGATCTCTCCTCAGCCGTCGGTCTTGAAGACCTGATGCAGGCACTGTCTGACTTCTTTTTGGACTCCGGTTTCCAGGACCCCATGTCGCGCTTTCAGCAGTTCGACGGCGACCAGACCATGGACAACCTGCGCGAGGCCATCCGGCAGGCACTCGAGTCCGGTGAGCTCTTCGATGACGAAGCTCAGGAAAAGTTTGACGAGCTCGACGAACCGCAGATCGAAGAGTTGATCGACAAGATCATCGCCAAGATGCAGGAGCAAAACTTGCTCAATGCGGAACAGCCGCAGCAGGGGCAGGGCGAACAGGGAGACGGCGAGACCGATGCCAAGTTCGAGGTCACCGACAAGGGCATGGACTTTCTCGGGTATAAGGCCCTGCGCGAACTGCTCGGGCCGCTCGGCCGCTCAAACTTCGGCAAGCACGACACCCGCTATGAGGCCTCCGGCGTCGAGACCAACGGCTCAACCAAGGCCTACGAGTTCGGCGACACGCTCAACCTCGATATCACCGCGACCCTCAACAGCGTCTTCGCGCGTGAGGGCTATAACGCCACGCCCGATCCGCTGCATCCTGGAACGCTCAACATCGAGTACAGCGATCTGCACGTGCATCAGGCGGATTACCAGAGCTCCTGCGCCACCGTTGTCCTGCTCGACTGCTCGCACTCTATGATCCTCTACGGGGAAGATCGCTTCACCCCCGCGAAGCGTGTCGCCATGGCGCTTTCCCACCTCATCCGCACCCAGTTCCCCGGCGACACTCTGTCGCTTGTTCTCTTCCACGACTCCGCCGAAGAGATCCCGATCTCGCAGTTGCCCCGCGTCAAAGTCGGACCGCACTACACCAATACCCGCGAAGGCCTGCGCGTCGCCCAGCGCATCCTCGCCCGGCAGACCAAGGACATGAAGCAGATCGTCATGATCACGGACGGCAAGCCCTCCGCACTCACACTTCCCGACGGCCGCATCTACAAGAACGCCTTCGGCCTCGATCCGCTCGTCATCTCGGAGACGCTTGAGGAGGTCTCCCGCTGTAAGCGCTCGAACATCATGATCAACACCTTCATGCTCGCGGAGGACTTCGCGCTGATGCAGTTTGTCCAGAAGATGAGCGCGATGTGCCGCGGCAAGGCCTACTTCACCAGCCCCGAGCGCCTCGGCTCGTACCTTCTGATGGACTTTATGAACCGCCGCGCCAAAACGATCCACTAAACAGCCTGCAGCATCCTTGAGCGCGATACTCCTGAGATTTGTCGTTCTAACCTGGGGCGAAGTCGAGAGAAACTTCCGCACCGATCTGTACTTCCTTGTCTTCTGTTCTGTGCTTTCTTGTTTGTTGTTCTGAGCTTTTTCATTGTTTGCCATTCTGAGCGCAGCGAAGAACCTGCTTCTCGCCTTTGTCCTTGCTTTGTCATTCTGAACGCAGCGAGCAACTCCGCATTTGCTTCAGGCGGTACCCCGAAGCCTCTCTCCCGCGTTTATACTCTGCACGGGCCAAAAAGCCACGGAGCAAGGGAGCAAGCAATGACGCCACAAGAGCAAGGCATGATCAACGGTCTGATCGACCGCGTACAGAAGACGCAGCTGGCTGAAAAGGATGCTGATGCCGAGCGCCTGCTGCAGGGGAGCCTTGGCCGCACTCCGGATGCGCTCTACATCCTGTCACAGACCGTGCTGGTGCAGCAGTACGCGCTCGATCAGGCTCAGCAGCAGCTCTCCACACTCAAGTCACAGATGCAGCAGATGCAGGCGCAGCAACAGCATCCCAAGCCGGCAACCAGCTTCCTCGGCGGCCTGTTCGGCGGCGGCGGCTCTGACCGCTCGGCCGCCCCGCCTCCACCGCAGGCACAGGCGAGCAGCCAGTACGCACCGGTTCCCGGATACCCCACGCAGACCGGCTACGCCCAGCCTGGCTACGCCGCACAACCGGCCTACGGCAGCCCGCAGGTCGCCCCGCCATCCCAGGGCGGCGGCTTTCTGCGCGGCGCCATGCAGACCGCGGCCGGTGTAGCCGCAGGTGCTCTCGCGTTTGAAGGCGTGGAGTCGCTTATGCACGGCTTCGGCAACGCTGCGACCGGTATGGGCGGCGGAGCCGGAAGGCCTGAGGAGATCGTCAACAACTACTACGGAGACGACGCCCGCGGAGCCGGCGATCGCGGAAGCCAGTTCGTAGACGATGATCGCTCCAAGGACAATAATGATCCCGGCAGCAACGCCTTTACGGATGACAACGACCTTGCCGCCTCAGGTGATGACGCCTCACCAAACGATGGCGATGACAGCGCCTTCAACGACACCAGCGACACAGACGACAGCAGCTTCGATGACGGCGGCGACAGCATGTCAGACGACAGCTCCTCCGACAACTCCTTCTAATCGCACCCAACAAGCTCTCAGGATCTCTTCGGCAGCAACCGTACCACTGCTCTGGTTGTCATGCCGAAGGGATCTGCTTCTCTGCCGCAGATCCTGCCCAGCGCTCATCCCTGGAGCACCGGGCTTACGCCTGGCGTGTCTGCTGCGTCGGCCGTCCACGGCGCGTCCAGACCAGATAGAGACCCCAGGCAGCAGCTGAGCAGTTGTCCTGCACGCGCCCGTCCAGCAGCATCGCCTCAAACTCATCGACCGGGACGCGATGCACCACCATATCCTGCTCCTCCGGATCCCGATGCGTCTGACCTGCACGCAGATCTTCAGCAAGAAAGATATGGTGTCGCTGCCGCATCACACCGTACGCAATCCACAGCGCGCCGATATGGGTCATCTTCCCTGCCGTTAGGCCTGTCTCCTCCTGCAACTCCCCGCGCGCAAGCTCTTCTGGATCGATGTCCGGCCGCTCCCAGCCACCCTGCGGAAACTCCATCAGCGTCTCCTGCACGGTGTAGCGAAACTGCTCGACCAGATAGACGAACTCGCCCTCCGCCGTGCGTTCGATCGGCAGGATGATCGTCGCCGGATCCTTGTCGACGACGCCGTAGATCCCGCGCTGCCCATCGGCGCGTTCAATTACATCCTCGCGCACGCTTGCCCACGGATTGCGATACACCTCACGCGAACTGATCGTGCGGATCGGCGCTGTTGCCTGTTCTCGCATGCCCGCTCTACCTGCCCTCTTCGCTTGGTTCCAGAAACTCGATGTGCGAGGGGTACTTCTCGGAGCCATAGATCGAGATCGTCTCCGGTCTGTAGGCGTCCGCCGCCGCCGACATGATGTTCGGAACAAAGGTCTGCGGGTTCCGGTCGTAGAGCGGGAACCAGCTCGATTGCACCTCAACCAGAATGCGATGGCCCTTCAGGAACGTGTGGTCGGCGCCATGCAGGCTCCAGCGATACTCATCGACCTCACCGGGCTTCACCGCCTCCGCCTGCTCAAAGCTCTTCCGGTAGCGTCCGCGGAAGATCTCCTCCGCCACCATCAGCTGGTACCCGGCCATGGCGCCGGGCGCATCGTCCGGGTACACGTCGATGAGCTTCACCACCCAGTCCGCATCCGTTCCGGTGGTCGCGGCAAACAGATCGGCCTTGATGTCACCCGTGATGGTGTTATCGCGATCGAGCGGTGCCGTCTGAAAGTTCGCAACATCCTTCCGCCCACTGACGAATCTCTGGTCCTCCGCCAGCCAGGTTCTCCACGTAGATCCCTCTCCGTAGGTGGGTTGCACCGGCCGATGCCGGTACGGAATCGGATCTGCCGGATCAGCAACGTACGCCGCTGCCTTCGTGTCGTACACGCCTGTCGGCTGCACCAGCGTCAGCGCCTTCTCAGGTGCAAGAAACAGCTTCTTCGCCGTGAAACCCAGCTTCGGCGGCCATGCCTCGTACCGCTTCCACTGGTTCACGCCTGTGCGGAAGCTGGCCACGTCCTTGAGCGCGTATCCCGGTCTGCTCTTCAGGTAGAGCTCAAAGAACGGCGCTTCGATCGTCGTGCGGTACTCCTCACCGGTCGGCTCACCGAAGTCGATCGCCCCCAGAGTGCGGGCAGGGCCGCCCCACCCTCCATGATTCCATGGACCAAGAACCAGAAAGACCTGCTGTTTCGCGTCATGCGGCTTCAGGGCGGCGTACTCGGCCTGCGGTCCCCACATGTCTTCCTGGTCCCAGTAGCCGCCGACCTCGAGCGTTGGAACTTCTACCTTCGTCTGTCGCTGTTCCACAGCCATCCCCTGCCAGAACCTCGTATAAGCGGGTTCGTTCAGGAAGCGCATCGCTGTCGGCAGGCCAGCCATCCCCGCGGCCTTTGCAGCGCCCTCGAAGTTCACGTTCTGTAGAAAGAAGTCAAAGGTGTCCTCCTTCGACTGCACCCGAACATCTGTCTTTTGTGCCTCCAGCTGTTGCACATAGTCAAATCCGTAGGTCTCTCGGAAGGCGCCGTTGTGAAAGAAATCATCGCCCAGCCAGACGTTCGTCATCGGCGCCTGCGGGCTGATCGCCTTCACTGCCGGATGCGCGTCAATCCCGGCCATCGCCGCCAGAAATCCTGGGTAGGAGATCCCGTACACACCCACCTTGCCGCTGTTATGTGGAACGTTCTTCAGCAGCCAGTCGATGGTGTCGCGGGTGTCGGTTGTCTCATCGACATCGTTCTTGCTCGTGTGCGCCACCACCGGACGATTCATCACGAACTGTCCTTCACTCTTGTATCTCCCGCGAATATCCGCGAAGACAAAGATGTATCCGCTGGCAGCAAGCTCCGGCTTCTGCTTGTGGACCTGCTCCGAAGTCGCGGTGTCCACGCCGTAGGGCGTCCGCTGCATCAGGAACGGCAGCGCGTCGCCCTGCGTCTCTGAGCCGGCAGGCCGCAGCAGCACAACATGCAGCTTCACACCATCGCGCACCGGCACCATCGCCTCGCTCCTGGTATACGCGGGTGCCTCCGCGACACTCTGCGCAGAGCACAGGCCTGCCGTCGCGGTCACGGTGAACAACACAGCAGCACTCCACCTCAGCACAACCTTGCCCACCCGCATCTCCTCAGCGCCGTCGGCGCTCTGCCGTTCCTTTGCCTTACTGTCCAGTGAGATTCCCCGGGGATGCCAGGCACTGCCACCCGGCCTTGTTGTGCGAGCCGTCGCAGAAGGGACGCTTCTCGCTCAAGCCGCAGCGGCACAGACTGACCGCCGGCTTCCCGGAAAGATCCCATGTCTTGCCATCAGCGTCCTGCAAAATAATGTGTCCTTCCACCCGCAGCGGCCCATTCGGCCGTACTGTAATTCGGACTGCCTCTTCTGCCATACCCGTCACCCACTTTCCAATCAGGCTCAGAATAGCAAACGGCAGATGCCCCTGCAGTGATGCCGACCGCCCGCCGCCTGCCTTCTATAATCGCTTCATGCCCACGGCTTCGCCCCTTTCAGACGCGTCCGCTCCTGCCCTCTTCCGCCCGGACAATCGCGCCGCCGATGCACTTCGCGCCATCCGCATCACGCCAAACTACGTCCGCACCGCGGAAGGTTCTGCCCTGATCGAAGCCGGCAACACCCGCGTGCTTTGCAACGCCACAGTCGAGCAGGGCGTGCCCGGCTGGCTGCGAAACTCCGGCCGTGGCTGGGTCACAGCGGAGTACGGCATGCTCCCCCGCGCGACACTCACCCGCACCGCCCGCGAAAGCGAACGCGGCAAGATCGGCGGACGCACCCATGAGATCCAGCGCCTCATCGGCCGTTCCTTGCGAGGCGTGGTGGATATGAAGGTTCTCGGTGAGCGCACCATCATTCTCGACTGCGACGTCCTCCAGGCCGACGGCGGAACCCGAACCGCCGCCATCACCGGCGCCGCCGTCGCCCTCGCCATCGCTCTCAATAAACTCGTCGCCGCCGGAACCCTCAAGAGCTCGCCTCTGCGTCAGAGCGTCGCCGCCACCTCCGTCGGCATCGTCGACGGCAACCTGCTGCTCGATCTCTGCTACGAGGAAGACTCCCGTGCGACCGTCGATATGAATGTCGTCATGCTCGCCTCCGGTGGGCTCGTCGAGACGCAAGCCACCGCCGAAAAAGAGTCCTACAGCCGCGCCGAGCTGAACGGTATGCTCGATCTCGCGCAGTCCGGCATCGAACAGCTCTTTGATCTGCAAGCCGCTGCCATCGCCGCCGCCTAGCCTACTCATCTCACCTGGAGGGATGCCCCATGCCGACACCCGACGACACCGCGCAGACGCCCCCGAAAGAGACCGGCCTCACCTCCGTTGCCTCCTTCGCCGGCTTGATTGCAATCTGGCTCTTCTTCATTACCTTCAGCGTGCAGAACTTCGTCATTCCCTCAGCCTCTATGGCCAGCACCCTCCTCGTAGGCGACCACGTTCTCGTCGATCGGGCCTCGCTCGCCCCAGCCACCGCCTGGGCTCGCCTCGTCCCCTACCGCCCGCTCCAGCGCGACGAGCCCGTCGTCTTCTTCCGCCCCGCCCCCAACGCTGTCGGCGATCACGACATCCTCGTCAAGCGCGTCATCGGCATCCCAGGCGACCGCATCCACCTCCGCCACGGAATCCTCTTTCGCAACGGCGTCGCGCAGGCCCAGCCCTTTGCGACGCAACCCACCGCCGCGAACTATAACCCCTACAACGACGACTTCCCAGCGATCCCGCCCGGCAACAGCACCGGCGCCGCCGCCACCGCCACCTGGTCCGTCGATCTCCCCGCCCACCTTCAGGGCGAAGATCTCGTCATCCCGCCCGGCCACTACTTCGTCATGGGTGACAATCGCGCCAACAGCTACGACAGCCGTTATTGGGGCCTCGTCCCCGAGGGCAACCTCATCGGTCGCTCTCTCGTTGTCTACTGGTCCTTCAACACCCCCGAGGACGACACCAACAAAACCTCACCCGCCGAGCGCGTCGTCTCAACCCTCCACACCACCCTCCACTTTTTCGACGAAACCCGTTGGAGACGCACCCTGCACCCCATCCGCTAACACCCGAACTGCGTCCTGACTGTTCCAAATCCTGCCGTCATCTCGACCGAAGCAGCGATCGCAAGTTCTCTGCACCACGGGAACAATCCCTATTTGCCCGGGCCACTTAACGTGGCGCATCTACATAGACGATCCATCCCACCCCCGCGGAATGCGATCTACAGTCCCGCGTTCACAAGCGGGTAGTGGCGTAGCGTACTTCATTCCTCCATCCTGCTATTCTCGCAATAAGTTTGCATCCGTATGGAATCCTCTCTGCCTCAAGCGGAAACCCGGTACGACAGGCGGACAAGTACCGTACTTCGGCCACGCTAAGCTCCATTGATCAAGACTTTGGGACCCCCGGGTAGGGGAGCAGGTAATTCGGTTGCTAGAGACACCCGCACCAGCGGCCGCCGGCAAAGGCGCCCGCTCCAACTCGCATCTAATCCCATGAAAAGGAGATTTCCCGCTGTGCCCACATCTTTGACCCCCGGAAAACTTGCAGGCCTGAAGGCCGTCTCGAACGCGCACGGCATCATTGCCGCAGCCGCCATGGACCAGCGCGGATCGTTGCAGAAGTCTCTCGCCACAGCGCGTGGCGCCTCGTCCGACGCGCATGATCTGGAAGAGTTCAAGACCCTCGTCACGTCCGTGCTCACGCGCCACGCCTCCGCGATCCTGCTGGACCCTGAATATGGCATGTCCGCCATCAGGCACCGCAACGACGCCGGCCTGCTGCTGGCGTACGAAAAGACCGGCTATGACTCCGCCACTCCCGGCCGCCTCCCCGACCTCCTCGATCTCTGGAGCGTGCAGCGCCTCCGCGCAGCTGGTGCGGACTGCGTCAAAGTCCTGCTCTACTACACTCCCTTCGAAAAGACCGCAATCAACGATCTTAAGCATGCCTGGATCGAGCGCATCGGTGACGAGTGCCGCGCTAACGACATCCCCTTCTTTCTCGAGTTCGTCGGCTACGACGCCGAGGGCGGCGATGAGAAATCCCTGGCCTACGCGCGCAAAAAGCCCTCGATCGTCTCCGGCTCCATGGCCGAGTTCGGCAAAGACCACTACAACATCGACGTTCTCAAGGTCGAGGTTCCGGTCGAGATGAGCTTCGTCGAAGGCACCCACACCTACGGCGGCGAAAGAGCCTATACCCGCCCCGAGGCCATCGAACACTTCCGCAACGCCGAGCAGATGACCCACAAGCCCTTCATCTATCTCTCAGCCGGTGTCTCGAACGCCGTCTTCGTCGAAACCCTCGGCCTTGCAGCCGAGGCCGGCACACAGTTCAACGGCGTCCTCTGCGGCCGGGCCACCTGGAAAGACGGCATCGCGGTCTACGCCAAGCAGGGTCCGACCGCCTTCGAAGATTGGCTCAACACCAAAGGCGTCGAAAACATCCAGAACGTCAACAAGGCCCTCGAAGCCGCCAGCCCGTGGTACCTGAAGTTCGGCGTGAACAGTATGGATGAACTCGGCTAGCGGTTGCTGATTGCGCCGCAGCCACCTCGCCGCGACCCGCAGGCTCACTCCCACTCGATCGTTCCTGGCGGCTTTGACGTAATGTCGTACACCACCCGGTTGATCCCTCGCACCTCACCCACGATGCGGCTGGAGATGCGGCGCAGCACAGCCTCCGGCAGCGCCGCCCAGTCCGCCGTCATGCCATCCTCGCTCTCCACCGCGCGGATCGCGCATGCGTTCGCGTACGTCCGTTGATCGCCCATCACGCCTACGGACTTCACCGGCAGGAGCACGGCAAAGCTCTGCCACACCCTGCTGTATAGCCCTGCTGCCTTGATCTCCTCCACCACGATCGCGTCCGCCTCCTGCAGCATGGCGACGCGTTCAGCCGTTACCTCACCCAGTATGCGCACCGCCAGCCCCGGCCCGGGAAATGGCTGCCGCTCGATGATCTCGGCCGGCATACCAAGGTCGCGGCCGATCCGCCGCACCTCATCCTTGAACAGATCCCGCAGCGGCTCGATCAGCTTCAGCTTCATATCCGCCGGCAGCCCGCCCACATTATGGTGGCTCTTGATCGTGTGCGACGGTCCGTGCACGCTGCTTGACTCAATCACATCCGGGTAGAGCGTTCCCTGCACCAGCCATGCGATCTCCTCTCCGGCGCTCTTTTCAGCCTCAAAAATCGCTCGCGCTTCATCGTCGAACACCGCGATAAACTCGTTGCCAATCACCTTCCGCTTCTGCTCCGGATCCGTGATTCCGGACAGCTTCGCAAGGAACCGTTCCCCTGCATCGACAGCGACCACAGTCAGCCCCAGCGACTCGCGCATCGTGCGCTGCACCTTCGCAAACTCGTTCTTTCGCAGCACGCCATTGTTCACAAAGATGCATGTCAGGCGATTGCCGATCGCACGCGCCACGAGCACCGCTGCAACGCTCGAGTCCACACCGCCAGAGAGTCCGCAGATCGCATGCCCCGTCTCGCCGACCTGCGCGCGCACCCGCTCGATCGTGGCCTGAATGAAGTGCTCCGGCGTCCAGTTGGGCTCTGCCGCACAGATGTCGAGCGCAAAGTTCTTCAGCAGCTCCGTTCCCTGACGCGTGTGCGCAACCTCAGGGTGGAACTGCACGGCCCACATCCTCCGCTCTTCGTTTGCAATGCCTGCAAGCGCGTTGGGCGTCTGTGCCGTGAGCACAAAGCCCTCCGGAAGAATCTTCGCTTCATCACCATGCGACATCCACACATCGAGCTCGCCTTCGAGACCGCGAAACAGCTTCGTCTCTCGGACGATCTCCACCTGTGCATGCCCGTACTCGCGCCGCGCCGCAGACTCCACTGTCCCGCCGAGGTGATGCACCATGAACTGCAGACCGTAGCAGATGCCAAGAACAGGAATGTTCAGCTCCAGCACCTCCGTGTCCGCGGCCGGCGCATCCGCGTCATACACCGAGCTCGGTCCGCCCGAAAGTATGATTCCCGCAGGCGCGAGCGCCCGCACCTGATCGAGCCCGACTGTGCAGGGAAGCACGACAGAGAAGACGTTGAACTCCCGTATGCGACGGGCAATCAGCTGCGTGTACTGTGACCCGAAGTCCAGAATGACGATCGTAGAGGTAGGCACATCCTCAGTGTATCCAAGCCGCCGCACACCTCGCCTGCAGCTTAGTTCGGATCCTTGCGCCGCGTGTTCTGCACCGCTGACACGATTCCCAGACCAAGAAGAATGACCCCGATCGCAATGATGTAGTTCTCGGGAATGCGCATCACGTGCGCGAGATAGAGAACACCGGCGATAAGAACGAGGTACCCGACCGCATAGATTCCGAATGACATGGCTTGCTCCCTCAGAGAAGTAACTCAGTGTCACAGCTGGGAATACAAATTGTCCAGAGAGAGGACGAGACACTAGCCGGAAGACGCGCCCGCACTGCCTTCTGATTCAGCATAGACAGACCATAGCTCCAGATACGCAACCAGCCGCGCCACGTGGAAGAAGTCTGATGCCAGCAGGTACAACACAGCGACCCCCAGGCTCCAGTTCACCAGGAAGTCTGACGTGATCACCGTCTGGAACGGCAGCGGACATGCCGAGAACACCATCGCCAGCACGATGAGGGCGATCTTGATAATGCCCATGACGAGATTAATCTCCACCAGCTTCAGCCGGATCGGCCCGCGATCGACCGAGGCTCGCAAGCTGTCCACAACACCGAGACCGCGGCGCATCGCGATCAACGGCGCAAGGGAGAAGGCCCAGCTCCCAATCGCCCAGAGCGAGAACAGTGACAGCGTTCCGACAATCACGAGGGAGAAGTATTCCACCAGCTGTGGTTGGCCGCCTGCCGCGAGCGGCGCCGAGATCGCGGTCCCACCGGCCCACCGCACCAGGGCGAACCAGATCAGAAGACTCGTCCCCAGCGCGAGAACCCGCACAAGCTGCAGAACACCCAGCGTCCACGGCCGAATCCGTATGGTTCGGTCCACGCGCCGCAGCACCAGCGATCGCCCGATGGTCGAGATCAGCAGCCACACTGCCAGCAGAAGAGGAGCCGCCCAGGCAGCGGTCTGCAGCAGAGGCGGAAGCAGCAGACCCAGGTCTGTTGCCAGCCTGCTCGCCGCACCTGTCGGATCTGTCAGGCTCAGCTGGTCAAGGCCCAGCCGCGTCACAAGACTGTTCAGATCCCGCTTGCCGCCCAGTACATCCGAGACAATCTTCAAGCCCTGCGTGCCAAGAATCCACAACGCAAACGAGCCGAAGATCCATCGCCACAGCACCTCCAGCGCCGTCACACTCGGGTGCTGCCAGCACCACTGCATCACGCGCACAAAGGATTGCGTGCCACGCAGCGGCGTGCTTCTGCTGCGGCCGGTCGGCTCCTGCTCCAGACCGTGCTTCGGCCATTCGTCCACTAGCGCACCACGAAGTTCACGAGCTTGCCCTTGACGACCACCGTCTTCGCCAACACCTTACCCTCCAGCCGTGCGCGCACCTTTTCTTCTGCCATCGCCGCTGCCTTGATCGTCTCTTTATCGCTCTCTGCCGGGACGGAGATGACGAGCACCAGCTTGCCATTCACTTGCACAGGCACTGCAAGCGACTGCTCCCTTGCGAGCTCCGCATCCGCCACCGGCCATCCTGCGCGGAACACCGCGCCCTCATAGCCCATGGCCTCCCACAACTCCGCTGCCAGGAAGGGCGCAAACGGAGCCAAGAGCAGCACCAGACCGCGCAGGACCTCGGTCATCGTTGCCAGACGCACTCTGCCGGCGTCGATCGCTGCCTCGTGCGCCGCGATCTCATTCACCAGAATCATGATGGAAGACACGCAGGTATTGAAGTGCCATCGCCCGCTAAAGTCCTGAGTGATCTTGCCGACTGTTTGATGCAGCTTTCGCAGCAGCACCTGGTCGTCCGCACTCTGCGTGCCTGACACAGCCTCTTGGTGCTGCTGTTCGCGAAGCGCCGGTGCGAACTTCATCACCAGTCGGTACACCTTGCTCAAGAACCGGCTCACTCCGGCAACGCCGTCCTCCTGCCACTCAAGATCACGATCCGGCGGCGCCGCGAACAACGCATACATACGCGTCGCATCGGCGCCGTAGCGCTCAATCATCAGGTCCGGGCTGACCACATTCCCCTTGGACTTCGACATCTTCGCGCCGTCCTTAATCACCATGCCCTGCGTAAACAGCCGCTCTGCCGGCTCGCTGTTCTCGACCAGTCCCGACCCATCCGCCTGCTGAATGTCGCGCATCACCCGCGTCCAGAAGCGCGAGTAGATCAGGTGCAGAATCGCGTGCTCCACACCGCCGATGTACTGGTCGATCGGAAACCAGTACTTCGCCTTTGCCGCGTCGAACGGCGCACGATCGTTCTTTGCATCCGTGTACCGGTAGAAGTACCAGCTCGAATCGACAAAGGTGTCCATCGTATCGGTCTCGCGCAGCGCGGGTCCGCCGCAGACCGGGCACGTCGTATGCAGAAAGCTGTCAACCCGCGAAAGCGGCGACCCGCCCTGCTGCGTAATCTCCACCTGCTCTGGCAGCAGCACCGGCAAGGCACTCTCCGGCAGTGCAACCACGCCGCCCGGCTCGACCCGCGGATCACCCGGCTCACGGCCGTCATGTCCACGCTCGCAGTACACCATCGGAATCGGTGTGCCCCAGTAGCGCTGCCGGCTCACACCCCAGTCCTTCAAGCGATATGTAACCGTGGCGCGTCCAAATCCTCCCCGCTCGGCAAACGCCGCCATCTTCTCCTGCGCCTCCAGGCAGCTCTCGCCCGTCCACTCACCGGACTCAATCAGCACCGCCTCCGCCTCGCCCGTGTACGGCAGCTCGAGGGCTTCCGGTGTCTCGTCAACGTTTTCGGCAATGACCCGGCGAATCTCCAGGCCGTACTTGGTTGCAAACTCGAAGTCGCGCTCATCATGCGCCGGCACACTCATAATCGCGCCGGTGCCGTAGTCCGCCAGAATGTAATTCGCCACCCAGATCGGCACCTGCTCCCCGTTGAACGGGTTGACTGCCGAGCGGCCCGTCGCCACGCCGCGCTTTGCGATGCCGCTAATGTCGCCGGCCTCCTTGGCCGCCTTCTGCTCGGCCACCATCGCCTCAACCTCGGCCGCCAGCGCCTCGTCAAAGCCTGCCCAATGCGCCACGATCGGGTGCTCCGGCGCCAGTTGAATCGAGGTCGCCCCAAAGATCGTATCTACCCGCGTCGTGAACACCATGATCTTCAACGCATTCGTGCATTGGTACACGTCGAAGTCCACAAACGTGCCTTCGCTGCGGCCGATCCAGTTCGCCTGCATCGTGCGAACCTTCTCCGGCCAGCCCTCCATCGTGTCCAGCCCGCGCAGAAGCTCATCAGCATAGCGCGTGATGCGAAAAAACCACTGTGTCAGATCCCGCTGCTCCACCGTCTGGTCGTCATGCCGCCAGCAAACTCCACTGATCACCTGCTCGTTCGCGAGCACCGTCTGGCACTGCGGGCACCAGTTCACCTTGCTCTTCTTCCGATAGGCAAGCCCACCCGCAAACATCTTTAGAAAAAACCATTGATTCCACCGGTAGTAGTCCGGCAGACACGTCGTCACCTCGGGCGAATGTGCACTCGTCCAGTCATAACTCAGCCCAAGCCGCTGCATCTGCTTGCGCATTGCAGCGATGTTTGCCAGCGTCCACGCGCGCGGTGGCGTCTTGTTTTTGAGAGCAGCATTTTCCGCCGGCAGCCCAAACGCGTCCCATCCCATCGGGTGCAGCACATTGTGCCCGCGCATCCACATATAGCGCGCCAGCGCATCGCCAATCGCATAGTTGCGAACGTGGCCGATGTGCAGCTGCCCGCTCGGGTACGGCAGCATCTCGAGGCAGTAATACTTCGGCTTCCCCGAGTCGATCGGCTCCGCTGCATACAGCGACGGATCCGCATCCCATCGCGCCTGCCATCGCGGCTCAATCTCCGCCGGCGTGTAGCGCTGCGGCTCTGTCGTCTGCTGGTCGTCAATCCGTTGCATATCTGCTCAATTGTAAAGACCTCCGGTCCGGCCTGCGGCGCGGCCTTCTACCCCGCCGCGAGCGCCCGCAGCGCGCTCACGTTCCGCGCCTCATCTCCCGGGGTGTCGACCGGAGTCTCCGCCACAAACGCCGCATGCGCGAATCTTGCGTCGCGCAGCAGCCGCCGGAACGCCGCCGCGCCAACGGTCCCCTCGCCAATATGCTCGTGCCGGTCCAGCTTCGAACCCATCGCCGCCTTCGCGTCGTTGCAGTGCCACACCTTCACGGCGTCGAACCCAACTGTCTCCTCGATCAGCTTCGCCGTCGCCATCCAGCCGTCGTCGGAGACGATGTCATACCCCTTCACATGCAGATGGCAGGTGTCCAGGCACACACCCACCGGCACACACGCCTGCAGCCGTTCCACCAGCTCCGCCACCTGTTCGAGCGACCCGCCAAGAGAAAACTCCGCGCCCGCTGTGTTCTCCACCAACACCCGCAGCCCGCCTGCCGTCAGATCCAGACCGTCCACCGCCCGCTCGATACCTCGTGCCGCCAGCAGTAACCCTTCATCGCGCGTCAGTCCCTTCCAGCTCCCCGGATGCAGCACCAGAAACTCCGCCCCCCACGCCAGCGCTCGCTCCACCTCGCCGCGAAATGCCGTCGTGGCATTCGCCCGCACACTCTCGGTCTGTGAGCAGAGATTGATCAGATAACTTGCATGGATCACCAGCGGGCTCACACCATGCTCTGCCCGCAGCGACCGCATCGTTGCCGCATCCTCCGGCTTCACCGGCGCCGCTCTCCACGTGCGCGGGCTCGAACTGAAGATCTGAAACGTATTCGCCCCAGCCTCGACCGCCCGTTCAACCGCCGTCCAGCAGCCGCCCGCTGTCCCCAGGTGCACGCCGATGCGCTTCTCTGTCGCGTCCATCTCTTCAGGCTATCGCACGGTCAGCCTGCGCAGCCTCACGCGTAAGATCAGCGCAGCCCTGAAAGGATCTTCCGCATGCCGCAGTCACAGACTCTCAAGAATCACGCCCGGGTCGATTCACTTCATCATCCTTCTATTCTGATCCTCGTTCTGAATGTACTTGTCGCGATTATTTGGGCCTTTGTCAGCCATGGCCCGGGTCTTCCGCTTCGTCTCTGGCTTGTTATCGTCTCCGCGGCGCTCGTCGTCAGCAGCCTGAGAGCCCGCACGAACCCCCTCCGCGTGCAGGACCGGATCATTCGCCTTGAAGAGCAGCTCCGCTATCAGACACTTCTCTCTCCCTCGCAGCTCGCCGCCTCGCGGACTCTTCCTCTCCCCAGCCTCATCGCCCTGCGTTTTGCGCCGGACTCCGAGCTTTCCACCCTGCTCGACAGAACGCTGCGTGAAAACCTCACGCCAAAGCAGATCAAGCAAGCGATCTCCGCCTGGCGGCCAGACGTTCACCGCGTCTGATGCCTACTCTTGTCGGACGAGAGGGGGCCGCCCTGACCGGCGGCCTCTGTCTCTCTCTTGACCCATCCTTGGTCTAGTACACGTCGCGCTGGTACCGCTTCGCCTTCTTCATCTCCGCCAGATACTCATTCGCATGCTCGAGCGTCCCGTTTGACCCCTGCGCGATCGCGTCGAGCAGCGCCAGTTCCACATCTTTCGCCATCCGGCTCGCATCGCCGCAAACATAGAAGTATGCGCCACGCTCCAGCCATGCATACAGTTCGGCCGCATTCTCCGCGATCCGGTCCTGCACATAGATCTTCTTTGCCTGGTCGCGTGAGAAGGCAGTATCAAGGCGCGCCAGCAGACCATCCCGGTGCATAGCCTCAAATTGGTCCTGGTAAAGAAAGTCCAGCGCGCGCCGCTGCTCCCCGAAGATCAACCAGTTATCCCCCGTCTGTCCTGTTGCCTGGCGTTCTTCAAGAAACGCCCGGAACGGTGCGATCCCTGTTCCCGGCCCGATCATGATGACCGGAGTCGTTGAATCCTCGGGCAGCCGGAACGCCGCATTCGCGTGCAGAAAGATCGGGAAGGTTGCGCCCACCGGCGCCCGGTCGCCCATATGTCCGCTCGCCAGACCCTGCCGCTCGCGCCCATGCGACTCGTAGCGCACCACGCGCACCGTCGTCTGCACGTTGTCTGCGTGCAGCGCCTGGCTCGACGCGATCGAATACATCCGCGGCGTCAGGCGGGAGAGCACGTTGAAGAGCTGCTGCGGCTGTGTGACCACGCCGGGGAAATCCGTCGCGAGATCCACAAACTCACGGCCCCAGCAGTACTCCTCCGCACGTGCCTTGTTGTCCGGTCCAACCAGATCCTTCAACCCGGCGTGACCGGGCGCCAGCTTGCCGAACTGCGTCACACTGCCGCGCGTCAGCTTGCCGATGGCCAGCCGCGTCCGCAGCGCCTCCTCCAGGTCAATCTCAACTTTGTAGTGATCAAGCACACGCTCCGACCCCGTGTACTTCAGCGCAGCCAGTACCTCATCCACAGCGTCCCGGCGGTTCTCCGGAATGATCCCGACCGCGTCGCCCGGCGTGTACTGCATGCCGTCGTCGAGCGACAACTCGATGTGGCGCGTCTCCTTCTCCGAGCCCGCGCCGGTCAGCAGATCGTTCACCAGCACCGTGGCATGGAAGGGATTATTGCGTGTGTACTTCAAAGCGTGGCCTGGGGCCGGCGCCGCCGTCTCGGTTAGCGTTTGTTCGCTCATAATGGTCTCTTAAGGCTAGCACGCAACGAGCCCCGAAAGCCCCTCCGCAAGGACGCTCAGGGCAGGCGAAACACCAGCCCTGTGCTGATCGTTTTGGGCGCATAGGTATCGCCCAGTCCACTCAGTCGACCGTAGCTGAACTCAACCACCCGCCAGTCCAGCCTGGGAAAGAATGTGAAGTCCACCCCACCCAGAAACTGATAGGCAAGATGGCTTGCACTCTGCCGTGCTATCCCCTGCCCTACCGTCAGGCCACCATACCCGACCAGAGCCTCGGCATACGGCTTGATGGGCAGCACATGCGGGGTCACAGCCAGGCGCACGCCTCCCTCGAGTGAGTTCAACGACTCATTGCTGCCTGCGCCATGGGTGTCGCCGCGCCGCAGAAACGACCCGCGCACGTCATAGCCAAGCGCGATCAGCCCCAGCCCGTTATCGTGATATAGCCCGATCGTCGGCCCATACATCCAGTCAGTATTCGCCGCGGGTATCTTGCCGCCGGTAAACTCCGCATAGATCGCCGTCTGCGCCCGCAGCGCCAGGCTTCCCTGCACCATCACTGCCGCCGTCAAAACTCCCATCCACATCCGCATCTCTGGCCCAACTCCTCGATGATCTCTCGTCCAAGACTACGTTCCGGAGGCGCCCGCGGGCAGGCTCATCAAACACAGGCATCCCTCTCGGTAATGGCCCTCGTCGCAGCACGACGCTCGCCTCGCAGCCGCCCCCTGCAGACTCGGTACAATCCCTTAGAACGCCGCACTCCACCTTGCCTCCCGGAACTATGCCTCCTATGACGGATCTCTCCCTCGCTTCGATAGCTCGTGTCAGCGTCGCTTCCGCTCTCTGCGCTGCAACCGCGCTCAGCTATGCCGCCCCGCCATCCCCTGCCTCGCGGACGCGGGCAGGGCAGCAGATTGTCGGGTATCTCAATCCCAAGCACGCCCTCACAGCAGCCGACGTGCCGGTCACCAAGCTCACGCGCATCAACTACGCCTTCTCCTCTGTCAAGAACGGCGAGATGGTCGAAGGGTCCGCCTTCGACGCCGATAACTTCGCCCTTCTCGTCTCGCTCAAACAGCAGAACCCCGGCCTTACCATCCTTGTCTCGGTCGGCGGCTGGGGCGGCTCGGGCGGCTTCTCCGACATGGCGCTCACCGCCGCCAGCCGTGTCCGCTTCATTGACTCCGTCGTTCGCTTCATCACGCGGTACCAGCTGGATGGTCTTGATATCGACTGGGAGTACCCCGGTCTGGTCGGAGCCGGCAATACCTTCCGTCCGGAAGACAAGCGGAACTACACCGCTCTGCTGCGCGATCTGCGCGCCCGCTTTGATCACGAAGAGAAGCTGCAGCATCGCCACCTTCTCCTCTCCGTCGCCGTCGGTGGCAACGCTGACTTCATCGAGCACACCGAGATGGCTGCTGTCGGCCGCCTGGTAGACACCGTCAACCTGATGACCTATGACTACTACGGCCCGGACGAAGACAAGATCTCCGGCAATCACGCGCCGCTCTTCACCGATCCTGCCGATCCTAAGGCGATCTCTGCAGAACGCACCGTGCGCGCCTACCAGGCTGCGGGCGTACCCGCGTCCAAGCTGCTGCTTGGCCTCCCCTTCTACGGCAAAGAGTGGGACAGCGTCGGATCGCAGAACAACGGCCTCTTCCAGCCCGGCACAAAACCTACTGGCACTTTTCATGATTACAGCGCACTTGTCGACCTCACCCGGCAGGGCTACACCCGATACTGGGACGCCGCTGCCTCGGTGCCTTGGCTCTACAACCCGGACACAAAGACCTTTATTTCTTACGAGGACCCACAGTCCCTCGCCCGCAAATGCCGCTTCGTCCTCGATCAGCGCCTTGGCGGCGTCATGTTCTGGGAGCTCACTGAAGATGTGAAGAGTGAACTCCTGAACACCATCGTCGCCGGCATGCGCCACACCGCCGCGCCAAGCACCTCCGGGTCCACGCATGCCGCTACCCGCTAGCGCCGCCGCGGTGCCTTCAAGCGATCCAATGGCCTTTGATCGCATTCTGTCGATCGACATCTTCCGCGGCATCACCATGCTGCTGATGATCTTCGTCAACGATCTCTCGAGTGTGCGCGGCCTGCCGCGCTGGACCTACCATGCCCACACCCAGGAAGACTTCATGACTTACGTGGACGTGGTCTTTCCTGCCTTCCTCTTCATCCTCGGCATGGCTCTGCCGCTCGCGGCCGAACGCCGCCTCCGGAAGGATCCATCCCTCACCCATCTCATCGGCCACATACTTCTGCGCACCTTCGCGCTCACCGTCTTCGGCCTTATCCTTGCCAACACAGACGTCGGAAGCAGCGCGCAAATGCACGGCCTCAACACCTATGTTTGGGGCCTGCTCGCGCTTTTTGGTGCGATGCTCGTCTGGGCCGTCTACCCGCGTGCGACACGGCATCAGAATCTCTTTCGCGGCATGCGCGCGTCCGGCGTGGTTCTCCTGCTTGCCATGGCGGCTCTCTTCCGCCGCATTGCGCGCGACGGACACGTCGCCTGGATCGATTTCTCTTACCCCGAAATCCTCGGTCTAATCGGCCTCACCTATCTCTGCGTCTCGCTCTTCTACCTCCTCACACGCCGTTGGGCGTGGGCGCCCTTTGTCTGGTTTCTCGCACTCACCGGCTTCTGCTGCGCCTCTGCGGGTAGACTCCTGCTCTTCCCGGACCGCACCTCGATGTGGGTCTGGCCCGTCAGCAATGGCTCCATGGCTGCCATTGCCATGGCGGGCATCATCACCTCGAGCCTCTTCTTCGGGCCGCTCTCAGCAAAGCTGAAAACTGCATGGCACCGCATCACAGCCGGTCTGGTCTTCGCCCTATCCGCCGTCGTGGCGGGCCTTCTTGCAGCTCCGCTGGGCATCTCGAAAAACCGCGGTACGCCAACCTGGAGCCTGTGGAGCATCGCCGCCAGCGTTGCCGTCTTCACCCTCCTCTACTGGATCTGCGACGTACGGCGCCGTTCCGCATGGGCGGCATTCCTTCTGCCTGCCGGATCCAATACGCTGCTGACCTACCTGCTTCCCGATCTCGTTTACTTCGCCCTGGCCGCCACTGCGACTACCTGGTTCCGCACCCACTTCGCATTTGGCCTGCCCGGCTTGGCGCGCGCCTGTCTCTTCACAGCCGTTATGCTCAGCCTTGCCGCTCTTCTCACACGCGCTCGCATTCGCCTTCAACTCTAAAAGCAAACGCCGCGACATCAGGAGATGTCGCGGCGTGCGTGCGTATATCGTCCGCCTTAGTGCTTGCCGAGCAAGCCTCCGAGTGCGTTTCCCACGGAGTCTTTGGTTGACTTGCCGGGTGTTGTAAGACCCTGCCCCGTCTTGCCGCCCAGCAGACCTCCACTCTTCCCGCTGATCAGCCCCTGTGCCGCGCTGGCTCCCAGCCCCTTGGTCAGGCCGGCAAGATTTGGCGCGAAGGTCGGATTGCTGGTGGTTCCGCCAATCGCCACCGGGATGCCGCCCTTCAGCAATCCGCTCGCCAATCCGCTGACCGCACCAAGCCCTGCTCCGCCCGCCCCGCCGCCAGGAATTAAGCCTCCAGCCAGCCCTGCCAAGCCGCCCGCGGCACCTCCGCCGCTCGACGCCGGCGCTGCGGTAGCCCCTCCACCACCACCAGTCAGGCCCGTGAGCTTAAGAATAACGTTGTAGTCCAGCGCACCTGCGGCACTCACGCTGCCCGCGCCCGTCGCTGTTCCTACCCCTGTAACATCAAGCGCGATTTTGTCCGTCCGGATCGCCCCACCCGCCTCATCCACGACCATGCTGAGTGAACGCACGTTCGTCCCGGAGCCCGTTGCCGACCCAAGGCGTCCGCCAGTGAATTTGGAGAGCGTCTGCAGCTTCGCCCCAAGATCAAAACCTGCCAGCTGCGTATTGCTCAGCTGAACCGGTCCGCTGATCGTCGGTCGCGCCGTCGATCCTGAAACAGCAAGGTTCGTGGTGATCGTGCCACCCTGCAGACGCGATCCCTGCGGCAGAGTCACACCGAGCGCTGGCAGGAATGCCTCGAGTTCGTTAATCGACATCGCATTCCCGTTGACCTTCATGTTCAACACCGTCGTCGGTCCGCTTGTCTGGTACGTTCCTGCGAGATTAATTGCAACACTTCCGATACGGATCACTCCCTGCTGCAGAGTGCCCTTCATCGCGCGCTCATCCTGCGCTACCGTGAACTGCACGTCCAGCGGCTTTGCCGAGGGCCGGCCGTTCTTCGCCAGCTTGATTCCGTCGACATGGGCCGTCCCATTCGCGTTCAGTGTCTCTCCGTTCGACCGCACCTTTGCGTCCAGATTTGCCAGGCCGTTAATGCCCGCGTCCGGCGCAAGAACGCCGCTCGTTTCAAGCTCTACGTGCTTCAGGGACACCGTTGCATCTACCGGAGTCGCGGCTGAGTTCACTTGGTCAAAGGGCCCGGCCTTCCCGTTGGCATTCAGACTTCCACCGCCCGGTAGCTGCGCGCTCACTGAAAAAGGGGAGAAGCTCTTTGGCGTCAGGTTTGTAATGCTCGCATTCAATTGCTGGTAAACCGCCGGTGCTCCGGCCTGCCCGGGAGTCGTCAGCGTAACCGTTCCGTTCTTCACCTCGGCAGCATCCACCGAGAGATTTTCTAGCATGGAGGACCCCTCTGCGTTCGCTGCTGGCTTCACCGGCTTTGGCGCCGTGTTCTTCAAAATTGTGATGCGGGGTGTATCGACCAGCAGCTTCGTCACATGCAGCTGCGTTCCACTCCACGCTGCGTCCAGCACCAGGTTTTCTACCGTGCCGGAGATACCCGCGGACGAGTCAACGAACCCTGCTGCCAGTGGATCAATATGCTTGATGTCCAGATGACCCGTAAAGGGCGTAGCCGCCGCATCCTGCTGATTCAGCGGCCCGGCGCTTCCATTCAGCGTCACCACTCCATCGCCGGGCAGGTGCGCCGACGCCGTAAAGGGAAAGGCATTCGCAAACCCGAATTTCTTCACGTCCAGACTCACCTGCTCATACACCCGATTCGGTGCGGCCGGGGTGGTGCTTGTGCCGGGGCCCGTTCCGACCGTGATCTGCCCGTTCTCGACTTCAATGTGTCCGACGGTCAGATCAGGAAAGGCTTGCTTCGTCTCTGCGTCCTGAGTACTGGACTTGCTCTGAGCGCCGCCGATCGACGAATAATTCCATGTTCCATTGGTCCCGCGCAGCAGCTGAATCTTCGGTGTCTCAAGCAGGAAGCTGCGGATGTGGATCTCACGCCGAAGCACCAGCGGGATGATCTCCACACCGATCTTGACGCTCTGTGCCTGGATGAACGGCTGCATGCTGAACTTCGGGTCGTCGGCGACCGTTGCAGTCTCCGCAACCAGGCCGCCCGACCAGACGGATAGATTCAGCTTGCCGATCGTGACCTTGCGTCCCATCGACTTCGAGAGTGTTGTCTCTATGCGCGTTCGAAAGCTGTCGGCGTTCAGAAAAAGCGGCAGCGAGACGACTGCGACGACGACCAGCAGCACAAGAGTACCGATTGCGGCCAGCACTACACGCGTGACTTTGCTCATAGAAGAAATCCCTCGATCCTGTCAGCATTCGGATGCGACCCCGTCAATTGCTGTTGCAATGGCGAGGGTATCTTCGCGAAACACAATCCCCACTAAACGACACGCTTGGGGAAAAAACAGGGAGACCTACCAGGAAGGCGCGCCATTGCGTTCTCGTCGTCCTCTTACCCCAGCCACTTCGGATTGCCCGCTGTCCCGTCAAAATGGGCAGTCGTCTTGAACGGCTCGAACTTACCCGTCATCGCCGCTTCCTTGGTCTGCCCGAGCAGGGTCGCGATCTGTGTCTCAGACATCGGCTGGAAGGTCTTCACCGCCGTGAGCGCCTGATCCAGGATCTTGTCCGAATCGATGCCCGTAATTACCACCGAAACTGGCAACGTTAAGGAGTAGTGCAGGGCGTCAATCGGCTGCACTGTTCCGCTGTCCAGGATGTAATGGTCGCCAAAGGTCTTCATCGCCAGCACACCCGTACCCTGCTTCTTCGCAACCGGCATCACCTCGTGCTGAAACGACCGGAAGTGTGCGTCCATCACGTTGATCGGCATCTGCACCGTGTCGAAGTGGAAGCCATGCTTCTCCGCTACTTCAAACATGCGCAGATGCACGAGCGGGTCCTTGTGGCCGGTGAAGCCGATGTAGCGAATCTTCCCTGCATCCCGGGCCGCCACTGCCGCTTCGATCGCTCCACCCGCCGCGAAGATGCGGTCCGGATCGTCCAGCCGGATCACCTCGTGAAACTGCACCAGATCGATCATGTCGGTCTGCAACCGGCCCAAAGACTGTTCCAACTGCTTGTTGTACTCCGCCTTGGTGCGGCCATCGATCTTCGTCATCTGAAAGACCTTTTGCCGGTAGCCATCCTTCAACGCCTGCCCGACCCGCACCTCGCTGATCCCGTCGTTGTAGTCCCAGCAGTTGTCCATGAACGTGAGGCCGGAGTCGATGCCCTTGCGCGCCAGCGCAATCATCGCCGCGGCATCTTCCCCTTTGCCCAGGTGAAATCCGCCCATGCCGATCGCCGACACCCGCTCCCCTGTCGTTCCCAACTCGCGATAGAGCATCCCCGGAGCCTCCGGCCGCTTCACCACGGTGTGCTTTGCTACCGCCGTCTGTGCTCCACCTGTACCCGCCACTGCCGCCACTCCGGCTGCTGTTGCACTCTTCAAGAAATCACGACGCTCCATGCTGGGCTCCTTCTACTTGGCTTCGTACTTGTTTTCTTTCGTTGGATGCACCTGCTCACCGCGATGGCAACCTGCGGCTGGCCCACTCACCTGCTCGAGCTCTCGATCCCTCTACCGGCGTCAGCCTCGGGCGTCGTCTCGCGTGCCGCATAAGCCGCGACCGCCGCCTCCAGAACGCGCTTCACCGGAACTCCAAAGTGCGTCGCCGCCATCCGGCAATCCTCAAACTCGGGTTGCGCGTTCAACTCCTCGCCGCGCAGCCTTCCGACCTTCACCCGGATCGAGCCGAAGCTCGTCTCGACCGCGACCGACGTCCGATCCAGGCACAATCGTTCCTCTTCGCGCCTCCGCACCCCGAGCGTGCTCGTCTCGCGCAGGAGCAGGTCTTCTAACCCGGGCGCATCGGCCGCATGGCAGAGGAGCGTCAGCAGCGTCCCTTGCCGGCCCTTTTTCATTCCAACTGCCGTCGTCATGGCGTCAAGCGCACCGCGCGCCAGAGCCAGTTCCATCACATGCGCCAGAACCTGCGGGCTGCTGTCGTCAAGCGCCGTCTTAAGCACCGTCACCGTCGCCCGATCTCCGCTCATCGACGCCGCCGGCCGGTTTCCCTTCTTCTCCGGAACATCCGGCAGCAGAGCGGCTCCCGTCCCTTCCCCCAGCGAAAGTCGCAACACGTTCGGGAAGCCCTCCGGATCCCGTCCCCCCGCCCCATACCCGATCCGCTCCACCCGCATCGCCGGCTGCTGTCCGAACTGCGGCGCGATCGCCCGCACCAGCGCCGCTCCCGTCGGCGTCACCAGCTCCTGCTGTCTATGCGCCGAGTACGTCGGCAGCCCGCGCAGCAGATCGGCCGTCGCCGGCGCCGGCACCGGGAAGGTTCCATGCGCGCACTCAACCATGCCTCCGCCCACATTCAAGGGCGAGCAATGCCACTCGAGCGCCTCACCCGTCTCCCGCATCGTCATGTCGTTCAATGACTGGATCCCGGCACACGCGGCCACAATATCGACAATCGCATCAACCGCCCCAACTTCATGGAAATGAATCGCCTCGACGGGCACGTTGTGGACCTTCGCTTCCGATCTTCCGAGAAGCTCAAAGGTCCGGATCGCCATCGCCTTCACCGGCTCCGCCAGCCCCGCCTTCTGAATAAGCTCACGAATCACAGGCAGCGATCGCACATGCTCATGGCTGTGACTGTGCTCATGGCTGTGAACCTGGTTCAGGCCCGCCTCCTGCTCGTCGCGTTGCTGACCATGGCCGCCCTTGTGCAGATGCTGCGTCTTCGTCTGGTGCTGGTGCGCATGCGCACCCTGCTCCTCGCGCCCGTTCTCCTCGGCCAGCCTGCCGTCCTTGATCACGTCCACCTTGGTCGACGTAATCCCCGACCGATCCACCGTCCGGACCCGCAGACTCGCGCCAAGCCCCAGAGCGGTCGTCGCCCCCTCCAGCACCGCGCGCTCAACACCCGCGTCAAGCAGAGCGCCAAGAAGCATGTCACCCGAGATTCCCGCGAAACATTCCAGATACGCCAGACGCATAATTCATTCTGGCATGCTGCACTCTCTTCGCCGGTCCTGCTCGTCCCACACAGCAGAAACTCCGTCCCGCGGAGTCATGCAGCCCGCCGCTCTGCCCGGCTCCCGATGCGACAATAGACCCATCAGAATGCGTCCCCTCTTTCACCTTCCAGCCATCGTGTCTGCTCTCCTGCTCGCAGGCTGTGGCTACCACACCGCACGCTCTGCAACCCATCTGCCTCCAGGCACCCGCAACGTCGCCGTTCCAACCTTTGCTACGCATGTCCTCAACTTCCACACGGAGACCTCCTTTACGGAGGCCGTCATCCGCGAGCTCAACGCCCGCACCCGCTACCGCATCGAAAATCAGCAGACCGGCGCCACCGACGCCCTCCTCTCCGGCACCATTCTTACCGAGACCGCGGCGCCCCTCACCTACGATTCGCTCTCCGGCCAGACCTCCAGCTATCTCCTCACCATCACCGCAAAGATCGTCCTCACCGACACCCGCACCCATCGCGTTCTCTACGAGAACGATGCCCTCACCTATCGCGAGCAGTATCAGTCCACCACCGACCTGAATACCTTCATCCAGGAAGACGGGGCCGCCGTCAACCGCATCGCCCGTTCCTTTGCCGCTGCCGTCGTCAGCGAGATGCTGGAAAGCTTCTAAGCACCCTGGAGAGACCGTGATGCCGCCAGCCCTGAAATCCTCCGCCACACCCGGTCTAAAGTCCTTCGGCGCTTCAGACCGCTTCGCCGCAGAGGTCTCCTCTCCCAGCCTCCGCCCCGGCTACGTCCTCGTCGGTGACGAAACGTTTCTCCAGGACCGCTGCCGCAAAGCCGTGCTGGACGCCCTCGCGCCGCCCAGCCTGCGCGACTTCTGCCTGCATGACCTCGACCTCGCCGAGCTCAGCATCTTCGAAGCTCTTGATCGCGCTCAGACTCCTTCCCTCATGGCACCCTTCCAGGTCATCTTCCTGCGTGGCTTGAAGAGCCTCTACTCTCGCGGCTCAAAGAAAGCTGAGTTCGACGCAATCGACAGCTACTTCCGCTCTCCCAACCCGCAGGCCCTGCTCGTCTTCGTCGCCGATCACCTCCATCTCCCCACCGATCTCCGCCGCATGGACATGCAGGATAAGGAGCGCTTCGACCGCATCCGCGAGACGCTTGGAGACTGGTGCGGCATCGTGGAGCTCGCGCAGGTCGACGAAGGCGATGCCGCCCGCTGGATCGTCGCCCACGCCGAGCAGCAGTCCGTACGCTTCAACCCCGAAGCCGCCCGCGAGCTCGTAGACGCCCTCGGCGCAGACATGATGCTGATCGCCAGCGAGGTCGAAAAACTCCTGCTCTATATCACGGCGCCCTCCCGCTCCACGGCATCGGGGCTCGAATCCGAACTCCTCTCCGCCCGCGTCACCCTCGGCGACGTCGAAACCATGGTCCTCGCCGCCAAGCAGCGCTCCCTCTACGAGCTCACCGACGCCATCTCCGCCCACGACCGGCCGCGCGCCATCGTCCTCCTCCACGGCCTGCTCAACGCCTCCGACGGTGGCGAGGACGCCGCCATCGGCCATCTCTTCATGCTCGCCCGCACCTTCCGCCAGATGCTCATCATCCTCGAGAAAAACGTGCGTGACTCCCGCGCCATCTGGGGCGTGCTCTGGCAGGGCTTCCGCATGCCCCCCTTCGCCGCCGAAGACCTTATTCGCCAGGCCCGCCGCTACCGCTCGCGCCGCGATCTCACCCGCGCGCTCCGCCTCATCGCCCGCGCCGACCTTGAGCTCCGCTCCTCCCCCACCTCCAAGCGCCTCGTCCTCGAACGTCTCGTCCTCGAGCTCGCCGCAGACCCCGCTACCCGGCCCGCCTTTGAGCCCTCCCCGCAGTTCGCCATCGAGCCTTAAAGCAGTCCCCTTCACACCTTCGCTCGCAGCCTGTACTCTGCTCCTGCACTGCACGGGAGCCTTCATGTCCATTCGTACTCGCCGCGATCTTCTTCGCGATCTCGGCCTCTCCACCGCCGCCCTCTCTCTCGCCCCACACGCCTTCGCCCGCAATACCCGCCCCCACAGCCCGAACGACAAACTCACCATCGCCTGCATCGGCGTCGGCTCACAGGGCATGCGCGTGCTGCTCGATGTCATCCGCCTTCCCGAGGTCCAGATCGTTGCCGTCTGCGACTGCAATCGCGGCTCGGACGACTACATTGACTGGAGCGGTGACGAGCTTCGCAAGAAGGTCCGTACCGTCCTGCAGAACCCCACCTGGGGTGACAAGTTCCTCGGTCCTGCCGCCGGGCGCGACATCGCCCAGTCCGTCGTCAATGACTTCTACGCCAGGGCCCGCGGCACCGCATCCTCAACCGGCTGCAAAGCCTATGAGGACTACCGCGATCTCCTCGCCAAAGAGCACGATCTCGACGCCGTCATCATCAGCACCCCCGACCATTGGCACGCGCTCATCGCCATCGCTGCCATGCGCGCCGGCAAACACGTCTACAGCCAGAAACCTATGGCCCACAGCGTCGGCGAGTCCCGGCGCATGGCGCAGGTGGCCCGCGAGACCGGTCGCGCCACCCAGGTCTCCATCTTCAACTCCGATAAGCCAGAGTCCAAGGGCGTCCACGACCTCATCACCTCCGGCATCATCGGTCCCGTGCACACGATTGACATCTGGACGCGTCGCCCCGGCGGCTTCTGGCCCCAGGGCATCCCCACACCGACCGTTGTCCAGCCTGTTCCGGACTACCTCAACTGGGATCTCTGGCTCGGTC
Organism: Acidobacteriaceae bacterium; assembly: GCA_903642235.1. GTDB lineage: Bacteria > Acidobacteriota > Terriglobia > Terriglobales > Acidobacteriaceae > Edaphobacter. The sequence goes on along the minus strand of CAHJWL010000009.1, from coordinate 44,066 downwards.
CCGCTCCGCTGCGCTCCTTCAACAGTGCCTTTCTCGATTTCATCTGGCGCGGCTGGTACGACTTCGGCTGCGGCTCCCTCGGCGATATGGGCGAGTACGGTCTCGACACCATCACCCGCGCCCTCCAACTCGGCGCCCCCGATCGCATCGAGGCCACGACCTCTCAGCTCTACCCTGATAGCTATCCCCTCGCCTCATCCGTCCATCTTCACTTCCCCGCCACCGGCGCCCGCCGCGACATCTCTCTCAACTGGTTCGACAGCGGCCTGAAACCCGCCCGTCCGGTCGAGCTCCCACCCGATGCTCAGCTCAGCATCAACGGGGAGGGCGTGCTCTACACCGGCGATCATGGCAAGCTCCTTACCGGCTTCATGGGCGAGTCTCCCCGCCTGCTCACACCGGAGGGCAAACTCTCCTCGCCGCTTCCACCTGAACCCGTCGGTCCCGTCCCTTTCTCACTGGAACGCCCGGAGCTCGGCTCAAGCGCGAGCGGTGGAGACGCCGCCCACTATCGCGAGTGGATCGCCGCCTGCCGCGGCGGTGCCGCCGCCCGCGCTAACTACACCTTCGAGCAGCCCATCGTCGAAGCCCTCATGCTCGGCTGCATCTCCATCCGCACCGGAGAGGCTCTCGAATGGAACGCCGCCGCCGGCCGCCTCACCCGAGGCTCCGACCGCGCCATCGCCCTGCTCGACCCACCTTACCGCGCACCCTTCACCCTGTAACGAGCACCGCGACAACTCTCTTTCCTGCCGCCCGTACGCATCTGCTCTTCCGCGGGCGGCAAACCCTCTTGCTCTTTCACTGTCATTTCGCAGGGATCTGCTGTTAGGCACGCAGCAGCAATCCCGGACTCTTTCATTCTCATCCCGCAGAGATCTGCTTCGTTGTCGTCATGACTCTCGTCATCAGCACAGCAGCCACAGCAAATAGCCTCTTGTGTTGTCATTTCGTAGGGATCTGCTGTTCAACACGGCGGCACGGAAAACCCTGGCTCTGCTTTTTGCCCTCCCGCAGGAACCATCCATCACCCGTCCCTCCAGAACGCTCAACCGCCTCCGCCGGCATCCCATCCGCAGGAGCCCTCCCATGAACGTCCTGATCCTGGGCGCTGCCGGTAAGACCGGCAGCGCCCTTGTAGAACAAGCTCTCACCCGCGGTCACACCGTCACCGCCTTCGTCCACAGCCCCGACGAGTACCAGCGCACCGACGTCCGCCTGGCATCCGGAGACGCCCGCGATCAGGCCTCCATCCTCGCCGCCCTCCAAGGCCAGGACGCCGTCATCGACGCCCTCGGCAGCCACATACCCTTCCTCAAAACCACCCTCGAGACCGACACCGCCCGCAACGTCATCACCGCCATGACCGAAGCCGGCGTCCGTCGCCTGCTCGTCATCTCCACCATCGGCGAAAGCGACAGCACCCGCAACGTCCACGACTTCTACAAGCATTTCATCATGCCCACCCTTCTGCGCGGCGTCATGAAAGACAAAGCCTCCATGGAGCAGGCCGTCGAACAGAGCCCCCTCGATTGGACCATCGTCCGCGCCGCCGGTCTCCGCGACGGAGATCCCAAAGGCGTTCGCGTCGTCTCGCCCGAATCCGCCGAAAAGGTTCGCTTTATCACCCGGGCCGATGTCGCCGCCTTCCTCCTCGACCAGCTCACTAGCACCGAGTACCTCCATCAGGCCGTAGGTATCGCCAACCCGGAGGAAGTCAGCGCACCTCAGCCCGCGTAATCCGCAGTGCGACTCCGGCGACAGGCAAGCCAGCCTTGGTGGCGCACCGTCACCTCTCTCCTGCTTACAATCACATCAGGAGGCAGGGGTTGACTCATTCGCCATAAGATCGCTATGCCCCGCTTGAGCCTCGCAAAAGGGCAGCCACGGAACCTGCTTAATTGGGCGTGATCTGATGCTGCATCTCTTCTTCGCAGCCATCAGAGCTGACTTCCGGCGACAAGCCATTGCGGGTGGGCATACTCTGATCTGGCGAACTTCTGGAAGGTCTGAGGTACAAACTCAACTCCAGTCTTCTGAGGACTTTGCATAAGAAGTACTGGGGGGTGGGGAGGGACATGCATAGACCAGCACGTGGTACCACCGGCACACTCTCTCTCGCGCTCCTCTTTCTTAGCATCAGCAAAGCGCAGGCGCAAAATGTACCGCCCTCGCTCGGCCCCTTCACCCGCCCCCTCTCCGCGCCGGTCCTCTCTCCCCAACCCGCCTCCACCTTCCCCGACCCCATCACCCACCAGCCCGTCCACTGGGAAGCCCTCCACACCTTCAACCCCGCCGCGATCGTCCGCAATGGCAAAGTCTTCGTCCTCTACCGCGCCGAAGACGACTCCGGCACCATGCAGATCGGCGGCCACACCTCCCGCCTCGGTCTCGCCACGTCCGTCGACGGCCTCCACTTCACCCGCCTCCCCGAGCCCGTCTTCTTCCCCGCCGACGACGCCCAGAAAGCCCGTGAGTGGCCCGGCGGCGTCGAAGATCCACGCCTCGTCGAAGCCCCAGACGGCACCTACGTCCTCACCTACACCCAATACAACCGGCAGACCTACACCATCGGCATCGCCACCTCGCCCGATCTCCTCCACTGGCAGAAGCACGGCCCCGCCCTCCTCGGCTCGGCCTCCGGCCGCTACGACCACCTGCAGTACAAGTCCGGTGGAATCGTAACCACGGTCGTCACGAACCCCGGCCAGCCTCCGCATCTCGTCGCCGCAAAGATCAACGGCCGGTTCTGGATGTACTGGGGCGAGATCACCGTCCGCCTCGCCACGTCGCCCGACCTCATCCACTGGACACCCGTCGAGAACCCAGTCACCCACGCCCCGGTCGAGGTCCTCACCCGACGCGCCGGCCACTTCGACTCCGGCTTCCCCGAAGTCGGTCCGCCTCCCGTCCTCACCAGCAGCGGCCTCACCGTCCTCTACAACGGCAAGAACGATCCCGCCCACGGCGACCGGGCTCTTGGCCCAAACGCCTACGCCACCGGAGAAGCCGTCTTCGCCGCAGACAATCCCGCCCATCTCCTCTCCCGCGCCGACACGCCCGCCCTCAAACCCGAACAGCCCTGGGAGAAGACAGGCCAGTACGCCGCCGGCACCACCTTCGCTGAAGGCCTCGTCCTCTTCCACAACAAGTGGTTCCTTTATTACGGCTGCGCCGACTCCGCCGTCGGCCTCGCCACCGCGCCGTACGTTCCCTGACCCTGCGTATCGCCCTGCTACCATCGAGCCTGATCCATCGCCATGACTGACATCACACCCGCCGCCACCGCCCCCACACGCGTCCGCATCGCCCCTTCCCCCACCGGCGACCCTCACGTCGGCACCGCCTACATCGGCCTGCTCAACTACGTCTTTGCCAAGCAGCGCGCAGGCAAGTTCGTCCTTCGCATCGAAGACACCGACCGCACCCGCTTCGTCTCCACCTCCGAGCAGATGATCTTCGAGTCCCTCCGCTGGGTCGGCCTCACCTGGGACGAAGGCCCCGACGTTGGTGGCCCCTTCGGCCCCTACCGCCAGTCCGAACGCACCGAGATCTACCGCCAGCACGCCGAAATCCTCCTTACCAACGGCTGGGCCTACCGCGCCTTCGAGACCCCCGAAGAGCTCGAAGCCGAACGCAAATCTCAGATGGCCGCCAAGCTCCCGCCCAAGTACATCGGCCGCTCCCGCAACTTCTCCGAGGCGGACATCGCCTCTGAACTCGCCGCCGGAACGCCCTACACGGTTCGCCTCCGCGTCCCGCAGGGAAGCGGCCAGAAGACCACCTTCCGCGACGAACTCCGCGGCGACATCACCTTCGACCACGCGAACGTCGACGACCAGGTCCTGCTCAAATCCGACGGCTTCCCCACCTATCACCTCGCCAACGTCGTCGACGATCACCTGATGCAAATAACCGACGTCATCCGCGCCGAAGAGTGGATCTCCTCCACCCCCAAGCACGTCCTCCTCTACGAGGCCTTTGGCTGGCCGCAACCCCGCTTCTGGCACATGCCGCTCCTCCGCAATCCCGACAAGAGCAAGATCTCCAAGCGCAAGAACCCCGTCTCGCTCGTCTACTATCTCGAGGCCGGCTTCCTCCCGCAGGCCATGCTCAACTTCCTCGGCCTCATGGGTGGCGGCATGGCCCAGCCCACCGAGCAGGAGATCGTAAGTAAGGGTCTGAACACAAAAGAGGGCGACCTCTTCACCCTCGGGGACATGGTCGAGAAGTTCCGCTTCGAGCGGATCTCCCTCGGCGGCCCCGTCTTCGATCTGACCAAGCTCAAATGGCTCAACGGCGAGTACCTCCGCCGCCTCTCGCCTGATGACTTCTACACCGCCCTCCGCCAGAACGTGCTCTCGGACGACTACCTCCGCGACATCGCCGCGCTCATCCAGAACCGCGTCGAAACCCTCGCCCAGTTCGGCGACATGACGAACTTCTTCCTCGCCGACAACATCATGCCCACACCCGAGATCTTCGTCCCAAAAAAGCGCTCTCTCGAAGACACCCTCGCCTTCACCGCCGACCTCCTCACCACCCTCGAAGCCGCTCCCTGGGAGCCCGACAGCATCGAGGCCGCCATGAAGACGCTCGGCGAGTTCAAGCAGTGGCCGGTCAAGGAAAACTTCATGCTCCTCCGCGCCATCCTCACCGGCTCCACCCAGTCCCCACCTCTTATGGACTCGCTCATCATCTTCGGCAAACCCCGTTCCATCGACCGCATCCGCCGCTTCCTCAACCTCCAGACCGACCTCGCCAAACGCGCCGCCAACCAGAAGAAGTAGCAGCAGAACTGAGATAGCCGGCCCAACTTTGCTGCTCTCGTCTTTTTGGTTGTCATCCCGTAGGGATCTGCTTCTGCTCTCGTCTTTTGGGTGTCACCCCGTAGGAATCTGCTTCTGCTCTCGTCTTTGGTTGTCATCCCGTAGGGATCTGCTTCTGCTCTCGTCTTCTTGGTTGTCATCCCGTAGGGATCTGCTTCTCTACCAACCAACCGCCCGAACTGAAGCTCGTCTTCAAACCCTGTCATCCCGACCAGAGCAACGCGGAGTGGAGAGACCTGCCTCTGCCATTGCCTGCCTCTTCTATCGTCCCGCAGGTGTCCGCTGTCATTGCTCCGGCAGCCGGCGAGCCGGATCTCGCTTGCGCAGCTTCTGGAAGGCTGAGAGCAGGCTGCCATGAGACGACTTACGCTGGCATGGCCGATAGCAGGAGCTCTTCTCGGCCCGCTGGGGTCTCTCCTTGCTGTTGAGCCTCGGAGCCGTCATGAACGAGGTGGAGGTCGGTCGAGGTTGGGAGATAGCAGTAGCCGTACTCTGCCCGACAGCGCTTGTCGTGCGTGGCTTCTGGGCTTGAAGTGCGTGTTCTACGCGATGGTCGTCGCAGCTCTCAGGCTTGCGTGGATTAAGCTCCACGATCTCAGCCAATCGAGGACCGCATGATTCACGTCATTGACAGACCATCCCACCGCCCGCTACCGTGACCCAGTTGCGCCGGCAGCCTACGCCGACCTCTGAACCCAGGACTCTCTCCTTGACCCGATCGACCATCGCTCCGAGCAGACGTCTCGCCACCATCGCCCTCGCCCTAGCCTGCTCCCTCATCACTCCAGCCTTCTCTCAAACACCCACGCCCTACCAGGGCCCCGCCCCCTACAGCGGCGCCCGCCCGCAAAGCATCAAGGACGGCGTCCAGATCCAGACTGCCCAGCGTGAAGATCTCGTCGCAATGGAAGACGGCATCCCCACCAAGGCTCCCGCTACTCCGAAGCAGCCCCGCAAAGTTCTCGCCCTCTGCAAGGCCGCCGGCTACGTCCACTCCTCCATCCCGCTCGCCGCCGCCACCGTCAAGGCCATGGGCGAAAAGACCGGCGCTTACACCACCACCATCACCTACGACTCGGCCGACATCACCGACCAAAATCTCGCCGGCTACGACGCCATCGTCCTCGACAGCACCACCATGAACTTCCTCGATGACCCGAACGATGCGCCCACTACCGCCGCCCGCCGCAAGGCCCTGCTCGACTTCGTCCGCGGCGGCAAAGGCCTCGTTGGCCTCCACGCCGCCGCCGACACCTATCACTCGCCCGAACCCTTCACCAACGGCCCACCCACCGGCACCTGGCCCGCGTTCAACACCATGGTCGGCGGCTTCTTCAAGTTTCACTGGATCTATCCGCAGCTTCTCACCGTCAAGCTCGACGATCCTAAAAGCCCGCTCACTGCTATGTTCAATGGCCAGGAGTTCCAGATCCACGATGAGACCTACACCCTCGTGCAGGACTCCTTCTCCCGCCGGAACGTCCACGTCCTCACCAGCGTCGATTACTCGAAGATGAGCGCCGAGGACAAAGCCAAGGAGAAGTTCCCCCGCACCGACGGCGACTACGCCCTCAGCTGGATCCGCCACGAGGGCAAAGGTCGCGTCTTCATGGAAGTCCTCGGCCACAGCGAGCACATCTACGCGAACACCCCCATGATGGAGCACGTCCTCGCCGGCATCCAGTACGCTCTCGGCGACCTCCCGGCCAACGACACCCCCAGCGCAAAGTGAGGTTCGCGCCCGCACCTACCAGGCGGGCGCACTCTGTGACTTGTCGTTAAACCTGCGGCGCTTCAGCCAGCCTGCGTGCCGGCACATCGGTCCCAAACGCTCCGTAAGCGGCAACGACAACATATCCAAGCAGAGGCAGCAGATATCCGCTCGCCACGCTGCCCGTAGCCCGCACGATTCCGCCCAGCAGTGGCGGAAAGACCGCGCCGCCAAGGATGGCCATCACGATCAGGCTTCCGCCCAGCTTTGTGCTCGGCCCGAGGTCCTTCACGCCCAACGCGAAGATCGTCGGAAACATGATCGACATAAAGAAGCTCGTCCCGACCAGCGCCCACGCGCCCATCATCCCCGGCCTCGCCACCGCAAAGGCGAGCAGGAAGATATTGAAGGCAGAGTACCCGACAAGCAAGCGGGCCGGCGCAATGGAGCGCATGATCCACGTTGACGCCGCGCGCCCGACCGCGAGCGCTACCAGGCTCGCGGTGAGATAGTACCCGGCAGTACGCTCGCTCACCGGTGTATACGCCTTCATATACGGGATGAACGTGCTCCATGTCGCCACCTGTGTGCCCATGTAAAAGAACTGCGCCACAACCGCAAAAAAGAGGTGCGGAAAGCGCAGGAGTGCACGGAAGCTGCCACGATCGTTCGCACTCTCGTCCCTTGATCCTGCTGTCGCAAAGGCGGGGAACCGCACCCACGCAATCAGCGCGGCAACCAGCACCAGCACCGTGCCGAGCCCGACATAGACCGGCACCACGCGCATGATCTCCGTGTGCAGATAGCCCGCATAGCTGCCGTTCGCGCGCATCGACAACACCCGCGCCGGCGGCAGCTCCACCCCGGAGAAGATGAACCACGTCCCGGCCAGCACGCCCATCATCGCCCCTGGCGGGTTGAAGCTCTGCGCAAAGCTCAGGCGCCGCGCCGCTGTCTCCGGCGGCCCAAACTGTGCGATGAGCGGGTTAGCTGCCGTCTCCAGAATTGACTGGCCGCAGCCGACCACAAACAACGCGAGCAGGAACGGTACGTAACGGCCGGCCAGAGCAGCCGGCCAGAACAGCAGGGTGCCGGTGCCGAAGAGCAGCAGCCCGGTCAGCAGGCCGACCCTGTATCCAAAGCGTCGCATCAGCAGCGCCGCAGGAACCGCCATCGTTCCGTACGCTACAAAGACCGACGTCTGCACCAGCTGCGCCTCGAAGAGCGTCAGCTCGAACGACTTCTTGAACTGCTGCACCAGAATGTCCGTCAGGTTGTTCGACATGCCCCACAAAAAGAAGATCGCCGTCACCAGCCCAAAGGCCAGCAGCGCGCCAGCCGGAAACACGGGCTTGCCAGGGGCACCCTCTGCATCCACCGCCGATCTGCCAACTCCACCTGTCTGCATTCAATCCTTGTTGGGCCCGTGCACCCGGCCGTCAGATTCAGCCGTTTTCTCCCTTGCTGAAGCCAGCGCCAGACCGCCCGGCTTTCACCGCTGCATGAGCAGAGATTCGCCAGCCGGTTGCCCAGCAGACCTCTGGTTCCTACACCGGGCGAACATCTGAAATCCGCGAGCTCTCCGGTTGCTTGCCAGGCACCTCGCTCTCACGCCGACATGGCCGGGCACGAACGTGCAGCCCAGTCTACGCCACCCTTTTAGCCTCTGGCTGCATCGCATGGCGTTCGCCGCGCATGCCGGGTACCCCTCTGCAAACTCTCCCGCTTCCTTGCCAGTCCAATCCACACCTGCGCCTGCTAGCCTCTCTCAAAGAGGTACCGCGTCGCTTCGTTTTCACGTCGTCCAACCGCCACGAAAGGTGCATCTCCCCATGGCTTCCAAGCGTTCCGCCGCACCTCTTAGGCAGATCCCTCCCGCTCCGAAAGCACCCACCCGCGATCCAAAGCCTGCCCTCGCAGAAGCTCGTATCGTGCTGCCTGGCAGTGAGCGGCTGCCGCTGCCGCCGAGTGATCTTCAGGGCACGGCTGCACCTCGGAAGCGCTCAAGTCGCGCCCCGCTGACCATCTCCGTTCTTGTTCGGCGCAAACAGCCCCTTCCGGCTGCGGACCTCGAACAGGCGCGTGTCAGCCGTTCCCAGTTCCGTGCGAACTACGGAGCCGATCCTGCGGCCGTGAAAGCGGTAAAGATCTTTGCCAAACAGTTCGGCCTCACCGCCGAGGCCACGCCCGCCCAGCTGGAAGCCCGCACGCTCAAGCTCTCCGGAACCCGTGACCAGCTTCAACAAGCCTTCGGCGTCACGCTCTCTGAGCAAGCCCACGGCAAAGAGACCTACCGCGTGCGCGAAGGTGCGATCTACATCCCGCAAGCGCTCGAAGGCCTGGTCGAAGCTGTCCTCGGTCTTGATGATCGCCCACAGGCTGCCGCGCAGTTCCGCATCGCGCACTCTCGCACACCCGGTGGCACGGACCCCGCAGCCACCGGCGGCTCGTTCACGCCTCCACAGATCGCTCAGCTCTACCAGTTCCCTGCCAACGCCTCAGCTGCCGGCCAGACCATCGGTCTCATCGAGCTCGGGGGCGGCTATCGCACCGCCGATCTCTCGGCCTACTTCAAGTCACTCGGCCTGAAGGCTCCTGCCGTCGTGAGTGTCTCGGTCGATGGAGGCAAAAACTCGCCCTCCACCGCCAGCGGCGCAGACAGCGAAGTCATGCTCGACATCGAGATTGCGGCTGCCGTCGCACCCGGCTCCAACATCGTCGTTTACTTCGCACCCAACACCGATCAGGGCTTCATCGACGCCATCACCACGGCCGTGCACGACAGCACCAACAAGCCCAGCGTTCTCTCCATCTCCTGGGGCGGCCCCGAATCCTCATGGACCCGGCAGGCCCTTACGGCGCTCGATAGCGCCTGCCAGGCCGCGGCTCTCTTAGGCGTCACCATCACCGTCGCTGCCGGCGACAATGGTTCAACCGATGGCGTCACCGATGGCGCCAGCCACGTCGACTTCCCGGCTTCCAGTCCTCACGTCCTCGCCTGCGGCGGAACAACAATCACCGCGTCCGGCAACTCACTTACAAAAGAGGTGGTCTGGAACGAGCTCTCGGCCAATGAGGGCGCAACCGGCGGAGGCGTCTCCACGATCTTTCCCCTCCCCGCATGGCAAGCCAACGCCAACATTCCCGCCCCTGCGGCAAGAAAGAAAAAGCGGAAGCCAACGGGCGGCTCTGGGAGTGGTGGCACGGCCGGCTCCGGCCGTGGCGTTCCGGACGTGGCGGGCAGCGCGGACCCTGTTGCCGGCTACACCATCCGCGTCGACGGCCAGACCATTGCCGTCGGTGGTACCAGTGCGGTGGCTCCCTTATGGGCCGGCCTCATCGCCGTCTCAAACGCGCAAAACGGATCCTCCGCCGGCTTTCTCAACCCGACCCTCTACTCCAGCCCTGGCGCCTTCCGCGATATCACGTCGGGCAACAACGGCGCGTACAAGGCCGGTCCGGGATGGGATCCCTGCACTGGTCTCGGCTCGCCGGTAGGCACAGCCATCATTGCCGCCCTCGCCGCCGCTAAAACCACAGGCAGCGGCCGCAAAGGCGGCAAAAAGGCCGCAGCGATCAGACGGCTTCGGCAGGCCTGAGACCGATCAAGAGAAACAGCAGAAGCCGGCCATCGGGCCGGCTTCTGCTTCAGGTACACCTTTGCTAGGCAGCCTGCATGCTTGCCTTCAACGCTTCCGGATTCACCGTCTCTTCAGCAAGCTTGGTCATCTTGGCGTCGCCGCCCTTGCTTTCATCAAGATTCTCTGTGAGACCCTTCGCTTCGTTCGCCTTGCCGATCAGCTTCGCATAGGTCTCGAGCGAGCCATACGAACTGATGCGGTAGTGCTGCTGCTGATTGACTGCGACGATAAGAGCCGCGTCCCGCACAGGACCCGCATCCGACATCGAGATCATGTCTTCCACTTCCGTGATCATCGCGGCCGCAATGTGGTTGTCTTTCGTCTTCACCGGCTTGCCCAGATTCTTGAACGTCATCTCAATCTTCTGCGCATACTCCTTACTCTTGGCGACCGTCTTCTCAAACGCTGCCTTCAGCTCCGGGTTCGTAGACGCCTGCGCCATCTTGGACGCGCCCACTGAAGCTTTGTTCTCAAAATCCAATACGTAGGTGAGTCCCGTCAGCATCAACTCTTCGACCGTCTGCATCTTGTCCGCCATAAAAACTCCTGAGTTCCCTTCGGCAGCCCTTCGTCACCGTTCGCAATCAGGCGCCGCCGTCATCTGGGTTAGTGGCGTCCGCCGCTCTGTCTGTTGCCGCTGCGCTCGATCGAGATTTCATGCTCCCAACAATCCATGCAGCCGGTACACCGCCCCTGAGAAAGTCGAACTTTCACGCCTCTATAACGAACCGAGACCCGCTGACTGATAGATCCGCGAGATATACCCGAGATCTCTCATGCCCTCCTCGCCGGAAGCCTTTACCGCAGTGTTGTCCACGATGTTCCGCGCAAGTGCGTCAGCCTCCCGCATGAACTGCATAGGGTCCTTCTCCGGGTTCGTCTTCTCTCGCACCGGCTTGTTCTCGCCCTCGGTCTGCCGCAGCGTGATCCCCTCGTAGCTGTACGCCGGTCCCATCTCAAGCACGCCCTTGGTCCCTGTCACCTTGAAGAAGCCTGGCATCTGGCCGGCATACGTTGTACTGCAGCTCGCCAGGATGCCCGAGGGAAACTGCGATGTCCAGGAGACCGTCTCCTCCACCTCAGCAAACCGCGAATCGTCCTTGTGCGTCGTCTGAAACGCCTTGAACTCCGCTGGCTCCTCGCCCGTCAGGTACCGCGTTGCATTCAGGCAGTAGATGCCGACATCCATCAGACAGCCTCCACCCGCCAGCTTCTTCTGCAAACGCCACACACCCGGCTTGCTGTCGAAGCCGAATGCCGCCTCAATGGATCGCACGTCGCCAATCTCGCCGCTGCGGATTCGGGCAATCGCCTCTGCCGTCAACGGCTCGTACTGCATGCGGTACGCGATCATCAGCTTCACCTTCGCAGCCTTGCACGCGTCGATCATCTGCTGGCACTCCACGACACTGACCGCCATCGGCTTCTCGCAAAGCACATGCTTGCCTGCCTTTGCCGCACGAATGGTGTACTCCGCATGCATGCTGTTCGGCAGTGCGACATAGACAGCATCGATCGCCGTATTCTCGCGCATGCGATCCATATCCTGGTAGCTGTAGATCGACGTCTTCGGGATGCCCAGCCGCGCCGCCTGCGCCTCCGCCTTTGCCCGGTCGCCGCTCACCAGCCCCGTGATCTGCGAGTTTTGGCTCATGCCGACACCGCCGACGAAGTGCTTGGCGATCTCTCCAAGTCCGATCACGGCATAGCCGATCTTCTTGCCAGGTGCAGTACCGGCTGGGCCCGGCTGCAAACCCCAGCTTCGCGGCAGAGCGCCAGCCGCCAGTCCTGCTACCCCCACCTGCAACCCCGTTCGGGCAAAGTTTCGTCGTGTGATCGTCCTCATCGCGCTCTCCCTGTACGTCCCTAGATGCGGTTGCTGCACGCACCGCTGCATGCGCGACGCGCCCTTCGGTTATCCTTGCCCCATACCCACACACCCCTGTCCGAAAGCATTCACTCACCATGCTTCAACTCCGCTACGAAAGCCTCGTCTCCGTCCTTATCCTTTCGCTCTGCGTGGCCATCATCGCGGACCCCATCCGCGTTGCGAACTTCCTCTATCGCCGCGCCGTCGCTGAAGAAGGCGACCTGTACTTTACCCTCGCCTACCGCTTGATCGCCGTCGTGGGCGGCTTCATCGCGCTCTATATCCTCACCGTCGATCTCTGGCAGCTTGCCCATCTGTAGTCCGCGCAATCTGGCCCTCGAGGAACCTCTCTTCCGCCCGTCGCCATCTGATATTTCATGACCATCGAAACCGTTCAGCTGGGCACACAGGGTGCCGTCGTCTCCCGCGAGGGTCTCGGCTGCATGGGCATGAGCGAGTTCTACGGCGAGCGGAACGACGCAGAGTCGGCCGCCACCCTTCTCCGCGCTCTGGACCTCGGCATCAACTTTCTCGACACCGCCGACGTCTACGGCATGGGCGACAACGAAGAGCTCGTCGGAAACACCATTCGGTCTCGCCGCGACGAAGTCTTCCTCGCGACCAAGTTCGCCAACCTGCGTAGGAGAGACGATCCCACCTTCTGGGGCATCTCGGGCAAACCCGAGTACGTCCGCCAGGCCTGCGACGCCAGCCTCAAACGCCTCGGTCTCGATCACATCGATCTCTACTACCAGCATCGCGTCGACGCTGACACCCCTATCGAAGAGACGGTCGGCGCAATGGCCGAACTCGTCCAGGCCGGCAAGGTCAAATACCTCGGCCTCTCCGAGGCCTCCCCCGCAACCATCCGCCGTGCCCACAAAGTTCACCCCATCACGGCCCTTCAAACCGAATACTCCCTATGGGAGCGCCATCCCGAGGCCGAGATCATCCCTGTCTGCCGCGAACTCGGCATTGGCTTCGTCCCCTACTCGCCCCTCGGCCGCGGCTTCCTTACCGGCACCATCACCAAAGAGACCGAGCTCGACAGCCAGGACTTCCGCAAGTCGCGCTACCCTCGCTTCTCCGGTGAGAACCTGGAAAAGAACCAGGTCCTTGTCGATCGTGTGCGCGCCATCGCCGAGCGCAGAGGCGTCAAAGCCGGCCAGCTCGCTCTTGCCTGGGTCTTTGCCAAAGGCGAAGACCTCGTGCCGATCCCCGGCACGAAACGCCGGACGTACCTCGAGGAGAACGCGGCGGCGGCCGCTATCCAGCTCTCACCCGCCGAAGTTGCCGAGCTTGAGGCCGCGGTTCCGCTTGAGGCCGTGGCTGGAGATCGCTACACAGCAGCTAACCTCAAAGATATAGATCGCTAGAAAGCGCCCCGCACCCGTCAGGCAAGGCGAGGCCGGCGCAGGCCGGTGCCCGCCTGGCTCGTCGGCGGCAGAAGTCGCGGCGGGTAGAGAGCGTCAAAGCGGGAGCGCCACACCAGCGCGACGTTAATGGCTGTGCAGATCGCCGGGATCGCCCGCCCGATCCACAGTCCATACAGGCCCAGAGGCGTGTGCAGCGTCAGCCACCAGGTCAGCGGCAGACCAATCACCCAGGACCAGAAAATCCCCGCGATCATGGAGGTTCGCGTGTCGCCAAGGCCGCGCAGGCTTCCGGAAAGACAGGCCTCCCAGGCATCAAAGGGCTGGTAGCAGGCTGCAAGTGCAAAGATGGAGACGCTCGCGGCGATGACGGACTTATCAACTGTGTAGATCGACGCCAGCTGCCGGGGAACAAGCAGGAAGCACAGAGCCGCGGCACCGGTAAATAGGATCGAAATCCAGCTGCCCGCGCGCGTCGCATAGCCAACACCCACGCGGTGACGTGCACCCACACTCTGGCCCACCCGCACCGTGGTTGCTCCCTGGCCGATGCCAAGTGGAACCATGTAAATGAACGCACTCACGTCCAGAACCACCTGGTTGATCGCGAGAGCGACTGCTCCAAGACGGCCGCAAAGCAGCGTCTGCACGGTGGAGACGCCGAGGTCGGCCATGGTTTGGATCGCCGGCGCCCAGCCCAGCTGGAGCAGCATCCGCAGCGGTTCGGCGCTGGGCAGGAACATGCGCGCCGTGAGCCGCAGCTTGTCGCGCCGGAGCTGCCGGGCAAACGCAAACAGAAGAATTCCGAGCATATATAGCCGGACCACGCCGGTCGCCCAGCCCGAGCCGGCCAGACCCAGCCGCGGCGCGCCGAGATGGCCAAAGAGCAGAGCCCAGTCCGCCACCAGATTCACCAGGTTTGCCGTAACCAGCGACACCATGATCGCAACCGTCAGATTGATCGACTGCAGATAGCGGCGCAGAGCCATGTAGACCAGCAGCGGCAGCGCCGACCACTGCAGCGCGTGCAGGTAATGCAGCGTCTGTGCCGCGAGCGCGGGGTCTATGCCGTCCCAGCGCAGCAGCGGACCAGTACCGAGCAGCAGTAGCGATGTTGCCGGCGCCCAGAGCAGGACCAGCCAGGAGGACTGCGCAAGAAAGAAGAGGCAGCTCTGCCGGTCTTCGCGCCCGAACGCCTGGGCAACCAGCGTGTCCAGGCCGTACAGCAGCCCGACACCGAAAAATACAATCGCGTAGAAGATCGTATTGCCCAGGGAAGAGGCGGCAATCCCCGCGGCACCCTCCGGAAGACGGCCAACCATAACGGCATCCACAAGATAGGTGGACATCCATCCGATCTCCGCCAAGGCCAGCGGCGATCCCAGGCGAAGCGTCTCGCGAAGCTCAGGTCGAAGCGCGGAGGTCAGGAGCGGCACCGGACTGCCCCGCCGCGCTGGGAGCGATACCGTACTCAAGCCGTTCCCTCGTTCTTCACACGGGCGCTTAACGGCCCCGAAGACACAATAGACATGCATATGCCTGAATCGATAGGCATGGATGGATACTACCGCTTCTTGCGAAGTGAGATCGAGGATAGAGAGACACGATTTCGCTGGGGTGCAAAACTCCCGGCGTTTCGCAAGCAGGGTCTGCCATCGCACACAGGGCGGAAGCAGTTTCTAATGGGCGTGCCGCGTTCACAAGACTATACTTGGCCAAATATGGTAGCTCAGCTGGATACGACAACAGACCTGCAGACCCCGGCCAAGAAAGCTTTTCCGTCTTCCTCCGGCTCCATGTTCGCGCAGTACTTCACCGAGAACCGGCCGGAGAGTTTCAAGAAGGTTGACCTGATCGACGCGCGTGCGCGCCGCCTCTTTGAAACAACCTCGCTTGCCTGTTCACTGGATGCCTACCCGTTTCAGGCTCCGCTGAGCAGCCGCACGGGCCCGGTCGTCGAGTTGGACGGCCACCGTATGCTGATGCTGTCCTCCTACGACTATCTCGGCCTGATCGGCGATCCGCGCATCGATGAGGCAGCCATCGCAGCCGTGCGGAAATACGGCACGGCCACAGGCGGCGCTCGTCTGCTGACCGGCACACTCGACCTTCACCATCAAATGGAGCAGGCGCTTGCGGACTTCAAGGGAACAGAGGCTGTGCTCACCTGCACCTCCGGGTACATGGCAAACTTGGCCGTCATCAGCGCTCTCTTCGGACCAGCGGACCGCGTCATCGCGGACATCTACTCGCACCGCAGCCTCATTGACGCCTTCCGCCTGGCGGGTGTTCAGATCCAACGCTTTCAGCACAACGACATGGCATCGCTCCGCTTTGAAATCGAGAACGGACCAGAGGCAAATCGCACCCTCATCGTCTCGGATGGCGTGTTCTCGATGGACGGTGACATCTGTCATCTGCCGGAGCTGCTGGCGATCAAGAGGGAGTTCGGCTGCTTCCTGCTGATGGATGACGCGCATGCCATCGGCATGATCGGTGCGACCGGGCGCGGCACAGACGAGCACTTCGGCATCGACACCTCTGAGGTAGACATCTGGACCGGGTCGCTGGCAAAGTCCATTCCCGGCAACGGCGGTTTCGTCGCCGTCTCGCGTCGCACAGCCATCTTTTTGCAGCACGCCGCCTCGCCCTACATCTTCTCAGGAGCCATGGCGCCTGCCTCGGCGGCAGCCGTGCTCGAGGGTGTTCGCATCCTCAAGTCTGAGCCGGAGCGGGTTACGCGGCTCGCAGCCAACGGCAAGTTCATGCGGGAAGGCCTGCATAGCCTCGGCTACGATACTGGCCTGTCTGAGACCGCGGTAATCCCCGTCATGCTGCATGAAGACGCGACCACCGCGCTTTTCTCGCGCAAGCTGCGGGACTTCGGCATCCTCGCCGCGCCCGTGCTCTTCCCTGCTGTAGCGCAGGGCTCCGGACGTCTACGCTTGTGCGTCACGGCCGCGCATACGCAGGAGCATCTCGAGTACGCGCTCGACGTCTTCGCCAAACTCCGCGAGAACTAGCACGTGCCGGCTCTGGTCACCGGCGCCAGCGGCTTCCTCGGGGGCCGCCTGGCCGCCATGCTGCTGGCCCAGGGCGAGGCTGTCACCGTGCTGGTGCGCCCGACTGCCCGGGTCGATCACCTCTCCGCCCATCCACTGCTGCGCCTTGTTCGTGGCAGTCTCGCCGACCTGCCTGCCCTGCGGCAATCGCTCAGCGGTGTCACTGAGATCTATCACTGCGCTGCCGCATCGACCGACTGGGCAACCGAAGCTGTCTATCAGGAAAGTAACGTCCGCGGCACGGAAGCCTTGCTCGCCGCGGCCGTGGAGCTGCCTGGCCTTCTCCGCTTTCTGCACGTCAGCACAACCGATGTCTACGGCTACCCCCGGGTCCCGGCGTCCGAGGACGCGCCTCTGATCGATGCTGGACTCCCGTACAACCGCACCAAGCGTCTGGCGGAACTTGCGGTGTGGCGGGCGCATCGCGAGCAGGGCCTGCCCGTCACCATCGTCCGTCCCGCCACGATCTATGGTCCGCGCGGCAAAGCCTTCGTCACCGACATTGCCGCTCTCCTGCGAGACCGGCTCATGCTGCTTATTGATGGCGGCCGCAGCCGCGGTGGCTTCATCTACGTTGACGATGTCGCCGAAGCCAGCATCACCGCCGCCCGCAGCAATCGGACCATCGCGGAAGCGTACAACCTCTGCGATGCCGCTGGAGGCACCTGGCGCCAGTATGTGGACGGCCTGGCCGATGCGCTCGGCCTGAAGCGGCCCTGGCTCGACCTGCCCTACCCGGCTGCGATCGCGCTGGCCCGCGCCATGGAGCTGCCCTGGACGCTGCTTCCGAAGCTCGGCAGCCGGCCCCTGCTCACCCGGCACGCCGTCGTCCTGCTCGGCCGCGATCAGGAGTTCCCGGTCGCCAAGGCACAGGCCCACTTCGGCTTCGCACCGACGGTCTTGCTTGAGGAAGGTCTTCGCCGGTCAGCAAACTGGCTCCGCGGAGCCGTCATCTGAGGGCAGCTTCGCCATGCCGTTGCGCCGTTCGCCTCGTCCTTAGAGCAGAGCCGTTCTAGCCGATTCGCTTGAACGCCAGCACAGCGTTCAAGCCACCGAAGGCAAAGGAGTTCGACAGGCAGGCTTCAACAACAGCGGCGCGCGCCTGATTCGGAATCACATCAAGATCACAGGCCGGATCTGCTGTAAGGAAGTTCGCCGTCGGCGGCAGCAGCCCGGTCGAGAGCGCCAGCATGCTGGCCACGGCCTCAAACGCGCCGGCCGCCCCGAGAGCGTGTCCATGCATGGACTTGGTCGACGACACGGCAAGCCGGTCGGTTTGGGTGCCGAAGACCGAGCGGATCGCCGCCGTCTCCGTTCGATCGTTCGCCTCGGTCGCGGTCCCGTGCGCATTGATGTAGCCGATCTGCTCAGGGGCAAGGTCGGCATCGCGAAGAGCCAGCCGCATGGCGCGCGCCGGGCCGCTTGCGACCGGGTTAGTAATGTGGCCCGCATCGGCCGACATTCCAAAGCCCGCAATCTCGACCAGCGGCGTTGCACCCCGTGCCAGCGCGGTCTCAAGTGGCTCGAGCACCAGCATGGCCGCGCCCTCTCCCAGCACCATGCCGGTGCGCTCGGCGGAAAATGGCCGGCAGGTGTCCTTGCTGATCACGCGCATGGCCTCCCATGCCTTCAGACCGCCAATAAAGAAGGGTGCCTCGCTGCCGCCGGTGATCGCCATGGGAGCGGCTCCTGAACGGACCATATGGAACGCTTGTCCGATGGCATGCGCGGAGGAGGAGCAGGCGGTCGAGATCGTATAGGAAGGCCCCTCAATCCCAAACGCCATCGAAATATGGCTGGTACCCGCGTTGGTCATACTCAATGGAATGGTCAGCGGGTGAACGCGATTCTTCCCGTTATGAAACAGCTCCCAATAGCCGGCCTCTTCGACACCCCGGCCACCCAGGCAGGAGCCGGTGATCACCGCCGCCTCCTCCCGCAGCTCCTGCGTCCATGCAACGCCCGCCTGCGCGATCGCCTCACGCGCGGCGATGACGGCAAACTGCGCAAATCGCTCCATCAGGCTCGCATCACGCGCCTCAAAGTATTCATCTGCCGTGTAGTTCGAAACTTCAGCCCCATTGCTGAAGCGCAGCTGTGTGGTGTCGACGATCGTCAGCGGTCCGATACCGCTGCGTCCCGCGGCCAGCGACGCAGCAAACGCTGGCAGATCCCTGCCCAGCGGACTGATAACACCAGCGCCGGTAATAACGACTCGACGCACGCTACTCTCCGGACGAAGCAGGCTTCGTGGCAGCATCCGTAGCAGGATCGAGGAGCGGCGAGGATCGGTCGGCAGAGCTCTCTGATCCGTGCACAGACGTCTCTGAGGATGCAAGCCGGGCCCCGGTCGGTCCGGCAGGCACCCCCTCTGTCTTTGCCGCCAGCAGCGTAAGAACGCCCGTAATCATCTGCGGAATGTTCTCGACCCGCTTTGCATCCTCATCGTTAATCTCGATGTCGAACTCGCTTTCAAGATCGAACAGAATGTTCAGACGGTCCAGCGAATCGATGCCGAGAGATTCAAAAGAAGACTGGAGGGTGACGCTCTCGCGCGGCAGACGCTTGGTAAGCGCGATCACCTTGATGACACGCTCTTCAACATCCTGTGTCAGATCTTTTTGTGGGCCGTTTGTGGAAACCATTGTCATCGGTGCGAAGTGAATCCCTGCATCCTTAAAGCGTAAAGGTGGCGTCCAAGTGGATCTCGGAACGATGGGTCATTCTATCTGAGCCGCAGACCTGAGTCACGACCCTCTGTCTACTTCAGCCGCGAGACCCAATGGCCGAAGAGCAGCAGCAGAAAAAAGGCAACGGCAAAGGTCAGCTTCTGCCGCAGCAGATACTGCTTTCGTCCGCTGGTCATGCGTGGAACAAGCGGCGGGCCGAGCGCCAGACCGGAGAGAAAGCCGCCAATATGCGCCATGTTGTCAATATGGATGACGCTGCTGAAGGCAGTTCCCAGGCCGATCACCAGATTCAAACCGGCAAACTGAATGACGGACCGGCGCAGCCGCTCAAGCTCCGCACCTGGTATCGGGAGCTTCCTGTTTGAGAGCAGCACAATCAGAATGCCGGCAATGCCGAAGACCGCCCCCGAGGCACCCGCTCCGACCGACAGGTCGCGCCGCACCACATTGACCAGCAAGGACAGCAGATTGCCGGCAACACCGGTGATGAGGTAGGTCGCCACCAGCCCCCAGCGGCCAAGCAATGGCTCTCCCAGGAGACCCAGGTTATACAGGCACCACATGTTGGTGGCCAGATGAATGATGCCGACATGTACAAACGTCGCGGTCACCAGCCGGTACCACTGACCGGACAAGGTGAAGTCGGTCGCATTCGCCCCAAACCGCACCAGGTCATCCGGAGTGGGCGACGTGGCACTCACTCCATGGAAGATCATCCAGAGATACACCGCGATGTTCAGCCCAAGCAAAGCCCATGTGGCCTCACTGGTTGACCGGCGCCGCGTACTTGGCGCTGTGGGCGTGAGCGGGGCGTGTACCTCCGCCTGCACGCGCTCCGCTCCAAAGTCCGGGAAGGGACGCGAGGCGGGAGGCAGAACTTCGCCGGTAGGGGGTGGGGTTGACTCCATATCGTGGCACTTGCCTAAGAATAGAGCCTATGCTGCGTTCTTGGAACTGCGCTCACGAACGTCCGCCGGCAGCCGGCGCTCGACAAAGCTGCCCACCAGACCGGGGAGCGGTGTTGCAATGGCGATCAACATCCAGAGCAGCGCCGAAATGACAATTCCGGCAATCGCAACTGCCTCAAGCGAGATCGCAATAGCCGTATGGTGCAGCTCTAAATGGAGCGGGCCGAGGGGCGTAATCATCTCCACCCGATGGATCACAACGGCGGCAAGCAGAAACGCAACCAGCGAGAGCGTCGAAACCGAGATCAGCAGGACGTCAATCGTCCGGGCAACGCGCTGCCTGCGCTTGCAGGAGGCGCAATCATCAAAGTGCTGCTCATAGTCGCCGCGCATCGCGGGGGAAAGGCCGGAGATATCAAAGCGCCAGCCGGCAAGGATGTTGCCGACAACAGGGTCGGTGCACTGGGAGCGGAGACGGCGGCGAGAGTGGCTGAAGGGAACTGTTTGCATGACTTCAGGCTTCATTCTACGTCGTTTGATGGCGCTTTGACCGCTCCCGATTCATCGGGACGTAACCTCCTAGGCGCCTCAGACCGTGATCGGATCGAGTGCCCTGTCCTGCTGGGCTAGAACAATCCGGTTGCCGAGCAGCCGCATCCGGTCTCCGATCGCCTGTTCGGCGGCCATCCGGGCGAGCTCCGGAACATTATTGCTTTCAGAAAGATGCCCAAGAATGATGGTGTGCGCGCAGCCGTCATAGTCGCGCTCCAGAAACTCCGCCGCGGCCACATTCGACAGGTGCCCGACCCGTGACAGAACCCGCTGCTTCACGCTCCAGGGGTACGGGCCATCTTTGAGCATATCGAGGTCATGATTCGACTCAAGCAGGAGCAGGTCCACATCCCGCAGGGCAGATTTTACGTTTGGCGGCATGTAGCCCAGGTCGGTAGCGAGACCAAAGCGGATGCCAAGATTGCTGAAAACAAAGCCGCACGGGTCGGCGGCATCATGCGGGATTGTGAACGGAGCCACATCAATGTCGCCGATAGCAAAGCCCGTACCGGAATGGAAGTATTCGACCGCGGGAAGATACGTCGGATCGATCTTTGCCGGAGTCTCCGGCCTCGTCAGGCTCTCCCCCGGTCCTTGGGAGGTCTCCGGCTCGCGTGCGGCACTCTCGCATGGCTCCTCCGGCACGTCCGTCGCGGTGAGCAGGGGAGCGTTCACCCGTGGGTCCAGGCAGGCGACTTCAGCGGAAAGCGAAGCAATTGCCTCGAGTTCGGCAGTGGTGTCTTCCTCAGCGACCGCGGAAAGCGGGGCGTAGCTTGGTACAGCGGCGTGCGCGGCCAGCGAGCGCTCCTTCTCTGCCCGCTCCACCGCCAGGCGATCGAGCCATTGCGCATAGGTCATTGTGGTGCGTGGTGTGAGCATGCGCACCCAGGCGCGATGCGTCGGCTCCGTCATAAACACCGGAATACGCAGCCGCCGGGCAAGGACGCCAAGGCCCGCAATGTGGTCCTGGTGCTCGTGCGTGATCAGGATGGCCGAGATCTGCGCCGGATCTTCACCGGCCAACGCGAGGCGCCGAAAAAGCTCCCGGCAGGAGAGACCGGCATCCACCAGAATGCGGGTTCGCTCGGTGCTGATGACCGCGCTGTTGCCCTTGGAGCCGGAGGCGAGAACGGTCATGCGCATCTAGTTAAGATACGCCGGATCTTCGCTTCAAGCGAGGCCCGGAGCACAGCATACCGTCTGCCCTGTTCTGCAGCCTCAGGCTGGACATCTCCTGAAGTTGCAACCAGGCGAAACAGCTTCGGTCAGCCCCCTCAGCAAACAACCTTTCTGCAGGCAGCCGACCGTGGCCTCGGGCGATTCCCTAGGCGCTGCCTTCAGCCGTCCGCTGCGACATGAACTCCGCCGCAACCCGAAGCGAGATGCTCTGAATCTCGGTGCCGATCACCTCGCACAGCATGATGGCGTTGTTGTCTGGCCCGTTCTCTGTTGCTGCAAGGAAGTACGACAGAAGCCGTGAGGGTCGGGATGTGGAACCTTGCTCGTTCTCTGCTGCCATGGTGCATCCTCCTTCGTCACATCCGAGCCGCGTCAGCCCGGCGCAACGTCTCTAAGAAGTGTGGCGCGATCATGCTGCGGCGAGCATGCCACATGCGGGGGAGCGATCTGACACAAAGCGTGCAAGGCGCATTCAAATGGTCACGAGCACCAGAGCAGAGGGACTCAGCGCAGGCTGCCCACAAGCCGGTTGCCATTGGGAACAGCAACGCAGGAGCTTGCCGGAGAGGTGTGCCAGGCGGGGGCAGAGGCGTAGGCAACCGCGGTGACCGAGACACTCTCGATGCTCGCGGCGCGGGCAAGCCACAGATCCGCGGTGAGAGAGCCCGGGGCGCTTCCGCCGCTTACAACGTGAAAGGATTTCGTGGGCTGTGTGGAGCCGCCCAGCGAGGCGGGCTGCGCTCCGTAGCTGACGGCGCGGCCGCGAAGTGTGACCTCCGCGCTGAGGAGTGCACGGCCGTCAGGATCTTGAAGGAGAAGATGGACGCCGGCGCGGTCACGCCCAGTTGATTGGTCGGGCACAACCAGGGTCACGCCGCCGGCAAAGCGGGGCTGGGCATAGACCGTCACAGGGCAGTTGCGGCTCTGCGGGCCAGACTGGAGAAGGGCCTGGGAGGCGGCAGAGATCTGGGTGGCCGTGAAAGCGAGGGAGCCGGCCAGAAGGAGCAGCGGACGCGCGGTGAAGGGCATCGTGACCTCGGAATCGGGAGTAGGTCCTTGCTTCTGTGTTGGACGGCGGCTCTACACCTTGGGCTGCCAGCCTTTGGCGTAGCTGCTTCGTTTCGTCATGCTCACGGCCTCGCTGTCGTTCAGGATAGCGGCGGTCGCGGAATTCAGGGTGAGCGAGCGTTGTGTGAAGTAGCTGATGTTCGCCAACTGAAGCTGCGTCACCGCCACGTTGCCCTGGGCGACAGGCTGGTTGAGCTTGCCCTGTCCGCGGACGGCGGCAATCAGATTGGCAAAGTGCGCGTCGGTCATGCTGTCAGCGCCCACCAGATCCGTCGAGCTGGTGGCCGGCTGCGCGGGGACGCGGTAGTTGGCGGTCATCTTGTCTTTCAGGTCATAGACCTCATACCCGTCGCGATCAACAATCACAGTGCCTTCGGTGCCGTGAACGGCCACACCGCGCTCGCGGTTATAGGTCTTCTTGCCGGTAATGCAGTCCCCCTTCCAGGTCATGAGCTTGCCCGGGTATTCAAAGGAGACATCAAGCGTGTCGTAGAACTGCCAGTCATCTTTCGCGGCATAGCGGCCGCCGGCGGCGACGATTCGGGAAGGATTCTCTACTCCGAGCGCCCATCGGGCAACGTCAACCTCATGCGTGCCATTGTTGAGGGCTTCCCCGGTTCCCCAATCCTTGATCCAGTGCCAGTTGTAGGGGTGAACGTTGCTCTTGTACTCCTCCCGCGGAGCAGGACCCTGCCAAAGATCCCAGTCAAGAGTGGCGGGCGCTGCGATGACCTTGCCGATGCCGATGGGTTTGCGGCGGTTGGTGTACCAGGTCTCCGCCCAGTAGGCATGGCCGATAGCGCCGGAATGTATCTTTCCGACGATCTCGATCGTGTGCGGCGACGAGCGCTGCTGCGAGCCCATCTGGCAGAGCTTGCCGCTCTTCTTCTGTGCCTCGATCAGCCAGAGGCCTTCCTGCGGGTTGTAGGAGCAGGGCTTCTCGACATACACGTGCTTACCCGCCTGCAGGCCAAGGATGGCCATCGGAGCGTGCCAGTGGTCTGGCGTGGCAATGGTGATCGCGTCGACATCCTTCGCCGCGAGGACGGTGCGGAAGTCCTTGTCGGCGGCAGGAGCATCGCCCATGGACTTCGACGTCGCTCCCGAGAACTTTTCAAGAATGACGGAGTCGACGTCGCACACATGCGTGATGCGGGCGTCTTTCTTGTTGGCCTGAAGTGAGGAGAGATGCGCGTAGGCGCGGCTGTTCAGGCCGATAACCGCGAAGTGCACGCGATCGTTGGCGCCGGCGATCTGGGCGTAGGACTTCGCCGTCAGGGGAGAGGCGGACGCGACGGCGAGGCCTGCGGCGGCTGTGGCCGCATTGCTTACAAAAGAACGGCGAGAGAGCATCGGGTCTCCGAGACTAAAGGGAGGTAAAGATCGTTTCGCCGCGATGGTACGCCGGGGAACCTACGGCTTACAAGCAGTCGCTTCGCAAGGCGGTAATCCCGGTGCCGGATGTGCCGGCTTCCCCCCCCAACCGGAGAGCAGGTCAGTCTCAGGCGCGCTTCGTGAGCTGGGCGGTGAGCTAGGCGGCGGTCGGGGCGCGGCGCGGCGGTCGGGGCGACGGGTTGGAAGCGGCACGCTCGCACGCCTCCGCAGCCAGGCACTCCTCCTCGAGCGTCTCCACGACCTCGCGCGAGAAGATAGGAGCTCGCGTCCCCCCAGTGCCGGAAGCCTGTGCGGCTGACCTCCAGAGTTCCTAGACTTACCCCCCCCCCGCGTGGTCAGTCGATCGCCCGCAGATGACCGTGACAAGGGTCCGTCGTCCGTCTTGCTGCCTCGCTCCACGGGAAAGTATTTGGGACATATCATCGCCCCGGCGCGTCTCCACGGAGGCACGCGGGCGCTGCTCTGCGGGAGAATAAGGAATGGATACTGTGCGGATGGATAAGTGGCTCTGGGCGGCGCGGTTCTTCAAGACACGGGCGCTCTCGTCCAAGGCATGCGAGCTGGGGCGGATCGAATCAAACGGTGTCACGGCAAAGGCGGCTCGGGACGTCAAGGTCGGCGACACGCTGCGGGTGAAGAACGACGGAGGAGAGTTCGTCGTGGAGGTGCTCGCGCTCGACGATGCGCGCGGACCGGCGGCGAGGGCGCAGGCGCTCTACGCGGAAATCGAAGAGAGCAAGCAGATGCGGCTGAAGGTTGCGGCCGAGCGTAAGGCGGCAATGCAGTTTGAGGTCCTGCCGGCGGCCAAGCCGATGGGACGGGATCGCCGTGTGTTAAACAAATTTCGTGGCCGTGGATGACGGCAGAGCGCGAGCAAAGCTCTCAGGCTTCGCCCTCTCGAAGACGCTCGTCACGATCATCGCGGGCAAAGGCGAGGTTCGAAACACGCCGTCCCGCCCGGTAGAGGCAATACGATCCGCGAAGCAGGCTCCTGCATCGAAAGGCAATGCGCACGGTCCTGCTTCTCATAGGCTCGAACATCTTTATGACCTTTGCCTGGTACGGCCATCTCAAATACAACAGCGTCGCGCTTTGGAAGGTGATCCTTGTGAGTTGGTCCATCGCCTTCTTTGAGTACTGTCTCCAGGTCCCCGCAAACCGGATCGGCGCGTCGACCTTTTCGCCTGACCAGCTGAAAGTTCTCCAGGAGGTCATCACCCTGAGTGTCTTTGGCGTGTTCAGCGTCTTCTACTTTGGGGAGCACCTGCACTGGAACCATGCCGTAGCCTTCTGCTGTCTGGTGGCCGGGGCGTTCTTCATGTTTCACCGGTTCTAAGTGTTCGCTTCGAGCTACGCTTCAACACGTAGGTGTGTGCGTTCAGACGATGCGCGCTCGCCCGGCTTGACAGTGCCTGCAGAGGCAACGTAGGTTCGCCTCCTGCGGGGACGGACGTGGGCTGGCGAGCACGTCAGAGGAGGGTGGCCGATGCGAGCAGGCGAGATGGCGAAAGCAGTGTTGACGGATAGCCACTTCTGGATTCCGGTCGTGGTCCTGTTCGGCGGCGTGGTGCTCCTGGTGGTGCTGCATTGAAGCGCCACGGCATGACGATGGTAGCCCCGCCGCATGCGGAGCGCGCCGGGGAGGGCCGCAGCTTTCATGTGCTGGGTGTGCTCTGCGGATTGACAGCAGGAGTCTGGCTGGGTGCGGCGGAGGCCCCGACAAAGCTGGTGGTGGCCGGGTTCAGTCCCTTCGTGATCTCCCTGTGCATGGTGGCTGGCGTCTTCACGGCGCGATGGACCTTTCCAACACTGCTGAAGGGGACAGCGTATGTCTACGCCGACCTGATGGAGAAGAAGCACCTGATCGTCTGGGCGCTTCTGGCTGGCGGGCTATGGGCAGTCGCGAACACGCTGACGGTCTGGGCCATTCGCGATGTAGGGCTGGCCGTCGCGTTTCCGCTGTGGAATACCAACTCACTGATCGGCCTCCTGTGGGGGCGCGTTTTGTTTCGCGAGCTCGATGGAGCAAGTAAAGGCAACATCGCAAAGGTCGTGGTGGGCGCGGTCTGTATCGTGATCGCGGCAGTCATGCTCGGCTTCAGCACGATCCATGGCGCCAACAACCACGCGGGCGGCCATGCCGTCGGCGGCATGCTGGCAGCAGCCGGGGCGAGCGTCATGTGGGGCACCATGTACGTGCCATACCGGAAGGCGTACCTGAGCGGTATGAATCCGCTCTCGTTTGTGACCGCGTTCACCGTGGGTGAACTGCTCACCATGGTCCTGCTGGTATGGACCCTCGATGGCGGGAGCCGGTCGGCAGCCTTTCACTTCTCCGTCATCAAGCCGGTGCTGTTCTGGCTCTTTCTGGGCGGGTTCGTGTGGGTGATCGGCGACATCTTTCAACAGTTTGCCGCCAAATACCTTGGGATCGGGCGAGGCATTCCGCTGTCAAATACCAACCAGCTCTGGGGCCTGGCGTGGGGTGCGCTTGTCTTTGGCGAGTTGGCGGGAGCCGCACGCGAGCAGAAACTTCTGGTGCTGAGCGGGTCCACACTGATGATTCTTGGAGCGCTGGCGATCTCCACCGCCCGGGCCGCGGGCGCAGAGCACACCTCAAAGAACGAGGCGCTCGAGCGCGAGTGCATGCGCTACGACCTGGACTACTACAGGGTGCTCGCCGCGCAGGGCGGGGACGAGCTCGATGGAGCAGGCGAGCGGCGGCGCTGGTGGGACTACGCGATCGTCAGCGCGGCCTGTGCCGTCTTTCTCTGGCTGGCATGGCACGCGACGGTGCCACCGCTGCACATGAATCTGAAGTGGGTAGCGGCTCTGGGAGCTTCGCTTGCAGCGAGCGTGGTGGGGTGCGGGCTGCGCCTGTGGCGGCAGACCCGATTCTCCTGACGTCCGCACATGGAACTGTTGAAGCGCTGAGAGCAATCGAGATCGCTTTCAGCGACATCGACCGGACTTCCCCCACGAGTAGTCCTCAGGGACCGCTACAGTCGCTTTTCACCGCAGGCACGTTCCCAAGAAAGAGGTTGCGAGTCGATTTTGCGGGGGCGTAGGATAACAGCTCGTTCAACGGATCGATTCCATTGCACGCTGAGGTGATGCCGATGAGTACTGCGCTTCCTGTTTCGGGTGGGCCGCTGGGAGATCTGGACGAGTGGGATGAGTTTCTTGCCGGGCGTTACAAAGAAGGCAAGACCGAGACCGAGTTCCGCCAGTACGATGCCGAGGCAAACCCGGGGGTAGCGGAGTTCTACCGGCTGAATCACGAGTTCCAGACCCTTGACTACGTGATGGGCAAGGAAAAGCAGTACTTCGGCCTGACGCGCGGGAAGAAGTCTGTGTGGGAGGCGGCAGAGTATCTGAACACGCTGGTCGATGACAGCGATCCGGACACGGACCTGACCCAGATCGAACATCTGCTGCAGACCAGTGAGGCGATGCGGGCAAACAACGAGCCGCGATGGATGATCCTGACCGGCTTCGTTCATGACCTCGGCAAGGTGTTGTGCCTCTATGGCGAACCGCAGTGGGGCGTCGTCGGCGACACCTTCCCGGTCGGCTGCGCATACTCGAAGGATGTTGTGTTTCCGGAGTACTTCGCTGCCAATCCGGACAGCAGGAACGCGCTCTACCAGTCAAAGTACGGTATGTACGATCCGAACTGCGGCCTTGACAAGGTCCACCTGAGCTTCGGCCACGACGGCTACATCTACGAGGTCATGAAGAACTACCTGCCGACTGAAGCGCTGTACATGCTGCGCTATCACTCGTTCTATGCGTGGCATCGTCACGGCGCATACGCCCACCTCACGAACGAGCAGGATCAGACCATGCTGGCGTGGGTCAATCGCTTCAATCCCTACGACCTGTACTCGAAGGCGCATACAAAGCCTGACCTGAAGCAGCTGAAGTCTTTCTACGACGACCTCTTTGCGGAGTTCCTGCCCCCGACTCTGGATTGGTAGGCGAGTAAACCAAGGTCACGGTATCAAAGAGTCCCGGAGGGTCGGCCTCCGGGACTCTTTGCGTGCTGAATCACGCGTGCAGACGGCTATGCTGAGCCCATGCGACGCCTTGGTGCCCGATTCGGAATAGATCGCTGGTTGACGATGGCGGCCCTCGCTCTCGTCTGTGGACCGGGGACCTCCGGCCAGTCACAATCAGTTTCTCCCGGCCAGACGCCATCGGCAGCGCCAGCCATTCTGCACTCGGTTGTAATCCATCCCTGCGCGTCGCCGGCCGCGTGCGGCATTCAGGGAGCTGGCAACGCCAGTGTCCCCTCGTCCCCACGATCCTCGGGCGCCCTCAGCGGACGGCTCTCCGCAACGGCAGACGTACATCCTCAAGGAGCCACTACCTACACGAGAGATCCCGCCATCTCCGCGCGCGTGCAGATGGACTTCATCCGCAGTCTGGAGCGCCGCCTGAACGGCGCACAGGCTGAGGCCATCGCCCGTAATCTGCGGGAGGTGGATCCCGTAGCGCGATGGGCCGCCATGGTGAGCGGCGACGGCCTGCACACGGGCGATCTGGCAGACGCGCTCGCGAGCTACTGGGTGTTGAACTGGGCGATGGCCAACGGGAGCGAGAGCAGCCCCGCTGCGATGCAGGCTGTACGCGAGCAGGTACGATGGGCCGTCGCCAGCCGCCCCGCCCTGGCCAATCTGACCGACGCTGAGAAGCAGACGATGGCGGAGGAGGCCATCCTGAACTTTGTCTACGAGGTGACAGGCTATCTGCAGGCCCGCCAGGCTGGAAATGACGTGATGCTGGGCCGGTTCGCCGCCGGGGCAGAGATGCGCTTCCGGCAGGAGATGGCCGTCGATCTCAGGTCGCTGCTGCTGACTCGCGAGGGGCTGGCAGCCAGGCGTTAGCCCGAAGCGCAACCTGCGCGGGACTAGACTCTTTCCATGGCCGGACCAGCGTGCACTGCGATCCTTGGATGTTTCTTTGCGGCCCTCGTGTCTGCGCAACCGGCAATCGCGGCCGACGAAGCTGATGGCCCGACCGTAAAGACATCCCGCGGAGGTCTTCGCGGATCAATCGAGCGAGGCGCCGGCGGCGTTCCCGTGACGGTCTTTCGCGGCATCCCGTACGCCAGGGCCCCGACCGGCAAACGGCGCTGGGCGCCGCCCGAGGAGATGGGTCGCTGGCTGGGAACACGCGATGCAACGCAGTTCGGCCCGCCGTGCGCACAGCAGCAGCAGGGCTGGAACGACCGCTTCGCCGCAAATGGGAGCGAGGACTGCCTCTACCTGAATGTGTGGTCGACCGCGGTGGCCGGCAGGCATGGCGATGACTATGGGAAGCTGCCGGTTCTGGTGTACCTCCATGGTGGAAGCAACGAGGCGGGAACGGCCTCCGAGCACCTGAGCAATGGGCTCGCTCTGGCACCGCGCGGCGTGCTGCTGGTGACGCTGAACTACCGTGTCGGCGTCTTTGGCTTTCTGAGCGCGCCGGAGCTGCGCGGCGAGAAGGAATCAGAGGCAGCGAGCGGCAACTACGGGCTGCGTGACCAGATCGCCGCGCTCAAGTGGGTGCAGGGAGAGATCAGCGCCTTCGGGGGCGACCCGGCGCGCGTGACCGTCATGGGCCAGTCCGCGGGAGCGATCGACGTGGGCGCGCTCATGGCGTCCGGGCGGGCCAAAGGGCTCTTTGCCGCTGCGATCCAACAGAGCGGCCTGGTCCTCGGAGATATGCCGCCGGCAAGCGCGGCTGAGAGTGAGGCCGCTTGGGCTCCGGTGCGCGCCAGACTGGGCAATGCGCTCAAGCTCATGCGCCAGCGGACAACTGACGAGGTGCTGGCGGCCGACCATAAAGCTCCGGCAGGCACCCGCGACGCCCGCGGTCTCAGCGTCGACGGATACGTCCTCAAGGAATCGCCCGCTACCGTCTTTAGGGCGGGACGCGAAGCACGAATCCCGCTTCTGCTCGGCACCAACGTGCAGGAGATCGTGCCGGCGGAGCAGTCGGCCGCGGAGGTGCGGCAGCAGATCGAGGCCCGGCTCCCCAGGGCCGATGCGGAGGCGCTTGAGGGCCTCTACGGACTTGCGAAGGGTGGTTCCGGCGAGGCGCGCGCAGCCGGGGCGTCGCGCGCGCTGGGCGATGCCAGTGCACGCTGGGCAACGGATGAGAGCTTCCGCTGTCCGGCGCGGGCCGTGGCGCGCCTCCACAGCACGCACGACGCGCCCACGTGGCAGTACCAGTTTGAACCAGGGCCTCCCTGGCAGGAGGCCGCCACGCACTCCTCCGAACTCTTCTTCCTCTTCCACTCCTTCCACGCGCAGCACGGAGAGCAGGGGGAATGGACGCCAACCGACGAAGAAGCAGCCGACCTGATCGAACGCCTCTGGACGAACTTCGCGAAGACAGGCGATCCCAACAAGCCGGAGCAGGCTGATCCACCAGTTCGATGGCCGCAGTTTACGCAGGAGCGGGAGGGCTATCTGGCCCTTACCTCGCAGGGGCCGGTCGCGGGAGAGCGGCTGGAGGAGGCTGCTTGCCGCCTGATACCGGTCTCCCTGAAGTAGCTACGCCGGGCTGCGAAGCGGCGCAAGAAAGTTGACCGTCGCCACCATAACCACCTGATCGCGTTGATTGAAGGTCGTGGTTCGGGATCGAACAACGCCGAAGTTAGGCCGGTTGCGCGATCGTCGGACGTCCTGGATCTCGGCTTCAGTGCGCAAGGAGTCGCCCGGCCGAACCGGCTCTGTCCAGCGAATCTCCTCCACGCCCGCACCGATCATGCCTCCGGCCACCTGGATCGACTGCACCCGAAGCCGCATCACGATAGCGGCCGTCAACCAGCCGGACGCCGCGAGGCCCTTGAAGAACGAGCTCTCACCGGCAGCCTCGTCGAGATGAAAGGGCTGCGGATCGTAGCGCTGAGCGAAGTCCTTGATCTCGTCGGCGGTAACCTTGTAGGAGCCGATCGAGTTGAAGGTGAGGCCGGCGTGGAAGTCTTCGAAGTAAAGGTCAGCGGTAGGGGGTCGCTCGGGCGTTCGTGTGTCCGTCATGGGTCTTCAGGGTACCGCCGCAGAAGGACGCTTGGCTAGCGAGCTCCATGCGGATTTCCAGGGGGACCAAACTGCCGCCCGGCACGGCTGCACGGGCCGCGGCGGCTCCGGCCACAGAGGAACCCCTTCAGCCCAGGGGCCGGACGGGCGGATGCGGCTCTCCCGGAAAGCGCAGGTCGATCGCCGCACGGGTCCGGTCGAGCATCTGCATGACGGCGCGGGAGTGGGCCGGGGTGACAATGGGACTTTCGCGCCTCCCTGCCCGCAGAAGATCGCAGAAGTGCGTGGTTTCATAGTGGAGCCCATCCCCGAGCACCGGGTAGCTCAGGTCAAGAGGTGGACCCGAGAGCGGCGTAATCGTAGCGCGGGACGGGTTCCACCACGGTCTGTGAATGGTCGCGAAGCCGCGTGGGCCGCAGAGGGTAGCGGTGCCCGGCGAGGCCAGCTCCAGGCCGGCATAGAGCTGCGAGAGGCCGCGAGCATGACGCGACTGAACCAGCGTAAAGGCGTCAACGCCGGTTGGATCGGTCGTGGAGGCTTGACTGAGCGCCTGAACTTCGCTTGCGGGGCCAAGCCAGTCAACCGCAAGGAAAGCCTGGTAGACACCGATCGCCATAAGGGCACCGCCGGCGAGCGCGGCACTCCAGGAGGGGTGATCGGGCGGCGTGTGGGGGCTGGCATTGCCGGCCTGGACAAAGAAGATCGGACGCACGCCTCCCTGCCCTGCCTGTTGGCCTTCCAGTTCGCTGCGCAGGGCACGGTAGACGGGCAGGAAAGGCGTCTTCATGGCCTCCATAAAGAGCAGATTGCGGGCCTGGGCGAGGCCGAGGAGATCGTCGAGTTCGGCGAGCGAGCGCGTGACGGGCTTCTCACAGAGAACCGGGAGACCGGCCGCAAGTGCGGCACGGGCAAAGGCATGGTGCGTGTCGGGCAGCGTGGCGATGTAGACGGCGTCAACCCCGGCGGCAAACAGGGCAGCCGGACTCTCGACGGCGAGCGCGCTGTGGGCGCCGGCTAACTGGCGAGCCTGCTCCGGGCGGCGGGCGTAGATCGCGGCTACAGCAGCGCCAGGCACGTGCTGAAGATCGCGGGCGAAGCGGCCGGCAATGGCTCCGGCGCCGAGAAGGCCCCACCGGACGGGAGAGGGAGACATGGTCTGGAGTTTAGACGACCGCGACCAGCAGGACGGTGATGTTATCGTGCCCGCCCTGCTCGTTTGCTGCCTGAATCAACGCCGCACAGGCTCGGTCCAGCTCCGCCTGCGCGGGTGGACGGGCAGGAAGCTCGCGGCGCAGGATCCCCGAGAGCGTCTCATCGTCGAGTTCGCGGGTGAGCCCGTCAGTGCAGAGCAGGTACACATCCCCAGGCTTCGTCCGGTAGCTGTCCGTGTCAGGATGGATGCGGGTGTGCGGACCGACCGCACGCGTGATGTAGTTGCGCATGGGAGAGACGGCTGCCTCCTCCTCGGTGATCTGCCCGGCCTTAAGCTGCTCTTCGACAAAGGAGTGATCGTGCGAGAGCTGCTGCAGAACGCCGGCGCGCAGACGATAGCAGCGACTGTCGCCGACATTGGCCACAAAAAGATCGGGCGGCGTCACAAAACGGGGCCTGGACGATCGTGGGGCGGAGCGGCGGTCCAGAAGCGGCGGCGGTATGTACAGCAGGGCAACCAGAGTCGTCCCCATGCCGGCCTGCCCTGGCTCCTCCAGCGATCGCTTGTGCACGAGGCTGTTCGCCGCCAGAATTGCAGTCTGCAGACGCGTCTGCGGTTTGGTATTGGCCGGCGCCGGTGCATCCAGCTGGGTCAGAAACGTGCCCGCGGCCAGCCGGCTCGCGACCTCACCGGCGGCCGCGCCCCCCATTCCATCGCACACCACAAACGCGCCGATCTCCGGCGAGATCGCGCAGGCATCTTCGTTATGGCTGCGGGAGCGACCGATGTCGGTCAGCATGGCGTGGAGTAGGCGGGAGGCAGGCACGGGCTGAGAAGATGAATCTGGCAAAACTCTACACGGGCAGCGGCTGAAGCCCAAGACACGATCGGGGGATGACGCATGGGTCAATGCAAAACTGGATACGGGAACGCATGAATCGGATCGTGTACGGAGAAAACCTGGCCGTGCTGCAGAGCCTGGCAAGCGGCAGCGTCGCGCTGATCTATATCGATCCGCCCTTTAATACCGGGCGCTGGCAGACACGGCCGCGCATGCGGGCTGTGCAGGATGAGGCCGGCGACCGGGTAGGCTTCGGAGGAAAACGGTACCGGACGGAGCGCCTCGGCGACGGAGACCCCGATGCGGGCGGAAGAGGCTACGCCGACGACTACGATGACTTCATCGGCTTTTTGCGGCCCCGCATCGTCGAGGCCAGGCGCCTGCTCTCCGCCGCCGGAAGCCTTTTCGTCCACATCGACTACCGCGAGGTGCACTACGCCAAAGTCATGCTCGATGAGGTCTTCGGCCGCGCCTGCTTTCAGAACGAGATCATCTGGGCCTACGACTACGGTGCGCGCAGCCGCAGACGCTGGCCGGCGAAACATGACAACCTGCTCTGGTACACGCGCGATCCGGAGCAGTACACCTTCAATCTGGACGCCTGCGATCGTATCGCCTACATGGCGCCCAAGCTGGTGGGCGCCAAGAAGGCCGCGCTCGGCAAAACGCCCACCGACGTGTGGTGGCACACCATCGTGAGCCCGACCGGCCGCGAGAAGACCGGCTATCCAACACAGAAGCCGCTGGGCGTGCTCGAGCGGATCGTTAAGGTGCACTCGAATCCGGGAGACATGGTGCTCGACTTCTTTGCAGGCAGCGGCACCACCGGCGAAGCGGCAGCACGGCACGGGCGGCAGTTCCTGCTGGTGGACGCGAACGAAGAGGCGGTCACAATCATGGAACGACGGCTCGGGATAGTCGCGGAGCGCAGCGACAGCACAGACGCGCAGGTCGTTGGTGGTCCTGCGGATGCCGGTGAAAACGACCGCGGGCTTTGATGACCACAGAGGCGCCGTCTGCGTTCCACGGACCGCGCGGCTCCCCCGGGGCACACCCCGGGAAGTAAACTGGATCTATGCGATATCTGATTGCGCTGTTGGCGGCGGCGGGGATCTTTGTAAGCGTTCTGGCCCTCCGAGTGCATAACCAGGATCCCGGCCTGGCTCCGCCCTGCGCGGTGACCGAGCGCTTCGACTGTGGAACAGTCAATCATTCAAAGTACGCCGTCTTTCCGCCCAAACTCTTTGATGAGAAGCCGGGAACGGTGCACGTGCCGGTAGCCGTGCTGGGAATCGCAGGCTACGGCATGATGGCTGTGGCAGCAGTACTGGGTCGTATGGGACTGACCCTGATCCTCGCTGAAGTTGGCTTCTTCTTCGCCGCCATGCTGACCTACCTCGAAGCCTATGTGATTCAGAAGTGGTGCATCTACTGCCTCTGGTCGCAATGCATCGTTGCGGCCATCCTGCTGCTTACGACGGCGGTCGTGACCCAGCGATGGTGGGCCGGGCGGCGTCGCGGAGCGGTGACCCTATAGCCAGACCGCCGGGAAAACCCGCGCTGTGTTGCGGCCATGTCGCGGTAGACTTGGAGATCTATGTGGCCCAAGTTACTGGTGCAATATCTTCCGCAGCTGATTGAGTTGCTGCCTCATGTGTCGCGTGTGGTGCCGGCAGCTGACAAGTACCTGGCGCAGAAGGGCGTAAGCGACGAAAAGCTGGACGCCCTGGGAGAAAGTGTTCGAGGTGATCTGGGCAGGGTGGCCAAGGCGCACATCGCACTGGCCGAGCAGCTCGATGTCTTTGCAGGCAGCGTAAGCGAGGCGGCGGCAGAGGCAAAACGCTCCCGCATGGCAGCCGAGCTCGCTCAGCTTAAGGTCGAGGCGCTCGGAAGGCAGCTCCAGGCGCTTCGCTCGCTGGTCACCGTGTGTGTGGTGGCCGTGCTGCTCGTTCTGGCTCTTGTGGTCCTTGCCTTTGTGCTCGGCGCGCGGTCGCATTAGGGTCGTTAGCTTGGCCCCGCGGCAGCGGCTCCGGCCTTGTTTGGAGCGGCAAAAGCAATCGCGGAGGCGTGCTCCGGCAGATCAGCCACAAGCGTAAAATCGACCTATGGGAATCACGCGGGAACAGGCTTTAGAGTGCTTCGCGAGCGACGATCTGATCGGAATCGGGATGGAAGCAGATGCGGTGCGGCGGCGCCTGCATCCTGAAGGTGTGGTCAGTTACATCATCGATCGCAATATCAACTACACCAACTTCTGTACGGAATACTGCACCTTCTGCGCCTTCTACAGGCCTCTCAAAGGGAAGATGGCCGCCGAAGGCTACATCCTGGACTTCGAGACGATCTACGCAAAGATCGCGGAGACAGTCGATATGGGTGGCACCGGCGTGCTGATGCAGGGCGGCATCCATCCGGACCTGAAGATCGACTGGTTCGAAAGCCTGTTTCGCGGCATCAAGGACCGCTTCCCCGCCATCTGGCTCCACTGCCTGAGTGCCAGCGAGATCCTCGCAATCGCAGAGTACTCCGAGCTCACCCTGCACGACACCATCATGCGTCTTCGCGACGCCGGCCTCGACTCCATTCCAGGTGGCGGCGCCGAGATCCTCGATGATGAGGTCCGCCAC
Organism: Acidobacteriaceae bacterium; assembly: GCA_903642235.1. Lineage (GTDB taxonomy): Bacteria > Acidobacteriota > Terriglobia > Terriglobales > Acidobacteriaceae > Edaphobacter. The sequence goes on along the minus strand of CAHJWL010000009.1, from coordinate 8,136 downwards.
AAAATCGCCCGCCTGAAGTGCAAGACCCAGGACTGGGTGGATGTCCATCGCACGGCGCATTCGCTGGGCATGCGGACCACCGCGACCATGATGTTCGGTGTGGGGGAGACGGTGGAGCACCGCGTAAACCACTTCGAGGTCATTCGCCGGCTGCAGGAAGAGACGGGTGGCTTTACCGCCTTCATTCCCTGGTCCTTCCAGCCCAACAACACGGCCCTTGGCGGCCGTGGGTGGGAAGAAGCCACCTCCGTCGAGTACCTGAAGACGCTCGCAATCAGCCGCATGGTGCTCGATAACATCGAAAACGTTCAGTCCAGCTGGGTGACGCAGGGGCTGAAGGTGCTGCAGATGGGCCTGCGCTTCGGCGGCAACGATGTCGGCTCCGTCATGCTGGAAGAAAATGTCGTAAAGGCCGCCGGCACGTCCAACTCGACCACAGAGGAAGAGCTTCGCCGCATCATCCGCGACGCTGGCTTTGTTCCAAAACAGCGAGACACCCTGTACCGGACCCTCTTTCTAAACTAGAGGCCCGGTACCAGCCTTGCCAGCTCGCGCCCCCAACCGTGGCGCGCGAGCCGCAGCCCCCTAAAGGTGTGCTCCGGCAGGATGCAGCCGCTAAGCTGCATCCCCGCCCCTTCGCAACCCTTAGAAATACCGTGCGCGTGTGTCAATTGTGAACTGCAGTGCCTCTGTCTTCGAGAGACCCTGCGCCCGCGCCAGGTTCATGCAGTGCCGGTAAAGCGGCCGGTCGAGAACGGTTGGACAGGCACGGGCGCGCAGCCGGCGGTGGATGCGAAGGTTGGTTCGGAGAAGGTGATGGAGGTTTGACATAGCGAAGTCAGACTAGCGCCGCGAACCTGACAAATCACTGCCTCTTTCGAGGGACACGGGAGTCCAACCGGCAGGCAAAGTGGCGATCGGCGTGCCTGGATTTCGCGGTATAGGAGAGGCCGCCACGGTAGAATCGGGAAACTACCTGAGATCCTCTTTGGAGCCCCACCCTGTTCTCTCCGCTTGCATTGAAGACCGCAGTCACCGGAGCCTACCTCGCGGCGCCGCACGGTTTCGGTCACTACTGGAAGACGCACTATGCGGATAAGACCTTTGAGCATCTTTATCGCTGGAACGCCTTTGATACGGCGCTGCTGATTCCCTACTTCATCGTTATGGTTGTGCTGGCGTTTTACGGCATCCATCGCTACCAGCTCGTTTGGCTCTACTACCGCAATCGAAGGAACGAGGCGCGGTGGGCGGAGCCGCCGGCCCGGTTCCCCGAGGGTGATCTGCCCTTCGTGACCATCCAGCTGCCGATCTTCAACGAACAGTTCGTCGTCGATCGGCTGATCGATGCGGTCTGCCGCATGGACTACCCACGCGACCGCTTCGAGATCCAAGTGCTCGACGATTCAACCGACGAAACGCAGCGGGTCGCGCGGGACATTGTTGATCGGTACGCGGCGGGAACAAACGGGCTTGAGCCGCAGCCCATCGTCTACCTCCATCGCACGAACCGGCATGGTTACAAAGCAGGCGCACTCGACGCTGGTCTCGATGTCGCCCACGGTGACTTCGTGGCCATCTTCGACGCGGACTTCGTGCCGCCGCGCGCCTGGGTCCTGCAGGTCATCCACCATTTCGCCGAGCCCTCCATCGGCATGGTGCAGACACGATGGACGCACCTCAACCGCAACTACAGCTTCCTGACACAGGTCGAGGCGATCCTGCTGGACGGGCACTTCGTACTCGAGCACGGCGGCCGCTCGCGCGCGGGCGTCTTCTTCAACTTCAACGGCACGGCCGGCATGTGGCGCCGGCGGGTCATCGGCGAGGCCGGCGGCTGGCAGCACGACACACTCACCGAAGACACCGACCTGAGCTATCGCGCGCAGCTCCTCGGCTGGCGCTTCAAGTATCTTCAGGACGTTGAGTGCCCGGCCGAACTGCCGATCGAGATGACCGCCTTCAAGACGCAGCAGGCGCGCTGGGCCAAGGGACTCATCCAGACCGGAAAGAAGATCCTGCCGCGTGTACTCGCAAGCGACGCGCCCTGGCATACCAAGCTCGAGGCGTGGTATCACCTGACCGCAAACATCAGCTACCCGCTCATGATCGTGCTAAGCACCCTGTTGATGCCCGCGATGATCATCCGCAGCTGGCAGGGCTACCTGCAGATGCTCCTCATTGACCTGCCCCTCTTCATGGCGAGCACCATGTCCATCTCCTCCTTCTATCTCGTCAGCCAGCGGGAGCTCTACCCACGTTCGTGGTGGAAGACGATCGCATTTGTGCCTTTTCTCATGGCACTTGGTGTGGGTCTAACCATCACCAACACCAAGGCCGTCCTCGAAGCTCTCTTCGGCGTGCAGACAGCCTTTGCGCGGACACCCAAGTACTCGGTCACCAAAAAAGGCGAGCGAAGCCAGGCCAGAAAGTATCGCAAGCGCCTCGGCTGGGTACCCTGGGTCGAGCTCGCACTCGGTTGCTACTTCGCCTACACAGTCTGGTACGCCGTCACATCGGAGAACTTCTTCACTGTGCCGTTTCTGCTCCTCTTTGTCTTCGGATACTGGTACACGGGCCTTCTCAGCCTCCTGCAGGGACGCTTTGAACGCAATGGGCACGCGAGCCCGGAGATGCACGAGAAGCCCTTTCCCGTGGGTGTCTGAGAGCAGATCGAGGGTTCGGCGCGCACCGGCATACGACATCGAAATCGTGTCTCTGTCAGCCGGGGAAGACCGTACGCGAGACAGGACGAGCGGAGCGGGACCAAATCTATCCTGCTCTCAAGCAGCCCTGGGCTTCCACGTGGACCAGGGGAGGACGGCTGCTAGACTGAATCGAAACTCTTTGCCTCATGATGCTGATCTGGTGGCCGCAGTCAGCCGCCAGCCATATAGGCTGGCATCAGAGCATGATCCAACGTCTCTTCACCTAGGGCTTCTGCATGATTGAATATGCCATCCTTGGTCTCTCTGTGCTCTCCGGCTACTGCATGACCGTGGCGTGCGCGCTGCTCGGCACTATGGGCATCGCTTCCGCAGCGCCAGGGTTTGTCGTCGCGAACCATAGGGTGCGTGGATCCTACAAGCTGACACACGAGGCGATGTGGTTTTTCTGCGTCATCATCGGCGGCTTTGTCACAGCGCGCGTGGGCCTCGGGATGTCGCAGTGGCGACAGGAGGTCGGGCTCATCGGCGTGCTGGTACTCATGCTCTGGCGCAACACGTGGGAGGCTCGGCAGCGGGGTACAGCGCACCAGATCCTGATCAGCCTGCTTACAGTCGCTGGAGTTCTTGTAGGATTTTCCATCCGCAATAAACTCACGATCTAGCGAACGCCGTCTCTGGCAGACAACAAGACCCGGCCAGGGCCGGGTCTTGTCTCCACGACGCTCTTCAGAGACTTAGAAGCGAAGACCGACCGTAATCGGCAGGTAGGTGTTCTCATTCGAGTTCGCTGGATAGAGGTTGTAGGGAGTACCGCTCCCAGAGAAACTTGGATCTCCGGCTCGGAACTGGTTGAAGGTATGAACATACCGAGCTTCAGCAAAAAACCTCTGGTTCGCAAATCGCGAAAACTTGTAGGTCACGCCAAGCCCGCCCGTCACGCCCGGAGCGTTGCTGGTATACGAGTCAATATTCTGGTTGTAGGTGTACTCGTACGGTCCGTAATAGTAGCTGTACGACTGGCCAATCTGCGGCAAGGTGAAGTTCGTCACCTTGTGGTAAAAACCGCCACCAACAACGGCGTACGCTCCAAGCTTCTCGCTCTGATAGAAGTTGAAGGTCGGATTCAGCGAGAAAGACCAGATATGAGCGTTGCCGTCCAGACCAGTAAAGTCAACGGCGGTCCCGGTACTATCGACAAACCCCAGACTGTTATAGAGGTCCAGTTGATGTCTCAGAATCGAACCTGGAACACCGAAACGGTCATAGTCAAACTGCGCGATGACTGCGAGCTTCTTGCTCAGGTTGATACCGCCGCCTACTTCGAATCTGAAGTTCGTGCTCAGGTAATTTGAAGTCGCTCCGCCCACCGGCACATTCAGACCCACACCCGCGACGAAGGCCAGACGGTTCGATCCGTCCGCATTATGAAAGCGGTCGTTGTAGTTCGGGCGGCCGTAGCGGCGGCGGCGAGGCGGTGGCTGCATACTTCCATCGCCGGCAGGATCCGCCATGAAGTTCACCGCGTCTGCGGCTGCCGTCGAATCACCGGGCGCGAGACTCGACGAAGAACTCGACGAAGAATTCGACGACGAGCTCGCAAGGGTATCAACCGTCTCGCCAGGACCAGCAGGCGCGTGCAACGCAGCCTGAAGATCAAGGTTGAGCGTCGTCGGTGCGGCACTCCGGCTCGAAGCGGCAAGCGGTAGGCTCGGAACGTTGAAACTTTCGCCCTGCTGCGCCTGCGCCGTGATCGCAAGCGGCACAGCAAACAGGGCCGCAGCGGCAAGCCCGCTGAGGCGGCTGGAAGGCGAGGGTTGACGGTGTGACCTGGTCATATAGAACGAAGCTCCCTGAGATACTGGCTGCTGCCTGAAAGAACAAACCCAGAACGGCCGCCTATGTTGTGTGAGACGCATGGTTTTCCCGAATCGACTATTCCGGTCGGTTATCGAACGTTGACCGGGGAAACATCCCGCGCAACAAAGAGAGCAGCCGAACCCGGCTGCTCTCTTCGCCTCGAAGCATTGGTGGCCTCAGCCTAGTGGATGTCGAACTGCTCCGGATGCAGGGTCGGGTCGGACTTCACCAGGATCGTCTTCCCCACCATCTCCTCCATCTCCTGCAGCCACTTCGCCGTGGGGCTCTTCAGCTGCTTCACCACCTCCGGATTCACGCGCAGCATCACATCGCCACGATCCAGGTTCTTCTGCATCTTGCGCATCTCGATGTAGATGTCGTTGCACACCGTCACCGCCGACTTCACCATACCCGTCCCCGCGCAGATGCCACAGGTGGCGGAAAGCGTTCGCTCGAGCGACTGCTTTACCCGCTTACGGGTAATTGCCACCAAGCCGAAGTCGTTGAACTGTAGCACCTTTGAGGGCGCACGATCCTTCTTCAACTCCTCCTCAAGCACCGCCATCACCTTCTGACGGTTCTTCCGTTCATCCATGTCGATGAAGTCGATGATGATGATTCCGCCAAGATCGCGCAGACGAATCTGCCGCACAATCTCCGGAATCGCATCGAGGTTGGTCTTGACGATCGTGTCTTCGAGCCGGGCAGTCTTGCCGACATACTTCCCGGTGTTGATGTCGATCGCAACCAGCGCCTCCGTCTGATTGATAACGATGGACCCACCGGACTTCAGCCACACCTTGGATCGCAGCGCCTTGTTGATCTCCTCCGTGATGCCGAACTGCTCAAACAGAGGCGTGTCCTTGGTGTACAGCTTCACACGGCGGATCAGGGATGGCTGGAAGCGCTGCAGAAATCGCAGCACGCGCTCATACTCGCTTTCGGTGTCGACCCAGATGGCCGAAAAATTGTCCGTAACCTGATCGCGCAGGATGCGCTCAACCAGATTGAGATCGTGATAAATCAGCGCGGGCGATTTCGACGCCTCGGACCGTTGCTTAACGTCAGCCCAGAGATTGAGCAGGAAGCGCAGATCCGAACGGAGCTCCTCTTCGCTCGCCCCGGACGCGGCTGTCCGAACGATAAAACCGCCCGACGCCTCGCCCTTCTCCGAGAGCAGAATCTCCTTCAGCCGGCGGCGCTCTCCGTCAGATTCAATCTTCCGCGAGACCCCTGTATGGTTCACCGTCGGCATAAAGACCAGAAAGCGGCCCGGCAGTGCGATGTGCGAGGTAATGCGTGCTCCCTTCTTCGCAATAGGCTCCTTCGCAATCTGCACGAGAACCTCCTGACCCGGCTTCAGCAGATCGCTGATCGCCGGCAGATTTGTCATCTGGGCGGATCGGTGGCCGTCGCGCCGGCCAGGACGGCCGCCCGAGTTCCGGTCACGGTCTCCCGAGGCGCTGCTCGCACTGGGAGCGAACGATCGGCCGCGGTCCCCGCCTCGATCACGGTCACGGCCACCTCGCCTGCCGTCACGCCGGCCGCCGCGCCGCCGGTCGTTTCGCTGCTGCTCCTCCTGCGACCCTGCATTCGTACCGGCAGCGAAGGGAACCGCGGGTTCCACTTCGCTCTCCTCACCGGCTCCGTCGCCACCAAAATCCGCTTCTGTGAAGCCCATCGGATCCGAAACTGCAGCCTCCGGTCTGGCAAAGAAGCCGCCCTCCTCGACCGAATCCTCTTCCTCAAAGGCAAAGTCGTCCTCGGCATCTTCAACGGCTGGCTCTGCCGGCTGGGTGATCTGGTCGATCGACATCTCCCGCAGCATCGTACCCAGATCCGCCGCGCCCTCAAGCGTGTCCTCCTCGTCGTAGTCCATCTCCTCAATTGAAGCGGCATGCAGGGTCGTCGTTTCGAAATCCTCCTCCTCCCCGTCGAGCTCGTCCTCCTGCGAGAGCTCTTCGACAATCAGGTCGTCGGCCTCGGGAGAGATCTCCGGCGCAGCATCCGGAAGGCGTACGGTCTCCGCTTCAACTAGGGGGCCATCGTGACTGTCAGCCTCCGCATGGAGGACGACCGTCTCGTGCTGCAGCGGAGAGGTCGGCGCCGCGATCTCTCCCGTCGGCGGTGGCTGTGGAACCGCGGAGAGCATCTCGCCCTCGGGCGTGATGGAGGTCAGATCGTGCGCCAGTGGCGTCTCAGAGACCGTCTCAGACCCTCCAATCGTTCCGGCATCCGGTGACAGAGCCGCCTCACTCTCCAGGCGGAGAGCCGCCATGGGCGTTCCGGCCGGCGGTGTAATGCTGTGGGCAAGCGAAGGAAGTGCGGAGTCTAATTCCGTCTCTGGTGCCGGCTGCCGAAACTCCCGCGGCGACGCAGGATCAAACCGGTGAGAGGCCGAGCCTTCCGTCGGCTCGTACTCCTGCTCCACAGGCGCAGACGTTACCGGCTCGATCGTAGCTGTGGGCGGCTCGGTGGCAGCCGGCATCGGCTCGATGTCAGCCGGCATCGGCTCAATAGAAGCCGGCGCTGCCTCAGCTGGCAACGATGTCTGGCGTTCCTGATCGTTGATCAGGACGTCGTGCGCCGCCGTCTCTGGCTCACCCAACACCATCGCGGGCTGACCTGGCGCGGCCTCAGCCACGACCTCCTCCGGGGTAACATTCGCCATCGGCGGGGTTGCGACAACCAGACCGTCTGCGTCCCGCTGAACCGGCGCAGACTCATTGCGGAACGGAACAGCAGGTGCCACGCCGAATGTCGCCTCGGGCTCCCGCCCGGAGCTGCCTCGCTCCATGTGGCGGCTCACCGGGCGGTCATCGCGCCGGCCTCCATCCCGTCCACCGTCGCGCCGGCCCTCGCGGCGCGGTTCCGAACTCGAAGCGCCAGAACCGGACCGCGGGCGAAGCGTCTCCCCCGGCAGAACACTCCCCCCGTCCCATGCCCCCGGCAGCGTAAACTCCGGCACGGGTGCCGGCTTGACCGGCGTGGCAGCATTCTGCGCCGCCTCGTCGCCCTTTCGATACTCGTCGCCCTTCCGGTACTTTGACAGGCTCTCTCCCGGCAGAATCACCGGCTCGGTCGGCGCTTCGCCCAGGCCGTGCTGATCGGCGGCATCGTCCACGCCATACAGCGACCGCGAGGGTGTAAAGCCGCGCGGAGCACGCGGTCGATCATCCCGGCGATCTCGTCCGCCGCGGCCCCCACGGTCGCGCCGGCCCCGGTCATTTGCATCGCGTGTGGTGCTGTCACGCTGCCCGCCCGTGCGGCCATCGCGGCTCTCCAAAGACGGGCCCGCCGTTCCATACACCTCATCCGTTGCATCCGCCGCAGCACCCTCGAAGCCGCCCCCACCGGTGGCCGGGAACTCCGGCGCGCTCGCCGCACCGGCCTGATCTGCACGCGTCACCGTCTCCTCGGCAGAACCGTCCAGGGCGAAGCGATCCTCTGAAGCAGAGTCAGAGAACTCAGCGTCAGCCGCCTGCTCGAGATCGTAGCCCGACGAGAGATCGGGGGAACCTGCGGAAGCCTCACGCCCCACGGAACCGCCTGCACTCTGCTCTACCGGCGAGCCTTCCCGCGCCCCGCTGCGGCCGCGACGCCGGCCGCG
>CAHJWL010000008.1 GCA_903642235.1 Acidobacteriaceae bacterium | reverse complement strand
CAGCGGCCGCCGGCGCCGGCTCCGGCTCGCGGGGGCGATGGCGGCGGCGGGCACGGAGGGGAAAGGCATCGCTGAGCTGCCCGCCGCCCCTCTGCCGGGAGGTGCGGCGCAGGAGCATGTGGCGTTTCCGGGGAGCGCGCAGCTTTGGGGAGAGCCGGCTGCCGCTGCCGCTCCTGCTCCTCCCGCAGGCTCTCTTTGCTTCAGGGACCGAAAATTTGTCTGGCGGCACGGAACCGACCAGCCGGTGAACTCCCGCGCCAGTGCCCGTGCACGCGAGGCCCGCTGCGCACATCTGACTCTGGAGCAGGGCTGTTCCCCCAACGTTCGTCAGAGCTCCTCGAAGACCATCTCCGATGATGCGCGGATAGCAGCCCAACCCAGGCCCAAAGAGATCCTCATGACCCTTGCCCTTCGCCCTCTCCTGCTTGCCAGCTCCGTTCTTTTCTCAGGCGTTGCGGCAGCCCAGCAGCGTCCTGTCACGCTCCCGACCGGCCAGTCCGCCGCGCCCGCGCAGAGCTCCGCCATGCCCCTCGCGCTAGACGCCGTGGTCGACGACGCCTCCGGCGCACCCGTACCCGCACTCTCACAGGCCGACTTCACCCTGCTCGATAACAAGAGCGGCCGCCCCCTCACAGGCTTTCGCGCCCGCCTCGGCAAGGAATCGCCCATCGAGGTGATTGTGCTTATCGACGCGGTCAACACCAGCTACATCAACGTGGCCTATGAACGTTCCGAGCTCGACAAGTTCCTGCACGCGAACGAGGGCCAGCTTGCCTACCCCACTGCGCTCGCCATCTTCACAGACACCGGAACGCAGATTCAGCCCACCTTCACAAAGGACGGGAACGCTCTCAGCGCCGCACTCAAGAGCGAGGTGATCGGCCTTCGCACGCTCCACCGCTCCGCCGGCTTCTATGGCGCGGAGGACCGGCTCAATCTTTCGCTTACGGCGCTGCGGCAGCTGATTGCGGTGGAGTCCCAGCGGCCCGGCCGTAAGCTCATCGTGTGGATCTCTCCGGGCTGGCCGTATCTCTCTGGTCCCGCCATCCAACTCGACCGCAAGCAGCAGGATGGCCTGTTTGCGGAGATCGTCGGTCTCTCCACGGCGATGCGCCAGAATCGCATCACTCTCTTCAGCATTGATCCCCTTGGTCCGACGGACTCCGGCTTTCGCACCTTTTACTACCGTTCGTTTCTGAAGGGGGTCAAGAAGCCCGATCAGGTCGATCTCGGCGATTTGAGCCTGCAGGTCCTCGCGACGCAGTCCGGTGGTCTTGCAATCACCGGCAACAGCGACGTGAATGGCTCCCTTCGGCGCTGCCTCTCGGACGCGAATGCCTTCTACGAGCTCACCTTCGACCCGCCGCCGGCCGAGACGCAGAACGAGTACCACCAGCTCACCCTGCAGGTCGCCAGACCCGGCCTTACCGCCCGCACCCGCGAGGGCTACTACCTCCAGCCCTAGGCCTTGCCGGGTCCGCTCAAGGGATCGCCGGCGCGCCGCCTTTCACCCCGCAAACACAGCCGTGCTAACCAAACGACGGCGGTGGTAGTCTCCGCTGTATGGCCCCTTTGTCCCCCCGCCTGCGGCTGTTTGGGTGCGCCGCTTTTGCGCTGCCTTTCGCCCTGCCGGCACAGACCAAGCTCGTCCTTCCGGAGACGCCTCTGCTGCCGGCGCACTTCGCCACCTGGCAGGCATCGTCGTCGGCCGCAACCTCTGAGCTGCCGCTGCTGGGCGACGCTGTCACCGCCTCCATCGTCCGGGAAGACGGTCTCACCCGCACAGCCACACAGACCTACGCGCGTGCGGGCCGTTCCGTCGCCGCGCAGGCCATGCAGTTCGGCGATGCGACCGGAGCGGTGGCCGCCTTCACCTTCATGCGCCAGCGCGGCATGACGGAGTCTGCCGCGGAACCGGGTGCGCGCAACCATACCAATATCGCCACCGCCGTCGGCCACACGCTTCTGCGCGAGGGCGCATCCGTGGTCGTGCTGGACGGCCCCGGAGCGCTCTCGGCAGCGGACCTGCATGCACTGGCGGACACCCTGCCGAAGACCGGCGGACCCAAGGGTCTACCGCCTCTGCTTCCCACCTATCTGCCGGTGACCGACCTGGTGCCGGGCTCCGTCCGCTACACCGTCGGCCCGCTCGCGTATAAGGCAGACGGCGGCACCCTGCCAGCGGATCTGCTCGGCTTTGACAAGGCCGCGGAGACCGCCACGGCCGACTACGCCGGCCGCTCCGGGACGGGAAGGCTCACGCTTCTGCTGCTGCCGACGCCGCAGATTGCCGGCGATCGCGGCCGCGCGCTTGAAGGCTGGCTGAACTCTTCGGAGGGCAAGGCTGCTTCGCTCGGCACCGTGAAGCTTCGCCGCGTTGGTCCGCTGCTGGCTCTCGCCACAGGGGGCTTTGCCCCCGAGCAGGCTGCCGCGCTGATCGACGGCATCCATCTGCGCACCGAACTTACCTGGAACAAGGCGGTGCCTCCGGAGTTCCATGTCGAGGTTCGCAAGACCGCCAGTCTGCTGACCAGCATCATGGTCTTCAGCGGCGTCGGTGCCTTGGCTGCACTTCTGCTGGGCGCGTTCCTCGGCTTCGGCCGGGCCTGGGTCCGCGTTCTGCTGGGCAAGCCTGCCGCTCTCGAGCCGGAGTTCCTACGGCTGGACCTGCGCGGCACTCCGGAGAAGTGAAGTCAGAGAGGCATTTAGGCGCTAAAACGCGTCAAAGCGGCGCCGCGAAGAGTGTAGAGGCAGACTTTAGACGCACACCCTGCTCTGCACCATACCCTGTGCAACTCAGGCCCTAAGCCGCTCATTAGACACCTCTTTCAGGCACAAATGAGGCGAAAGCAAAGCGAAGACGCCGCTCCATCCTCTCGCAGTAGGCAATCCCCTAACTTGTTGCCGGGGAACAACTTATACGTTCAAGGATTAGTCCTTGACACACGAAATCGCAAAACCTAACATGCTGCCAGAAAGTTCTGATGGCTTTGCCTCCGTTGGAACTATTCTCCCTAGCGAGAAGGCTGCCCTGTTGCCGGGTAGCCTTCTCATTCTTTTTGCGCCCCTTGCTTTACCGTGGTGAGGGCGATCTTTGCAGCACGCGCTCCAAAGCCGCTAGAATGCTGAGTGTGGCGCAGGCCGACGTAGCTCAGTTGGTAGAGCAGCTGATTCGTAATCAGCAGGTCAACGGTTCAAGTCCGTTCGTCGGCTCCATTCGTCTCCGCTTTTGAGTACAAGAGGCCCATCCTGCGAGGATGGGCCTCTTGTCTTTGGGGGAGAGCGTACCTGCAGGTGTGATCTGGAAGGTTTACAGGCCGAGTCGGCGACGGCCGATGCCGACGAGACCGAGCAGACCCGTGCCGAGCAGAGCAAATGTTGACGGCTCTGGAACCGACGACGGGGTCACGTCGAAGCTGGTGATTTTGAACGGGGTGACATCGCCGGGATCGTTCGGGTCGACGACATCCACCTCGTAGCCCCCGTTGTTGTAGACGTGAGCGAGACTGAGACCGCGTGGGCTGGTGAGGTAGAGAAGAAAGCCGTTGCCATCGACAGACGGGGTGTCGGGTGCGGTATAGAGGACGTTGTCGAAGGTGAAGCCGTCCTGGGTCGCGGAAACCTGGGAGTTGGTGTCGGCGGTTACGATGCCGGAGAAGGTGTAGATGGAGGCGGCGCCGGTGATGCTCTGAATATCAAAGGCGGCCGGTGTATACGGATCGGCGGGACCGGTGATGGTGCCGGTGACGGTGAAGCTTGAGCCGGGGGTGCTGACCGTATCGGCGGTTGTGATGGCGAAGTTATAGGTGTCGGCGTGCAGAGCCAAGGGGGAAGTAAGCGCTGCGAGGGCAAGGACTAGGAGGCGTGATTTCGGCATGGGAGTGTCCTGCGAAAGGCGGATAACGGAAGGGGAGACCAAGGTTGGCGTCGCTGAGATCGCTTCCGGGAGAGTACGTCGGGTCTGGCCTGAGTGCAGATCGGTTGAGTGTCGCTGTCTGTCGGGAGAGTCAGCTGGATCGCAGGTCACAGGAAGAATACTCTCTCGGAGAGATGCGAGGAGCTGTGGGGAAGAGGCTTCTTTGGCCGGGAATCTTGATAAGAACCTGGTTTGGTACACGATATCCACGGAAATCTCGATGAGCGAGGGTGCAAAGCCTTGATTGGTGGGCACTTTCCCCGCATACTCCCGGCAGGTGCAGCCCTGGCCAGCAACTTCAGCCGAGGGCCCGTGAGGACGAGTGTGAATGGATTCGGCCGACAGGATGCCGTGCGAATTCTTCATCTGGAGCCGCGTGAGCTCAAGCGATGGGAGCAGGCGGGCCTGATTGCGGCACAGGAGCAGTACTCCTTCAAGGAGCTCGGAGAGCTGCGGATGCTGCGGGATCTGCGGGCGCGGCGCGTTCCGACGAGAAGGATTCAGGCAGCCCTTGAGGCCATGCACCGTACGGCTGGAGTTCGTATTGCCTTACGCGAGATGGCATCAACAGGCGGGCTGCGGTTCCGGCATGAGGGAACGCTGCTCGATCCGATGACGCAGCAGATGGCGTTCGACTTTGAGCGCAGATGTGGGGCGGAAGGTCAGCTCCAGATGGTGGGGCGGCCTGAGGCGGCGGTCGAGCGCTCGAAGGTGCGGGTGCAGGAGATGTTTCTGCAGGCAGTTCGGCTGGAGGAAGATCCGGCGACCGTGGATCAGGCGATGACGGTCTACGCGGCCATTCTCGAGAAGCGGCCGCAGCATGCGCCGTCGTTGATCAACCTGGGGACGATCCACTACAACCTGAGAGAGTACGCGGCGGCCGAGCGATTCTACCGCCGTGCAACGGACGCGGATCCGCGGTACGCGCTGGCGTTCTTCGACCTGGGGAATGTGCTGGACGAGCTGCAGCGGCTGCCCGAGGCTACGGCGGCGTACCAGCGGGCGGTGGAGCTTGTGCCGCACTATGCCGACGCGCACTACAACCTGGCGCTTTCGTTTGAGCGGCAGGGACAGCGGCGGCGGGCGCTCCGGCATTGGCTGACGTATGCACGCCTGGACCCGATCGGGCCGTGGAACGCGCATGCACGCGGACAGGCGAAGCGGACGCTGAAGCTTGAGAAGCTCTCGATTGTGAGTCGTCGCGGGCGGCTGGTGCAGGCCGGTTAAGCGGTGTTCGGAAGCGAAGCGGAAGAAGAGCGCCGCGCGGTCCGACAGAGATGCAGTCTGGCGGCGCGGCGCGAGAGTGAACCAGGCAGAGATCCCTTGCGGGAAGGCACCTCACAGCCGAAGGTTTGCAGGGTGGCTGCGAGAAGGCAAAGGCTAGTGTGAGGCGGAGAGAGCGGCGACCTGCTCTGCCGGTGCTGTGTCTTTGTTCTGCGCGAGGATGATTTGCTGCAGCTGCTTTTCGGCGGAGGTTTTACGGCAGAGCAGGTAGGTGGAACGGCCCGCGATCCAGACCTCCCTCAGGAAGTAGTGATTGCCATACCTGGTAAAGACGAGTCTGCCCTTCCGTGCAGGGTCGAGGCTCTGGTCTGTCTTTACTACGAAGTTGGTTCCGTCCTGATCGCCCTGAACCTGAAGGATGTTGTCCTGAAGCGTGCGGAGGGTGTAGCGGCCGGGCGGAAGGTGCTGCGAGCCGTTTTCAAAGTTGAAGGGAATCGTGACCTCGAGAAAGCTACGGAGGCTCTGCGCTTTGATCGGCTGCGGGGTTGCCAGTGTGGCGAGAAGGGCGGCGGCGAAGAAGGTGAGGGTCTGGCGGTGAGGCGTCATGGTGGCTGCTCCTGAAGAAGACCGCCTGATGGGCCGCCTTCACTCAGAAGCGCGTAAGAGACAGGAAAAAGGTGCCAAAGATTTCTGCATGGTCTCCGGGCACGGACAGCGGATCCGCTCTCGATTGCCTGGGAGTGCTGCACGCAGGAGAGGACCTCAGGAAGCGGCTGGCTCCTGCGGTGAGCCTGGCCGGAGTTCCCGGTAGAGCCAGAGCCGGGCGAGGGTCCAGTCGCGTTTGACTGATCGCGGCGCAATGCCGAGAAGTGGCGCGATCTGCTCGACCGAGAGGCCGCCGAAGTAGCGAAGTTCGACCACGCGTGCCTGTCGCGGGTTTGCCTCGGCGAGGCGGTTCAGGACTTCGTCGAGGCTGAGAACCTCCTCGATGCGATCGACGGAGAGGGCAAGCGCATCGTCCAGATCAATGCGCTTGAGGCCGCCGCCGCGGCGCTCTGCTTTGTGTGCACGCGCGTAGTCGACAAGGACGCGGCGCATGACGTGGGCGGCGACGCCAATGAAGTGCTGGCGACTGGTCCAGTCGACCTCCTCATGGGCGAGACGGATGTAGGCCTCGTGAATGAGGGCAGTGGCCTGGAGCGTGTGGTCGGGCCGCTCGCGCCGCATGTAAGCCTTGGCGAGCCGATGCAGCTCCTGGTAGATGAGCGGCAGGAGGGTCTCGGCGGCGGCGGCATCGCCGGCCCGCATGGCATGGAGCAGAGTCGTAACTCGTCCGTCGTCAGAGTCGTCAGGAGTGATGGCGTCATCCCCTCGCGTGCGTTTCTCGTGCGAATCATACCTGAGCCGCGTGGCTGGAAGACTGCGAGTCTTGGCCCGGATGTGTCCGGTGTTGCGCTTTATTGGGCAGGGATCGAGGAGATGGCGGCGACAGTGGATCGCCGCCTGCCGCCCTCTTGGGGATGTGGTATGCTGACGCCGTCTCGAGATCGAGGAAACCTTCGACAGCTTCAACGCCGTGATGCAGCTGACACGCACGCTGCGGCCAGCCTCCGCATCTCGCTACCATCCGGCCCGCTACCACACAGTTCTGATCCGCCTTTGCACGCAGGCCCGGCCCGCTCCTCTGCCCTTTTGTCTTTGGATGTTGTGGATAAACGCACATGGTGAAGCAACGACAGTCAGTGGAAGAGATCTTCTGCGCGGCACTCGAGCTGCCGCCTGGCAGACGATCCGCATACCTAGACAGCGCATGCCTTGAGGCACCGGAGATGCGCCCGCTGGTGGAGACGCTGCTCGCGGAGGAGGCACGCGCCGGAAGTTTTCTCCAGACTCCGTTGCTGGCCTTTGATGCCCAGGCGCAGACGTGCGCGAAGGCTGCCCCGCTGTCTTCCGTGGATTGCCAGCAGCCGGTCGCTGTGGCAGCGGGATGGAGGATGCCGCACTTCCAAACGGGACAGCTGATCGGCGACCGGTTCGCGGTGGTGCGGTTTCTGGCGCGCGGCGGCATGGGCGAGGTCTATGAGGTGGAGGACAGGCTGCTGCAGGGCGAGCATGTCGCGCTGAAGATCATCCGGCCGGAGATCGCCGAAGAGGCTGGGAGCACGTTGCGTTTTGAGCAGGAGGTGCTGCTGGCGCGCAAGGTGCATCATCCGAACCTTTGCCCGATTTACGAGATCTTTCGCTGCGAGCAGCCAGGGCCGGCGTTCCTGTTTCTCACGATGAAGCTGCTGCACGGCGAGACGCTGGACGCCTGCCTGCTGGGTGACCGAATGATGGGCCTGCGCGAGCGGCTGGCTCGGCAGGAGAAGGTTGATATCTGCACCAAGCTGATGGCGGCGGTCGCGGCGATACACGCAGCGGGGATCATCCATCGCGACATCAAGCCGAAGAACGTGATGCTCGAGCGCACGGGGCCGCGCCTGGGTGTGTTTCTGCTGGACTTCGGTCTGGCGCGCCTGCACCAGACAGAGGCGACCGTGCTGAAGACAGGAATGGTCGCGGGAACAGTAGGGTACCTGGCGCCGGAGCTGCTGCAGGGGCAGCGGCCGACGCGGGCGAGCGACCTGTTTGCGCTGGGCGTTGTGCTGCACCAGGTGCTGACGGGCGATCTGCCGGCCGAAGCGGCGGATGGGTTGGGGATGAGGCCGACCGAGCGGCTGGGCTCGGCCGATGCGCCACGGCATCTGATCGAGGCAGTTGGCGAGATGCTGTCGGATGATCCGGAGCGGCGCGGCCGCGCGTTCAAGGCAGCTCGCAGTGTGAACCGCGCGCAGACGCCGGCGGGCAGATCGCCTGCGTTACAGCTTCTGGTGCCCTCGCAGCCGCAGGTGGCATTGAAGGTGCCTGGGCAGCGGCTCTGGACTCGCCGCAACTTCCTTGGTGCGTCGGCGATTTCGGCGTGCACGCTGGGCGGCGTGGCTGTCTGGCAGAATGACTGGCTGTACCGGCTGCTGCATCCGCTGCCGCAGAAGCGCTTTGTGGCGCTGGCACACTGGCCGCCGCAGACGGATGCGCGGGTGCGGCCGATGATCCTGCACCTAATTGATGCGATCGGCACAGAGCTCGCGCGTGCGGAGACGTTCGACCGCGACCTGTATGTGACGGCGCAGACGGTGGCGACGGAGCTGCTCTCCCCCGAGCAGCTGAACCGGATGCGCGAGTCGCTGGGCGCGAATCTGGTGCTGGCTGCCTCGGGCAGTGTGGAGGCGGATCGTGTGCGGGTGTGGCTGCATGTGATGGATCCCGCGAGTGGGCAGACGCTGCGGTCCAAGGAGCTGCACAGCGCGGGCGCCGAGCAGTTCGCCCTGCCGGAGCGGGCGGTGCGCGCGGCGGCGGAGCTGCTCGATGTGCGGCGGTATGTGCCGGAGGAGCTGCGGGTACAGACGGGGACGGTGCACCCGGAGGCGCTGGCGGCGTTTCAGGCGGCGGAGGCGCTGATGAAGCAGGATAACGCCACGCTATTGCCTGCTGCGATTGAGAAGTACCGTGAGGCGATCGAGGTTGATCCGCAGTATGCGATTGCGTATGCCAAGTTGGCACAGGCATACGCGTGTATGTACGACGTCAGTCGAAACACGGGTGCCCTAAGTCTGGCTCGGGCAAACTGCGACCACGCACTTCTGCTGAATAGCAACCTTGTAGAGGGTCGCTTGGTCCAAGCACGATTACTGGATCTCTCCGGCAATAAGTTGGCTGCGCTTGATGTCATAAGGAAGACAATCACGCTTGATCCGTCGAATCCACAGCCACTGTTATGGCTGGCTCGGCTCTATACACGTATGAATCGCTGGGTAGATGCGGAAACAGCATTTCATCGTACGCTAGAGATGCGACCCAATCTTTGGCTCACTTATAACGAGCTTGGCTTCGCCTTGCATGAACAGGGCCGATGGAAGGAAGCGGTTGAGGCGTTCCGCACGGCTACAATTGCCGCGCCTAAGAATGCGATGGCTGCAAGCAATCTTGGCGTCGAGTACCTCCAGATCGGCGAATTTTCAGAAGCGACACGATGCCTGAAGCACAGTCTTGAGTTACAACCAGAATCTAATAGTGCTGCAGTCGACCTGGCACTTTCCCTGCGTTACCAAGGCAAATACGACGAAGCACTAACATATGCGCTCAGTGCGACTGCGGCCAATCCGAGCGTCGATACGAACTGGTTGGAACTGGGCGACTGCTTCTCCTTATTGCCACATCGGGAGGCTGAAGCTAAGTCCGCCTATCTTCGCGCGGCGAAGGAGGTTGAACAGCATCTTCAAGGGGCTCCCAACAACGGTTCCGAGTGGATGCTGCTGGCTCTCTATCGACTAAGGTCCGGAAATCCAGAGAACGTTATCTCTTATGTAGCAAAGGCCGATTCACTTGGTGCAGACGATATCGATTCTCAACTCAGCAAGGTTAGGATTTTTGAAGGTCTGGAGCAAAGAGAGCGGGCTCTCACTGTAGTAGCGAAGTGTGTTGGAATGGGTGCATCTGCGCTGCAATTTGCACCTTTTCCTGAACTGCGGATGCTTCGGCAGGACAAGCGATACCTGCAATTAATTAAGAATCACCAACAAGCGTCAAAAGCATAGTTAAGGGCAAGAAATTCGATGTAACCGACCTCATACCCCTAGGTAGCGCAACGAAACCTTGAACCGCAATACGATCTAACCCTAATCGACGTACGAGTCAGAAAGAGAGTGCAATGAGAGAAGAGCACGAGAGCGTAAATGTTAGCGAAGAGGACGTAAATGCAATGTCGAGCGGCTCCCAGGGAAAGTACCGACCTGGAGGTGCGGTGATCACCTTACCCGACCCCGACCAGATGCCCACATCGCACGATCAAAAAGGAACGATTCAGTGGAGAACTGGAAGTCATAAATATCCGAACTTCGAGATTGAATTCATTGGAGCAAACCCGGAGGACACTGACGATTGTAGGATTCTTGCGGGAAGTGACACTGCACCTGTCGTGCTAAAACTGAATTTTGTCGGCGAGTACAGCTACAAAGTGCGTCAGCTCAATGAGAAGAAAGATAGGAGCTTACTTAGAGAGTCCGGTGTAACGGCTTTCAGGGTGCAAAGTTGCAGTTCATGCTACCCATAAATCCGTCGGCATTATGAGCAGATTCTTGAGATGAACGTGATTTACGAACGACTGGTTATAAAAAGGCGCGGCAGATCGTGGTTCGTTCAAGCAAAGCCACAGTCTTTTCCGCATCCCCTAGACGCGGTCTGGAGGCGGCGTTGCTGCCAAGTAATCGAATCACAAGTATTATGGCCGCGTCGGACTTTAGTTTGCCCTCATGGTCTCGTTGTGAGCTTCAGGCCTGTGCGGGCCTCAGGTTGCGCCGGCGACTGTGGCCTGCTCAGAACCCAAGCAGATCGTCTGATTGGGTCTGAAGTGCGCGGGAGAGGGAGGCTCCGCGGAGCCAGGCGGCTATGGCGCGCTTGGCGGGGCGGCGGCGCTCGGTCTCGTGAAGGTGCTGGCCGGCGACCGCGAGGATGGCGATGGCTTGCCGATTCGCTGGGAGAGAGGGTCGACGGCCCGCGAGTTGTTCTGTGACGAGGTACTCCACAGCATGCGCCAGGGTGTGCGAGGCCTGCTCGAGAGCGGAGATGCCCGAACGCTGCTCTGGCAGGCGGACCATGGCGGAGGGAAAGGTGGCTGAGCCGGGCTGTGCGGAGAGAAGGGGTGTGCTGTGCATGGCAACGGTATCGGCAGGGCTGGGTAGAAGTTAAACGCCCACGGTCGCGCCGGCGGAGAGCTTCGGGAGGGTTGTGACGATCGTCCCATGCCGGGGGGGTGGAAGTCGGGTAGGATCAGAGAGGTACATGTGGAGGATTGAGGATGAGTTCGTCTCATGAGTCGGGGTCGTGGCTGGATACGTGGTGGCCGCTCCTGGTCATTTTGTTTGGTGCAACATTTTTCTCGGTGGTCGCGTTGTGGAAGCCCGGCTACTAGGAAGCTGTTGATGCGGGCGCTGGAGCCGGTCTGGGCAACGACTGCTTCGCAGAGCGAAGAGCATCTACGCGGACCCCTTCAACCGGCGTCTCTTCTCCTTCGCCTGCACACCGTCAGCGATGAGCCCGACAGCTGCGACCCTGCGGCCACCCTGCCCCAAATTACTTCAGCCCCGTCGACTGCGCCTGCTCATGCGCGTGGTAACTCGACCGCACCAGCGGCCCGGACTCCACATGCCGGAACCCCATCCCCAGCGCCTCATGCTTCAAGTACGCAAACTCTTCCGGAGTATAAAAGCGCGCCATCGGCAGATGATCCCGGCTCGGCCGCAGATATTGTCCCACCGTCAGGATGTCTACCTTCCGCTCCGCCAGGTCGCGAAATACCCCCAGCAACTCGTGCATCTCCTCACCCATTCCCACGATAATGCCGGTTTTAGTGACAATCTCCCGCCCCATCGCCGCCGCATGCCGCTTCGCTCCCGCCAGAAACCCCAGCGAACGCTCGTACCGCCCACCACTCTTCGCCACCCGATACAGTCGCGGCACCGTCTCGATATTGTGATTCAGGATCTCCGGCGCGGCCTCGACCACCATCCGCAGCGCCGCATCTACACCTTGAAAGTCTGGCGTCAGCACCTCCACCTGGCACCCCGGCGCCTGCCGCCGAATCTCCTCAATCACCCGCACAAAGGCCCGCGCCGCGCCCAGATTGTCATCATCCCGGTTCACACTTGTAATCACGGCATGCGCAATCCCGAGCTGCGCCACGGCAGTTGCCACCCGCGCCGGCTCCTCGTGGTCGATCGGAGCGGGTCTGCCTTTGGGTACCGCGCAAAATCCGCACCGCCGCGTGCACAGGTTCCCCAGCATCATAAACGTCGCGGTCTTATGGTTCCAGCACTCGCCGATGTTCGGGCACTGCGCACTCTCACACACCGTGTGCAGGTTCAGCTCACGCGCCAGCTTCTTCAGCGCGTGAAACGTCTCACCCACTGGCGCCCGCGCCTTCAGCCACTCAGGCTTTCGCACCGGCTTGCGCGGCGACACATCAATCTGCACCAGCTCGGCCATTGCAGCAGAAGTCATCTCCTAGAGTGTACGTCCGGCGAAACAGCTGTGCATCTCCCGTAATCCGTTCCTCCGACGTCCCGCTCACTACCCTCTTCGGAACGGCCTAAGCCTCGATCAAGGACCGGCCTCATCGAATCGACCTTCCTGGCGAGACCTTATGACTCAAATCCTGAGTACCAGGGCGCAATGAGCAATATCCGTGATGACATCTTTCCGTAAAGCGATCATCTCGTTCCGCAGATTGTTGCTGTCCTGCCGATTGAAAAGAATGCCGATCCCCACGGTGAGGGTCGGCACAGCAATCACAAGCGCGATTTGCACTCCCGGATGCATGGATGTCTCACCCCTCCTTCCATTGAATCAAGTACACCCGAAATCGCACATTCGTCACCGCAGCCGATCCCGCACCTCAGGCCGCACCAGGTACAGGAAGAACACCATCCCAAACAGCGACTGCACGGCAAACGGCCCCGTATGCGTTCGCGTAAACAGAAACATGTAGCCTACCGCCAGCAGCAACGCTCCCGCTGTCACCACCGCCCATCCCCACCGCCGCATCCGCAGCAGCCCGAAGATACCCACCACCAGAAGAGTGCACACGCCCAGCACCCCATAGCGAGCACCGCCCACACCGTAGATCCCCTTCAGCGCCGCAAAGGTATTCAGCAGCGCCAGCACCAGCAAGAACATCGAAATGCCCGCAACGCCTGGCAGCAGCACCCCTTTCGGCTGTACCGCCCGTTCCTCCACCACTGCCGGCAACTCGTCTGCCATAGAAACTCCGCCAGCTCCGTTCGTCCGTATTTCCTGTTTTGCTTCTCTTGTCCTGCTTCTCTGTCTCAGAACCCTCTACACCGTATGCAGGTACGCCAGCAGGTCCTGGATCTCCTGATCATCCACCTGCGCGCCCATCGCCGGCATGAGCCCATGGCCGTTCACAATCGTAGATGTCACCCGTTCGTCGGTTGCCGCCGCGCCGCTATGCAGTGCCGGCTTCTTGAACAAGCTGGTCAAGCTTGGTCCATTCTTGGGCTGGTCTACCCGCTCGTAATGGCACTGCGCGCAATGCGCATTGAACGCCATCTTCCCCGCCGCCTGCTGCGCATTCAACTGCTCGAGCGGCACCGGCGGTGGATATCGTCGGCACCCCACACCGGCCGTCGCCATCAGTCCCAAACCCAACACCATCAGTCCGCCTGCAATCTTTTGCTTCATCTTCTCTATTCTCGCATCGCCCGCAGACGCCTCCAACCCCCGCCCCGGCTGATGTGGAATCGCAGCTCACCCTATCGACACAGCTCGAATTAGTTGTCATCCCGTAGGGATCTGCTTCTCGCGTCTTTGATCGCGGTCCGAGCGGATCTGCCTCGCCTCCTTTTGCCTCCGACCTCGCAGGAAGTCTGTTCTCCCCGCGTGTCCGCCTCCCATCATTCCGCCGCCCACACCGCCGTCACTATCCGGTCCATCACCTCCCGATCTGCCAAGCTCCCTGGCGCATGCGTGTCCACCAGGATCGAGAACGCTACCGTCCGTCCGCTCCTGCATTCCAGATACCCGCTCAGCGCTCGCGCCTCCCCCAGCGTCCCCGTCTTCGCAAAAACCCTGCCCAGCAAGGGAGCTTTCGTAAAGCGCCCGGCCAGCGAGCCGTCGACGCCACCCACCGGCAGACTCGCCCTCCACCCCGCAAACCACGGCTGCCCCGCCGCGTACTCCAGCAGACGTACCGTCGCCCGCGGCGTGACCAGATCGTGCCCACTCAGACCCGATCCATCGAAGAACACAAAGTCCCCCGGATCGATCCCCGCCCGTACCGTCAGAAACGCCCGCACTACGCCCGCGCCGCGCGCCGTCCTGTTGCCGACATCATCCGCCAGCAGCGAAGCCACAGCCGCGAGCCGGTCCAGCATCAGCTCCGCATGCAGGTTGTTGCTCGTCTTGTTCGTCACCACTATGTCGTCAGTCAGCGTCGGCGACCGCCGCGTCGCCAGCACCCTTTGTTCACTTCCCGGTGTCCCCAACCAGTCATACGCTTGCCCGTACGTTTTGTTCTCCCGCCACATCGACTCCACTGCCGTCTCCGTCGCCTTCACCGTCTCCGTGAAATCCCCCATATCCGCCCGCGCCGCATCCCCGACCCGCGCCCTCCCGCTCACCCGAATCCCCCGCGCCTCCAGCATGCCCTTCAACGCCATTGCCGCAAACTCCGCTGGATCATGGATCGCGATCCCCTCCGCATCGGGCGCCGCGTCCACCGCAATCGTTCCATACAGCCGCAGCACCTTCGACCCCAGAGCCAGATTCCACCCCACGTGGCTCCCGCTCTTCGCCGCCCCTGTCCGCAGATCCGACGCATCCACGGTGTAATACCGAGGCTCAGCCGGCGTCACCATCACCGTCGGCGTCTCGCCCACCTGCCTGCCCGGCGTCACCACAACATCCAGCTGGTTATCGTTGATCGACATTGCTGAGACCGGCGCCCCGTAGTACCACGTTGCATCCTCAATTGACCAGTCCGGCGGATACGGCGCCCACAGGTTCGCCGCCACCACATCCCCCTCCACGATCTTCAGCCCACTCGCCGCCACCTGATCCGCCATCGCCGCCAGCCCCCGCAGCGGATCCGGCTTTGCCACCTCATTTGCCGCGGCAACAATAGGAGCCGCACCCGCACCCGCACCGGTTCCCGATATCGTTCCCGCTGCACCCTGAGCAGCCGAATCCGCAGCCGCCTTCTTCCGAATAGCCCGCTCCGGCGGACCCACGTACGGCACCTCCCGCCCGGAAAGAAATGCGTCCCCACTCCCCACCAGCGTCAGATCGCCGGTCAGCTTCTCTGCGCCATCCCAGACCCCATACCCCTGAACCCGCGTCTCCGCCGTCGCTCCTGGCCCCAGCAGCGCGGTCGCCGCCGCCGTCGTAAACAGCTTCGCGTTGCTCGCCGGCTGGAAGAACTGCCCCGCATTCACACTGGCCAGCGGCGCACCATCCATCCCCGCCACCATCACGCCCCAGTGCGCCCGCGCCACCGCCGGCTCCGCCACCATTGCCTCAATCTGCCGCTGCAACTCAGCCGTACCCGGTGCCGTGGCCGCAACCCCCTGCGCCCAGCCCCATCCCGTCCCGCACCCCAGCACGATCCATCCAACCCAAGCCGCTCGCATACGGCGGAGTCTAGCATCGCTCTTTCCTGTACCCGGCGATCTCTGCTGAGTACTGTGCTAATCCGCCGACGGCCGCTCCACATGCTCCATCACCAGCACGTCCGCCGCCATCTTTGTCGGCTGCAGCCGCAGCCCCAGCTGCTCCTGCACCGCCGTAAAAATCCCCGGAGCCGTCGCCGCCTCCTCGCCGACAGGGGTCGTACTCGGCGTCCACGTCAGCGTGAAGTCAAACCGCCCCGGCAACCCGGTTGTATCCACCACCGGCCTCTCCATGAACTCCTGCATCTCAAACGCCACGTCCGACATCGCGCAGTTCGTAAACTTCACCACCTGCTGCCCGCCCTGACCGTACCCCGTCTCATCCGGCAGGTCCTTTGGATCGCGCACACTCTTCTTGATCTTCGGACCACCCTTTGCCACCGTGATCGTGTACACCGAGAGCTCCCGCCGATCCCGCCGCAGCTTCAGCTGAAAGCGCTCCTCCAGCAGCTTCCTGAGCATCGCTTGCATCTGTCGCATGTCCGGATACCCCGGCAGATCCGGAACCCCCTTGATGTCGTACCGGTCATGATCGACCCACGCCGGCGCCTCCACGATCTGCCCCTGATGCACACCGTACGCCACCGCGACGATGTTCCGCAGCGTCTGGTTTTCGACGAAGATCCGGTGCCCCTGCGTGTGAAATCCATAGCTGGTATCGGCAGGGTCCGACGGCTTGATCGTTGCTACCTCAAACTGCGGAGTCCCGTCCTTCGCCATTGGCGACAGCGGCGCCTCGCCCTGCTGCCCCCGCGTCATCGCCGCACCGATCCCCATCCACGTCACTCCCAGCAGCACCAACTGCCGCCACCCAGACACCCGGCCCTGCCGATCCTTCCTCATCACGTCGTCTCCCCCGCCAGTAAGCCTCATTGCCGCAAGATCCTCAAGCAAAATCGTCGCTGGCTCCTCCTTGCCACCCCACTCTCATTTCAACCGAAGTGAAAGACCTGCTCGTCCCAGCCCGGCACCCAACCGACTGCCACGCGGCCGCCTCGTACACTCTCCCCATGCTCCCCCGTCCGCGCCACACATGGCATCTTCCCCGCGGCCCCCTCGCCCTCGGCGACCGTACCCTCCTGATGGCCATCCTCAATCTCACGCCGGACTCGTTCTCGGACGGCGGCCGCTTCCCCAGCGAACAGCAAGCCCTCACGCAGGCCCTCACCCTCCTCGACCAGGGTGCCGACCTGCTCGACCTTGGCGCCGAGTCCACCCGTCCCAAGGCCACCCCGCTCTCTGCCGACGACGAACAAGCCCGCCTCCTCCCCATCCTCACCGCCATCCGCCGCGCCCGTCCTCGCGCCCTGCTCTCCGTCGACACCTACCATGCCGCCACCGCGGAGGCCGCCCTCGCCCTCGGCACTGACCTCATCAACGACGTCTCCGGCCTTCTTTGGGATCCCCGCATGCCCGCCACCCTCGCCGCCGCCCGCCCCGCGCCCGGACTCGTCCTCATGCACACCCGCGGCACCCCGCAGCAATGGCCCACCCTTCCCGCACTCGCCCCAGAGGCCATCCCCCCCCTCGTTCGCGACGACCTCGCCGCCCGCCTCGCCGCCGTCACTGCCGCCGGCATCCCCGCCAGCGCCATCGTCCTCGACCCCGGCTTCGGCTTCGGCAAGCGCGGTGAGGAGAACTACCCGCTCCTCGCCCATCTGGCCGACCTCCACACCCTCGGCCGTCCTCTCCTCATCGGTCTCTCCCGCAAACGCTTCCTCGCCCCCGAAGCTGATGCCAGGAGCGACGCCGCCAGCGAGACCCGCCTGCACGCCACGGTAGCCGCCCACACCGCCGCCATCCTCGCGGGAGCCCACATCCTCCGCGTCCACGATCTTCCCGCCGCCCACGCCGCCGCCTCGGTGGCCGACCGCCTCCTCGAGCAGCGCGGCGACGGGGCAGCCGCACGCGGTGAGCCACGTCGGTGATTTCTACAAGTGAGCCTTTGCCAAAGCCTGCCGCAACGTGGTCTCCACGCCCTCGCTCGCCAGATGCCGCATCGCCACCTCTACACGCCGTACGAACTCCCCATCTGCCGGCAGCCGCTCCCCAAAGATCGATCGCACCGCCAGCAGCGGCCGCGGATCCAGACCCGCCGCGGAGGCGATCGTGCGCAGCTCACCTGCCCGCGCCTCCACGATCTCAAGCGGCCGGCCACGCTCATCCACGCCCCGGCCAAGGTAAAAGATCCAGCTCGCCACCACCAGGCTCAGCAGCGGCGTGGGCAGCCCCTTCTCCGTAAGCTCGGCGATCGATGGCAGCAGCCACTTCGGCAGCTTCGCCGACCCTTCCGAACAGATCCGCGTCACCTGGTCGTTGATCGTCGGATTCTTGAAGCGCTCAATCAGCGTCGCCTTGTACTCCGTCACGGACGTCCCCGGAATCACCGGCACCACCGGCGTCACCTCTTCCATAAACGCCGCGATGAACGCCGTGAACAGCTCGTCCGCCATCACCTCGTGCACGTACGTGTAGCCCTTCAGAGCGCCCAGGTACGCCATCGCGAGATGGCTCCCGTTCAGCAGCCGCATCTTCATCAACTCGTATGGCGCTACATCCGCGACAATCTCGCCGCCGACCCGCTCCCACTCTGGTCGGCCGTTCGAGAAGTTGTCTTCAATCACCCATTGCCGGAAGGGCTCCGTTACCACGGGCCACGCATCGTCAAGGCCGAAGCGCTGCGCCACAAAAGCTACATCCGCAGGCGTCGTCTGCGGTGTGATCCGGTCGACCATGCTGTTGGGAAACGCCGCGTTCGCCGCGATCCAGTCCCGCAGCTCCGGCTTGCGCAGCCCGGCGTAGCCCAGCAGAACGCGCTCCACCACGTGCCCGTTGCCCTGCAGGTTGTCGCACGACATGACCGTAAAGGCCGGCAGCCCGCGTACGCGACGCCGATCAAGCGCCTCCGCAATCAGGCCGAAGGAGCTCTTCGCCGCCTCGGGATGCTGCAGATCGTGCTGAATATCCGGGTGGTCGGCCAGAAACTCGCCCGTCCCTTCGTCGAGGAAGTAGCCGCCTTCTGTAATCGTCAGCGATACGATTCGCGTCGTTGGCGCCGCCATCCTCTCAAGAGCACGCTCGCGCTCGCCCGGCGCATACACAAAGTCCGTCATGGACCCGATCACCCGCGCCACCGGCTCGCCCGCACTCCGCTCAACAACCGTGTAAAGGTGGTCCTGCGCACCTAAAACATCACGCATTCGGTCGTCACTTGTGAGCACACCCAGCCCGCACTCGCCCCAGCGCGGCGCACCCTCAAGCGCCAGCAGATCGTCCAGATATACCGCCTGATGCGCCCGGTGAAAGCCGCCAACGCCCAGATGCACCGTATGCGGCTCCAGCGCCGCACGGTCATACCGCGGCACCCGTACCTCGGCCTGCATCTGCGTCAAGGTGTTCTGCCGAAGGCGCACCGTCTTGTCTGCTCCACTCATCGCTGCCTCACTCCTCTTCCTCCGGATCGCCGCCACACGCTCGCGCGCAGCACACATCTCCGGTTCAGGAAATCTGGATGTCTCAGCAGTCTGTCAGGCAGGCAATACTTTGGGCAAGCCGCGCACCGTCCACCCACGCCGCCTGTCTCCGAAGATATGGTCGGGGCGGAGGGATTCGAACCCCCGACCCTCTGGTCCCAAACCAGATGCGCTACCAGACTGCGCTACGCCCCGACTGCCACGATTCTATCGCACCACCTCACCCTGCCCTCTCAGAAGGCGCGATGGGGATCCGCCCCAGACATTCCGTGGAGAAAGTGCGCCGTCAGCCAGCTGAGGGCTACAAGCGGCAGAAGAATCAGGAGCGCAAGCACCGCGCACAGACCAGCAAAGAAGAGCCAGCTGCGCCGCTCTACCGTACGCGGCTCGTCAACACTGCCGGTCAGCAGCGCGTAGTTCCGCCGGTTCGCCCGCCATGCGATGTCAAACACATCGCCAAAGACCGGCACCATTCCGATAACGACTTCAATGCCAACATTCGCGACCATGCGCAGCAGCGTCACCTTCGGAACGCCACGCGCCCACGCCGCGAGGATGAGCATCGTCGACGCAAGGCCACCCAGCAGATCGCCGATACCCGGGATCAGACCCACAATTCCATCGAGGCCGAATCGAATGGAGGTGCCCGGCACCCGGATGAAGTCGTCCAGGAGATGGCTGAGCATGTCAAGGTTCTCATCCCGCAGAACACCGCCGGCGGCTTGTGAGCCGCGCTTCCATCGCGGCGAAAGGATCTCCGGCTCGCGTGTCGTCCCCATCTACGTCTTCTTCACCGGTTGTTGCCTGTCTTTTTGCATCTTGGCGTTCAGATGCTAGAATTCTGATCATTGTGGCGGCTATAGTTCAGTGGCAGAACGCCGCTCTGTGGCAGCGGATGTCGTGGGTTCGAAACCCACTAGCCGCCCCATCCTCTCCCCTCTCGCGCCGGAGCCTCTAGCGAAACCTGAACGTCTGGAGATTGCTTGCCGCGGGTCGAGACACGTCGTACGCCTTCCAAGTTGCTGCTTCCCAGCCTATTGGAGGGTGGCCCAGCGCCGGTCCCTCGTCTCTTCATCGGCACCTCCGGCTGGGCGTATTCCACATGGAAGCCCGGCTTCTATCCGGACGGCCTCTCGCAAAAGAACTTTCTCGCCTTCTACAGCTCCCGCCTCTCAACCGTCGAGGTCAACTACACCTTCCGAACTCTGCCCACGCCGAAGACGCTGGAGGGCTGGCTCGCCGCTACTTCAGCCCCCTTCCGCTTCGCTTTCAAAGCCCCGCAGCGCATAACGCACTTCAGCCGCCTTCGCGACGCCAGCGCTCTTGTCGACCAATTCCTTGCCGCGCTCGCTCCGGTTGCGGCCGCGGACCGGCTCGGCCCCTTGCTCTTTCAGCTGCCTCCTACCTTCAAGGCCGACCTCGCGCTTCTTGCGGAGTTCCTCAGCCTTCCGGCGTTCACCTGCTCGTCTGCGCCGCGCATCGCGTTTGAGTTCCGCCACGCGTCCTGGCTCGCACAGCCGGTCTACGATCTGCTGCACGCGCACAATGCCGCTCTTTGCATCGCCCACGCCGGCGATGAGCCCGGCGATCTGGCCACCCCCGAGATCCACACTGCCTCGACACATACCTGCTTGCGCCTGCGCCGCTCCGGCGGCTACGCCCCTGCCGAGCTCTCCAGCTTCGCCCGTCACTATCGCGACCTTGCGCGCACCCGTGACGTCTTCGTCGCACTTCGCCACGAAGACCGGCCGACTGGCGCTCTCAACGCCGTCACTCTCCTGGCAGAGGCCGGAGCTCTGTCCGCATGAGGAGTGCCGAGACGCGTACCCATAAAGCAGCTTTTCACACCACCGCCGAAAGCTTCCAGCCGCGCCGCTTTCTCAGCAATCCTCATCTGCAGACCATTGCCGGCAACTTCCTGCCCCGCGCGAACCACCTGCCGTTGCCTGAATCTGTCCTGGTGGAGGTAGCACCGCCTGATCCTGCGACCGGCATCCCCCTCAACTCCCGTGTGCTCTGCCACTGTCACTGGCAGCCGGAGGCCCGGCGCGCCTCCGCCCTTACCGTCATTCTGCTCCACGGTCTCGAAGGCTCCTCCAACTCGCAGTACATCTGCGGCAATGCCGATAAGCTCTGGTACAGCGGAGCCAACGTCATCCGCCTGAATATGCGTAACTGCGGCGGCACCGAGGCAGTCTCCCCGACTCTCTACCACTCCGGTCTCTCTGAAGACGTGCATGCCGTTCTGCGCTTCTTCATCCACCGCGAACACCTTACCGCCGTCTCGCTCGTCGGCTACTCCATGGGCGGCAATCTGGTGCTGAAGCTTGCCGGAGACCTCGGCACGCGCGCCCCGGCCGAACTCCGCGCCGTCGTCGCTGTCTCTCCGGCGATCGATCTCGCAGAGTCAGCCGATGCGCTTCACGAGCCGCTTAACCGCATCTACGAGCGCCGCTTTCTCAAAAATCTTCTCCGCCGCTACCGCCGCAAGGCCGCTCTCTTCCCCACGCTGTACGATGCCGCGCGCACCGCCGGTATCCGCTCTCTGCGCGACTTCGACGACCGCATTACGGCCTTCTACTCCGGATTTGGCGGCGCCGACGAGTACTACTTCCGTGCCGCCAGCGCGCGCGTTCTTGCGCAGATCGCCGTCCCTACCCTCGTCCTGCACGCCCTCGACGATCCGTTTATCCGCCTCTCCTCCGCCTCCCGTAGCGGCCTGCTCGCGAACCGCTACATCACCCTCCTCGAACCCACGCATGGCGGCCACTGCGCCTTTCTCGCACAGCCTGACCTTAACCGCGGCAACGATGGCTACTGGGCCGAACATACCGCGCTCCATTTCCTTCTCACCAACTCCTGATTCCGATCGCAGATCTCACCGGGCTCTCGGGCTACCATGGAAAAACATGCTCTTTGACTGGTCCGCCGAATGCTCTGCCGACGATCCGGTTCTCGTCGTTCCCTGGGAAGATCCGTCCAGCCCTCTTCGCTTTATTGACCTACGCGATGATCCCTATGCCATCGACAGCATCCCCGAAGCGGAAGAACACCCCGCGCTGCAGCACGCCCTTCGCTCGCTGAACTCTGTCCGCTCCCCCGTCTTCACCGCGAAATGCGACGTGTGGGAGGCAGATGACGCAGAACGCGAGAATCTTCGGCTGCACCTGGCGCTTGAACCCGAGGAAACGGCGGCCGCTGTGCTCTCCTATCTCGACCTGCTCTGCCGCGATCGTGCCCTTTTTACCTCATTCCACCAGCAGGGCCATCTGCTCGGCCGGCTGGAGCGCCGTCTTGCTCCTGTCGATCAGCCCTTCTCGGCTGCCGAGTGCATCATCCGCCCTGCTCTCCTGGATCTCACCACACCGCAGGAGGGCTTCAGCATCTCGCTCTACCTCAAGGCAGTGGGATCTACAGCCGCGGAGGCACGCAGCCATTGGTCAAGCGCGCTCGATGCCGTCATCGCGATCCTGCGTACCAAGGATCTTTTCCCGCAGACCTGACCGCCACCCCTTCGCGAAGCCGCTACAATCTCTAGCAGGGAAGCACGCCGGGCGAGTAGCTCAATTGGATAGAGCATCAGCCTTCTAAGCTGACGGTTGCAGGTTCGATCCCTGCCTCGCTCACCACGCACTCCCCTCACCGACCAACCGCAACAGGATCGTCTCGGTGCGGCATCCCCATCGGGCACATGACGGCGCGGCGTGCGAGAAACGGGTAAAATCGGCGATGGCGCATCGGCGCCCGAGGATTGAGACAGATGGCCTCTGCGATGGCGAGTATTGTGGCTTTGAAGGATGTACATGGTGAGTTGAAGTCGCGCATGGAGAGATCGGTCGACGACTTTCGCGCAAACCTGGCATCCACGCGGACGGGCCGGGCGAACGTACACATGCTGGACCAGGTAAAGGTGGACTACTACGGCACTGATACGCCAGTCTCGCAGATGGGTCAGATCTCCACGCCGGAGCCGACGTTGATCCTGGTCTCTCCGTATGACATGGCCATGGTGAGTGCGATTGAAAAGGCCATTCGGACGTCAGGCACAGGGCTAAACCCCATGACGGACGGCAAGGTGATTCGCGTGCCGATTCCGGCGATGACGGAGGAGCGGCGCAAGGATGTGGTCAAGCAGCTGAACAAAACGCTTGAGGATCATAAGACGGCGATCCGGAACATTCGGCGGGATGGCAACGAGCAGATCAAGAAGGCTGCGAAGGACAAGTTGATTTCGGCTGATGATGAAAAGCGCGCGAGTGAGGAAGTGCAGCAGCTAACGGATGCGGAGATCAAGCGCATCGAGGAGCTGTTCCGGGCCAAGGAGAAGGAAGTGCTGACGGTCTGAGCTCCTTTGCGGAGGGCGGGCTTGCACCGTGTAGCCCGGCTTCGAGCCTTTTAGTCTTCTAGTTCTCAGCCCGCATCCAGGCGACTTCCTCAACCGACGCGGGATGCGGAGAACTATACCCGTGTCTCAGGGGATGCAGGTCCAGCCAGATTATTTACGTTGTGTGGTCGACGACGATACGCCAGCCTTCCGGCGTCTTCTCCATGACAAGCGAGAAGATGCCATCGGCGTTGCCGCCGGCTTTTTTGTTGCGTTCGAGATGATATTTGCCGAGGGCGACGGCGAAGTGTTCGTCGAGCGGGTGGACCTCGAGATCGGAGAAGGTCAGGGTGCCCATGGCGGCGCGGTTGGGGTAGTCCTTGTGGTAGCTGTCGACGAGGCCGGCGTAGCCACGGTTGATCTCGCGCGAGAGGAACAGCGTCTCCGGCGAGTTCTTGTAGGCTTTGGCAAACTTGTCGAGGTCGCCTTCGTTCCAGGCGCGCTCCTGCGCGAGCAGGACTTTGACGCAGCCGAGTTCGGTAGGACTGGCGGTGTGCAGCGGCGGCTCCTGCGCGGCGATACGAGGGCCAAGGTAGGACAGAGACAGGCAGAGAGAAAGCAGAGGCAGAGCGAGGATGCGGGTGGCGGGCTTCATTGGAGGTCCTATGGGTCCTGGTATCCGCATCCTTAGGAGATACGGTTCTGCGGGCTTAAAGCTGTGCTCTGGGTGTTGATGCGGGGTCGGTGGGTGCCAAGGTCGGGAAGGATCCAGACGAGGTTGACGAGAGCATCCACCAGCATCGCGAGTCCGGGGCGGCGAAGAGCGACGGGGATGGACAGCAGATAGAGGCCGAGGGAGATCCAGTGTTTGCGTTGAGTTCTGCCGTCTTCCGGGGTGCGCTCACCGGCGAGGCGTAAGCGACGCTCGATGGCCAGGCGCAACAGCATGAAGGAAAAGCCGATGGTGAGAAGTGACGACGTGTAGAGCACCACAGAGAAGCTGTCGTGATCTTTTTCAAGCACCCAGGAGGTGAAGTACGGCAGCAGCGAAGAGCAGAAGAGGAAGAGCAGGTTGCTATAGAGGATGCGGCCATCGATCTCTGCTATGCGATGGACCAACAGGTGGTGGTTCACCCAGTAGATGCCGGTGAAGGTGAAGGAAAGAATGTAGACGGAGAGGATAGGAAGAACGGCATTCAGGCCGCCCATACCGCTTTCGTGCGGGACCTTGAGCTCGAGCACCATGATGGTGATGACAACGGCGAGAACACCATCGGAGAAGGCCTCAAGACGGGCCGGGGTCAGAGACCGGGAATGGGCAGCCTTTGTCATGAGGGTCCAATGGCAGCACTATACACGGCAGTTTGCTCGGCACCGGCTTTGATGTTTGATCGTATGGCGAGGAGGCGGGTTCAGGACAACCCGGTGCGTGGCCTGAGCCATATGATCAAGGAACGGTGAACCAGGAAGAGCAGACGCGCGTGGGATCAGATGCGACACGGACGGTGCATGCGGTGTGCTCGCATGATTGCCCTGACAGCTGTGGCGTTCTGGTGACGGTGGACGAACTCTCCGGGCGGGCGACCAAGCTGCAGGGAGATCCGGCGCACCCGGTGACGCGCGGGTTTCTCTGCGGGAAGGTAGCGAAGTACCTCGATCGTGTCTACAGTCCGGACCGGCTGTTATATCCGATGCGGCGCAAGCAGGGCATCGCAAAGGGGCCGCTGGTGCAGGGACGCGAGGTGGAGGCCTTTGAGCGGATCAGCTGGGATGAGGCACTCGATAAGATCGCAGCGCGGCTGACCGCGATTGCAGCGGAGCACGGGCCGGAGAGCGTGCTGCCGTACAGCTACGCTGGGACGATCGGACAGCTTGGGTTTGGGTCGATGGACCGGCGTTTTTTTCATCGGCTCGGGGCGTCACGGCTGGACCGGACGATCTGCGCAACGGCGGGGACGGCCGCGCTGATGAGCGTGTACGGCGCGCGGCTGGGAACGCGGCCGGAGGATTTTGCAGAGGCCGGGCTTGTGATTGCGTGGGGCGCGAATGTTCACGGGAATAATATTCACCTGTGGCCCTTCATCGAGCAGGCGCGAAGGATGGGAGCGCGGCTGGTGGTGATCGATCCGTACCGGACGCGGACGGCGGCACTGGCGGATGAGCACCTGGCGATCCGGCCGGGAACGGATGGGCTGCTGGCGCTTGGATTGATGCATGTGCTCTTGCGCGAAGAGATGGAGGATCGCGCGTATCTCGATCGATGCACGCATGGTTTTGACGCATTGCGCGCGCACGCCATGAAGGCCGAGCATGCACCGGCGGCGGTGGCGGCGGTGACGGGCCTTGCGGCGGAGCGGATCGAAGCGCTCGCGCGGGAGTATGGAACGGTGCTGAGGCGGACGGGGCGGCCGTCCGCCATCCGGCTGAACTACGGGATCCAGCGGAGCGAGAACGGCGGGACGGCGGCGCGGGCCGTGTGCATGCTGCCGCTGCTGACGGGCGCGTGGACGCGGCGTGGAGGTGGGCTTCAGCTCTCGACGAGCGGAGCTTTTCCCTTCAATCAGGAACGGTTACAGATGCCGGAGCTGATGCGGGCGAGTCCTGTGGGTCGGGGGACGCGGGTGGTGAATATGAGTCGGCTGGGCGCGGCGCTCACGCGGGAGGATGCGGGCGTGGGTGGCGGGCCGGTAAAGGCGCTGGTCGTCTACAACTCGAATGCAGCGGCGATCGCGCCGAACCAGACGGAGGTCCTGCGCGGCCTGGCGCGCGAGGATTTGTTCACGGTGGTGCATGAGCAGATCTTCAATGACACGACGGACTATGCGGATTATGTTCTGCCGGCGCCGACGTTTCTCGAGGTGAAGGATGTGCAGGGGGCGTATGGGCACCTGTTCGCGCAGGTGAGCGAGCAGGCGATACAGCCGCTGGGCGAGGCTTGGTCGAATGTGCGGCTGTTTGGCGAGCTGGGGCGGCGGATGGGATTTCCGGAGGCGTGTTTTGATGACCGCGAAGAGGAGCTGATCGCGCAGGCGCTGGAGGTTGATCATCCGTGGTTTGCCGGTGTGACGAAGGAGCGGCTGGAGAGCGAAGGCCATGTGGAGCTGGCGCTGCCGAAGGACGCGCGTGGAGAGTCGCTGCCGTTCAGTTCGCCGGAGTGGTTTCGCACGGCGAGTGGGCGGGGCGAGTTCGTACCGGTTCCGATCTTTATTGCACCGAGTGAGTCGCGCGGCGGAAGTGCGCGGGATGCGGCTTACCCCCTGGAGTTTCTTCCGCGCAAGGCGGACAACTTCATGAATACGACGTTTGCGAATGTGCCGGTGCACCAGCGTCTGGAGGCAAAGACGGAGGGCGTACTCGAAATGCACGCGGTGGACGCGGCGAAGCGTGGCGTGGTGACGGGAGATGGGGTTGAGGTGGTGAACGGACGCGGGCGGATCACCTTGCGAGCGCGGGTCGGGACGGCGGTGGCAGAGGGCGTGGTGGCGGCGCGGCTGGACTGGGCCAAGCTCTCAGCGGGCGGCATGAATGTGAATGCGTTGACGAGCGAGCGGCTGACGGACCTGGGTGACGGCGCGACGTTCTACTCGACGATGGTAGAGGTGCGGCGGGTGGCGGCGGGTGAGCTTGCGGCGGTGTGATCTGTGTTATGTCGATACATGCAGCGGTATGATCGAGGCGAGGTGCTTCGATGGCAGAGCAGCGTGAGATCACACTTTCCTTGCCGGAGCCGGTAGTGCAGGCAGCGATGGCGCGGGAGTCGTGGACGATTGGCGAACTTGTGGAGGACGTCCTGACGCAGCGTGAGCGGACGGTGCGCTGGAGGGAGCTTACTGTTGCTGCGCAAGAGCGCGCGGCTGCGAACGGATATACCGAAGAGGATGTTGATCGACTGATAGCGGAGTATCGCCAGGACCAGGCAGAGGGGCGTTGAGCGCTCTTCTTCGCGCGGTTTTCGATACGAGTGTTCTGATCTTTGCGATGCAGTTTGGTAGTGTTCTGCGATTGATCCTGGATGCTGCGATCGCACAGAGGCTCCGGGTGCTCGCTAGTCTTGAGAACAGGATGCAAGTAGACGGTGTTCTCAGAGCCAAAACCGCGTGGACGGAAGCGGACTAACTTGAACTCGGCGAGACGTTCTGGAGTCTGGCGGAATTTGTTGTGATGCAGAGATAAATCAGCATCTGCCGAGACCCGAAAGATAACCCTTTACTGGAGACCTGCGTTGCGAGCGGTGCTGACTTTCTGGTTCCGGGTGACAACGACCTCCTTGTTCTAGGTGCCTTTGAGGGCTGCGCGATTGTGACCCCACGTCACTTCCTGGAGCATCTGTCAGGCGATTTCTTAAGTTGAGGATGGAGACCCGATGTACGCGGCTAACTTTCAATGTGGTGGATGTTTTGAGTGGGTCGAGACGACGGTGGACGAAAGCGGCGGATCGCGGCAGCAGTATGTAGAAGATTGCCAGGTTTGCTGCCAGCCGAATGTGCTGACGGTGCAATGGGATGCGAGCGCAGAGGAGTTTGTGATCTCGGCCGAGCTTGAGACTTGAGTGCGAGGCTGTTGCAGGCATGGTGCAGCGGGCGGGCACGGTTCGCTAAGCGATCTTCCGTCGCCTATAATCAAGGCTCCCCTGGGACGCACGTGTGGACGCGTGCTCTGGGTGTGATACCGAGAGCAGTGAGGGTGTAGTTATTTTTACCGTTGAGCGAGAGAGCGAAGGCTCCCTGAGACCTAGCAAGTATGGAGTTGGCCGACGCTTTCGCCGGGGCGGCCTCGTTTCCTCAATGTCTCTGGCCGCGCTTCTGGCCTGGGGAGGATCGGTTGCATGGTCGCAGGCGCCAGCACCGCAGAATATCTTCAGTACGGGTAGCTCACAGGGAGCGCAGACGCTGTGTCAGCCGCAGGTTGTGGGGAACCGGCGCATTCCGCGGGAAAGTGTTCTGGCACGGCTGTTCTCGCATCAGGGCGATCTCTACGATCCAGCGGTGGTCGAGCGGGATTTCAATTCGCTCTGGAACAGCGGATACTTTGAGGACGTCCGCATTGAGCGGGCGGACACGGCGAAGTGCGTGCAGCTGGTGGTGTATGTGCGCGAGAAGCCAACAGTAAAAGAGGTTCTGTACAAGGGCCTGAACGCGATTTCGCAGTCAGATGTGCTCGATCGATTCAAGAAGGCGAAGGTTGCGGTCTCGGTTGAGAGTCAGTACGACCCGACGAAGATCAAACGCGCCGAGGTCGTGCTTAAGGAGTTGCTGGGCGAGCACGGGCACCAGTTTGCGACGGTTCGGACAGAGATCAAGACGATTCCGCCGGCGGGCGTCTCGCTCACGTTCAACATCAAGGAAGGGCCGACAGTAAAGGTCGGCAGGATAGCCTTTCAAGGCAACGCCACGATCCCGGATCGCACGCTGATCGCCGCCATGAAGAACCTGAAGCCGGTCGGCATACCGCACTCGATTCTTCTCGAGAACCTGCTGGCGCGAACCTTTGACGCAAGCAAACTTGATGAAGATACGGAGCGGGTGCGGGCGGCGTATCGCGACCGCGGCTACTTCAAAGCGCTGACCAGCGAGCCGACAACGCAGACGCGGGACGCGGGCGGAATCAATCCATTTACGCTGCGGCCGTCAACGGGCAAGCGGGTGGACATCCTGATGCCGGTGGAAGAGGGCGATCGCTACCGGCTGGGTGGCATTACGTTCAAGGGAAACAAAGCCTACCCAAATACAAAGGCGCTACGCGGCATCTTCACGCAGAAGGATGGTGAATTCTTCAACGCCACACTCTTCAGTAAAGGCCTGGACGCGCTGCGAAAGGCCTACGGAGAAGGCGGCTATATCAACTTCGTAGGGAGTCCAACACCGCATTTTGACGAAGCCAAGAAGTTGATCTTCCTTGACATCGACATTGACGAAGGCAAGCCGTTCTATGTCTCGCGCATCGAGTTCCAGGGCAACAGCATCACGCGCGATAAGGTGATTCGCCGCGAGCTGCTGCTTGAGGAAGGACAGGTCTATAACAGCCGTCTGTGGGACCTCTCGATCCTGCGACTGAACCAGCTGAACTATTTCGAACCGCTCAAGGCAGAGCAGGACTCCGAGAGCCGGCAGAATGTAGACGATTCAACAGTCGATCTGCTGCTGAAGTTGAAGGAGAAGGGCAAGAACTCGATCGGTCTGAACGGCGGTATCAGCGGACTGTCAGGAACGTTTATCGGCCTGAACTACGAGACCAACAACTTTCTCGGCCTGGGCGAGACGCTTTCGCTGGTGGCGAATGTGGGCGACCTTTCCAGAAACCTGAGCTTCGGTTTTACCGAGCCGTACCTGCGGAACAAGCCCATCTCGCTGGGACTTCAGGTGTTCACCAGCAAATATGATTTCAACCCGGCGAAGAGCTACTCGACGACGGGCGCGAGCGCGAATCTGGCTTCGGCGCAAAACTCACTGCTGACGAACTATAACCAGTCTTCGACGGGAACCACGCTCTCTCTACAGGAGCCGTTGCGGCATGTATTCGCACGGTCCGGCGTAACCCGCATTGGTGTGTCGTACTCCCTATCGCGCTCGTCCGTGACGACGTTCAACGACAACACGCGCAGCGTCTTTCAGTCCCTGGCTTTCCGCTCCGGTGTTGCCGGGCAGAATCAACTGAACGGCATCTACACATCGATCTTCTCGCCGACATTTACCTTTTCGAGTCTGGACCGCGCGACTGGACCACACCATGGCAAGGACTTCAATGCGACGATCGCAATTGCCGGTGCGGGCGGCAATGTGAAGTACTACCAGCCGGCGGTCAGCTACCGGCAGTTCTTTCCGATGAAGGGCCTGCGGGTAAACCGCGAAGGTCATAACGTGCTGGGCTACCGTCTCCAGCTGGCACATGTAGCCGGGTTTGGTGGTGAGGTTGCTCCGCCGCAGAACCGCCTGTACGGCGGCGGTGAGTCAGATGTACGCGGCTTTGATGTTCGATCGGCTTCGCCCTACACCTTTATTCCCCAAAAGCTGCTCTTCAATCTGACGAATCCGGATGGCAGTGTCGTGCCGCGGGATCCGACGAACGCGAGCCTCGGAAATGTGCAGATTCCCCTGCCGATCTATCGGCTGGTCACAATTGGCGGCGACACGCAGCTGACATCGAATGTTGAGTATCGGATTCCGATCGTGAATCAGGTTACGTTTGCCTTGTTTACGGACTTCGGTCTAACGTTCAACTCGCAGGCCAGCCAGTTGCGCCAGAATGTTTCTGGACAGACCCTGCTGACGAGCCCGCTGTATGGGTGCGCGACGGTGGTGAACGGTGCATGCAACGGTGGTCAGCAGGTAAATTTTCCGTTCTTCCTGAAGACAGCGCCAAACACAAATTATGTGCCGCGCATGTCGAATGGCGCCGAGATCCAGGTGATTCTGCCGATTGTGAATGCACCATTCCGCATCTTCTACGCCTATAACCCGCTTCGGCTCTTTCATGATCTGCCGCCCTCCCTGGGGACACCCGTGGGCTGTACGCAGACTCCTGAGCAGTGTTTCCGGCAGTTTTTTCCCGCTACAAGCGCGGGTGCTTTCAGCTATGCACAAGCGCTGCAGTTCTACGACGCGAACTACACCTTGCGCGAGCCGAGAAAGACTTTCCGGCTTTCAGTCAGCACGACTTTCTAGCCACAGCGGACAGAGGCGCGGCAGGACTTCGGTCGTGCCGCTTTGCGTGCACGGGCTGCTGTCCCTTCGGCAGGACAGGTCGTGCTCGGGCCCTCCTGCATCCAAGGGAGAGTTCCGCCCTATCGGGCCGGTGGAGGAGAGCAGATGGATCGTAGCGCGAGCGCAGTGTGGCATGGTGGGTTGAAGGACGGTAAGGGGACGCTCAGCACGCAGAGCGGCACGTTGAAAGATACGCAGTACAGCTTTGGCAGCCGCTTTGAAACAGGTGTTGGCACGAACCCCGAAGAGCTGATTGCGGCAGCGCATGCGGGCTGCTTTACCATGGCGCTGAGCGCGCAGCTGACGGATGCGGGGCTTACGCCAGAGAGCCTGGAGACAGCAGCCACAGTAACTCTGGAGAAGACGGATGACGGCCCAACCGTGACGAAGATCCACCTGAAGACCAAGGCGAAGATACCAGGGGCGGAGAAGGAGAACTTTGACGAGCTGGCCAAGAAGGCGAAGGAAGGCTGCCCGATCTCCCGTTTATTGAAGGCCGCCGAGATTACGCTGGATGCGCAGCTTGTTTAGGTTCGCCTTCTGCGGGGCAGCGACTCTCCTCTGGCATCGTCTGGCTTGAGGGTGCCCCGTGAGTTTTCAGGCGACGCACGACGGGTTTCCACGTAGAGTTTCGGTACGGTTGCTTTGCTTCGATTGGAAAGCACCGATCTTCCCCGATGCAGGTATGTTCAATGACAGGATCCGTCTACGTCGTTGTTGCTCTCTTCTTGGGTGTGCTGTTGTATCTCGTGCTTCGACGGCGAAGCAGGCAGCTAACGACAGGTAGTCCGGGGTCCATGGCGCAGGGTTCGGACGCCAGGGCAGACGGCCCACCGCAACACTCGACGCAGACTTCTCAGCAGAGTGTTGAAGGTGACTTTCTCAGGCCGGCCACATTGACGAACACGATGCCGCCGGTGACACGACCGCGCTCCTCCTCAAAGGACAGCGGCAGTTCACACCCGGCCTATCCCGTGGCGCCGGCTACATATGCCGAGTACACGCCGAAGAGCACATCTGTACAACGGAGAGAGATGCCTCAGGCTGCGCCAGCCCTGACCAAAGCAGCTTCTCCCGCACCGATTAAAGCCCCGCTGCCGGAGGCTCAGATAACCACTCCCTCTGCCACGCAATCGGCTCCCTGGTACCCGGAGCCGCCAGCCGACTATACAGAGGCTGGAGGGTCTGAGAGTGGAGCAGCGAATGCGGAGGGCATTGAGCGTCGGACAGATTCGTAACTCGCTTTGACCGGGCCGTCTCGACGTGAAGACGGGAGATACCTAGCGGGTCCGGCCTGAATCGGCAACGGCGGGAGATCAGGCCGGATAAGCTGCCTAGTGGCTGTGACCGAAGTGGCTGTGAGCACTATGGTCATGATCTTCTTCGAGAAGGGCCGCGCCACAATCATGCGTTTGCCCACACTCGTTCGCCTCGAACTGCAGCGTGGTATGCCGGATGCGGAACTGACTGCGCAGTGTTGTGTTGATGCTATTGACGAGTGCGGTGCAGGCTGAGATTGGCATCTCGACCACAGTCACGTGGCTTGCCAGAGCAAGCGTCTTCGGGCCGAGGCTCCAGACGTGCAGGTCGTGCACATCGAGGACGCCATGAATACCTTCCATCGCGGTTCGGACGGCGGCCAGTTTAACGCTGCGCGGAGTCCCTTCAAGCAGGATGTTCAGGGTTTCGCGGACGATGCCGATAGAACTCCAAAGAATAAGTGCCGCAATGAGCAGGGAGAGCAGCGGATCGATCCAGTTGAGACCTGTGTAGAGGATGCCGAAGCCGCCCAGGATGACGGCAGCAGTTGAGAGCGTGTCGCCGAGCATGTGGACGAAGACGGAGCGGATGTTGATCTCGCCGGAGAAACGCCAGAGCAGGGCTGCAATCAACCCATTCATGAGCACGCCGGCGATCGCGACAAGCATCATGGGTTTGGGTTGCACGGCTACCGGCGAGCCGAAACGGTGCACGGCGGCAAGGGCGATCCAGATTGAGAGGGCGATCAGCGTGATGGCATTGACAAAGGCGGCAAGAACGCCGGCCCGCTGATATCCAAAGGTCTTTTCGTCCGTAGCCGGGCGCGTTTGAAAGTAGATAGCCAGAGACGACAGGCCGATCGCAAGCAGGTCCGAAGTATTATGTCCGGCTTCTGAGACGAGTGCAAGCGAGTGAATACGCAGACCAACAAACAACGTTGTCAGGACATAGGCAAAGGTGGCTGCCATGGAGACCTGCAGCACACGACGAACGCTTCGGTTTGGCGTAGCGACCATGTGCATGATGTAAGTGTATGCCGCACGACCCGCGACTTCAATAACACGAACGGTGAGAGCTTTCAGCTGGAGCGGGGCGGACCTGGTGCGTGTTCGTGATCGATGCGGAGGCCGGACCAGGTTTCGGCAACGACGATGGAGTCACCGGGATTGCGGGGATCGAAGCGAACCTGGATGGGGAGATCAATGCGGACGTGGCGAACGTACTCGGAGAGCGGGCGGACGTCCTGGGCGCATTCGTAGGTGACGCCGGCGATGCGATAGCGATAGATGAGGGTATTGGGCGTCGCATCTTCGGCTTCATCCGCCCAGCGCGTCTCGGTGATGCTGCCATCCACGATGCGACCGATTGCTGCGAGGTAGTCACGGCGCTCGCGCTCGAGCTCTTCCTCGTCAGGCTCGACACGATTCATGCGATACCACGAGATGCTAACGGCGGTGGCTATCCCCAAGCCAACGATTGCAAGCGTACGCGGCGAGCGCAAGAAGGGTGGAACGATTGACGAGATCACAAAAAGCATGGCGGCTTGCCAAGGATAGCGCAGGCGGCGGCTCCCTGAGCCACTCGTATCGAGCGATATACTGGGAAGTACGCTTATGACGAACGACGGAAACGGGCGCGGACGAAAGATAAAGAGTGGTCTCTCGGAGCAGGGTGGCGGTCACCCGCTGGACCTTGGCGATGGCCGAAGGATTCGATCGACGACGGTCATCTGTGTGCGGCGCGGCGACGCGGTGGTGATGGCGGCGGATGGTCAGGTATCGCTCGGGTCAACGGTGATGAAGCACTCGGCGAGAAAGATCCGGAAGCTGTATCAGGACAAAGTGCTGGCCGGCTTTGCCGGATCGACGGCCGATGCGTTCAGTCTGTTTGCGCGGTTCGAGAGCAAGCTGGAGCAGTATGCGGGGAACCTTGGCCGGGCCGCGGTGGAGCTGGCCAAAGACTGGCGGACGGACAAGATGCTTCGCCAGCTGGAGGCTTTGCTGATTGTGACGGACGCCAAGCAGACGTTCCTGCTGAGCGGCAATGGCGATGTGATTGATCCGGATGAAGGAATCGCAGTGATCGGCTCGGGCGGTCCGTACGCGCTGGCGGCGTCTCGGGCGTTGATGGACAACACGCAGATGGGCGCGCGCGAGATTGCTGAAAAGAGCTTGCTGATTGCTGGACAAATATGCCTGTATACAAACGACCACATCATGATTGAAGAACTGAAGGCGGAGTGATGGGCTATGCTCCGCTGGTAGACTTGTGGTTGCGAGGAACGGTATGGAAGAGTCTCCGGATGTGCGTCCAAGCCGACAAATACGGCGATTCAGCAGCCATGAAGAGCAGGAGGAGCAGGACCTGCGCTACTGGCGAGATCAGCCGGTTGCCGACAAACTAAGGGCGGTGGCGGAGCTTGCGGAGTACTACGCATCCATGCACAGGATCGATCTCGATGCTCAGAGACCAAAGAGAATTGTTAGAAGCGTTCAACGCTCTCGACATCTTCATTCGTTCTGACGAGACGAACAGCAAGGCAGTTTACGCAGCCTTGGCGTCGTTTGGAGCACCTATGGAGGGGCTGAGCGCGGAGGATTTTCACGACAAGGTCGACGCGGTCATGCAGCTGGGAGTCGCGCCAAACCGCATCGACATCCTTCAGAGCATAGAGGGAGTTTCGTTTGCAGAGGCTTGGCGAGATCATGTCGACCTCGACATTGAGGGCGGGACGTTGGCCCACTATCTCTCGCTGGACGCTCTGATCCCCAACAAAGAGCTGGTCAACCGGCCGGGAGACCTCGCCGATGTCCACGAACTTCGCAAGATGAGGGATTTGAAGTATGGCGATTTTTCTGCCGGGAACGGCTGAGGACCAGGCGCAGGCGCTCGATGAGATGACGCCGCGCGAAATTGTAACCGAGCTGGATAAGTATGTTGTCGGGCAGCAGGCGGCCAAGCGGGCGGTGGCGATTGCCTTACGCAATCGCATGCGCCGGCAGAAGCTGCCGCCGGAGCTGGCGGACGAGATCATGCCGAAGAACATCATCATGATCGGTCCGACAGGCGTGGGCAAGACCGAGATTGCGCGGCGGCTGGCGAAGCTGACGAACTCGCCTTTTCTGAAGGTGGAGGCTTCGAAGTTCACCGAGGTCGGCTACGTTGGGCGCGACGTGGAGTCGATCGTGCGCGATCTGGTCGAGATCGCGATCGATATGGTACGCGAAGAGAAGCTGGAGGAGGTCGAAGACAAGGCAGAGCTTGCGGCTGAGGACAAGCTGCTCGATCTGCTTCTGCCGCCGACACCCGCGGCCTCAGCGAACGCGGCTGCCGCGAAGCAGGAGCCTGGCACGAACGTGATCCAGATGCCTGAGTCCATGGACACGACGGCAGCAGTGGCGCCGACAACGCCGGATGCAGACGCCAAGAGCTCGGAGCGAACGCGCGAGAAGCTGCGGCAGCAGTTCCGTGAGGGCAAGCTCGACGACCGGATGGTGGAGCTTGAGGTGCGCGACCGCAACCAGGCGAGCTTTGAGGTCATCACCAACCAGAGCCCGGACGAGATGGACTCAAGCAGCCTGAAGGATATGCTGCCGGGGCTGTTCGGCCAGCGAACGAAGAAGCGTCGGATGAAGGTTGTTGATGCCTTCGACTACCTGGTGCAGGAAGAGGAGAGCCGGTTGATCGACATGGATCAGGTCACGCGACTGGCGGTTGAGCGTGTCGAGGAGTCCGGCATGGTGTTCCTGGACGAGATCGACAAGATCGCGGGACGCGAGGGCGGCCATGGACCGGACGTGAGCCGTGAGGGCGTGCAGCGGGATATTCTGCCGATTGTTGAAGGAACGACCGTGAATACCAAGTACGGCATGGTGTCGACCGATCACATCCTGTTTATCGCAGCAGGTGCATTTCATGTGTCGAAGCCGAGTGATCTAATCCCGGAGCTGCAGGGGCGGTTCCCGATCCGCGTAGAGCTGCAGTCACTTACCGTGCAGGATTTTGTAAGGATCCTGACAGAGCCGAAGTCGTCTCTGGTCAAGCAGTCGACGGCGATGCTCGAGACCGAGGGCCTGAAGCTGGAGTTCACGCCGGAGGCGATTGCGGAGATAGCACAATTTGCCTTCCGGGTGAACGAGACGACAGAAAACATTGGTGCGCGCCGGCTGCACACGATTCTTGAACGAGTGCTCGATGAGATCAGCTTCCAGGCGCCGGACCTGTTCAAGAGCCCGCGCTCGACCTCAACAGAGGAGGGTGTTGTTGCGGCGATCGGGGCGTCGGCACCGCTTACGGCGGATGCCCTGCCCGCGCAGCCGCCGTTGCCGGTGATTGAGCGGCAGACGGAAGGCGGGGTCGAGAAGGTGATTGTGGTTGATCCGGAGTATGTGCGGCAGCAGGTGGCATCGATTGTGAAGGACCAGGATCTGAGTCGCTACATTCTCTAAGCGCAAAAAGGCCAGCCTGATCGGCTGGCCTCTTCATTTAAGAGCTGGGTTACTTGGCGCCGACTGGCTGCTCCTGCTGGGTTGCTTCCTTGCTGTGGCCGATGTCTGCAAGCCGCTTGGCG
Source organism: Acidobacteriaceae bacterium (assembly GCA_903642235.1). Lineage (GTDB taxonomy): Bacteria > Acidobacteriota > Terriglobia > Terriglobales > Acidobacteriaceae > Edaphobacter. The sequence continues at coordinate 128,668 of CAHJWL010000008.1, read as the reverse complement.
AGGAGCTGTTCGAGATCCTCAAGGGCCTTGGAGAAGCCTTCGATACCTTCTTTCAGCTTGTCATGCGCCATCTTGTCTTCGGCGTGCATCTTCTCGAAGGCGTCCTGGTCAATGTGAAGTTTTTCAATCTCCATTGACTTTGCTTTTTCGGGATCGAGCTTACGAGTCAGCTCACCTTCCGTCTTTTCGAGCTCTGTGAGGAGCTTGGGCGAGATCGTGAGCAGATCGCATCCTGCAAGCTCCTCGATCTCGCTGATGTTGCGGAAGCTGGCGCCCATGACGACCGTTTTGTAGTCGAACTTCTTGTAGTAGTTGTAGATGGTGGTGACGGAGTGAACGCCAGGATCCTCATCACCCTGGTACTCCTTGCCGGTTGCGCTCTTGTACCAGTCAAGGATGCGGCCGACGAAGGGTGAGATCAAAGTTACATTTGCCTCTGCGGCGGCGACGGCCTGGTGCAGGCCGAAAAGCAGGGTCATGTTGCAGTGAATACCTTCTTTTTCAAGGATTTCAGCCGCTTTGATACCCTCCCATGTGGAGGCGATCTTGATCAGCACGCGATCGCGTGCGATGCCAGCTTTGTCGTATTGAGCGGTGACATCGCGAGCCTGTTCGAGGGTCTTTTCCTTGTCGTAGGAGAGACGGGCATCTACTTCTGTGGAAACGCGACCTGGCACGATTTCCAGGATCTTGCGGCCGAAGGCAACGGCGAGCGACTTGAAAGCAAGTGCAGCAACATCTTTGTCCGAGGCGTTCGATCCGGCATCCTTACGCGCTTCTTTGAGTACATCATCCACGATCGACTGGTAGTCGCTTTTTTCTGCCGCTGCCTGCAAAAGGGAGGGGTTCGTGGTCGCATCCTGCGGATGAAACTGCTGAATGGCATTGATATCACCCGTGTCGGAGACGACGGTAGTCATAGTGCGGAGTTGTTCGAGAAGAGATGCCATGGGAGACTCCTTGCGCTCTTCCATGCTAACAAAGACAGGTGTAAGGCGCAGGAACGGGCGAGGAGAATCTATTTACGGCACAGACAAGGGACGCACCGTAACGAGAATGGGCGATGTTGGCTGGCTAAGGTTGCCGCTCGCATCCGCGGCGAGGACCCGGTACAGAAGGGAGCCAGCAGCAACGGGCTGGTCACGATAGGCTGGCGCCTGAAGGAGTGACTGGTTGATGCGCTGCCAGGTCTGCGGTGCGGAGGAGGTCGCGGCCTCCGAGGCAGGGGAGCGCTCTACCCAGTAGCCGGCGAAGTCGGGCTCGGTGTTTGGCTCCCAGGAGAGATCGACTGCCAGGCCGTCCGCAAGAGCAGCCAGGCCCGCGGGGACTGCGGGCGGAGTGGTGTCACGCAGGGTGAACGTGAGTGGAGCCGAATCCGGGCTGCGCAGGGTAAGACTCTTGCCCTCGAGAACGACAATTCGGGACCGCCACGCAACATAGCTGTATGTGGCATCGCGCTGGCCTGAAAGGTCGAGGAGTCCGCCGCGGTCAGGGCCGGCGGGCGCGCCCGTCAGCCGGACCGTTTGCGCAGTGAGCGCTGGGGACGACCGCTCTCCGGCTCGCGATGGTTTTGCTTGCTGTGTAGGAGGCCGGGCTGGCGTGGACAGCAGCACTCGCTGCAGGAAGATGGCGGCGGCCGGTTGATCCAGCGGCTGCCAGAGAAGGTTGACACCGCGAGCGGAGCTTGCGGCCCGCAGGTCGTTCACGGGAGGGGGAGCGGTCCCGGCGGCCGCAAAGGCGATGTTCGAAGGATCCGCTCCGCGGCCGGCGGCATTCAGAACGCGCACACGGTAGCGCAGGAGTTGGGCCGGGTCTTGAACGAGCGGTGCCGGCAGCAGGTCAGCGGCCTTGCTGGGTCCGGGTGCGACGGCCAGGTGCTGAACGACGGTACAAAGCGATGGATCGGCTGGTGCCGGGCTCGGTGGCGAGGCGCGGAGGTCGCGACAGATCTCTGCGAAGAGAGGCAGATTTGCGGGCAGGCCGTCTGTCGTTTCAGCGGCGGTGGTCCAGGTGAGCTGTACCTGATCTCCGATGCGTTCCGCTCGCAGATCCCTGGGTGGCGAGGGAAGATGGAGCGACGGCGGTTTGGGCGGTCCGGGATTGGCGCAGCCGGCCAGACTGCCAAGCAGGCCGTCGAACAGTACGAGTGCCCGAAGCAGCGGAAGAGGAGCTCTGCGGCCGGTGTTATGGCTGTTCTTGTCCGCGCCACATCCCGTCAGACTGGGTGAGATCCTCACAGATTCACCCTAGCATTACCGACCTGCATCCTTGTTGACGGCGTCAGAGCCGGCATCATCTGAGAGAGCCTCTGCCAGACCTCTTTTCCGCTGCTTTTCACGTCTCTTCTAGTAAGACAAAAGGAAATTCTTCATGGCAGATACAGTGAACCTGACAGAGATGACGACGGTGCTTCCCGGGATCGACCTGCTTGCAGCGGAGCTTGCGGATGTGGAGATCGCTGGTGAACTCGAGCCTAGCGGAAAGACTTCGCCCCTGCAAGTAGCGAGTGAACAGGCCGAGGCATTCATCTCGGAGAAACGTATTGGCGAACGCATCAAGCACCTGCGTCTGAAGAAGACGATGGGTCTGGTAGAACTCGGCCGGCACACGGGCCTTTCTGCAAGCTTCCTCTCTCAGTTGGAGACGGGGCGGGTGGTCCCGACGCTGCGTAATCTGGCCCGTATTGCGATGGTGTTCTCAAAGGACCTAAGTTACTTCTTCGAGCCTGAGCCGCAGAAGTTGTTCCGCATTCACCACGCGAAGGATCGGGCCCGTCTGCCGCAGTCTGGTGTAGATGATCCGACGTACTTCTTTGAGAGTCTCGGTTTCATCACGCCGGATCGCATGCTGGACCCTTACTTTGCGGAGTTTGTACCGCAGCAGCCGGGAACCGAAGCAAAGGCGCATCAGCATGCCGGAAATGAGTTCCTCTTTGTTCTAACGGGCGAACTGGATGTTCGGCACGGAGACGAAACCCATCAGGTGCAGGCAGGTGACGGCATTTATTTTGATGCCACCACGATCCATAGCTACCTGTGTTCTGGAACTGTCTCAGCAACAGCCATCATTATGGTGTCGATGCAGCCAGTCTCTTCTGAGGCAGCCAGGACCTTGTCTCGGATAAGCGGAGCGCAGTCGCGGGCGCGACTCGCACGGCAGCAGGTCTCATAATTCAGCTGCTCGTTCGACGGGCTTCATCGTGCGGAGATGACCGTAGGCTTCGCTTGTCACTTTTGCAGGAGTGAGCTCTGACAGTCTCTTCCACAAAGAACCAAAGAGCAGGTTGAGTTCTGCGGACTCAGGATCACCGGGTCCGTAGACTCTATGACCCTGACCCAGGATCTCTGCCATCTGCTGTAAGCATTGCAAGGTGTCCGGGATACGTGGAGCCGTTCTCCCAAAATAGCGAAACTCATTTGAGAGCAGTATCCGTGCGTTCTTGTAGTACGGGCAAAGGCCTACGTCTCGAGCAAGGTATGCTTCATCGGCGTGCAGTGCCGTACGACCAGTGTGGGTGAGCGTTCCATTCTGCCTATGGAAGCTGTAGATGCAATCTGGCCGCGAGCGGAAGCGGCTTCGCGGGGCATAGTACTCCCGCGCGTCAAGAACCTGATTTACAACGGCTGCATAGATCACTGCGGTCGGCGGATAGTCCTCGCGTAGAACGAGCGACCGGCTGGTAAGGCCGAGAAGACGGTCGCCAGGCTGCGCCGTACGACGGATAGCCGGTTTACAGATGGAGAGTGTAAGCAGGGGCGGCTGAGACGCGCGAGATGGAGGAGCGCAGGGCGCGCCACCCCGGTCACTGGTGAGCTTGTAGACGTAGGTTCGCGGCATGGACGTAGTTGACGAGAGCAGTGACACACAGCCGAATGGACTGTACGCTGCTGCTCTGCTTCCAGTGTTTCAGTTTCCGCGGGACCTTGCCTGGATACGGAAGAGTGCTGGCGCGTGTAGAGGCTGAGAGCCTACCGGCGGTACCCGCGTGTCATCCTGGGGAGATCCACACCTACGAGAAAGTTTCGCATTGCCTGTGTCAGCTCCGCGCGTGCGAGATCGGCGGGCATGGCTGTGTTCAGCGTCTCAACCTTCAGCATGACGGGAATTGGTCTCTGCGGATCGCGTGAGAAGGCCTCCACCGGAGCCGGCCGGCTATAGATCAGGCCAAAGTGAGCGTCGCCGGACGTGTACTCGCCGCAGCCCCTGGCGTTGCAGACCGTCGTGACCTCCAGGTACTGGGTCGCGCCGTTGTTGAAGAAGGAGCTGCTGAAGCTCTCCTGTCCTGCTGCCGTTGCTGTTCGCAACTCACCATGCCACACAGGGTCCTCTCCTCGCGCCGAGTGGCAGATGGATGTATCGTGCGATCCCAGGACCGGCGAGATTCCCACAGCGATGTGCGGTGAGTCGTCGTGAGCAGGGGTCTGGTCGCGCTTCGCCGGTTGGTAGTCGGCCCACTCATAGATGACCGGACCGTTCAAGACCTGCTCCGGCCACATCCTCGACCGCACGTAGTCTCCCACGCGTTCGGGAAAGACTGCTGCCGCCGCAACCGTTTCGGGCGCGGGAGGTGTCGCGCCCTTGCTAAGTTTTCCGTGCGCCAGCCGCCCGCCGGCAAGCGCGACGAACGCTGCCATTGCGGCGAGTCGCAGCCCCGCCTTGCGCCATACGGGCAGCCGCAGGCTGCTCTCAACGTCGGGGCGCGATACGCGACGGGGCAATTCTTGATCGATCATCGCCGGCTCTTCTTCCACCCTCCGCACGATGTAGAACAGAAGCCCAACAGCGGCTAGAAACAAGGCGCCCCCGATCAGGTAGTCGCCCATCTCCGCCCGGTTCTGCAGCCATGTGATCTTCAGAGCGACGATGTAGTACAGGACCAGCGTGCACAGCCGGACGAAGTTGAAGACATAGCCGAGCAGCACCGCGCCCAGCACAAATGAGGTATGCGCACGCCAGCGGAAGCGGTACAGGTGTCCAACAATCAACGCGATCATACCCATCGTCACGGCGCCGCGAATGCCATTGCATCCCGGCGCGATGAACATCCCGAACTCCGGTGTAAACATCAAGCGCATCTGGTCCGGTGTCAGCTTCTGGTGCAGAGCAATTGCAAACGCGCGAGCTACGTGTGCGGAGATGCGCTGCAGGGGCAGATCGACATACACGTTGAAGACATGAGGCACGGGATTGACCAGCCAGATCAGCAGCACGGCAAAGCGTGAGGCACGCAGCAGCGGCCATCCGCCAAAGAGCAAGACGGCTCCCGCGACGTAGCAGAACGCCACCAGCGAGTGGGGTGGGAAGTACATAGACCATCGCGGCGAAAGGATCAGGACCAGAACGGACTGCTCGCGGAAGCGCACAGCTGCGGCCGTTGCGAGAAGCAGCGCCAACCCCCACCAGCTTCCGTCAAAACGCCAGGAGAGAGTCTTCCAGTTGAGCAGAATGATTGCCAGGCTTACGAGCGGAACCAGCATACCGATCGACTTCAGCGGGTCGGTAACCCACATGCCGTAGAGGACTACAGCACTCGGCCAGATACTGATCACGCCGAGTACGGCCAAAGACGCAGCAAGCCCCGCCGCAAGGGACGGGGCTTCGAAAATGGTGGAGACACGAGGAGGTAGAGCTGGAACATCAGCAGACGTTGTTGCCACTGAAGCCTCGAACTACTTGCGGCGGCGGGAGAAGAAGAAAGCACCCGCGGATCCGACGACCGCCAGAACCGCCGTCGGGTTCTCAGGCGAGTTGATACAGCCACCCACGTTGCCGTTCTGCGCATGAAGAGGCAGCGTGATCAGAAACAGAAAGGCGGAGCTGACAAGCAGAAGGGGAGTCTTTTTCATGGTGTCCTCAAGATGGAAGGTACCGGCTGCCTTTCCGGATGTCAACGAAAAGGACGGTGAATCGATGATTCCACGATAGCTCTTTTGATCGATCAGCTCCCCTTTCGGGGGATACTTTTTCGGAGCAGAAGCATTCAGAGCGAGAGCGAGGCGGCCCGCTCTGAGTGCCCCGATAGCTCGGAGGCACGTGCCTCTGCAAAGGCGGCGGCTCCGAGCAGCGCGCATGTGTCGTCCAGGATTACCCGGACGGGGATGGTCTCGAGCAGAGGCCGGAGCCGGCCTTTATCGACGAAAGCCTGCAGAAAGGCGCCGCCCCGCAGTGTTTTGAGGATCTTCGGCGCGATGCCTCCCCCCAGATACATGCCACCAGTTGCCAGGATCTTGAGCGCAATATTGCCGGCCTCCGCACCATAGGCCCCTGCGAAAAGGTGCATGGTTTGATGGCAGAGTTCGCTTGAGCCGTCCTCGGCGCAGCTGCCGATCACGGCATTTGGATCCTCGGTCTCAAGCCTCTCGCGCAGCCAGGCCGGCTCTTCCATCTTCACTTCGTCTTTCAGGAAGCTATATACGTTGCGGAGGCCGAGGCCGGAGACTACCCGCTCAAAACTTACGCGGCCCTTCAGCGTTCGGCGCAGATACTCGAGCAGTGCGACCTCCTGGTCCGTTCGGGCCGCGAAGTCGCAGTGACCGCCCTCTGACGCAACGGGTGTGTGCCGCGTCTTACCGTCCCAGATGAGGAGAGCCTCGCCGAGCCCGGTGCCGGCGGCGATCAGACCGCGATGACCGGTGGCTCCCGCATCCCCCGCCTGGAGGGTGCTGATGCTCGTGGGCGTCAGTTCCGGGATTCCGTAGCCGTTTGCCTCGAGGTCGTTGATGAGGAAGATGTGCTCTATGTCCAGGCTCTTCGCCAGCTCGCGTGCATCGAGGGTCCAGGGCAGATTTGTGAGCTTCAATCGACCATCGCGCACAGGTCCCGGACAGCCGAAGCAGGCCGCGACGATCTCGTGCTCCCGATCCGAGTCTCTGCCCAGGAACTCCTTAACGATGACATCGAGAGAGCTATAGTCGGCTGCCGGATACTTTTGATCGCGCAGCCAGCGGAGCCGTCCGCCCTCGAAGTTGTACAGTGCCAGGTGAACCTTCGTCCCGCCCACATCGCCCGCAAGTATCATCGTCGCTTAGAGCTCCAGACTGCCAACGGTATGCGAGCCGCCGGGAGCGGTCAAGCTATTCTCCGGCGTCGGCAGATGCGCGGCCGCCGCGGTGTCGAGCAGAAATCGCAGGCTGCCGCTTGCGGGCCGGATGAGCTGCGAGGGCAAGCGCTCCGGATCGCGCGGGCCAGTCAGCACCTCGCCCAGGACGACTGATTTTGCTTCTCCCTCGATCAGGAAGCAGACCTGTCGCGCCTGATTAATGACAGGCGAGGTCAGCGTAATGCGCCACGTGTCTTTTTGCGGAACGTGATTCGCGACAACAAGCCGCGTGATCTCATCGAGCGCCGCTGTGTGCGGGAAGAGCGACGCCGTGTGGCCATCATCGCCCATACCCAGCAGCAGCAGATCGAATGCCGGCGACTCGGCTCCTTCAAGCTTCATGGAGTTACGCAGGACTGTTTCGTAGCGGCTGGCAGCCTCTTCTGGGTCGAGCTCGCCTTCCATGCGATAGACCTGCGCGGCCGGAAGCGGCACCTTTGAGAGCAGCGCTTCGTTCGTCATGCGGTAGTTCGACTCCGCGTCGGTGGGTGGAACACAGCGCTCATCGACCCAGTACAGGTGCAGTCTGGTCCAGGGAATTGCGGCTGCAAACGGCTGTGCCGGATCGGCCAGCAGGGCAAACATCGCCTTTGGCGTACTGCCACCAGAGATGGCAACGCGCGCCGCTCCGCGAGTCGTGACCGCCTGCGTCACAGCGTCAGAAAAGAGCTGGGCGGCCGCAGTTGCGACCGCCTTCGGCTCCGGCCAGATGGAATATGTAACTGTTAGAGGTTGCGGCATACTGCTCCTTAAAGCTCCTGCCAGGCGCGGCCGTCATGCTCCAGAAGTTCGTCGGCGCACTTCGGGCCTTCGCTGCCCGCGGCGTAGTTGGGGAAGTTCTTCGGCGGGGTTGCGGCCCAGGCTTCGAGGATCGGTGTAAACAGGGCCCATGTCGCCTCAACACCTTCACGATCCGCAAAGAGCGTCGCATCTCCCAGCATGGCGTCGAGCAGCAAGCGCTCATACCCGTTCGCCGATGATTTGCCGAAGGCGTCCGCGTAGCTGAACTCCATGTTGACCGGCTTGACGTTGGTGGTTGGTCCGGGAACCTTCGCACCAAAGCGCAGGGTGATACCTTCATCCGGCTGGATGCGCATCTTCAGGATGTTTGGTTCGATCTTGTCGTTTGTGCCGTTGGTCTTGAAGAGATGGAGCGGCGGCTGCTTGAACACGATCGTCACCTCTGTGACACGCTGCTCCAGGCGCTTGCCCGCGCGCAGATAGATCGGCACACCAGCCCATCGCCAGTTCTCGATGACGACGCGAACTGAAGCAAACGTCTCGGTGGTGGAGTTGGGGTCGACACGATCCTCCTGCCGATAGCCGATCACATCCTTGTCATCGACCTTGCCTGGCCCGTACTGGCCGCGCACAGTGTTCTCAATCGGGATCTTCTCGATAGCGCGCCAGACCTTCAGCTTCTCGGTTCGCACGGCCTGCGCTTCAAAGGAGTCCGGTGGTTCCATGGCAACAAACGAGAGAACCTCCATCACATGGTTCTGCAGCACGTCGCGGAGCGCGCCTGCCTTTTCATAAAAGGGACCGCGGCCTTCGATGCCGATGGACTCGGCTGCGGTGATCTCCACATGGTCGATATAGTTGCGGTTCCAGACAGGCTCGAAGATTCCATTGCCGAAGCGGAAGACAAGGATGTTCTGCACCGTCTCCTTGCCCAGATAGTGATCGATGCGAAAGATCTGATCTTCTTTGAGAACAGCGTTGATGTCCTTGTTGAGCTTCTTGGCTGATTCGAGATCCGTGCCGAAAGGCTTTTCAATAACGACGCGAACCCAGCCGTTTCCATTCTCGTTCGACTGTGTGAGGTTGTGCTTTCCCAGATAGCCGATGATGTCGGCAAAGAACTCCGGCGCCACGGCGAGGTAGAAGAGACGGTTCCCCTTTGTGCCACGCTTGCCATCGACGTCGGCCAAAAACTTCTTCAAGCCCTCATAGCCGTTGTCATCGTCAAAGTTGGTTGCGAAGTACTCAATCCTGTCGACAAAGGGCTTTAGCCTGGCGTCGTTTGCGTCAACGCCGCCGCCTTTCAGGATGCCGTCCTGCATGTCCGGCGCAAAGGTTGCACTTAGATCGCGTCGCGCCACACCGACGACGGAAAACTCCTTCGGCAGCAGACCTTCCTGCTCCAGATGGTAAAGCGCGGGCAGCAGCTTGCGTTTGGTGAGATCGCCCGATGCGCCGAAGATGACGACGACGCATGGCTCAGGGATGCGCTCATCCGCCTTGATAGATACAGGTGTTACGGCGGTAGCAGGAACAGTCACAGTTGTTGCCATACCTCTCACTCCTTCACTCCGGGTATTCAGCGCCGGATCGCCGTCACAGTGCGGGCATACTTTGAGTTAGACCGAATCAGCAGCATCCGAACCATTTCAGTTACAGATCAGGACTTCTTGACGGCATGGCCGCCGAAGGCATTTCGCATGATCGACAGCATGCGATCGGTGAAGTTGTTTTCCTCGCGCGAGCGCAGCCGCCGGATCAGGGATTCTGTGATCACCGGTGCCGAGACATTCAAATCAATGGCCTCGAAGACAGTCCAGCGCCCTTCGCCCGAGTCCGGCACGTAGGCCTCAAGTCCATCAAGCGTGGGATTCTTCTGCAACGCATCTGCCGTCAGATCGAGCAGCCAGGAGCGGACCACAGAGCCATTCCGCCAGATCTCCGAGATTTGCCCCAGATCAAGCTTCAGCGGTTCCTTCGCTTTCATGATGGAGAAACCTTCGGCGTAAGCCTGCATCATGCCGTACTCGATGCCGTTGTGCACCATCTTCACGAAGTGACCGGCGCCGCTCGGGCCAACGCGGCCCCAACCTGTCGTCGCTGAGGGCGCGAGGGTTTGGAAGATCGGCTTCAGGTGATCAACCACTGTTTCGTCGCCACCGATCATCATCGAGTACCCTTCCTTGAGGCCCCAAACGCCGCCCGATGTCCCGCAGTCGACGTATTCAAAGCCCTTCTGCTTGCATTCCGCGTACCGGCGCTGCGTGTCCTTGTAGTTGGAGTTGCCGCCATCGATGAAGATGTCGCCCTTCTGCATGAAAGGCTCAAGCTTTGAGATGGTCTCGTCGACGGGATCTCCCGAAGGCACCATCAGCCAGATCGCTCGCGGCGTCTCCATGCCCTTTACGAGTTCCTCAAGAGAGCTGACGCCTTTTGAGCCCGTTGCGGACAGCTTCTCAACCGTCTCTTTGCTGAAATCGAACCCGATAACTGTGTGGCCTCCGAGTCGCAGGCGCTCCGCCATATTGAAGCCCATCTTGCCGAGACCGATCATTCCTAATTGCATGCGTACGCCTCTCTCTTTACCGTGTTGGACTGCTTATAGTCTCTACGCCATGTGCGGCCAGCTCTCTTATAAGCTGCGCCGGCGTTTCATAGTGGATTGCCTGCATGCCGAGAGCCCGGGCTGCGTCGCAGTTCTCTGCCTTGTCGTCGATGAAGAGCCCTGTCTCTGCCGGTCTGCCGGAGATTTCAATCGCCGCCCGGTAGATCGCCGGCTCCGGCTTCATCTCGCCGAGATAGCCTGAACAGATGAAGAAGTCGAAGATCGCCCGAAGCCCAAACGCGTCCAGCCTGTAATCATTTAATTCGCGGCTTTCGTTATTCAGTGTAGCCAAACGAATGCCTGGCGCGGCACGCAGGCTATGGAGGATGTCCAGGCACTCGGCATGAAGGATTGCGCTTTGACCACAGACCGGCGGCCATACCTGTTCGAACGTAAGGTCAAGGCCGGGGTTGGGTGAGATCAGGGTGCGGTTGAAGAAGTCCGCCGCCGACATCAGGCCGCGCTCCCAGAACCAGTTCTCCCTGGTGTGCGCGGCCTCATACGCTTCCAGGTTGACACCGAGCGGCGTCAACACTCGTGCTCTCTGGCCTGTGTCCCAGCCGTTCGTCAGCAGGACACCACCGATATCCCAGAAGATTGTCTGGATCGTTTCGGGGCCTGCAGGAAGTCCTTCTGTGGATCCGTTGTTCACCGGGCTGCTGCCTTCTCGAGCTCCGCGGAAGCGACGGCAACCTGCGCTGGTTCGGCCTCTGGGAAGTCGGCGCCGCGGGTTGTCGACTCCCAGGTGTCCAGCTCAGTCGTCCAGTCCTCAAGCCGCTTGCGGAAGCGTGTGATCGCCGCGTTCCCGAGCAGCAGATGCCGTGGCGGCTCTGCTGCCTCCACGACGGCAATGATTGCCTCGACCGCTCGTTGCGGATCGCCCTTCTGCTTGCCAGCCTGCGTCTGGAAGTACTCTCGTGCCTTCCCGGCGGTGGACGCATAGTCCTCGATCTGGGTCTCGGACTCTTTGCCGGAACGGCCCAGAAAGTCTGTGCGAAATGCCCCTGGCTCGATCGCGGTTACATGGATTCCCAGCGGCTCGCATTCCCCCGCCAGCGCCTCGGTCAATCCTTCCACAGCAAACTTCGTTGCGTTGTAGTATCCCCAGCCCGGCGCACCGATCAGACCGCCAATCGATGACAGATTGATGATGTGTCCGCTGCCGCGCTCCCGCATCTTCGGCAGCAAAGCCTTTGTGACCCGGAGCAGCCCAAAGACGTTCGTCTCGAACATCGGCATGTACTCCTCATCGCTGACCTCCTCGATGGCACCCGTGACCCCGTAGCCCGCGTTATTTACCAGCACGTCTACCGGAGCAAAGCACGCCGTCGCCTGCGCGACGATGGAGACGACCTGCGCCGGATCGGTTACATCGAGCGCGTAGGCCTTGGCCTGGCCGGGGTGCTTCTCTTCAAGATCCGCCACCTTCTCAAGCGATCGCGCCGTTGCAATCACCTTTCCGCCGCGGCGAAGAACCTCTTCCGCCAGCAGTCGGCCGAAGCCTGTCGAAGCGCCTGTGATGAACCAGACCAGGTTATTACTTTGCTGTGCCATGGCAGTAGAGATGCGTTCTGTGTCGCTCGCGATTCCGTGGACACTCGGTTTTGCCTCTGCGTCCGCCGATCCTGAGTGCGACAGCGTATGCAGCATGGACGCCGGGCGACTCAGGAGATCTCTTCGTGCTCCCACTCTCGATCCGGCAGCACACTATCCTCATACTGCGACTGCAGCGACGAGTCAGTGTCTCGTTCGCGCGGTACAAACTCCTGCTCCAGCGTCTCGTCCTCTGCCCCCGCACTCCGCACGCAAACTCCTCTGTCAGCAGACGTGACCCTCACCGCTGGGGGAGAGTCACGCCTCCTCGCTACTTCTTCACCAGCTTTTTGGCCTGCTCGACAACGTTCGCGACCGAGAAGCCGAACTTCTCGAGCACAAGTGGACCGGGCGCCGAGGCTCCGAACCGGTCCACCCCGATGATGCCGCCGTTGTGTCCGACGTACTTCCACCAGCCCATGGAGGCGCCCGCTTCAACGGCCAGTTTCGGCGTTGCCTCAGGAAAGAGTTCGTCCTTGTAGGACTGCTCCTGCTCCTCAAAGATCGCGAAGCTTGGCATCGAGACCACACTTGCGTTGATCCCTTCCTTCTTTAACGCAGCCGCAGCTTCGAGAATCAGCGAGACCTCGGATCCGGTGGCAATCAGAATGATGTCCTTGCCGGTGCTGTCCAGGGCGTATGCCCCCTTTGCCACACCCTCGGCGATCTTGTACTTCTCCGCATCCAGCACCGGCAGATCCTGCCGGCTCAATGCCATAAAGGCTGCCGTGTGCCGCTCGAGCGCGAGCCGCCAGCAGGCCGCCGTCTCGTTGGCGTCCGCCGGACGGAAGTCGGTCAACTGCGGAATTGCCCGCAGCGCCATCAGATGCTCGACGGGCTGGTGCGTAGGTCCGTCCGCGCCCAGACCGATCGAATCGTGCGTGAAGATGTAGAGCGAGTGCGACGACTGCAGAGCGCCCATGCGCAGAGCGGAGCGGCAGTAGTCCGAGAACGTGAAGAAGGTTGAACCGAATGGAATCAGCCCGCCGTGCGCCGCGATACCGTTGACTGCGGCCATCATGCCGAACTCGCGCACGCCAAAGAAGACATTGCGTCCCTTGGGGTCGACATGGAAGCTGGGGGAATCCTTGAAGATAGTCTTGGTCGAGCTTGTCAGATCGGCCGCACCGCCAAACAACTCCGGTACTACGCTTGCGATCGCGTTCATGACCGTCTGCCCGGCATTGCGAGTGGCAATCGGTTTGTCGGTCGGGAAGACGGGCAGCTTCTTGTCCCAACCCTCGGCGAGCTTCATCGAGGTTGTGCGGTCGTACTCGGCGGCTTCGGCCGGATAGGCCCTGCTGTACTCCTCGTACTTGCTCTGCCACTCGGCGTGAAGCTTCTTGCCCTTCTCCTTGATCTGGAGCCAGTTCTTCGCAGCCTCTTCCGGCACATAGAAGTTCTTATCCTCGGGAAAGCCGAGGTTGCGTTTGGTGGCCTTGGTCGCCTCCGGCCCAAGCGCCTCGCCGTGAACACCTTTAGTGCCGGCCTTTGGGCTGCCGTAGCCGATCACCGTGCGGACCTTAATCAGCGATGGCCTCGTCACCTCCGCCTTTGCTGCCTCGATCGCATGCGACAGGGCCGCCAGATCGTTGCCATCACTGACGGTCTGCACATGCCAGTGATAGGCCTCGAAACGCTTGACGACGTCCTCGGTGAAGCTGAGCTCGGTTGGACCATCGAGCGAGATCAAATTGTCGTCGTAGAGCACGATCAACTTGCCAAGACCAAGGGTTCCGGCTAGCGACGAGGACTCATGCGAGATGCCCTCCATCAGATCACCATCGCCACAGAGAACGTACGTGTGGTGATCGACCGGCGTGTGGTTCTCATGGTTGTAGATTGCGGCGAGATGCTTCTCGGCGATGGCCAGACCCACGGCCTCCGCGAACCCCTGGCCCAGCGGTCCGGTGGTGACCTCGACGCCTGGTGTCTCGCCGTACTCCGGGTGCCCCGGGGTGTGCGAGCCCCACTCACGAAACTGTTGCAGCTGCTCGATCGGCAGATCGTAGCCGGCAAGATGCAGCATGCCGTAGAGCAGAGCTGACGCGTGACCGTTCGACAGCACGAAGCGATCGCGATCCGACCACTTGGGATCGGACGGATCGTGCTTCATGAACTTGTGATAGAGCAGATAGCCGATGGGAGCGCATCCCAGCGGCGCTCCCGGATGGCCGTTCTTTGCCTGCTCCACCTGATCCACGGCGAGAAAGCGAAGGGTGTTGATGGAAAGCTGGTCCAGCTGTGTTTGCGCGTCCTGCTGCGTCTGCTCTTCGGTCATCGTGTCCTCATGCTCTATGTGAGCTGCGCCGGCCGGCGCAGGTGATTTCGTCTCATTCGCTAGTGTACCCGGCCTGCGAAAGGAGGCCCAACCAGCTCTTTCAGGCAGCCGCTGGTGCGGCGCAGCCGGTTCTCAGTTCGATGGCTTTTCCGCCACAGGCGGCGGGACCGCCGTCGCTGCGCTCTTTGGAGCCGTGATCTTAACTTCGTAGTCCGCACCGAGCCACGCATCGCGGTCTGGCCAGTACAGCGTCAATCGGAGGCTTCCGGTCTGCTCCGCTCTCGTAGGAATGTCAGCAAACAAGCCCGGAAGACCAACCCGCCGCGCATCAGTTTGCTGCTTCGTCGCCCAGTCATCGGCCGTCCACACGACCTGGAACGGCTCCGGATCGAGCAGCCGCAGCGTATGTCCGGCCGGCACGGCGTCGATAGGCCGTGTCTTCTGAAAGATCTCGACGGTGCTCACAAATGTGCGATCCTTTACCGGTCGCGCGTACCTTTCCTCGACGACAGAGATGCGATCGTAGACTGCCCCGTCCACGACCGATCGCAGCAGCTTGATGTACTCTGCGTGCGCCCATACCAGCGGCTGGGCTGATCCGGCTGAGCGCCCGCGATACAGGCCCTCCTCCGGCAGATCGTCGTGGTCCCACACCTGTTCCGGCAGCATGCCGCCTACCGAGCTGAAGGCCTCATAGGCCTTGATTAATGGCCTTGGGTCGTTGCCCGCCGCCAGCTCGAAGTGCGCCCGCTCTCCGCCCAGCAGCGGCCACGCCCGGCCCTGTCCCCACCCCATGTACGGACCGCCATCCTTGCCCTGCCCGTAGCCGTCATGGTTGTAGCGCCGCCAGCAGGGACCAAACGGGGTCTCAATCTTTAGCACCTTGTCGATCACCTTCAGCGAGTCCACGATGAGCGGATCGTCCGCACGGCGTACACCGTAGCGCACCAGCTCGAGAAAGCCCGCGTCCACGATTCCTCGTGCATCGAAGTCCGCCGTCTCGTCCGGCCCGCGGTTGGAGAGGTGAATCCATCCCGGCTGGACGGCCGCGTTGTGGAACGGCTCACCGGCGGCCGGCGGGCGGATGCGCATGTAGTGCCGCTTCACCGCGGGATCGAGCACACCGTCGTCGGTCGTCGTCCACTCGTCCAGGTGCGCCTCGATCCAGTCCGCGTAGCTCTCCAGAAATGCAGCCAGGTCGGTCGCCTGATGGGCCCGCGCGATGTCGGCCGCGCACAGCAGTGCACTGATGACCACGGCCAGCGTTGATGGCGAGTACCCCGCGTTCTCCTCCCAGCGCTCCTGCTGGGTGACAGGCGCATAGCGCACCATGAAGGCCGCCGCACGCTCGACAAACGGAAACACATCAAAGTTTTCAAGCGCGTTCAGCTTCCAAAGCCGCCATGCCAGGATGATGGGAAAGGCCACCTCGTCCAGCTGAATACCGGACCAGTAAGGGTCGCCGTTAATCCAGAAGTTCTGCGAGAAGCCGCCGTCAGACCGCTGTGTGCAGGCCAGGTAGACAAGGGCTCTGACCGCCGTTTCCGTGCGCCCGCAAGCCATCAGCGCCGTTGCGGACTGCACCATGTCTCGCGTCCACACCAGGTGATAGCCGCCCAGGTCGTCGTCGCCCTTTGAGGCTCCCCACGGGATCGATGCGGACGCAATGAACGCGCCGGCATACGATTTGTCCTCGTGCGCCAGGATCACGTTCTGGCTGATGCGGCTCAGACGACCGCCGTCCATTGATCCTTCCCCTAGCCGCGGCGGCGCACCGACTCGCTTCCATTGAGCGATGAAGCGATCGCGCTGCTGCGCCCAGGGAGCAGCCAGACTCTGCACCGTGCGGGAGAGCGCCGCGTGCCGGCCGCTGCCGAAGCCGATCGCCACGGTGAACTCGCGGTGCGTGGCGATACTGATTTCGCCCGTCAGCGCAATGTTTCCGTCGAGCGCCTCGCCAAACTGCCACTTCATCTGCATGTCGCGCGAGAGATCCTGGTAGCCGTCACTTGTGCCGACGTACCCGCATGATGTCCGGCTGAACCCGCCGCCGCTCACGCCCAACGCCAGCGCCATGTTTCCCTTCCACGCCACTAGGCAGCGTTGGCCTGCGACATCGATCGAGCGGCCGTTATTATGGGCGCCCCCGCCTTCCAGGTGCGGCGCCAGCAGCGCGTAGCACTTGAGCCGGCGCAACACAGCTTCGTCGCCCTCGATCGTCACCCTCATCAGCACAACGGGGTAATGCGGATCGCTGATGAACTCCTTCGTTACGGTGTAGCGGCCGTTCCGTTCGCTTGCCCGCACCTGCACGGCCAGCGTCTCCGGATCGATGTAGCGGAAGTCGTAGTCGAGGTCTCGTTTCTCTTCATGGAAGAAGGTTTCGCCGTCGGTGAACAAAAGCTCCATATCGCGCGTCTGGGGCCGGTCGATGTACGGGTAGTAGATCTCATTCAATGTTCCGTGCGAGACCGTGAACCACACCCGGCTGGCGGCAGAGTACGCCGTCGAGACAGCATCTTTGCGGCTTGACGTCCATCGTGGTTCAAGCCCCGGCGCTCCGAAGGCGGCACCGTCAGCTTCGAGCCATCTATAGGCCAGCGGAGAGTCGGTCGCTGCTCCGCTCGTCGCCCCATCCGGTGCTGCAGTCGTTGTCATAGAGACCCATGCTACGCAATCCCGCAGACCGCGGCGAATCGCTGGCGTGAAGCTCCCATGAATCTGTGGAGAAGCTCAGGGACGCTCAAAAGGAGCATCGCACACCCGGAGCGCCGCATCTTACACCCATCCGAGGGTGTCGCTGGTGACGAAAACGCGAGGGCGGGCCGCCTTTGCACAGCCGCCCTCATAACCGTCTGCTTGTGAGCGTGCCGCGCTGTCGCGAGCGCTTGCCCAACCAGACTCACCAAGGAGATCACCGTGGCCTTTGAACTTCCGCCGTTGCCTTATGACTACACCGCGCTTGAGCCCTACATTGACGAAACAACGATGAAGCTGCACCACGACAAGCACCACCAGACCTACGTCACGAACCTGAACGGGGCCATCGAAAAGTATCCCGACCTTGGAAAGAAGACCGCTGAAGATCTGTTGAAGAGCCTTGACAGCGTGCCAGAGGACGTTCGCGCCGTTGTGCGCAACAACGGTGGAGGCCATGTGAACCACACCATGTTCTGGCAGATCATGCAGGCCAAGGGCGGCGGCGCTCCGAACGGAAACATCGCCGATCAGATCACGACCGACTTCGGCTCCTTTGAGGACTTCACCAAGAAGTTCAATGAGACCACCGCGAAGCAGTTCGGCTCCGGCTGGGGCTGGCTGGTCTGGAAGGGCGGCAAGCTCGAGATCCTGACGACTCCGAACCAGGACAATCCGATCTCGCAGGGCCTGTATCCCATTCTGGGCAACGACGTGTGGGAACACGCTTACTACCTAAAGTATCAAAATAAGCGGCCGGATTACCTCGCCGCGTGGTGGAACACCGTGAACTGGGAAGAGATCAACAAGCGATTTGAAAAGGCCAAGCAGGGCTGACGCGTTCGCTTCAGCAAACAAAAAGAGGCCGCCTTCTCTGGCGGCCTCTTTTCGTAGGTCCTGGTGGCGTCGTCAGGTGCAGCTCAGGGTGTTGGTCCGTCTTCCTGTTCGACTTCCTTGCCTTCGCCCGGAAACGGCCAGCTGCGGTTAAGTGTCTGGGTCGCCTCGCGGACAGGTCCGGTTACGGTGTTCACTTTGAGGTTTTCAAGCACGTGCACGCCGAGCTTGCCTGCGCTCGCGATGTCAATATCACCATCATGATCAAGATCGACTGCGAGGAACTGCGTGCCGGCGCTCGCGGTCCCATTCTCAGAGAGCGTAGATCGTTTGAACATCGGATCGGAGGCACTGTCCGCAACCTTCATGGCTTCTGTGCCCTGAGAGGAAGCCTGGGCTCCGGACGCCTGTCCACCGCCACTCTTACCCTTGACACGGTCGAGTTCTGCCGCATTGGGCAGCTTGTAGGCATAGACCACGACAGGATCGTAGGAGCCGGGATCACCACCGCCGTGCCCGCGATAGCGCTTGCCCGTGATCAGTTCGGGTGTGCCGTCGCCGTCGATATCTGCCAGAAGAAGTGCGTGGGACTGCGAGAAGGATTCATCGATCGTGTGCCGCAGCCAGGTTGGACGCTCCTTTGGACCGGCCTGCTCCAGCCAGTACAGACCGTAGCCATGGCCCTGACCATAGATCAGATCCATGCGGCCGTCGTGGTTGACGTCATAGCCGAGGATCGGAAATCCCGCATCGCCGATGTCCCAGTCGCCGTGCCACTGCCACCTGTCGTTGTTGGCGTCGATTTGCTGAAACCAGCCGTGGGTGGTGAGCACGTCGGCCTTGCCATCGCCGTTGATATCAGCAATGCCGATGCCGTGGCCGTCCTGCACCTTGTCGCCGAGATGGTGGACGCGCGGCTTGTCTTTGCTGAAGTCGACCCAGAGCACGCCGGCGCGGTTATAGTGCGCGAGCGCGAGCTCTGGTTTGCCATCTCCGTTAATATCGCCGAAGGCGCCGCCTTCAGTATCGAAGCTGTCGGTGATCTTCTCGGCTTTCCACATCGTGCCTGCCGCGGTGGCCTTGGGACCGGGGTTCTTGTACCAGAAGAGCCCGTTCTGGATCCAGCCGGTGGTGACAAGATCCGGCAGGCCGTCGTGATCAACGTCGACGATCCACTCGCCGCAGTCGGAGACGAACTCATTATGCGTGCCCACGGTGCGGAACTGATGCTGCTTCCACTCGCCGCCGCCGGCACCGGGGTTTCCGTACCAGTAGGCACCGCTTAGAAGATCCTGAAAGCCATCGCCATCCATATCGAGCAGCGAGATGCCTTCTGCATGATCTGTGCCGAGCCGGTGCGTGAGGAAGGTCATTCGCGGCGCTCCATCCGGCCCATTGCCCGGCTGCTGCATGCGGAATTCGGTGGCGTGCGCGGGGTCCTGCGCCAGCCCGCTCGCCGGCAGGGCCAGCAGTGCCAGCAGCGGGGCAAAGCTCTTTGTGGCAATTGTCATCAGGGTCTCTCCAGTGCGGCAGCGGCTAGACAATCTTCATGGTTTCAGGATTCCAGTGAACGATGGCATCCTTTTCGACGCTCAGGTTGCTGAGCAGCGCCGCGCCGGCCGCGCGAAAGCCGAAGGTTGCGTCCTCAACCACTGGTTGACGGCTGCGCACGGAGGCGAAGAAGTTCTTGAAGTGGTCGTAGCTGTCGACGTAGCCGGCAGGCGCGACGAACTTCTGGACCTCCTGCACCGGCGGACCGTCATTGTGCTTGACCGGATACTTTTTCCGGTAGGCCTCAAGAGTCTGCTTCTGCATGGCCTCGGCGAAGGTAGAAACCGTATAGCCCGGTTCGGTTTCTAGCGGCGTTCGGGTCACAGTCACGGTGTTGCCGGCGATCTCCATCAGCCCTTCAGAGCCAGTGAAGAGGAAGCCTTCACTCTCTTCGCCGCCGTCGACAAAGTTCACATGCAGGCTGAGATTAAAGCCTTCGGGATAGTCAAACTGCGCGAGCAGAACGTCATAGACGTCGCGGCCATCGTTCCAGAAGCGCAGGCCGCCGGTGGCCATGGCGCGCGTGGGGCCCTTGGCGCCGGTGATGAAGTGAGTGCCGCTGAAGAGATGGACGAAGAGATCGCCGGCCACGCCGGAGCTGTAGTCCTTCCACTTGCGCCATTGAAAGAAGCGTTCCGCGTTCCACGGAATCTTTGGCGCGGAGCCCTGGAAGCGCGGCCAGTCGCAGGTTTCAGTGGAGGCATCGAGCGGAACCGTGTAGTTCCAGGCACCGATCGACGAGTTGCGATCCCAGCGCGCCGAGACCATGTTGAGCTTGCCGATAGCACCCGAGGCGAGCAATTCCTTGGCCTTGGCGTAGACGATGGAGCTGACGCGCTGGCTGCCGACCTGCAGGATGCGGTTGGTGGAGCGCGCGGCATCAATGATCGCGGGGCCGTCCGGGTAGACATGGATCATCGGCTTTTCGAGATAAACATCCTTGCCGGCCTTC
The DNA here is from genome assembly GCA_903642235.1 of Acidobacteriaceae bacterium. Classification (GTDB taxonomy): domain Bacteria; phylum Acidobacteriota; class Terriglobia; order Terriglobales; family Acidobacteriaceae; genus Edaphobacter. The sequence goes on along the minus strand of CAHJWL010000008.1, from coordinate 108,315 downwards.
ATCGCGTCTACAGCAACCTGCTTGTGCCAGTGATCGGGCGTGGCAACCAGAACGGCATCAACATCTTTGCGGGCGAGGATCTCGCGGTAGTCGCGCGTAGTAGCGATGTCCGAACCCCACAGTTCTTTGGCGTGGGTCAGCCGCCCGTCGTAGCAGTCGGCAACGGCCACCAGCTTCACGCCCGGTCCCTGAAGCGCGTAGCGGGTGTCGCTCTGGCCCTGGATGCCGGCTCCGATCAGCGCCAGGTTGACGGTGTCGTTCGCCGAGCGGGGCGAGGGAGCAGGGGATTGGGCCAGCAGCGGATGGAGGTGAGTCGTCGCCGCAGCCGTGAGGGCGGTCGTCGCCGTGGATCGAAGAAAGCTTCTGCGATTGAGCATGGTTTCGTGAGGTCTCGCTTTCGCGCGCGGGGAGTCGGCGCAGATACATCTGCTGATGGACATTAAGGCACCGCACGGGTTACTGTCCAGTGGCGCCACGGACGGTCCGGCCCAGGGATGGACTCCTCGCGGCACAGTAGCCGGACCTACCCCGGAGCTGAGCCGCAAGAAACGAGACACTTCGGGATTCATCGTCCTGTCATCGTCCGTTCTCTTCTGCGTCGCGAAAGTCTCCTACAGTCCTCTCAACCAGACAAAGAAATGATGTCTCTTCTATCTTCAGGAGGAAGTGTGCACAGATTTCGCAGACGGAACGGCCTGCTGCTCGCAGGTCTTGGTATTGCAGTGATGGGGGCGAGAGGTGTTCGCGCTCAGTCGACACAGGGACTGATCGTCGGCACGGTCGCGGACTCAACGGGTGCGGCGGTCGGTAACGCCACGATTAAGGTTACCAACGTCGACACCGCCGTCGTGAGCGCAACGACAGCGGATGCCAGCGGCAGCTACCAGGTGACCAATCTGGTGCCTGGGCACTACACCGTCCATGTGGATGCCGCTGGTTTCAAGTCTGCGGACCTGCAGCAGCTCGTCCTCACCGCCCGCCAGCAGCTCCGTGCGGATGCCGCGCTGATCCCCGGCGACATCAGCGAGCAGGTCACAGTGGACGCCTCGTCAGCTGGTGTGATTGAGACAGAGACGGCGTCGATTGCGGCGAGCCTGGACGCGCAGGATGTGAAGAATCTGCCGGCGAACTACCGGGCCTCCGCCAGTGGAACCAGCCCCGTCTTCCTCATCCAGACGCTTCCCGGCGTTCAGCCTGACACCGGCGCCAATAACGGAACGGGCGTCCAGTTCTCGGTGCAGGGCGGTCTGCCATTTCAGACCGAGGTGACGGTCGATGGCGTGACCGCGCAAAGCGCGACTTCAAATACGCCACTCGCGAATGCTTTTATCTCGGGTGAGTCCATTGCGGAGCTTCGGGTTGACGGCGTACTGAACAACGCACAGTTCGGACAGCCAGGAGAGGTTACGACCGTTTCAAAGGCAGGGACAAATGAAGTGCATGGCGGCGCCTTCTGGTACCACCAGAATGCTGCCTTTGACGCGACTCCGTTCGGTGCAAGCTCTAAGCCCCGGCTGGTCGGAAATGATTTTGGCGGAACTGTTGGCGGTCCGGTCGTTCTCCCGCACCTCTATAACGGCCATGACAAGAGCTTCTTCTTTGGAACCTATGAAGGGTTCCGCCTGCCGCAAAGCACGCCGAATCAGTACATCGTTCCCAGCACGCTCATGAAGCAGGGAAACTTCAACTACCTCCCGGCAAACTCCTTGAAGAACCCCTTTGTGCCGGGCACGACCTACGCGAACAACACCTTACCTTCGATCAACCCGGCCGCACAAAAATTTCTGCAGCTCTTTCCCGATCCCAACTTCGGCGATCCCGCAGCCTTTCCGAATGGCACACCGAACTACCGCGTCAACCAAAGCGCAAATAAGTCGTCGGATCAGTTTGATATACGTGGCGATCAATACTTTGGCCAGAAGGCCCTGATCTTCGCCCGGTACAGCTGGAAGAACTTTAATATTGAACTGCCAAAGCCGCTGCTTGTTCCGACTAGTCAACAACTCACGTCTGATCGACTCTTTGTCGTCGCCGGAAACTACAACTTCAACGCGAAGCTGACAAACGAATTTCGTTTCGGCTTCACGTATGAGACGGTCGGCAACAGCAACGCCTTTGATGGTCCCGGATTTGCGGGATCGACCGGTCTTCAGGGTTTGCAGAATCTGTTCTTCAATGGCGTTCCTGAACTGGATTTCTCTAATCTGAGCTCGCTTGATGCTGAGCGGCTGTCCTCGTCGACACAATCGCGGACACGGCAGTATGTTGACACGCTGAGTTGGCAGGTGCGCGCGCATAACCTGAAATTTGGTGTAGATTTTCGCCAGGTTCGTGCTGTCACGCCGCTTGGTTTCTTTGGCGCGGATAATTATGGGACCTTTGATTTCACGACGGCTGCCTTTACGGGAGCGGAGTTTGCGGACTTTCTACTGGGCGCGCCGAATGTAACCAACTACGATACAGTCTCCTCGGATAACGATGGCAACTCGCTTTATTCGAATGCCTTTGTTCAGGATGAGTGGCGCGTGACGCCGCGGCTTGTCGTCAGCTATGGACTCCGCTATGAGTATCACCCAGCCTACAGTGATCCTTCGGGTAACATCGGCAACTTTGATCCTTCGGTGGCCAAGTCCGGTCGCGTGATCTTTCCAAATGGCGGCGAAAAGGTGCTCTCGCAACCGTTTCTTTCGACCTTTAACGCGTGCGGCGTCGGTCAGAGCACGGGCGTGCCCGCGGCGAATGGCGCGGCCTGCACGCCGGTTCTGTCGAACTCGGAGGCAGGTCTGCCAGCGGGGCTTCGACACGTGCCGACAAGGCGCTTCATGCCACGCTTCGGTGTGGCCTACCGGCCTTTTGGTAACGATCGCACCGTCCTCCGTGGCGGTTTTGGCATGTATGACATCACGCTGCTGGGCGCGAACTTCTACTCCCTGACCGGCACGTTGCAGTCCAACACGGTCAGCTACCAGAACACGCAGACGGCGGCGGGGCCGAGCTTTGTCTGGCCTGTTATCAGCACGATGGCAGCCGCCGGAACGGGAACCGGCTCCTTCGGCCAGGCTTACTTCGGTACGGCCAACGACATCAACTGGAAGGATCCATATTCCGAGCAGTACTCGCTGACAATCGAGCGCGATCTGGGCAAGGGCTATGGTCTCCGAACCTCTTACATCGGCATGGAGACGCACCAACTGGTGTGGGCGCCAAACCTCAACGACCTTCCTTACTCTTCGAGCGTCTCGGCGTATGACCAGCCTTTAAGCGCGCGGCCCTTTCCGAACTGGGGACGTATTAACACGCGATCCACGGGCGCAAACCAGAGCTATCACTCCGGCCAGGTCGAGCTGTCGCATCATCTTCATGGCGGTCTCGAGTTCGACTCGACCTACACCTTTGCAAAGAATGTTTCGGATAACCAGGGGCCGACGTCCGGATCATTTGCGGGAGAGAACGGCGGCGACCGAGCCTCGTACGCGTTCGACAGAACGATCGACTTCGGAAACGTGTATGGAACGCGGCGTCATCGCTGGGCGACGACCGTGCTGTACGACCTGCCGGTCGGCCGTGGGCGGATGTTCGGCTCGAACATGAATCGCTTTCTCGACCTTGCGGTTGGGGGCTGGCGAACAAGCAATATCTTCGTTATGCAGACGGGGCCGTTTCTCTCGGCTTATATTCCCAGCGGACAGGCGGATCCTTCGGGGACAGGCTCGGGACTGAATGGCGGCCGTTTTGGAGACCTGGGCCATCGTTCCCAGAAGCCGGACCGGGTGGCCGCCAGCAAGCCTGCGAACCAGGACCGTACGCACTGGATCAACACAGCAGCGTTTGGCTGTCCGGGGAACCCAGCCTGGGTAGCGGGAACAGCGTGCCACACAGGTGTTGTGGACACTGCGTCCAGCGACACCGCGCAGGCGGCGCTCGCGCAGGGTTATCTTCCGCCGATCGGCCGCTTCGGCACGGCGCAGATCGGCTCCATCATCGGACCTGGAACGGTGAATCTCTCGTCTGGCCTGTCAAAGGTCTTTCCGATCACGGAAGCAGTTCGTCTGCGGGTTGAAGGCACCTTTACCAATGTCCTGAACCACACCAACCTGGCCGATCCTTCGTTGAACATCACCAACGGAAACTTCGGCAGGATCACCGCGGCACGAGGCTCGGACTTCGCCGGCAGCCGAAGCGGCCAGGTCTCTGCACGGATCGACTTCTGACGCTTCCGCGGCGTGCGGCACTCTGGGGTGTGTGGCTCTGAGCCATGCACCCCGTTTTGTTGCGTCAGAGCTTTCCCGTGCAGGCGGTGTCTGTTTCGCTTGCGCACCAGAGGAGGGCACGGCGCACTCCTCGCCTGTTGAGAGACATCAAGGCAGGCACTCTCCCGTGTGGTTCTAACCCATCTACACGGGAGCGGCGGCACCGCTTAGAAGATGGCCTCATCGCCGATCGGCATGCCTGGCGGTGTGTCGATCGGCGGGTCCGGTTTGAAGCTCTCGGGCGCTCGCTCAAAGGCTGCAATGTGATTTCTTATTGACTCTCCGGCCGCGGTCGCGGGCTGCGCGGCGGCGATCGCGTGCAGCTTTGCGTCTACGATCGAGCGCGCCGTGAACGAGAGTTCGGGAGAGGCAGACAGACGCAGCAGCGCCTCGATGACGCGTGCGGCCACCGCGGAGCGAACGACTGCCACGAGCCCGTCCGTGGTGGACTCCCGGCCGGTCGCTGCCTGGAGCGCCGCATCCATGACATCGTCCAGCGTGGGCTGCTCGCTCTGCCGCGCGTGGTACTCGACCAGCCGGTTGGCCCGTTCAGGAGCAAAGAGCACGCGCAGTGTGAGATCCGCCGCGCTCTCCGCCGTGGCCACCGGATCGAAGGTCATGGCCGTGTGCGAGGCGAAGCTTTCGATCGATCGATCGGTGCCGGGTGGACGCGGTGGGAGCTGTTGGAGCAGCGCCCCGGGCAGTGCGAGCACCTCGGGTGAAAGTGTCTTCACCACGGCAGCCAGCGCTTTCCGCTGCTCGCCGGCAGGGACGATCGCCGGCCCCGCCTGGCCGTCGCCCCGCACCGTGTACCGGTAGTCCAGGCCGCCAATGCTCTTCGCCGCCGCCTCCGTCTGGTAGCGGTGGAGAAGGTAGACGAGCACCAGCGTGTCTTCCATCTCCGCCATCGGGGTTCCGGGACGGATCACGTCCGGGCCGAAGCGCCGGAGCGCCGCGGCACGCACCTCCAGCAACCGGTTCAGCTCGTCGGCGGCGTCAGTTCCGTTGTCCCACAGGTGCGCGATCGGGCTGGCGGAGCCGAGCGGCCGCGCATCCGCATCGCTGAGGTAACGAACGCCCTTCGTCTCCGCCGTGTGCAGGATCGCTTCAAGCCCTGCGGCATCCTCGACCGGTTTGCCGTGCTGATCAAATTCGCGGTAGCCATAGTCGATGGCGACCTTGTCCCATACGCCGATGTTGACCGGGTACGCGTGGCTGACGTCCGGAACGCCATTCTTGCCGAGCGTAATCCAGGGGTGTGGATACTCCATGACGCTCATGGTCTCGTCCGGCGTGTGCGGCATCGTGCTCACAGCGTAGTTGTGTGCCAGGCCGAGGGTGTGGCCGGTCTCATGCGCAGCCAGCTGGCGGATGCGTGCAAGCACCATGGCCAGCGCTCTGTCGTGCGCCGCATCCGGAACTCGGCCGTCCGCATACGGTGCGAGCAGCGCCTCCGCGATACGGTAGTCCTGCCGACCGCGCAGGCTGCCGAGCGTGACATTGCCCTTCAGGATCTCACCCGTGCGCGGATCCGCGATCTCTGAGCCATAGCTCCAGCCGCGGTTGAAGCGATGCACCCACTGAATGATGTTGAAGCGTGCATCCATCGGGTCGGCGTCGGCAGGCAGCACGTCCACGAGGAAGGTTCCTTTCGCCCAGCCTGCCGCCTGAAACGCCTGATCCCACCAGCGGCAGCCCTCCACGAGTGCCGAGCGCATCGGCTCCGGTGCGCCACGGTCGACGTAGTAGTGAATGGGCGCGACCGCCTCACACTGCTGCCGGCACTCCGGATCTTTCTTCTGCAAGCGATGCCGCGTGATGAATTGCTGCCGGACGTCGACGCCGAGCGGCGTATTCATCTCGCGGTAGGTGAGATCGAAGTAGCCCGCACGGGGAGAGAAGCGGCGCGGGACGAAGCCCGGCTCCGGCAGCTTCAAGAAACTCTCCGCTCATGGACGGTGACGGCGTGCACGTCAGGAACGACATCAGCAAGCACGGTCGCTTTGCTCGGATCCTCCGTGACCAGAGTCAGCTCAGCCTCCACCTCCGTGTTGGTGGAGAAGGCTTTCGTGAACTCCGGAACAATCGCCGATCGCTTACTATCCACGTGATAGCTGCCCTGCTTCGCTGCCGCGAAGACCTCGCCGACGCCGTGAATATCCGCAAGAAAGAAGTCGGTGGCGTCGACAACCACAAAGCTCTTCACGTCCTCATCGATCGGAAAGCTCGCGAGGATAGATGGAGGGAACGACTGCCGCACGGCGCGCTGCTCCGCCGGGTCCATCGAGGCAGTGCGGAAGGTTGTATTCTGCTGCACCAGCAGCAGCTTCGGACCTGCACGTTCGAAGCGCACCAACCGCGTGCGGCTCTTTACATTCGACTCCGTCAGGGCCTCGGTCTGGCCGCGGTCAAGCCCAAGATCGTTCTGGCCGGTGCCATTCGGGAGGGAGTCACTGAAGATGTACGTGGCAGAGGCCGAGCCGCCGTCTTCGGTCAGAGCGACGCCGAGGTGCAGGGTGCCGGTCTTTGCCTCCCACTCTACCGGCAGCATGGCCTGCAGAGACTGCACTTGAGCTTGCATCCGAGCCGCGAAATGAGTCGCTTCTCTGGCTGCCGGCGTCTGCGCACACAGAGCTGCAGAGAACAAAGTGAGGCCGGCCGCAGAGAGAGCGCAGCGTCGCGACAGAGTGGAAGAACGCATGGCCTTTTGTAGCACGCGGTCCGGGCTCTACCGGAGCACGCTGGCCAGCGCTGCTGCTCCTTCACGGGAGGCCACGTGGTAGGGCGCAGCCCCTTGCGGCGTGTAGCGCCTGTAGACGCTGATGTGGAAGCAAGACTGCTTGAACTCCTCTTCCACGTCGATCTTGCCAGCTTCGATCAGGGGCAGAAGGTAGCCGCGCATCCAGGCAATCTCGTTGAGCGGCATGCCTCGTTTGGCGAGGTCGACAGCCTGGCCGGTAAGGTGCGGCGAGGCGGTGTCGCCCTCGGCCGGAGCGGCGTTGCCGTTGATATGCAGCAGATGTTGCTGGAACTCGACCGTACGGACGGCGGAGTTGACCTGTAACGGCGTGTGGAACTGCGCATAGTGCGCGCGCGCAAGATCGTTCAGGAAGTTTGCGGCCCATGGCCGTGCGTAGCGCCGATTGACCGGCAGGCGATCATCAACCGCCAGACCCGCACTGAGAGGAAGGGCGACGAGCATGCCCCGTGCCCGCTTGGAGTCCAAGTCGGCGTCATTCTGCACGCGGCCCAGCCCGTCCTGATCGGCCATCTCGTTCTGGTGTACCAGGATGGCGTGCGATCCGACGAGAGCGGCCGGAATCATCAGGCGGCCGCGCGCGTCGTAGATCTGCGGCAGCACAAGTGGCTCGCTGACGGCGTCCGGCAGATCCGCGAGCCGCGGGTGCTCCGCTGACGGCCGGATGAGGCTGACGACCGGAACCGGATGGTAGGCCGCTCGCTCGATCGCGCCCCCAGCGTGGCGGATGGATCGCTTCTGGTGCTTGCGCTCCACGGAGGCGCGATGGCTGTGCGGCTCACGCAGCGAAAGGACGGGCTGCGCAATCTGACGACCACGACCGTGGTGCGGGTGCGCGGCTGTCGCAGTGATCCTGGTTGCCCGGGGGTGATGGGAGGAGATCGCCTGCTGGACATGACCAGCAGAATGGTGCGCGATCGTCTGTACGGCCGCTCCGTGGTGCGGCGAAAGCAAAGCCGTACGTTGCGGGTGCGCGAAGGCGGACGCGGAGGTGCCAAGGGCCAGCAGAAGAGCGGCAGCGGAAGCCAGGTGAGGCATGGGTTGGGTTGTAGGAGGCGTCGGGGAGGACCGCCAGAGCAAGTGTGAGACTAGGGTGCCACGGCCGTTGCGGGAAGTGGCGAGTGGGGTTCAACGCTCGTAAAAGTGGTCGGAGAATTTGTAGGGCAGCCACTCCGGAACGAGACCTTCCCCCCGGCAAAGTGAAGCCATTCCCTGGAGCAGCGTCTGCGATGCGGAGGCACCTGGTTCGCTATACTTAGAGGTATGACGCACGTGCATTTCCGATCTTTGGGAGCGATCTTCCTTGCGGCAGCTTTGGTATTTGCAACGGGAGCGGGCCTTGCCCCGAAGGTAATTTCCGCACAGGACGCAGCAGGCACTCCGGCCTTTTATACCGAGCGCGTTGCACCCATTCTTCAGAAGAACTGCGCGTCCTGCCATGGAGGCATGAACCATCGCGGCGGCTTCAACATGGCAACCAAGGCGGGTATGCAGAAGGGCGGCAAGGATGGAGTCGCCGTCGTTCCCGGCGACCCGGCCAAGTCTCTTCTGGTTCGATTGATGCGGCATGAAGGACCAGCAGACGACCCGATGAATATGCCACCTGCGCCTCGCCCCAAGGTCTCGGACGCTGACATCGCGGTGGTAGAGCAGTGGGTGAAGGCAGGCGCGATGATGCCGGACGACGTGCAAAAGCCCTAGGCTGAACCAGCCATCGTGCTGTGCGGCCTCCAGCGTTCAATCGTCCTTCCTGGTTCGCCGGCGAGCGGCGCGGACACCAAGAACACCGGCTCCACTGAGCACGAAGAAGCCGATCACCGCAGCCGCTCCCATCGCTCCCATGATGATGGAGACGAACTGAAGTAGAGTCAGGGCAGCTGACCGGAAGACAGCACTGAAGACCTGGATCAAGGCGCGGATGATGCTCAGGTGAGGTCTCCCGTTCAAATGTAATTAGACGGGGCCAGGCAAGGCTTGTCCATCCCCGATTTGAACTGGCCGTGGAACCTTTGCTGTAGAGAAGCACCCTGCCCCTGTCAGGCTGGATTGACGTACTGAATACGGTGGCAACCTGCAGATCGAGCGGCTGATCGGCATGCTTGAGCAGGAGCGAGACCTGCCACATCTCGTTCTGATTCAGGAGATGGTTGAAGGCCGGCATACGTGAGAGACGAATGCCATTGACAAGCTTCCAGCACGTTTCGCTGGTCTCTTAGGTCGACACCGCAATGACGCCGGAGTGCCCGTGCGCCTTCCAGAGTTGCGGCGCGCCAGGGTGCCTCTGCTTCGCCAATCGAGCTTTCTGATCGGGAGTGCCGTGGCAGCTGGCGTACTGGTTCCCACAAACATGCCACTGAACGAGTGAGGACCGCTGCGCTGGATTGCAGTCCTCACGCGGCAGCTTAGAAGGGGTTGACCTTGTCGATGCCCTTCTTCTTCTTGTGCTTGCTGGAACTCTCGTCACCCTTCTCGAAGCTGGGTGATTTTGTCTTCTTGCCGTTGTCGTTTGGAGTCTGCGCGGCCGCCTGCGAAGCACCGGGCTGGATGTCGTTGATCTGTTCCGGAGCGTCTGCGGCCTTTTCAGCGGCGGGCAGAGTGGTCGTATCGGTCGGCCCGACGGCGTGGAGTGCGTTCGAACCTGCAGGCAGGGGAGTGGATGAGCCATTGACGCCGGGCGTCAGGATCTCCGCACCGATGGATGCTCCGCCGGTGCCAGTGGTCGAGTGCGTTGCCGTGCTTACAGAGGTGTCAGCCGGAGAGGACGTTCCATCCGAGTTCGGGACGTCCTGCAGAGCCAGAGGCGCTGTACTGCCTGATGCCGGAGCTGAGGTACCGTCCGCCGCTGCATCGACTGCGCCCGGAGTCTTCGCAGCCGTTGCCGTACTTCCGGGATGCATGGCTTCATTGAAGTCATTGACGATCTGGCGGGTTACATCGGGCGCCAGGGTAGCGCGAGCGTCGATCAGCGGGGGCTCCCCGATGCGAGCGGCCGTGACGACATCGGGCTGATGAAAGACGAGCAGCCGGGCGCGATCCTGGAGTCGGTACTGCAAACGGCTGTTCTCAAGCGCTTGGCTCGCCTGGGACTGATCGACCGACGGATTCGGGATCGGAATGTTCATCGCTGCCAGGCGATCGCGCGCATCCTCAACGTGCTGGGAGGCGGAGTGTTCCAGCACGACCTGGCGGTAGGCATTTGCGGCCTTCTGGTCGTACATGGTCAAGAGCCGTGCCTTTCCAGCCTCCGGCAGGTTCTGGCCGCGAATGAAGGCTGACTGCGCGGCGTACGCGTCGCCAACGCCGATCAGGACATCATCCATGTGGCTGTAGAGCGGGTATGTATCGATAACAGTCTGGTAGCGGGCGATTGTGGCTGGCCAGTTCTGGTGGGTAGCGTAGTAATCACCGATCGAGGCCTCGCGCGTGGCGAGCGCCTCCTGCACGTCCCGCAGCCGCTGCCGTGCCTGCGGCACCAGCTTTGAGTCCGGGTAGTCGGTCAGCATGCGGCGGTACTCTTCCTCAGCATGGATCGCCTTGGCGTGATCGCGGTCGGGCTTATCCATCTGGCGAAAGTAGATGTCGCCAATGCGCATCTGGGCTTCAGCGGCCTCGGGTGAATTTGGAAAGAAGACGCGGAAATCGGAGTACTCTGCCTCAGCCTGGGTCAGGGCTGCCGTGCCGCCCTCCTTATACCAGGAGTCGGCGATGGCGAGCTTGGCACGCATCTGGTATTGCGAGTCCGGGTACGTGTTCAGGAGGGTCTGTAGATCAAGCCGCGCGACGTCGAAGTGGCCCTTCTTCGTGGCAATCAGGGCCTTGTCGTACAGCTGCCGATCGGGCAGCTTGGAGTCCTGTCCGGCGAGCGGATCAAGCTTCTTGTCTTTCAGCGCGGCACGCCGGGTGTCTTTCGATGCGATGACCTTGTCGGCCTTCTTCTCGTCCTTGGTGAGCTTGGACTTGATGCGCCTGGTGTTGTTCTCGGGCGAGTTGGCCAGGGTCGGGTCAGCCTGGGGCGATCCGGACGCCTGTGCCGGCGTGGTGCTCGGCTGCGTCGAAGGCGACGGCGCTGCTGCCGGAGCAGCCTCCTGCGCGCGCAGCGAGGCGGCGGGCGCGAGCAACAACGAGACCGCGAGACCGGCAGAGAGACCGGCACGAAGACTGGGGAGGAAGGAGCGAGTCGGAAAGAAGCGGCGTTCGATCATCGTTGCGGTAAACCCCTGATTCCATCCCATCGACAACAGGTCTGGGAATGGCCTTATTTTAGACCTTCCGCCTGAAGTTTGGCGCGCAGATTGGGTGCGCGCGAAGCTTCAGGACGGCTCGGCGACGGGCTCTCCGACGGAGAGAGCGGCGCGGGCGGCCACAAGAAAAGCACGGGCAGTCTGCTCCGCAGACTGCCCGGCCGAGAAGATGGCAGAGCCGGCGACAAGCATGTCCGCACCGGCTTGGACGACGGAGGCGACCGTATCGTGAGCGATGCCGCCGTCGACCTCGATGCGAAAGTTGAGGCCCATCTCCCGGCGAAGATCGGCGAGGTGGTCGATCTTGTCAAGAGCGAGCGGAAGAAATTTCTGGCCGCCGAAGCCGGGGTTGACGCTCATAACAAGGACATGGTGAACCATGGGCAGAACTTCGACGAGGCTCTCGACGGGAGTTGCGGGATTGATAACGACGGCAGGCCGCATGCCGTGGTCCGCTATGAGCTGTAAGGTCCGGTGCAGGTGGCGGCAGGCCTCCTGGTGGACGCCGATCATATCCGCCCCGGCCGCGGCGAAGTCCGGGATGAAGGCATCGGGGTTCTCGATCATCAGGTGGCAGTCGAGGGGCAGTCTGGTGATGGGCCGTATGGCTTTGACGACGGGTGGACCAAAGCTGATATTCGGGACGAAATGGCCGTCCATGACATCCACGTGAATGATGGTGCCGCCGCCACGCTCGGCTGCAGCGATCTGATCGGCCAGATGGGCGAAGTCCGCGGCAAGAATGGAGAAGGCAAGTTCAATCACGATAGAGGCAGTTTATCAGCGGGCGTCTGAGTCTGGCTGGCAGGGGCAGCGGGCGGCTTGCGGGAGCGGCGAGTGCGAAAGACGGGTGGGGAGGCGGGGGAGTCGGGGCTGGGCAGGGTGGGACGGTCGAGGACGGGCACGGCGCGCTCGACGCCTTCGCGACCGGCGTGGATGAGGCGGGTCTTGGTCGCCTGGACGCCTTCGCGGTCGGTCTCCTGCATGGGCTTGGGGTCGCCAAGGACGGCACGGGCGGCGCCACGGAGAATGCGGCGAAGGGGCCAGGAGCCATCTGGATTTGGCAGGAAGAGCTCGCCTTTGCGCTGCTTCTCCGGGCGGTAGTACCAGCGGCGTAACAGGGCGAGATGATCGGAGAGGAGCGCGAGATCTGGAGCCATTGAGGCGGAGTTGCTGAAGCGGGCAGCGAGGCTGGTGAGGTTATGGGCGGCGCGGTCTTCGGGAGAAAGAGCGTTGACGGGGGAGAGGGTATTGGCTGGGACTGGCTGCTCGATAGCTGCTTGCGCCCTGGAGCCTGGCGGGATGTCCGCGCCGGAGTCGGGCGGCAGTGGAATGGCCTGCAGCATGAGCGGCTGGGCGAAGAGGCTGGAGCCGACCGAGGTCTGCTCCTTGACGGCGCGAACGCCGAGGGTGGAGAGACGCTCGGGACCGGCGAGTTGGCCGCGATCGAGCAGGAAGACGGCGGCATCGTCCGCGCGATCGGGAACGGCTGCGGCTGGCTGGACGATGACCGCGCGGAGATCGGGGATGGGGCGGACCAGCGGGTCAGCGAGGGCGGCTGCGGATTTGACCTTCTCGTATTGCTTGTGGAGGGCGGCGGCGCGCTCGAAATCCATGTCATTTGAGGCGGCGTCGCGATCGCGGGAGATGGTGGCGAGCAGGCTTTCACCGTGGGTGCGGAAGAAGGCTTCGACCTGGGCGGCCTCGGCCGCGTAGACCTCGGCTGTGCAGGAGGTATTGCAAGGGGCGAGGCATTTCTTCATCTCGCCGTAGGCGCAGCCGGGGTGGTCAGGATGGACGTGCAGGTCTTCGTAGCAGCGACGGAGCTTGAAGAGGTCGAGGACGGAGTCGCAGTAGCGTTCGGCGGCGGCGCGGGAGAGGAAGGGACCGTAGGTCTGGGCTAGTCCTCGTGCGGTCAGGCGGTTTGAGACGTAGACGCGAGGGTGGGCGTTCTCGATGGCGAAGCGGAGGAAGAAGGGGGTGCGGAGCTTGAGACGGCTGCGGGCTGCGGGCAGGCCGAAGAGGGCGGCAGTGGCGTGGTAGAGGGTGAAGAGCGACTCGAACTCGGAGCCGGTGACCGACCACTCGACGCGGGCGACGCGGTCGCGAAGGTTGAGGCGCTTGGACGGGAGCGGGGTGCCGTCGGGAGCGAGAGCCTGCTCGCGCGGGGGCGGGGGCGTAAGGAGGCGCGCGGCGCGGCGGCGGAGGTTGGCGGTACGGGTGAGGAAGGGCTGGGCATTCTCGTCGTGGCCGAAGAGGGCGAGGAGGCCGTCGGCCTCGGGGATCTGGCGGAGGAGATCGGTGGCCTGGTCGGGGTCGAAGGCGAGGTGGTGCTCGAAGTGGAAGGTGTTAGCCACTGGGGAGATTGTAGAGGGGCGGACGTGTCGCTGGCCTTGTGTTTCCATGGCCAGAAGATCGGCTGTCTCCCACGAAAGTTGAGCAGAGATCGTCAGGCGCCGGCGATCATCATGCCGTCGATGCGGAGGGTGGGGGCGGCAGCGGCGGAGCGGAAGACGAGGTCGTTGCCGACGGCCGTAATGTTCCGGTACATGTCTTTGAGATTGCCGGCGATGGTGATCTCTTCGACGGGGAAGGTGAGCTCGCCGTTTTCGATCCAGACGCCAGAGGCGCCTTGGGAGTAGTCGCCGGTGACGAGGTTGACGCCGAAGCCCATGGTTTCGGTGACGTAGAGGCCGGCGGGGATCTCGGCGAAGATCTGCTCGGGAGTCAGGGTGCCGGGCTCGAGATAGAAGTTGTGGGCACCGGTGCCGGGGTTGCCGGCGAGGCCGCGGGAGGCAGAGCCGGTGGACTTCATGCCGAGCTTGCGGCCGGTGTAGGAATTGGCGATGTAGGTCCGGAGGACGCCGCGGTCGACGAGGACGGTGCGGCGGGTGGGTAGGCCTTCGGCGTCAAACGGCGCGGTGCCGAAGCCGCCGACGCGCAGGCCGTGGTCGTTGAGGACGACGGTGCCGTCGTCGATGAGGGTGATATTCTCGCCGGCGATCCGTTCGCCGAGCATGCCGTTGAGGAAGCTGGCATTGCGGTAGATGGCGTCGCCGTCGGCGGCCGAAAAGATGGAGCCCATGATGGAGCGGGCGATCTCGGGCGAGAAGACGACGGGGGCCTGCTGCGTCTTGACGCGGCGCGCGCCGAGGCGGGCGAGAGTGCGTTTGGCGGCGATGCGGCCGATCTCTTCGGGGTCTTCGAGGGCGCGGGTAGTGCGCGAGCTTGAGTACCAATAGTTGCGCTGCATGGAGCCGCCCTCAATCTGCGCGATGGGCGAGCAGGAGAAGCCGCAGTAGGACTTGGCGTACCCGCCGCGAAAGCCGCGTGAGTTGACGAGGACTTTCTGCGAGGTGGCGGTGTCGAAGTCGCCGCCGGCGGAGTTTTGGATGCGGGTGTCGACGGCGAGGGCGGCGGCCTCGCAGCGGCGGGCGATCTCGATGCGCTCGGCGGGCGGGAGGTGGTGGACGTCGTCGAAGTAGAGGTGAAGGTCGGAGCCGTCGGCGGGCTTGTACGCGCCGAACTCACTCTCGTCGGCGAGGCCGGCGAAGGGGTCTTCGCCGGTGATGCCTGCGAGATCGAGGGCAGTGCCGACGAGGCGGTCGAGCGAGTCGGCGGAGAAGTCGGAGGAGGAGACACTGGCGACGCGCTGGCCACGAAAGACGCGGAGGCCGAGGGCGCGAGAGCCGGACTCCTTGAGGGTTTCGACCTCGCCGAGACGGACGAGCGCGGAGAACTCTTCGCCTTCATACACGACGGCTTCGGCGTCGGTGGCCCCGGCATGAAGGGCTTTGCCGAGGACGGTTTCGGCGAGCGTGTGAAGGGCGGTGCTGGCTGCGGTGGGCATGGGTGTGTCTCCTGCGGGGTACCCCTCCCTAAGGGAGGTCTAAAATATTCGAAAGAAACAGCTTAGATCTGGATCTCATGCGTGCTGAATTCCGTATTAAGCCGTTTTTGCTTTGCGGTTCTGACGTTGCGCAGGAAGCGGTATGCTGCTGCCGCTCGACACCCTGCACTGAACGATTACTTGACCGTAAGACCAGTTTAGCGAGTTTTGCCGAGTGGAAGTGCATTACGACTCTGCTGCTTCGATGGGGAAGCGATGGTGGCTGAGTTTTCCCGAGATCTGAGAGGAGCGGGATTCTTTGCTCCTGGGACAGGTGCTCGGGTGACGAGAACAGCATTTAGAGGCCTTCATCCGCCAGGTGTTTCTATACTTCTCCCAGTGAAGCGTCATGCCCTCATCTTCGGCCTTATCGGTGGGCTTCTGATTGCCGCCCTCCAGTACACACAGTATCGCTTCGTTGCGGTCGAGCATTCCCTTGAGATCTACGGAGCTCTGGTCGCAGTTCTTTTCGCGGCTCTCGGAATCTGGCTCGGAGTTCGGTTGACACGAGGGCGCGAGATCCTACGTGAGACGGTGGTGGTTAAAGAGGTCCTTGTTCCTGCCGAGGCGCGGGCACCCGATCCGTTCTCTCCGGATCGGACGCAGCAGAAGGTTCTTGGAATTACGGAACGCGAGCTGGAGGTTCTGGCACTTGTCGCAGGCGGATTCAGCAATCGCGAGATCGCCGCACAGCTTTTTGTCTCTGAAAACACGATCAAGACGCACTGTGCCCGTGCGTTCGACAAGCTGGGAGCTGCCCGGCGGACGCAAGCCGTTCAGCGCGGCAAGGAGCTGGGGCTTTTACCGTAACTCGTCACCCAAAAGATTGAAACCAGCTCACCGTTCCATAAAATCACCCAAAAGAATGACTCGCTCGAGCCGCTAAAGCAGACATTCTGGGGTTACCTAACTCGCTTTCCTGAGCCTCTCTATGAAGAAAACTGTTCTTACCTTTGGGTTGATCGCCGGCGTGATGATCTCCGTTCTGATGGACGGCTCGATCCTTCTTTTGAGCAAAAGCGGCTCTGGCCACAGCATGGCTCTCGGCTACACCATGATGGTGGCGTCGTTCCTGCTGGTGTACTTTGGCGTACGCAGTTATCGCGATAACGTGCTCTCGGGCCAAATTTCCTTTGGCCGCGCTCTCGCATGCGGACTGCTCATCACGGCCGTTACCTGCGCCTGCTATGTCGTCTTGTGGGAGATCGTTCGCCTCAACTTCATGCCCCACTTTATGGACGGCTACTTCACCGCACAGGTGCAGCATGTACATACGTCTGCACTCGATCCTGCAACGAAGGCGGCGAAGATCGCCGCGATCCACCGCTCCCAGCAGCTTTATGCGAATCCGCTGATCAATATGGCGTACACCCTAATCGAGCCCCTGCCGGTGGGAGTGGTTCTTGCTCTGGTGTCAGCTGCTTTGCTTTGCCGCACAAAGCCGCTGCCCTCTTCTTCTCCGTCCGCTTCCATCGCGTGAAGGATGCGACCCTGAAACGCCGATGCAACGGTCGGCTCAATCCGAACCACACTCAAAGGAGACTCCATGGCTGCAGTCATTGGTTTTGGCGGGATGTTTTTGCGTACGGATGATCCCAAAACTCTTTATGCCTGGTACGAACAACATCTTGGGCTCACCAAGATTAAAGGAGCGTACGCTTTTCCTGCACCGACGAATGGTGGCCAGATTATCTTCTCTTTCTTCAAGCAGGACAATGCATACTTCCCCCCTGTACAGAAGGCGATGGTCAACCTACAAGTAGACGACCTCGACGGGTTACTGGATCGTTTGCAGGCCGAGGGTGTGATGGTTGACCCGGAGCGCCAGAGCTATGACTTTGGCAAGTTTGGCTGGGTCACGGATCCAGCGGGGAACCGAGTTGAACTTTGGGAACCTGTCACGTCGGAGAGCGAAGTTTGACTCTTCTTCGATTCCTCCCTCAAAGCGCACGTAAGTCACAGAGTGCGCGAGGAAGCTTGCTCCGGCTGGGTTTTGCTGACAGGCTCCTCTTCAGTCCGGGCTAGTGGACGGGGGTGGCGGACATGCGGGGGGTGCGGCCGTCGGTGGCTTTGAGGAAGTGGAGGCCGTCGACGCAGTGCTCGGAGTCGGTCTTGAGCTTGTGCTCGATGTGGAGGGCGGGGCCTTCGGGGGAGCGGCGTTTGACGACTTTGACGGCGCCGCCGCAGCTCTTGCAGCGAAATTCGGTGTCGTTGTCAGCGATGGCGTCGGCGATGGTCTTGACCTTCCAGAAGGGCTCATAGCCGCCACCAACACGGACCCGGCGGCGCTTCACTTCACATTCAAGAAACATCTCACGTTCAGTAGCCATAGCGTGTTTTCTCCAGACCTTGGTTGGCCGTGCGTGGGCGGAACTTTCCGGTGTGGTGCACGCAAGGTTACTGCGTTGTCTCTGCGCGGTGTCTTTAGTTTACAGGATGGGCGGAGGCGTGGCTTTCGCGGCCGTCGGTGGCGCGCTTGAAGGCGAGACCGGAGGGGCAGAACTCGGCGTCGGCGGGGCGCTTGTGCTCCACAAAGGCAGCGGCTCCGGTTTTGCTAGTCTTGCCGAGGATCTTGACCTCGCCGCCGCAGTCCTTGCAGCGGAACTCGGTGTCGGCGTCGGCGAGGGCGTCGACCACTTTTTTCACCTTCCAAAAAGGTTCATAGCCACCGCCTTCTTTGACACGCCGGCGTTTGACTTCGCACTCGTACATCTTTTCTCGTTCTGCGGTTGCCATTATCGTCCCGTTCCTCCAACTGTCATGCGATCGAGCTTGATGGTGGGCATGCCGACGCCGACGGGCACAGACTGGCCGGCTTTGCCGCAGGTGCCGATGCCTTCGTCGAGGGCGAGGTCGTTGCCGACCATGCTGACGTATTTGAGCGCCTCGGGGCCGTTGCCGACGAGGGTTGCGCCCTTGACCGGGCGGGTGACGACGCCGTCTTCGATGAGGTAGGCCTCGGAGGCGGAGAAGACGAATTTGCCGCTGGTGATGTCGACCTGGCCGCCGCCGAAGTTAACGGCGTAGAGGCCTCGCTTGACGCTCTTGAGGATGTCTTCGGGCATGCTGTCGCCGTTGAGCATATAGGTGTTGGTCATGCGCGGCATGGTGATCTGCTGATAGCTTTCGCGGCGGCCGCTGCCGGT
The DNA here is from genome assembly GCA_903642235.1 of Acidobacteriaceae bacterium. Lineage (GTDB taxonomy): Bacteria > Acidobacteriota > Terriglobia > Terriglobales > Acidobacteriaceae > Edaphobacter. The sequence goes on along the minus strand of CAHJWL010000008.1, from coordinate 90,031 downwards.
AGATTTTGTGCCCATGAGGCGGGCGGAGAGCTTGTCGGTGAGGTAGCCCCTGAGGATGCCACTCTCGATGAGGACGTTTTCCTGGGTGGGGGTGCCTTCGTCGTCGACGTTGAGCGAGCCGCGGCGGTTGGGCATGGTTCCGTTGTCGACGACCGTGACTTTACTGGACGCGACCTGCTGGCCGATGAGGCCGGTGAAGGCGGAGGTCTTCTTGCGGTTGAAGTCGGCTTCGAGGCCGTGGCCGACGGCTTCGTGGAGGAGGACGCCGGGCCAGCCGGGGCCGAGGACGACCTCCATTTCGCCGGCGGGCGCGTCGACGGCGCCGAGCTGCAGCATGGCGGTGCGGGCGGCCTCGCGGGCGAAGTGCTCGGGGCTCTTGTCGCCTTCAAAAAAGTCGAGGGCAATGCGGCCGCCGCCGCCGGAGGTGCCGCGGGCGAGATTGGCGCCGTCCTGGGCGATGACGAAGACGTTGAGGCGGGCGAGGGGCTGGGTGTCGGAGGCGAAGGTGCCATCGGAGGCGGCGACGAGGATGCGGCGGAGCTCGTCTGAGAAGCCGGCGCGGACCTGGGTGATGCGGGAGTCGTAGGCGCGGGCGGCCTTATCGGCGCGCTGGATGAGCTTGAGTTTTTCGCTGATCTCGGCGTCGGCGGTGGCGCCGGCTACGGGATAGAGGGTGGAGCCCTCGGTGTGCATGAAGCCCTGGGCGAGCTCTTTGGCGGGGCCGGAGGCGATGAGCGCGGCGGTGCGGGCGGCCTTGAGGAGCTTCGCGGAGGAGAGATCGTCGGTGTAGGCAAAGCCGGTGCGCTCGCCGGCGAGCACGCGGATGCCGCAGCCGACGCTGATGCCCTGAGAGGCGGTCTTGACGATGCCTTCATCGACGCCGAGCGAAGTGGAGGTCACGGACTCAAAGTAGAGGTCGGCGTACTCGCCGCCGGCGGAGAGGGCTTCGCCGAGGCACTGCTCCATGAGCCGTTCGGAGACACCCAGCTTTTCGATGAAGAAGCGCTTGTGGTCTGGGGTGTGGATCGGGGCCGAGCCGGGGGATGTCATCTCCTTATGATAGATGGTTTCGGGCATGGAAGGGCAAGCCGTGTGCACGGCACTCAGTTACGGGCGGTGCGGGCGGGGCGCTAGTCCGGGCCGGCGGAGTTGACGGTCGGCAGAGAGGGCGCGCGGATGAGTTCGTCTACGTCGTCCAGCTTTTCTGTGAGCAGGCTGAGCTTGCGGGAGAGGGCCTGGATCTCGGACTCGGCGCGGCGGTTGACGGCGTAGTCCAGCTCGCCGCGAACACGATCTTTTTCGTCCTGCCGGTTCTGGCTCATCATGATGACCGGCGCCTGGATGGCGGCGAGCATGGAGAGGAAGAGATTGAGGAGGATGAAGGGGTAGGGATCCCAGGCCTTGCCGCGCAGGGTGACATTGATCGTGGTGTAGACAGCCAGTGTGAGGCCGAAGGCGATGATGAAGGTCCAGGAGCCGCCGAAGCGGGCGACGCCGTCGGCAATGCGCTCGCCGCGGGTCTCTTTCTCTTCGATGAGCTCGTTGGCGTTGCGGCTGGCACGCAGACGGACGAGCTGGTGCGAGGCGTGCAGCTGGCGGCCGACGACGGTGAGCATATCCATGCCAGCCATGGGTTTGCGGGTGAGCAGGACAACGATGTCATCGCGCGAGACCTCGATGCAGTTGGTCTCGCGGAGGGCGATGGCGGTGGTCTGGTGCGGAGTGCGTTCGAGCATGGAAGCGAGACCGCAGATCTCGCCCTCGAGGGGAGTTTCGACGACGACCTCCTGCGAGTCTTCATCGATGACCGAGACCTCGACCGCGCCCGAGCGGATGACGTAGGCGTTCCTGCCGGGATCGCCGATCTTCCACATGCGCTGGCGGGCGGCGAAGGTGCGGAGATCAACCTGTGCGGCGAGCACGGTCAACTCGTCCTGATCGAGGAGAGCAAAGAGCGGAACACCTTGTAGATCCTCCGGGTTGCAGGGCATTGTTCCACCTCTTCACGCGCTGGCTGCAGGCCATGGGCACGGTGCGCGTGGGCATCTTCCGTGCTCCAGCCATCATGCCAGTAGTCGTCGCCGGCTGGCATTCGCCGCGGCCAAATACAGGGATGACGCTCTGGATTCTCGCAGATCTGCGCGGGAGCCGGACTCGAGCTGCTGCTCTTCCCGGACCAGGCGTTCTGACCGGCATGTTACCGGCCGCGCGAGGGGTCGGCGGAGCTGGAGACGTTGAGGTCAAGGAAGGCTTCGGGCAGCTCCGGAAGGGTGCAGTTGCCGGCGGCGTTGTAGGTGCGGGCGCAGCTGCGGGTGATGGCGGGCCGGCGGGGGCTCTGGGCGTACTGCCAGATCAGCGCATCGGGGGTGCCGCTGCGCTCGAGCGCCGGCGGCGGGAGGGTGCAACCGGTGGCCGGCCCGTTTGGAGCGCAGGCATCCTGTGCGACCCAGAGGGCGACGGAATGCAGGTGCTGCGAGCGGACGTGCGCGGTGATGTCCTCGGCGGTGGTGATGGTCTGGGGCCGGCCGTCGGGACCGCTGCCGTCAGGGACGGGTTGGCCGCTCGCGTAGACGCCGGCGCGGAAGCCGGAGGCACTGACGCCCTCGGTCCAGGCGAGCAGATATGTGGCCTGCTCGGGAAGCAGGCGACCGCCCTCTTCCTGATCGAGGAAGAGCAGGGTCTGCGGCGGAAAATGCTCACGGCGCGCAGCCTGAATGGCACCGGCCGCATCTGCGCGGCCGAGCGTCTCCGGTCTGGTGCCGGCCTGGTTGCGCGATCTGATCTGCGCGTCGAGGCGACCGTTCCAGAGAACAAGAAAGCCGAAGCCTGCTTGGCGTAAAACGGCACGCCGGCCGGCCCACGAATTGCTGTCTGCACCCGGTGGCGTGTTCAACCAGTAGCCGACGAAGCTGAAATGTCTGCGCAGGGTGGGCAGCAGCGCTTCACCGGGGAAGGTGTTCCGGTCGAAGCCGGCAAAGGGAGCGGCCTGGGAGCTTTGTGCATGGCACGGTCCGCTCCAGAGAAGGAGTGTGATGGACAGCACGGATAGAAGGCGGTTTGGCGCGGTATTCAGGTGATGCCTCCGACGCTTTGGGTAAAGCGGGTCCTTCGCTTCGCTCAGGATGACAAACAAAGATTAGGGCATGTCGCTTCGCTCCGTGGGGAAGATAAGTACGGGGATCCTTCGCTTCGCTCAGAATGACAAAACAAAAGGGAGCGAGGGTGAGCGCGTACTCCGAGAGAATCTTTCGGATGTGCTACCTTCGGGCTCAAAGGAGCCGCCTCTGCCGATGCCGTCAGACCCTGTCAGCCCGCTGCGTTCCAATGTTGATCTGCGATACCCGATTGGACGATTTCAGGTGCCGGGAGAGATCCTATCCGACGACCGTCTGCTGGCGATCGCGACCCTGGCCGAGTTGCCGAGCGAGCTGCGCAACGTGCTTCGCGGACTGGACGGCGCTCAGACAGAGACACCGTACCGTGAGGGCGGATGGACGGTCCGGCAGGTGACGCACCATATTGCGGACTCGCACATGAACGCCCTGATCCGCGTGAAGCTGGCACTTACGGAAGAGTGGCCGACCATCAAGCCCTATGACGAGGCGGCCTGGGCGCGGCTGCACGATGCAACCGGGCCGATCGAGTGGTCGCTTGAGCTGATCGAAAGCCTGCATGCGCGATGGGTGATGCTTCTGCAATCGATGAAGGCCGCCGAGTGGCAGCGCGGGTTTGTGCATCCTGAGATGGGCCGGCAGACGGTTGAGGCTGCGACTCTGCTGTATGCGTGGCACTCCCGCCATCACGTTGCGCATATTCAGCAGCTGCGGCACCGGGAGGCATGGTGACGGAGACCGCCCTACCGCGGCTTGCCCGATCGGATGACGAGATTCTGCGCTGCTTCGCGGTGATGCAAGAGCTGCGGCCGGCGCTGGTGCCGCAGGAGTTTGTCGCGACCGTTCGCGCGCAGGAGAGTGAAGGCTATCGGCTGGCCCTGCTTGAGGTGCAGAACGTGGTTCGGGCGGTGGCGGGCTTTCGGGTGCAGCGCATGCTGGCGAGCGGCAGAACGATGTATGTCGACGACCTGGTGACCTGTGCGGCGGCACGTTCGCGGGGGTACGGCAGGACGATGCTGCAGTGGCTAATGGAGCGTGCGCGCGCCGAGGGCTGCGCGACCTTCAGCCTGGACTCCGGCACGCACCGGCAGGAGGCGCACGCGTTTTATTTTCGTGAGCGGCTGCGGGTGCAGAGCTTTCACTTCTCCCGCACGCTGTAGGGCAGGCACGCTGCCGACCAAAGAGACCGGTGCGATGGGTAGCCTGCGATGCGGAAGTGCTATGTCGTCGATCGCCCGGCGCTGCTAGGGTCTGGCCATGAGCATGCGGCCTGCGGAGATCGAGACGCACGATCCTGACGAGATTCTGCAGGCGCTACGGGACTTCCTGACGGAGCACTCGCAGAGCCTGCTGCTGGAGGAGGGCGAGGTTCTCTTCGATCTGGGCGAGGCGCGGCACACGATTGAACGCGCACAGGGAAAGGTTGTGCTGCATCTGTGGTCCGAGCAGCGGAACCAGGTTCGCCGCATTCTTTCCGCAAGGCGGCGCGGCGGCGTGCTTCGATTGAAGGCACAGCGCTTCGGACAGAAGACTCCACAATCGCTCGAGCTGGTGAACGATCGCGGCCGACGCTCTCCTGTGACACGAGGCGGTGCTCGCGAGAGATATGTCAGGCTGTTACGGCGTGTGCTGGCACGGGAGTTTCCGGAGACGGGAGTGCCCGAACTTCGATCCACGATGGATCTGGAGCACTCCTTCGGTCCTGCGTACCCGCGCGGCGAGCAGGTTCGAGGGCAACGCGCGTGGGCGGTGATCGGTGTTGGAGCGGCGGAGTCGCCGGCGATCATCGATGGCATCCTGACGCTCGGCATTCTTTGGCTGACGCACTGCCGAGAGCGGTCGGGCGGGCGGCGCGTGGTGGAAGGTCTGCGGCTGATTGTTCCTGCAGGCGCTGCGGCGACCACGCTCGCGCGCCTGGCGTGGATGGACGCGCGCATCGCGAAGTACACGCTCTATGAGCTCGACGAGACCACGGAGACGCTGGTTGAGAGGGATGCGGGCGATCGGGGCAATCTGGCGACGCGCCTGGTGCGGGCGGCGGACGAGATGGCCGCGATGGCTCCGGGAGGCCGCTTTGCCGCCGCGATTCCGCGGGTGCTGGCGCTGCTTCCGGAGCGAGCGGGTGAGGCCGCTCAAGACTCCGCCGGTGTGCACGGCAGAGATAGACTTCTGCCCGCGGCTGGTGAAGGCTTCGAGATGCGTCTTCGCTCCAGCGCGGAGTTGGCCTTTCTTCGCCATGGCCTGGAGTTTGCGCGCATCCGTGCGGGGTTTGAGGGGGAGAGTTTTAATCGCACTCTCGAAGTCACCATCGGTTCCGGCGTGCACGAGACAGTGCTGACAGAGGAGAATGCCGATGCCATGCGCGCGCTGGTGCACGAACTTTTCGCACGGCGATCTGTTGCCGAAAAGGTTCATGGAGCGGCGATGCACGAGGTGCAGGAGACGGGCGACCCGCTCTTCCGGCTGCAGCCTGAGCGCTGGCTTGAGAGCCTGCTGCGGGCGAACGTCTCGGCACTCGACCCTCATCTTGCGCCTGCTCCGGTCTACGCACAGGTGCCGGCCATCGCGGGCGCGACCGATCGCGGCATGCTCGATCTGCTGGCGGTGACGGTTGAGCATCGGCTGGCGGTGATCGAGATCAAGGCCGAGGAGGATCTGCACTTCGCGCTGCAAGGGCTGGATTACTGGATTCGCGTGCGCGATCACCATCTGGCGCATGTGGACCCTGCGACCGGGCTTGGCGACCTGCAGCAGCATGGCTACTTTCCGGAGACACGTCTGCTGTCAGAGCCGCCCGTTCTCTACCTGGTGGCGCCTGCGCTGCGCATTCATCCGGCAACCGAAGCTGTGCTGCGGCACCTGGATGCGCGTGTGGGCTGGACCTTGATTGCTCTGGACGAACGCTGGCGCACACGGATACAGCCGGTGTGGCGGAAGCGGAGCGCGCGCGCGTGAAGGGTCGGAGCACAGAGCGGACGGCAGGGTTGTGCGAGGCGAGTGGGTCTGCTTCACTGGAGGAGTGCGGATTGTCGGCGATCTCTTCCGGCCTGCGCTTGGCGTTGTGAACGGCAACTAGAACGGCACCATGATCGACTTTTTTCAGCGCAGCCGCCGCACGTTTCTGACACGGACCGCCGCCCTGGCTGCGCGGCAGATGCTTCCGTGGCCGCGTCTGCTTGCGGCTGGAGCCGATGGAGTCGCCACGGGCGGGCGGGGAGCACGCCTGCGGCCGCTGCTTGCCGGGCAGACTGCCCGGAGCCGGCGGTACGCACCGGAGGGGGACGGATTCAGCATCCGGAACGGCCGCGAGTTCTTCAACCGGCCGCTCTATGGCGCGAGTGCGGGCGCGGAGGATGGCTTTCGTGTGGACGCCGGCGATCTTCCGGAGTTTTCGCTGTTTCTGCCCGGACACGGCGGCAACCTCCGGTTCGGTCTCGAGCGGGGAGCGACGGCGAAGTGGTGCTTCGAGATGGCGGAGGTGCGGGCGCGTTATCGAGCCGGACATATGGAGTACAGCCTGCGCGACGGGGCGCTGCTCGGTCATGGAGTTCTGCTGCTGGAGGTGCAGGCCGGCGCTGGTGGGCTGCAGGCGCTGGTGCGCGGGCAGGATCTGCCGGACGGCGTGGCGCTGCTGTGGGCGTTTGGCGGCGCGAGCGGGCGACGCGGCCGGAGCAACGGCGACATCGGCTGTGAAGATCGGCCCGTGGGCAGCTTCTTTCAGTTTGACGCAGCAGAGTGTAACGATCAGAGATACACACTCCGTGCAGCGGAGGCGATGCTCGAGAGTCCGGCGGGGCGGCTGCGCTTTGAAGCTCCGGAGGGGGCAGCCCTCCATGTAGCCTCTGCAAGGATGTGGGATCGGGGCTGGCCGGCGCTGGCGGAGGCTGCAGCGAACGACGAAGCGAGGCTGGTGCTCGCGGGTTCTATTCCATTAGCGGCAGAGCGCGATCTGATCGTGCGTATTGATGTGCTGAGGCCGGGCGCGGGCGAGGACGCTGCCGCCAGGACGCCTGTTGCCGGAATGCCGCCGGCCGCAGAGGCATTTGCCGCGCGGAGGCTGGAGCTTGAGGTGATGGCGCGCCGGGTGCGGGTGGAGACGCCTGATGCGTATCTTCCTCCCGCGCTTGGAGCGATGCTGACCGCGACAGAGGCGCTCTGGAACGCCACGCAGCAGACGATGATGGACGGTGCGGTGGCCGAGCGCTGTGCGAGCCCAGGATGGCGGGGGCCGTATGCGCTTGATGCCCTGGGCCAGCATGACCGTATGCGTCTGCACCTGCAGGGATGGTTGCGGATGCAGAACCAGGAGGCGTTGCCGGCCGGGATCGACGGCGATGAAGAGATGCGTGCGGCGGCGGATCCGGCGAGCCATCTGACGCGCACGGAGAGCCTGCTGCACACCAATGGAGAGATCTTCGAGAGCCACCAGGACAGAAATCTGGCGTTCTTCGATGCTTTGGTGCGGCACCTGCGGTGGACCGGTGATGCGGCGTTTGCGCGCGTGCTGTGGCCTGCGCTGCTGCGGCACATGGATTGGGAGTACCGTCTGTTTCGCCGCGTCTTTCCGAATCCGGACCACGCTGTGCCGCGCGAACGACAGAGCCTGCCTCTCTACGAGAGCTATGCCTGCGTTCCCGGGAGCGAGAACCTGCAGTACAACGGCGGGGGTGTCGCGCACGCGACGGCGGCTAACTATCTCCTGAACCGGGCAACAGCATCCCTTGCGCGGCTGCTCAATGAGGACCCCGTGCCGTTCGACGAAGAGGCGGCGCTGATTGAGGAGGCTGTGCAGGCGCTGCTGTGGATGCCGGCGCAGGGCGCCTTCGCCGAGGCCAAGGACAGCGCGGCTCCGCAGACGGTCTTCAGCAATCCGGCGCTCTGGACGGTCTCGCGCCTGCTTGATGCCGAGCTGCCGTCGCCGCGCCAGGCATGGCAGATGTGTGCGGAGCGGCTCGCTCTGCAGCGCCCGATTGCGGTGGCGGGCACGGACGTTCCGCCGGGAGGGTTTCTGCTGGCATCGTCGGACTGGACGCTCGCCGAGCCATCGCTGAACCGGCTGTCGATGGCCGAGAACGCGCACTTCGCGCTCGCGCTGTGGCAGGCGGGTCTGGCGGACGAGGCGTACGCGCTGCTGCGTGGAAACCTGCTGGATTCCATGTTTCAGGGGCTGTGTCCGGGCAACTTTCATGTGACCTCCGGCCTCGATCCGCATCGTGGAGAGACGCAGCGTGACGCCGCCGACCCGCTCGGCATCACGGCGCGTGCGATGGTCGAAGGGCTATTTGGTGTGCTGCCGGATCTGCTGCGCGGAACGCTCACTCTGCGCCCGGGCTTTCCCTCGGAGTGGAACGAGGCGCGGCTTGTGCACCCGGAGATCGAGATTGCGTGGCGCAGAGAGGGCCTGCATGAGACGCTCGCGATCGTCAGCCGCCTGCCGCAGCCGGTGGCGCTTACGCTGGTGCTGCCGGCGCGCACGACCTCCGATCCGGTGGTGCTCTCAAACGGCCACGCGTATCCCTTTGCCTTCGATCCGAATGCGACCGGCACACCGCGGCTGGTGCTAACAAATTTTCCACCAGCGACGGCGTGGCAGATCGACATCCGCTGGCATGGCAGGGCGCCGATTGCCACGCCGGCACGGACGACCTGCCGCGTCGGTGAGCGACTGGTGCTGCCGGCACCCCTGACGCTCGAGGTGCTGGACGATCCGCAGGGCTGCCTGGGCAGCGGCGGTGTTACCAACCGCGTGGGACAGCATGCCGTCTTTGCGCGTGTGGTGGAGGAGAAGTGCGGCTACTGGCTGCCGATCCCGCTCGACATTGTCGCGGCGGCAAGTCCGATTCTTAACAGCAGTGCCCCGGTGGCAGAGACGTACGAGCCGGTGGATCTGTCGACGCTGCTTAACAGCAGGGTCACAGATCTGCTGCGGCGCTCGTACAGGGCGCCGCGATCCCCTTTCTGCTCGCTCGCGCTGCCGGAGCACCTGCTGGGCGGGTGGACCGAGGACGATGTGCGCTTCGAGATCGACGACGCCGGTCTGCGGGCTGCGGGTGGCATGCTGAAGACAGCGTTCGACATTCCATTTGTAACCACGAGTGATCGCACCGCGGCAAATTGCCGCTTTCTCTCCTTCTGGGAGCAGGATCAGCCCGTGGTGACGGCCTTGCTCACGGGCAAGGCGCACACGCTCTATCTGCTGCTGACCGGCACAACCTACCCGCAGGCAACGCGGATCGAGCATGGTGCGATCACTGTCGCGTACGCGGATGGCACGCTATCGCGGCTCTCTCTGAAGACGCCGGAGACGTGGTGGCCTGCCGAGCAGGATTACGCGACGGACGATTTCCTGTTTCGCATGGATACTTCACGGTCTCTGCCACCGCGCGTCGATCTGCGGACCGGCAGGACGCGGCTGCTGGAGCATGCAGACTTTCGAGGCAAGGGTGGGCCGGTTTCAGGAGGGGCGGCGACGCTGCTGCATCTGCCGCTCCATGCAGACCGCGAACTGGTTTCGGTGCGGATCGAGTGCAGCCTTTATGGCATCGTCGTCGCGCTGCTTGCGATGACGCTGGGCCGGTGAGCAGCAGAGACCGGCGGGATGGGACGGAGAAGCGTGCCGCGTACAAAGAGGTGTCTCCAGGCCGCCTGCGCGATGCGTGTAGCGCGATTGAGCACGCGCAACGCCCTGTGAAGGCTGCGTGCCAGGGGCAGAGGCAGGGTGGCGACGGGGTACACGAAGAGCCAGAAGCGCCAGTTCCGGCCGAATCTCGGCCGTAGCATGCCGATAGTATCTTCTACGTGCATTGCGCCCTCTCTGCCCGCGCGTGCCAGCATGATGCTGTCCGGCAGCCAGTAGCGGAGCACGCCGTTCATCAGGGCGCGGGCAAGCGCGGGCTCGGCCGCGAAGTACTGCGCGGCGATGCGATCGAGACGAACGCCGAAGACCTCGCAGATGCCCCAGCCGCCAGAGTTGAAGTGCCGGTAGCCGAGCAGACGCTGCCAGACGAAGAGAACGCGGCAGCGTCTGTGCAGCAGAGGAAAGATCCAGCCGGTCTGCATCAGGTTGGTGCCGGTGAGCATGGCCAGAACCGGGTGCGGCACCCGCAGGAGCCGGTCACGATTGATGATGACGACGCTGATAAGGCCGATCAGGGCATTGACCTTTTCGAGCAGATAGGCGCCGTCGGTTACGATCTCGGCGAAGCGGCCGAACCGATCCTGAAGCACAGCAGCTGTGGGCCGTTGCTGAGGCGTGTCCGTGAAGCCGAAGGAGGAGAGGTACGCAAGATCAAAGCCGCCGGAGGCCTCCCCTTGTTCGAGCAGCGAGATCAGGGCCGCGATCGCTCCGGGCATGACGAGATCATCGTCACCGAGTACCCAGAGATACCTGCCCGTGGCCAGCGAGAGGCAGCGCAAGAAGTTGGCATCTGCGCCCAGGTTGGTTTCGTTCCGCACATACCGGACGGCGAGGCCGCGGTGCTGGAAGCCGCGGACGATCTCCGCGGTGTCGTCGATGGAGTGATTATCCGAGACGATGAGCTCAGCAGCTGTGCCGAGTGCTCCTGGGGAAGAGCAGGAGTGCAGGCTTGCAAGAAGTTCCGCAAGAAAGCGGCTTCGGTTGAAGGTGGGAATGCAGATCGAGAGCAACGGCTGCACGTCAGGCATGCCACTGCCGCCGGTACTTGAGGAAGGTGTAGGTGCCGAAGCCAAGGCCGATGACCAACGTTCCGGCGAGGTAGCCGCCGGCGATCCCGAGGGAGCCGAAGTTCGCGCCGAGCAGCCACACCATCGGCACAGTGTAGAGCGCACCCACGATGGAGTTGATCATGAATTTTTCCTGTTTATGCGCGCGCAGGTACATGGCTTCGGCGGAGACGACGTTGTTGCCGACGGAGCCGGCGAGAAGCATGGCGAAGGGAAGCGGCGCGAGCAGACGCGCGGCCAACGGAACATGATGCGCCTGAAGAACAAGTGCGGTTACAAATACGAAGCCTGCTCCGAGGAGATGGAGGGTGGTGGATTGTGCGAGCGCCCGGCGGAAGCTGCGATCGAGCGCAGAGAAGTGCCCGCGTGCGATCAATTGACCGAAGGGCGCTGCCTTGGTGTTCATCCACGCGATCGCGATGGTGGAGAGGGCGCCGGCGATGTTCAGGCTCATGCCCATGCGGCCGGCCTCCACAGCACCCGCGTGCGCGAAGAGCACCGGCGTGAATAGCTGGAAGGTGAAGTAGCCGCAGACCCAGGAGACCGCCATGCGCCACTGAAATGGCCAGATATCCGTTCGCCAGCTGACACGCTCCTCTGGCTGAATCTTCATGCGCAGCAGACCCCGAAGAAGTCTGCGGCGTGTGAACAGGAAGCAGGCCCCGGCGAGTGCCTGGCCGCCGATAATGCAGCCCGGGGCGAAGAGGCCATGGTGCAGCCGCAGAGCGAGCCAGCCCAGAAGCGATCCGGTGACGGCCTGGGCAAGGCGGGCGCGCGCGACTTGCGGCACAAAACCACAGCCCTCCAGAAACGAAAAGACAGGATCGATCTGAAAGGTGAGGGTCGTCGCGACCGCGGCCAGGATCCACGGTCCCAGCCAGGGAACAACGAGTCCCGGCACCTTGTGCCGCGAGAAGAAAAGTGCACCGGCGGGCAGCAGCACAGCGAGCAGCAGCAGCGCGGCCACGGTGTACCAGCGCACCGCCTTTGCCAGCGTGGAGGCAAGCCGCGCTGCATGGAAGCGCGGTCCGGCCACAGAGCCCTCCGCGGTGAAGTGAAGGTGTGCAGCCTCGTGGCTTGCTGTCTGCAGAATGACCACGGAAAAGCCAAGCTCAAAGATGATCTGCAGGTTTACCAGCGGGTAGAAGGTGTAGTAGTACCCCTGCTCCGCGGGCGAGAGGAAGTGCGCGATCAGCGCCAGCGTGACCAGGCCGGCGAGCGAAGACCAGCCTCGGGCCAGTACGGTGAAGAGGATGGCTGCATCGAGCCCGAGCGCATGCGCGAGCCGGTGTGAGAGCGTCTTTGCTGGGATGGCGGAAGAGCCAGGCAGATCGTTCTGGAGGACTGTGGAAAGACTTTCAGGCGGGCCGACGATATCAAGGCCCGGCATACCGGCTGCGTTCTGGAGCAGCACAGAGTCATCGGCGGCGCGGGGCGTGAGCATCTAAGTCAGGGACCGGCGGCTTCTTCGCGAAGGGTCCGTGGGTCTGAGACATGGTAGCAGGCACGGCCGCTGCTCTTGCCATCTCTTACGAGGCACCTCAGATGTGGCAGGAGGTCATGCCACGCTTCTCCAGATACCGCTGGTGGTACTCCTCCGCCTTCCAGAAGGTGCGGCCCTCTTCGACAAGGGTAGCGATAGGCTTGCGGAAGGTCCCACTCGCATTGAGCTCCGCGATCTTGTGACGCGCCTGCTCGGCCTGAGCGCTGTTCTCAGCGAAGACGATACTGCGGTACTGGGATCCCCAGTCCGGGCCTTGCCGGTTAACCTGCGTGGGATCGTGCAGCGCGAAGAAGGCGTCGAGTAGCGTTTCATACGGAAGGCGTCCCGGATCAAAGGTCACCTGCACCACTTCCGCGTGACCGGTCCGGTCCGTTCCGTACAGACCTCTTTGTAGGTGGGGTGATCAAGCGATCCACCTTCGTAGCCGACTGCTGTGTCCAACACCCCACTCATCTCCGCGAATCGTGCTTCCACGCCCCAAAAACATCCTGCCCCAAAGACTGCTTTTTCTGTTGCCACGTTGCGAGTGCTCCCTTGCGACGTACCACCGGCCGCTTGCATTATTGGATGCCCGAGCCAGCTCTGTGTCTGCAGAGCTCTGTGAAACGCGGGAGTATTTTGACGCATGCGTTTCCGCGCGGTCAAGCGAACGAGGGCCAGTCGCGCTTGCGGCCAAGCACAGCTTCGGCGGAGCTCCTTTGGCGCTGTGCGATTTAGTGAGAGCGGCCTGACATGCTGCGACGCGCAGACCTGGGAGGAACCGGCTTTTTCAGCTGCGCGGCCTCCGGGAGAGTGCGTTTTCTCTCTACCTTCTTCCCGCGCGCCGCGCGGCCAAGCGCAGTGACCTCACCTTCGGTCAGCTCGCGAAACTCTCCTGCAGGCACATCAAGCTGCAGAGCCCCGTAGGCGATGCGACGGATCTTCTCGACATGGTGGCCGATCTCCTCGAACATCTTGCGCAACTGACGATTGCGGCCTTCGATCAGCGTCACCTGGAACCAGGGATTGTCGCCGCCACGGACTTGTTCGATCTCTGCCGGCGCTGTGACGACGCGATCGCGCCGGCCGCGCCGCACCTCGTCGAGACGGCCGCGATCAATCATGACACCGCGCCGCAACTGATCGATCGACTCGCCTGTAGGCGAGCCCGAGACCTTCACTAAGTAGGTCTTCTGCACACCGGCCGCGGCTTTTGAAAGTGAGTTGGCGAGCTCACCGTCGTTCGTCATGAGCAGCAGACCTTCGGAGAGGTAGTCGAGCCGGCCTACAGGGTAGAGTCGCGGCAGCTTCAGCTTCGCCCCTTTAGGCTGTGCGAGCAGTTGGACGACGGTCGGCCGCTTCTGCGGATCGGAGAGCGTGGTGACGTAGCCGCGCGGCTTGTTCACCATGAACCAGCGTGTCTGCTCTGGTCCTTGCAGCAGCTTTCCATCGACGCGGATGTGATCCTTGCCCGGATCGGCCTTTGTGCCCAGCTCGGTAACAGTCTGCCCATTTACCTGCACACGGCCCTCGAGGATGATCTCTTCGGCCTTGCGGCGCGAGGCGATGCCGGCCTGGGCGAGGATCTTCTGCAGGCGCTCGCCGGGCTGCGGCGAGACATCCGGCTGGGCGGAGTTTTGCGGGGATGGCATGTGTTGATTATGACGCTTTCGCGGGAGAGCGCCTGCAGTCTGGACATGGTGAAGTGAAGACACCACCTTTGCAGGCACGCTGACGGCGGTTGGAAGTACCCCAAAGCGAATGTTTCCGCCGAAAGCGGAGACGGCGCGGATCCGAAAGGACCGCGTTGAGCTGAGCAAAGGAGGTAGCGGGATGGACCTTAAAAGGACCGGGCTACAAGTTCACATACGAATTGAAGAACGATTCGTATGGGCTCTTATAGCCCTAGCAGTTGTCCTTAGTAAGTTGTTCTAAACGCTTCAACAACCCCGGGGTGGCGCCACCATCCCGGGTGCTTTTCTAGTTTCCTAGGCCTGGTTTCCGGCGTCAAGGAAAATCTAGTCGCGGCCACCGCGAAAGAGGCGGGTGAGTGCGAGAAAGATGTTCAGGCCGTCGAGGTAGATGCTGAGGGCGAGTTCAACCGCCGTCTGGCCGTCTCCGCCGGAGCGGATGCGCATGAAGTCGACGATCACAAGAACGCTGAAGATGATGAGCGTGAGAACGGAGTAGACGCCCGGCTGGATGAAGTGGAAGAACATGGATAGAATGCCAATGGCTACCAGACCAAGCAGGGCGGCCGAGGCGATACCGCCTACGCGGCGGTAGTTGAAGGTGGCGAACTGCGCGCCGATACCCAGCATGCCCATGCCGACACCAGTTGTTATTGCCGCGTTGAAGATCACGCTGGAGTGGCCGGAGCCGATCAGCATGCGCATCCACGGACTGATCTCAAAGCCAAGAACGAAGGTCAGAGCGAGAAAGAGGCTGAGTGACAGCAGCGCGTTTGCGCGTGTGGCGCGAACGCCGAAGATCAGGGCAAAGCTGGCGATGACGCAGACCCAGAACATGGGGCCGCTGAAGAACGGCGGGGCAAGAAGCACGCCGACGGCTGTGACGAGGAATCCTAAGGAAGCGATCGCCAGAACCCGGCTGAGAAGGGCTGGTACGACCTGCGGAACCACCTGGCCGCGGGCATTGAGAATAGTTGGAGTGTTCATACGATCTTTCCCTTACGATTCCGCGGCTCAGGTCGCACACCACGTGTGCTCTTAGAAAAGCCGCTTCCCATTAGACGTGCCGGCACGGGCTTTGATTCTCTCGCGCGCGACAGGTCTAGGCTGTGTTGGTGTCAATTGCAGGTGTGCGCTGCAAACCGTCGGGCGCCGGCTTAAGCGGCTGGTCCGGCGCGTATTCGTTGTCGCCCTCGGGTGTCGCTACTGTATCCGGTTCGTTCGCCTGGGGAGAGTTCGGAGTATTTCGCGGATCTTTGGCGTTGGGGGTCAGCTCTCTTTCAGACATACCTACCCGGTCCCTTCCCGGCGCGCGGCCGCTTCTTCGTCCTGAATCATTGCCTCATCGGCTGAGGGGTCTCCTGCTGTCTCTGTCGAGGGCGGCAGGACACCAGAGAGCCGGCCATCCACCGGCACTGCATCTACGGGCGTCTCATCGCCGTCAGCCTGGGCTTCTGTCGCGTCTTCCTCTTCACGCAGGTTTGCGCTCGTGACTGCAGCGTCGGAGGACTGCTCGTTCGAGTCCGTCATGGGGATCTCCTCCTGCACGGCATCGCTTTCCGCGAGTTCGCCGGCCATCTTCTCAAACTCTTCGATGCTCGGCAGTTCGCCGATGTCTTTCAGGCCGAAGCGCAGGAGAAAGTCCTTTGTCGTCTTGTAAAGGATTGGCCGTCCGATTACCTGTTTGCGCCCTGCCGGAACGACGAGTTTACGCGCCATCAGACTTCCTAATACGCCACCTGAGTCGACGCCGCGGATCTCCGAGACCTCGGGCGCGGTAATCGGCTGCTTGTAGGCCACGACAGCCAGGGTCTCGAGGGCCTGCAGCGAGAGCTTCAGCGGAGGCTTCAGACTTCTGGCGAAGCCACGTACCGCGTCGTGGTACTCAGGCTTGGTTGCCAGCCGGAAGCCGCTTGCTACTTCGCGGATCTCGAGACCGCGATCGCTCGTCGCATAGTCGCGCATTAGCTCTTCGAGCAAGTGCCGGAGGTATTCGCGCACGGCACGCTCCCGCTCTTTTGCCTCACGCGCCAGCTGTTTTTCATCCTTTGGCTCAGGTTGGAGTTCAGGCTTAAGTTGGAGTTCAGGCTCAGCTTCGGTACTTTGCGGCGCAGTTACGATGGCCGCCACACTCTCGGTTGTTTCAGGTTCATCTGTCCCGGTTTCGGCTGTTTCGGCCTCCTCTGGCGCCAGAAGCTCTTCGATGTCGAGAACCTCATCGTTGAGCAGTTCGGGCTCGCTCGGCAAGGGGATTTCCCCTGATTCGACCGCAGGCCTGAGCAGCAGTTTGCCCTGCGCCGCGGCGTGGTAATCCAGCTCAGCCTGCGCCTCCTGTCCGAGCAGGCTGAGCAGCTGCTGGAGCGTGACCGGCTCTTCGGCGGCGTAGATGACGGCTTCGATCGTGGCTTTCAGACTCATGGTGATTCGCGGCGGCTCTTGAGACCGCGGCAGGCCGCGGCTCAACCCGCCTCAGACTTCCTCGGGACGTGCTCGTTCAGGTTCAGCCGCTCTCCCTCGAAAGTCCGGGGTATTTCCCGCGGACCAATCCTGTGAGAGCGTTTCGATAAGCATAGCAACGGGAGGCTGAGGGCGTGACGAAGAGGATCTGGCAGGGACGGGTGGACAGCACCCGGCGCAGCGTCGTGATGCAGGGATTTCTCGCCAGTGCAGGGGCGGTGCTGGCTTCGGCTCCTGCCGCACGCGCGTTCGATCTGCCCCGCCCGGCGAAGCTGCGCGACGCCGACAACGGCATTGAGACCAGCGGTCGCGGCTCGCTGCGGGCCCATGCGGAGGCGCGTGGGCTGCTGATCGGGTGTGCGGTGAACATGAGCCTGCTTGAGCAGCAGCCAAGCTACGGCCGGGTGATCGCCGAGCAGTTCAACGTGGTGGTTGGCGAGAACTGCATGAAGTGGGCGGCACTGCGGCCGACCTCTACGACCTTTGACTTTAAGCAGGCTGATGCCCTGGTCGCCTTTGCCGAAGAGCACAAGCTTAAGGTGCGTGGGCACAATCTCTGCTGGCATGAGAACCTGCCTAAGTGGTTCGCCGCGACGGCGACGAAGGAGAACGCCCGTCAGCTCCTGACAGACCACATCCACACCGTCGCCGGCCGCTACAAAGGACGGATTCACAGCTGGGACGTGGTGAATGAAGCGATCTGGATCAAAGATGGGCGCTCCGACGGCATGCGCGTTTCGCCATGGCTTGAGCTGATCGGCCCGGAGTATGTCGAGATTGCGTTTCGCGCCGCGCGCGACGCCGATCCAACCGCCATTCTCACCTACAACGACTACGGCCTTGAGTACGACACGCCGGACGAGCTCGCCAAGCGGGCAGCTGTCTTGTCTCTGATTGAGCGGCTCCAGGCCGCGGGCGCTCCGCTCCAGGCCGTCGGCATTCAGTCGCATCTTCGCACCGGCGATATCGCGTCTCTCGGAGATGGTGTTCACGACTTTATCAAGAAGCTGCACAAGCGCAGGCTCGACAGCTTCATCACGGAGATGGATGTGAACGACGACGGTCTCTCAGAGGAGGACGTAACACAGCAGGATCGTGACGTGGCCACGGTCTACAAACACTATCTCCAAGAGGTGCTGAAGGAGCAGTCCGTAAAGGCCGTGCTCACCTGGGGACTTGCCGATCAGCAGAGCTGGCTCCAGGCGGAGAAAGAGCGGCCGAAGCATCCGGAGCGAGCGCAACGGCCGCTGCTGCTCGGCGTCAGCGATGGTGTTTACAGCCCCAAGCCGGCCTTCTATGCGACGCGCAGTGCTCTGGATGAAGCCAAACGGCGCTAGACTTCCCTGTCTTGACAGCGAGAGACGGCAAAGGCCGAAGGAGAGTCTCCTTCGGCCTTTGCCCCTAAAGACACATACCTTTGTTTACTTGCTGATCAGATTGAAGATCCAGAACAGACAGCCCGAAAGCAGGGCCGCTGCCGGCAGCGTAAAGACCCACGCTGCGGCGATGTTCCGGATGGTCTCAAGCTGCAGGCCGCTGTGATTGGCGGCCATGGTTCCGGCCACACCCGAGCTGAGCACGTGCGTCGTCGAGACCGGCAGGCCGTAGCCGTCAGCGGCAAGGATGGTGCACATGGCGGTGAGCTCGGCAGAGGCGCCTTGCGCATAGGTGAGGTGTGTCTTGCCGATCTTTTCGCCAACTGTGACCACGATGCGCTTCCAGCCGACCATGGTGCCGAGACCGAGAGCGAGCGCGACGGCGACCTTGACCCAGGACGGGATGAACTTCGTGGACTTGTCGAGAAAGCCCTTGTAGTTTGTGATGACCTTCATATCGTTCTGGTTCATCTTGGGGCCGAGTTTGGGCATCAGGCGGAGCGACTCGCTGGTCAGGTACATCTGGTTGCGAACGTTCGCCTGCATGTCCTGGGGAACGTTCCCGAGCGAGCCGTAGCTGACGGCTTCGTTGCGGATATCCGTCACCATCTGCTGCAGGGCGAGCATCACGCCGGGCTCGAACTTCTTATCCGCGACGAACTTTTCGAGCTCAGGAGCGGCGTCCTGCACTGTTGTTCCCGGCTCGACGTAATTGCCGATCGCGCCGGCTACCTGCGTTGAAACCGCGGCAAAGGTAGTCACCGAACCGCGGTCGACCGTGTGGTTGAGCGCGTAGGCCGTTGGAACGGTGCCGACGAGAATGAGCATGATGAGCCCCATGCCCTTCTGCCCGTCGTTGGACCCGTGAGCGAAGCTGACGCCGGTGCAGGTGAGCACGAGCAGAGCGCGGATATAGAACGGCGGCGGTGCGGTGCCTTCCGGAGCTTTGTAGAGGCGTGGATCCCTGGCGACGACTTTGAAGAGCAGGAAGACGCCAGCGGCGCAGACGAAGCCGACGACGGGCGAGATCAGGAGGGCTTTGAAGACCTTGACGACCTGCTCCCAATCGACGCCGGAGAGACCGGAGCGGCCCTGCATGAGCTGGTTCGCGACGCCCACACCCAGGATCGAACCGATCATGGTGTGCGAGCTCGAGGCAGGCAGACCCTTGTACCAGGTGGCCAGATTCCACAGGATCGCGGCGACAAGAAGCGCGAAGACCATCGAGAAGCCGGAGCCCTTCGAGACTTTGAGGATGAGCTCAACCGGAAGCAGCGAGACGATGGCAAACGCGACCGCGCCGGAGCTGGTAAGGACGCCGATGAAGTTCCACATGCCGGACCAGACCACGGCGATGTGCGGCTCGAGGGAATGGGTGTAGATGACGGTTGCGACGGCATTGGCGGTGTCATGGAAGCCGTTGACGAATTCGAAGCCAAGAGCGATCAGGAGGGCCAGCCCAAGCAGAATGTACGGGAAGATGGAGGCTTGGTGGACCGAGGAGAGGTCATGCGACAGCTTGGTGGTGATGTAGATGAGGCCGCCGACCAGCATCACGCCAAAGGCGGCTGCACCAATCTTGCCGGGGCTGGACTTTTTGAGTTTTTCGTCGAGGATGGAGGGAGAAACGGGAGCTGTCGTTGCCATAGAGGCCGCCTTGTCGCTGATCTATCTACTGGGAGTAAGGAGAACGCTACCGATGGATTGCGACACTGGTGTGAACGGATGATGAATCTCTTGGCGAAACCGGACGCTTCGTTGGGTTTAGTGGGAGTGGAGTTGATCCTGTAAAGCGAGGGTAGCGGCCCGGGCGATGGCTGACCAGGCCATGCTTGCATCTCCGTTGTAGGTCTGGACCCACAACAGCTTGCCAGGCGTGCCGTCGGGGGCGACGAGGAGCACGCGTAACCGGGCAAGGTCAACGGTGCCGGGTCCGACCTGGACGCCGGCCTCCTGCAGGGGCTCAAGGATGAAGATGAGATCGGCGGGCGTGTCGCCCGTGGCGGGAGTTTTGCCGAGCTTCCTGACGAGTTCCGCGAGGGCGGCATCCGAGGCGTGGTTCGCCGGCTGCGAGATGGATGTGATTGTTTTGGCGAGACTTAGAGCGCGTTGAAGATCAGCTTTGGAGCAGGTGTAGGTGCGACCCTGGAGAGTGCAGCCGGCCATGCGGGAGAGATCGGGGTTGGTGGATTGCGGCGCGGCGGAGAGCGGCGCGGCGGCAAGCAGGAGGAGGCCGAGAGTAGTGGCGACGTTGCGCATGCGTAAAAGCCTTGTGTTGAGCAAGTTAGTTCCAGTCATCGCGGGCCGTGGCCTGGTCTTCGAAGATCTGGTCGAAGTTGTCGGTCTTCTTGACAAGGATGTCGCCAAGGAGGTCGGGCTGGTGGAGGAGAACGGCCTGGAGGCGGACTAACTCCAGCATTGCGAGGAACATACAGATGACGGCGCGCTCGGTGTGGGAGTTGCCGAGAAGGCGTCGGAGGCTGATGGGTTTGTCTTCCAGAAGGAGCCTGCGCTTGACGAAATCAATCATTTGCGCGACGGTAACGGATTCTTCATCGACGTTGAGGACGGGGCGGGCGCGGAGGCGGGCTATAGTGGCGGAGAAAGCCTGGAAGAGAGCGACGGTATCGGCGGCGATCTCCTGGTCTATGTTGTTAAGGCTGGAGTTAGAGGTGGCGGCCTGCAGGTCCTTGAGGAAGGCGGGCATGCCGGGGTGGGTCCAGGTGGCTTCCTCGACCTGCTGCTTTTGCAACAACATCTGGGCGGCGGACTTGAAACGCTCGTGCTCGAGGAGGCGCTCGACGAGCTCGCGGCGGGGGTCTTCGGGATCGGCGCCGAGGAGGTCGGAGGTGTCGCGGGGAAGTAAGGTCTTTGATTTGATGTGGATAAGGAGTGAGGCCATATAGATGAACTCGCCGGCGGCGTCGACGTCCTGCTGTTTCAGCTGGTGGGTGTAGGCGAGGAACTGGGAGGTGATGCGGGCGATGGGAATGTCGTATATGTCTATGTTTTGCTTACGGATAAGGTCGAGGAGGAGGTCCAAGGGGCCGTCGTAGACGAGGCCGACGGTGACGGAGAAGGGGGACTGGGAGGCTTCTTCGGGGGTGGGCTTGCGGGGGGTGTTTCGTGCAGGAGTGGGTGATTCGAGACTAAAAGGGGTGCTATCGGCCGTGTTTTGGTGCGTTTTGGTCGGGGTTGGGGGGGTATTTTTACGTGTTTGGTCGAGGTTGGTTTCGGGGGCTGGAATTGCGCCATCTTGGGGGCTGGTTTCGAGATTACTTTCAGCGGGCATGGTGATCTTTGGAGGAGTTTAGATCATGGACGTGGCTAAGCGGGTGTTCCCGGCGGGCGTGCGGGTCGTCGGTAGAGAAGCCGATTCCTCGGCTTCGCCCGGAAGGACAAACAGAGGCGCGAGGCAGCTTCGGGTCTTAGTCGAGGCCCATGACGTGGTGGACCTCGGCGATGGTTTGGTCGGCGCGGGCGCGGGCGCGGATGGCTCCGTCGCGGAGGACGTCGTAGATGAGGCTGGGCTGGGCGGCGAGCTCGGCGCGGCGCTGCTGGATGGGGGCGATGGCGCGGACGACGGCGTCGGCGAGCCAGCCCTTGCACTCGATACAGCCGATGCCGGCGGTGGTGCAGCCGATCCAGACCTGCTCCTGGACGTCGGGGGTGGAGAAGACTTTGTGGAGGTCGCCGACGGGGCAGACCTCGGGGTTGCCGGGATCTTCGCGGCGGATCCGGGCGGGGTCGGTGACCATGACTTTCAGCTTGGCGCGAATCTCGGGCTCGGGCTCGGCGAGGGTGAGGGTGTTGCCGTAGCTTTTGGACATCTTGCGGCCGTCGAGGCCGGGGAGCTTGGGTGAGGGGGTGAGGAGGACTTCGGGTTCGGGGAGGATCTCGCGCAGGGTGAAGGGGGAGAGTTTCTTTGTTTGCTTGGCGGCTTCGAGCAGCTGGTGCGGGGTGAAGGTCTCCTGAGTCTTGTTGCCGGAGAGTTTGCGGGCGCGAGTGTGGATGGCGTCGAGCTCCCAGGGGGCGGCCGCGGGCGAGAGGAGGAACTCGCCGGGGTAGAGGCTGTTGAAGCGGCGGGCGAGCTCTCGGGTGATCTCGACGTGGGCGACCTGATCGGCGCCGACTGGGACGAAGTGCGGCTGGTAGACGAGGATGTCGGCGGACTGGAGGACGGGGTAGCCGAGGAAGCCGAAGGTGGCGAGGTCTTTCTCCTTGAGCTGCTCCTGCTGGTCTTTGTAGGTGGGGACGCGCTCGAGCCAGCCGAGGGGCGTGATCATGCCGAGGAGGGTGTTGAGCTGATCATGCTGGGGGACGTGCGACTGGCGGAAGAGGACGGTGCGTGCGGGATCGAGGCCGGCGGCGAGGAAATCGAGCATCATCTCCTGACAATCGTCGCGGATGGCGGAGGTGTCGGCATAGCCGGTGGTGAGGGCGTGGAGGTCGGCGATGAAGAAGAAGCAGTCGTACTTTGGCTCCCCGGTGGCGGGGTCGATCTCGTTTTGCAGGGCGACCCAGTTGTGGAGGGCTCCCATGTAGTTGCCGAGGTGAAGGCGGCCGGTGGGGCGCATGCCGGAGAGGACGCGGGGGCGGTCTGGCTGGGGGGAGGGGGCGGGCATCTGCTGTGCCTTGATGGTAAATGAGGGAGGCTGGCGACGCGCAGGGCCGGGGCTTCTGCCAGAAGAGTATTGAAGGCTGAGCAGGAGCACTGTCTGCCGCGCGTCAGCGTCTTCGAACGAATTGACGGCTGTTGCGCGAGGATGTTTCCGGGGCTGAGAGCGATTGTTGAAGGGAGATGCTTTCGGGAAAAGCAGATCCCTACAGGATGACAACCAAAGGGAAGGATGTATGCAAGAGGGGAAGGATGTGTGCAAGCACGCTCGACTTCAGAAGTGGACTGCCGGCTCAGGATCATTTCAAGGGAATCCAGAAGTCGATGACGTCCCGGGAGCGACGACGGTGGGGTGTGCGGATGGGGCGGGGTCGACTCCTCGGGTTTTGTCGCGTTTCGACTATGTGCGACGGGCGCATCCAAAGGGTTGAAGGACTCGAGGAGGGTAGAGATGCGACTACGGCGTGGCTATGCAGCGGTGCTGGGTGCTGTGATGGCGGTGGGGGTTATGGCGGCGCAGGTGCCGAATGCGTCCTCTGGTGAAGAGAACCATGCACTGGGCAAGGTGGTTCGGGCGGAGGGATCGCCGGACCAGATCTTTCTGCAAAAGGCGATTGAAGGCGCCAACGGCGTTATCGATGCAGCGAAGCTGGCGCTGAGGAGGAGCAAGAACGACCAGATCAAACGCTACGCGCAGCAGATGGTGGACGACCATACGAAGATGCTCGGCGAACTGCGCCAGGTGGAGCAGGGACAGACGCTGAAGTACAAGGACACGACGAGCGCGACGGCGCGCACGCTGCATGCGCGGCTGATGCCGCTGAAGGGGCGTGCGTTTGACAAAGCGTATGTGAACGGGATGGTGAAGGACCACGAGGGGGATGTGCGGGAGTTCACGAAGGAGGCCGAGACGGGAAAGGATGCGGCGATCAAGGGTGTGGCAGAGAGGTCTTTGCCGACGATGAAGGAGCATTTGGAGATGGTGCAGGGGCTGCAGAAGACGATCGGGGCTTAGGCTCTTCTGTCGTCGATGTGGATGGCCATGCCGATGGACTCTGGGCCGACGGGTTTAAAGCCGAAGTGGGCGTAGAGGCGGTGGGCTTCGCCGTCCGCGATGAGGGTGACGTGGGCGGTGGCGGGGGCGGTGCGGTGGACGAAGTCCATGAGGGCGCCGACGATGGCTTTGCCGAGGCCGCGCTTCTGATGGGCGGGGTCGACGGCGATGTCGTTGATGTCGAAGAAGAGACCGCCATCACCGGTGACGCGGCCCATGCCGACTAACTGGCCTTCGTGGAAGACGGTGGCGGCGAAGAGGGTGTTGGGGAGGCCGCGGGTGGCGGCTTCGAGGGCTTTGGCACTCATGCCGGCGAGGGTGCGGAGGCGGCAGTAATCGGCGGGGGTGGGGAGCGTGTGGGTGAGGGTGTAGTGCGGTGGGAGCATGGTTGGCCTTTCGGTGGTGCGGGGCTTGAAGAGCGGGAAGCGGATTGCTGGGGGATGATAACTAAAAACTAAGGCGAGAAGCAGATCCCTACGGGATGACAACTAAAAAACGAAGGTGAGAAGCGGATTGCTGCGGGGTGACAACCAAGAAAGACGAAGGCGGGAAGTGGATTGCTGTGGATGACAACCAAAATTTCCTACCAGTCGGCTGCGAGGTCTTCCCATGTTGGGTTCGAGGCTTCGATAAGGGCGATCTTCTTGCTTCGCGGCCAAGCCTTTAACTCCTTCTCGCGATTGATGGCGTTGTTGATGTACTGGAAGTGCTCGAAGTGAATGAGGCGGGTGATCTGATAGCGGGCGGTGTAGGTGCCGGGACGGAGTTCGTGGTGCTCGGCGAGGCGGGTGCGGAGATTGTTCGTGAGGCCTATGTAGAGATCGCGTGAACGGCTGGCGAGGATGTAGAAGTGATATTCGCGAGGAGGCATTTGGTTTGAAGAAGCAGATCCCTACGGGATGACAACCAAGAAAGACTAGGTGAGAAGTGGATTGCTGCGGATGACAACCAAGAAACGAAGGCGAGAAGCAGATCCCTACGGGATGACAACCAAGAAAGACTAGGTGAGAGGTGGATTGCTGCGGATGACGAGCAAACGAGTGACTGCGAGCGGTGTCAGGCTTTGAGGGGTTTTCGTTCGAAGTGGGCTTCGATCTCTTCGAGGGTTTTGCCTTTGGTTTCGGGGAAGAAGAGGGCGGTGACGGTGAGGTAGATTGCAGTGAAGACGGCGAAGAGGAAGAACATGCGGGAGTAGCCGTGTTTGGCGACGAAGGGGAGAAAGATGGCGGCGAGGGTGGTGGACACGGCCTGGTTGAGGACGAGGGCGACGCTCATGCCGTTCGACCGGATGCGGGTGGGCATGAGCTCGGAGAGGGCGAGCCAGACGCAGACGCCGGGGCCGGTGGCGTAGAAGGCCATGAAGAGATAGAGGAAGAGGGCGACGAGGTAGCCGTGGGCAGGGGTGGGGATGGCTCCGATAATGGCTCGCTGAACGCGGAGGGGAGCGGTGCGGGAGCGGTCGAGGTTTGCGAAGGGGTTGGCGAGGCGGGCCTGGGTGGCGTTTGAGGGCAGGCAGGCGGCGCGGGAGATGGTGATGGGAGCGGCGGACGGGTCGTCAGAGCGGACGAAGGTGGTAGCGGTGGTGAAGTCGCCGCAGGTGTAGATGATGGCGAGCGAGGCGTGGGCGGGGTCGATGGGGCTGCGGGCGGCGGGTGCGTCCATGAGGAGATGGGCGGCGACGGCGGGAGAGAACTTGAGGGTAGTGGGGTCGGCGGGGTTGAGGGCGGTATCGACGAAGGCCTGGATGGGCGTGCGGGCGTCGGTGGTGGCGCGCTCTGCCTGAACGAAGAGGAAGCCGGTGACGAGGAGCGAGACAAGGATGCCGGAGGTGCCGAGGATGAAGAGGAAGCGACGGCCTTTTCGGTCGACGAGCGAGAGGCCGAGAAGGGTGAAGAGGAAGTTGACGGTGGTGAAGAGGACGTAGCCCCAATGGGCGGTGAGGTCCGAGAGGCCGGACTGCAGGAGGATGGAGGTGTTGTAGCCGATGACGGAGTTGATGCCGGTGGCGGTGTTGCAGGCGAGGATGACGCAGGCGAGGAGGAAGGGGATGAGGTATTTGCGGCGGAGCAGGGAGTCGCGGGCGGCGGGGACGGCGATGGCGGTGTGGCCGTTTGAGGCGACGCGTTTTTGCTCTTCGAGGGCCTGCATCTCCCCGAGTTCGCGATCGGCCTCCTCCGGGGAGCGGGAGCGGAGCAGGGCGGCGCGGGCGGCGTTGACGCGGCCGCGCCGGAAGAGCCAGCGGGGGGACTCTGAGACGAAGAAGCCGCCGAGGACGAAGAGGATACCGGGGGGCAGCGAGACCCAGAAGATGCGGCGCCAGGCTTGATCTTTGAAGGCGAGGACCTCTGCGGCGGTGCCGGTGTGTTCGACGGCGACGACGCGGTAAGAGTAGTAGATGCCGATGAGGGCGGCGGCGACGATACCGAGGGTGAGCAGCCACTGGAAGACGCCGGTACCGCGGCCGCGATTGCTGGCGGCGAGGCACTCCGCGAGGTAGAGCGGGACGACGACGCCGATGAGGCCGCCGGAGACGCCCTGGAGCAGACGGCCGAGAAGAAGCGGGCCATAGCCGTGGGAGAGGCTGATGACGGGAATGGACAGGACAAAGGTGATGCCCGAGAGGATCATGAGGGGCTTGCGGCCCATCCAGTCGGCGAGGATGCCGGCGAAGAGGGTGGAGAAGACCGAGCCGAGGAGGACGGCGGCGACGATGGCGGAGAGCTGGCCGGCGGAGAGGCCGGAGGTGGCTTCGAGATAAGGGAGCGCGCCGCCGATGATGCCGACATCGACGCCGTAGAGCAGACCGCCGAGACCGGCGACGAGGAGGAGGAAGCGCTTGTAGGAGTCGTTAGCGCTGGAGGTCGTGAGGTCTCGTGTGGCGGGGATGGATGCCATGTGATTTAGGGCTCACCTTGCGAAGTGATTGTTGGTGGGTTTGAGGGTATCGCATCTTGCGGCTCGTTCGCGGATGGCAGGAGAGCTTCGTGGGTGATTGGGGCCGGTAGCTGCTAAGGATGCTTTGGGGAAGGTCAACCCTGCGTAGGAGCAGCTGAGTTGCTCTGGGTGACGGGCGAGAGGGCGGGCGGCTAGTTGGCAGTGGGGAGTTGGTCGACGTGATCGACGATGAGGAAGTCGAGCGAGATCTTCTGGCGGTTGAGACGGAGGCCGAGCTGCTCGGTGACGGCGGTAAAGACGGAGGGCAGGCCGGGATCGGCGGCGGTGTCGTCTGGAGAGCTGTTGAGGCTGGCATATTTCAGGTTGACGACGTAGTTGCCGGTGAGACCGGTCTGATCGACGACGGGCGAGCCGACGGGGATAGCGAGCATGCCGGCGAGAGCACTCATGGGGAGGCTGGGGGAGCGGAGGCCCTCGGAGAAGATGCTGCCGGTGGGTGCGACGGTGTCGCCGGCTTTCTGAAGTTTGGAGCCACCTTTGGCGACAACGAGGGCGTAGCCATTGCGCTCACGTCTTTCGATGTGGGCCTGGAGGTGAAAGCGCTCTTTGAGCAGATTTTGAAGAGCGGGCTTGAGCTGCTCGTAGGTGAGGCCAACGTTGCCTTCGGGTTTGGCGGAGACGTCGTAGAGGGTGGATTCGGCCCAGCCGGGGGCGCCTACGGTCTGATTTGGATTAAAGCCGAACGCCAAGTCGAGGAGAAAGAGCATGGAGACGGTGTTCGCGCGGAACTCCAGCGCACCGGAAGGGCTGATGGTGAAGAAGCCGTGATCGGGGGGCGAGAGGCGGACGGAGGCGACCTCAAAGGCGGGTGGCCGGGGCGGCGGGGATGTCTGGGCGGCGGCCGCGAGGCAGATGAGGAGGAGAGCGGACTGGCTGAGCCGGTGGAGGTGCGTGGTTCGTTTGGCGGCAGACATTGTGGTGCTATGGTGCGCTCGACGCCGTGAGTGACGCCAGCATTTCTTAATTGGGGGTGGGTGGTTCGATGTGGTCGACGACGAGGGTGGTGACGGGACCTTTGGCGGGGACGAGCTTGAGGCCGAGCTGATCCTCGAGGGCGGAGAAGAGGGACGGGCCGGTGTCAGCGGCGGGGTTGCGGCCGTCATCGAGGCCGGCGGCGGCAGCGGGACGATCGGGAGCCCAGGTGAGGTGCATGTCGTAGAGGGCGGTGAGGTGTGTCTGGTCGATGACGGTTCGGTGGAGGCTGCCAGCGAGGAGGACAAGAAGAGCGGAGATGCGCGAGGCTTCGATATCGGCGTCATGGTCGCTGGCCCGCATGCCGCCGTGCTTGGGATCCTGATCGGCGCTCGGTTTGAACTTTGGACCGTGCGGGGTGACGACGAGGTTGTAGATCGGGAGCTGTTTGCTTTCGGTATGGACCTTGAGATGGAAGCGATCGGTGAGGATCCCGGCGAGCATGGCGTCACGCTGCTCTTCGGTAAGTTTTTTGAGGGTGGGGAGGTCGGGATCGACGATCTTGGCTTTGAGGTCGTAGCGTGCGGACTCGGCCCAGCCGGGGAGGCCGGAGATGAGGTCTTCGCGGACGTCGAAGGCATTGCTGAGGAGGTTCTTGAAGCGCACGTTGGTGGCGGTGAAGGTGGCGTCGTGGCCCTCGAAGCTCATGTTGCCGCTGTCGGAGTTGTTCGGGACGATGGAGACAACATCGTAGACAGGGGTGGGGACGGTGGGCTGGAGGGGCTGGGGGGTCTGGGCGGGAGCCAGGAGCGGGAGGAGCAGGAGAGGAAGGAGGTGTGGGCGGATGGAGCGCATGCGTTCGCCTCGGGGTGGTTTAGTTGGGGGTGGGTGGCTCTATGTGGTCGACGACGAGGGTGGTGACGGGACCTTTAGCGGGGACGAGCTTGAGGCCGAGCTGATCCTCGAGTGCGGAGAAAAGGGACGGGCCGTCGTCGGTGCGGCCGTCATCCTGGCCGGAGGGGTGGTCGGCGGCCCATTTCAGGTGGAGGTCGTAGAAGTCGGTGAGGCTGGTGTGGTCGATGATGGTGCGGTGGAGGTCGCTCGCGAGAAAGTCGGCGAGGGAGGAGATGTGGATTGCAGTTCCGGTGAACTCGCCGTTGTTGTTGAACCAGCTGCCTTTGGCCTCGTCCTGAATGGCGCTGCGTTTGACCTTGGGGCCGTGCGGGCTGACGACGAGGTTGTAGACGGGAAGCTGTTTGACTTCGGTGTGGGCCTTGAGCTGGAAGCGGTCGGCGAGGACTCTGGCGAGCATGGCGTTGTGCTGCTGGTCGGTGACTTTCTTCAGGGTGGGAAGGTCGGGGTCGATGATCTTGGCGTTGACATCGAAGCGGGCGGAGTCTGCCCAGCGGGGCAGGCCGGAGATGAGGTCCAGGCGAAGGCCGAACGCGGAGCCGACAAGCATCGTCAGATTGATGTTGGTGGCGCTGAAGCTGGCGTCCTGGGTTCGCCAGCTGGTGCTACCGGCGTCGGATTTGTTGGGGACGATCGACACGACATCGTAGGTGGGGGTGGGAACGGTGGGCTGGACAGGCGCCTGAGCGCGGGCGGCCACGGCGGAGAAAAGGACGAGGAGCAGCGAGGGCAGAGAGAGGCGTGGGTGGGTGAGGATGGAGTGCATGGGTGTGTCCTCGGCGTGTCTTCGATCCTGGCAGAGACAGGGTACAGGGGGAGCGGAGCTTCGGGTGAGAGTGATGTGGTGTTTCTGCTCCGCGTGCGCGAGCGGCCTGGAGGGCGCCAGGGATCGGCCACGGTCAGGCTCCGGGCGAGGTGAAAGCTTTTGGGTGTGGGTGTGGAACGACGCGGGGGAAGGCGAGGGCGATGAGCCTGGACGATAGCCGGTGGGTGATGGGTGGGACGCTTTTCCTTCATACTGGATACCTATGCACTTAGATTTTCTTGGATCGCTTGAGCGGACGCAGACGTGTGGAGAGCTTCGGCCGGAGCAGGCTGGCGCGGATGTGGTGCTGATGGGCTGGGTGAACCGGCGGCGGGACCATGGCAACCTGATCTTCCTGGATGTGCGGGATCGGACGGGGATCACGCAGGTGGTGCTCGACAAGGAGCTGGACGGGGCGGCGCATGCGAAGGGGGAGGCGGCGCGGCCGGAGTACGTGGTCGCGGTGAAGGGCACGGTTCGGCTGCGCGGGGCGGGGCTCGAGAACCCGAATATGCTGACGGGTGCGATCGAGGTGGTGGCGACGGAGCTGCTGCTCTTGAATGATGCGAAGACGCCGCCGTTTTCGCCGGCCGAAGATGCGATTGCGAATGAAGAGGTGCGGCTGAAGTATCGGTATCTCGACCTGCGGCGGGAGGAGATGCAGCGGAACTTTGCGCTGCGCAGCCGGGTGGCGATGGCGATTCGCAACTACCTGGTGGACGAGGGCTTTCTCGAGATCGAGACGCCGTTCATGACGCGGTCGACGCCCGAGGGAGCGCGGGATTACCTGGTGCCGAGCCGGGTGCATGCGGGGAACTTCTACGCGCTGCCGCAGAGTCCGCAGATCTTCAAGCAGATCCTGATGATCTCGGGGTTTGACCGCTACTTTCAGATTGCGCGGTGCTTTCGCGATGAGGACCTGCGGGCGGACCGGCAGCCGGAGTTTACGCAGATCGATCTGGAGACCACGTTCCCGAAGCAGGAGACGATCTTCCGGATCGTCGAGGGATTTCTCCGTGCGGCATTTGCAACAGCGGGGGTTACGATTCAGGGCGGCTTCGTGCGGATGACGTATGACGAGGCGATCCGGCGGTATGGGATCGACAAGCCGGACATGCGGCTGCCGGCGATGGTGGATCTCACCGAGGTGCTGACACCGGAGCTGCGGACGACGTTGAAGGTAGAGCAGGGCTTGCCGGTGATCGGCTTCACGGTTCCGAAGGCTGGGGTGCTGAGCGGGACGCAAAAGCGGGCGCTGGTGGAGGAGATTCGCGGGAGCTTTGGCGACTGCGGGCTGGACTTTCTGGATGTGGCGCGGCTGCGGACGAATGAGGCGTTTCAGCCGCTGGCGGAGGCGATTGCGGCGAAGCTGAATGCGGAGCAGATTGTGTTCGGTGGCAACAACTTTACGACGGATGATCTGGCGATCGTCATCACGCCGAAGCTGGGGACTCCGGAGACGTGGAACTATGATCCGCAATGGATCCCGAAGAAGGTGGGCGCGCTGCGGCTGGAGCTCGGGAAGAAGTTTGCGGACAAGCATGGGCTGTTTGCGAAGACGGGTACGGCGCGGGACTACAAGTTTTTGTGGGTGACGGATTTCCCGATGTACGAGTGGGATGAAGCGGCGGGGGTGTGGCAGGCGGCGCACCATCCGTTCACGTCGCCGCATGAAGACGACATTACGAGTGGGCGGCTGGTGCATGACAAGGGCGCGGTGCGGGCGCTGGCGTACGACATTGTGCTGAACGGGACGGAGCTGGGGTCGGGGTCGATCCGGATCCATCGCAAGGATGTGCAGGCGGAGATCTTTCGATCGCTCGGGATGAGCGATGAGGAGGCGAAGGAGCGGTTTGGATTCTTTCTGGATGCACTTGAGTACGGGACACCGCCGCATGGCGGGATTGCGCTGGGGCTCGACCGGATCGTGATGATTCTGGCGGGGGCGACGAGCCTGCGCGAGGTGATTGCGTTTCCGAAGACGGCGAAGGCGATCGACCTGATGGTGGATGCGCCGACGCCGGTGAGCGAGGCGCAGATGCGGGAGCTGAGTTTGCGGACGGTGACGCGGAGTTAGAATCAGGGGCAGAGCGGAGGTGTGGCATGGCGGCAGCTTCGGTGCAGGCGATGACGGTTCCGGTGGGGGCGATCAAGAGCTTTGGGGCGTATGGGCCGGAGTATGAGGTGCTGGGTGGGCGACGCCCGGACCTAAGGGGAGACAGGTAACGATCCGTGTGGTTCGCAGCGGCGAAGTTGTCGACTACCCCCTGGCGGACATGCTGTCAGATCCTTTGGTGCCATAAGTATTTGCGATTGCTTTCGACCTGACGGTGGCTGAAGTTTTGCAGCGACACCCGCGAAGTGTTCCAGCGGCCTACGATGAGATCGGCAGAGTGCTTGGCCGTCATGGATTCGAGTGGACGCAAGGAAGTGTCTACCTGACGAAGGATGACGATCTCATCAAGGTGACAACCGCGATGACAGCTCTTAGAGCTCTGCCGTGGTTTCCGGGATCGGTTCGGGACATTCGTGAGTTTCGGGTGGAGCTGTGGTCGGACTTCACGCCGTTCATCAAGGGCTGAGGGTTTGACTATCTGCCCTGAAGCGAGGAGGACGGTGTGGCGGAAGGGAAGCAGGAGTCGGTGTGGGAGTATCCGCGGCCGCCGCGGCTGGAGCGGACGGAGCGTCTGCTGCGGGTGGTGCATGCGGGGATCGTGGTGGCGGAGACGCGACGCGGGATGCGGGTGCTTGAGACCAGCCATCCTCCGGTGTACTACCTGCCGCCTGAGGATGTGGCGATGCAGGTCGTGCGGCCGAGTGTGCGAGGCGGGAGCTTCTGCGAGTTCAAGGGCGTGGCGAGTTACTGGAATCTGGATGTGAACGGGGCGTCGCGAGCGGACGGGAGCGTGATCGAGGGAGTGCCGGTGGTGCCGGGCGTGGCGTGGAGCTACGCGTCGCCAACGAAGGCGTATGCGGGGTTGAAAGACTACCTGGCGATCTACGCGAGCAAGGTGGATGCGTGCTTTGTGGATGAGGAGCAGGTGCAGGCGCAGGCAGGGGACTTCTATGGCGGGTGGATTACGAGTTCCGTGACGGGGCCGTTCAAGGGAGCGCCGGGGACAATGGGGTGGTGAGTGCGGACGCCGAGAGCGGCATGACAACCGAGCATGCTGTATCGCCGGGTTAGTCGCCGCTTCGGGAGAGAAGCAGATCCCTACGGGATGACAACCAAAGAAGGCAGGAAGACGCAAGACAAGATGCGCGGTGCTGCCCGAAGGCTCGATCGCCCCGCGTTTTGGAGAGATCGTGAGGGTAGGGGTGTGGTGTCTGCCCCGGTTTTGGAGGTGGGACAGACACGCGATCCTGAGGGGTTAGTTCTCGACGGCCTTTTCTTCGGCGATCGCCTGCTCGGTGGGGATGTTGAGCTTGAGCTTGCCGCCCTCGATCGAGTCGACGTACTTCAGCTTGATGTAGTGGTGCTGGCCGTGGGCGGCGGGGTCGTTCTTGGTGAGCTTGATGCCGATGTTGTCGACGGAGCCTACGTGGCCGCCGTCGGAGCCGACTACTTCCATGTGCTCTTCGATGGTGTTGATGTCAATCATGTCTGGGGTTCTCGCTTTCTGGGGGTTGGATGCGAGAGGGAAGAGGGTGGTTTGTTAAGAGATGGCGAGGGTGAGGTGGTTGGACGATTGTTCCCGGCGGGTGTGCGGGTTCCCGGTAGAGAAGCAGTTTCCTCGCGGTGCTCGGAATGACAACTAAGAAGAGGTGGTTGGGCGATTGTTCCCGGCGGGTGTGAGGGTTCCCGGTAGAGAAGCAGTTTCCTCGCGGTGCTCGGAATGACAACTAAGAAGAGGTGGTTGGGCGATTGTTCCCGGCGGGTGTGAGGGTTCCCGGTAGAGAAGCAGGTTCCTCGCGGTGCTCGGAATGACAACTAAAAAGGTGGTTGGGCGACTATTCCCGGCGGGTGTGCGGGTTCCCGGTAGAAAGCAGATTCTTCGCGGTGCTCAGAATGACAACCAAAACATTGTTCCCGATGGAGAGGCAGGTTCGTCTGCTGCGCTTCGCTCCGGAATGACAACCAGGTCGAGGGGGCCGGTGAGGGATCAGGTGGTGGGGCTGGTGTCGGCGGGGGTGGCGTAGCGGCGGCGGGTGCGGCGGCGGGCGGTGGCTTTGGGGGTTTCGGGGGTGTCTTCTATTTCGTCGTCGCGGAAGTTGCAGGCGGCCATGGCGGTGGCTGGTTCGGGGTTGCGCATGAAGGTCTCCCAGACGAAGCCGGTGCGGAGGTTTTCGGCCATGATGACACCGATACCGACGTCGATGCCGAGGCAGTCGGGGTCGTACCAGAACTGTTCGGGGTGGAAGGCGTCGCAGAAGCCGTAGCGGCCCCAGGCGTCGCGGCCGAAGCGCTCATAGCAGGAGCGGAGGGTGCGGACGCACTCTTTGGGAAGGAAGGGAAGGGAGCCGGCGGCGGCGCAGGGGACGACGGAGCCGTCGACCGGGCCCATGAGGGGTGGGCCGCCCCAGGCGGTATAGCCGTGCTGCCAGTCGGAGGCGGTGACGCCCCAGAAGTCGTCGGTGTAGCCGCGCTTGAGGGTCATGAGGAAGGCTTTGTGGGCGCGGGTAGCGGTGACGGAGTTCTGGAAGTAGTTGGTGTAGTTGTCGCGCTGGCGGGCGAAGTCAAACCAGGCGTGCGAGTACTGGTGGACGAAGAGGGGATCGCGGCCGGAGATGAAGTCGAAGGCGCGATAGCGAACTTCGGGTCGGGAGAAGGCGTCCCAGGTGCTGGGCGGGACGGGGTGGGTGCGGGAGCCGATGGCGAGCAGATAGAGCATCATGAGCTCGCAGTAGTGATCCCAGCGGGTGCTGATGAAGCCGGTGGCGGGGTACCAGCCCATGGCGAAGGAGGTGCCGCCGTTGAGCATCCAGGGCCAGTCGACGCGCTCGTAGAGGCGGGTGGCAAGGTCTTTGATGCGGCCGTCGTTGAAGTAGGCGCGGCAGGTAAGGACGCCGCAGAGCAGGATAGCGGTGTCGATCGAGGAGACCTCGCTCCAACTGGTGGGGCGGCCGGTCGAGACGTGGTTGAAGTGGTAGAAGAAGCCGTGCTCGTGCTGCATGTGGTTGAGGTGGAAGTCGAGCGTGGTGAGCACCTGACGCTGGACGGCGTCGGAGGCGATGTAGCCCTCTTTGTGAGCGATACAGAGGGCGGTGAGACCGAAGCCGGTGGCGGCGATGGAGGCGGTGGTGCGCTCGTCGCGCTCGCCGGTGGAGCGGCGATTGATGGCGCGATCGAGGACCTGGCCGGTTTTGGGATCGGTCTGCTCGGTGAAGTAGAGGCAGCCGCGCTGCTGCATCTCCATGAGGAAGGCGTTGTCTTCGGCGGTAAGGCCTTCGGGCGGGGCCACGTCGTCCTGGTCGGAGTAGGCCTGATCGGGATCGTCGGTGGATGGCTGCGGTGAAGCGGGTTTGGCGGGAGCGGGGCGGGAGCGTTTCTGTGCGAGAGCGGGCGGCTCGGCCGTGAACCCGGCGAGGAGCGCGGCACCTAGAAGCTTGGCTGCCGATCGTCGGCTCAGCGCATCCTCACTCAACGGATCATGAACTCCATGGCAGATAAGACGTCAGCCGGTCCAGGAGGATGCGACGCGGCAGGGGTACCGTTCCATTATCTCTAATGCGCCGTCGGAGTGCTTTGCACCTTTAGGAGTACGAGGGCCTGCGGCGGAAGGGTGAGATGGAGCTCGCCGTGGCTGAGGTGCAGGGTTTCAGGTGGGGCGGCGAGGCCGGCGGCGCGAAGATCGACGATCTGCTGGCGGGAGGGCGTGGCCGGACGGCCCATGCGGTCGAAGGCTTTGACGGCGTTGCCGTGGTCGGGGTCGAGACGCTGGACGGTGACGGTGGCGTCGGGTTTGACGCCGGTGAGGTGGAGGGTGACGTCCTTGGTGGGGCCGGGGTTGGCGGGAGGTGGCGTGTAGGTAGCGCCTTCGCCGAAGGGGGCGGCGTAGTTCCAGACGGCGAGGGCGAGGGTTCCATCAGCGGAGCGGGTGGCGAGGATGTCCTCGGGCTCTGCGCTTCCTATGGGAGCGAGTTTCAGGCGCTGGTCGCCGAGCTGGTGGAGCATGGAGAAGGCGTTGAAAGCGGGCTTGTGAATGCCGTCTTCGGCGATGATGCCGAAGCCGCCGTAGAACGGGGTGCGGACGACACCCTGCTCTTCGAAGACGTCGGAGAAGGTCCAGTAGGACATCTGCTCGGTGAGGCCATCGCAGAGGCGGATGTTGTTGGCGAGCCAGGGGCCCATGTAGACGGAGTCGGTGACGTCGGGCTCGTTCGAGTAGCTGGCGTTGTACTCGGAGAAGAAGAGGGGCATGTGCGGGAAAGGTGAACGGATGATCTCGTCGTGGACCTTCCTGACGGCGAGGTAGACCATGCGGTCGCGGGGAATGGGTGTGTCGGAGCCGAGGATCTTCTTGTAGTCGTCGTTGCCATAGACGTGCGAGGAGGTGAAGTCGACGGGGATGTTTTTGGTTTTGCAGTGCGCGAGGAACTCGCCGACGAAGGCGGCCTGGGCGGTGGAGGGGCCGCCGACGCGGAGGCGGCTCGAGACTTTCTTGAGGGCGAGTGCGGTGTGGTCGTAGAGCTCGTAGTAGGTGGGCATGTTGGGGCGGCCGCCCCAGAAGTCGAGGTTGGGTTCGTTCCAGACTTCGAAGTCCCAGGTGGAGACCTCCGCGATGCCGTAGCGGTCAATGAGGTGCTGGGCGAAGGCGGTGATCATGGCGTCCCACTCGACGTAGCTCTTCGGTGGGGAGACGTTGGGGTGATACCAGAAGGGGTGGATGGCGTTGGGGTCGGAGGCCATCTTTTTCGGCATGAAGGAGAGCTCGACGAAGGGACGGACGCCGAGATCAAGGAGGCCATCGTAGATCTGGTCGATGTAGGAGAAGTTGTAGGGGCTGGCCTGCTCGATCCTGGTGGCGGCGAGGCCGGGGTCTTTGTACTGGGCGTTGGGATCGAAGAGGCCGACTTCATCGTGGAAGATGCCGTGGAAACGAACGGCTCGGAAGCCGGTGGCCTGCTTCACGGTGCGCATGTCGTCACGGTAGGACTGGCGGAGCGAGAGGATGGCACGGCCGGAGCCGAAGGTCTGCTCCCAGACGTGCGGGAAGGGGGTGGCGGCGGCGTGGGCGTCGATGGTGATGGTCTCTTGCGCGGTGGTCCGGGTTCCGGCGGTCTGGGTTCCGGCGGTCTGGGCAAGGGCAAGGGAGGTGGTGAGGAGCAGGGGGGCAGCGGCGAGGTGGAGCCTGTGCGGATTGGGCATGGTGTTCCTTTTTGCTCTTGATGGTACTCGGGAGCTGTTCCTCATGGGAGGGTGATGGCGAGAAGCAGAGAAGCGAGAAGCAGATCCCTACGGGATGACAACCCAAGGAAGGCAGAGGAAGAAGCAGGTCCTGCGGGATGACAACGAAGGAAGGCAGAGAAGAAGCAGATCCCTACGGGATGACAACCAAGAAGGAAGCCGAATCCTACGAATGATAAGCAAGAAAGGCGAAGGCGAGAAGCAGATCCCTACGGGATGACAACGAAGAAAGGCAGAGGCGAGGAGCAGATGCCTACGGATTATAAGCAAGAAAGGCAGAGGCGAGAATAGGTCTCTGCGGGATGACGATGCGGCTTGGGACGAGAGGGGTGCGCCCGAAGGTGCACCCCTCCTGATTTTGTAACGAGTTGTGTTGCAGACCCGAGATCGTGCTTAGAAGGAGAAGCGGGCCTGGAGATTGACGGTACGGCCGGAGAGGGCGGCATTTGCCTGGCCGAAGGTCTTGCTGCTCTGGTAGCTGATATCGACGCTGCTTGGAACGAGATTGACGTTGTTGAGGAGGTTGAAGGCGTCGGCGCGGATTTCTAGGGAGGCGTGCTCGCCGACGAAGCGACCGGGGTTGAAACCGAAGGCTTTGGTGACGGTGGCGTCCAGGTCGAGGTAGCCGGGCCCGGTGAAGGTATTGCGTGAGACGCCTGGAAGCTGGGGCAGGCTGTAGAAGTTGGTGGTTGTGGTTGCGCCTGCAGCGACCCCGGTTACGACGGTGTTGACACCATTGTTGGGGTTGGTGAAGTAGGGCTCATTGGGGCCGGCGTCAGGGAAGTTCAGGTTTGGCTTGCCCTGCTTGTAGGCTTCATTGCTGCGGATCTTGCCTGCGCCGCCGTTGTAGCTAGCGGGGCGGAGCTGACCATAGCCGCTTCCGGCATAGTAGAGCGAGTTTGAGGAGTTATAGGTGGGAGTGAAGGGGAAGCCGGTGTGCATGTTGTAGATGCCGGAGAACGACCAGCCGTTCAGGGCCTGACCGATGAGCTGGTTTCCATGCCAGAGGTGTGGCTGCCAGAGTCCGTAGACCTTGAGGGCCTTGCCGAAGTTGAAATCGGATTTGGCGTAAGCAAGGTCGGGGCGGTAGGGGTAAGGATCCTCGTAGTACGGTCCTGATCCGGTGTCCATGGTCTTTGAATAGTTGAACTCGGCGTCGAACTGGAAGTCGCGGCTCAGGTTGTGCTTGAGGCCGACGAGCAGGGAGTTGTTGTTGGAGTTGCCGGTGTTGGCATAGTAGTCGACACCGGTCAGCAGCGGATTGAAGGCCTGTCCGTTGGCAAAGGCATTGACGAAGAGGTTCGACTGAACGATGAGATGGCGAGTGACTGAGCCGTTGTAGCCGACGGTGGCGACAAGCTGGTGGCCGAGGTCGATCTCGGTATCAAGCGAAAAGTGCTGGGAGTAGATGGTCGGTTGCCGGTCCTGAAAGGCGGTGACGCCGATGCCGCCCTTCGTTGGCAGACCGGCGGCGTTCACCGGGGTGATGGCGTTGGCGTTCGGAGGATAGCCGAAGACGGAGTTGCCACCCGGAGCGCCGTAAATAATGCGCGAATCAATCGGGCCGGTGGCAGTGGTGTTTTCAAAATCAGCGGGGAAGACGAAGGGAGGGTTGCTGCCGCCATTGCCAAGAATGGCGATCTCGCTCTGGTTGAAGTTGAGACCGTAGCCGCCACGGACGACTACGCGATTGCGCAATCCTTCAGGAGCATAGCTAAAGCCGAACTGCGGACCGACGTTGGCGGTCTGCGGGGTGGTGAGACTGCCGCCCTGGCGAATATTGAGGCCGGTGTAGGTGGTAGCCGAGCTGGGACCGAACTGGACGACGCCGAGGTTGTTCTCCTTGGAGTAATAGGAGCCGAAGTAGTTGTAGCGAAGGCCGAAGTTCAATGTGAGGTTCGGTTTAGCTTTCCACGCATCCTGGATGAAGCCACCCCAGAGATTGACACGGGTATCCTGACGGTTGACGCCGGGTGTTCCGGTTGCGTTGAGGAAGCTGCCGGTCTCCTTCCATGGCGCGTCGTTGAGGAAGTTCCAAATGTTGAGGAAGTTGTACGCGGGCCGGGCAGAGTAGGTAGGGCTGTTGAGGTAGTAGAGGCGGGTGAGATCGCCGCCGAACTTGATGGTGTGATTGCCGGCGACTTTGGTTGCGACGTCTTTGTAGGTGTAGGTGTGCTGGTTGAACTGCGAGGGTCCGGGTGCGCCCAAGAAGGCGAAGCTGCCGTTCTGGATGTTGCCGAGAATGGGGGTGTTGGACTGCGTGTTGCCGAAGGGGGCGATGTTGGACTGCGGGAGACCGAAGGGCTCCTGTGGGTTGGTGGCGATCTCATTCCAACGCCAGCCGGCATCGTTGAAGCGAGCCTCGTTCAGCAGGCTGGGCGAAAAGATGTGAATCCAGATGCCGGAGTAGGCGTCGTTGATCTGATCGTGATGGTAGAGGTTGTAGGACCGTGTGGTGCCTTGAAAGCTGGTGGTGGTCAGAGGGACCCAGTAGATGGCGAAGGCGACGTGATCCTTCTTGGTCGCGTCGGCGTCGAGGCGACCGTTGAACTGCTGACCGACCTGACTGGTGGGATTGCGGGTCTGATAGAGGGCGATGTCAGGGCTACCGTCAAGACCGCCACCGATGCCGGGGTTGGACGCACTGGCGTAGGTTGGATCTTGAGTGCCACGCGCGGAGCGAAGGGGAGAGCCGATATCTAGACCCTGACCGGCGATGGTGCTGCAATTGGTGCCTTCGACCAGACCGACGGTGGCGCAGGTCTGATTGATCAGGCCTCCATTTACGGGAGCAGCGCCATTGAAGGTGTTGTAGACCTTGGCGATGCTGTCGGCCGGAGAGGCGGCGCGGAACTGCGAGGTTTCATACCAGGTGTTGGCGGTGGCTGAGGAGTTGTTGCGCTGCTCTTCATAGGCGAAGAAAGCGAAGAGGCGATTTTTCCAGATCGGACCGCCGATGGAGCCGCCGAGCTGGTTGGCGCGCTCGGTGTCTCGGAGCAGGCCACGTTCTGCGGGGGTTCCAGGGTTATAGGTGCCGGAGGTGTTGTAGCGTTGGTAGGCGTTTAGGCCAGGACGCTGGGCACGGAAGAAGGCCGAGCCGTGGAACTGGTTGGTTCCGGTCTTCGAGGTGATTTGGATACCGGCGCCAGAAAAGCGGCCGTTCTCGGCGTCGTATTGGTTGGAGACGACCTTGACGTTACCGACGGAGTCTTCGCTCGGGGTGATGACGGAGGTACCGCCCCAGACGGCGGACACGGTGGAGATGCCGTCGATCGTGATGCCGTTTGTTTCGTACTGGCCGCCGTTGCTGTTGATTTGCGGGCCGTTCTCGGTGGCAAAGATACCCGTGCCAGAGCCAGAGCCGCCGGGCCCTTGCTTGCCGGGGATATCGGCAGTGCCACCGCCGGCGGCGCGGGAGCCATCGCCGAAGACGCCAGGGGCGAGCTGGGCGAGTTGGAAGACGTCGCGGCCGGCCGAGGGAAGATGTTGGATCTGATTGTCGGAGATGTTGCCGGAGA
This sequence comes from Acidobacteriaceae bacterium, assembly GCA_903642235.1. Classification (GTDB taxonomy): domain Bacteria; phylum Acidobacteriota; class Terriglobia; order Terriglobales; family Acidobacteriaceae; genus Edaphobacter. Next base: position 50,085 of record CAHJWL010000008.1, on the reverse strand, counting down.
TGGTGGCGGTTTCGGTGTCGAGCGCGGGCACCTGGTCGCCCTGGACGTTTACGATGGTGGTGGTGTCGCCGGGCGCGAGCGTGACATTGACCGAGCTGGCCTCGTCAGGGTTGATGGGGACGTTGGCGATGACGTTCTTCTGGAAGCCCTGGGCGGTGGTGGTGAGGGTGTAGTGCTCGGGGGCGAGAGCGTTGAAGTTGAAGACGCCACTGGCGTTCGAGGTGGCGGTGATGGTGCGGTTGGTGTCGGTGTCGAGCAGGGTGAGGGCGGCGTTGGGGATGATAGCTCCGGTGGAGTCTGTGACCGTGCCCTGAATGGAGGCGCGGAACTGGGCGGATGCGGATGTGGCGAGCAGGGCGAGACCTGAGGCGGCGAGGCCGGCCTGGAGGCTGAGACGCCTGGTGCGGCGATGCGGTAGGGGGTGCTTCATGGATAGCCTCCGGAAGGGTGGTGCGGACGATGCTGTGGGGGTGTCGGATTTGTGAGTCGATCGAGGGTGGGTCTGGCGAAAGACGCCTACGCGGACGATCTGGCGAGGGCGGTCCCTGCAAGCGGCCCTGTCGCGGGCGGTCGCATCGTAGACGGCCAACGTACGCGGCTCATCGAAAGAGGGTTCCGGGCAAGTGACTGCCTGAGCCAAAACGATAGTGCTCTTCTGGCCCGATCACTGTCAATCGCGGCGATGGCGTGTACCTCTTCGGGCACGGTACGGGTCCGGAGGTCGTTTCGAGGAGCGGGTTTTCTTCGAGATGGGGTGTTTCACCCTGCGAACAGAGGCTTCCCGCTCGTCAACATTTGACGAGGTTTCGGCAGAGGGTGGTGCCGGCGGCGGGCATGTGCGGGTGCAGCAGAGGACGAAGGGGAATCGGTCTCTGCCGGCCCAGGAGTTAGCTGGGTTGGTGCCGGGGGGTCTCTGCCGGACATGACGCCAGCAGAGACCTTTGCGGGACGGCGGTGCCTGAACTCGGAGTGGAGGTTCGAGGTGGAACGATTGTTCCCGGTGCGTTGAGTGTTTCCGGTAGAGAAGCAGGTTCTTCGCTGTGGCTCGGAAGGACACTCCATGCGGGATCAGGGCTGGAGGGAGTAGTTGACGGTGATGGTGGTCTCGACTTCGACGGGGTCTCCGTTGAGGAGGAAGGGCTTGTAGGTCCATTGCCGGACGGCATCGAGGGTGGAGGCACGCAGTTCTTTCGGGCCGGAGAGGACCTGGAGATTCTCGATCGTGCCGTCCTTGCCGATGACGACGTGGAGGAGGACGGCACCCTGAATCTTGGCGTCTCGTGCAGCCTGGGGGTAGGTCGGGTTGACGCGGGTAAGGAGGCTGCCGGCCATAACGCCAGCAGAGACCTTTGCTGGACGGGCGGCCGGGGTTGAGGGGCCATCGCCGGAAAACACGGCGGGTGCGGTGACGTTGACGCGCAGAGCGAGGGCGGTGGTGCATGTGGCGAACGCTACGGCGACACAGGCGACGACGGGGAGAGCGCGGCGAAGTCCATGAACGGTTCGGGGTAATTCCGTGAGGTGCATAAGTCTCCTTTCAAACGTGTGGGCATCGAGGATTCCGATGGCGTGCGGTGCGGGGGGTGGAGGTGCGTTGAGGAGCAGGGAGGCGAGCCGCAGAAGGGAGCGGGCGTACTCGCGACGGCTGGTGAGCGAGGCTGCGAGTTGGTCGCAGACGATCTCGCGGGTTTGCTGGAGGCGTGCCTGCGTGAGCCAGAGCAGGGGATGGCCGCTGATGGGGAGCGCGACGAGTTCGTAGAGGAGATTTTTGATGAAGTCGTGGCGAGAGAGGTGGGCGAATTCATGCGCGAGGACGGTGTGGAGATCGGCGTTGGAGAGGCCGTCGAGCATGTGGCCGGGAAGAAGGATGAGACGTTCCCGCAGGCCGAAGGTGACCGGGGCACCGACACGGGAGGAGGTTGCGAGGGTGGCGTTGTGGACGGCGAAATGGTCGGCGCAGCGATGCCAGAAGACGGCGCTTTCCGGGGCGAGCGAAAGGGGAGTCGCGGAGTGGCGCAGAGAGGAGAGGGCGAGCGACCGTGCGATGAAGCGAAGAGAAACTGCGACGAGAAAGAGGCCGTAGAAGACCATGACGATGGAGAGCACCGAAACGGGCAGATGCAGCGCGGCGAGAGCGGAGCCGGAACCAAGGAGCGTGGAGATGCCCGGGTTTCGGGCAGGGGTGTGGTGCGGCAGAGAACGCACGAGCAGGGCGAAGAGGGAGGACGGCGAGAGGGAACAGGCGGGGAGGACGGCTTCGAGCAGCAGGGTCATCGTCCAGACGCGGTGCTCAGCGAGGGGACCCAGGGGGTGGAGGAGGCGCGCGGCGAGCCAGCCACAGAGGAAGAGCAGAGGCAGCTGCCAGAGGGAGTTGAGGAAGTAGTCCAGAGCGAAGGCGGTGAGGGCGCTCATGACTTCTCCGTTTTCTTGTGGAAGCGCTCGGTGATGCTGGCGAGCTGTTCGGCGTTGATCTGCCGGTTTTTGAGCAGGCTCATGACGAGCTCTTCGCTGGAGCCGCCGAAGGTGCGATCGATCAGATCGCGGAGGCTCTGGCCGGAGGCGCGGGCTTCTGTGACGGTGGCGGTGTAGACGTAGGCGCGACCCTGGAGCTCGCGTTGGAGTTTGCCCTTGCGCTCGAGGATGTTGAGCATGGTCTGGACGGTGGTGTAGGCGAGCGGCGGGGAGAGTTTTTCCTGCACGGCGGCGACGGTGGCCCGGCCGTGTTTCCAGACGACCTGCATGATTTTGAGTTCGAGACGGGTGAGGCCGGTCTTGTCGGGCGGGGGCATGAGGACGCGTCTCCTAATAAATTAGGAGAACGGTAGGCCCGGGTGGGGCGAGTTGTCAACTAAAAACTTAGGAGATGATGTGTTGTTGATTGGCTGCTGGTGGAGGTCCGAGGTGGAACGATTGTTCCCGGTGAGTCTGGTGTTCCCGGTAGAGAAGCAGATTCCTCGTGGTGGCTCGGAATAACAAGCAAGGAAGGAACGCCAATGTGAATTCGCAGATGGGCGATGGGCGGTGCCAGTTCTCGATGAGGGTTGCTAGCTGGTCGTGGCGGTGAGGGGGCTGGCCTTGCGGGTGAGGCCGAAGGCGGCGATGTAGAGGTAGCAAAGGACGGGCAGGATGAAGGCGTGGTGGACGCCGAAGCGGTCGGCGAGCAAGCCCTGGGCGACGGGGAGGACGGCGCCGCCGACGATGGCCATGACCATGAGGGACGAGCCTTTGCTGGTGAGGGGGCCGAGGCCCTCGAGGCCGATGGTGAAGATGCTGGGGAACATGACGGAGTTGAAGAGGCCGACGAGGATGACGCTCCAGACGGCGAGGCTGCCGAGGGTGAGCATGGTGGTAACGACGAGGGCGGCGGCGATGAGGGCGACGAGCGCGAGCAGACGGGAGGCGCGGACGCGGGTGAGGATGGCGGAGCCGGCGAAGCGGCCGATCATGGCGCCAAACCAGTAGTAGGAGACGAGGTGGGCGGCGGCTCGCTCGGAGAGATTGCCGATCTCGGGGAGGGAGAGATAGTTGACGAGGAAGCTGCCGATGGCGACCTCGGCGCCGACATAGAGGAAGATGGCGCCTGCGGCGAGGAGAAGCTGCGGGTGGTGCCAGATGCTGTCGTGAGTGCTGGTGGTGTCGAGCTCGCCGGGGCGGATGTCCTGGGTGAAGCTCATGCTGGGGAGTTTAACCACCGCGATGGCAATCGCCAGCAGGATGAGGGCGAGAGCGATGCCGGTGTAGGGGATGCGGACGGTGGAGGCCTGCTCGGTGCGGTAGGTCTGGAGGGCGGCGGCGGAGAGGGAGTGGAGTTTGCCGGGCGCGAGCGTAGAGCTGCTGAGGATGACGGCGGCGCCGAAGAAGGGCGCGACGGTGGTGCCGAGAGAGTTGAAGGCCTGCGAGAGATTGAGGCGGGAAGAGGCGGTGCGCGCCGGGCCGAGGTTGGCGACGTAGGGGTTGGCGGCGACCTGGAGGGCGGTGATGCCGGCGGCGAGGACAATGAGCGCGCCAAGAAAGAGCTCGAAGGAGGCGATGGAGGCGGCGGGGACGAAGAGCAGGGCGCCGGCGGCCATCACAAGCAGGCCCGCGACCATGGTGCGCTTGTAGCCGATCCACTCGACGACCTTGCCGGCGGGCTGCGCGAAGACGAAGTAGGAGGAGAAGAAGGCGAACTGGACCATCATGGCCTGGGCGAAGCCGAGCTCGAAGATGGACTTGAGGTGGGGGATGAGGATGTCGTTCAGGCAGGTGAGGAAGCCCCACATGAAGAAGAGCACCGTGGCGATCGACATGGCTCGGACGTTGGTGGATTCGAGGTGGGTGTCGAGGGCGGGGCTGGCGGATTGCATGGAGACGGCCATGGGGTGTGGCTCCTGAAGATCGTGAGACGGGTAGAACAAACAACGGCAAGGCGGGGTCTCTTCGCTGCGGCGCTGCGCACCTTCGGTCGAGATGACGGCTCCTGTGAGGGCATCCAGACGATTGAAGACCGGTTGCAGCCGCGCGCCTCTTCCTTATACGCGATGTGTGATGAGATGGCTGGCGGAGATGTGGGAGCGGGCGACAGTGGCTGGAGGTGCGCGGTAGACTTCGGGGCGAAGCCATTTCGGTGAGTTTGAGGAGATCCGTTTGCGTCTTTCGAGGATGATGGGGCGGGAGCAGAAGGTCCCTCTACTCAGAAAGCGAGCAACGCTTGCCGGGGACCCCAGCCCGCGTTCGGTTGAGACGACAGGTTTAGAAGTTTGTACGTATGCGATTGGAGATGAAGTCTATGAGCGTTGTGCCGGGTTCTCGTCGTTTGACTGCGTTGCTTCTGTGCGTGGGGATGAGTGGTGGAGTGCCGGTGTCGGCGGCTGGGCCGGCGAGGGCGAGTGGGGGGAGGGCGGTGGCGCCGTCGATTGCGGATGACGCGACGGCGGATCGGTTTGTGGATGCTCTGCTGAAGCGGATGACGCTTGCTGAGAAGCTGGGGCAGATGACGCAGATGGCGCTGAACGGGCCGCCGGACGGGGCGACGCCGGAGGAGCATGCGCGGCGGGGCGAGGTGGGCTCGTTTCTGTTTGTGAAGGATGCGGCGCGGATCAATGCGCTGCAGCATGAGGCGGTGGACCATAGCCGGTTGCACATTCCGGTGATCGTCGGGTTTGACGTGATTCATGGCTTCCGGACGATCTATCCGGTGCCGATCGGGATGGCGGCGAGCTGGGCTCCTGAGGAGGCGGAGCGGGCGCAGGGGATGGCGGCGCGGGAGGCGTCGGCGACGGGGATCAACTGGACGTTTGCGCCGATGCTGGATATCGCGCGGGACCCGCGATGGGGACGGATGATGGAGGGTGCGGGCGAGGATCCGTATCTCGGCGCGCGGATGGCGGAGGCGCAGGTGCGTGGGTTTCAGGGGGCGCGCATCGGCAAGAAGGACCACATCCTGGCGTGCATCAAGCACTTTGCCGGGTATGGCGCGGCGACGGGTGGGCGGGACTATGAGGAGTCGAACATCTCGGACGAGCAGCTCGAGAATGTGTACCTGCCGCCGTTCCATGCGGCGGTGAAGGCGGGTGCGGGCTCGCTGATGAGCGCGTACATGGACCTGAACGGCGTGCCGGCGACGGGGAACACGTGGCTGCTGCACGATGTGCTGCGGGAGCGATGGGGGTTCAACGGGTTCGTGGTGTCGGACTGGGAGTCGGTGAAGAGCCTGACGACGCACGGCTTTGCGAGCGGGCCGGATGATGCGGCGGTTCGCGCGGTGAATGCCGGTGTGGACATGGAGATGACCAGTCACACCATGCGCGACGGGCTGCCGGCGGCGGTGAAGGATGGCCGGGTGAAGCCCGCGACGATTGATGCGGCGGTGCGGGACATCCTGACGGCGAAGTACCGGATGGGCTTGTTTGAGCACCCGTATGTGGACGAGGCGCGGGCGAAGAGCGAGATGGTGACGCCGGAGCAGCGGGCGGCGGCGCGGGCGGTGGCGGCGAAGACGGCGGTGCTGCTGCGGAACGAGGGCGGGGTGCTGCCGCTGAAAAAGACGGTGCGATCGATTGCAGTGATCGGGCCACTGGCGGACTCCAAGCCGGACACGATGGGATCGTGGAGCCTGGCGGGGCACTACGACGATACGGTGACGGTGCTTGAGGGGATTCGGAACCGGTTTCCGAGCGGGGTGACGATCCGGAGTGCGAAGGGTGTGGAGATTGCGCGCGGGTCGAAGACGATCTTCGATGAGCAGTTCCAGAGCCCGCAGCCGACGCTCGCGACGGAGAAGGAGCGGGATGCGGAGTTCCGGCGGGCGATCGGGATGGTGAAGGAGTCGGAGGTTTCCGTGCTGGTGCTGGGTGAGAGCCAGGACATGAGCGGGGAGCGGGCGAGCCGGTCGTCGCTGGCGCTGCCGGGAAGGCAGGAGGAGCTGCTGGAGGCGGCGGTGGCGACGGGCAAGCCGGTGGTGGTGCTGCTGATGAATGCGCGGCCGCTGGACGTGAACTGGGCGGCGGAGCATGCGCCGGCCATGGTGGAGATGTGGTACCCGGGGACGGAGGGTGGGAACGCGGCGGCGGATGTGCTGTTCGGCGATGCGGTTCCGGGTGGGAAGCTGCCGTTTGCATGGCCGCGGAGCGTGGGGCAGATTCCGATCAACTACGCGCGGAACCTGACGCAGATTCCGGGGGACACGGACCATCGCACCTGGGATGGGCTGAGCACGCCGCTGTACCCGTTCGGGTATGGGCTGAGCTATGCGACGTTTGCGCTGGGCGAGCCGAAGCTCGGGGCGGCGACGGTTCGTTCAGGTGCGAGTGTCGTGGTTTCGGTTCCGGTGACGAACAAGGGCGCGATGGCTGCTGATGAGGTGGTCGAGGTGTATACGCATCAGCGGGCGGGATCGGCCTCGCGGCCGGTGCGGGAGCTGAAGGGTTTCAAGCGGGTGACGGTGGGGGCGGGTGAGACGAAGACCGTGGAGGTGACGCTTGATACGAAGGAGCTTTCGTTCTGGAGTCCGACGACGCACGCGCGGGCGATTGAGCCGGGGATGTTTGATGTGTGGGTGGGGACGGATGCGACGGCGACGGCGCATTTGGAGATGATGGTGACGCCGTAAGAGTGGCTGGGCCGAGGGTGGGAGAAGCAGATCCCTACGGGATGACAACAAAGGAGCGAAGGCAAAAGCAGATCCCTACGGGATGACAACAAAGGAGCGAAGGCAAAAGCAGATCCCTGCGGGATGACAACAAAGGAGCGAAGGCAAAAGCAGATCCCTGCGGGATGACAACAAAGGAGCGAAGGCAAAAGCAGATCCCTGCGGGATGACAACAAAGGTGCAAAGGCAAAGCAGATCCTTACGGGATGACAAAAAGAGGGCAGAGGCAAAAGCAGATCCCTACGGGATGACAACAAAAGGGGCAAAGGCAAAGCTGAGGGTGTGCACCTGGTGGATCGAGGTGCGGACCTGGTGGAGGATGTGGCGGAGTCTCTTGCGCCCTAGTGCGTGATAGGTGTTGGCCGGTTTGAAACTGAGCTGCTGTTGCGCTACGGCTAAGATGGAATAGCAGTGGGCCGTCGCGTATGCTAAGCGGAAACGGCGGATGGGCGTATGTCCGTCGCGTTTTGCGCCACTGCGCACCTGACAGGCCTGTTTCGATGAGTGCAGAAAGTCCGTGGCTTGAGCGTCTTCGAGCGCTGAAGAACCTTCCGCCCGTTCTCGGGATTTTGTGGCAGTCGAGCCGCACGGCTGTTTCGTGGGGGATCGGGCTGCGGCTGGTGGTGGCGACGCTGCCGTTTGCGATTGCGAAGGTGGCGCAGTACATCATTAACGGGATCGCGGGGGTGCTGCGGGGGCAGCCGCTCCAGGCGCAGAGTGTGGACCTGCTGGGGCATCACTGGTCGGTGCCGTTCTGGCACCTGGTGGCGGCCGAGGTTGGGCTGAATGTGTTTCTGGGGCTGATGACGCGGGCGATCGATTACTCGGACTCGCTCCTGGCGAACAGCTACACGCAGTACGTGAGTGTCCGGGTGATGGAGCAGGCGGCACGGCTGGACCTGACGACGTACGAGAATCCGGTGTTTTATGACCGGCTGGAGCGGGCACGGGTGCAGGCGACGGACCGGCTGGCGATGATTCAGCAGATGGGCCGGCTGCTGCAGCAGATCATCACCACGGTGGTGTTTTCGGCTGCGCTGGCGGTGGCGAGTCCGTGGCTGATTTTGCTGTTGGCGCTGGGGGTGCTGCCGTCGTTTCTAGGCGAGACGCACTATGCGTTTCTGGGGTATGCGAAGAATTTCCGGCAGACGCCGGCCAAGCGGCAGATGGATTATCTGCGGCAGGTAGCGGGGTCGCGCGAAGGGGCCAAAGAGGTCAAGCTGTTTGGCCTGAGCAAGTTCTTTACGGACCGGTTCCAGGAGCTGGCGGGGCAGATCTATCGCGAGGATGTGGCGCTGTCGCGGTCGAAGCTGATTGTGGGCGGGCTGCTGGGCGTGATCGGGACGCTGGGGTACTACGGCGCGTATATCTACGTGATCTGGCGGACGCTGCATGGGCAGTATGACATTGGGCAGTTTACGTTTTTGACGACGGCGATCCAGCAGGCGAGCTCGAATCTGCAGATGGTGTTCTCGACCGCCTCAGGCATAGCCGACCAGGCGCTGTTCCTGACGGACCTGATTGCGTTCTTTGAGATGAAGCCGACGGTCGACCAGAACCCGAACGGAGCGACGGCGCCGCGGCCGATCTCGCGCGGATTTGAGTTTCGGAATGTGAGTTTTACGTATCCGGGGACGAACCGGACGATCTTGAAGAACTTTACATTTCATCTGCACCCGGGCGAGCGGATTGCGCTGATCGGGGAGAATGGGCAGGGAAAGACGACGGTGGTGAAGCTGATCACGCGGCTGTACGACCCGACGGAGGGGCAGATTCTGCTCGATGGCAAGGACCTGCGGGAGTATGCGCTTGAGGATCTGCACCGGGAGATCGGGGTGATCTTTCAGGATTTTATGCGGTACGAGATGACGGCGCGGGAGAACATTGCCGTCGGTCGGATCGAGTGGGATCACGAGCAGCGGGAGATCGAGTTTGCGGCGCACAAGAGCCTGGCCGATACCGTCGTGGCCAAGCTCGAACACAAGTACGACCAGACGCTGGGGCGGCGGTTTGAGGGTGGTGTGGAGCTTTCGGGCGGAGAGTGGCAGAAGATTGCGCTGGCGCGGGCGTATCTGCGGGATGCGCAGCTGCTGATTCTGGATGAGCCGACGGCGGCGCTTGACGCGAAGAGCGAGCTCGAGGTGTTTGAGCGGTTTGCGGAGCTGACGCAGGGGAAGATGGCGCTCTTGATCTCGCATCGCTTCTCGACGGTGCGGATGGCGGACCGGATTGTGGTGCTTTCGGGCGGGCAGCTGGTGGAGGAGGGGAATCATACGGAGCTGATGGCGCGGGGCGGGCTGTATGCGGAGATGTTCGAGATGCAGGCGGCGAGCTATCGTTGAGAGGTTGGGCGAAAACAGAAGATTGAGACGGAAAACGGAAACAGAGAAGAGAGAACAGAAAAGCGGAAAGCAGAGAAGTAGGAAACAGAAGAGCCGGAAGTAGAAGAGCAGAGACAAAGGGCGGGAGAACGGAGGCGCATGGCAGAGTCGCAGGAGTTCAGTGCGGTAGAGCAGACGGTCCCGTTGACGGCGCCGCTGACCGAGGGTGCGACGGGCCAGGTATCGGACCGGCTGCCGGAGACGCCGCGAGTGTCTGGTGAGGAGCTGCGGCGGCATGCGGCGGCGCAGGCGGCGGGCTGGCAGATGACGCACTTCTCCGCGGTGAAGGAGAATCACCTGCCGGAGCGGCTGAAGAGCCTGAAGGGGCGGCTAACGGACCGGTTGGCGCGCTGCCGGGCGATTGCGAATACGAAGGAGCTGACGCCGCAGCTGGAGTTTCTGGAGAGCACGCGGGCGCTCGAGGGGGTGCTGCAGGGGATGACGGCGGCGGCGCGGGAGTTTCGCGAGCTGCCGTATGTGGCGGTGAACGGGGGCGAGGCGATTCCGCGGGTGATGAACCTGGCGGAGGGGTACATGTCGGCGGCGGAGGGGATCTGGTCGCCGGAGTCTCTGGCGACATACGCCGGTGCGGCGCAGAGCCATGACCCGCTGCGGCTGGGCGAGGTGCTGCTGCTGCCGGTGGCGCTGAAGCTGGGGCAGCTCGAGTTTCTTCTGGATCGGGCGGACGAGGTGTTTGGGTCGGGGGCGCCGCGGCCGATGAGCGAGCTGCCGCCGATCGAGAGGTCGCCGTTCTCGGCGCCGCTGCACAGCCTGCGGCGGCTGGGTCAGTTCGAGTGGCCGGAGGTGCTGGAGCCGCTGGTGCCATTCCAGTCGGTGCTGCTGGCGGACCCGGCGGGCGCGTTCGGGCGGATGGAAGAGGAGACGCGGGATGCGTACCGGCTGCGGGTGGCGGAGCTGGCGCGCTCCTCCGACGCGAGTGAGCTGGAGGTGGCGGAGAAGGCGCTGGCGCTGGCGCATGCTGCGGCGGGGAGATCGATGGCGGCGTCGCACGGCGATCCGCGGCTGCATCGGCGGGTATCGCATGTGGGATACTACCTGTTTGAGCAGGGATTTCCAGCACTCTCGCGCGAGATCGGGTATCACCCGCCGCTGACGGAGCGCGTGCGGGCATGGATTCTCGCGAACAATGAAGAGTTTTACATTCTCGGCATCTTTACGGTTTCAGTGCTGCTGATCGTGGCGTTCATTGCACCGCTGGTGCCGCACCACACATTTGCGCTGGTGATTGCGACGCTGTTCCTAGCTCTGCTGCCGGCGACGCAGGGCGCGGCGGACCTGGTGAACAATATTGTGACAGCCGGGCTGCACCCGCGGTCGCTGCCCAAGCTGGACCTGACGGATGGACTTCCGGCGGACGAGGCGACGCTGGTGGTGGTGCCGACGCTGCTGCTGTCCGAGGGCCAGGTGCGCGAGATGTTTGAGGATCTAGAGGCGCGGTACCTGTCGAACGAGGACAGGCATCTGCACTTCGGGTTGTTGACGGATTTGCCGGACTCGCTGGCGCGACCGGAGCCGGAGGACCGCAATGCGCTGGTGGAGCTGGCGCTGCGATTGACGAACGATCTGAACCAGAAGTACGCGCAGGGACGCGGGGGAAAGTTTTTGCTGCTGCACCGGCATCGTACGTTTAATGCGCGGCAGGGTGCGTGGATGGGATGGGAGCGCAAGCGCGGCAAGCTGCTGGACCTGAACAAGTTCATTCTGGGCGACTTCGACAGCTTTCCGGTGAAGGGCGGACCGGTGGAGGTGCTGCGCAGCGTGCGGTACGTGATTACGCTGGACTCCGACACGCAGCTGCCGCGGGGAACGGCTTTCCGGATGATCGGGACCATGGCGCACCCTTTGAATCAGGCGATCGTCGATCCAAAGCTGCGAATCGTGACGCTGGGGTATGGGATTCTCCAGCCGCGGGTAGGCGTGAGTGTGTCGTCGGCGGCGCGGTCGCGACTGGCGGCACTCTACTCGGGTGAGACGGGTTTCGATATCTACACGCGGGCGATCTCGGATGTGTATCAGGATCTCTTTGGCGAAGGGATTTTTACCGGCAAGGGGATCTATGAGGTTTCGATTCTGCACCAGGTGCTGGACCGCCGGTTTCCGCGGAACTCGCTGCTCTCGCATGATCTGATTGAAGGCGCGTACGCACGGGCCGGGCTGGTGACGGACATTGAGGTAATCGACGACTACCCGTCGCACCACTCGGCCCATACACGGCGGAAGCACCGGTGGGTGCGGGGCGACTGGCAGATTGTGCAGTGGCTGTTCGGGCGGGTGCCGGATGAGTCCGGCCAACAGGTAGAGAACCCGATCAGCACGGTGTCGCGATGGAAGATCTTTGACAATCTGCGGCGGTCGCTGGTGGAGCCAGTGACGTTTCTGCTGCTGGTGTGCGGCTGGTTTTTTCTGCCGGGCGGGCCGCTCTACTGGACGCTGGTGACACTAACGCTGCTGTTTCTGCCGATGCTGGTGCAACTGGCGTTCAACCTGGGGCGCGCGGCGGTGAAGCTCTCGGGAACGGCGGCGCTGGGCGGGTTTACGACCTTTGGCACGTCGATGTTTTTTGCGCTCTTGAACCTGGTGTTTCTGCCGCATCAGATGCTGCTCTCGGTGGACGCGATTGCCCGCTCGCTGGTGCGGCGATTTGTAACCGGCAAGAGGCTGCTCGAGTGGGAGACGGCGGCGCAGAGCGAGGCGGGACGGAAGAAGACGTCGCTTGATCGCTACCTGCAGGCGTCGCCGGTGTTATCGCTGGGTATCGCGCTCCTGCTATTTGTAACGCACCATGTTCCGGCGGTCATTGTGGCTTCGCCGATCCTTCTGCTGTGGGCGATGGCGCCGCTGGTGGCGGGATGGCTTAATGCATCGCCAACGCGCGAGCAGGGGCCGCTCTCTGAGACGGACCAGAGATTTCTGGAGGATCAGGCGCTTTCGGTGTGGCGCTACTTCTCGGACTTCGGCGGGGAGGAGAATCACTGTCTGATACCAGACAATGTTGAAGAGAAGAATGTCTTTCAAGTGCGGAAGCTCTCACCGACAAATCTGGGGATGCTGTTCAACGCGCGGCAGGCGGCGCTTGAACTGGGATTTCTGACGCTGCCTGAGTTTGCGCGGGCGACGCTGGGAACGCTGGCCACGTATGAGCGGCTCGAGAAGCAGCGCGGGCATATTTACAACTGGTACGACATGGAGACGCTCCAGCCGATCGCGCCGAAGATTGTGTCGGCGGTAGACAGCGGCAATCTGGCGGCGTCGCTCTATTCGCTGCATGGGGGCGCGCTTGATCTGCTGAAGCGGCCGGTGCTGGAGCTGCAGGCGTTTGTGGCGCTCCACCGGCTGCTGGAGCCGGGTGCGGCGACTTTGCCGGCTGCGCTGACAGGCAATGGAGCAGAGGGGCTGCGAGCGGCGGTGGAGTGGCTGCTGGCGCTGCGGCCTGCCGCCGCCGGCGGCCAAACAGGAACGGGCCGGAGCGTGCTTGAAGAGCGGCATGCCCAGGATGCCGAGGCGCGGCGTGTGGCGCTGCTGAAATTTGTAACCAACTATGTTCCGTGGCTGCTGCCACGCTTCGCGCCGCTGCATAACATTCCGACGTTCAACGATCCGGTGCATGCGGAGCTGCCGGATCTGCTGTGGGCGGCGGAGTATGGACGGCAGCTGGAGCAGCGAACCGAGGCCGTGCTGGCGGCGGCCAAGGACGGATCGATGGAGCACGCGCTGGCGGCGGAGTTCGCCGCGGAGCTGCGTGCGGCGATTGAGAGACTGGACCGGTTACATATCGATGTGACACAGATTGTCTCAGCTGCGGAGACCTATGCGGACGTGATGGATTACAGCTTCCTCTTGGTGGAGAGCCGGCAGCTGTTGTCGATCGGGTACGACGGCGCAACGGGTGAGCTGTATTCGGCGTGCTACGACCTGCTGGCATCCGAGGCGCGGATTGCGTTCTTCCTGGCGGTGGCGAAGGGCGATATTCCGCAGCAGTCGTGGTTCCGGCTGGATCGGTCGCATGTGCTGGTGAATGGGCGGGCGGCGCTGCTCTCGTGGACGGGCACGATGTTTGAGTACCTGATGCCGGCGCTGTGGATGCGGGCCTTTCCGAATACGCTGATCTCGCGCACGATCGAGTCAGCCATTGCGATCCAACGGGCGCATACGAAGGGGATACCGTGGGGCATCTCTGAGTCGGGTTTTGGGACGATGGATCCGAACGGGCGGTACGGGTACCAGGCGTTCGGAATACCGGCGCTGGCGCTGAAGTACGGTGCAGAGGATGGGCCGGTGATCAGTCCGTATTCGACGTTCCTGACATTGCCGTTTGCGCGTAAGGAGGCGATTGCAAATCTGCGGCGCATGGCAGGCATGGGATGGACGGGGCTCTATGGGCTATACGAGGCGGCGGATTACACGGCGGGGGCGAGTGAGCCGGTGATGGTGCGGTCCTGGATGGCGCACCACCAGGGGATGAGCCTGCTGGCGCTGACGAATCTGCTCTCGCACGATGTCTTTCAGCGGTGGTTCCATGCGAACCCGCGGGTGCGGGCGGCCGAGTTGCTGCTGCATGAACGGCCGCTGGCGAAGGAGACGCTGAAGGCTTTGGCGGACCAGCCGGCACCGACACAGGCGCCTGCGGCTGAGGCGGCGGCGTAGAGTGAGAGAGCGTTAGCGGGGTCTGATGGTATGAACGCTTTGATGTTGGAGGCTGGCAGGGATCTTCAGCTGCGGGAGGTGCCGCGGCCGGAGCTTGGCGCGCACGACGTTCTGATTGGGGTGAAGGCGTGTGGGATCTGCGGCAGCGATGTGCATGGGTATGACGGAAGCACGGGCCGGCGCGTGCCGCCGCTGATCATGGGGCACGAGGCGGCGGGTGTGGTCGCGGCGGTGGGTGCGGCGGTGCGGTCGGTAGCGGTAGGCGATCGGGTGACGTTTGACTCGACTGTCTCATGCGGGGTTTGCGAGTTCTGCCGGGCGGGGGAGGTGAACCTGTGCGACACGCGGCAGGTGCTTGGCGTCTCCTGCGCGGACTACCGGCGCAACGGTGCGTTCGCTGAGTTTGTGGCGGTTCCCGAGCATATTGTGTATGCGCTGCCGGAAGGCTTCGCGTTTGAGAAGGCGGCGCTGATTGAGGCGGTGTCGATTGCAGTGCATGCGGCGAAGGTTACGGAGATCCGGCTTGGCAGCACGGCGGTGGTGATTGGCGCGGGCATGATCGGGCTGCTGGCGGTGCAGGCTTTTCGGCACTTCGGGTGCAGCACGGTATTTGCGGTGGATCTGGAGCAGAGCAGGCTTGATCTGGCGCGGAGCCTCGGCGCGGATGCGACGTATCTCGCGACGGATCCGGAGCTGGTGCAGACGATACAGGCGGCGACGCGCGGGCGAGGGCCCGACATTGCAGTGGAGGTGGTGGGGGCGCAGAGATCGATCACCGCCGCCATTAAGATTGTCCGGCGCGGCGGGACGGTGACGCTGATCGGCAATCTCTCGCCCACCGTGGAGATTCCGCTGCAGTCGGTGGTGACGCGGCAGATACGGCTGCTGGGCTCGTGCGCCTCGGCCGGCGAATACCCGGAGTGCATTGCGCTGATGGAGAGCGGGGCAATCCGTGTGGATCCGTTGATCTCGGCAGTGGCGCCGCTGGCGGACGGGGCGGCCTGGTTTGATCGCCTGTATGCGCGGGAGGCTGGACTGATGAAGGTGATCTTGCGGCCGTAGGGGTTTTGGGCGGCGAGGGCTGAAGAACAAGCAGAGCCTCGGGATGAGAACAGAAGCAAAGCAGATCCCTATGGGATGACAACCAAATGGGGTAAGGGGATTTCCTTCGGTTGCGAACAGAAGGTAAGGGCGGGAGTTTGACGAGAGGGATGCGGGTGTTCGGACGATGAGCGAGGCGGAGCTTCACCGGAGCGGGCCGGCTGGCGGGCAGTTTGACCTGAGCGGGAAGACGGCGGTTGTGACGGGTGCGAGCCGCGGGCTGGGGCAGTATCTTGGGCGGGCGCTGGCGCGGGCGGGGGCGGACCTGGTGATTACGAGTCGGCGGCTGGCGGACCTGCGGGCGTTTCAGGAGGAGATTGAAGCGATGGGCCGGCGGGTGCTTCCGCTGGAACTGGATGTGCGGGATGGGGAGAGCATTCGGCGGATGGCGGCGGCGGCGATGGCGGGGTCGGCGGGGATCGATATCGTGGTGAACAATGCCGGGTGCAACGTGCGCAAGCCGGCGGTTGAGGTGACGTGGGACGACTGGAACATGGTGCTCGAGACGAACCTGCGGGGGCCGTTCTTTGTGGCGCAGGCGTTCGCCCCGCACATGATCGAGCGAGGGCGTGGGCGGATCATCAATATCGGGTCGGTGACGAGCGTGTTTGGCTATGCGGGGATTGGGCCGTACTGTGCGAGCCGCGGCGGCATCAAGCAGCTGACGATGAGCTTGGCGGATGAGTGGGGGTCGCATGGCATCACGGTGAACTGCCTGGCTCCGGGATGGTTCAAGACAAAGCAGAATGCGGTGCTCTACGAGAATGAGCAGTGGGTGGAGTACCTCACGGATCGCATTCCGCTGAAGCGGCCGGGGCAGCCGGATGATTTGAATGGGGCGGTGGTGTTCTTGGCGTCGGATGCGAGTGCGTACATTACGGGGCAGACGCTGCTGGTGGATGGCGGGATTTCGACCGGGGCTACGCGGGCTTCGGCGTAGGAGCGGTCAGGGCTGGGGAGATGGATGGGTCCGATGGCGAAACAGATTCCTGCGGGATGACAGAGAGGCGAAACAAGCCTGTGGGATGAGGACAGAAAGCAGAAGCAGATCCCTACGGGATGACAATAAAAAGTAAAGGCGGCCCTGCGGGATGATAGCAGAGAGGCGAGACAACGCTTGCGGGATGGGGACAGAGAGGCAAAAGCAGATCCCTACGGGATGACAACAGAGAATCAGAAGCAGATCCCTACGGGATGACAACAAAAAGTAAAGGCGGCCCCTGCGGGATGACAGCAGAGAGGCAGAAGCAGATCCCTACGGGATGACAACAAAAGCAAAGGCGGGCCCCTGCGGCACGATAGCAGAGAGGCTAAGAGTTCCTGCGGGATGAGAACAGAGGGATGGCTTAGAGGGTTTGGCGATCGGCGGTGGCGAGGACGGTGTCCTTTGCGGCGCGGCTAAGCATTAGGCGGAGATCGGTGACGGTGTGGAGGGCGATGGCGGGGGAGGTGGGCGCGGTGAGGGCGAGGATATCGATGCGATCGGTGTCGCTGAGCACGAGCGCGGGGCGGGGATCGGGGGAGGCGGAGGCGATCTCGATGTGGCTGAGACTGACGCGGCGGGCGTGGCGTAGGAACAGGCCCTGCGAGGGTGTGGGTCCGAACATATTGGGCTCGGGATAGGCGGCTTCGTGCTCGGGAAGGTCGTTGGGTGCTGAGGCTGTTGTGCCGCCAGCGTGATGAAGGTAGAGGTTGGCGAGGTGGAGATCCTCGATGAGGCCGCCGGGGACGCCGCTGATGATCGAGGAGATAGGCGCGCCGGCGTTTGAGGAGGTGACGTTGGTGACGGAGATGCGGCGGAGCGTGCCGATCTTGGTGGACTCCTTTGGGCCGCGCAGACGGGCGCCGAGACGGAAGAAGAGCGGGGCAGACACGACGTCGCGCATGGTGATGTTGGAGATGGCAATGTCTTCGATGAGGGCGCCGTCGACGGACTCGAGCGCGAGGCCTTCGCAGCCCTCGAAGACGCAGTTCGAGATGGTGATATTGCGGAAGCCGCCGTTTGATTCGGTGCCGCACTTGATGCGGCCGTTGCGTGATGCCTTCGGATCGGCGAACTTGCGAAAGCTGCCGTCGAGTACGCTGCCGAGCTCGTAGGTGCCGGTGACGAAGCAGTTGGTGATGGTGAGGGTGTCGGTGGAGCGGGCAAAGCCGAGAGCGAAGGAGGACTTGGGGCAGATGCCGTCATCCCAGGGTGAGTTGACGGTGCAGTTGGAGACGCGGCTGTTGCGGCAGCAGTCGAGGTCCATGCCATCGCGGTCGGTGTCGATGAGCAGGTTGTCGATGGTGAGGTTGTCGACGCCGGTGAGAAGCAGGCCGAAGTGACCGCCCTTGAGGATGCGGAGGTCGCGGAAGAGGACGTTGCGGCAGTTCTTGAGGGCGATGGCCTTGTTGCCGACGCCGGGCTGCTCGGCCTTGAAGGGGTTATGCAGCGGATCGTCGCTGCCGCGGCCGTTGCTGAGGCCGCGGCCATCGATCAGGCCGGGACCGGTGATCGAGAGGTCGGCGAGG
This sequence comes from Acidobacteriaceae bacterium, assembly GCA_903642235.1. Classification (GTDB taxonomy): domain Bacteria; phylum Acidobacteriota; class Terriglobia; order Terriglobales; family Acidobacteriaceae; genus Edaphobacter. The sequence continues at coordinate 32,298 of CAHJWL010000008.1, read as the reverse complement.
TTTTCGCCCCACAGCAGGGAGTTGTGCCAGTGGTTGTGGCCGAAGTCCTGGAAGGCTTCCCAGGGTGCGTTGGACTCAGCGGCGTCGTAGGTGCCGCCGTTGTGGCCGGTGGTCTCGCCAGGTTTCGGCGAGTCCGCCGCGAGGATGGTGGCGCCTTGCGAGAGGTACAGGTGAACGCGGCTGCGGAGGTGGATCGAGAAACAGAGCCAGGTGCCGGCGGGGAAGACGACCGTGCCGCCACCGGCTGCCGACGCGGCGTCAATGGCGGCGTTGATGGCGGGGGTGTCGAGCGTTTTGCCGTCGCCACGAGCGCCGAAGGTGCGGATGTCGAAGAAGGTGGGGGAGGCGCCGGCGGCATGCTGCGGGGGCTCGCCAAAGGCAAAGGCGGAGGCACCGGTGAGACCAAAGGCGGAGCCCAGCTTGAGGAGGTCACGACGGCCGCGCAGCGAGAGATCATCCATGGGGAGACATGCTAGCAGGTGGATGCCGGGCGCCGGTCCGCTACTTGCGTGGCAGCTGGGTTATGTCCCATCCGCCGCCGAGGGCGCGGATGAGCTGGACGCTTCCATCCATGCGGCGGCGGAGGATGTCGATCTCGTTGCGTTCATTGTTGAGGGCGAGGGTCTGGGCGGTGATGACCTGGAGGTAGGTGTCGACGCCGCCGGCGTAGCGGTTGTTGAAGATGCGCTGCGACTCCTGGGCGGCGAGGACGGCCTGATGCTGCTGCTCGGCTTCGTTGGCGAGGATGCGGAGCGCGGCGAGGTTGTCCTCTACCTGCTGGTAGGCGGTAAGGGAGACCTGGCGGTAGCTGGCGGTGGCGCCGTTGAAGTCCGCGAAGGCCTGCTCGGAAGCGCCGCGGCGACGGCCGTTCTCGTAGATAGTCTGCGAGAGGGTGGGGCCGACGGCGTAGATGAAGCTGTTTGCGGCGAAGAGGCTGGAGGCGGCGATGCTGTCGACGCCGATAGAGCCGGCCAGATTGAGGGTCGGGAAGTAGGCGGCGCGGGCGATGCCGATGCGCTCGTTGGCCTCGGCTGTGCGGCGTTCGGCGGCGGCGATATCGGGACGGCGCTCGAGAAGATCGGAGGGGAGACCGGGCGGGATGACGGGCGGCGTGGTGGCGAGCGGGATGGTGCCGAGGGAGAACTCGGCGGGGGCCTTGCCGATGAGGACCGCGATGGCGTGCTCGAACTGCGCGCGGGCGACATCGACGTCTGACGCGAGGACCTCCGCTGCGTGCAGCTGCGTCTGCGCCTGGGTGAGATCGGACTTGGCGGAGACGCCGCCAAGAAAGCGGTTGCTGGTGACGCGAACGGCGTCCTGATACTGAGCGACTGTGTCGAGAAGCAGCTTGCGCTGGGCGTCGGCGGCACGGAGTTCGAAGTAGTCGTTGGCGAGCTCGGCCTGAAGTGAGAGGCGCGTGTTGGCGAGGTCGGCGGCGGACGCCTGAGTCTCTTCACGGGCGATGTTGACGGTGCGGCGGATGCGACCGAAGAGATCGATCTCCCAGTTGAGCTGGCCGGGCAGCTGGTACTCGGAGGTGCCGACGCCTGCGGGTACGGAGCCGGCGTAGGGGCGATCTCCGGAGAGGCGTTCGCCACCGGCAAACGGTGCCGCACCGATGGTGGGATAGAGGGCGGCGTGGTTGATGCGTGTCTGGGCGCGCGCAGCCTGCAGGTTGGCGTCAGCCTGCCGCAGTGTCTGGTTGGCGGAGGCGATCTGGGGCTCGAGCTGATTGAGACCCGCGTCATGAAAGGTGAGCCACCAGTCGCCTTTGCTGAACTCGTCAGCCGGCTGCGCGGTGTGCCATGGCCCGTCTTCCTTGTAGACAGGGAGTGGCTCCTTGAAGGCAGGCGGCGCCTGGACGGTGGGTGCGACGTATCTGGGGCCGACCAGGCAGCCGGTGAGCAGAGCGGAGGCTGTCGCGACCAGGGTGAGAAGGCAGGAAAGGCGGGACCTTCCACTGCGCTCCGCTGCGGTCAGGATGACGACCGTTTGGGGGTGGGTGGAGCTCACTGGGCACCTGCCTTGCTCTTCTCGGCGATGTGAACCTCCTGGCCATCGGCGAGCGAGTCGGAGGGATCAAGGATGACGCTGTCGCCGGGGTTGAGGCCGGAGCGGATCTCGACCGTGGCACCGGAGTCGTGCGCGATGGAGACTGGCAGCAGATGCACGTGGCTGTCGTGAACGACGCCGACCTGCAGGCCCTGCGCGCGGAAGAGCAGCGTGTTCGCCGGGATAGAGACGGTGTCGGCGTGGATGGGGGTGGTGAAGTGCACGAAGACGTACGCGCCGGGAAGCACGAGTCCCTGCGCGTTAGGCACGTCGACCTCGACGTTGAGCGTGCGCGAGAGCGGATCGATGGCGGAGGAGTTGCGTGTGATGGTGCCCTCGAAGCGCTTGTTGGGGAACTCATCGAGCGTGAGGTAGGCCTTGCCGCCGTCTGCGATGTCGGGCGCGTAGGCCTCCGGGACAGGGACGAAGACGCGGATGAGGCCGGTGGAGGCGAGACGGAAGAGATCACGCGGCTGCGCCGAGCCTGAGCCGGCATCGATGAGAGCGCCGATATCTGTATTGCGCGCGGTTACAATTCCGTCGAACGGCGCGTAGATGCGTTCGAAGGACTGGAGCTGTTCGAGGCGGCGGACGGCGGCCATCGAAGCTTCGACGGCGGCGCCCTTGGCAGTCTCGTCGCTGACGGCCTGGTCGGTCTCCTGTTTGGAGACGGAGTCCAGCTTGAGCAGGTTGACGTAGCGGGTGGAGGTGGTCTTTGCGAGGTTGAGGTTGGCCTGCGCGCTCTTGAGATCGGCCTGCGCGACCTGCAGCTGCTGATCGACCTCGGGCGTTTCAATGGTGGCCATGAGCTGGCCCTTCTTCACGTGCGCGCCGATATCGAAGTACCACTTTCGCAGATAGCCGTTGGTTCGTGCGTAGATGGGGGTATCAACGTAGGCCTGGGCGTTTCCGGGCAGGGCGATCTCGGGCGAGGTGCTGGTGACGACAGGATGGACGACGGCGACATTAAGGACTGCAGCTACTTCAGTTTTCTGCCGGAGCGCGTGCTCGGCGGCGGCGCGGCTGAGCACACCGAGGATGATGACGACAAGCAGGATCAACGCGAAGACGCCGACAACAATCCAGACGGCGCGCGGAATGCCGCGCCGCACCGCGACGGACGGCTGACCACGTTCGACGGTGGGTGAGCTCATGGTGGCGTTGTACTCGGTGGACATAGATCTCCTAGGTAGATAAGGGTCAGGCGCCAGTGGTGATGGGTTTTGGTGTTGGGGCGACGGGAGCGCCCGCTGCGGTGCGCCGGCTGTGGAAGAGACCGAAGACGACCGGAACGAAGAGCAGTGTGGCGACCGTGGCAAGCAGGAGGCCGCCGATGACGGCTCGTCCAAGCGGCGCATTCTGCTCGCCGCCATCGCCGACGCCGAGTGCCATCGGGATCATGCCGATGATCATGGCGAGCGCCGTCATCATGACAGGTCGGAAGCGTGTAGCGCCGGCCTCGAGCGCGGCCTCGAGCGCGTCGTGGGTGGCCTCAAGACGCTCCTTGGCGAAGGAGACGACGAGGATGGAGTTGGCCGTTGCGACGCCCATGCACATGATGGCGCCCATCAGCGCGGGCACGCTAAGCGTAGTGTGCGAGATGAAGAGGAAGAGCACGATGCCGGCGAGTGCGGCGGGCAGTGCGGTGATGATGATGAAGGGATCGAGCCACGACTGGAAGTTGACCACGATGAGCAGATAGACGAGCACGATGGCAAAGGCGAGGCCGCCGAGCAGACCGGTGTAGGAGCTCTCCATGGTCTGGATCTGGCCGCGAACGTGAACGAAGCTGCCGCGTGGAAGCTGTTTCTGCGCGTCCGCGGTGATGGCATTGATCTGCTTTTCAACGGCGCCGAGATCGCGGTCCTGCACGTTGCCGTAGATATCGAGCGTGGTCCGGATGTTGTAGTGACTGACGACCTGGACTTCATGATTGCGGCTGATGCTGGCGACGTCGGCGAGGATCTCCGGCCGCTGCGCTGTGGGCGAGGTGATGGGGATGTTCTGCAGATCGTTCAAGGTCTGAATCTGGTACTGCGGTGTCTGCGCCACGATGTTGTAAGTTGTGCCGTTCTTTGGATTCAGGTAGAACTGCGGATTGAGCTGGGTGGAGCCGCTCAGGATGTTGAGCATGCTGGAACCCACGTCGCGCTCGGTGTAGCCGCCCTGCGCGGAGCGGGTGCGATCGACGGTGACATCAAGCACGGGATAGTCGTTGGGCTGCTGAATGCGAAGGTCGACGAGGCCGGGCACCTGCTTCAGTCTGGCGAGCATGGCGTTGACGACCTTGCGGTTTCCGTCGACATCGGAGCCCTCGACCTGAATATCGATGGGCGCGGGCAGACCGAAGTTGAGGATCTGGGTGACAATATCGGACGGCAACATGTAGAAGGTGACGCCGGGAAACTCTCTGGTGAGAGAGCTGCGGATCTCGCGGACGTAGTTTGCGGTCGGGTGATGATCTTCCTTAAGTGAGACGAGGATATCGGCATCGCCTGCGCCGATAAGGCCCGAGGTGGCGTGCTGGGTATTCAGTGTGGAGTAGGGCAGACCGATGTTGTCGAGGATGTTGTCCATCTCGGCGGCGGGAACGGTGCGGCGGATGGATTGCTCGACAAGATCGCAGAGGCGGGCAGTCTCTTCGATGCGGGTGCCACTCTTCGCCCGCAGATGAAGGGTGAAGCTGCCGTTATCGGTTGAAGGGAAGAAGTTGCGACCGAGGAACGGGATCAGTGCGAAGGTGGTGAGGCAAAGGACGATGAAGATGGGAACGAAGAGGGCACGAGCCTCCAGCAGACGGCCAAGCAGATTAGCGTAGCCGAGGCGTACGCGCTCAAAGCCGCGATTGAAGGCGCGCTGGAAGCGGGCGAAGAGACTCTTCGAGGGCGCGGCGTGATCGGTGTGGGCTCTGAGCAGATACATCGCAAGGGTCGGCACAAGGGTGCGCGAGAGAATGTACGACGCGAGCATGGCGAAGACGACGGACTCGGCGAGCGGCACAAAGAGATAGCGCGAGACGCCGGTAAGGAAGAACATGGGGAGGAAGACGATGCAGATGCAGAGCGTGGAGACGAGCGCGGGGACGGCGATCTGCGCGGCGCCTTCGAGAATGCCTTCGTTGAGCTCGCGGCCTTCCTCAAGGTAGCGCTCGATGTTCTCGATGGTGACGGTGGCGTCGTCGACAAGAATGCCGACGGCGAGCGCGAGACCACCCAGAGTCTGAATGTTGATGGTATTTCCGAGCAGGCCGAGAAAGATAACCGAGGTCAGAATGGAGAGCGGAATGGAGATCGCAATGATGATGGTCGATCGCCAGCTGCCGAGGAAGAGCAGGATCATAAGGCCGGTGAGGACGGCGGCGATGATGGCCTCGCGGATGACGCCCTGGACCGAGCCGCGCACGAAGACGGACTGATCGGCGATGGGCGTGATCTTGAGGCCGGACGGCGTGGTGAGCAGGATGCGCGGGATCAGGTCGCGGATGCCATCGACAACGTCGAGTGTGGAGGCGGTGCCGCTCTTGAGTACGGTGACGAGAACGCCGCGTTTGCCATCCTGGCGGACGATGTTGGTCTGGGGGATCGCGCCGTCGGTGACTGAGGCGACATCCTTGACGTAGATGGTGGCGCTGTTGACCTGTTTGACGGGCAGGTTGCCGAGCCCTTCGATGGAGATAGGCGCGGAGTTGATATGGATGTCGTACTCATCCATGCCGATCTTGGCGGTGCCGCCCGGTTGAACGACATTCTGCTGCGACAGCGCAGTCAGCACATCGGCCGGGGAGAGTCCTTTAGCCTGCAGCAGTTTGGGGTCGAGATTGACCATGATGGAGCGCTGCTTGCCGCCGTAGGGGTTAGGGATGACAGCGCCTGGTATGGTGGTCAGCTGCGGACGAACAAGGTTGAGGCCGATATCGTTCAGTTGCTGCTCGGAGAGGCCGCTGCCGGAGAGCCCAAGCTGCAGAATGGGAACGCTGGAGGCAGAGAAGTTGATGATCTGCGGCGGAAGGATACCAGGCGGCAGCTGCCGCAGCTGGAACTCCGAGGCGGCGCTGACCTGCGCGTTTGCGGTGTCGAGACTCGCGCCAGGCTGCAGGTAGATCTTGATGATGACCTGCCCGGCGATGGTGTATGACTCAATGTGCTGCACGTTGTCAACGAGCACGGTGAGAGCTTTTTCATAAGGCGTGGTCAGGCGGCCGGCGAGCTCTTCGGCGTTCAGGCCGGTGTACTGCCAGGCCACCGAGACGACGGGAATGTCGATGCTGGGAAAGATGTCGACTGGGGTCTGGTGAATGACGACCGGCGCCGCGATCAGGATCAGAATCGCGAGCACGATAAAGGTATAGGGTCTCGTGAGCGCGATTTTGACGATCCACATGGTGTCAGTCCTTGGCGAGCGGGGTTCAGACACTATGATAAATCCGCAGTTGCTCGCTTCCGGCTCAGAACAGGCCTGACGCAGCGTGAGATCTGGTGGGACCTGAGAAAGAGGAGCTGTATGCGAGCCTGGAGATTTGATGCGATGCATGTGGCGGCTGCGGCTTTGCTGCTGGTCGGGAGCCTGCGCACAGAGGCTTTCGCGCAGACAAGGGCAGGCGCCGGTGAGGCGAAGGCCGGGCTGCGGGTGTTCTTTATTGATGTTGAGGGCGGGCAGGCGACGCTATGTGTGACGCCTGCGGGAGACTCCCTGCTGATTGACACCGGGTGGCAAGAGAACGGTGGGCGGGATGCGGACCGGATCGTCGCGGCGGCGCGGGCTGCCGGGTTGAAGAGGATTGATACCGTTTTGATTACACATTTCCATCAGGATCATGTTGGCGGCGTTCCGCAGCTGCTGGCGCGCATGCCGGTCGGAACGTTTCTGGATCACGGCGAGAACCGCGAGCTTGATCACGGGATCACGGAGAAGGGCTACGCAGAGTACCTGAAGGCGATCGCAGCGAGTGGGGCGACGCGGCGGGTGGTGCATGCGGGCGAGGTACTGCCGATCGGCGAGCTGACGATGACGGTGATCAGCGCGGATGGAGCGCTGCTGGCGAAGGCGCTTGAGGGAGCAGGGCAGGCGAATCCGTTTTGTGCAAGCTCGGAGAAGCGGCCGGCGGACCAGACGGAGAATGCGCGGTCTCTGGGGGTGGAACTCGCGTTCGGCAGGCTGCGACTGCTCGATCTCGGGGACCTGACGTGGGACAAGGAGACGGAGCTGATGTGCCCGACAAACAGGCTGGGCAAGGTCGACGTGTATATCGTCTCGCACCATGGCTGGAGTCAGAGCTCAAGTCCGGCGCTGGTCCATGCGATCGGCGCACGTGTGGCCATTATGGACAACGGCGAGACGAAGGGTGGATCGGCGTCGACGCTCGAGACGCTGCGGAAGGCACCGGGACTGGAGGCGCGGTGGCAGCTGCATAGCTCGGCGGAAGGCGGACCGAAGAATACGGAGATGCGCTTTATCGCGAATCCGCTCGGAGCGGATGCGGGGCGTGGGCTGGAGCTTACTGGAGCAAAGGATGGAAGCTTCTCTGTGCGCAATGAGCGGACGGGAGAGACGGTGCAGTACCCGGTGCGGGCGCGCCGCTAGGGTGCATGTCGCAGAAGGGCTTAGACTCAAGGGCGCAAAGAGGGAGCTTCTATGAACTTCGTTCGGTGTCTTGCTCTGCTGGCCGTTGTCTCAACACCTGGGCTTCCGGCGCAGGAGCGCATTGCGATTGACGCGAATGCTCCGGCGACCGCGTTTCCACACTTTTGGGAGGAGATGTTTGGGTCGGGACGAGCGAACCTTTCCTTGCGGGAGAGCTACCGGGACGACCTGCGAGCTGTGCATGCGATCACGGACTTCAAGTACGTGCGGGCGCACGGGATCCTGCTCGATGAGAACGGCGTGTACACCGAGGATGAGCACGGCAATGCGGTGTACAACTTCAGCTACGTGGATCAGATCTACGACGGGCTGCTGAAGAACCAGGTGAAGCCGATGGTGGAGATTAGCTTCATGCCGAAGAAGCTGGCGTTCAATCCGGACGCGCTGCATCCGTTCTGGTACAAGCAGAACGTGTCGCCGCCGAAGTCGATGGCAGCGTGGGATGCGTTGATGACGGCGTTCGCGAGACACCTGGTAGCGCGGTTCGGCGCGGACGAGGTGGCGACGTGGTACTTCGAGGTTTGGAATGAGCCGAACATCGATTTCTGGGGCGGTATTCCGCGGGATAAAAGCTACTTCGAGTTATACGAGCATACGGCGCGGGATCTGAAGGCGGTGAGCCCGCGGCTTCTGGTGGGCGGGCCGGCAACGGCGGCGGCGCAGTGGGTGGATACTTTTCTGAAGTATGTAAACGAGCACCGTGTGCCGATCGACTTTGTTTCGAGCCATGGCTATGCCGATGAGGAGATTGAAAACATCTTTCCGGACGACTCGAGCGTGCCGCGCGATACACCACCGGATGAGCGGGTGGCGCTTGCGATCAACAAGGTGCGCGGGCAGATGAAGGCTGCGGGACGGGCGTCGCTGCCGCTCTTCTGGACGGAGTGGAATGTGCAGGGGCAGAGCGAGGCGCGGGACACGACGTATGTGGGGCCGGCGCTGGCGGACACGATCCGGCAGTGTGACGGTAAGGTCGACATGATGAGCTTCTGGACGTTCTCGGATGTGTTTGAAGAGGGTGGGCCATCGGAGCGGCCGTTCCGTGGAGACTTCGGCCTGCGGGCGATGTACGGCATAAATAAGCCGAGCTTCTACGACTTTGGGCTGCTGCACCAGTTGGGAGACCGGCGGTACGCGAGTGAGGCGAAGGACGTGCTGGTGACGAAGCAGGTGGATGGCTCGCTGGCGATTGCGGCGTGGAACATCGTGGATTCGGCGGCAAATGGGCAGCCGAGCTCGACGTTGCATGCGAAGTCGAAGACGATGGTGCTGGGGTTCAAGGGTGTGCCGGCAGATGCGCGGGTGACGATTGACCGCGTCGATAACGAGCATGGCAACGTGCTGCCGGTGTATGCGGCGATGGGCAAGCCGCAGTATCCGACACCGGAGCAGGTGGAGACGATGAACAAGAAGACGGCGCTGCCGCCGGCCGAGGTGACGGCGCTGAAGGGTGGCGCGCTGACGCTGACGCTGGAGCCGAATGCGTTGGTGCTGGTACGAGTGGCGGGGCGATGAAGAGGGCGGCTGAATCTCTTTAGGGTGTGCCTCGGTGGAGAAGCAGATCCCTACGGGATGACAACCAAAGAGGTCGACTCGGCGAGTTAGTGCCGCGCGTTGGGCAATGGGTCAGGCGCCGACGAGGGCGCGGGCTTTGCTTGTGACTTTGCCCCAGACCCATTGCGGCATGACGACGCGGGCCATGTGCGAGCGGAGCTGCTCGTAGGTGCTGAAGCCCATGCTGTAGCCGCAGAGCAGGCTCTTGAGCTCCGGGTCGGCGGTGGCGCGGCGGACGAGGGAGTTGACGCGGCCGGGCTCGGTGAAGAGGCGGCGCTGGATGGCGACGGAGTGGCGGAGCTCGGGGCCGATCTCGCGCTCCCAGGCGGCCTGGTAGCTTGCGAGCTGGCGGGCGTCGAAGCGGTTGGCGCGATGCGCGGCGAGGATGGCGTCGGCGGCGAGATCGCCTGAGACCATGGCGAAGTAGATGCCCTCGGCGGAGAAGGCGTTGACCATGCCGGCGGCGTCTCCGGCGAGCAGGACGCGGTCGGCGTAGGTGGAATCGAGCGGGCCGGAGATGGGGATGGGAAAGGCGCGGTAGTTTTCCGGGTGGCTCTCGCCGGTTGCGAAGCCGCGGGCCTTCATCTGCTCGACGAAGCCGAGGTGGTGCTGTTTGGCGCGGCCGCGAACGTGCTCGACGAAGTAGTCCGGACCGGAGCCGAAGCCGAGATTGATGTGGTTCTGCTTGGGGAATATGTAACCGTAGCCGTAGCTTGAAGGGAGGCTGAGGAGAAGGGTGACGCGATCGCGGTGCGGCGTGTCGAGCTGCGTATACGGTGTCTCCTCCATCATGTCGACGGCAAACTGGCCGTGGACCTCGCCGGTGCGAAGGCCGCTGAGCCGGGCGATGACGGAGTTGGCGCTGTCGGCGCCGAGGACGACGCGGGCGCGGAAGGTGCGTACATCGGGGTTTTCTGAAGATGAAGCGCAGGTGAGGGTGACGCCGTCAGGATCTGTGACCATTCCCGTTACGATTGCACCCATGGCGAGCTCGGAGACGCGGGCGCCGGCGCGGCGGAAGAGTGCGGCGTCCCAGTCGATGCGGCGAACGAGGTAGAGGATGGGGTCGCCATGAGGATCGGCGTATTCAAAGCCGGTTCCATCGGGACTTTCGACGTACATCTTCGAGAGAGCGTTGACGGGGACCTCGCGGAGGAGATCGCGGGTGAAGGGAAGGCGCGTGAGGGCGCGAGCGGTGATGCCGCCGCCACATGGTTTCTCCCGCGGGAAGGCTTTGGCTTTCTCGAGCAGAAGAACGCGCAGACCAGCGTCGCCCAGGCGGGCCGCAGCGGTGCAGCCGGCGGGTCCTGCGCCGACGATCGCGACGTCGAAGAGCGTGGAAGAAGTGTGTGGCACTGCGGATCTCGTGCAGGAAGTGTCCTGTGGGCTATGGTACTGCGGGGCGCGGCCTTCGCGCTGCGCCAAGGGTAAGCGAGCGACTTTGCAGACTCTTGCGGGGCATGCTGGCGTGTCGGTCACGGTAGAAAGCTGCTGGGTTGCAGGAGAACAGCAGACTTTTGCGGGATGCAACCGATACGTCACGGTATGTAGCAGAGCATGTTACAGATAACGGATGCCGGTGAGATCCTCGCAGGCACTCCAGAGGCGAGTGGCTTCGGCGGTGTTGCGAGCCGGCGCGGCAACTTTTGCGGGAACTGCGTCGCCGCCGCGGGTCTCAAACAAGCTTTGTGGCCCGTAGTAGCCGCCGGGCATGGCTCCGGGAGCAGCGGCGGCGAAGAGCGTTGGCACGGCTCCGCCGGCACCGGTGTTAAGGACGCGCTCCATGATGTGGCCCAGCAAGGTGCGGAGTGTGCGTTCAACTCCCTGGTGGTCCTCGGTGAGGAAGAGATTGGTGTTGGCAACGCCAGGATGAGCGGCGAGGCTCAGAATGGCGGAGCCACGGGTGCGCAGGCGGCGGTCGAGTTCAAAGGCAAGCATTAGATCGGCCAGCTTTGACTGCTGGTACGCGGCGGACGGGGAGTATTGATGCGTGAACTGCAGGTCGTCGAAATGGAGTTTGCCGAACTTGTGAGCGATGGAGGAGACGTACACGACGCGCGGCAGGAGATGTTCGCCCTGTACCAGGTCGCCAGCGCCTTCGACCCTGGCTGCGCGGGCCTCAAGCTTTGGCAGGAGCAGGCCGGTGAGGGCAAAATGGCCGAGAACGTTGGTGCCGAATTGCAGCTCGAAGCCCTCCTTCGTCTCGCGGCGTTGGGGCGGGGCATAGATGCCGGCGTTGTTGATGAGCAGATCGAGCGGCTCCGGCCGGGCGAGCTCTGCCGCAGCGAAGCTGCGAACGGATTCTAACGAGGCAAGGTCGAGAGCGGCGACGTCCACGTTCGCGCCGGGTACCTCCTTGCCGAGATGGAGCGCGGCATCCTCAGCTTTGGCGCGGCTCCGGCAGGCAAGAACGACGGCGGCTCCGTGGCGGGCGAGCTCAAGAGCAGTGTGGTAGCCGATACCACTGTTGCCGCCGGTGATGATAGCGCGCCGGCCATCCTGCCGCGGCATGTCGCGAACTGTCCATCCTTTGCTCATCGCTTTCCTCTCTCTGTCCCTGCGTAAGATGCCTTTCCGGACGGCGACGGGACGGTAGACTTGGCTGCTATGGGATGGTTTGGCAAGAAGCTGAAGCAGGAGCACAAGGTGATGCTGCAGCATGAGCGCGCGGCGGGTGCCCAGCTGCCGGAGTATCACCGGGCGACGCCGGAGTGTGCGCATCCGGAGCGCTGGTCGATGATCGACTCGATGACGGCCGAGGTGGAGGTGCTGGAGCTGCTGGCGACGCTGGTGACGACGCTGAAGCCGGAGCTGGTGGTGGAGACCGGGTCCTTTTTGGGGGTATCGACGGAGTGGATCGCGCGCGGCCTGGAGCGGAACGGGCGCGGGCGGGTGATCTCGTGCGAGTTTGACCCGGTGGTGTATGCAAAGGCGAAGGAGCGGCTGGCTGGATCGCCGCTGCTGCCGTGGATGGAGCTGCGGAATGAGAGCTCGCTCGAGATGACGGTCGAGGGGACGATCGATCTGCTGTTTGCAGATTCGGACCCGGAGCTGCGCGAGGCGGAGGTGAAGCGGTATCTGCCGCAGATGAACCCGCATGGACTGATCGTGATCCACGATGCAAGCTCGCACCTGAAGACGGTGCGGGAGGCGGCACTGACGATGGAGCGGGAGGGACTGCTGCGGGTGCTGCTGCTGCCGACGCCGCGTGGGCTGGTACTGGCGCAGCCGCGGCAGAGCTAGAGACTTGTGAAGGAGGAAGTGGCGGCGCGTCCAGCGCAATTGCAACAGCAGATCCCTACGGGATGACAACAAATGGATCATTGGGCGAAGCAGAGGGCCAGGAGCTGCTACCGTGACTGGTTTGGTCTAGGCGTCGGGGGGGGCGGTCGCGGGGATGGCTTCGGTGGAGTGCGCGAGTTGCTGTTTGCGGGCGTGCATGGCAGCTTCGATGCCGGCGTTGACTTCGGCATGGGCGAACTCGGCGGTGACGCGGATGCCGTTCATCACGGCGGTTTCGTTAGACGAGCCGTGGCCGACGATGCAGACGCCGCGGACTCCGAGCAGAGGAGCGCCGCCGTACTCGGTATAGTCCAGCCGCTTCTTGAAGCTCTTGAAGGCGTTCTGCGACAGGAGAGCGCCGATCTGCGAGGTGACGGTGGACTTGAGGCTCTCGCGCAGCGACGAGCTGACCAGCTTGGCGAGACCCTCGCTGGCTTTGAGGGCGACATTGCCAACGAAGCCATCGCAGACGATTACGTCGGCTTGACCGTTGAAGAGGTCGCGGCCTTCGACGTTGCCGACGCAGTGGAGATCCGCCTGGCGAAGCAGCGGAAGGGTGTCGCGCGTCTGGGCGTTGCCTTTGGAGTCTTCCTCGCCGATCGAAAGCAGGCCGACGCGGGGACTGGCGATGCGAAGCAGGTTGCAGGCGTAGATGTTGCCCATCAGGGCGAACTGCACGAGGTTTTCAGGGTCGGAGTCGACGTTAGCGCCCACATCGAGCAGAAGCGAGGGGCTGCCCTTGGTGGTAGGCAGGGTGGCAGCAAGAGCCGGGCGATCGACGCCGGAGAGCATACCCAGAACCATCTTTGCCGTTGCCATGGCGGCGCCCGTATTGCCGGCAGTGAAGAAGCCGGCGGCTTTGCCTTCGCGGACGAGCTTCAGGCCAACACGCATGCTGGAGTCGCGCTTAGTGCGGACGGCCTGTGCGGCTTTGTCCTCCATGCTGATCCATTCCGGGGCGTGGACGACTTCTATAGGCAGGTGCCCGCCTGCAAGAGCGTGGTGAAGAGCCGGTTGCAGGCGGTCTTCGAGACCTACAAGCAGAACACGGACGTCCAGGGTGCGGCACGCAGAGATGGCCCCGCGAATCTCGGATTCGGGGGCCTTGTCGGAACCCATTCCATCGACGACGATGTCTAGTGGCATCAGCTGAGGGGGCAGGTTCTCGTGCAGCGGTAAGAGTTAGCTCGCTTCTTTGACGGCCAGAACGGCGCGCCCCTTGTATTCTCCGCAGGCGCGGCAGGCGCGATGCGGAAGCTTGCGCTCCTTGCAGTTCGGGCACTCGGAGACGCCGGTCGGGGTCAGAAAGTCGTGGCTGCGGCGCTTGGCGGTGCGCTGCTTGGAGTGACGTCGTTTTGGATTCGGCATTGCGGTCTCTCTTTCGGGTGTCTCGCCGGGGCTTGGCCACCGGTCGAAACAGAAGTCATGAGCAAACATCAGAGTGAAACGAAGATCGTGTGCGATGCAGTCCGGTTCAGGAGGAGAGCTTGCCTGCGAGACCGGCAAGAGCACTCCATCGCGGATCGGCCAATGTCTTGTCGCAGGTGCAGTTGGCCGCGTTCAGATTTGTGCCGCAGTGCTGGCATAGCCCCTTGCAGTCCGGACTGCAGAGCGTCCGGTTCGGCAGCGAGAGAAGCACCTGTTCGCGCACAACATCCTCAAGCACCAGCCCGCGCTCTTCATAATACCCGATCTCGGTCTCTTCTTCCGTGATGGCGCGCTCGCCGGAGTCGCTGTCGGCGGCCTCGGGCCGGAAGATCAGATCGAAGTCGCCCGACAGGTGCTGTGGAACGGGATCCAGACACCGTGCGCACAGAAGGGTGAAATCTCCGTCGTAGTGGGCGCGAAGCCGAATATCCTCAACGACTTCTTTATGGCCGTGATGCTCGATGAGGAGATCGGCCTGGCCGGTTACGGACAGCGGTCCGGACTGCAGAACGTCGGGGGTGTACTCCATCGCGTCTGCAGCTAGGGTCTGATTAAGTGCGAGAGGTTCTTTGGCGAGATCAAACGGGGTAATGAGCATGGCCCTGTCTCTATTTTCTCATGGGTTGACTCTCATGGGACCTCATCTGTGCAGAGCGGAAGCGTCCGCGGGAGGAACAAGCGGATTGAGGCGACACCGGCTGCGCCAGTGGAGAGGCAGCTGGGTAGGCTCTCCGGGGTAATGCCGCCGAGGGCGAGCAGCGGCGTGGGGCCGGCGGCAAGGGCCGCGTCGGTGAGAGCGCTCAGTCCCAGGCCGGTTCGGACCAGCTCGCCCTGCACGCGTTTTTCGAAGACAGGACCGAAGAGGATGAGATCGGCTCCGGCCCCGCGGGCGGCGTGAACGTCAGCGAGGGAGTGAGTGCTGACGCTGAGGATCGGGACGGGACGACCAGCATCCCGAAAGGCCCGACGAGCCGCCGGGAGATCCTCGGGGTCCCAGCCGCCGGGCAGGTGAAGGCCGTCGGCTGCTGCTTCCAGAGCGAGCGAGAGCGGGGCGTTCAGGAGCAGGCGCGGCCGGAATCCGGGGGCGAGAACGCGCTTGAGTTCAACGGCCAAAGCGAGCAGATCGGCCGGGGGCAGGTCTTTCTCGCGAAGCTGGAGGAAGTCAACGCCGGAGGAGGCGAGTTGCCGTGTCTGGGCGAGGAGTGCGTGCCCGCGCTGACGTTCATCGCCTTGAAAGAATCGCCGGTCTGTAATGGCGTAGTGGAGCCCTTGCAGGGGTACACGCTCCCGTGGTGATCGGACGGGCGGTATCATTACTCGAGAGTATTGGATGGCAGTGACAAACGGTCCTGAGCAGGATCGCCGCGGCGAGAGATGACCGCGGCCCTAAACGGCAAAAGGGAAGAACGTACTCGCGCATGAGCAGTGTCTACGATCTAATCGTTATTGGTTCCGGCCCATCGGGTCAGCGCGCCGCTATTTATGGTGCCAAGCTGGGCAAAAAGGTTGCGCTGATTGAGATGCGCGAGGTGGTTGGCGGTGCCTGCATCAACACAGGGACGATTCCGTCGAAGACCATGCGCGAGGCCGTGCTGCATCTCTCCGGTTATAACTACAAATCGATCTATGGCATGAACTACCGGGTGAAGGAGCGGATCACCATGGCGGATCTGGCCTTCCGGGTGCAGCATGTGATCAAGACGGAGATCGACGTCACCGAGGCACAGCTTTCGCGCAACAACATTGAGATGCTGGTGGGCACGGCTTCCTTTGAAGATGCCACGCATGTGAAGGTGACGAACTCGCGCGGGTCGACCGTTTACGAGTCGAAGAGCATCATCATCGGCACGGGAACGAAGCCGGCGACGTCGGAGAAGGTGCCGATCAACGGGCACTCGATTGTGAACTCGGATCTGATTCTTGAGCTGAAGAATCTGCCGAAGACGATGATCGTGGTGGGTGGCGGCGTGATCGGCGTGGAGTACACCTGCATGTTTGCCGCGCTGGGTGTGCGTGTGACGTTGATCGAGCGGCGGCCACGGCTGCTGGAGTTTGCCGATCAGGAGATTGTGGAGGCGCTGAGCTACCATCTGCGCGACTCGCGTGTGACGATGCGACTGAACGAAGAGGTGGAGTCGGTCGAGGAGATGCCAGACGGCACAGTGGTGGCGAACCTCGAATCGAAGAAGAAGGTGCAGGGGGATGCGCTGCTGTACGCCGTTGGCCGGCATGGCAATGTGGACGAACTCAACCTGGGCGCGGTGGGTGTGGACTCTGACGGGCGCGGAAGAATTCCTGTGGATAAGGATTTCCGGACGAAGTGTCCGTCGATCTTCGCGGTAGGCGATGTGATCGGGTTCCCGTCGCTCGCGTCTGTGTCGATGGAGCAGGGCCGGGTCGCGGCGGCTCGGGCGTTTGGGGACGAGACGATCCTTTCGAACCCGAGTTTCTATCCGTATGGCATCTGGACGATTCCGGAGATCAGTTTTCTCGGGAAAACAGAGGAGCAGCTGACCGAGGAAGATGTTCCCTATGAGGTTGGCGTGGCGTACTACAGGGAGATCGCGCGCGGGCAGATTCGCGGCGATACCACGGGCCGTCTGAAGCTGATCTTTCATCGCCAGAACCACACCCTTCTGGGAGTTCATATCATCGGCGAGGGTGCGAGCGAACTGCTGCATATCGGGCAGGCCGTGATGGCGCTTGGCGGGAAACTGGACTATTTCGTCGATACGGTGTTCAACTACCCAACACTCGCCGAATGTTATAAAGTGGCGGCGTTCAATGGGCTGAACCGGGTAAGCAAGTTCGAGTAACCCGGCGGCCGACAGAACGGGCTCCATACCGGCGCCTGAAGGCAGGGTTACTACATGGCAAAGACCATTGGCGTCATACTTTCAGAGCGAATTCTCTGCGGCATTGTGCTTGATCACAGGCTGCAGGGAACGCCACTTGCGTACCCTGCGGATACGGATGACGAAGGGGCGCTGGTCGAGCTGCATACGGACCTTCTGGTGGAGACGATCTGTGAGCAGGTATGTAAGGTGGCGGACGGCTCCCCGGACATCAGCGCGATCGGTGTTGCGCTGCCGGGCCTGATCCGGAACGGCGTCGTCGAGGAATCACCGAACCTGCCGCAACTGAAGGGCGCACGGATCGCGGAGTTGCTGCAGATTCAGCTGCGAAACCATGGCATGCACGTGCCGGTGACGGTCCTGAACGACGCAGATGGGGTGGCGGCGGGCCTGGCGGCGGCCCATGGCAAGCTGGACAGCATCATCCGCGTGTGGACGCTGGGTATTGGCATCGGGTATGGACGGTATCCGTTTGCGCCGGGCGTGTGGGAGGGCGGCCACTCGGTGGTCACACTCGACGATAAGGAGCGTTTCTGCGGGTGCGGCGGACGCGGCCACATGGAAGGCATCATGGGTCACCGCGCCATGCGCCTGCGATTTCTGGATATGGAGCCGGAAGAGGTCTTTGAGGCGGCAAACACGATGCTGCCGAATGGGCAGCCGAGCGATCTGCGATGCCTGGAGTTCAAACGTCTGTGGCACAAGGCGCTGGCCGCGGCGACCGCCACCTGCATTCATCAGGAGGGGGCGGGCAAATTCTTTCTGACCGGCTTTAACGCCCGGTTTGTCGACCTGGCCATGCTGCGCGATTACGTGCAGCAGATGGTGAAGATGAGTCCGCTGCAGAGTTACTCACTTGAGATTGTGAAGGATGAGCCACCGGCCCGGCTGGTGGGTGCGGCGATCACGGCAGAGCGCGCGGCCGGACTGCAATAGGCCGGTGGGGGGGGGCCGAGGCTTGCGCAAGCCTGATGCCTTCCAAGCCAACCTCGAAACCGGTGGGAAGACCCGCTGGGCAGCGCACGGCACGGTCGAGGGATGATCACGGGCTGCGCTTCTTCTAGACTTACTCCTGTGGAGTACCGGAGATGGCGCGAATCAGCCACGGACGCACTCCCAGCCTGGATGTTCCTTGCGTCGCCTGAAGAGCTTTGTCTGTCTGTGTGTTGTCTTGGCTGGGGTGTGCCGCGCCGAAGCGGCAGATCCTTCGCAGGGGCGCGCGCCGGCTCTGCGAGTGGATGGGCGCGCCGATCTTCCCCGGCGGCTGGCGTACCGGTTTGATTTTGCGCATCCGGGTCGCGTGCATGTGACGCTCGAGACCTCGGCCCCAGCAGGTGGCGCCGAGTTGCTGGAGCTTCCGTCAACCTGGGCAGATGCGCGGGATCTGGAGCGGGCAGTCGAGAACCTGAAGATCACCGGCAGCGCGGTCTCGCTCGAACCAATCGGACGGCCATCGCGGTTGAGTCTGCACGCAAAGCCGGGAACGACGATGCAGCTGAACTACGACCTGGTGCAGGACTGGACGGGGCCGTTTCGAGCGGCAGAGCGCCATCGTGTGCTCCTGGAGCCGGGCTTAAGTCTGTTCAACGGAGAGAACGGACTGATTGCTCCAAGAATGGAGCGAAACGCTGCGGTGCAGGTGACGTTTGATTTCGTGGATCTGCCGGCCGGGCAGGGCATCGTCACCAGCTTTGGAACCGAGGCCCACCAGGAGATGCGAGGCGCGTGGAGCGAGGTGGCCGGCGCGCTATTCGTGACGGGCGAGCTTGCGACGCGGCGGGTGACAGTGCTGGGCGGGCCGGTGCTGCTGGCTGTGGCCGGGCACTGGAGCTTCTCCGAGCAGGAGCTCGCGCTCAAGGTGCATGAGATTCTGGGTGCGGAACGGACGTTCTGGCAGACGCCGGCACCGCCCTGGTATGCGGTCGTGCTCTCGCCGTACGGGGCCGGTACGTCGGGTGGCGGTGGGTCGGCGTTTACCCATGCTTTCAGCCTGACGCTCGCACCGGGGGAGCACCTCGGGCCGGAGACGGAGTCGCTGTTTGCGCATGAGGCGTTCCATGCCTGGAACCCGTCTGCGCTCGGACCAGTGGCCGATGCGTCAAAGCTGGCCTGGTTCGTCGAGGGGATTACGACCTACTACCAGGACGTATTGCTCGAGCGAAGCAAACTGATCGATCGCGCGAGCTACCTCAAGCGCGTGAACTCTGTTCTGCGTGAGTATCTCGCCTCTCCTGTGACGACGGCGGCGGAGGGCGAGCAGACGATTTCACTTGATGATGACGAGGTGCGATACAGGGTGCCGTATCTGCGCGGAGCGGTGATCGGGCTATGGCTGAATGCGGAGATCCTGCGGCAGACGGCCGGCCGGGCTTCGCTTGATGATGTGGTGCGCGGACTGCTTGCCGGCGCGGGACAGCCGCTTTCAGACGAACGCATCTTTGCGATGGTGGCGCGCTTTGTGGATGCGGAGACCGTAGGGCGTCTGCGAAGCTTTGCGGAAGGCGGTGCGGAGGTGCCGGTGCTGCCGGAGAGTTTCGGACGCTGCGCTGTCGTTCGCGCCGTGCCGGCCTGGACCTTTGCGCTGGGCCTGCCGCCCTCTCTTCTCGGCAAGGGAGCCGTTGTGCGCGGCGTGGTGGTGCGCGGTGTGGACCCGGAGAGTGCCGCCTTCCGGGCCGGCCTGCGCGACGGCCAGAGCCTGCTGGGCTGGTCGTTCTGGTATGGCGACGCGGACCACGAGGTCGTGCTCAATGTGCGGGAGGCGGAGGGCGGTGCCGCACGGCTGGTTCGCTATCTTCCGCGCGGCCGGCAGATCACGATTCCGCAGGCGGAGCTGCGGCAGGGATGTGTTCCGGGTGCGGAGTGAGCGCGGATCTGTCTCTTTGGCTGCGGCAGTCTCGTTACCGCTGACATTGCGGGCAGAAGTGCGTGCCGCGGCCGCCCACGACGATTTTTCTGATGGGGGTGCCGCAGATGCGGCAGGGCTGTCCGCCGCGGGCGTAGACGCGGTGCTCGAGCTGGAAGAAGCCCGCGATGCCCTCGGCGTCGACGTAGTCCGAAACGGACGAGCCGCCGAGTTCGATCGCGCGCTTGAGCACCTCGACCAGCGCGACGCGCAGGCGCTCGAGCTCCACACGGGTGACGCGGGCAGCCTGCCGGCGCGGACGGATGCCGGCGCGGGCCAGAGCTTCATCCGCATAGATGTTGCCGACGCCATGGAGGAGAGACTGGTTGAGCAGAGCGGCTTTGATGGGGGTGCGGCGGCCGCGAAAGAGCATGGCGAAGTCTGACGGCGCGATGGTGAGAGGCTCCGCACCGGGGCCGGCGTACGCCTCACGGTGCACGGAGAGCCGACCGAAGCGGCGCGGATCGACAAAGCGCACTTCGCGGCCGTCGACTAGTGAAAGCACCGCATGAGTGTGCGGGGGCAAGGGCACCTCGGCCTGCGAGACGAGCAGACGACCGGTCATGCCGAGATGGATGAGAAACTCTGCTGGGATCGTGTCGGGATCGGCGTCAGCTCTGGGCGTGAGCGTCATAACAATGGTCTTGCCGACGCGCCGCACGCCGGCGATAACGGCGCCAGTCAGAACCTCTTCGATCTCACTCTCCGGGCTCTTGAAGGTCTGCGGCTTGCCGCTGGTCCATACGCTGGCGATGCGCTGACCGCGGACGCGCGCGTCTACTCCATTGGCAACGGTCTCGACCTCTGGTAACTCCGGCACATGTCCTCTGGTAGCTACAGCATCTGTGCTCAACGCACGTTGATACAGATGCCGTGCGTTCCACGAAGGTCCTTGAGGCCGCTGGAATCATGGAAACCTCCGCAATCGGCAGTGCTGCGCCTGATCCGTTTGGGGCTTCTGACTGGGATGTCCGGGATGGACGAGAGCACGCAGTCTCTTCCCCGACTCTGTGCCTGCCTTCGAGGGCGGAGGGGCGACCGCGCAGGTCGCTGCTGCCGGAGGGCTGCCGGTATAGAATTACCGACGGGCTTCTGCTTGAAGGAAGTCCTACCTGCTTGTTCCCCGGAGACAAAAGCTTTCGTGACACAGCGCAAATCAGCGGTCATTCTTGGTGCCCAGTGGGGCGATGAAGGTAAAGGCAAAATTGTTGACGTGCTCTCCGGGCACTTTGACGTGGTCGCGCGGTACGCCGGAGGCCACAACGCAGGGCATACGGTCATCATCTCGGGCAAGCGCTTTGTTCTGCAGCTTATCCCCTGTGGAGTGCTGCGGCCGGAGTGCAAGGGCGTCATCGGCAATGGCGTTGTGCTTGATCCGATGGCTTTTCTGAGCGAGGTCAAGAAGCTTCGAGAGGCCGGTCTGCCGATCGAGGGAGGACCGGGCGGTCAGCTGTTTGTATCCAACCGTGCCCAGGTCATCCTGCCCTACCACCGCATGATCGAACTGGCAGCGGAGAACGCGCCGGGCCGGACGAAGATCGGGACCACCAGCCGGGGTATCGGGCCGGCATACGAAGACAAGATGCACCGCAACGGCCTGCGGGTGGTGGATTTGCTGAACCCCTCCCTGTTGCGCACGCACATCAATAATGCGTGTCATGAGAAGAATACGATCGCGCACGCGCTATTCGGCACAGAGCCGCTCGACCCGAAGCAGATGTACGAGGAGTATGCGCGTGCCGCAGAGCAGCTGGCGCCCTTTGTTACTGATACAGCAGTCCTGCTGAACGATGCGATCCGCGCCGGCCAGAAGGTGATGTTCGAGGGCGCACAGGGAGCTCTGCTGGATATCGACCACGGCACGTACCCTTTTGTGACAAGCTCTTCGTCTACGGCGGGCGGGGCCGTGACGGGTACGGGCGTCGGGCCGACCAGGATGGGTACGGTGATCGGCGTAACCAAGGCCTACGTCACCCGGGTCGGTGAGGGACCTTTTCCGACCGAGATCAACGACTCCTCCGCCGAGCTGCTACGAGCGCGCGGGCAGGAGTATGGCGCTGTGACGGGTCGTCCGCGACGCTGCGGCTGGCTCGATCTGCCATTGCTGCGCTACTCCAACATGATTAATTCCACTGAGTGGCTGGTTGTGACCAAGATGGACGTGATGGATGAGTGTGCCGAGATTCCGGTGTGTACGCACTACAAGGTCGATGGCAAGCTGACAGATACAATCCCTGCGGACATGCGTGGCTTCGATTTGATCGAGCCGGTGTTTACGACGCTCAAGGGATGGAGTTGTTCGACCGAGGGAGTGACCGAGTTTGAGCGGCTGCCCCTCCTGGCGCAGGAGTACCTGACCTTTCTGGAGAAGGAGTCTGGCGCAAGGATCGGTATGGTCTCGACGGGCCCGGACCGCGATCAGACGATCACTCTGCCCGCTTTCGCGGAGACTCTGTCTGCCTGATGACGGTCGTGCTGAAGGACAGGTGCGACCCGTTCCTCAACCGATGCTTTGGCAGGTCCTATGATCAGCTTTACCGTTCGCCTACGCTTTCACGCTACCGATGTCGCTGAAGTTCGCGAGATGCTTCTCGCGCTCACGCTGGCTTCGCGCCAGGAGCCCGGATGCGTTCTGTACGTTCCTCATTTTGTCGAGGATGATCCCTCGACAGTGTTGATCTACGAGCAGTACCGGGATGAGAACGCCGCCGCGGCGCATCGGGCGACAGAGCACTTCAAAAAATTTGCAGTTGGAGGCTTGTACCAGCTGATGCGGGATCGCGAGGTCGAGACCCTTTCGGCTGTCTGCTGAAGGGTCGGGTGCGGTGCTTTCGCTTGCGGCATCTTGTTGTCTTAAGTCAGGTGCGGTCAGGCCAATAGTTCGGGGATCGTGAGTGTTACCACGGCGAGGTCGTGTCCCCCAAAGGGAGCTTTGACGGGCTTTCGAAGGCGGTCTAGTATCCGGGTAAATCGATGTTTCCCATCGTGCCCATTCCGTCAAGTCTCCGCGGGCAAACCGTAGGGCTGCTCTTAGTGCTCTGTCTTGCCATGGCAGCGACGCCCGGGCATGCCTGGCAGGCCAAAAAGGATACGAAGCGGCAGATTGAGCAGCTGGAGATGCAGTGGCGGATAGCGCAGCTCTCCGGAGACATCGTGACCATGGATCACATGCTGGCGGATGACTATGTCGGCATCACTCTAACCGGGCAGGTGACGACCAAGGCGCAACAACTGGCTCGACTGAAAAGCCATACCGTGACACTTACTCGACTGGATCTGCAGGACATGAAAATCAAGCTGGTTGGACAGGTCGCGATTGTAACGGTGAAGGCCAAAGTCGAGGGGACGGGAGCCGTCGCCTCTCTCAATGGGGATTATCACTACACGCGGATCTACCACCAGATCGCCACGGGAGCCTGGAAGATCACCAACTTTGAGGCGATCAGGGTGCCGACCGGACGCCATCGCGGGATGCACTTCTATCCCGCAAGCGGACAGGCAGGTTAGAGCAGGAAGTTGAATGGAAGACGGAAACTCGGAAGCTAGGCTATCCGAGCCTGAGGGATCTTCAGAAGCTGATCGGGATGGGTCTGCGCAGCGTTCCGTGTGTCGTCAATATTCAATGCGAGAAGGCGACGGTGCAGCGAACGCGTCCCTCCAGTCAGCGCGGCATCTTCTCCTTCGCGTTCACTGATGAGCTGCAGTCGCTTTTCGAAGAAGAGACTGGACGGGGTCTCTGGCGAGGCGATCTCGCGGAGCGAGAGAATATTTGATCTGGAGGCGGCAACCTTCGTCCCGTGCGGGCCGAAGAGCCCAAGAGTTGGGGGGAGTTTCGCTTTCATAGCTTACGTGCCTCAAAGGTGTTTATCAAAATATGTAGATGTTTGTGCCTTCCTCTAAGTTGCTTGTTTTTCTATAGCCTGGCGTAGTTTGGTCCATGTCTGGAAGGGGGTCTCCGGCAGGATGCGCGTATCGGCGGTGGTTGTCATAAAACTGGCGTCGCCCGTCCAGCGCGGAAGCGCATGCAGGTGCAGATGGCCGGCGACGCCTGCACCTGCAGCCTCCCCAAGATTCATGCCGAAGTTCAGGCCATCCGGGCTGTAGCACTCTCGCAGCCAGAGCTCTGCGCGTTGAGCAAGGCCGATCAGGTCGGCGGCGGTCTCGGATGGGAGCGCCGCCAGGCTTGCTGTATGAACATACGGCAAAATCATGAGGTGCCCCGAGGTGTAGGGAAAGGCGTTCAGGCAGACGAAACAGTGCGGCTCGAGGAGCAGGACTCCAGCGGCCTGTTCCGCCGCATCCGATGGCATGCCTGTCGACTTGGCCCACTGCACGGCACCCAGCATATTGCAGAAGACACAGGACGTATCCTCGCCGGGCCATGCATTCAACGCCTCGGGAACACCTTTGCGGGAGGTCTGTTTGCCGGTGATGTACTCCAGCCGCCAGGGCGTCCAAAGTCTGTCCATCAGGTGAGTATAAGACGGGCTCACCGCGCGTAGCATGGCGGTCGGTCATCTGCAACTGTTGACGTATTGTGCCGGGCGTCATACTCTTTCTAGTGAGCCCCTGCGTGTGGGATCCCAAGTGCAGCCGCTCCACTGCTGGAAGTACGTCATTCCTAACCGACAAGTCGACGCTATGAAGAGTTGAAACGACGCCTTTCCGAGGTGGCGGACGATTCACTGACGACGGTCTGCTGGCGGATTGAATCTTGGGTCCCGGAGCACGCATTAATCATGGTTGACCACCATAATCCTGAACACACCGAGAGCAAACCCCTGAACACCGAACTCGAAACCCTCGCGCCCGAAGCGACCGAGCCTACCGCTCCGTCCATTGACTCTTCCTCTAACCAGCCAGACGCCTCCATACAGAGTTCCGCTCCCGTGCAATCGGAAGCCGCTGCCTCGAACCCATCCTCAAGCTCCGAACAGCTCGCTTCGCTGAGCGCGGGGGCTGAAGATGATGTTGACTATGACTCCGCGGACTTCGCCGCTGCTCTGGCCAGCTTTGATCGAGAACAAGCAGCAGAGAGTGCCGCAGCGCAGAATCTGACGCAGGAAGAAGCTGTCGTCGTCGGCACGGTCATCAAGCTAACGGACAAGCATGTGGTCGTCGATATCGGTCTGAAATCTGAAGGATTAATTCCTTTGGAGCAGGTCCTGGATATCAACGGTGTCTCGAAGTTCAACGCGGGTGATCAGGTTGAGGTCGTCGTTGAACGGGAAGAGGCAGAGGGCGGCTATCTCGTCAGCTACGAGAAGGCGCTACGGCACAAGGTGTGGGACAAGCTGGAAGAGGCTGCCAACACCAAGACGCCCGTGAAGGGCATGGTGCTGAGCCGGGTCAAAGGCGGTCTTACCGTCGACATCGGCATCAAGGCTTTTCTGCCAGGCTCGCAGGTAGAGATCCGCCCGGTTCGTAACCTGGACGGCTATATCGGCACGGAGATTGAAGTCCGCGTTATCAAGCTGAACAAGAAACGCGGCAACGTGGTCATCAGCCGGAAAGAGCTGCTCGAAGAGGATCAGAACGCAAAGAAGGATGTCACGCTTGCGACTCTTGAAGAGGGGTCAGTACTCACCGGTACAGTGAAGAACCTTACCGACTACGGCGCCTTTGTTGACATGGGCGGGCTGGACGGTCTGCTCCACATCACTGACATGAGCTGGGGACGTCTGACGCACCCCCGCGATCTGGTTAACGTTGGCGACGAAATTCAGGTAAAAGTCCTGAAGTTCGATAAGGACAAGCAGCGGGTTTCGCTCGGCTTCAAGCAGCTGACACCCGATCCATGGCTGGATGCGACGGAACGATATCCGATCGGCGCACAGGTGCGCGGCCGGATCCTGTCTGTGACAGACTATGGCGCGTTCGTCGAACTCGAACAGGGCATTGAAGGCCTGGTGCACGTCTCGGAGATGACCTGGTCCAAGCGGATGAAGCATCCGTCGAAGATGGTAAAGCCCGGTGATGAAGTAGATACGATCATCCTCTCTGTCAATCCGAACGATCGCCGTATCTCTCTTGGAATGAAACAGCTACAGGACAACCCATGGGAGCAGCTCGAGGACAAATACCCGGTGGGTGCTGTGATCGAGGGCCGTGTGCGAAACCTTACAGATTTCGGCGCCTTCATCGAGATTGAAGATGGCATTGATGGTCTCGTTCATGTCTCTAACCTCAGCTGGACCAAGCGCATCAAGCATCCGTCGGAGGTTTTGAAGAAGGGCGAGAAGATCAAGGCTATCGTTCTCGGTGTGGAACCAGAGAACCGCCGGCTTTCGCTCGGCGTCAAGCAATTGCAACCGGATGTCTGGGAGACCTTCTTTGCACAGCATCGCGTCGGCGATGTGATCAAGGGTAAGGTTCTGCGAACAGCACAGTTCGGCGCTTTCATTGAGATCGCCGAAGGTGTTGAAGGTCTGTGCCACGTCTCAGAGGCGGTCGACGAACATCATCAGCCGCTTACACTGAATGTCGGCGACGAGCATGACTTCAAGATCGTGAAGATGAATCCGGAAGAGAAGAAGGTGGGTCTCAGCATCAAGGCGGTTGGCGAAGAGGCCAGCCGGGTTGAGGTCGAGAGCTACAAGGAGCGCGATCGCGGCCCTGGCAAGTCCGGCAGCGGCAGCAACTCAGCATCGAACAGCAGCAGCAGCACAACGCTTGGCGACCTGATCAACTGGAAACGATCCGAGCGCGAATAGCTTCTGGCGTGCAGAAAGGCCACCCTCTTGGGTGGCCTTTCTGCTGCGTTTTAGTACGTGTTCTAACGAATTGTCGGAGCAAACGATGCTCTATGGACCTCTTGACAGGGGTTATGTTCGCGTCCGGCCGGGAGATTGCTACGCGATTAGACCCTTGATTGTCACGTTTGTAGAAGCGGGGTCGTACTCTCCGGCCGGCAGTGCCATCTTGGCGGAGGCTCGGGCCATTATCTCTAATTCAGCGGGCGCAAAGACCTCTGGGGGGATCCCACCCACGGCAACGAAGCCGGGCTCGTCGCCAAGCACTTCGGAGATCTGATTCCAGCGCAGGAAGGGAGAGGTGGTTGGAAGCACAATAATCCGCCGCTTTGGCTCTGGTAAGGCGAAGTAAACCGACCAGATTAGCAGTGTGAGGCACCCGGTAACGGCGGACACCACATTGATGATGGAATTCAGATGAGCACTGTGGGTTATCCAGGCCGCCTGCGAGAGATTGCATGCAGACATCAACCCGAGTCCAAAGCTTACCCCGAAGATCCGGCTGCGGAAAGTCAAACCCATCGGCCGGATTGCAAAGCAGACAAACAGCAGCAGGCACAGCGTCAAAACGCTTGAGATCTGCTGTAGTTGCATCATGAAGGCAAGCAGCAGATGTCTGCCGGATTCATGAGGACCCGCACCTACGATCAGGGCGAGAGCCACTGAGATCGCTGCGGCCCACCGGAATACAAGCATTCCCAGTTTCCGAAGGCCAGGAAGCGGAACCATGGCGAGCTGAAAGATCCCAAGGACGACGTAGACGGAGATTACGGCTTCAAGGGCGTAGCTGATCCAGTATGCGAAAAAGTAAAACTTGTATGCAAGGTGCCGGTCGCTTACAAGGCTACTTCCCTCCGACAACCCGAGGCAGAGTACATCGCCTGCAAAGCGTATTGATAGAAGGACCGCAAACGCGGAGAACTGCCGTATCTGCTTCGATTTGTACAAGCCAATCAGTGCTGCAGCACAACAAACAGTTTCAAATAAGCAGAGGATGTCGGTAGAAGTCGCGTTCATGTCGTCCGCCTTTACCCAGACCACGAGACTAGATGAGCCACTACGCGGTCGCAAGGAAAAAGTGAGGCGGACAGTACGAAGGTACTATTTCCATCCGCACTTTTCCGGCTCGTTCGGCATGCACATCGGTGCGGGACAGGAGCTCGTCTTGCCTGTAAGGATCGTGGATTGATGCATGTTGATCTGGGTGTAGGCGGCGGATCCGGTGAGAGCGAGAGCGACGACGAAGGCGCGAACGATGTTTTTCATGTGAAGTATGCTCCGAAAGTTGTAGTGCGTTTCCTTGAATTTGCTGGACATCTAAGCTGCACCAAACATAAGATCAAGGTTGAAGCAAGTCTACCGTTTTGAATGATTTACGCAGGTTGTTAACGGGTCACGTTACTAAGGTACTGGCTTTAGCTGCGACACGGCGGCGAGTCCTGGATGTGACGGAGATCTGACGCAGAGATGCGTGATCCAGGTCGGCTCGCACCATCAGTTCTCGGCGTGCTGGAGCGATCAACTATGGGAGTGCTTTCACCGGGAGCACGGAAAACCCCTCCAAAGAGGGGTTTTTACAGGCCGATTATTAAGGTGTGGAGCTAGACCTTCGCAGCCAGTGACTCTGTCGAGGCAGGAGCGCTTGCCGGCTTCTTGGGGAGTGGTTCAGCCTTCTTCGAAGGCGCAAGAATAGCGTGCAGGGTCGTCCCTTCCATGCGGGGCATAAACTCCACCGTCCCCGCCTCGCCTATATCAAGAATGAGCCGGTTAATGATCTTGTAGCCCAGATCGCGATGTGCCATCTGCCTGCCTTTGAACCGCAGGGAGGCTTTCACCTTGTCACCATCGCCGAGGAAACGCACAGCCTGGTTCTTTTTGGTTTGGTAGTCATGCTCATCCACTGTGACGGAGAACTTGACTTCCTTAATGGTGATCACCTTCTGCTTCTTACGAGCGGCCCGGTCGCTCTTGTCTTTCTCGTAGAGAAACTTTCCATAGTCCTGGATCTTGCAAACAGGAGGAACCGCATTTGGGGAGATCTCAACCAGGTCAAGGGAGCGCTCGCGTGCCATCTTCAGTGCTTCAAAAGGCACCATTACACCGAGTTGCTCACCATTTTCGTCAATGACGCGCACCTCTCGTGCGCGAATCCGCTCGTTCGTCCGGATGAAAGATTTCGCCGTACGCTTATCGATAGGGGGAATAACTAGCCTCCACAGCGTCGCTCAGGGACGCCATGCATTGAATGTTGATGGAATGCGGAAGTTTCTGAATCCCTATGCCGCAGGGTGGAGTATATCACTCGCAGCCTCTTGACCCACTGCTATTCTAAGCCTGCCGCGCACTCGAGAAGCCCTGAAAGAGCGGTTATGAAGCTGTATTCACGTTGATCTCCGGAGACTCTGAAGAGAATGAAACGCCGTATTCTGCTTGTAGACGATGAAGTGACAGTGCTGCTGACCCTAAAGGCTGTGCTCGAGATCAGTGGATTCGACGTGCACACTGCTGCCTCGGCACGGGAGGCCCGGTCCAAGATCCGGTTGAACGAATACCACATGGTGATCACCGATATGCGCATGGAGAACGATGCTGCCGGCGCGGAGGTGGTTCGGGCCGCTCGCACTGCGTCGTACCATCCTGCGGTCGCGCTGCTTACGGCGTTTCCCGTGGATGATGAAGGGTGGGACGATGGCGCTCCCGATAAAGTGCTGGTAAAGGCGACGCAGACGAAGGTTTTGCTGCAGCAGATCGACAGATTGTTCGAGCAGCACGCAGCGAAGCTGTCGCGACTGGCGGCACAGGCCTCCGGTTCGAAACCCGAGACCAAAGATGCTGGACCCAGTGCAGCGATGGCCGCTGTGCCGCGCAGGCGAACACCCCCTGCGGCCAAGATCGATGCCTAGTGGACTCTGCTGCAGATGGCTGCGGAGTCAGGACGAGTGTTGCCGAATGGTGGTGCGAAGGGCGTTATTGAGCTCCAGGGCTCGGGAAACACCGTCTTCGAGCATACGCAGCCACTCTGTCGCAGGATCTTTAAGCTCAACTGTGCCAAGCAGATACGACGTTTGAACAACGATCTCTAAAGCATTTGAAAGATCGTGCGAGAGCTTCCGGATGTCTTTGGCGATGCCCTCTGGAAGCCGTTCTGCTCCGCTGATGTTTGCTTCTTCCTGAACGGGTTGCTGCTCTGCCATGACACGTTGCCTCCCTGTGGACGCGATCACTCTGAGCCATCATAGCGGCAGAACGCGGTTTGACAGGGTGTAGGGAGTTTGAGAGACTAGGACTTCACGGCGCCAAGCCCTTTGTTTTGAAGGGATTCGTGGGTAGTGCCGAAATGGCGGAATTGGCAGACGCGCGTGGTTCAGGTCCACGTACTCGCAAGGGTGTGGAGGTTCGAGTCCTCTTTTCGGCACCATAACAGATAAGGTTGACGGAGACGGCCGCGCACTTTGCGGCTTTTTGCATGCCCCTAAATGCTCTTCGGAAGCCTTCTCTGCAGCATTTTGGTCGCGAAATGCTGCTTTACGAGGCTTAGGTTGATTGGGGTCAGCAATGGCCTCAGACAATAAGATTTTTTGTCGCTTCGCCGCGTGCCTCCGCGTCTGACGAATACGGCTGGCATGGGCTGACCGTCCCCGAGAGTACGGACAGGGCGGCAGGGGCGCCGGGCAGGCCATGTTCAGTTGGCGAAGTGGAAGACCAGACCGACACCGACTGACTCGAGCAGGTGGGCTCCGGACTGGTTTGTGATCCCGGAGATGGCGCCGATGCCGAACTCTGCGATGCGAATGTCCATGAGAGGCAGGACCTTCAGGTCGAGGCCGGCGAAGCCCTGGTAGGCGAGACCGTGATCGATGACGATGTGCCCGTTCTCGAAGGGAAGCGCTCCGTTGAAGCTGGCGTTGGGAGTGCGTCCGCCGTCTGTGCGGGCGAACCCGACAGAGCCCTGAACGTAGGGAGCGAGGAGCTTGTAGCGGGTGGGGAAGGTTGCACGGACGCCGCCCATGGCGGTGTAGAGACGGCCGCCGGAGCCGGCGGAGGTAGGGTCAGCACCGTGGGTCGACGACGCGATGGAGCCACGCAGGTCGACGCCGAGGCGAACACGGCCGATGTTGCGGAAGTCGTAGTAGACGCCGCCCACACCGCCGATAGGGGAGAAGGAGCCATTGGTTCTGGTGACGGGGGTGCTGGCGGTGCCGGTGCCGACCGTCGAGTAGGTGAGGCTGCCGAGGTTCTGGGCGGTCACCATGCCGTAGACGGCACCCTGGGCGCGGGCAAGGGGGGCAAGAGCGAGAGGCAGGACGGCGAGGAGCGCGGACTTCAGAAGATTCATGCTCCGGTTAGTTTAGGTCATTTCTCAGGATGCGGCGGCGGCGTCGGCTGCCGGCAGGTGTGATGCGGCACGACGCGTCCTCATGACGCTGGCTGGGGAGTCTACAGGTTTGAGGTTCTTCGGCAGCGGCTACGCTGGCCTCCTTTGCGGGCGGAAGGTCAGTTGGGCCTGAGTCTTCCCGGAATGGAGGTGTGACGGGGTGGGAAGGCTTGCAGGAGGCTACGGGGTACGGCGGGCCTGCTGGACCATTGCGACGAGGGCCTGGCGGACTTCGGCCGGGGTACGGCACTCCCCGGAGTAGTTGATGCGGGCTGACTTTGCGCCGTCGGCGGTGGTGAGGCGGAGGGTGAAGCCGAGACGGTCGACGGAGGTCATGGCGGCGGAGGTGATGCGGGCGGGGTCGAGGTCGACGGGAGCGTGGGTCCTGGCGAGCAGGACCATGGACTCGACGTGATCGGCGTTCATGTGGGCGAGGATGCCGGGGGCGGAGGGAGCGAGTGGATCGGGTGACGCGGAGGCGTAGTCCTCAGCGGTGGTCCAGCCCATGACGCCGAAGCCGCCGACGAAGTAGACGTCGACGGGCTCGAGGCGGAAGAAGTGGAAGTCGGCGAAGTCTACCCAGAAGCGGCTGTTCTCGTGGGCGGCGAGGTAGAGGTCGCGGACGCGGGGGAGCTCGGCGGCGGGAACGGGTTCAGCGAGGCCGACGACAGTGGCGCGGGCGGAGCCGAGGACATCGCCATCGGACGGTGGCTGGGCGACGAAGAGGCTGGCGTGCCCGTCGGCGCGGAGGTTCTGGGTGTGCATGGCCATGTTGCTGATGAGGAAGAGAGGGCGGCCGGCGTCGTCGAGGGCGAAGGGCATGAGCGAGCCGAAGGGGAAGCCAGGGTGTTTGCCGGAGACGCTGGAGAGGGTGCCGGTGGTGACGGCGGCGAGCAGAGTGCGGACGCGCTCGGCGTGGGTGGGTTCAGGAGGCTGAGGGACGGCGGGGCCGGTGCGGGCGTGCTGGCGCGGCGTGGTGTCGGGCGATGCCATGGCGAGACCTCGAGGTTTGATTATGCGGCTTCGGCTAGCGAACTGCTGATGCGGGGACCTGGCGGCGAGGCGGACCTGCGTGAGATGGCGAGAGCGGCGTGTGGGATGAAAGCCATCGCGGGCGCGGGAGCAACTGCGATGGCTGCGAATGAACTCTAGGGCTCTACGGAGAGGATTGGGCGGTGCGCGCTGCGGCGTGGGAGAGGTAGGGCGGAAGCAGAGAGGCGAAGGCAGAAGGGAGAAGAGGAAGCAGAAGGGCAAGAGCAGGTGGGCTGGGCAAGAAGACGTTCCCGGTAGAGAAGCAGATCCCTACGGGATGACAACAAAGGGTGCGGGTGGCGGGTGCATGGAGCGGGTGGCGGGTGCATGGAGCGGTGCGGGTGCATGGAGCGATGCGGGTGCATGGAGCGGTGGCGGGTGCATGGAGCAGTGGAGGGTGCATGGAGCGGTGGCGGGGGCATGGAG